>CAVSVA010000001.1:0-481154 GCA_963731245.1 uncultured Bacteroidota bacterium
TTTTCAACCGTTCCGGTTTCATAAAAAGGCAGGTTTTGAAAATGCCAGCGTTTTTCGGGCAGGCCAACATACTTGCAGGTTGCCTTGGCTTCAGATCTTCTTATCAATCCTTTTATGGCCCGTATTTCGGGTGTGTCAATTTGTTCTGGCTTTTCAGATGAAAGAAAATTTTGTGCATCTGCAAGTATATTCGTTGCTCTTTTTCATTATCAATATTAAACAGGCCTTCAAAGCCCACAGCAAAATCTATAAACCGTGTTACAAATTCATCTGTAACAGCAATGTTGCCGCTGGTTTGATAAGCCACATGCACTTCATGACCCTGATCATGCAGGCGCATAAAAGTGCCGCCCATGCTGATGATATCATCATCAGGATGCGGCGAAAATATTATGACACCGTTTTGGATAAGGTTCGCTGCGTTCAGGATGTGCAGGAATTATTGCGTTTGGTTTTCCGCCGGGCCAGCCTGTTATGCTGTCACGAACAAATAATAAACCTGCAGATTAATTTCATAAGCATCTCCTTGTTCAACCAGCAATTCGCCCAAACCATTTTCATTATAATCATGTGTTGTTAAACTTAAAACAGGTTTATTTAGTTTCAATGCAATATTTACAACTGCCCGTTTAATCATTTTTGGCGTCCATTCAATTTCTCCCGTTAACCATGGAGATTTAAACCGCGTTAATTCAGAAGCGGCTTGTTCATCTAAAATAAATATGCAATTATTATGTTGCTGTAAAATGCTTGCAGGCACATGTTCTGTAACATAACCTTCTACTGCTTTTGCAACAATTTGCGCTTTAAAGCCCCATGCAAGCAGCAGAATTTTTTTTGCTTTCATAATGGTGCTTATGCCCATGGTTATAGCAAGCCGCGGCACTTTTGAAATATTTTGAAACTCTCTTGCATTTGCAATGCGGGTATTGTTATCGAGATTGGTTAAACGTGTTTTAGAAAAGATGCTTGCGCCGGGTTCATTAAAACCAATATGGCCGTTGTTGCCAATGCCCAAAACCTGCAGATCAATGCCGCCTGCATCATCAATCATTTGTTCGTATTGAATGCAATGCTGCTTGGCTTCTTCTTTGGTTAATTCACCATTTGGAATATGAATGTTGGATGGATTTATATCAACATGATTAAATAAATGCCGGTGCATAAAGCTCCAGTAACTTTGATAAGCGTTTTTATTAATTGGAAAATATTCATCCAGATTAAAGGTGATTACATTTTTAAAACTTAAGCCTTCTTCTTTATGCAAACGCACCAGTTCTTTATACATGGTGATGGGTGTTGAACCTGTTGCAAGGCCTAATACACATGGTTTGTTTTCTTTTTGTTTTTGTTTGATAAGATCTGCAATTTCAGCGGCTGCATGCTTTGAGCCGTCTTTTGGTGTTGCAAAAATTTCAACGGGAATTTTTTCAAATGAATCTACCATAAGTTGTGAATGGTTATTGGTTATTATATTAGTTTATCTATTCGTCTTTATCAATTCCTTTTAAGTTATAACGAATATTTAAAAAATCATATCGTTTATACACTTGCGGTAAACGGTTTTTAAAATCATCCCAATTCTTATTTGCCTGCGGGCTCCATAACACTTCACTTAATGCATCAAGCCGCGGAAAAATCATGTATTCAACTTTTGCAGGATTGCTCATGTATTCCGTCCAAACATTTGCCTGTGCACCAATAATATATTTTTGTTCATCTGCAGAAAGTTGAGATGGCAAAGGTTCATATTTATAAACTGTTTCAACAGGTAAATCACCGCCGATGGTAAGGCTGTCTTCGTTTTTGGTTTGAGCATGATCAAAATATACATAACCACCTGGCGTCATAATAACTTTATGATGTTGCATTGCTGCATCAATGCCGCCCTGTTCGCCACGCCAGCTCATTATAGTTGCGTTTGGCGCAATACCGCCTTCTAAAATTTCATCCCATCCAATTATTAAACGGCCTTTACTATTTAAATATTTTTCAATTTTTTGTATGAAATAACTTTGCAAGCCTTCTTCATTTTTTAAACCGCTGTCTTTTATTAATTGCTGGCAAAATGCAGAGCGCTTCCAGTAATCTTTCGGGCATTCATCTCCGCCGATATGAATATATTTTGATGGAAATAATTGCATCACTTCATCTAAAACATTTTCTAAAAATTTAAACGTATAATCGCTCGGGCAAAACACATCAGGATAAACACCCCAGCTTTGCTGCACCTGCTTGCCGCTTGAATCTCCGCTCCATGTTACACCTTTTGCAATGGGTGTAGATTCATTTGGAAAGCAACTTAATTGCGGATATGCAGCAATGGCTGCAGAGGCATGGCCGGGCATTTCAATTTCAGGAATGATGGTGATGTAGCGGTCTGCTGCATATTTTACAATGTCTTTTATTTGTTGCTGCGTATAAAACCCGCAATCTTTTTTATTATCATTTCCGGTGCCGGGATGATGGCCGGTGATGGTTCCATTTCTGCAACTGCCCACTTTTGTAAGCAAAGGATATTTTTTTATTTCTATGCGCCAGCCCTGGTCTTCTGTTAAGTGCCAGTGAAAAGTATTCATTTTATGCATGGCAATAAAATCGATGTATTGCTTGATAAAATCAACAGAAAAAAAATGGCGGCCGCAATCTAAATGCAATCCGCGATATGCAAAACGAGGTGAATCAACAATACTGCATGCCTGAACATTAAGACTGGTTAATTTTTTTGTTGGCAACAATTGTATTAAAGTTTGAATGCCATAAAAAATACCTTGCTCATCGTTGCCGCGAATGTAAATTTTGTTTTTATCTACATCCATTTTATAAGCGCCTGCAATTGTGTTATCAAGCCGTTCAAAATTTAATTCAATAACATTTTTAGCAGCAGATTTTTCTGTTGAAGCCTGCAATTCAAACCCATAATATTTTTTAAGATAATTATTTAAAAAATGCACGCTGTTATTAACGCCTGAAGCTTCTGCAATAATTTTTGTTGATGGCGTGATAATGAATTCGCCTTGCTTTATTTCTGCATGTGCAGGCTGCGGAATAATATTGAGTGATTGAGAAAAACATGATGCAGATAAAACTGAAAGCATACAGAATAAAAACCTTTTCATTTAAAGTTATTTTAAAAGATGATACAATTATAAACGCTTGTTATTAATTCATCAATAAAGTGTATTAATAACACAAAAAAAAATCCCGCAAACTGCGGGAATTTTTTTTATTCAACTTTAGAGATCTTTAAAACATTTGTTGGCAGGTGAAGATTTACCGGCGTGCTTCCTGTATTAATTACAACATCATCCGTCTTTATAAATCCTCTTGCTTTTAAAATATTTAATCTGGTCAAAAAATATATCATCAAAACTAATTTCTTCATCATAATAAAAAGCACGAACGCCCCAGCTTAAACTTAACTGGTTAACAAGACTTCTCACTTTTGTAAAAATATACAACGGAGCTTTTGGCCGATAACTGCTTAGCATAAACGCGGTGTAACCACTTTGCGTCATACCAATTAAAGCATCGTGCGTTTGCATCTTTTGCAATTTTGCAGGCGTTATAACAAATGGCATCGCTTAAAAAAGATGGCGAATGCGCAAGCGGTTTTAAATCTTCTTCGCGGTTATAACGATATTCGGTTTTTTCAACTTCTAAAATTATGCGGCGCATAGTTTCAACAACAAATGCAGGATGTTTTCCGGTTGCCGTTTCTGCACTTAGCATTACCGCATCAGCGCCTTCTAACACTGCATTGGCAACATCGGTAATTTCACTTCTGTTGGGTTTTACATGGTCAATCATGCTTTCCATCATTTGCGTGGCAACAATTACAGGTTTTGCCACGATGAATGCATTTACGAATGATCTCCCGTTGTGCCATCGGAACTTTTTCAACAGGCAATTCAACACCAAGATCGCCGCGGGCAACCATCACTGCATCTGATTCAAGTATGATGTTGCGCAGATCTTTTAACGCAGAAGGCATTTCAATTTTTGCAATTACTTTACTCGATGAATTTTTTTCTGCAATTCTTTTTTTCAGATCAATAATATCTTCTGCTTTGCGCACAAAAGAAAGCGCAATCCAATCGCTTTATGATCTAAAATAAATTCAAGATCAGACAAATCTTTTTCAGTTAATGCGGGAAGTGAGATTTCGGTATCAGGAAGATTTACGCCTTTTTTTGGCAATAATATTCCGCCATAAGTAACGGCAACTTTTACTTCATCATCTGGTGTAATTTCTATAACAACCACTTCAAGTTTGCCATCATCAATTAAAATTTTATCGCCCACTTTTACATCTTCATGCAGGTTGGGATAAGACACATAAATTTTTTCTTTTGTGCCGATTACTTTTTCATTTGAAGTAAAGGTTAAAATATCGCCGTTCTTTATTTCAAGCAACCCGTTTTCCATTTCGCCTACCCTTAATTTAGGGCCTTGCAAATCTGCAAGCGAGGAAATATTAAACGGTTCTTCATTATTCATTCTTTCAATGAGTTCTAATATTTTGGCTTTGTCTTCGCAGGTGCCATGAGAAAAATTTAAGCGGAAAACATTTACACCTGCTTTTGCAAGATCCAGCATTTTTTCATAAGTATCACAGGCCGGGCCAACTGGTTGCAACAATTTTTGTGCGATGAAATGTGTGCTCTATACCTGCCTGCCGGTCCATTTCTTTATGCAGGTATTTTGATATGCCTTCAGACATGTTTTCCTTTTATTTTTAGTTTATTATTAGTAAGCAAAGGCAAGATAAATCTTACATTTCAACTCGCTAATATCTTTACAATATTTAACCAGTCTTCACCTATTCTTTGTTTTTCACGAATCGCAATTTCAAGCGGCGTATAATGCATATTGTTGTGCAGAATGCCGATCATAACATTATGCCTTCCTTCAATCAAACATTCAACTGCATGATAGCCCATGCGGCTTGCAATAAACCTGTCCATGCAAGAAGGAGGGCCGCCTCTTTGAATGTGCCCAAGAATGGTAACGCGTGTTTCGAGGCCGGGTAATTTTTCCTGCACCAGCCGTGCCACTTCGATTGGCGCCTCTTAATTCTGAATTTGAAGGATCTGCCTGGTAACCCTCTGCCACAATAACCAAATTAACCAGCTTTTTTCTTTTTTCCTGTTCAGAAAGAGAGGCTATCATTTCATCTACAGTGGTATTTACTTCGGGCATTAAAATATTTTCAGCACCTGTTGCAATGCCGCTGTGCAATGCAATATAACCCGCATGGCGGCCCATTACTTCAACAATAAAAAGACGGTCGTGCGAATCTGCTGTATCCCGAATTTTGTCAATTGCCTGCACTGCTGTGTTTACGGCGGTATCAAAGCCAATGGTAAAATCTGTTCCGTATAAATCTTTATCAATTGTTCCGGGAATGCCCGTGCACGGAATGCCAAACTCTTTGCTTAATTTATAAGCGCCGGTAAAACTGCCATCTCCGCCAATTACCACCAGCCCATCAATGCCCCGTTTTTGTAAATTAGCATACGGCTTTTTTTCTTCCTTCTTCACCATAAAAATCTTTGCTGCGTGCGGTTTTTAAAATGGTTCCGCCGCGCTGAATAATATTTGCAACAGAGCGAGAATTCATCTGATAAATATCATCTTCAATCATGCCATTATACCCGCGCATAATTCCAAAAACATCCAGCCCGCGGTAAAGGCTGGTTCTTACAACTGCCCTTATAGCCGCATTCATTCCGGGTGAGTCTCCTCCTGATGTTAGTACGCCAATTTTTGTAACTTTTGCTGACATTTATGCAATCAGTTATACTTGTTAATTAATGATACAGAACTAACTCTTGCTCGGCTCAAAAATAAGAGTTTTGGCTGATGTTATTGAGTTGTTTTGATAATTCAGTTTTGAGATGCTTTATTTGGCAGTGCCTGCTGCATGAATGATGCGAAGTCATTTTTTAATTGTGCAAGTGATGGCTTGTTGATGTAAACCATGTGGCCTGCTTCGTAAAAAGTAAAGTGCAGGTTTTTGCGAATATCTTTTTTTAAAAACATGTGCGCCACAACATTTTCTGTTGCAAAGTATGGAGTTGCCATATCGTAATAACCCTGCGCAATCCAAACTTTTAAAAATGGATTTTTTGTCATCGCTTCGCGAAGTGATTCTGCAACATTTAAATAACGATCGTTGCTTAAAGGCCAGTAACCAACACGGCCGGTTAAAATTTCATAAGGCAGGTCGCTGGTGAATTTTAATTCGCGTTTTATGTAATCGTTCACGGCTGCTGCAAACGGGCCGTAAACCGTTTTATCATAACTTGGATCGTATTCATATTGTTCGCCAACTTCATCGTAATCATAACCCGTAAAACGGCTGTCTAAACGGCCAACCGTTAACCCAGAATCTCTCAGCAATTCTTTATTAAACCGGCCAACCTTTAAACGTAAATTAGATTCAAGAATATATTGTTTTGATAAGCCGGTATATTGATGCAGCTTATCTGCAATTTCATTTTTTTCTGCATCGGTTATCGCATCGCCTTTTAATAATGCGGATGCATATTCATTCATACAAAAATTTTCTACTTCAGCTAATAAAGATTTAAGATCATTGTATTGAGGTGATAATTTATGATGATACCATGCAGTGGCTGCAAATGTTGGCAATTGCAAAGGATAAGGCCTGTCGTTACCGCGATCAGTTGCATCTGCACCAAAATCTAAAATGGCAGAAATAAGAATTACGCCATTTAAATACATGCCATAACGCTGCTGCAAATAATTGGCAACGCCGGCAGAACGTGTGGTTCCATAACTTTCGCCGCCAATAAATTTAGGCGAATTCCATCGTGCATTTTTACTTGTATATAAACGAATAAAATCGCCCACAAAATGCGTATCGTTTTCGAAGCCGGTAAACTCGTCTTTATCATGCCCGTGCGCCGGGCGTGTAAAGCCTGTCATCATCGGATCAATAAAAACAATATCGGTTTTATCAAGCCAGGTATATTCATTATCTGTGTAAGAAAAAGGCGGTTGCTGCATTTCACCTTTATCACTCAATACAACTTTTTTTGGGCCAATTGCGCCCATGTGCAGCCAAACAGATGCAGAACCCGGCCCGCCGTTATACGCAAACAGCAACGGCCGTTTTGAAACATCTTCACCATCTTTTGTATAAGCAACATAAAATATTTTGGCTTTAAGAGAATCGTTCTCATCCTTCATCAGCATAAAGCCTGTTGTGGCGGTATAATTTATTGTTTCTGCGCCAATTTTTATTTGATGTTTTGTAACAACAATGTTATCGTCTTGCGTTGGTTTATCCTGTGCATGTAAGGCAGTAAAAGAAAATATTGCAAGCAGCGCAATTAGTTTTTTCATTTTGTTCTGAATGCTTTTTTTTGAAAGCATTTTAGCGCGCTAAGATAACAGATTATTGATTGCTTTTTAAAGAAGCTATTATTGATTTTGCTGCGAATTCTTTTTAAAATCGCCGCGTTTCCATGCCTGTATAAATTCTGCCCAGGCCACAGGATTAAAAATATTTTGAGGAGGTAACTGACCCTGAATAATAAGACCTGGCTGCCTGCTGCCTGAACTGCGCATTTACAGCTTCACCGCCATCAGCGGGCAAACTCATCATTAAAGCTTTGCGTGTAGCAGCATCGTTATTGCGGCGTGCAATTTCAAGCGCATCTGCAGGCACATCCGTATTTACAAAATCTCTTTCAAACTGTGCACGGCTTGGCCGTGGTTTTAAAATAGTTGCCGGAAGATATGCAGTATCATTCACCATTAATTGTATAACACTGTATTGATTGCCCTGTAATTTTTGCGGAATAACAATACTTTTATCTTTAAAGCCAATACTTGAAAAACGAATGGTATCGCCTTTTAAAACAACAATTGAAAATACGCCCTGGTCGTTTGTAATGGTACCTCGTCCTGTGCCTTCAACAATAACACTTGTTGCATCAAGCCCGCGCAAACTATCGGCACTCATCACCACACCATACAATTGAACCACTGAATCTTTTGACTGCGGCTGATTTTGTGCAGCACTATGCAGCGACAAAAAAATCATCACCGAAAAAAGAAAATATCGTAACGTTTTAGCCATCCGGATAATTTATAAATCAATTTCTATGCAAAGAAAAAAAATCGACTGACAAATAAATGATACCTGAAGTTAACTTTGCAATCTCGAAAACGTTTTTAACAAAAATATGATTGATGACTGAAAATGAAATTTTAAAAGCATTGAGCGTTGTGCAGGAACCTGACCTTAAAAAAGATATTGTTACGCTGAACATGGTAAAAGATGTTGCGGTGAATAATAATGTTGTTTCGTTTACAATTGTGCTAACAACGCCGGCATGCCCTTTAAAAGAAGTAATTAGAACAGATTGTATTAATGCAATACATCAACTGGATGAAAATATAATTGTGAACATAAATTTCACTTCTCACACAACAAGCAAGCGCACAGATAAAAAAACAATTTTGCCTGCAGTAAAAAATATTATTGCGGTTGTTAGTGGTAAAGGTGGTGTTGGAAAAAGCACGGTAGCTGCAAACCTTGCTCTGGCATTAGCGCAACATAATGCAAAGGTTGGTTTAATGGATGCTGATATTTATGGGCCAAGCGTGCCTATTATGTTTGGTGTTCGCGGCGAAAGGCCAATGATGCGTGATGTAAATGGCAAAGGAATGATTGTGCCAATTGATCGTTATGGAATTAAATTAATGAGCATTGGTTTATTGGTTGATGAAAAAAGTGCTGTTGTTTGGCGCGGGCCAATGGCAAGCAGCGCCATAAAGCAATTTGTAACCGATGTTGATTGGGGCGAACTGGATTATCTTGTTATTGATATGCCACCGGGAACCGGCGATATTCATTTAACATTAATGCAAACAGTGCCTGTTACCGGCGCTGTAATTGTAACCACGCCGCAGCCTGTTGCACTGGCTGATGCAAAAAAAGGCATTGCAATGTTTGCGCAGGCACAATTAAATGTTCCTATAATTGGTTTGGTTGAAAACATGGCTTATTTTATTGCTGCAGAATTGCCCGATAATAAATATTATATTTTTGGAAAGGAAGGAGGGAAGCGATTGGCTGAAGAATATGATTTGCCTTTTCTTGGTCAAATTCCATTGGTGCAAAATATTCGTGAAGGCGGCGATGAAGGCATTCCCGCAATGATGAGTGATGATGAAATTTCACGCAGTGCATTTGAAAATGTTGCCGCACTGGTTGCAAGAAGTGTTTCAATGTTCAATGCAAATTTTTCTGAAGAAAAAGTGGCAGAGATTGTTTGAATAAATTATAAGTTATGTTATGAATTATAAGTTTATTATCAGTTATTATTCATTACTCATTATTCATCATTTATAATTCATGTACGACCTTCCACATTTTAAAGCGAACGAATATAAAGAGGTGTTTGCGTTTATGCAATCGCATCCGTTTATAACGTTGTGCGGCTGCGATGCAAACAACAACCCGGTAGCAACGCATGTTCCTGTTTTAATAGAAGAAAGAAATGATAAAATTTTTTTGCAGGCACACATCATGCGCAAGCAAAAACAT
Source organism: uncultured Bacteroidota bacterium (assembly GCA_963731245.1). Lineage (GTDB taxonomy): Bacteria > Bacteroidota > Bacteroidia > Chitinophagales > Chitinophagaceae > Parafilimonas. The sequence goes on from CAVSVA010000001.1 coordinate 9,587, forward strand.
ACAATTGCTTTTGAACAAAATAAAAATGTATTAGCAATATTTTCCGGCGCACATTCTTATGTAAGCGCAAGCTGGTATTCAACAAAAGATATTGGCAGCACCTGGAATTACCAGTCAGTTCATGCAGCAGGAATTTTAGAATTTAAAGATGAAATATTTCTGCATAATCTTCTTACAAAACTTACAGAAAAATTTGAAAACAATCCGCACTCACCTTCGCTGGTTTCAAAAATGACAGAAGAATATGTAAGTAATATGATGAAAGCCATTATTGCTTTTGAAATTGAAATTACTGCAATAGATCATGTTTTTAAACTTAGCCAAAACCGCGATGAAAAAAGTTATGGAAACATTATTGAGCAATTACAAAATGGAGATGCAGATGCGCAGCAAATTGCGTTAAACATGCAGCAAAACCAGCATAATATTTTTAATAAAAATAAATGAACCGCACAGAGCTTATCAACCAAATAAAGCAAAAGAAAAATTATTTATGTGTTGGATTAGATACAGACGTTGCCAAATTGCCAAAGCATCTTCAATCAAAACCCAACGCTGTTTTGGATTTTAATAAAGCTATTATTGATGCGACAAAAAACTATTGCATAAGTTATAAAATAAATACTGCATTTTATGAAGTGCTTGGCATAAAAGGCTGGCAAATTTTAGAAGAAACGCTTAACCATATTCCATCAACGCATTTTAAAATTGCAGATGCAAAACGTGGTGATATTGGCAACTCATCCGCACAATATGCAAAAACTTTTTTTGAAACTTACAACTTTGATGCTGTAACTGTTTCGCCGTTTATGGGTGAAGACAGTGTGCGCCCGTTTCTTGATCATAAAAATAAATTTACTATTGTTTTAGGCTTAACATCAAACAAAGGCGCTGAAGATTTTGAATTGCTTCACACATCAACCCAACAATTTTTTTATGAAGAAATCATCAGCAAAGTTTCAACATGGGCAACGCCTGAAAATTTAATGTTTGTTGTTGGTGCAACACAGGCAAGCCAGCTTAAAAACATCAGAAAAATTATTCCTGAACATTTTATTTTAATTCCCGGCATTGGTGCGCAAGGCGGAAATTTAAAAGAAGTAAGTGAATATGGAATGAACAAAGATTGCGGCCTAATTGTAAATGTTGGCCGCAGCATTATATATGCATCAGATACAGAAGATTTTGAAGAAGCAGCAGCAAATATTTGTAAAAAATATCAGCATGAAATGCAACATTATTTATTGCAAATGCTGCCATAAAAAATCAACTGTACAAGGGAGTGATCCCCAATCTTAGTTGAGGACAGGCACAACGAAGCTTAATTAAAATACAAAAGCCGGCAACATAAAAATATTACCGAATTTTTTATTGCACATTTAAATTTAAAATTGTTTAATTGTTATATTCACAGTACTAAAAATTTAATGCTATGATCAAATTAATGGTAATCGGCAATCTTGGTAAAGATTGCATAGTAAACACAGTTAACGGCAAAAACGTAATTAATTTCAGCGTTGCACATACAGAAAAATTTAAAGATAGCAGCGGCGCTCAACGCGAAAAAACAACATGGGTTGAATGCGCTTACTGGACTGACCGTACCGGCATTTCGCCCTACTTAAAAAAAGGAACACAGGTGTATGCAGAAGGCACACCTGAAGTGCGTACGTATCAAACCAACGACGGCAAAAGTGGTGCATCATTAAGTTTGCGTGTGCAAACGGTGCAATTACTTGGCTCACGCGGTGAAGGTGTTGGCCCTCAGCAGCAGGAAAGATCTTATTCTAATTCTAATTCCAACTCCAATTCAAATGCGTACGCTAATCAAAATTCAAATGCACATAACAACGATGATATAAATGATGCGGGCGATGATCTTCCGTTTTAAAAAAATTTTTCAACAAAAAAAGGCGGTTAATTAAACCGCCTTTTTTATTATTGCTGCTGAAACTTATCCTCTCTTATACTCATTCATTACTTCTGATTCGCCATTGTAAATTTTTATGGTTTTTAATTTTTGTTCGTTGCCGATATGCACAAAATAAACGCTGTTGTTGTTATGCGGAATTACCACTTCTTCAACACCTAAAATATCAAAATCGTAAAATTGGTTTCTTACCATTCTGCTTATTTCTTTTGGCAACGCAGATTCATCGTAACGCTTAACCGTGTATAGTAATTTGCCGGCTTTATTATATACAGGCATTTCATTTATTATTACCGGTTTTTTTGTGTTAACAGATGCTGTGCTTAAATTTTCAATGTTTACTGAATTTGTTTGCGCCTGTGTTTGTGTTAAGCCGGCTGAAAGCAATACTGCAATTGATGCGGCTAAAAAAAACTTTTTCATGTTGTATTATTTTTTGTTATTGAATTTGCTGAACATTTTTTTCGTTCACAACACAAAACTATTTGCAGCATACAACTATGAAAAGAGAAAAGCGACCATCATAAAATTTTTGTCGGCGAAAGCAATTAATCAACAGGTAAGCTGCTGTTGATTTTTTTGATTATCGGTGAAAAGGTATAAAGAAATTTTCGCGGCTTATTTCCAGATGGATTTGTATGCTGTATAAATAAAATTATCTATCTGCACATTGCTGTTGGTTTGAAAAACAATTTTATTGTAGGGTTCAGAAGAAAAATAAATTTCCGTCATAACGCTTAAACCATCATCAGCAAATAATTCAATTGAACTTACATCAGCAATAATAATTACATGAATATTTTTTGCGTTTGAAATGCGTGGCGCCGTATGAATTGCACTAAAATCCTGTTCAAAATTTGTTTCGCCGGATTTTGTGCGATCGATGTAAAAATTTTTCTGCGTTGCATCATATCCAACATTCAGCAATTCATTTTTATCATTTGAAAAAGCGAGCGAAAAATCTTTTGCATCCTGCACATTAAAATCTAACCTGCAAGGCAATTTAAAATCGTTTAACTGTTGCGCCAGATCATACGACTGATTAACAGAAATTGATTTTATAACCTGCGGGTTGTTTGCAATGCTGTTTAATTCAACAACCGGTTTTGATGCAATAAAAATATCGCTGTCAATGTGAACGAGGTTTAAATTTCGGGGCAATGTCATCGCGTTTCTCCAATCTTCAGTGGGCACCACCTGCGCATAACTCCAATTGCTCATCCATCCTAAAAAAATTTTTCTTTCGCTTGTATTACTCCACGTAACGCCGGCATATTCATCAGGGCCATAATCAATCCATTTTATATTGTTATTAAAAGATGTAAATGTTTTGCCATTAAAATCTCCAATAAAATATTGCGTGGCAGAACCACCATTTGGTCCGCCGGGATTGATGTTAACAATTAAAGCCCAAACCTCTTTGCCATCATCATTAAAAGAAATTAAATCAGGGCATTCCCAAACACCGCCATGTGCGCCAACGCCTTTTCCAAATTCACCTTCTGCAGTCCAGTTTTTTAAATCGGGTGATGAATAAAATGCAATATGATCTTTTACAGCAAGCGTCATTATCCATTTATTATTTGGTTTATACCACATCACTTTCGGATCACGAAAATCTGTAAAGCCGGGATTTTTTAAAACAGGATTCTTTTTATATTTCGTAAATGTTTTACCTGCATCGTTGCTGTAAGCTATACTTTGATTTTGAAAAGTGTTTGTGTGTGCACGTTCACCGGCAGTATCATGCTGCGTAAAAATTGCAACCAGCGGCGGCTTGCCATTAATGCCAAAACCTGAAGTGTTGCTGCTATCAACAACAACACTTCCTGAAAAAATATAGCCAATGCTATCAGGATACAATGCAACCGGCTGTTGTTTCCAGTGCACCAGATCTTCGCTGGTTGCATGGCCCCAATGCATCGGACCCCAAACAGAAGCGCCGGGATAATATTGAAAGAAAAGATGATAAACGCCGTTATAATAAACCATTCCGTTAGGATCGTTCATCCAATGTGCTTTGGGTGAAAAATGTATTTGCGGCCGGTATAATTCATGATAAGATTGCGCAGATATTGTTTGTGTAAATATGAATGTTATAACAAAAGCAAGTAAAATCTTTTTCATTTTTTAAACTGATTTAAAACTGCTTAGTAAGATAAATTATATTATTTACACTTAAGTAAAATAAAAAAGATGCGGCGCTGTTAAAATAACAATGCCACATCTTTAAAATAAATATTTTATGTAATTACAGTTTGCCTGTGCCTATGCCATAATAAACAAAACCAATTTTTTCAAGATCTGATTTATGATAAATATTCCGGCCATCAAACATAACATTGCCCTGCATTTTTTTGCAGACCACTTCCCAATCGGGCAAACGAAATTCAGGCCATTCCGTTACAAGAATAATGGCATCTGCATTTTCTGCTGCACTTATTGCGTCTTCTTTTAAATCAACCGTATCATTTAATATATGGCGGGCTTCTGCAATGGCAACCGGATCGTATGCCTGCACTTTTGCGCCCGCATTTAATAAAGATTCAATTAAAACAAGTGAAGGTGCTTCACGCATGTCATCAGTATTTGGTTTAAATGAAAGCCCCCAAATACAAAATGTTTTGTTTTTAAGATCGTTTTTATAATGCTTGTTTATTTTATCAAACGATAATTTTTTTCTGATCATCATTTACCGTATCAACCGCTTTTAATATGCGCATTTCATATTTATAATGCTGCGCCGTATGTATTAAAGCTTTTACATCTTTCGGAAAACAAGAACCGCCATAACCAATGCCGGGATAAATAAACCTGTTGCCAATGCGCGGATCTGAACCAATGCCATTGCGCACTGCATTTACATCTGCACCCACACGTTCGCAAAGGTTTGCAATATCATTCATGAAAGAAATTTTTGTTGCCAGCATTGCATTGGCCGCATACTTCGTCATTTCTGCAGAAGGAATATCCATAAACAAAATAGGATGACCGTTTAATACAAAGGGATCGTATAACTGGTGCAGCAATGTTTTTGCCCTTTCACTTTCAATGCCAATAACAATACGATCTGGCTTTAAGAAATCATCAACCGCAGCACCTTCTTTTAAAAATTCAGGGTTTGATGCCACATCAAAATCAATATTTGCCATTCTTTCTTTCAAAGAATTTTGAATAGCTTTTTTTAACTTTTGCAGCGGTGCCAACAGGTACTGTACTTTTTGTTACCACAATTAAATACCCGTTCATATACCTGCCAACTTCGGTTGCAACCTGCAATACATATTTTAAATCGGCGCTGCCATCTTCACCGGGTGGTGTGCCCACCGCAATAAATGCAATCTGCGCTCCAATAATTGCTTCTTTTAAATCGGTGCTAAAATGCAATCTTCCTTTTTTAAAATTGCGTTCTACAATGCCATCAAGGCCCGGTTCGTAAATTGGTAAAATTCCCTTTTTAAGGTTATTGATTTTTTCTTCGTTAACATCAATACAAATAACTTCAGTACCAACTTCGGCCAAACAAGCACCCGTTACAAGACCAACATAACCGGTACCTACAACAACAATTTTCATTGAATAATTTATTTTTTAGTGATGATGAATGCGTGCAAAATTTTATTAGCGTTTATGCTTAAAATGGTTTTTCAGTTTGCGAAATTAAGGGTTTGATTTTTTTTATTTTGAATGATGAGGATTACTATTTGTGAAACAGCATTTTTATTTTGCGATGCTGCTAAATTAACCTGCGAACGAATTACTGCGCTCAACAATAAACGATGGATTCAATAAATTTTCTTTGTTGTACTGCAGTTCTTCCTGAGTTAAATAGCTATACACTTTGCAGCCTGCAAACTTTGCAACAGCGTGGCCTGCAGCCGTATCCCATTCCATTGTTGGCGCAAGACGCGGATAAATATTTGCTTTGCCTTCTGCAACCAAACATAATTTAAGCGAACTGCCGGAACTTATACAATTCACTTCACCAAATTCTTTTCTTTTTTCATTAATAAAGTTTTCAGTTTCCGGCGTGTTGTGGCTTCGGCTTGCAACAATTGTATAAACAGAAAGCGGCGAAGCATCAGGCAATTTTTTTGCATCATTTACATATTCATCAATAGTTTTTTTATCATCCTGCAGATATGTAAATACAAAGCTGCCTGTATGTTCTGATGCAAAATATGTTTTACCCGTAACAGGCACATGCACCACTCCGGCAACCGGAAAATTGTTTTCAATTAAGGCGATGTTTACAGTAAATTCTCCGTTGCGTTTAATAAATTCTTTTGTGCCATCCAGCGGATCGACAAGCCAGAATTTTTTCCAGTTTTTTCTTTCATTATAAGATAACTGTTTGCCTTCTTCACTTAAAATATTTATTGCAACCGGGGATAATATTTTTTTTATTATGTGATGGCTTTTTGTATCTGCTTCCGTGAGCGGAGAATTATCAATTTTGGTTTCAATTGAAAAATCTTTTTTATAAACCGAAAGAATTTCTTTGCCTGCTTCAATGGCAGCTTCAATAGCAATTTTCAGCAAATCATTCATTGCAATTTTCTTTGTTGAAGCCGCCAAGATAATGCATCAAAAATTATTGATGTTACAAGTGCTTACTGTAATCTTTTTTAAAAATTATTCGGTAATATTTTTTAACCTGCCTGCAAGCAAAGTGGTGCCAAAGCCTAATGTTGCAATTAATGCAAACGACCAGCGCAGGCTTGAAATCTGCGCAATAAAACCAATAACCGGCGGCCCTAATAAAAAGCCTAAAAAACTTATGGTTGAAACGGCTGCCAATGCAAATTCTGCAGGCATGGTTTTAGATTTTCCGGCAAGGCCATACACTACCGGCACAACGCATGAAACACCGATGCCAACAAGCAAACAACCAATTAAGGCAATGTGTAAATAAGGAAATAAAACGATGGTTGTAAGGCCTGATGCAATTAACACGCCGCTGCACTGTAATATTCTTTTTACGCCAAATTTTGTTATCATCCAATCGCCCAAAAATCTTCCTGTTGCCATAGTTGCTGTAAAACAAACATAACCGAGTGTAATAAATTTTTGCGGTGCATGAATTATGTTTTGAAAATAAACACCACTCCAATCTGCCATTGAGCCTTCACAAATCATACAACAAAAAGCAATTAAACCAAGCAGCAAAACAGATTTATCTGGCTTTACAAAAAATTGTTGTTTGGTTAAAGATGCATTGTTGTTTGAAGGCAATGTGTTCTTATAAAAACCAATTATTAGTATTGAAATAATAAAACCAATAATTGAAAAATGCAGCAACGGCGAAATACTATTTGAAACAAAAAAGTTTCCAAGCAAAGCACCGCAAAAACCGGCAATACTCCACAAGCCATGAAAGGAAGCCATGATTGATCTTCCATACATAGATTCAATGGTAACTGCCTGTGTGTTCATTGATATATTCAACAGGTTTGCCCACAAGCCAAAAAATAATAAAACAATAATTAATTGCCATGTTGCCGCAGCAAACGGAATTAATATTAAAGTAAGCGGAAAAAATATTGCTGCATAAATAAGTAGCTGCCTGCTTCCGAATTTTGAAATAAGCCAGCCAGATAAAGGCAGGCTTATTAGCTGGCCAACAGGTAAGGCAAATAAAACGGCACCCAATGCAGCTTCGCTTAACTGCAGTTTGTTTTTAATATCAGGAATGCGGCTTGCCCAGCTTGATGCAGTAAATCCTGAAATAAAAAAGAACACGCTTACGGCAATTCTATAAAGCCTGTTATTATTATTTATTGAAAGCGAAACGTTCATAAAAAAAATTATTTCAAATTATTATCAGCTTGCTTTTGCAAGTTGAATTGGAGTGGCATTTACTACTTCTTTATTGCCGTTTAATTTTTTTTCTCCGGTATGTATTTTATACTCGTTTCTAAGCAAAGAAGAATGCAAAATAAAATCTGCAGTGGTTCTGTTTGCAGCAACAAGAATATTATGTTTAACTGCGGTTTCAAGAACTGCTTTCACGTTTTTGCTGTCGAAAATTTCGCTGGCTTCGCCGAAAATGATGAGTGCATCAATTTTGCCTTCATTAATTAAATTACATAACTGGCGATGATTGCTTAAGCTGCTTTCATCAGCAATATTTATTTTTTTATTTAAAGTGCCTTCTAAAATATTTACAGCAAAATCAGAAGAAAATATTTCATGCGCACTTAAAATATTTTTATTAAAGTAAGACCATTCAATCAGGTCTGTTTTTTTACTGATGAATGATATGATGGCTATGTTTTTTGTTTTTTTCATTTTTATTTAATTTATGCCTTATAAAAAAATAGCATCAATCTTTTATAAGAATTGATGCAATCGCGGATTTAAAGTGTACTTAATACACATTTAATACCAGAAATTTAAAAAAGTAACCCTTTAGTGAATGTTAAGGAATGATTACCAGTTATTTAAGTGAATTTGCAACCCAATTAAATAAGTTTAAGAACATAAAAAAAGCTGCCTTATTAGACAGCTTTTTTTAGCATTAAAATAATTTAGAGATTAGCCTGGATCTTTTTTTCAAGTATTGATTTAGGAACAGCTCCAATTTGCTTATCTACAACCTTTCCGCCTTTTATAAAAAGTATTGCAGGAATTGAAGTAATTCCATAGTTCATACTTACTGAAGGATTCAGATCTACATTTACTTTACCAATATTTACTTTGCCGGCATAATCTTTAGATAGTTCTTCAATTACAGGACCAATTGCCCGGCAAGGGCCACACCACTCAGCCCAAAAATCTACAATAGTTAACTTATCACTTTTTAAAACATTGGTTTCAAAATTTGAGTCTGTGAATTCAAGCGCCATATATTTTCATTTTAAAATTGAACAAATAATAGAACAAAAATAAGTCCAAACAAAATATATATAGCTTAATGACTTATTAAGCCATGTGCAGAAATTAATTTAAAAATTACTGACAGTGCGGCAGTTTATGAAAGAAGGCTTTGGCGCAACAAAAATTCAAGTTTATGATTTGCGTCCAACAATTTTTTTGTAAGCTCCGCATTTTTTCTTCTTAAATTAAACACTTCGTAAGCGGTGGTTACAAAAATTTTGATGTCGTCTTCATTCCATGGTTTGGTAAGATATTTATACACCTGGCCGCGGTTTATGGCATCAATAACGGCATTAATATCAGTATAACCTGTTATTAAAATGCGAATTGGTTCCGGATGTTTTGCGATAATAGATTCAAAAAATTCAATTCCGGTTGTAACAGGCATACGCTGATCGCTTAAAATAATGTGAATGTCGTTTTCATCTATTACCTTGCGGGCTTCAACAGCGCAATCAGCAAGATAAACATTAAAATCGCGGCGGAATGCGGCTTTAAAAGCAGTTAGGTTATGTGGTTCGTCATCAATGTATAAAACGTTGATAGATTTATTTGTCATTTATATTGGATTTTTAAGAGGACCTTGTAGAATAAATTCAAACGTTTGAACGGTTAAAATTAATCAGAATTAATTAAAAACATAAAATTTTTATTAGTATAAAAAAAATAATTACTTTACCAATTATAACTGTGTTCAAGCTATCTCTTCGGTTATTCTTTTTAAATTTCTTCATAATTTTTAATTGTAAGTTTTGGGTATATAATTAATTGAATGGAAACAGAAGTAAGAATAAGAGCCTTTAGGGCTGTTAATGATAGTGATACATGTTTAAAGTTTATTTCAGGGCATCAAAAGGTGTTGGGCAATCATGGCATTCATAACGTTACTTCATCTGCAGTTGAATGGATGTACAGCCCTTCTGTTTTTGTAATTGTTGTTGAATCTCTCGACAGAACAAAATTATATGGCGGTGCCAGGGTACATGCATCAGATGGCAAAACTTTATTACCCATAGAAAGTGCAGTAGGAGATATGGATGCAAGAATTTATGAGTATGTAAAATTGTATGCGCAAAACGGCACCGGCGAATTATGCGGTTTATGGAATTCAATTGAAGTTGCAGGCCTTGGCATTGGAAGTTATTTTCCGTCAAGAGCTGCCATTGTTATTATTGAGCAATTAGGCTTCGATTCATTGTTTTCGTTATGCTCACCGGCTACAGTAAGATTTAACCAATGGATTGGCAGCCGGCCTTTTACAAAAGTTGGTAACGACGGCACATTTTATTATCCAAAACTTGACTTGGTTGCAACAGCGGTTTTTTTAGAAGACCCGCATACGCTAACAAATGCGCAACCAAGAGAGCGGGAAAAAATGCTTTGGCTCAGAAAAAATTTATGCTGTATTAATGAGGAAAAATCTCCGTTTAAAAATGTTGTTGTAAAAGTGCATTATGAACTTGAAATTGAAGGTTCAGATATAAATGAATTTAAAATTAGGTAAGATTGCTGCTTTTTTTTACAATAATTTTAATTACACTTGCATTTGTAAGTTATTCTGAAAAAATATATCATTGTTTTTGCGGGGTTGGTTATAACTATCCAAATTAAAACTAAGCTCCTAATGTCTAAGATTCCTATGTTTAAGAAATCCTTTCTTGTTATTTATTTATGTACCTGCGTATTTAAAGTTTTTGCCGGTGATACCATTGTTTACAGCCGTCCTTCATCGCTGGTAACAGCCAGTAATAACTTTGAAATTTTTGACGATCATGCAAAAAAATATAATCACTTAACCATTCAGCAGGCAAATGGTTTTTTTCAAAACAAAAAAGAATCTCCTGTTTTTTCAAGGCTCGATGTAAATATATGGGCGCGGTTTTCTTTGCTTAATCATACAAGCGCCCAAACTTTATATTTTAATATTGAGCACTTTAATATTTCAATTATTAAAGTGTATAAAGTATTGAACGGAAAGTTGGAACGAATATATCTCGATGGAAATGCAATTGCTCATTCCTGATAATAATTCTTTGCCCAATTACTTAGTGAACTTACAATTACCATCCAGATAGCAGCTGCAACATATTATGTGCATATTGAAAGCACTCATCCGCTTGTGTTCAACACGTTTATTGGCAGTTATGAAACTGTAATTAACCAGTTTAACAAACAGCTTTTTGCCGTATCTGTTTACCTGGGAATATTAATGGCAGTATTTTTTTATAACTTTTTTCTTTTTCTTGTAACTGCAGATAGAAGTTATCTCTTATATATTTTGTACATATTCTTTTTAGGCTTTGCGCAGTTTACGCTTGCAGGTTATTCATTTAAATATTTGTGGTTTTCTGCGCCATCAATTAATTATTATTCAGTGCCAATAACATCATCATTGGCTATAATTTTTGGTGTTCTTTTTACACTTCAATTTTTAAGAACCAGGCATTACACTCCTTTCTTTCATAAAGCATTATTGGCAACGGTATTTTTTTCAGTTGTTTCAATTATTTTAAGTCTTGCGCATTTTAATAGCATAAGTTATACTGCCCTGGTGAGCCTGCAATTTGTTGTTGGGTTATTAATTATTATTGCTGCATTAATTATAATATTTAAGGGCTACCGGCCGGCATTATATTATGCGGTTGCCTGGATTTTATTTTTAACGGGATTAATAATTTTCAGTTTACGAAATTTTGCTGTAATACCTGCAAATTCTATTACAAATTACATTTTGTATTTAGGCTCTGCCATAGAAACCGTTTTACTTTCTATTGCGCTTGCCGATAAAATAAATATTCTTAAAAAAGAAAAAGAAGAATCACAGGCAGAAGCATTGCAACAGGCACGTGAAAACGAACAATTGGTAAGCGAACAAAATGTGGTTTTAGAGAAAAAAGTAGCCGTTAGAACCACTGAACTGCAAACCGCAAACAGCCAGTTGAACGATGCATTAAATAATTTAAAAGATACACAAACGCAGTTGGTTGAAGCAGAAAAAATGGCATCGCTTGGCCAGCTTACTGCAGGCATTGCACATGAAATTAATAACCCCATAAATTTTGTAAAATCAAACATTAACCCGTTGCGGCTTGATGTAAAAGATTTAATGGAAGTGCTTAATGCATACGATGAATTACATCAGCTTAACGGCGACCCAAACAGTTATAAAGAAAAGCTGAGTGAAATAAAAGACTTAAAAGAAGACATGGATGTTACCTTCATCAGAAAGGAAATTGATAGCCTGATTGTAGGTATTGAAGAAGGCGCCGAACGCACCGCAGAAATTGTTAGAGGCTTGCGCACATTCAGCAGAATTGATGAAGCCACACTTAAATCAGTTAATGTGCATGATGGCATTTTATCTACCATTGTATTGCTTAAAAATAATATTCCTTATTACATAAACCTGGTTAAAGAATTTAATGCCGATGGCGAAATAGAATGTTTTCCGGGCAAATTAAACCAGGTGTTTATGAACATCATCACCAATTCAATTCAGGCCATAAAATCAAAAGCGGTTAAGGCAGATGAAGAAATGATCATTATTAAAACAAGAGATGTTGATGATCACATTGAAATTTCAATAAAAGATTCAGGCCCCGGCATGACGGAAGATGTAAAGCACCGCATTTTTGAACCCTTCTTTACAACCAAAGATGTTGGTGAAGGAACCGGCCTGGGAATGGCAATTGTTTTCAAAATAATTCAAAAGCATTATGGCAAAATAAATATTGTTTCGGCTCCCGATAAGGGTGCTGAATTTATAATAACTTTACCACACAAATACCAGGGCATAATAGATTAAACCCGCTTTCATTCTGAAAACCAAAATATGTATTCCGAAGACAAGAAAATAAAGATTCTTTATATTGATGATGAGATTAATAATTTGTTATCGTTTCAGGCAGCATTCAGGCGTAAATACAAAATTTTTATTGCATCGTCGGGCGCAGAAGGCATGAATATTTTAAACGATGAAAAAGAAATACAGGTTATTATTTGCGATCAGCGAATGCCGCATTCAACCGGCGTAGAATTTTTCCAGGTAGTGCGCAAGGCTTTTCCGCAGCCTGTGCGCATTTTATTAACCGGCTATACCGATGCAGAAGCTATAATTGATGCCATTAATAAAGGTGAAATATTTCGTTACGTAAAAAAACCATGGGATGAATTTGAACTGCAGAATGCGGTTCAAAATGCATACGAATTATATTCAACGCGGCTGCAGTTAAAAAAGAAAATTTCAGAACTTGAACGTACCAATGATGAGCTTAACCGTTTTGTGTACAGCACATCACACGATCTGCGTTCGCCGCTTGCTTCTGTAATGGGTATTCTTAATTTGGCCCGCATGGAAAATTCTGTTGAAGACCCGAATAATTATTTGGGTATGATAGAAACCTGCATGAATAAAATGGATATTTTCATTCAAAAAATTATTGAATATTATAAAAGCATAAGAGTTGATGAAGAATTAACCGAGATTGATTTTAGATCGATGCTGAAAGACAGCATTGAAATATGCAGAATGCAAAAACCTTCTGTTGAGTTTAACCTCACCGTTGATCAGCCGGTGAAATTTAATAACGATTCGTTCCGTATTTCTATCATTATCGATAATCTTATTTCTAATGCAGTAAAATATCAAAAAGCAACTTCTGATAGCCCCAAGGTAAATGTAAATATTAAGGTAGATGAATACAAAGCGCAGATAGAAATTGAAGACAACGGAATTGGAATTGTTGAAGAACATCTTAATAATATTTTTAAAATGTTCTTTCGAAGCACAACACATGTTAACGGCCTTGGTATTGGATTGTATATTGTTAAAGAAGCACTTTCAAGAATTGGCGGCGATATATCTGTTTCATCAACATACGGCATTGGAACTACCTTCAGAATTATGATACCTAATCTTGCAAAACACCAGGAAGCCGCTGCTTAATTCAATTAGCTTTTTGTTTTGACGATATATTTTTTATTTTGTTGAATGAAATTATTACAGCATTCTATTTTTGTTCTGCTTATTTTTTCCTGTTTGTCTTGTCATGTTTCTTCTGCTTCAAAAGAAAAAACAGTTGTGCAATCTGAGCCCGGAATTCATTTTATAGAAAACGATTGGCCAACGGCGCTTAAAACAGCTAAAAACGAAAATAAACTTGTGTTTGTAGATATTTATGCAACCTGGTGCGGCCCATGCAAAATGCTGAAACAATATACTTTTACAGATTCTGCTGTTGGCAATTTTTTTAATAAAAATTTTGTCAGCGTTTCTATTGATGGAGAAAAAGGTGTAGGCCCGCAGCTTGCACAGCAATATTCTATTGAAGGTTATCCCACGCTGATAGTTGCAGATTCAACCGGAAAACCTGTTTTATTAACTGCAGGTTATATGCCCGCTGATGTTTTAATGCAATTTGCAAATGCTGCACTTAAAAAAAATAACGCACCAGCAAAGATGTAATTTTTAACCAATGCACATCAGCATTAACTGCATATAAAATTTCAATGCTGCTTTGCGCCGCTAACAATTATGCGATACTTTAAATTTATTATTATTGGCGCATTGATTTTATTTATACTGCTTACAGCAATGGGTTTATTAATGCCATCAACTGTTGCAGTTGGCCGTTCGGTTGAAATTAATGCACCTGTTGATTCTGTTCGGTTCTATACAAATAATATCAGCAATTGGAAGTATTGGATAAAAGGTGCAGATACAATTTATTTTAAACAACTTACTTCATCATCAACAACAAAAAATTCACAGTTTAATTTTGGTGCTTATACCGTAACCATTATTGATAGCAAGCCTGATGACTTAATTACTGAATGGCAAAAAAAACAAGGCAGAAAATTAATAAACCGGCTTGAATTAAATTATGACGCACAGCGTAATGAAACAGTAGTTAACTGGAGTTTTCAACAAAAGCTGAACTGGTATTTTTGGGAAAGATTAAGCGCCATGCTGCACGATAAAGTTTTTGGGCCTTCAATGGAAATAAGTCTTGATAAACTAAAGCAGCTTTGTGAAAAATAATTATAAAATTTCTATCAGCACGGTATATATTTTATCCAGTTCTTCATTGTTTATGCAATACGGCGGCATTATATAAACGGTGTTTCCAAGTGGCCTTATGTAAACGCCTTTTTCCAAAGCTTTTTTTGTTATTGCCTGGCTTATTGTATTTAAATAAACATCTTCTCCTTTATCAATTTCAAAAGCAAGCACCGTACCTAAAGTGCGCACATTTTTTATGCCGCTTAATTGCTTTAATTGCTGCGCAAAAACAATATTTTTTTCAGCGATAATTTGTATGTTTTCAAACACATTATTTTTTTCAAACAGATCAAAGCTTGCATTTGCTGCTGCACATGCCAGCGGATTTGCTGTAAAAGAATGCCCGTGAAAAAAAGTTTTATGCGCATCATCATTTACAAAAGCCTGGTAAATATTTTCGGTGCAGGCTGTTGCACCCAAAGCCATTGTTCCGCCGGTTAAAGCTTTGCTTAAACAAATTATATCTGGCCTGGTTTGCAGGTAATCGCTGGCAAACATTTTTCCAGTTCTTCCAAAGCCGGTCATCACTTCATCTGCAATGCAAATAATATTTTTTTGTTTGATGAAATGCAGCAATTCGTCAAGCAAAACAGCGTTATACATTTTCATGCCGCCGGCGCCCTGAATTAATGGTTCATAAATAAATGCAGCGATTGAATTTTCATTGTCTTCAATAATTTTTTTTATAGATGAGATATTGTTTTCATCAGGTGTATCAATAAAAATTACGTCTAATAATATGTTATGAAAAGCAAGCGTAAAAACACTGCGGTCGCTAACACTCATTGCACCAAACGTATCACCATGATAAGAATTTTTAAAGGCAAGCAGCTTGTTTCTTGCGGTTGACTGTTGACCATCGACAGTTGACCGAACATTCCACCAATATTGAATTGCCATTTTTATCGCAACTTCTGTTGAGGTTGAACCATCATCACTGTAAAAGATTTTTGAAAAATTTCCGGGAAGAATTTTTATTAATCTTTCTGCAAGCGTTACCGCAGGTTCATGTGTAAAGCCGGCAAAAATGATGTGTTCTAACTGCAATGCCTGCTCATAAATTTTTTCTGCGATGTATGGATGTGCATGGCCATGAATATTAACCCACCAACTGCTGATGGCATCTAAATATGCATTGCCATTTTCATCAAACAAGTAACTGCCATTTGCTTTTGCAATGGCAATAGGTTCAGGCATATTTTTTTGTGGTGTGAAAGGATGCCACACAAATTTTTTATCGCGTTCAATTAAATTCATCAATCAAAATTAAGCGTGGAAAGGCCTTATTTCAACGCTTGCCAAAGAAGAAGTGAAAAACCTTCGGTTTATAACGTGTTAAATAAAATATTGCTGTTTAATGCTGATGCTGAAGTTCCTCAATGATATGCAGTACAAGTGTTGCGACGCAACCGTGATGCCATGAAACGCATTTGCCGGTAACCAAATTCTTTGCATCATTACACAAACGGTACTGAAAGAATATTTTATCTGAAGCCTTGTTTCTATTTTCGCAATTATGCTTACAGCAGCTACATCGTTGTATAAAAATGCATTTACCGGGCTTTCGAAAAATACCTGGTATTTATCTGTTGTAATGCTGGTAAACAGAAGCGGCACGATGGTTATTCCGTTCATGACCATTTATTGCACGCAGCAATTGCATTTTACTTTGCCGCAAGCTGGCATTGTGATGGCATTGTTTGGTGCCGGCGCTATTGCGGGTGCTTACATCGGCGGAAGAATAACAGATAAATTTGGTTTTTACCGGCAACAGTTTGCTTCGCTTTTTTTAGGCGGCATTATGTTTATTGTTACGGGCTTTCTTCAAACATATTTATCGTTGTGTATTGGCACATTTATTTTAAGTTTTTGTAATGAATCATTCAGGCCGGCAAATGCTGCTGCCATTGCATATTACAGCAAACCCGAAAACAGAACGCGTTCAGTTTCGCTTAACCGGCTTGCAATAAATTTAGGATGGGCCATTGGCGGTGCGCTTGGCGGGTTTTTAGCTTCTATAAATTATCATTTATTGTTTTGGGTTGATGGTAGCACCAATATTATTGCGGCTTTATTGTTGTTTAAATTATTGCCTTATGCGCACAGCAAAGCAAGCGTTATAAAAAACAAACCTCCGAGGCAACATGCTTATGCGGATAAGTTTTATATGATTTTTATCATTATCACATTTTTCTTTGCTTCCTGTTTTTTTCAGTTGTTTACCATACAGCCTGTTTTTTTTAAAATGCAATGGCATTATAACGAAGCCTTCATTGGTTTTTTAATGGCTTTAAACGGAATTATAATTGTTATTTTAGAAATGATTCTTGTGTATTCGTTTGAAGGCAAAAAACAAAATACATTTTTTATACGCGTTGGTTTTTTTGTTTCAGCAATTTCATTTATGTGTTTGAATATTTTGCCGCCAAGCCGTTTAACTGCATTTATTTCAATTACGCTTATTACAATTGGCGAAATGCTTTCAATGCCTTTTATGAACTCGTTTTGGATACAGCGCAGCAACGTGCATAACCGCGGAGAATATGCAGCTTTATATGCCATTGCATGGAGCGTTGCCCAAATTGCAGCACCGCTTTCAGGAAGCCGCATTGCTGCATCGTACAGCTTTACAACTTTATGGTGGATTTTAAGCTGCATTTGCATCTGCACATCAATAAGCATATTATTGCTTGAACAAAAAATAAATGCTTCAGAAAAAACTGCAGTTGCTGCTTCAGCAAAAACTATTTATTAAAAAATCAAAATTTGTTATTTTAAAAATCATTGTTTGAATTTTGTTCATTCAATAAAAAAATTACCAGGGTTTTATGGCAACGCATAAAAAAATAAGTTCAGCTTTAAAAAGCAATGCAGATACGGGTTTTGGCGTTAGTGCTGATACGCAGGGCGGCCGGTTTATTAATAAAGATGGCAGTTATAATGTAAGAAAAAGAGGATTGCGTTTTTATGAGCGCATCAGCTTTTTTTATAAAATGCTTACCATGCCGGTTTGGCAATTTGGAATTATTCTCGCCGCTTTTTTTATTACTATAAATTTTATTTTTACGGCGATATATCTTGCTCTTAATAACAATGAATTTACCGGTGTTTTGCCTGGTAATTCTGTACATCATTTTTTTGAATTGTATTTTTTCAGCGTGCAAACATTTACAACTGTTGGTTATGGAAGAATAAATCCTGACGGCTATTTTGCCGGTGCTTTAGCTTCTGTTGAAGCATTAACAGGTCTTTCATCTTTTGCATTAATAACAGGTATTTTATATGGAAGATTTTCAAGGCCACGGGCTTATTTGCGTTTTAGCCGTCATGCTTTAATTGCACCGTATCATGATATATCGGCATTAATGTTTCGGTTTGTTTCTTATAAAGAAAATCATAATTTAACCAATGTTGAAGTAACCGTAACTTTTGGCTTAACAGAAAGCGACGGAAGCAAACAGTTTAAATTTTATCAACTGCCGCTTGAAAGGAGCAGGGTTGATAGTTTGCCTATGAACTGGACGGTTGTTCACCCGATTAATGAAGAAAGCCCTTTGTATGGTTTTACTAAAGAAGATTTAACAGCAACAGATGCTGAAGTATATGTTTTAGTTAGAGGATTTGATGATATTTTTTCGAATACTGTTTTGCAAAGAACTTCTTACCGGTTTAATGAAATATTTTTTGATGCAAAGTTTGAAACGATGTATTATGAAAGTAATGATGACACTACCACTATTGTTGAGATAAATAAACTGCACAACTATAAACCAATAAAAAAACTTAACTGAGATTTGAACTGATAAGTTTTAAAAATTCATTGCGTGTTGGATATTTTTCAAACTCGCCAAAAAAAGCAGAGGTTGTTGTTACAGAATTTTGTTTTTGCACGCCACGCATCATCATGCACAAATGCTTTGCTTCAATTACAACGGCAACACCAATTGGGTTTAATGCTTCTTTAATTGCATCTAAAATTTGTGTGGTTAATCTTTCCTGCACCTGCAATCTTCTTGCATACACATCAACCACTCTTGCAAGTTTGCTTAAACCGGTAATATATCCGTTGGGTATGTATGCAATGTGCGCTTTACCAAAAAAAGGCAGCATGTGATGTTCGCACATGCTGTATAATTCAATATCTTTTACAATAATCATCTCACTTATATCTTCATTAAATTTTGCAGAGTTTAAAATTTCAACCGCATTCATAGTATAACCCTGTGTGCTAAACAACATGGCTTTTGCAATACGTTCCGGTGTTTTTAATAAGCCTTCCCGTTGCGTATCCTGACCCAGTTGCCGGATAATTTTTTTGTAGCTTTCTTTAAGATTGTTTACTTCTTCATCGTTATAAATTTCTTTTCTTTCGTACGACATTTTTATTAAAAATTTTAATGTTAAAGAACATCTTTTAAGCAGGATATTCTACAAAGTTTCTTTCTGTTTCGTATAAGCGTATCTGAATATCTAAATGATTACTTATTGAAGCACGCAAAATATTGTAAATAGTTATAGCAATGTTTTCTGCGGTTGGATTCAGATGTTTAAATTCAGCAACATCAAGGTTTAAATTTTTATGATCGAAGCGTTGCAGCACTTCTTTTTTTATAAGATCGCTTAATGCTTTTAAATCATACACATAACCGGTTTGTTTATCTGGCTCCCCTATAATTTTTACAACAAGTTCATAATTATGTCCGTGAAAATGTGGGTTGTTGCATTTGCCAAAAATTTTATTGTTGGTTGCTTCATCAAATGCATCGTTATGCAAACGATGCGCAGCATTAAAATGTTCTTTGCGATAAACGGCTACTTTATTATGCACGAAAATTATTTAGCAACAAAATAATGCAGAAAAGCAAAAATGGCTCCAAGTTGCGTTGCCCAAAATGCAAACGCCCAAAGAATAAGTTTGGTTTCGGTTTTTGCCAGGTCTTCTTTGGTGGCAAGATGTTGTGATTCAGTCTGTAATTCAGTTTTAATTTCACTCTTTACAAACTTAACTAACTGCTCAGCTTCTTCTTCGCCAAGTTTTTTCTTAAGTGT
The DNA here is from genome assembly GCA_963731245.1 of uncultured Bacteroidota bacterium. Lineage (GTDB taxonomy): Bacteria > Bacteroidota > Bacteroidia > Chitinophagales > Chitinophagaceae > Parafilimonas. The sequence continues at coordinate 29,506 of CAVSVA010000001.1, forward strand.
ATTAAACAATTGAATATCTGAAACAGTGATAAGACTCATGAAACAAAATTACAAAAATTAAATACACTATTTATTCTCCAAAATATTCAACATAAATTCTTGGCGTTTCATATAATTTTAAACCATGCAATTTTACATTGTTTGGAAGATGCGGCAATATTTGCTTCCATATTTCAATAATTAAATTTTCTGTGCTGCAAATTTTGCCTGATAAAAAATCAACATCAAGATTTAAATTTTTATGATCCAGTTTTTCGAGCACATAATCATTTATAATTTTGCTTAACTGTTTTGCATCCATAATAAAACCTGAATCTTCATCCGGTATTCCTTTTACAGTTACGTATAAATCAAAGTTATGACCATGCCAGTTTTCGTTGGAGCATTCACCAAATATTGCCTCATTTTTTTCTTTGCTCCAGTTGGGATTATATAATTTATGTGCGGCATTAAAATGCTCCAGCCTTGTTAAATAAACCATTCTTATTTTAAAAATTTGCGCAAAGTTAAATAAAGAAATACTTGTGTATAATGATGCCACAGTTGCAAAAAATATCAACAGTACAAGTGTTGCGACGCAACGAAGATGCCATGAAACGCCGAAGCTGGTAACAAGAAAAATTTATAAACTTATACTAAAACCGAAGAAAATACCAAAGCGTTGTGAGCGTACCTGTGGCAATGGAGTTGGCAACACACGCCAAATAAAATCTACGGCAAAAAATTTAAGAATATTATCAATGCCGGTACCAATTTCAAGATACATTTTATTATTGAGCGATTGAAAAGGGCTGCCGTTTACAAAATTGAGATTATAGTTTGCTGAAGAAAGATCGCCGATAACACCTTTGGCTTCCCAAAACTGCCGGAACTTTAATTTGCGTGTAAGTTTTACGTATCGAAACAAGCCGGAGCCAATGTTGTGCTCAATGCTAAAACCTGCATAGCGGTCAGTTAAATATTCAAAACGGTTCATAAGATTAAAAGAATAATTGCTGTAATAATACCAATCGTTGCCGGGCAAAATATCTAACATTTGATACGGCAAAGTGCCAAACACACGGCCTGCAAAAACATTGTAATTAATAGAGCCGTATGGCGTAAGATTTATATAGTCTGATACCGAAAGATCAACCTTATCATATTTATAACTGCTGTTAAAAATATTTGGGAAGCCATGTGTATAATGAAATTCAACAATCGGAAAATCGCTGCCTAAACTTATGCGGTTAAAATTATCTTCTATGGTTCTTTCCTCGTAAGCATAACGCAGCCGCAAACCTGTTTCAAACGTATTAAAAGGCTGGCCCTGTTTTACAGGAAATAATTCTTTGCCCGGTAAATTAAGCAAGGCTTCGTACTGGCGGCTGCTGGCGGTTAACCCAAAACCAAAACCATGATAGGTTTCAGTATAATACTCAATTTTTTTTTCGGTTATCTGCTGATATTTAAATGGAATATTTGGCTTGCGAAAGAAAAAAGCAAATATGTTATCAGAGCCCAACTGATCATAAAAAACCTGCCCGTTGTCAAGATCTTTTTTATAATACAGATCTATGTACGACCATGGTGTGCGGTTAAAAAGATATTTTACTTCTGCTCTGCCTTTATACGTTGCATCTTTAAAACCATAAGCAACATAACCGCTAAGATTTAAGTGCTGGTTAAAGCCGGTGTTTGTGGCAACATCAAAACGAAGTCTTGTTCCTTCATAAGCATCGGCAGAAACCCAGTTATACCACGGCCCAATGCGTATGTTGCCAATATCTTTATAGCCAGATGTAATAAAATTTATTGCATTGCGGTAATGTATATAAGTTTTATTTTTTTCAAGCGTATCCAAAACTTTATACACGGTTTGTTCATCAGCATTTAGCGGTTCATGGCGTCTTTGCTGCCAAAAAGAATCGGGTTTGTTCTGGGCATCGCGTTTTAATATAATGTCTTCATTTGATCTGTTTGAATCAAGATGGTTTTCAACCACATCACTGTTTAATAAAACATTTTTATACGTGGTAGTTTTTCGGGCTATAAAACCAAGATTTTTTTTACCAATTGGAGAAATGTTTGCCACAAATTTATCCTTATATAAAAACCAGGTTGAATCGTTAACGAGTTTAAATTCCTGGATAAGTGTTAAGCCTGTAACAAAATTTATGTTAGCATCCAGCGATGGGCGCAGCATAATTTTTTGAATAGAAAAGCTGGTGTCGTGAATCCAGCAATCGCCGCTAAATATATCACCGCCCGGATGCTTTGGCATAAAGGCAAAATGCACCAGGCGTTTGCCTGCGAGATACTGCGTATCAAGCAATTTAAAATTATAATAGTTTTCAGCGTTATCGCTAAAAGGGCTTACATACATTTTATCAAACACCGGAATGGAGTTGGCATAAACATCCACATTTTGGTAGGTTGTACCCAATTGTTTAATGATGCTTTCGTTATCTACGCCGTTTGTAATAGTTGCTTTAATTACTTCACGTGTTTTACGGGGGTCTCGCTGGTAATAAAAATCAGAAAGTGTTTCTGTTAAATAAACGGGCAGGTAAGGTTCTTTCTCAGAAGTGCTGTCAACATAATCCAAAACAAAATTCAGGCGTTTAAGCAAAAAGGTTTTGCCTAATTTTTCTTTGTTCACATTATCTAAATCAAGTTCTAATTTGTTATACACTTCATAGCTGTAATTATTAAAATAGCGTTTATCATTCTGCGGTTTATGCGCAATTATCTTTCTCCAAAACCACAATGCCCGGTTGTATTTTGTTTTAACCACAACACCACGTTGCGGCGGTAAAACAGTTAATTGAATGGTGATGAATGAAGAATCTTTTAAATCGGCAACAGCAATTTGCAGCGGCGTATAACCAACGCTGCTGATTTGCAGTGTATCGTTTAAAGCAATGTTATTTAATGAAATTGAAAACCGTCCCAAAGAGTCTGTAAGTACGCCGCCGCCCTGCTTTGCAAATTTTACGGCAACAAATGGTATAGGCTCATCACTTTGTTTATCCAGCACTTCACCCAAAACATTTTTTGTTTGCGCCTGCACACAGAAAGGTAAATAAAACACCACAACCAATAAAAGCAGCGACAAAAGTTTTTGCATTGTATCAAAATTATCTTCAAAGAGTGAGAAAATGAAGATCGTGTCTTAAACGGCTTCATTATTATCGCCTGTTTAACAACAATACAGCCCTAAAAAATTTAATATAAAAACTTAAAGATTAATTTATGCTGATTAAAACTTATGCAACATCTGCAAGAATCAAAGCCCAAAACGCAAAAAAAAGCATCCTGAAAAAAAGCTTGCACTTAAAAATTTGCTGATAAATAACAAAAGGCAAAAAAGAAAAAGGCACATTTTTAAATAAAAAATTCCCCTGTATCAAAAAAAAAATTATGATGATATGCAACACAAATGGAATGAAAAGAAATAAAGATGAGGTTGGTATGAAATTGGATTTACAAAAGCATTAATTCAAAAAAATAAAAACTGATATGAAAAGTACATCCGCAAAAAATGCGAAGACAGCAAAAAAATCATCTGCGCCAAAGAAAGCCGCTGCAAAGCGCAGCAATTCAAAAAGCGGCTCTAACAATTCAGGCCAGAAAGAAGATCTTTCAAAAGTTTTTGAAGACACTTTAAAAGATATTTACTGGGCTGAAAAACATCTTTCAAAAGCATTACCTAAAATGAGTAAAGCTGCTTATGATGAAACTTTAAGCGCAGCTTTTCAGGAACATACTCAGCAAACAGAAGGCCACATAGAAAGACTGGAACAAATATTTGAACAGCTCGGCAAAAGAGCCCAGGCAAAAAAATGCCCTGCCATGGAAGGTTTGGTAGAAGAAGGCAAAGAAGCAATTGAAGAGTATGAAAAAGGTTATGCAAGAGATGCAGCATTAATTATTGCAGCTCAAAAAGTGGAGCATTATGAAATAGCAGCTTATGGCTCACTGAAAGCGCATGCTGAAAAAATGGGCGAAGAAGAAGTTGCATCCTTACTTGATGAAACTTTACAGGAAGAATCTGAAACAGATGAAAAACTTACTGAAATTTCAGGTAATGTAAATGAGCAGGCTTATGCTGAAGGTGAAGAAGAAGAAGGTGAGGAATCAGATGAAGAAGAAACAGAAGAGGAAGAAGAATAACTTTTTATCACTTATAAAATTAAATTATGAATAAGAAATTAATCGCGGTTATTGCACTGGCTGCAGGTATTGCTGCATATGTGTACAACAAAAAGAAAAACAAAATAAATGAAGTTGCAGAAGATGCATACGATACCATGCATCATACATTAAACAATATTCAAAAGAAAACAGAAGATGTTCTTTCTTAATCACGCTGTTTTACATTTTAAAAAAGAACCCCGCATCGGCGGGGTTTTTGCTTAAAAGTATGTTATGGAAAAATCAAACCAAAAAAAAGAAAAGTTATCTTTTAAAGGAATGTGGGAAGTTTTAAAAAATTCTTTCTCTGGTTTTAGTAACGATAATGTAACAAAACTTGGTGGCAGCCTTGCTTATTACACCGTTTTTTCAATGGGCCCATTACTGGTTGTAATAATTTCTTTGTGCAGTATTTTTTTAGGGCGGCAGGCTGTAGAAGGTGAAATATTTGGCCAGTTAAGAACTTTTGTTGGCAGTGATACCGCAGCTCAAATGCAGGAAATTATTAAGAACGCTTCTATTAGCGGTAAAGGAAATATTGCGGCGGTAATTGGTGTTATTACTTTATTAATTGGTGCCACCACTGTTTTTGGTGATATACAGGATTCGATCAACCGAATTTGGGGTATAAAAGCTATGCCTAAAAAAGGCTGGCTTAAATGGCTTCAAAACAGGTTTCTTTCGTTTTCAGTAATTGCAAGCCTTGGTTTTTTATTGCTGGTATCGCTTGGCATTGCCGCAATTATAGAAGCCCTCAGCAATAGTTTTCAGCATAAGTTTCCTGGCGTTGCTGTAACCGTTGTATATATTGTAAACCTGTTAATTACACTTGCCATTACTACTTTAATATTTGCAGTGATTTTTAAAGTATTACCCGATGCACGCATTAAATGGAAAGATGTAATGGCCGGCGCTATTACAACCGGTATTTTATTTATGCTGGGCAAATTTGGTATTTCATTTTACATAAGCAAAACACATGTAGGCAGCACTTATGGTGCCGCAGGCTCGCTTGTTATATTATTGTTGTGGGTGTATTATTCAGCCATAATTTTATATTTTGGCGCTGAGTTTACAAAAGCCTATGCAATAAAATATGGCTCTCAAATACATCCGAACGATTATGCCGTTACCATGAAACAGGTTGAAGTGGAAACCGGAAAACAAACCATTCAGGCAAAAGAAAATACAGAACATGAAGTAAGTGTAAAATCCGGCGGTGCATCTAAATCATAAAAAAATTTTATAATTAAAACGCTGTTATGCAGCTTTCGGCGCATTTAATTTTTACATTAATTATATAGATTTGTTTTTTACTTAACCAATGAAATTATATCCTCAATCGGCCGAACAGCAGCTCGAATTTTCAAAAATAAAAGAACATCTTTCTTCTTTTTGTAATACAGAATATGCTAAAGAAAAAACGGCGTACCTGCGCATCCATACAAGCAAAGAAATTATTACCCTGCAATTGCAGCAAACATTTGAATACAAATTAATTTTAGAACAAAAGCAACTGCTTCCAAACAATTTTAGTTTAAATCTTAACCGGTGTTTAAAATTGTTAAGTATTGAAGGCAGCATTTTACAGGCAGAAGATTTTAAACACATTCATCAGCTTGCCGTTAATACAGAAAAATTATATCGCTGGTTTAATGCAGAACGCATACTTGCTTACCCTGCTTTAAGTAAGGTAATTGAAGGTTCTTATTATGAAAAATCGATCATAGAAATGATTGATAAAATTTTTGATGAAGCCGGAAATATAAAAGATGATGCCAGCGATGCATTGCAAAAAATCAGGCAAAACTTATATCGCAAACGCAATGAACTGCGGCGTGTTTTTGAAAAAGAAGTTGCCCGTTTAAACAAAGCAGGTTACAGCGCAGAAATTGATGAAAGTTTTAGTAATGGAAGAAGAGTAGTTGCCGTTTTTGCAGAATATAAACGCCAGGTGAAAGGCATTTTACACGGCGAAAGCGATAGCCGCAAAACAGCTTTTATTGAACCCGAAGAAACCATTGAATTAAACAACGAAGTTTTTTCTTTAGAGAATGAAGAACGTAAAGAAATTTTACGCATTTTAAAATTGCTTACTGCAGCTATTTCTATTTACAGCAGCCTGCTGAACGATTGGCTGCACATTGCCGGCGAGTTCGATTTTATTTATGCAAAAGCAAAATTAGCGATAGAAATAAATGGCAATTATCCCAACATTTCAAACAATACTATCATCAATTTAAAAGATGCTTTTCATCCATTGCTCCTCTTGCATAATAAAAATTCTGATCGACAAACTATTCCAATTTCACTAAGGCTTGATGATAAAAATCATATTCTTGTAATCAGCGGCCCCAATGCAGGCGGCAAAACCGTTGCTATGAAAACCATCGGCCTTAACCAGCTTATGTTGCAAAGCGGTTTATTAGTGCCCGTGCATCCAGCTTCTGAAACAGGAATTTTTAAACAATTGTTTATTCATATCGGCGATACGCAAAGCATTGAATTTGATCTCAGCACTTATTCATCGCATTTGCTGCACATGAAATATTTTATTGAAAATGCAAATGGTAAAACACTTTTTTTTATTGATGAACTCGGCAGCGGCACCGACCCGAATCTTGGCGGCGCATTTGCAGAAATAATTCTGAATGAGCTAAATCGCAAACATGCTTTTGGCGTTGTTACCACGCATTATCTTAACCTTAAAATACTGGCTAACCGAACCGCAGGAATTTTAAATGGTTCTATGTTGTTTGATGAAAAAAATCTTCAGCCATTATACACACTCATTGCGGGCAAGCCGGGCAGTTCTTATACTTTTGCAATTGCAGAACGCATTGGTTTGCCAAAACATCTTATTAACCAGGCAAAAAAATTAGTTGATGAAAATCATTTCAGGCTTGATAAATTATTAAACCGCACTGAACAGGATCTGCAGGTATTGCAAAAAGAAAAACAGGAATTAAAAAAATTGCTTGATGAAAATGAACACCTGAAAAAGCAGTTATCATCAGAGCTTAGTAAAGAAAAACATAACCAGCAGCTTGAAATATTAAAGCATCAAAATAAAATCACAGAAGAAAAAATAGTTTATTTTAAAGATATGGAGCGCAAGCTAAAACAGATTGTGCTCGAATGGAAAAAAACAGAAAATAAAAATGAAGTAATAAAGCAGATACAGCAACTATTATTTAAACGCAAAGAAAATAATATAAAAAATAAATTTGCTAAAAAAATTGAATCAAAATACAGGGAGCTGCAAACACCTGTTTCAGTTGGTTCAAAAGTAAAAATGAAAAAAAATTACCAGGTTGGTGAAGTAAAAGAGATCCGCGGCAAAAGAGCGGTTGTGCAAATTGGCGTATTGCCAATTAATATAGATATAAACGACCTGGTAGCTGTTGAAGAAAAATAATTAACGCGAAACCAACCAATATGCCGGCATTTACAAAAGTTCTTTTTATTGATGATGATTTTATAACCATCAGCATTTGTGAACGCATGATGAAATTTACCCGGTTTACAAATGAATTTATTTCAAAAAGAGATGGATTGCAGGCAAAAGAATATCTGCTTACAAATAGTGCTGCCTTACCCAATATTATTTTTGTTGACCTGCACATGACGGTTATGAACGGCTGGGAATTTTTAGAATGGTTTGAAGAATGGTCGAAGGCTGAAAAAGTTAATATTCCTGTTTATGTTTTGTCATCCAGCTTATCAGAAGAAGATTTTCAGCAGGCCTATGTTTTTAAAGTAGAGGGTTACATTGTTAAGCCAATGACGGCAGAACATTTAAATGGCATCTGTGCTAAATATTCAGTTTAATCTCACTGCTTCATAAATATTTGCCGGTAGTTACAACTGTTTACCTTTGCCGCGTTTTTAATACTAAATAAATAATGATGGCTTCCAGAACAGATGTATTTCAATCGCCCGATTATTTTTTGCTTGATGAATTGCTTAGCGACGAGCAAAAACTTGTTCGCGAAACGGTTCGCAGTTATGTAAAAAAAGAAATTTCTCCGGTTATTGAAAGCTATGCGCAACGCGCAGAATTTCCTGAATTTATTGTAAAACAATTGGGCGAGCTTGGATGTTTTGGCCCAACCATTCCAACAGAATATGGCGGCGGCGGTTTAGATTATATAAGTTATGGATTAATGATGCAGGAACTGGAACGCGGCGATAGCGGTGTGCGCTCAACAGCAAGCGTGCAGGGCAGTTTGGTAATGTTTCCCATTTATGCTTATGGAAGTGAAGAACAGCGCAAAAAATATTTACCCAAACTTGCAAGCGGCGAATGGCTTGGCTGCTTTGGTTTAACAGAACCGGATTTTGGAAGCAATCCTGCCGGAATGATCACAAATTTTAAAGAAGATGGTGATGATGTTATTTTGAACGGCGCAAAAATGTGGATCAGCAATGCGCCGTTTGCGCAGGTTGCTGTGGTTTGGGCAAAAGATGAGCAGGGTGAAATAAAAGGATTGATTGTTGAACGCGGCATGCAAGGTTTTACAACACCAACAACGCATGGCAAATGGAGTTTACGTGCCAGCGCAACAGGCGAACTGGTTTTTCATGACGTGCGTGTTCCTAAAGAAAATATTTTTCCAAGTGTAAAAGGTTTAAAAGGTCCGTTGGGTTGCTTAACTAAAGCGCGTTACGGAATTTCCTGGGGCGCACTCGGCGCAGCCATGGATTGTTATGATTCCGCTTTGCGTTACAGCAAAGAACGCATTCAGTTTGATAAACCCATCGGCGCATTTCAGTTGCAGCAAAAAAAGTTAGCGGAGATGATAACTGAAATTACAAAAGCGCAATTGCTGGTTTGGCGGCTTGGTGTTTTAATGAATGAAGATCGTGCAACACCGGCGCAGGTGAGCATGGCCAAACGCAACAGTTGCGAAATTGCTGCCAACATTGCAAGAGATGCAAGAGCCATATTGGGTGGTATGGGCATCACCGGCGAATACAGTATTATGCGCCACATGATGAATTTAGAAAGTGTGCTTACCTATGAAGGCACCCACGATATACATCTTTTAATAACAGGAATGGATGTAACAGGTTTTAATGCGTTTAAGTAGTGTTTGAATTAGGATTTTAAAGAAAAAGCATACAATGAAATTTCATCATAATCGTCTATCTTGTAAATGGTAGTTCTATTACGGTTCTTACTTACCTTTAATAAAATTATTTTATGGATTATGAAATAAATGACAGGCTTGAAGTTCGTTCTGGCGTGCAGGGCGGTAAACCAATTATTAAAGGAACACGCCTCGATGCGGAAACTGTAGTTAGTCATTTACTTGCTGGTGACACAGATGCTGATATTTTGCAAGCATTTCCCTTTATCTCTGAAAAAGATATTCAAGCATGTAAAGAATTTGCGCTTAAAATGTCAAGCCTTAAATATTCAGTTGTAGAGTTTAAAAATGCCAAATAATGGCAAAGTATCTTATAGATTCTAATCTTCCTCAAACTTTTAATCTTTGGCAAAACGATGATTTTATTTATGCAATCTCAATAAAAATTGATGGTGATGATAATTTAATTTGGGATTATGCAAAAGAAAATAATCTTACTATTTTATCACGTGATAAAGATTTTGCAGATAGAATATTGCACTGTAATCCTCCTCCAAAAATTATTCATTTTCGTTTAGGAAATATTAAATACTCTGATTTTAGAAAGTTAATGAAAGAGCAATGGAAAAGAATTGCATTTTTTAATCTTAATTATAAGCTTGTGCTTGTTTACTCTAATTCAGTTGAAGGAATCAAATGAATATTTTTCTCATTGGTTTAATGGGCAGCGGCAAAAGTTTTTGGGCTGATAAACTTGGCAGCATTTTAAATGTTCCCGCTTTTCATTTGGATGACGAAATAGAAAAATCAGAACAAAAAACCATTGCAAAAATTTTTGATGAAAAAGGCGAAGATTATTTCAGACAAAAAGAAACAGAGATTTTAAAAAGCTTTTCAAACAAAAAAAAATTTATTCTTTCTGTTGGTGGCGGCACACCTTGTTTTAATAATAACATGCGCTGGATGAACGAAAATGGCATTACAATTTGGATTGATGAACCCATCGAAGTAATTAAAAACAGATTGCAAAAAGAAAAATCACATCGTCCTTTAATTGCAAATATTCCCGATGAAAATTTATTTGCTTTTCTTTTTGATATGCGAGAAAAAAGAAACTTGTTTTATGCAAAAGCAAAATTTCATTTAAGCGAAAGCATCAGTGAAGAAAAATTTTTAGAAATAATTTCAAACAATGAATAAATCTTTTTTAATAACAGCGGCCTTGCTTGGCTCGTTGTCGGTTGTTTTGGGCGCATTTGGCGCACATGGTTTAAAAAGCAAAATACCTGCAGACGCTTTGGAAATTTTTGAAACATCAGTTCGTTATCAATTCTATCATGTGTTTGCATTAATATTTGTTGCAATGTTAGCGAAAAATTTTCCGGGCAGTTTTATTACATGGAGCGGCAGATTATTTATCGCGGGAATTATTTTGTTTTGCGGCTCGTTGTACCTGCTCACTTATTTTAAAGCAATTGGTAACCAGCAACTGAACTGGCTTGGTGCAATTACGCCCGTTGGCGGTTTATGTTTTATTGGTGGATGGATTTTGCTTGCTTTTGCAGTTATAAGATCAGCATAATTTTTAATAAACCTTGAAGGTTTTTAAAAATTTTCAAGGTTTAAATTTTAAAACATGCTAAACGTTTCCATCGCAGAATAATTAAAAGGAACGGTTATAAAAATTCCGCTTTTGCCAACTCTGGTAGAACCTTTCAGCTCAACTAAAACCTGTTTCGTTAAAAATGTTCCGAGTGCATTTTTAAAAACATTTTTCATATCCACATTCATTGAAGATGGAACAATAAATTCACTTCGCTTTGCAATATGCATAGTTGTATCAAGAATATATTTTCCTAAATAATTATGATTGATGTACACATCGCAGCTTACATTTTTTAAATCAACACCAAAATTATTCGGATTAAAATAAACCAGTTCTAAACTAATCTTGCTGCTCACCAAACCAATGCTGTCAATTTTTAAATTTTGCACGCCGCGATATTCGAAAGACTGAGGTTTGCGGCATGCTGTTATAAGCACAATAAATAAAATTGATAAAAAAATTATACGCATTTAAATACAAAAATTGTAAAGCTTAAACCACAAAAATATAAACAATAACAACGAACCGATAGGCATAGTTATTGAGTTTTACCTCAAAATTGTTAACTATGAAAAAAGTATTATCAGCCTTTTGTGCAACCCTTGTTTGTACGGGAATATGTGTAGCAGGAAGTAAAGCTATACCAGTTAGTGTTAGAACAGGTGTTTTATTAAGAGACACTGTGCCTTCAAGTACGAATTCAACAACGCCGTTGAACGGAACGAACTCAACAACACCGATGAATGGAACAAATTCAACAACACCGTTGAACGGAACAAATTCAACAACACCATTGAACGGAACAAATTCAACAACACCGTTGAATGGAACAAATTCAACAACACCGTTGAATGGAACGAATTCAACAACACCAATGAATGGAACAAATTCAACAACACCGTTGAACGGAACGAATTCAACAACACCATTGAACGGAACGAATTCAACAACACCAATGAATGGAACGAATTCAACAACACCGTTGAACGGAACAAATTCAACAACACCGTTGAACGGAACAAATTCAACCATTCCAACAAACGGAACAAATACAACTAATCCACCTTCAGGTTCAACGCCAACTACTACAACGCCGCCACATAAATAAACGCCGGTAATGTAATTTTTAAGCCTGGAAAATTAAATTATTCCAGGCTTTTTAATGTGCTTTCAAAATTGATAGATTTAAAAAAATTCGAACATCGGTTCATTTACTAAAAATTTCCAGATATTTTATAAATGCTTTCTTTTATTGTTGATGATGCTTCTTAAGCAATAAAATATTGCTTCAATCTCAAAAAATAAATCAGCAGTTAAAAAGATTAATGAATTATTGCGTTTATGCCTTTTATATTTATTATTAAGCGCCTTAATTTGTTATTTTTAGCGCACCATCATAAAGCTTTTCTTGCTTATGAATGATTAATGATGGATTGTTTTGTTGAACTTAAAAAGCCAATGCCGCTTATTTATAAAGAAGTAAATTAGATATTGGTTTCCGGCTTGATTTATTAACAGAACATAAAGTGGTTATTGAAATTAAAGTTGCAGAAGCGTTTACAGATGTTCATTTAGCATAAATGCTTACTTATTTAAGATTGAGTAATTGTAAAGTAAATTACTTTTAAACTTTAAAATTGCTTCTTTGAAAAATGGAATCAAAAGAGTTGTATTATAACCATGAATAACCACAGAGTAACGCAAAGGTTTGAACAGAGTTACTCAATGTTCTCTGTAAAATAACTCTATACGACTCTGTGGTTAACTAAAAATTAAAATCAAATAAACATGAATAAAGAATTTTTCCCAAACATCAATCAAATAAAATATGAAGGCAACCAAACCGATAACCCGCTTGCCTTTCGCTGGTATGATGAAAATAAAATGATTGCCGGCAAAACCATGAAAGAACATTTGCGGTTTGCCTGCGCTTACTGGCATTCATTTGTAAATGTGGTGCTGATCCCTTTGGTGAAGGCACGCATATTTTTCCATGGAATGAAAAACAAGATGCAGTTGAACGTGCAAAAGATAAAATGGATGCAGCATTTGAGTTCATCACCAAAATGAATTTGCCTTATTATTGTTTTCATGATGTGGATGTGGTTGATTATACCAACGATATAAAAGATAATGAAAAACGGTTGCAGGCAATGGTTGATTATGCAAAACAAAAGCAACAGGCAAGCGGCGTAAAATTGTTATGGGGCACTGCCAACCTTTTTTCAAATAAAAGATATATGAATGGCGCAGCTACCAATCCTGATTTTCATGTGCTTACTCATGCGGCAGCGCAGGTAAAAGCAGCGTTGGATGCAACCATTGCATTAGGCGGAGAAAATTATGTTTTCTGGGGCGGCCGCGAAGGTTATATGAGTTTGCTGAACACCAACATGAAACGCGAACAGGAACATCTTGCAAAATTTTTACACACGGCAAAAGATTATGCAAGAAAGAATGGTTTTAAAGGAACTTTTTTTATTGAACCAAAACCTTGCGAGCCAACCAAACATCAGTATGATTATGATGCAGCAACCGTAATTGGTTTTTTAAGGCAATACGATTTGCTGAACGATTTTAAATTAAATATTGAAGTGAATCATGCAACACTTGCAGGGCATACATTTCCGCATGAATTGCAGGTTGCGGCAGATGCAGGTTTGCTGGGAAGCATTGATGCCAACCGCGGCGATTATCAAAATGGTTGGGACACAGACCAATTTCCTAATAACATTAATGAATTGGTTGAAGCGATGCTGATTATTTTAGAAGCAGGCGGTTTTGGCGGCGGCGGAATAAATTTTGATGCAAAGATCCGGCGCAATTCTACTGATCCTGCTGATCTTTTTTATGCGCATATTGGCGGTATGGATGCTTTTGCAAGAGCATTAATTATTGCTGATGAAATTCTGCAGCATGGTGAATATAAAAAACTGCGTGAAGAAAGATATGCTTCTTATGATAATGGCAAAGGCAAAGACTTTGAAACAGGAAATTTATCGCTGGAAGATTTGAGGGAATTTGCTATTGACAATGGCGAACCGAAAACAATAAGCGGCAGGCAGGAATATTTTGAAAATTTAATCAACCGGTTTATTTAGTTGCTTGATAAATTAGGGTGATGATGCGGAAACATAAAGTGTATCATCAAAAATATTTCATACGCAAAGCTGGTAGTTAATACTTCACAACTTGCGCAACGATTCATGCATTTTTTGTTCGCCAAAAACAGATTCAATTTTTTTCAGGATCTGTTTAAGATTAATGCCTTTGCCAATTACACCCTTAAAAATATCGCCTTGTTGCTGCACCCGTTCAACGGCATTAAAAATGGTAAAATGTTTCATCTTTAAACCTTTTTTTACTTCATCCCAATGCAAAGGCATCGAAACGGTTGCACCTGGTTTCGGCCGCAAAGAATATGGTGCAGCCAGCGTTGCCTGTGGCCTGTTCTGCAAAAAATCAAGATACATTTTTCCCTGCCTGTTTTCAATAATACGTTCAATGCTGGTAAAAGTTTTTAATTGCTGCTGCACAATTGTTACAAGCACTCTTCCAAATTCTTTGCTTTGTTCGTAAGTATATTTTGCGGCAAGCGGAATGTAAATATGTATGCCTGTTGAACCCGAGGTTTTACAATATGCATCTGCACCAATCTCATCCAATACTTCTTTAATTGTTTGCGTGGCTTTAATAACCTGCTCAAACGTTGTTGTGTCGGATGGATCAAGATCAAGAATGCACCAGTCAGGATTATTTGGTGTTTGAACGCGGCTGCTCCACGGATGCATTTCCAAACCACCCATTGATGCTATTAATAATAAACTTGCTTCGTTAGTGCACACCAAAAAATTTCTATTGCCGCCTGCATCGCTGCTGTATGGAAATTGTTCAATCCAGCCAGGTACTTTGCCTGTAACATCTTTTTGATAAAAACTTTCTCCATTAATTCCGTTGGGATAACGTATTAAAGTTTGCGGCCTGTCTTTCATGTAAGGCAACATAAACGGCGCAACCTGGTAATAATAATTTATAACATCACGTTTTGTTACTGCTTGCTGGCCTTGTATCGCAGGATAATAAATTTTATCAAGATTATTAAATGTTATATCGTAACCGTTAATATTTTTTGTTTGAGATTTTTCTGTTGGATTAAGCAAAGTTTTGCGTTGCGTATTTGCAGCACCTTTTAAAAGTTTTGATGTAAGCGCTTTGCCCGATGTTTTATTTGTTTCATCAATGGTTTATTTTTCATTTTTATGCTGGCAGTATTTTTTTTGGATGAAGATTTTTTTTGTGAAATGATTTCTTCTGTCGGTTTTTCTTTTTCAAGATGAATGTCTGTTGCATTTTTATCGATGCGCATTCCTTCAAACGACGGATGTCGCATAACACCATCAGGCGTTATTTCTGCATACGAAACTTCACACACCAATTCTGGCTTTAACCAGGTTGCAGTTGCCTGCGGAGGATTTGGCCGAAAGCGTGATGGCTTATTAATGTCAGGTTCAAAATCAAATGGCATTTCATCTGTAATTAAAGGCTTGAATTGCTGCATCATTTGCTGCTGCAATTTTTGCGAAAAACCTGTTCCTATTTTTCCGGTATATTTTAAAATGCCATTTTCATTAACGCCAACCAATAAAGCGCTGAACAGTTTATTGCTGCCTTCGTTGTTGGTAAAACCGCCAATTATAACTTCCTGCCTTTTACCTGTTTTTATTTTAAGCCATTCTTTCGAACGTTTATCAGGCAAATAAATGCTGCTGATTCTTTTTGCAATAATGCCTTCGAGATTTAATTTTTTTGCCACTTCAAAAAACTCTGTTGCGCCTGCATTAAAACTTTCGCTTATCCTGATAACACCAGAATCCGGCGCTATTGAACTTAATATTTCTTTGCGTTCAATAAGCGGCAAATTCATCAGGTTATATCCATCAAGCCAAAGCACATCAAACAAATACAATATCAGTTCTCCATCTGCTTCACTGCGCCAGTTTTGCAAGTTGCTGAAGTTTGAAATTCCTTTATCATTAATTACAATTATTTCACCATCTAACACTGCATTTATTTTCCATTGCTGCAAAGCATTGTATAATGAATAAAATTTTTCGTTGAAAGATTTATTGTTGCGGGATCGCATTTGAACTTCACCATCCTGCAAATAAACAATTGTTCTGTAGCCATCCCACTTAACTTCATATAACCAGCCTTCTTCATCAAAAGGCTTATCAACAAGCGTTGCCAGCATTGGAGATATATCTTCAGGAAAAACTGATTTAATACCTTTCTTAAAAAGTATGTTTTCTTTTTTATTTTTTTTTGATGAAGGCATGATGATAACTAAAGAATAATTATGCCAATGCAAGTTATTGGCTGCTTTAATTAAAATAAAAAGCCGCTACAAATTGTAACGGCTTAAGTTTATGATTGAAAATAAAAATATCAGGCTCTTCTCCAATGGCCGGGAATCCAGTAATCGCCTCTTCTTTCGCTTGTCCAATGGCCGGGCACCCAAATAAAATTTCTGCGTGGCGGTGCCCAATAACCAGGTACATGAACATACGCACCGCGTTTTACCTGCCATTCATCACCTATCCAAACATAATTGGAATGCGGCGCAACAGTTCGTGTTGTTACAACTTCTGTTGGTCTAACCTTTACATATATTCTGGCCTGGGCATTAGTTATTGAGGCAGCGCTTATTAAAATAACTGTTGCAAACAAGCATTTGATTAAAGCCTTCTTCATAAAATTTTTTTAATGAATAAATAAATGCCAAACCATTGACCTGCTTTATTAAGCTGAGTTTATTGAAGAGGAAAAAATATTCCTGCCTGAAAGTTTACATTGTTTAAATTATTATAACCATTTTTATTGTAAGTAATCATGTTATAATTAGCGCCTAATTTAAAACCAGACCTGCCTGTTTTGCTAAACGGAATTGTAAAACCTGCACCGCCCTGCAACATAAACGAACCACTGTTATTTGTTCCGCCAAATTCGCCGAGGTACTGCGTAAAATCTATTATACCCAAACCAGCGCCTGCTGTAATGTAAGGTTGTATAAAAGATTTTTTATTGTTTAAAAAATAATATTCTGCTTTGGCAAGTACCGGCATTATTTGCACAGAATTACTTAACACTGCAGATGTAACCTCATTGTTACCGGTTTTGTACAGGTCTCTTGGATATTTCTGATAAAAATCCTGGAAGCCTAAGCCAAGACCAACAGAAAATTTATTATTGATGTTATACAAAATATCGCCGGTTACACCTCTTGGTGAGCCATTGCTGATAATATCATTTTTAAAATTACTTAATGGAAGCGCATAGCTGTATTGAATATCCATTTTTACCGTGCCTTGCTGTGCATGTAATTGCGATACCATTAAAATGCACAGTATAAAAGGCAATATTTTTAATGCTTTCATACAAATTTTTTTAATTTGTTTTTAAATAAGTTGACTGATCAAATAATGCTTTTACAATAGAATCTGCATTTGCTGAAACAAATATTCCTTCGCCTCGTACAAGCCCATTCCAAATAACATCTATTGTATTTTTTGAACCTGCATCTTTTAAATCAAGCATATCAATGCTCATTGCACCTTCTGTTACCTGGTAAATGCCATAGCTTGGCGGAATGTAATAATCATAACCGGCATATCCCCAGTAATAAGGATTCCAGTAGCCGCCATAATCATCCCAATAATCATCATAACTAACATAACCGGTAGAAGTGTTGTAAATGCGGTTAATGTTAATTCCGATATCAGGTTTGCTTTCTTTACTTACAAGCGTATAACCTCTTTGCTGCATATATTTATTTACTGCATCAATATATGCCTGGTCAACAGGTGTAAGGTCTTTGTAAGAGCCGCCGTTATTTAAAACAGCAACGGAATCTGAAATGCTATAAGTTTTATAATTACTAAAGCTTATAGTTGAATCACTGTTTGTAACATAAATCCTCGATTCTTCCTGTGTAAGATGATTTAAGGGTTCTTTAGTGCAACCAAAGAACGCTGCAGCACAAACAGATAAAACTGCAATCAATAATTGTTTGCTTTTCATGTGTGTAAATTTTAGGTATAGATTGAATCAAGCGTGGAAGCTTGTTAGTTATCATTACAAACAGAATACTTATTTTCTTTAAAGTTTAAGTAAATTATTTTTTTAAAATTTCGTTTACAAAAAAACCGGCGCAAGGCCGGTTTTTAATTGATTTTAATAAATAAGTTTTATGGTGTTCCTCTGCCACCAATAATGGCAAGTAATAAAGAAATTATGGCAAGAACAAGCAAAATGTGAATTAAACTTCCTGCTGTATAAACAAAGAAACCGAGTATCCATCCGATAATGAGGATAACTGCGATGATGTACAAAATGCTTCTCATGTTATAAGTTTTAAATTAAAGTTGATAATAAAATTGTAAAAAATATGCCAGTTTATTTGCTTATAAAACTTAAACGAATAAACCAATGCAAAAAAGCTTTATCGAGAATTATATTCTACATATAACTTAAACTTTAACCGGAAGCAGAATTGTGAAGCTGGTTGATTTATTCGGTTCTGAATTAACTTCAATTGTTCCGTTATGTGCCTGAATAATGTTTAAGGTTGATGCAAGGCCCAGCCCAATGCCGTTTCTTTTTGATGTATAATAAGGCTCAAATAATCTTGGTATTTTATCTTCATTTATGCCAGAACCATTATCGGTAAATTCAATAATTGCATGGTCTTTATCTTTTTTTAACCTGATCGAAATTCTGCCGTTATCATGTTCAATGGCTTCAACCGCATTAATTAAAATGTTTAACAGTGCAATCACCATTTTTTCAAAGTCAACATAAACATTTATAACTTCAGAAGGATAATCAACCTGCAAGGTGATGTTCTTTAAATTAATCCTGTCTCTTGCCGCATTTACAATTTCATCAATTACAGATTGTAAAATTGAATCTTTCAACTGCATTTCTGCAGGCCGTGAACTGTTTAATAATTCTTTTATAAGCTCGTTTATGCGGCCGCTGTTTCTGTAAATAATATCATAATACAATGCCTTATCTTCAGAAACATCAATGCTGCGCAAATGCTCGCATGCAAGATTAATATTGTTTATTGGGTTTCTTACTTCATGCGCCAGTGTGCGAACCAATCTTCCTGTGGCTGCTAATTTTTCTGCACGTAAGGTTACACGCTCTGCCTTTTTTATTAAAGTTATATCGTGAATAATTCCCTGGTAATATGTTTTGCCATCAGTGCTTTTTTCTTTTGTTGCGGAAATAATACATTGTTTGGATTGATTTTTTTTATACCGCAGTTCACACTGCCATCCATCAATATTTCCTTTATGCTTTAGCTCTTCAGCAAGTTTTCTCGATTGGTAATTATCTGCAAAAAGATCAGGAAGTTTTGTTTTAAGTAATGATGATTCTTCGCAGCATAATAAATTACCGAAAGCAGCATTTACTTCAATAATTAAAAGTTTTTCATCGGTTACAAACAATGCATCGCTCGACCTGTTAAAAATATCCCGATACTTTTTTTCTTTCGTTTTTAATTCGTTCAGCATTTTTGCCCTGTTAATTGAATAACGTATCGAGCGTTCAAGTTTTTCACTGCTTAATTCTGATTTAACCAAATAATCGAACGCGCCAAGTTTCATGGCTTCTTCATCAATATTAATATCTCCTTTGCCCGTTAATAAAATAAATGGTGAATCAGATTCGCGTTGCTTTGATTCTTTAATAAGATCAATTCCCGTTTTAATTCCAAGCCGGTAATCAACCAAATAAACATCATGTTTTTCGCGTTTTATTTCATCTACTGCATGTTTAAAATTGTAGCACCAGTCTATAACAAAATTTTTTCCCGGAATATTTTTGAGATAATCACTTGTTATAAAATAGTCATCCTCATCATCATCTATTATCAGTACATTAATATTATTCGTCATGATAAAGCATCCTGAATTTTTGGAAGTATTATGAAGAACGAAGCGCCTTTTTCAGGTTCGCTTTCTGCCCATATTAAACCATTATGTCTTTCAACAATTTTTGCGCAGATAGAAAGACCGATTCCCGTGCCGGGATATTCTGTTTTGCCATTGAGGCGATAAAATGTTTTGAATATATTTTTTGCGTATTCCTGTTTAAAACCAATGCCGTTATCTTTTATTTTTATTTCATAAAAAATTTTATCTGCAGGCAACCTTAAATTTTCTTTTTCTCTGTTAGAAATTTCTCTTGAATGAATATTAATAGTTGCCGTTTGGTTTTTTGAACTAAATTTAATTGCGTTGTTTAAAAGGTTATCAAATAGCTGCAACAATAAAGTTGGCAGTGCTTCAATTACAGGCAAATTATCTTGTATAATATGCGTTTTACCTTCTTCTATTTTAAGATCAAGATTTTGTTTTGCCTGGTTTAAAACGTCATTAAGATCAGTTAAAATAAATGGCTGATTGTATTTAACAGTTCGTGATATCTGCAATATATTTTCAATCAATTGCTTCATGCTGCCCGCTGCAGCATTTATTTTGCTGATATAAAATTTTCCTTCTTCGCCTAATTTTTCATTAAGTTTTAAAGCAAGCTTGCCGCTAAACACGGTTATTTTTCTAAGCGGCTCCTGCAAATCGTGGCTTGCGATGTATGCAAATTCTTCAAGTTCTTTATTCGATCTGTCAAGATCTTTTACCGCAAGTTCCAGTTTTTTTTCTGCTGAAGTTTTTGCAGTAAAATTTTCGGAATTTTCTTTAATATCATCACTATTTAAAAAAGTATTTTGCTCTTCAATGTTGCCTGTTAATTCTTCTGCTGAAAAAAAATATAACGCTGGCCTGTGGCGTTCATCTCTTTGAAAAACCTTTCCTTCAAGCTTTAAATATTTAATGCATTCATTGCTGCTGTTAAGCCTGATATTAAAATTGCAATTTTTATCGTCATTAAGATTGGACAGTTTAAAAAGATTTTCATTCCAGTTGTTCCAATCTTCGCGGTTCACAATTTCTTTCATGCTTCTGTTACGCAAAGAAGAATTGGATTGAAAAAGATCATTGAATTTTTTATTTACATAAATTATATGATCATTTTTATTTGTAACCAATACCGGTATTGATAAACAATCCAATATATGTTCATGAAAAAAAACAGATTTTGTATCAGGTTGATTATACAATTCAAAAGGCTTGTTCTTCATAGCTCATTCCTCCGCAAACATCACTTGTTATTTAGCATTTGATATTCTTTTATTTTGTTATAAAGGGTTTTTCTGTCAATCTTCATAAGTTTTGCGGCTTTGCTTTTATTAAAATTTACCTGCTTTAAAGCTGAAAGAATTGTTTCATATTCAGCATCAATACTTGCAGATTTTAAATCAAGATTTGGCGGCTTTGCTGCTTGGTTTTGCGGTGCCACCGCAGGTTGAACCACCTCTGTAATTTCAGCCGCTTTTAATGGTTGCACAGGCACAAGCTCTGTAAGTTTTTCATAATTGGTAATTTCAAAAGGAAGGCTTTTTAATTCAACAGTATCACCATCAGTTAAAAGCACTGCACGTTTAACAACATTTCTAAGTTCTCTTAAATTGCCATACCAAACATAATTATTGAAAGCATTTATCACATCCTGCGAAAAACCTTTTACAGATTTTTCAAGCTCTAAGTTGGTAACGCGTAAAAAGTGATTTGCAAAGTGCATAATGTCTTCCCGTCTTTCACGCAACGGCGGAATGTCAATACTAAATTCATTAAAACGATGATAAAGATCTTCCCTGAATTTTCCTGCCTGCGTTGCATTCCATAATTTTTCGTTGCTGGCTACAATAATTCTTACATCAAGCTCAATATCTTTTGTGCCGCCAACGCGCCGCATCTTTCTTTCCTGCACCACTCTTAATAACGATACCTGCACTTCGTAAGAAAGATTGGCTACTTCATCCAAAAAAATTGTTCCTCCATTTGCCAGTTCAAGGCTTCCGGTTTTTTGATTTAGTGCGCCTGTAAACGAACCTTTTTCATGACCAAATAATTCACTGGCTGCAAGGTCTTTGCTTAAAGCGCCGCAATCAATTGCTATAAATGGTTCTTTTGCACGTTTGCTGTGGCGGTGAATTTCGTTGGCAACAGCTTCTTTGCCGCTGCCGGTTTCTCCATAAATAATTACGCTGTAATTGGTGGGTGCAACCAACCTAACCTGTTTTAAAATTTGCTGAAAAGCCAGGCTTGGGCCAATTACATAATTATCGGCCATTTCAAATTCTAAGTTCACATTGCCTGCAGCATCAGCTTCCTGTTTTTTTACCTGAGCCTGCGGCTGTTTTTTTGCAGTTTCGTTATTAGCAAGGGCTTGTTTTATTGTAACTAAAATTTCATCCGGAAAAAGCGGTTTTGTAATATAATCATAAGCACCATGCCGCATAATTTCAACAGCACTGCGCACATCACTGTAACCGGTAATAATTAAAAACGGAAGCGATGGATTTGATGTTTTCATTTTTTGTAAAATCTCCAAACCACTTATATCTTCCAATCTTAAATCGCATAAAACAATATCAGGTTTATTTTCCTCGTACCATGCAAGTGCTTTTTTGCCGCTTGTAAAATCAATCACTTCATAATTATTTCTTTCTAAAAATTTTTTTAGAAGAAGGCACATATCTCTGTCATCATCAATTACTAAAACTTTAGTCATGAAAACTTTTGTAATGTTTATTAAATTAAAATATTACGAATAACCTTGTTATGCAAGTACAAGACCAATTTAAAAGTCTAATGCCTGCAATTACAACTCAAAAAGCAAAAGTAAATTAAATAAGTGTTTGTGGAAGTTAATCTACGAATGTTTTAAAGAAGGTATTTAATTAATATATCGGTTCATTATTTCAAAATGCCCCAACATATACACGTTTAAAAAATTTATAAGGCGTTTTGTTGAACATTATTTAAAAACAAAATTTATATTTTATTGAGATTGTGCATAAAGCAGTTTGCGCGTTTATTTATATCCGAAAAAAAATGAAGAAACACTTAGGCATATTTTTTACTGTTTAAAATACATGAGTGTTAAAAAGGTTTTAATTATAGATGATGAAATTGACTTGTGCATTTTGTTGAAAAACTTTTTTACACGTCAACATTTTGAAGTAGTAATTTCTCACAAACTTGCAGATGGTTTAAAAGAAGCTTTAGATTTTTCTCCTGATATTATTTTTCTTGATAACAACCTGCCCGATTCGCAGGGATGGACGAAAGCTGAATACTTATTAAGTGTTTTACCAACCACAGATATTTTTTTAATAAGCGCTTATAAAAATGTGCCTTCGCTGCCGGATGATCCGCGGATTACCATAATTGAAAAACCATTATCGCTAAAAGCAATCGAAAAACTTATTTCATGAAATCCGCGTTTATAAATTTTGAATAGCGATTGTATGGATGAAGTGCATATATCTCACAAAGAATTTATAGAAATTACCAAAGATTATTCAAAGGCCGCTGAAGTTGCAAAGCTTATTTATGTAAGTGATAAAGAGAAGGGAATAATACGGCTTAAAAAAGGCAAAGGATTTTCTTATCAGTTTAAAGATGGAATTTTAAAAGATAAAAAGCAACTTGAACGCATAAAAAAATTAGTGCTGCCACCAGCCTGGAAAAATGTTTGGATTTGTTACTACGAAAACGGTCATCTGCAGGCAACCGGTTACGATACAAAAAACCGCAAGCAATATCGTTATCACGCTTTATGGAATACGTTGCGCAATGAAACAAAATTTCATCGCATGTATGAGTTTGGAAAAGCTTTGCCGCAACTGCGTTTGCAGGTTGAAGAAGATATGCAGATAAAAGATTTATCTGAAAAGAAAGTTTTGGCAACCGTTATAAGTTTAATGGAAAGAACTTACATACGCGTTGGCAATGCTGAATATGAAAAAGCCAATGGTTCTTTTGGTTTAACCACGCTTAAAGACAAGCATGTAAAAATTGATGGTAATAAAATTACGTTTGCCTTTAAAGGTAAACGCGGCGTAGCACATAATATTTCTTTGCAGAATAAACGGCTGGCAAAAGCAGTAAAAGATTGCAGAGATATACCCGGTAAAGAACTTTTTCAATATTATACTGAAACCGGTGAAAGAAGAAGCATTGATTCAAGCATGTTGAATAATTATATTAAAAATATAACCGGCGCAGATTTTACTGCAAAAGATTTTAGAACATGGGCCGGTTCTTTACAAATGCTGCGTTGTTTAAAAATTTTAGAAAAAGCAGATTCTGCTACAAAAAGAAAATCAAATATTGTAAATGCTTTAAATGAAGTGAGCGTTAAGCTTGGTAATACCAGAACTGTTTGCAAAAAATATTATGTGCACCCGGGAATAATAAGGTTGTATGAAAGTGAAGAAATTGAAGATTATTTAAAAGAACTTGATTGTATTGAAGAACCAGATAAAAGAACCGATTTAGCTAAAGATGAAAAAGTATTGATGAAGGTTTTAAAACAGTTGGTGAGTAGTCAATAGTCGATGGTCAATGGTCAACAAATTTTAAGCGATAAAATAAGTGTAATAATTAGAATGGATAGCCGATAGCAATGTTCCAAACTATGTTGTTTCTGCGCCATTGAGAGCTGCCAAAATTAACTGTATATTTTTCGCCACTGGGCAATGAATAAGGAACGCGCAAAGGAAAACCAATATCCAATCGCAAAACAAGAATGCTTATATCAAACCGCAAACCTGCACCGGCATCAACAGCAAACTGATTTAAAAAATGGCTCGTAAATTCTGAACCAGGTCTTGTAGAATCATACTTTAAAGTCCACACATTTCCTGCATCAACAAAAAAAGCATAGCGAACTATAGAAAATAATTTAGCCCTGTATTCCATGCTTAATAACATTTTTACATCGCCTGGCTGGTCATAAACAATCGTATCTTTTGGGTTGCCGGCATAATAACTGCCAGGCCCTAAAGTTCTTGCCCTAAAACCGCGTAGATCACTTACGCCGCCTGCAAAAAATTCTTTTATAAAAGGCATATTATAACTGTTGCCATACGCAAAGCCAACGCCTGCATCTATTCTTGTGTTAAACGATCGGAATTGGTTTCCCAGCCGCAGATAATGCCGAATATCCGCTTCCAGTCTTACGTATTGAGTAAACGGTGTTCCGAAAATATCTTTTTGTTTACCGTTTTTTGCATTGGCGCCGGTTAGCAATCCTAACACATTTCCTGATACATCAACATTTCCATTAAAATAAAAATTATTAAGATTGGTGTTTGGTTTTGCAAGCGTATTGTAGTTATAGTTATAAATGCTGCCAAGAATAAATTGCTTTTCAACGCTTCTGCGCAAAGCTAAGTTTGTATCAATTTGATGTATAAAACTGTCTGTAAGCTGTCCTGGTTCTACATAATTAATATTAAAAAGCGTGAATTGATTTTCGCTTTGAAGCGTATTTTTCCATACATAACCATAACTTCCAATAAAAGATTTTAACTGGTATAGTGTAGTGCGATCATAAAATTTATACCCCAAAGCAAATTTTGTTTGCGGCACGTATGCACTGCTTGTATTTAAAGTAAAAGGTGCAATAATACGCGGCACATATAAATCTGCTTCGGCGCCATAACTAAGTGTATTTATGTTAATGCCTGATGATATTTGTTTTTCAAAACCGGCATTGGCAGAAATGGTTAATAATTCTGCGCCTTTAAATAAATTTCTGTTGCGCCAGTTAATAGAAAACTGCGAGCCCGTTGCATTGTCTGAACGCTGAAGTGCAGAAACTTCGAAACGAATAGATTTTTTATTGGTAGGAGTTAAGTAATAATATGCATCTAATTTTTGAACGCTGTCAGCGCTGGGTTCAAAACGAACTTTTACAAACTTATAAACGCCCAATGTTATTAAACGGTTTAAAGAAAGATTATGATCTGAACGGTTATAAATATCGCCGGATTGAAACACCAACGTTCTGCTAAACATTTCGGGGTTAAACTTTTTTTCAGGATCAATAATGGTGTATCCATCAAAAGTTCTTGCGCCAATTAAACTGGTATCACCGTTAATATCATAGTCGGCAAAAACATAAACGTTGTTAATATAATAAGGCAGCCGTGCATAAGGCGGCGTTTCGGGTTTTATGCGCATATTAATATCAACCTTATGATTACCTACAGTAGAATCTACGTTGGCAATCATATAATCAGGACTGTAATAAAAGAAACCATTTTCTTTTAAGCGGGCATCAATTCTTGCGCGTTCAGCTTTAATTACATCAAGATCGTACGGATCTTTTGGCTTTAAAAGAACATATTTTTTCTTAATTGTTTTTTGCTGAATGTTTTGCGCCAGTACGCTTGAATCGTTAGGATAAGATGTATTTCTGATTGTATATTGTGCACCAACAAGCGCAGTATAAGTAACACTTAATTTTTTGTTTTTGATAGATGTATCCATCACCACAGAATCTTTAAAAAATCCTTTATTATCCAAATGATTTTCTAATACCTGCCTGTTTTTTTCTAACACAGAATTTGATGCAATAACCGGCGGTTCCCCCACTTTATATTTCAACCAGTATTTTAAACCTTTTTTCTTTTTAGGTTCTTTCACCATATTATAAACAGTGAGTTTAAAGCGAATGCCGAGTATTTTAGAATTTGGTTTTGGGCGAATTAACGCCTGCATTTCAGATTCAAGTTCTTTGCGTTTTGAAGATGAAATTTTTTCGGTTGATTTTATTTTTGTTTTTGCGCCAACAAATAAGTTTTGATGCGGGCCAAGATATTTTGTGTTGCTGCATGATGCAAGAAACACAACAACGCATACATATAATATCAGCGATTTAAAATTCATTTTTTTTATTCTTAGTTTAAATGATGGTGGTTTTAAATTACACAATCATCCATCACATTTTTTTAAGCACTAACAGAAATTATTTTTAAGGAGATTTAACCGGCGTTTGCTGGTTAGAACCCTGCTGTTGCTGCTGCTGTGCTTTTAATTGTTCATCTTTTTTAGTGATTTCCCTGTTTAATTTTCTTATACGTTTTGCTTCTTTTCTTCCTGTAAATAACTGGCTTAATTTATCGTAATCAAACGTAAGTATAAAGCTCATGCCTGTTTCAATTACCTGCCCGTCAATTTCGCTTTCATATTCGTTTAACCTGTACACACGAACTAAATAACGGCCGTCTTTTGTAAGCTGATAATCTACAGAAAGATCACCTGCCGGGTTAGCAGCACTTGCATTTCCATTGCTTGGGCCTTCCACTTCAAAATTGCTTCCTACATTCACACGCAGCCTGTCGTTCAATAATTTTTTAGATACGGTTACATTCAAATCTGTTCTTTCTGCAGCATTACCTGTTGAATAATCGGTGCCTGAAGTAACGCCAAAGTTTACATCAACACCTTTTATTAAACTGCCTGCAAGATTGTTAAGCTGATCAGTTAAAATACGGCTTGCGCTTGCCCTAACTTCGTCTGCCACGCCACCGCCGCCGCCGGAACTAACGAAAGGATTTTCCTGCACAAATCTTCCAAGTAAAAGCAACGCAAAAACCTGTTTATCCAATTCATTTTGATCTGCTCTTACCTGTTGCAATTTTGTATCTACATCGGGCCATTGTGCATCAACACGGTCAGGTAATGTTATATCAAAAGTTATTATTGGTTTTAAGAGTTCGCCGGTCATATGCAAAGCAACCTGGAAGGGCAGTTTTTCTTTGTAACGTGTAATTTCTTCTGTTGATCTGCCTGCCAGTGATGATTGCATCAGATCTATAGGAGCAGTGTTTGCAACATAAACAGCGGTAACATCAATATTGGCATCAGTTGGGTCGCCCGTCCACGTTATGGTGCTTCCCTGCTGAATTAAAAATTGCCTTTTTAATAAACTTAACGACAGGTTATAAGAACCGCTTTGCAGTTGATAAGAACCGGTTAATGTTACTTTACCGCTTTTATCAATACCGCCATTTAAATTAGCTCTGCCTTTAAGCGTTAATGCATCGCCATTTCTTTCATCAACAATAACTGTAAATTTTGCGGAGCTGTCTGTTTCAATATTCGCATTTACGTCAATGCCTTTAACCTTGTTCATACTCACAGAATCTAATGCGTAGTTTCTGGTTATTGTATCGGTTGGATGATCTTCATCAACAAAGTTTACAACACCATTGCGGCTTACAACTTCAGGATCAGTTTGCGGTAACACCAGTGTAAAATCTGTTACTTTATTCACCCGCAAATCTCCGGTAACATTTGGCGATGTCATATCACCTTTTATTTGCGCATCAGCATTAATGTTTAGTTTGCCATAAACAATTCTGTCTGTTGATTGCGGTGCATTTACAACCGTAAAATCATGCGCATTTAAAGTGAGGTTAAAACTATAATTTTTAAAGTCGGTTGTAAGCACATCACCATTTAAAATTGCTTTATTGCCTGAAGAATCAAGCATGGTAAACTGGTTGAAATGTATGCCCTGAGAATTTACAGTGATCGCATCATTTGGAAGCGTAAAACGTTCACCCGAAATGGTTGGAACAAGAGAAGCATTTTGAAAATTAAAGCTTCCATCAACCTGCGGACTTGCTGTTGTTCCTTTAATATTTACATTACCTTTTAATATTCCTCTTATATCATCCAACTGGCCCACAGCAAATGGTTTTATAATCGCAAGGTTTAATTCATTCATTGCAAGATGCAGATCCATTCTTCCTTCTCCTGTATAATAATTGCCGGTTAAATGCACATCATTATTATTACCTGTAATGGCTACATCTGCATTATAAGCATTCGCAGTTTGATTGTTTACTTTTATTTGAACATTACCAATTGTATCTAATTTATAGGTTAAATTATTAACCGTAATATCAGAAGTAAAAACCATGTTCTTTGTTGGATTGGTAATTTCTGCTGTTCCGTTAATTACGCCTGATGCAAGCAAAGAATCCTGGTGCGCCAGTTTGGTGATGGTTGCAATTTCAAAATTTCTGATGTCAACTTTTATAGGTGCTGTTACAGATGGCGCTGTACTGTTAATGTTTAATGATTGATTGCCCTGGCTGACAGAAAAATTGTTTACTATAACGCCGGTTGAATCATATTGAATTGAATTGCCTGCGCCAACATTCCACTTGCTGTAATCCAGCATAAGATCAGGTTTTAAACTTACTTTAAAACCGCTGCCAACCTGGTTTAATAATGCGCCTAAAATATATTGAGAATTGCCTTTTTGATCTTTAGAATTTACATCAGCACTCAACTGGTTATTTGCAACGGCTGCATCAATTGAAGTTTTATATAATTGCGTTGATGCTGTTTTTATGCCCTGAACAGAAACATCTGCATTTAAACTGTCTGCAGTTGTTTGCATGTTTACATTTAAACTATCAATTTGATTTCCGCTTGCAATTATGCGCCGGCTTTTTGCAGTTAAACCCAAATCATTTTGCGCTGTATTTAAATGCGCATTTACAATAATTGAATCACTGCCTTTTATTTGCGGCGCCAATTGTAACAATAAACCTTGCGGATGTATGGTTGCATCAAATTTCCAGTTTTCGGCTGCTATATTTTTTTGCTGATAACCCGGCAATTTGTAATACCTGTTTATAATTTGCTGCAACGCCTGGCCTATTTGCGTAAGTTTATACTGGCCAACAAGTGCAGCATTTATTGCATCAGAATTTATAACAATGCTTTTGTTGGTTGAATCGCCGGAAGCAACTACCGAAAGACTGTCTGTATTTAATTGTTGCCCTGCTCTTGTTACAGAAAGATTAGTGATGTTTATTGTGCCAACCAAATTATCAGGATTGGTTGAAGGCAAATCTGCAACAATATGACCGCTTACACTTAATGTATCGGTCATTAAATTCAATGCCTTTGCATTTAATGTATCAATTAATAAATCAAGTTTTAATGGCGGATAAGTTGAATGCAGGTCTGCCGTTGCATCAAGATTTAAAGAAATATTTTGATCTTTTATACTTGCAGTTGTATGATCAACGCCCTGGTTAATTTCTCCGTTTACATTTAAGCCTTTATAAGTATAACCTTTTAACTGCGCACTTATAACATCAAGATTATATTTTGCATTGGCTTTTTTTACATCAAACCCGGAACCGCTTGCCGTTATGTTTGCCGTAATTATTCCAACGTTTTGCGGCTGCTTAGTTAAATAACCGGCATCAACATTTTGCAGGTTTGCTTTTATTGCGTAAGCATTGCCCGGCTTCATGCTTCCATCAATATTTATATTGCCTTTATTTGTTTTTAAAGCAAGCTGTGTTGCAAATGCGCTCATGCTTCCTTTAAAAAATCCGTTCAATGCAAACCTGTCTGGTAAATTTATGTTTGATGGAAGTGCTTTTGGCGGAAGCACACTTAAAATATCTTTTTTGGTTGATGTAAACTGGTTGATTTTTACATCATAATAAGCACGTTTTGCATCGGGCAAACCTTGCAGTCTTCCGGATAATTTTACATACGTATCTCCAAAACCACTCACTTCAAAAATCGGGATAGAAATATCTTTTAAATAACCTTTTGCAGCTGCATTTAATTTAATAACAGAAATTTTATATGCCTGTAAATTTCTTTTGTAAGAAGGCATAAAAGCAAGAATATCTTTCACAGCAATTTTTGAATTGGGAAGACTTGCATCAACATATACGCTGCCCATATTTTTTTTGGCTGCAGCAAGAGATGGATATTTAATGATAAGATGATTTTGTATAACCGTGCCATCAGTTTGCAACAGCAGGTTAGTTAACGATGCGCCGCTATCGCTGTAATAAAATTTTGTATGAAATTTCTGAAGCTGCAAACCGCTTTTTTCATTAAAGGCAAGCTGGTTAACATTGCCTTCAAAAACGGCTGGCGTAAAACTCATACTATCGCCATTAAACACAAAGTTTTTTATGTGCAAATGGCTTGCATCAAAACCTTCGTTCAGCGGCTTGCTGTTGTTATCATCATAAATAATTTCATTATTATTAAAATCAACTTTCGTTAATAAAAATTTCCAGGGATTGTTTAACTGGCTGTCTGTTTTTGCAGCAACTACATCTTTGGTTTCTTTAGCCTCCTGCGATTTTCCAAGCGCAACTTTAATAACAGAATTATTAAAAACAATATCTTTTAAATCAACATTCAGGTTTTGTAGATTGATATTTTGCGGATGTGTACTTAACTCCCCAATCTTTAAAAAAGCGGCCAGCGCTGAAACATCATTCCTGTAATTAAATAAAACTCTTTTAAAAGAAACGCCATCTAATTGCAATGTTGGATGAGATGAAGCTGCAGAAGGCGGCGCCACCGAACTTAAACTATCTTTGTTTTTTATCAGCGGTTTATACTGGTAGATTTTCGCATTTATATCAGCAACATCTATATTTTTTATTTTAAAAATAAGTTTATCGGGGTCAAATGTTCTGATGCTCGTATTAAAACTGCCCAGATAAAAATAAACGTTGTTGCCGCTTTCATCATCCCTGAATTTTGCAAGAATATTTTTAAGTACAATTTTGCCGATATTAAATTTCATCGGCGCAGAAGTATCTTTCGGCTTTGGATTTTTTTGTTCGCCTGCAAAAGCTTTTACAATATAATCGAAGTTAAAACTGGTATCAGGATAGGTGCGATAGATGTTAGCCTTAACACTGTTAAGCTCCAGGTACGATAAATCAACTTCATTACTTAGCAATTTAAACAGCGAAATATCAACCCGAATTTTTCCGCCGTATAAAAGCGTATCTTTTTTCTGATCTTCAAAATAAATATTTTCAAGAACCAACCGTTTTGGAAAATCAAGGCTCAACCTGCCAATTTCAACTTTGGTTTTAATTTTTCCCTGCACATAAGCCACTACTTTATTTTTGGCAAAATTTTGTACGGCGGGCACTTGTATCAATACATATACAAGCAGGATCAGGAAGATTACAACACCAATAATCCATGCAAAAACCTTTAAAACTGTTTTACCAACTTTCCTTGCGTTCAATCAGTTTATTTTTAATCTTAATAATTGCAGCTGATTTTTAAATTGAAATTAATTTATAAGCAGGGATTTTTGCTTTAAATCTTTTGAGACATAGGCAGATACAGTGCCAAACTATTTTTTAGCGATATAAATAATTGAACTGCAGTTTTGCGGCCTGCCGATAACTTTAAAATTAGAAACTGCGCCGGTAAAAAATGCTTTTATAAAGTTGCTTTTTTTAAACCTGTATTTTTCACTTAACAGGCTTACATAAAAGCTATCGAACCACATTGGTTTTTGCTGATGAATTTTAAAATGATGTTCATGCAACAGCGTTTGCATACTTGTTGGCGAGAAATGATACAGATGCCTTGGCACATCATACGCTGCCCAGTTTTGCGCATACATTTTTGCATCGTAAGCGGTGTAATTAGGAACGGCAATAATTAACGTTCCATCTTTATGTAACAACGAATAAAATGTGTTAAGATATTTATGCAGTTCATGCACATGTTCAAGCACATGCCAAAGCGTAATTACATCAAATGTATTTGGTTGAAGCAGAAATAATTTTTCAGAAGAAAGCAGCTCAATATTAAAATTTTTTCTTGCAAGTGTTCTTGCATTTTCATCAGGTTCAAGGCCGGTAACATTCCATCCGTTTTTTTTCATGATTGATGCAAATGCACCTGTGCCTGCGCCAACATCAAGCAAACTGCCTTTTGTTTTTTTACTGTTTTTTTCAACCAATTTTTTTTTAGATTGAAGCGTAACCGTACGAACGGCATGGTATAATTTATTAATTACACCTTTTGATGTGTTTGAATGAGAAATATAATTAGAAGACTGGTAATATTTGCCAATGTTTTGCTGGTTCGGAACATCTTGCGTAAAACGAAGCGTGCAATTATTGCATTGCCAAATTTCAAAATATTGCCTGCTTACTGTTTCATCTTTTGCTTTCAGCACAAAAAAAATATCAGCACTTTGGCAAACAGGGCATTTATCGTAATGAATGATATCGCTCATTAAATAAGCTCTTTCAGTTTTTCAACAACAATATCAATTTCTTCTTTCGTATTGTTTTTACTGAAAGAAAACCGAACGGTTACGCAATCTGCATCAGGATTGATTGCATGAATAACATGGCTGCCCACATTAGCGCCGCTGGTGCAGGCACTGCCGCCGCTTGCACAAATATTATTTATATCCAAATTAAAAAGTATCAATTCGCTTTTTTCTGTTTTAGGAAAATTTACGCTTAAAACTGTATATAAACTGCAACCATTTACATCGCCATTAAAACTTACATCACTAATATTATTTTGAAGTTGATGCAGCATGTAGTTTTTTAAATTACATATATATGCTTTGTCTTTTTCATAATTTTTTGTTGCCAGTTCAAGCGCTTTGGCAAACCCAACAATTCCATAAATATTTTCTGTGCCGGCACGCATATTTCTTTCCTGCGAACCACCATGAACAAAAGGTTTTATTTTATTTTTTTCGCTGATGTAAATTATACCAACGCCTTTTGGGCCATGAAATTTATGCGCTGCGCCGTTAATAAAATCAACCGGCGTTGCATGCAAATTAAAAGGGAAATGCCCAACCGTTTGAACGGTATCACAATTAAAAACAGCATTATATTTTTTACACAAATCACCAATAGCATTTATATCGGTTATATTTCCAATTTCATTATTTGCGTGCATTAATGTTACCAAAGTTTTTTTTGTTGTTGATGAAAGCAATCTTTCCAAATCATTCAAATCAATATGACCGTTCGGCAAAACTTTTACGTATTCAAGCTTAATATTTTTTTGCTTGTGTAAATATTCAACAGTGTGCAATGTTGCATGATGTTCTAACGGAGAAGTAATAATTTTCTCACAACCTAAATCAGAAACACCAGCGCAAATTGCCATGTTGGTGCTTTCAGTTCCGCCGCTTGTAAAAAATATTTCACCGGGGTTTGCGCCTAAAATTTTTGCAACTGTTTTGCGTGCATTTTCAACAGCGAGTCTTGTTTCTCTTCCATAACTATAAATTGAAGACGGATTGCCAAAATGCGTTGTTAAATAGGGCAACATTGCATCAAGCACTTCAGCGTCAAGTGGTGTTGTTGCAGCATTATCAAAATAAATTCTCATTTTTAAAGCTTTCAAACATGAGCAAACACAAAGCTGCGAAGGTAAAAGCTATCGGTTGTAAAAATTAAAATTAAATTTGTAAAAAGGTTTTTATGTCAACATCTCACCTTAAAGAAAAACTTCATTGGTATATTGATAATACTGACGAGGTCTTGCTTGCTGAAATTTACAAAATGATCAGTGCAGACGATGAGCCTTTCAATTATTCAATTGAAGATATTGAGCATTTTTACAAAAGAAGAAATGCTCATTTAAAAGGCGAAGGCAAAAGTTATACAGTAGATGAATTTTTAACAAGCATTCGCAAGAATGGCTTATGACATTATCATTCGGGAAGAAGCTCACTTTGAAGCCTTGGAAGCGTATGTTTATTATCAATCAAAATCACCGCGCTTAGGCCAACGATTTCTTACAGAATTGTTAAAGCGTTATCAAGAGATTGCAACACATCCGGAAAATTATGGGTTTATTGATGAGCGAAAAATTATTCGTGATGTAAAGCTTCGTCATTTTCCATACTTTGTTGTATATGAGTTTTATGATAATGCAATAATTGTTTATTCGGTTTTCAACGGCTATAAAAAACCAAGACCTTATTAATTGTTCTGCCTTAATCAAGCCGTACACAAATCTTACCTTTGCGCAAAAATGCTGATTTATGTGGAAGAATAATATTTTGGAAACAATAGGAAATACGCCGCTCATCAAACTAAATAAAATAACTAAAGATTTGCCCTGCACTGTGCTTGCCAAAGTAGATTACTTTAATCCCGGCAACTCAATAAAAGATCGTATGGCTTTAAAAATGGTTGAAGTTGCAGAGCAGGAAGGCAAACTAAAACCGGGCGGAACAATCATTGAATGTACATCTGGCAACACCGGAATGGGTTTGGCATTGGCAGCATGCGTAAAAGGTTACAAATGCATTTTTACTACAACTGATAAACAAAGCAAAGAAAAAAGCGATATTTTAAAAGCAGTAGGAGCGGAGGTAATTGTTTGCCCTACTAATGTTGAGCCTGATGATCCGCGGAGTTATTATTCTGTTGCAAGAAGATTGGCCAAGGAAATTCCAAACTCTTATTTTTTTAATCAATATGATAATCTTGCCAATCGTTTGGCGCATTATGAAACAACAGGTCCTGAAATTTGGGAGCAAACAGAAGGCAAGGTTACGCATGTTGTTTGCACTGCCGGAACCGGCGGAACAGTTACCGGCGTTGGAATGTATTTGAAAGAAAAAAATCCAAACATACAAATATGGGCAATTGATGTGTATGGCTCGTTGCTTACAAAATATTATAAAACAGGCGAAGTAGATATGAATGAAGTGCATCCATATATAAGCGAAGGTTTTGGTGAAGACTTTGTGCCTGCAAATTATGATATGAGCGTAATTGATTTGTTTGAACAGGTAACCGATAAAGATGGCGCTGTTATGGCTCGCCGCATTGCAAAAGAAGAAGGTATTTTTATTGGTTACAGTGCAGGCAGTTGCTTGCAGGGTTTAATGCAATTAAAAGATAAGTTGAAAAAAGATGATTTGGTAGTTTGTATTTTTCACGATCATGGCAGCCGCTATGTTGCAAAAATTTATAACGATCAATGGATGATGGAACGAGGATTTTTAGATGTAAAAACGTTTAAAGATATTGTAAACGCAAGGGCAGTAAAAAAGCTTGTTACCATTCAACCAAAACAAACAGTTTCTGAAGCTGTTGAACTGATGAAAAAATATGATATTGAAAATATTCCGGTAATGAATGGCAACGGGCCTGTAGGTGCTGTAAGTGAAACAGGTTTATTTCAAAAAGTATTCGATCATCCGGAACTGAAAGAAGAAAGTGTTGAAAGCATAATGGAGAAAGCTTATCCTGTTGTTGAATTTGATACACCTGTTGAGCGTTTGGGAAGCTTAATTAATAAAGGCAATGGCGCTGTGCTGGCAAAAGATGAATCAGGTAATTTTCACATTGTTACAAAATACGATGTTATACAAAGTTTGGCGAAATAATTATGTGAGATGTGAAACGCGAAAATCTCATGTTTGCTGTCTTACTTCTCAAAAGAAATATTCCTGTTTATGAATGAAAATTTAAGTTATCCAATAGGAAAATATCAAACAAAATCATTTTCGCAAAAACAAAAAGAAGAATGGCTGCTTGATTTAAAATTTCTTCCAACTGAATTAGAATTGGCTGTTCAAAATTTAGATGAACATCAACTGCAAACATCTTATCGCCCCGGCGGCTGGACGGTGCACCAACTCGTGCATCATATTGCAGACAGTCATATAAATGCATACATACGTTTTAAATTGGCGCTTACAGAAAACAATCCGGCAATAAAACCTTACGAACAAGATGCATGGGTTTTATTAAATGATGTAAAAAATCTTCCTGTAAATATTTCAATAACGCTGTTGCATGCATTGCATAAAAGATTGGTTGCAATGCTTGAAGAATTGGAAGATGATAAATGGGAGCGAACCGTTTTTCATCCGGAACAAAAAAAAGAAATCAGTGTGTGGAATTTATTAGGATTATATGCATGGCATGGCAAACATCATGTGGCGCATATAAAAAATTTGCGTGAAAAAAATAATTGGTAAATGCTCACTTTTTTTTAGAAGCATTTTTATTTTTTTCTTTCGAAATATTTCTTCCGGCAGTTTTTAATGCCTTGTCTAAAAGAAATTCAATTTGCCCGTTAACACTGCGAAAGTCATCTGCTGCCCACTTTTCCAAAGCAGTGTATGTTTCCGCATCAATTCTTAATACAAATGATTTCTTTGTCAAACGATAAATTTTAAAATTACCGCTTCGCTTTATTGATATAAACTGCCTGTGTTAAGCACGGGCGTTGCAGCTTTTTCACCGCATAATACTACCATAAGATTACTAACCATCGCGGCCTTTTTTTCTTCATCCAAATCCACTATTTGTTTTTTTGAAAGTTCTTCCAAAGCCAGCTCCACCATGCCCACAGCGCCTTCTACAATTTTAAAACGTGCCGCAACAACTGCTGTGGCCTGCTGCCTTTGCAACATGGCACCGGCAATTTCAGGAGAATAGGCAAGGTGTGTTATTCTTGATTCTTTTACCAGTATACCCGCCGCAGAAAGCCTGTCATTTAATTCATTTTCAAGCATGGCATTTACTTTTTCGCCACCATCTCTTAATGTTACTTGGGCAGATTGATCTTCCAACTGATCATAAGGGCAGTTTGAGGCCAAATGGCGAATGGCAGATTCACTTTGAACCCTAACATACTGATCATAATTTACTACTTCAAAAGCAACTTTAAAAGTGTCGTTCACCTGCCACACAATTACAGCTGCAATCTCAATAGGATTGCCCATTTTATCATTCACCTTCAGTTTGTTGCTCTCAAAATTCTGCACCCTTAACGAATAACTTTGCTTGCTGTAAAACGGATTAACAAACATTAACCCGTTCTCTTTAAGTGAACCAACATATTTTCCAAAAAAGGTAAGCACAACAGAATTATTAGGCTGTATAATCGTAAGACCTCTGATAATAAAAATGGCAATTATAAAGATGATAATGCCAATGGCCGTCATGCCCGATTGATTATTGTAATGTGCAAGCAGATAAATACCTGCGGCTAATAAAAACAGTGCAATAATTAGCGGAAGAAAACCGGAAACAGGTTTTAAAATTTTTTCCATAAAAAATGAGTTGAGATTATAATAATATCAATTTGATATCAATAGTACGAATTTTTTATTTGAAAAATATTTTTTTTATTGCTGTCGAAAGAATATGCAGGAAGATTTTTAAAATTGAAAACATTGCGGAACAAAAAATCTTTAATATTTTGATTGAGTAAGATGATGCAGCTTGATATTTGTAAGATAGCTATTATTAAAACTGCAAACAATATGGATGAACATTTAAAATGGAAAACACTTTCATCAGAATATCTTTCGCACGAAACATGGTTTACGGTTAGAAAAGATACCTGCGAAAAAAGTGATGGAACAATTGTAAAAAATTATTACGTTTTTGAATTTCCTGAATGGGCAACCGCATTTGCTTTAACCCATGAAGGGAAAATTTTAATGACGAAACAATATCGTCATGCTTTAGGAGAAGTGTGCATTGAACTGCCCGGAGGTTGTGTTGATAAAACAGATGCCTCGTTTGAAGATGCAATAAAAAGAGAATTGCTTGAAGAAACAGGTTATGTTTTTGATGAAATAAAATCGCTTGGGAAAATTTCTGCCAATCCATCAACCAATACTAATTTAATGCACATGTTTTTGGCAACAGGCGGCAAAAAAATAAAAGAACAGTCATTAGATGAAAATGAAGAAATAGAAATTGTAGAATTAAGTTTTGAAGAATTAATGCAACTAATTGATGAAAATAAAATTATGCAAAGCATGCATTTAAGCACTATTTATTACGCATTAAAACATTTAGGCAAGCTGAAAAATAATTTTTGACTTTTTTACTTTTGCTTTTATGTCTGCAACAGAAAATGTCTTTACTACAAAAGAAGATAATAGCGCTTTTTGAATCAAGGCTTGCGCAAAAAATTTATACTGCTAATATTATTCAATTTATTGCAACCGTTGCAAGTGTGCTTGCTATTGTGAAATTTATGGTTCTTAAATATTTATTTCGCCAATTAAAAAAACACTTCCGCAAATAAGTATTAAATCTTCTTTGTCAGCGTGTGTTAATGCGGCCTGCAATGCAGCATTTACATTTTCAAAAACATTTCCTTCCAGGCCATTTTGTTTTGCAAGATCAGCCAAAGCATTTTCATTTAAAGCACGTGGAATTTGGGCTTTTGTAAAATAATAATTAGCTGTTTTAGGAAACAGAGGCAATATTGCAGACACATCTTTATCTTTTGCAAAACCCAAAATAATATGAAGTTCATTATATGTTACAAGTTCAAGTTGTTCTGCTAATTGCTTTATTCCATCAATGTTGTGCGCAACATCAACAATAACTGTTGGCGCATCTTTTATTTTTTCCCAGCGGCCATGTAAACCGGTAATATGCTTCACTTTTTTTAAAGCTGTTTCAATATCACGTTGCTTTAGTTTCCAGTTTTGTAATTGCAACTGGTGCACTGCTTCCAACACTGCAATTATATTTTTTGTTTGATAAATGCCAGGCAGGTCAAGATAATAAATATGATGTTCATTCTTTCTCTTATCAACAACTTCTGTTTTTAACTGATGGTGTTCATAATTAAAATCCTGCACATAAAAATTTTTCTGTGCAAAAATTAAAGGCGCATGTTTTTCTTTAGCACATTCTTCAAAAACGGGTTTTGTTTCATTCAAAATTTCACCAACAATAACAGGAATATTTTGTTTAATGATGCCTGCCTTTTCATACGCAATTTTTTCCAGCGTATTGCCCAAAATATTCATGTGATCATAACCAATATTTGTAATGATAGAAAGTTCGGGAACAATAATATTTGTACTGTCTAATCTGCCGCCCAAACCAGTTTCAATAACTGCAACATCAACCCTTTGCTGCGCAAAATATTCAAACGCCATTGCTACCGTTAATTCAAAAAAAGAAGGTTGAAGTATTTCAATTTGCGGCTTCAATCTTTCGGTAAAATCAACAATAAAATCTTCGCTGCACATTTCGCCGTTTACTTTAATTCTTTCTCTGAAATCTTTTAAATGCGGCGATGTATATAAACCTGTTTTATAACCGGCAGTTTGTAAAATTGCAGCAAGCATGTGGCTTACGGAGCCTTTGCCATTTGTGCCCGCAATGTGAATGCTTTTAAATGTTGTTTGAGGATTATTTAGTGATGCGCATAATTGCTTTGTATTGCTTAAATCTTTTTTATACGCTGCTGCACCAATGCGGCCAAACATGGGTAATTGATCGTATAAATAACTAAGCGTATCTGCATAAGTCATGATGCAAAATAAAATCGTTTCTTTAATTAATCTGGCTGATAAGGGTTAAAAAAACTTCGGATTACACCAAAAAGTTTTGAAATCATAAATAATTTCATTTTCAAATCCATTCGCTATGTCTAACCGTAAAGCATGCCTGTATGTGTGCATAGTTATTACGTTAAATTCATGCACGCAAAACCAGTTTGTATTAATTACCGGGGGAAACGAGAAAAATTTTGAAGACAATTATAAAACTTCAACAATAAATGTTACCAATGCTAAAGAAGGTTTATTAAAAAGTTTTAATAGCGAATTAAAACATAAGCATTAAACATAATTATTCCATTTCAAAGCTCTCTAAAAACTTGGTAGTAAAGTTTCCTTTGCGAAAATCTTCATTTTTCATCAATTGCAAATGAAATGGAATAGTGGTTTTTACACCATCAATAACATACTCGCTTAAAGCACGGTACATTGTATCTAATGCTTCTTCTCTTGTTCGCGCAACCGTGATAAGTTTTCCGATCATAGAATCGTAATATGGCGGAATAACATAACCTGCATACACATGACTGTCAACACGCACGCCATGACCGCCAGGCGTATTCAGCACATTTATTTTTCCGGGTGATGGACGAAAATCGTTATAAGGATCTTCTGCATTTATGCGGCATTCAATGGCGTGCATTTGCGGCAAATAATTTTTGCCGGAAATTTTTTCACCCATCGCAATTTTAATTTGTTCTTTAATAAGATCAAAATTGATAACTTCTTCGGTAACGCAATGTTCAACCTGAATGCGTGTGTTCATTTCCATGAAATAAGAAATTGCGATGCTTATCAACTAAAAATTCAATGGTGCCAACGCTTTCATAATTGATAGCTGATGCCGCTTTTATAGCCGCTGCACCCATTTTTTCACGCAGTTCCGGCGTCATAAAAGGCGAAGGCGATTCTTCAACCAGTTTTTGATGCCTGCGCTGTATGCAGCAATCGCGTTCACTTAAATGGCAAACAGTTCCATATTGATCTCCTGCAACCTGAATTTCAATATGCCTTGGCTCTTCCACAAATTTTTCCATGTAAATACCATCGTTTTTAAACGACGCACGCGGCTTCTGCTTTGGCAGTGTTATAAGCACGTTCCATTTCAGCATTCTTCCCAAACAACACGCATGCCTTTGCCGCCGCCGCCTGCAGTTGCTTTTAAAATAACCGGATATCCAATTTCTTTTGCAAGCGCTTTCGCTTCGTTCAAATCATTTAATAAACTTTCCCCGCCGGGCACCACAGGAACACCGGCTTTTATCATGGTTTCTTTTGCCGTTATTTTATCGCCCATCGCATTAATCATATCCGGAGTTGGGCCGATAAATTTTATCCCATGATCAGTGCATATTTGTGCAAACTTTGCATTCTCTGCAAGAAAACCATATCCCGGATGAATGGCATCAGCATTGGTAATTTCTGATGCGGCAATAATGTGCGGAATATTTAGATACGAATCTGCGCTTTGCGGCTTGCCAATGCACACAGCTTCATCAGCAAAATGCACATGTAGACTATCTTTATCTGCAGTTGAATAAACGGCTACGGTTTTAATACCCATTTCTCTGCATGTTCTTATTACACGCAACGCAATTTCACCGCGATTGGCTATCAATATTTTTTTAAACACGTTTTTTAATTTGAAAATTTGAAAATGTGTTAATTTAAAAATATATAAAACAGCAATTTAAAAATGTAATCATTTTCAAATTTTCAAATTGCTGCATTTTCAAATTAACTTGGTTCCACTAAAAATAAGGGCTGATCGTATTCAACCGGGCTTGAATCTTCTGCAAGCAGTTTTACAATTCTGCCGCTCACTTCACTTTCAATTTCATTAAACAATTTCATGGCTTCAATTATGCAAAGCACTTTGCCGGGCGTTATTTCATCTCCAATTTCAACAAAATTTGGTTTATCGGGTGATGGCCTTTTATAAAAAGTGCCAATCATCGGGCTTTTTATAGTGATTAAATTATCGGTTTTGGGTGAAGAAGCAGCCGTTTGTTCGGCGGCATTTTGTGAAGCAGTTTGGGATTGTGCTGCCGAAGATTGCAATTGCGGCTGCATAAAAACCTGAGGCTGTTGCAGCGCGGGTTGCGGCATAAATGCAGACTGCGTTTCATCTTTTTTCTGCTTTATTAATAATTTAAAATCTTTTTCTTCAATGCTTAGTTCCCCGATGTTGCTTTTGTTTATAAGCTTGATTAGTTCCTGAATTTGTTTATAATCCATAAATTAATTTTTGGGGTTATTTTATATGATTTGATGCAAAAGGGCAGGCAAAATAGATAAAAATTGCTAAGAATTATTATTTTTTAATTAGAAAAAGATAAATGCAATGTTTTATAAACTGCATAAAACAAAGGCAGGAATTGATAAAATTGAAGTAAGCGCAATAAGTAAAACAAAAAAAAGAAGCTCCTTTAACCAGGAACTTCTTAATACATTTTAAACGGGCTTTGTAAACTTAAAATTGAAAATTAATAGCGATTATAGCCGCCACCTTCTCCGCGATTGCGGTTATATCCGCCGCCGCCACTGCCGCCGCGATTACCACCACCACCACTGCCGCCGCGATTGTATCCGCCACCGCCGCCGCCAAAGCTTTTCTTTTTGTAACCGCCGCCGCCACCGCCTTCACCTTCTTTGCGTGGTGCAGATTCGTTTACAATAATTTTTCTGCCTGATAATTCTGTATCATGCAGATTGCTGATTGCCTGGCGTGCAGCTTCATCATCACTCATTTCAACAAAACCAAAGCCTTTGCTGCGGTTATTGTTGAACTTGTCTGTAATAATTTTTGCTGAAACAACTTCACCGTACGGAGT
The DNA here is from genome assembly GCA_963731245.1 of uncultured Bacteroidota bacterium. Classification (GTDB taxonomy): domain Bacteria; phylum Bacteroidota; class Bacteroidia; order Chitinophagales; family Chitinophagaceae; genus Parafilimonas. The sequence continues at coordinate 72,327 of CAVSVA010000001.1, forward strand.
GAACATGTTGTAAAGGTCGTCGCTTGTTAGACTCCAGTTTAAGTTTCCTACATAAATGTTCATAAAAAAATTTTAATTATTAAAAATGAAAACAGAAATCCAAAACCGAAAACATTTACTGGAAACGTTCAGGAAGAATGGCTAACTGTGTAACATCTGATTGCGAAAATATGGTAAATATTTATTTATAAAACAATTGCCTCAAAATTATTCTGAAGCCAGGCGGCAGTTACTTTTTAAACAAAGGCTGCAGCTTGTTTATAATATTTCCCCAATAATAATAATCGTAATAAGATTGCGGCGTATTTATGCTGATTATTTTTTGTTCGATGCACAGCTTTTGCAAACGCATCAGCGTTATTGTTGGCAACAATTTTTATTTTTTCACCACAAACAAAAAGTTCTATGCCTGCTGCACCGCTTTCGCAGGAAATTACAGTGGCGCCATAGCCTATTGCTTCAACAGCTTTTGTTTTTACGCCGCCGCCGCTAACCACAGGATTTAAAAAAATATCTGCGGCTTTAAAATAAGAAATTACATCATCAACAAAGCCTGCATAAATAATATTTTTATCAGCATAATTTTTAAGATTGTTAAATGATGCAGGCAAGCCTTTTCCGCAAATAATAATTTTATAATTAAACGATGCATCTTTTAATAACAAAGCATTTATTTCATTCAAAATAAAATTTAATGCATCTGTATTTGGTTTATAATTTAATGCGCCGTTAAACAAAAGCAAAGTTGTTTGTTGCGAAATATTATATTGCTGCACATATTTTTTTCTTGTGTTCAATTCTATCAAAGGGCATTTGTTTTATTTCAACGCCAAAAGGCACAAGCACCGCATTTTCTTTTTTTATCATGTTATTTTTTACAGCAAATTCAATGTCTTCATTTGTTTTAAAAAAAACTTTGTCAGCATTTTTATAACTCCATTTCTCATAAAATTTTAATATTTTAAACCAGCGTTTATTAAGTGTTCTGAAACGCTCAAATTCTATGTTGTGCGAATGAACAAACCATTTTACATGCAATGTTTTTTTTAACATCCAAGCCATCCATGCCATGTATGGATGTTCTGTGATAACATTTTTTATATCATGTTTCTTAATTATTTTTTTTATCCGGAAAACATAAAACGGGTTCAGGTAACGCAATCTTTTTTTACTGAACAGCGGAATAATTTTATATGTTTCTGCAAGTTCAATATCATTATTATTTACAGAAACTGCAGTTAGTTCATTTTGTTCGCCAAGGTATTTACAAAAAAAAGCAATGCCTTTTTGGCCGCCCATTTGTGCAGGCAAAATTTTATAGGGAATTATATCAAGAATTTTTGCCAGGAATTTTTTTTACAAGATGAATAAAATCAGTATTGCGGTTTTCGTGGTTTATGTGCAAAGCTGCCTGTTAAACCTGCAAAGCCTGAAAGCAATCCGCCAATGAACGCAGTTATAAATATCAATAAAAAAGATGAGCCGTTTAATGGCAAAACCATTGCAATTTTTTTGGATAATAAATGATCGTTTGCACTATCAATCATCATTGCCATTATTGCCCACAATAAAAATAAACCAAGAAATGTTGCTATAAAAGCAAGCAAAGGTTTTTGATGAATGAATAAAGCAATGATAAAAGAACACGCTGCAAAACTCCACCATGTAAAGTATAACGGCGCAGCGTAACCAAGTAATGCAGATAATAAAACAACAACAATAAATTTCATATAAAATTCAAAAGTTAAAGCCAAAATTAAAAATGAAGAACTTGTAAATTCAAAAGCGTTTTTTACTTTTAAATTTTTACCTGGAAAAAACCATCTTGCCTAAATTATTTTTTTGTGATGCGATTGTTTGTTTTTTATACAACTGGATGTGATAATATTTTCCTGCAGCCCAAGTGTTTATAAAATCATCATAATATTTACTTCCTGCATTACCACTTTGGCCGCCAGGATAAACTCCGTAAGCATTTATATTATCGGTTAATTCAACAACCATTCGCCAGCTTGGCCCATGATCTTTTTCAAAAGCATTTATAATATTTTTTCCGCCGCCAACATTTAAATGCATTCTGCTGAATGCGGCAATGTTCAGCAAATGATTTACGCCGCCATCTTTAAATTTTCCCCATTCAAGCATATTATTTTTTTTTGCTTTTTCAAGCACAGGAATAATGCTTTTAAATGCAGCGGTTATATCATCTTTTACAGTTTCATGTTCGGGCGTATTAATATCATCCGCAAATAATTTTGCAGAATCTTTTTCAATATCTTTTATTAAAGTAGATGGCTCAATAGTTGGAACGGGCAATGAAGATTGGTGTAATTCATCATCATAAACTTTACTTATTGAACTATCCATCCATAATTTAAAAATGGTTGCCCCAACAGATGATGAATCGTTTAGTAAATTCCATGATGAAACGGTTGAGAGGTATTGCATTTCTTCATTATTTAATTTAGAAGAATCAATATTTTTTTCTAAGATTGGCAAACCTTTTTCAGCTAATAAGTTATAAAAACTTGTTTGCAAATTTTCCATATCATCAACCGTAATATTTTGCATGGATGAAAGATTGCGGTTAATAAGCCAGCCTCTGTATAAAGAATAATAACCAGGTATATAATAAGGATAAATCCTCGTGTCATACGGCTCTTGGTTGGCACTGCTTACAAAGCCTCTTTCAGGGTTATGCATCACCGGTTCAAGGCTATCCGGAATATAGGTTTGCCATGCATAACTGCTGTCGTTTCCCTGCATAATAAAATCTCCCTGCCTGTACCAAAGCGCAGGAAATTTTCCTGCCTGGTGAATGGCTATATCACCGGCTTTATCAGCAAAAACAAAATTTTGACTTGGACAATTAAACGTTGAAATAGCAGCGAGATAATCGTTATAATTTTTTGCACGAATTAATTTTAATATAGATGCAAGTTCATCACTTTCTTCATGTGCCTGCCAGTGGCATGCATAATATTTATTTGTATGAAGTTTATCAGGATAATGCGGATCATACATTACCGGCCCCCAAACCGTAATGGCAATATGTTCAGTATCGCTTGGTTTATTTCTTATTTTAATAATTTCATCACGCATTTGTGCTTTGCGCCATTCACCATTAAACCAATATTCCTGCATGGTGCTATCGCGAAACTTTACTTCATAATAATCTTTTACATCACGCTCAGCATTGGTTAAACCCCATGCACAATTTTCATTAAAACCAATTAAAATATTCGGCGCACCTGCAAGCGAAACACCATATACATTAAATGCCGGTGTTGATATTTGCATTTCGTACCAAAGCGAAGGAAGATGCAAACCTAAATGCGGATCATTGCACAAAATTGGTCTTCCGCTTTTTGTTTTGCTGCCTGCAACTGCCCAGTTATTGCTGCCATTATTTTTGTTTGGTTTGATGGGCGGATTTAATGGTTCAATTTCTGTTTTATAATTAAAATATAACGAGTCTGCGGTGGAAGGCGGTTTAACAACGGATTGATTTTTTAGCTTTGGTATTGCCTCAGTAATAATAGGCTGCATTGAATCTTCTACGTAAGGAAATAATCTTTCATACTGTGCTCTTGTTAATATAGATTTTGCATTTGTTCTTTCAAAATCCTGGTCGTAACCTGCAAGATCATAAGACATATATTTTGCAAGCAGCACCGATTTCATGTTCGTCCATTGTTCGGGTTTATAATTAAGCAATTTATATTCTAACGGATAATCTTTTTCACTCAAGGAATTTATGTATGCATTAACGCCTGCGGTATAAGCATCGCAGGTTGCTTTCATTTGCGGATCGGTTTCAATTGCGTGCAACATTTTTTCAGCAGCATACACCATTCCAAGCCTTCTGAAAAATTTATCAATCTTTAAAAAATTTCTTCCGTTAGATGAATCACCCATTATTTCGCTCAACCTTCCGCCGGCCGCATACGTTTGAAAATCCATTTGCCATAACCTGAATTTTGCATGCAAATATCCCTGAACAAACCATGCATCGGTTTCGTTTTGTGCGTAAATGTGCGGCACTAATCTTTCATCAAAATAAACTTCTGTTTTGCCTTTTAACTGAGGAAAATTTAAACTGCCGTTAAACGTTTCATTTGCGGGTTCGGCGCTTTGCCAGAAACCGGTTTGCGGAGAAAGAAAAAAACCAAAGCGTGGTGTTTTGCTGCCATTTAACGTTAAGGGATTATCTAAAAAATAAATTAAAACAATGGTAATGGCAGCAAAAAAAATACACGCTATAATTCTCATGGCAGATAATTAGGTAATAGATTTTTAAGTTAAAAATTACTCTTCAAGACTTGCTTCGGATGAAATTTTCATGTTCAGCGCTTTACTTATCGGGCAATTTTTTTCTGCATCTTTTATGCATTCATCAAATTTTTCTTTGCTTATACCCGGCACTTTTGCTTTAACTGTAAGATGCGATTCTGTAAGCACGCCATTTTCAAAATTAATGTTAGCTGTTGTTTCTAAACGATCTGGTGTAAAGCCTGCTTCGCCTAAAACAAAACTTAACTTCATGGCAAAACAACCTGCATGTGCTGCTGCAATTAATTCTTCAGGATTGGTTCCGGTTCCTTCTTCAAACCTTGATTTATAAGAATATTGCGTGTCTTTTAAAACACCGCTTTGAGAGCTTACCGTTCCTTTTCCTTCTTTGCCGGAACCGTTCCAAACGGCTGTTGCATGTCTTTTCATAAATATTATTTTTTTGTTTTTAAATTACAATGTTTAAAACACAAATTGAAAACAAAATTAACTAATAACAAAATGTATGATAGATTGGAAAGATTTTGAAAAGATGGAAATGCGTTGCGGAACTATCATTGAAGCAAAAGATTTTTCTAATGCAAAAAAACCGGCTTACCAGTTAACAATTGATTTTGGTGAAATGGGTATAAAAAAATCATCGGCACAAATTACATTTCATTACACGAAAGAAGATTTATTAAACAAGCAGGTGGTTGCTGTTGTAAATTTTCCGGTTAAACAAATAGCAAACTTTTTTAGCGAATGCCTTGTGCTTGGTGTGTATGATGAAAATAATAATGTTGTATTATTACAACCGGAACGTGCAGTGAAAAATGGGATGAAGGTTGGATGATGTAAGATTTATGATGTAAGATGTACGATGTAGTAAGATGTACGATATAAGAATGTGAAACCTAACCTGAAACTTGTAACCGGCAACAAAAAAAATGGATGAACTCTATTACACATATTATCAAAGCCCGATTGGTTTAATTAAAATTGGCGGCACAGAACATTATATTGCCGAATTAAATTTTATTGATAAACCTGAACAGGTAAAACATGGCGAGCCAGGTATAAGTGAAGTAATGCATCAATGCACAGAACAACTGATTGAATTTTTTAGCGGCAAAAGAAAAGTTTTTGATGTGCCCGTTCATCAACCCGGAACATTTTTTCAGCAAAAAGTTTGGGGCGAACTATTACAAATTCCTTATGGTAAAACTATTTCTTATCTCGAACTCAGCCGTTTAATTGGCGATGAAAAAGCAATACGTGCAGTTGCTGCAACAAATGGTAAAAATAAAATTGGTATTATTATTCCCTGTCACCGCGTTATTGGAAGCGATAAAACGCTTGTTGGTTATGCCGGCGGAATATGGCGAAAAAAATGGCTGCTGCAACACGAGTTTAAAATTACGCATGGCATACAAACTTTATTTTAAACTTGCCTTTAAAAGCTGGTTATTTTTTTCTGAAGAAAATTCTTACCGGCACACCTGTAAAATTGAATGATGAACGCAGTTGATTTTCCAAATAATTTTTATAAGGCGTTTTTATATCGTCAGGATAATTGGTAAAAAACGCAAACGAAGGCACGGCTGTTGGCAATTGCGTGATGTATTTTATTTTTACGGTGTGGCCGCGAACCACCGGTGCATGATACGCTTCAATTGCTTTCAGCATTACTTCGTTTAGTTTGCTGGTTGCAATTCTGCGTTTGCGGTTTTCATAAACATCCAGCGCTATTTCCATCGCTTTAAAGATTCTTGTTTTTTCTTTGGCTGAAATAAACAGAACCGGCACATCTGTAAAAGGCGCAATTTTTTCTTTTAATCTTTGCTCGTATTCTTTTGCCGTATTCGTTTCTTTTTCAACCAAATCCCATTTATTCACCAGCAATACAATGCCTTTGCCTTTGCGTGCCGCTAAGGAAAAAATATTTACATCCTGCGCCGTAATTCCTTTTTCTGCATCTAAAACCAGCAGGCAAACGTCCGCCTCATCCATTGCTTTTACGGCGCGGATAACGGAATAAAATTCAAGGTCATCTTTTTCTTTATTTTTTTTGCGCAAACCTGCGGTGTCAATCAAAATAAAATCTTTTTGAAACAAATTATAATGCGTGTGAATTGTATCTCTGGTGGTGCCGGCAATTTCACTAACAATAGTGCGTTCTTTGCCAACCAGCGCATTTAATAAAGATGACTTACCAACATTCGGCTGCCCGATAATGGCAAATTTGGGTACATCGTTTTCAGTTGCTTCTTCGGGTTTTTCTTCAATTAGTGCGGTTATTGCATCAAGCAATTCACCGGTTCCACTGCCCGTCATGCTGCTAATAAAAAAAACGTTATCAAACCCAAGACTATAAAATTCAGTGGCTTCTAACTGCCGTTCTGCATTATCAACTTTATTCACCACTAAAAAAACAGGCTTTGTTGAACGGCGCAATAAATCAGCCATACTTTCATCAAGATTTGTAATGCCTGTTGCAACATCAGTCATAAAAATAACAGCGTTTGCTTCATCAATGGCAATTTTAACCTGTTTGCGAATTTCGCTTTCAAAAATATCTTCGCTATCTGGTACAAATCCTCCAGTATCAATAACATTGAATACTTTGCCATTCCAATCTGCAATGCCATATTGCCTGTCGCGGGTTACACCGCTAACGTTATCTACAATGGCTTGTCGTTGTTCAAGCAAGCGGTTAAACAATGTGCTTTTACCAACGTTTGGCCTTCCTGTTATTGCTACTGTAAAACTCATAATTTCCTTTGATTTAATGATGTCTGATTTGAAGATGCTGACTTATTTAAATCATATATAACGAAAATCTTCCATCAGACATTAATACCCGTATTCTTTCAGCCGTAAATCGTTGTCTCGCCATTTTGGTTTTACCTTTATAAAAAGCTGCAAAAATATCTTTTGCTGTAAAAACTTTTCAATTTCAATTCTGGCCAAAGTGCCGAGCTGTTTTATCATTTTGCCACCTTCACCTAATAAAATCGCTTTCTGGCTTTCACGGTTTACAATTATATCTGCCTGAATTTTTATCAGCGATTCTTTTTCTTTAAACTCATTAATTATAACCGTTGTTTGATAGGGAATTTCTTCACTGAATAAATCGTACACTTTTTCACGAATAATTTCGCTTACAAAAAACTTTGTTGGCAAATCGGTTAATTCATCCTCGTTATAAAATGGTTCTCCTTCGGGCAATAATTCTATAATTGAAGATAAAAGCTCATTTAAATTTTGCTGTTTTAAAGCAGAAACTGTAATTATTTTTTTGAATGATGATTGATTGAAGGCTGATTTCAGCTCTTTAATTTTAACTGTTTTAAGCTTATCAATTTTATTTAAAACAAGAATAGATGGAACTGTTAAGCGCAGATTATTAAAGAGTTCTGCTGCTTCGTTAATATTTTTTGTGCAATCTGCGATCAGTAAAGCAACATCAGCATCTTCGAGTGCAGATTTTACATGTTGCATCATACGCTCGTGCAATTTATATTTTGGTTCGATGATGCCCGGCGTATCGGAAAAAACAATTTGATATTCACCCGGCTTTGTAAGAAATGCTTTTATGCGATGCCTTGTTGTTTGCACTTTGGATGAAACAATAGCCATTTTTTCGCCGATCAAAGCATTTAATAATGTGCTTTTACCGGCATTCGGTTTACCAAATATGTTTACAAAACCTGATTTCATGCTGAATAGAAAATTAATTGTACAAGGGTGCGACGCAACAAAAGCTTAATATTTATTCGAAGCTAAGTTCATAAAATAAAAAAATCCCGCAAAGCGGGACTTCACATTTTGTTGCGAGGGGAAGGATCGAACTTCCGTCCGCCGCGGCGGATATGAGCCTTTTCGTTATAACTTTTTAATTAATTTATCCCAAATCCATTGCCTGCCTTTGCCGGATTTAAGTTGTTTTTCTTTTAAAAGAGCTTGTTGCTTTGTTTCAAATTTTCTGTATAAACTATAATCCAAGGTCTATACTTTATCGTCCAGCCTTTTTTACCTAATTCATTATGCGATAAAAATCTTTGTTTCAAATTTCCTGTACATCCAATATAAATTTTATTATGATTAACAGAAAACAAAATATAAACAGTAAACATAAACAAAAAGCCTCTTTCGAGGCTTTACTTAGTTGCGAGGGGAAGGATCGAACTTCCGACCTTCGGGTTATGAGCCCGACGAGCTACCGCTGCTCTACCTCGCGATGTGGGCGGCAAAGATAAGGCAATGATAGCTTTAGGCAAAACTTAATTGAATTTATTTAGCTTTTCTTTTTAACCGAAGAGCCGCCGCTAACATCAACATTATTTAATGTTGCGCCGCCGCCGTAATGAACACTGCTGGCGCCGCTTGCAGTAACATCAAGCGTTTTGGTTACATTAATTGTTGCTGATGATGCACCTGTAGCTTCTATTTTACAAGTTTCGGCCTGCAAATCTTCGCCTTTAAAATTGCTGGCGCCGCTGGCATCTACCATCAAGTCAGAAGATGATCCGCTAACCTCGGTAACAGAGGCGCCGCTTAAATCAAAACTTGTTTTTCCTGCATGTAGATTTCCTTTAAAATTGCTGGCGCCGCTTTGTGAAATGCTGAATGACGTTGCCGCAACTTCAAGCCTGCCGTTAGAAGCGCCGTCTATTTCAAATTTAAGATCGCTGCCTTTAATTACGCCTTTAATGTTACTGGCGCCGGTTAACTCCAGTTTAAAATCACCAACATTAATGGGGTCAGTAAGTTCTACATTGCAGGCGCCGGAGGCATCAAGCATCTCTAAATTTGTAAAAGTTACATAGGCTTTTAAATGTTTGTTGCCCCAGTTCCAGGTATTCCATGCGCCGCTTTCAACGTAAATTTTTAATGTGCCATTTGAAACTTCCGTTATAATTTTTGCCGTTACTTTATCATCTTCCGAGCTTACGGCAACCGCTTGCGTATTGCCCTGCGATAAATATAAACTGATGGCGCTGGAAACTCTTATCTTATTAAAAGAGCCAACGTTGCGTACCTGCGCATTTGCATCGTGCACTACGTTTTGAGCATTTAAACTAAACGCACAAAACGTAATTAATAAACATAAAAATATTTTTTGCATAATTTGGTTTTGAATGAAACGGACAGATAAATAAAAGGTTACAGTAATTTAATTTCTCTTATTAATTTTGCATGAAATAAACCTTGAAAGTTTAAAATATTCAAGGTTTTAAAGTCCCGGGGTGCTTTCTATATTGAAGGCTGAGATTACACCCGTTGAACCTGAACAGGGTAATACCTGCGAAGGGAAGGTGAGCTTTTAACGCCGCACATTCTTCCGCATATTTCCTTGTTCCCATTAATAATTTAAAACTGACAAAAATGAAAATTTTTTTGGGAACACTTGCTTTATTTTTCATGCTGTTTACAACATCAGCGCAAACTGCATTAAATGGAATTGTTGCTGATAAAAATAATCATCCTTTAAAAGGAGCAACCATAACCATCGCCGCAAAAAATTTTAAATCAAAAACTCAAACAGGAGCGGAGGGCCAATTTAGTTTCTTACACTTAAATTTAAATTCAATATATACAGTTAGCGTTGAGTTTATTGGTTTTGAAAGATTTGATACAACCATTCAACTGCAACAAAATATTTTATTAAATATTGTTTTAAAAGAATCGTCTGCGTATTTAGAGCCGCTTGAAATAACTTCTGTGCGTGCTGCAGATAAAGCGCCGTTCACCAAAACAAACATCACCAAAAATGATATTGCAAAAGTTAATTTAGGTGAAGATTTGCCTTTCATTTTAAATCAAACGCCATCTGTAACTACAACAACTGATGCAGGCAATGGTGTTGGTTATACGGGCATTCACATTCGCGGCACCGATGCAACACGCATTAATGTTACATTAAACGGAATTCCTTTTAACGATGCAGAAAGTTTAGCCACTTATTTTGTTGATTTGCCCGATTTTGTTTCATCGGCAAATTCAATTCAAATTCAGCGTGGCGTTGGCACGTCAACAAACGGTTCCGGCGCTTTTGGCGCAACCATAAACATCAGCACAAACGAAATAAATAAAAAAGCTTATGCTGAAAGTGATAACAGTTTCGGTTCATTCAATACATGGAAAAACACTATTAAAATGGGAACAGGTTTATTAGGAAATCATTTTACAATTGATGCAAGATTAAGCCGCATTGTTAGCGATGGTTATATTGATCGTGCTTTTAGCAGATTGAAATCTTTTTATACTTCTGCAGCTTACATCAGCAATAAAAATTCTTTGCGTTTAAATATTTTTTCGGGCAAAGAAAAAACGTACCAGGCATGGTATGGAATTCCGTTTGATAGTTTGCAAACCAACAGAAGATACAATCCTGCAGGCACTGAAAAACCCGGCTCGCCTTACAACAACGAAACAGATAATTACTGGCAAACACATTATCAATTATTTTTTGATCATGATTTTAACAGCCGCTGGAAATTTAATACAGCTGTATTTTTAGTTCGCGGAAAAGGTTATTATGAAGAATATAAAGGTGTTGCCGCAGAAACAGCCGCGGGTGATAATTCACAAACTTCATTTGCGTATTATGGTTTGCCCAATGTTATTTATAATGGTGATACTATTACAAATACAGATGTTATCCGCCAGCTTTGGCTGGATAATTATTTTTACGGACAAATATTTTCATTGCAATATAAAACTGCAAAGGATGAATTAACTGTTGGTGGAAGCTGGAGCAGATACGATGGAAAACATTATGGAAAATTGGTTTGGAGCCAAACAAAAATTGCGAATGAAGGGTATGAATATTATAATTATCCGGCAACAAAAACAGATGAAAATATTTATGCAAAATGGATGCACAATTTTAATAATCGTTTAAGCAGTTTTGTTGATATGCAATACCGTTATGTGCTGCATGATATGAAAGGCTTTGAAGATAACCCAACATTATTTATTAAAAGAGATTTTAGTTTCTTTAATCCAAAAGCTGGCGTTGATTATAATTTTAATGGATGGAATGCATATTTCAGTTATGCGATGGCGCATAAAGAACCCAACCGGGATGATTTTGAAGCAAGTCCGCAGCAACAACCCAACGCAGAAATTTTACATGATTTTGAAGCCGCCATTGAAAGAAAAAATAAAAACTATAATTTTTCTGCAACGCTGTATTATATGCTGTATAAAGATCAGTTGGTATTAACAGGAAAAATTAATGATGTAGGAGAATATACCAGAACAAATGTGCCAAACAGTTTTCGTGCAGGCGCTGAATTGCAGGCTGGCGCTGTATTTGCGCCATGGTTAAATATAAACGGAAACATTACATTCAGTGCAAATAAAATAAAATCTTTTACAGAATATTTAGATGAATATGATGCTGATGGTAATTATATAGGCCAGCAATCAGTTGATCATAAAAACACGGATATTTCTTTTTCACCGGATGTAATTGCAGCAGCAACGGCAACATTTATTCCGTTAAAAAATATGCAACTAAATTTTGTAAGCAAATATGTTGGCAAGCAATATTTGGATAACACGCAAAACAATAACCGCATGTTGCCATCTTATTTTACAGAAAACATTCGCCTGAATTATTCTTTGTATAAAATTTTATTTAAACAGATAGATCTTATTGTTGAAGTGAATAACATCTTTAATAAATTATATGAACCCAATGCAAACACCTATCCTTACATGGCAGATGGCAGCGTTGTAAACGACAATTATTATTATCCGGCAGCAGGAACAAATTTTATGGTTGGTTTAAATGTTAAGCTGTAACTTTTTAATCATGGCAATAATTTTGATAAATTTTAATAAAAGCAGTTTATGAAAAAGTATAGCGTTATGCTGTTTTTATGTATGCTGGGTGTTTCATCACAAATAAATGCTCAAAGAAAAATGGCTGGAAATATAACGGTTTGCAACATTGTGCAGCAAGGCGATGCAGGAAATGTTTCAAAAGATGCACCATTGGTTTTATATATACAGGATAGTGCCACGAATGAAAAATTAAATATTGTTTTTAAACAAAGCGTTATTAAAAAAATGTCTTTTGATCCGCGCCAGAAATTAGTAAATCAAAGAGCATGTATTTCAGGTGTTGTAAAAACATTTAACCAGCAGCCGGCCATATTTATTTATAGTGAAAAGCAAATTAAAACATCAGACAAACCGGAAGTAAATAAGATGACATCTAATGGATAAGGCTCAAAATTTAATGCTGAAGCTGCCATGAAAATATTCTGTACAAGGGAGTGACACAACCGTGATGCCACGAAGTACAAATGCCGGTCACCAAATATTTACAAAAGCATTATTAACTCCATTCTTCGGCCTCTTTTTGTTTATCCCGCTTATAAACTCTTGAAGAAAAATAAACGCCCAATTCAAACAAACCATACAGTGGAAGAAATACAATTGTTTGGCTGTACCAATCGGGGCTTGGCGTAATAACCGCAGCAATCACTAATAAAATAACGATTGCATACTTACGTGATTTTTTTAGAAATTGTGGTGTGATGATACCGATTTTGGTAAGCGCATAAGTAAGCACCGGCATTTCAAACGCAATGCCGCAGCCAACAATAACATCTGTAAGGTTATCGATATAATCATTTATGGTTGGCCTTGTTTGAACAATGTTAAGCGCACTTACCTGGAATGTTGCGAGAAAATTAAATGTAAAAGGTCCTAAAACAAAATAACCAAATGCGGCGCCTAAAAAGAAGAAAAATGAGATCCAGAAAATAACAAAATGAGTTCCTTTTAATTCTTTTGGTTTAAGCGCTGGTTTTATAAAACGCCAGAGTTCCCAAAAAATATATGGAAATGCGGCAATTAATCCGCCAACAAATGCAATGGAAAAACTGCTGAAAAACTGGCCGCCAAAAGTTGTGGTTTGCATGCTGATGTTTACCGGCGGCAAACAAAGTTCGTTACCTAAACCAAGCTTATGGCTAAGCTTGCAAATGAGCCGGTAACTTATAAAATTTGGATTGATGGGCCCGGTAATTATTTTATCGAATACCCATTGAATTTTTATAAAGATCAGTATAGCAAAAAAAATAATTACTAATAAGGAACGGATAATATGCCATCTTAATTCTTCTAAATGATCTACAAATGCCATTTCGCCTTTGCCCTGGCTTCTGCGACCAAAAAAACCTTCTGCCATTATGTTCGTCTTTTTTTAAAAAGTGTACAAATGTACGTGGCAGCAAAACAAACAATAGAATAAAAATTATAAAGTTGAAATTGTTAGTGCAGCAGCTTAAGTTTTACCATTTCAATGCGGGTATCGCTTACGTTAAGAATATCAAATTCATATTTATCAATAATGATGCGTTCTTTGGCGTGCGGAATGGTTTCGTGCTGATTAATTATATAACCGGATAAAGTTTCAAATTCTGATTCAGGAAAATCAAGATCATATTTTTCATTTAGATAATCCAGCTCCAATCTTCCCGAAAAAATAAATTCGTTTTCTGCGATCTGCTTTTCAACAAATTCTTCGGTATCATATTCATCCTGTATCTCACCAAAAATTTCTTCCAGCAAATCTTCCATAGTTATAATACCTGCAGTGCCGCCAAACTCATCAACTACCCATGCAATGCTTTTTCTTTCTTTATTAAACTTGTTCATCAAATCTGTTGCACTCATGGTTTCCGGCACCACCGGAATGGGCAATAAAATTGAACGCAGGTCAGCGGGTTTTTTAAAAAGATCAAGCTGGTGAATATAGCCCTGGATGTTATCAATATTTCCTTCATACACCACAAGCTTGCTTAACTTGGTTTCTATAAAATGCTGCAATGCCTGTTCAACAGAAATATTTATATCAACGGCTTCAATTTCTGTTCTCGGCACAAGGCATTGCCTTACTTTAACCAAAGGCAACGATAATGCATTTTCAAAAAGTTCTGTATTCAATTCCTGCGAATCAGGATCCTGTTCTCTTGATTGCTGGTAAAAATGTTCAAGGTCTATTTTAGAAAAAGGTTCGCCTTTATCTTTTACCCGCACATTAAAAAGATATTTTAAAATGCCTTCTGCAAGGTTTACAAACAGCGATGAAACCGGGTTGAATAATTTATAAAACAATTTTGCAACCGGCGCAAAAAAACTTAATAAACTATCATTACGTGCCCGAAAAATTGCTTTGGGCAAAAACTCGCCGATAATTAAAACAACCAAAGAAGAAAGTATGGTATCAAACAACAGCTTAACATATTCGTTTTGCAGTTTCAGCGGGTTCCATAAAGATGTGCGCATTAATTCGCTGAACAATAAACCATAAATAACAAGAAAAAAATTGATGCCTATTAAACAACTTCCCAAAAAACGCGAAGGTGTTTCCATAAATTTTGAAAGAATACTGCCGCTGTTTAAACCTTGCTTTTTTTTAAGTTCAACAGAAAGGCGGCTGATGCTGATGAAAGCAATTTCAAGCCCCGAAAAAAATGCAATAAACAGCAGCGTAAAAGCGATCCATAAAATCAGGTTGATTGAATTCATATATCGAATATAAAAGAAAGATTATTAAATGCGAAAGTTACTAAGGTAACTTTGTGTTCAACTTTAATGGTTAATTATATTATTTCGCTTTTGTCACTTTCTTTTCTTGAAAAAAGAAAGTAACCAAAGAAATTCAAGAACGGATGATATACAGCACATCCGTTCATTTTCCTTGATTTGGCTTTTGTAGTGTTGTTTTGTCGGCTGTTGAGCATTGATGGTTTATGCTGAGCGATTGATTGGTTTTTTAAATGTTGATAAGGCAAGTGTAAACCGCACGCTGTTGCACGTCATACCCAACTTGATTGGGCATCTGGTGTGATTATTAAGTTGTTTTAATATAAGGTCTGTTGAATGAAAAATGATTCCTAAGCAACATTCGTCTGGAAATGATGGTGAGTAATTGATTGGTTTCTCAAACGTTGATAAGGCAAGTACAAAACACACGCTGTTGCACGTCATGTCCAACTTGATTGGGCATCTGATGATTTAATTATTAGCTTAAGTGAATTTGGTAACAACAAATTAATAGGAGAGATTTCTTCTTCGGTTTCAAATCCTTTTAGAGTTCTGCCGTTAGGCAATTTCCATTCAATAAGACCATTGGCATTTCTTCCCATTACAATTGCGGCAGCGGTTGATGGACTGCCAAAAATAAAATCATCAATTAATTCTAATGATTCTCCATTATGTACACAATTCCTTTATCGATGAGACTTTGTCGCAACTTTTGCATAGATGGTGGAAATGAAGCAACTATAGAAATTGCGATTTTTGATCCTTTAAATACAACGAATCCTTCAGAAGTTGGTTCGCCCTGTGCATTTGCCCCTCTTGGAGCATTCAAAATAAATATTTCTTGTTGTTGTTTTGGTTTGCTTTTGTATTCTCTTTTTTCTTCAAAAATTTTATGCCCTAAACTATTTACAAGCAGTTTGATATTTTCTATAAACTCTTCCATTTCTGCTCTATCAGACTCAGATATTGAAGATTGTGTTGGTATAATTGTGTTTTCAATCTTATATCTATTGGCAATTTTTGCAATGTCATAAAGTCGATTTTCCAAGTATTTTATATGTGCTTTATTAAGATTTTCATCTTTACTAATAAAGACAATTGTTTCATTCCAGAAATCCTTTTGATTTAGATGCTGTGTTAATCTTTTAAGAGTGCTTTCCGCTTCTCCGATATAAACTTGATCATTGCCTTCTTCATCTTTACCTAAAAGAAGATAAACACCAGTGCTTACTAAATCAGCTCTATCAATACATTCTTTTATTTTGATCCTTGGAATTTTATAAGCTTTGCCTGTCCAGTTCGAGAGTTCACAAGACATTCTTCCATTTGGATCGCCATCAATAAGGAATATTTTAATTGTTTTAGCAAATTTCATGTTGTAATAATAATTATTAAATGGCACATATGCAAAGCAACATTATTAGCTGAATTAATTATTTCCCGCTCAACACGCAGCCTCAATTGCAGTGTAAAACCCACAGTGAAATGCAGCGTAGCGAGGACTTGCAGCGTAAAGCGGGCCGCAGCTCAATAGATATTCAACTGCTGATGCTGCCCACATCTTCTCTAAAAAATCATCAACGTATATTTGCAGCTTGATTTGATTTATAATGAGTAAAAAAGGAAAAGTTTTGGTGGCGATGAGCGGCGGTATTGATAGCACCGTTACGGCTTTGATGCTTCATAACGAAGGCTATGAAGTAATTGGCATTACCATGAAAACCTGGGATTATGCAACCAGCGGCGGCGGCAGTAAAGAAACGGGTTGCTGCAACATTGATAGTTTTAACGATGCCCGTGCGGCGGCTGTGCAACATGGATTTCCGCATTTTATTTTAGATATACGCGAAGAGTTCGGCGATTTTGTGATGGAGAATTTTGTGGAAGAATATTTGGCAGGCAGAACGCCCAATCCTTGCGTGATGTGCAACACGCATATCAAATGGCGTGCTTTGTTAAAACGTGCCGATGCATTGGGTTGCGATTTTATTGCAACAGGCCATTATGCAAATATTCACCAACACACAAACGGAAGATTTTTTATAAGCAAAGGTTTGGATGAAACAAAAGACCAGAGCTATGTGCTGTGGGGTTTGCAGCAGGATTTATTGAGCCGAACTATTTTGCCGTTAGGTAAATATCGTAAAACAGAAATAAGGCAAATGGCGTTGGATTTTGGTTATCCTGAACTGGCGAAAAAAAGTGAGAGCTATGAAATTTGTTTTGTTCCGGATAATGATTATCGTGGCTTTTTAAAACATCGTGTTGAAGGTTTGGAAGAACAGGTTAGCGGCGGCTGGTTTGTTGATAAAAATGGTTTGAAATTAGGTGAGCATAAAGGTTATCCTTTTTATACCATTGGTCAGCGCAAAGGTTTGGATATTGCGTTGGGCAAACCGGCTTATGTTACTGCGATTGAACCAGAAACAAATACGGTTATATTGGGCGATGAAGAAGATTTGCAGCAAAGCGAAATGATGGTTGCAAAGATGAATTGGCTGAAATATGATGGCGTTGAAGATGGGAGAGAAGCGTTCACTAAAATTCGTTATAAAGATAAAGGCGCATTAAGCGTTTTATACAATGTGATGGCAATAATATTCGTGTTCGTTTTTATGAAAACGTAAAGAGCATTGCGCCGGGCCAAAGTGCCGTTTTTTATGAAGGCGATGATGTGATTGGCGGCGGCATTATTCAAAGAAAAACAACAGATCAATTTCAGAAATAATTACCGTGCATTTTGCGCTTCCATTTTATTATAATATTTATTACTCAAGATTTATTTCAAATTTCAGTTAAAGGCAAGCTCAGCAATAGCATTAATTTAAACCGGTTTTAAGCAAATGCATAACATCTTTACAAAAGATAATTTTCACTCGATATGTTTTGCGCTTGCTGAAAAAGATAAAGCTCTAAAAAAAATTATTGATACATACGGTTTGCCGCCAATGTGGACAAGGCCTGCCATTTTTCAAACCCTGATATTAACCATTCTTGAACAACAGGTTTCGCTTGCATCTGCTTATGCTGCTTTTAAAAAATTAAAAGCAAAAACAGGTTTCGTTACGCCTCAAAAAATATTGGCATTAAGTGATGAAGAATTGAAAGCCTGTTATTTCAGTCGCCAAAAAATAGTTTATGCAAAAGCTTTGGCAACAGCTATCATTTCTAAACAAATTAATCTTAAAAAACTGGCCGCATCAACTGATGAAGAAATACGCATTGCTTTAAAGCAAATAAAAGGCATTGGCGATTGGACGGTTGATGTGTATTTAATGCATGCTTTGCAACGCAGCGATCTTTTTCCGTTAGGCGATGTTGCGCTGGTTAACAGTTTAAAAGAAGTAAAACAACTTCATCCAAAAATCAGCAAAGAAGAAATGCTTACAATTGCAGAAAGCTGGCGCCCATATAGAACCATTGCTTCAATGATTTTATGGCATGCTTATATTAAAAGAAAAGGCATTAAGGTTTATGGCTGATTACATTAAAAATATTTTAAACAAATGCTATTGCTAATCTTTCACTGCGCTTTTTAATAAACCTGCCGGAACAAGCAATTCACCGGTTTCTGCATCAATCAAACCATTTTTTTCATCTTCAATATTTGTGGCTTGCGTGTACACATCACCGGCAATTGAACGATTGCGTAATTCTATTTTATATTGTTTGATGAGATTTACGCGATCACTTTCTTTTTCCGGTCCGCCATAATTTACAAAACCAAAACCGCCCCATTCACTTACAACAAGCGGAATTTGCTTGCGATAAAAAAACGGATCGCCCACTACCAGCGGATAAGCGGTAACACCTATTAATTCACCGGCTATAAGTTTATCAAGCGTTTCCTTCCATTGATTTATATCTGGTGTATAAATATGCACGGTAAGCAGGTCTGATTTTAAACGGCCAAGGTATGAAACATGCTGCCATCCATCATTATCAACAACAAGAAATTGCGGTTGCGCAAGCATCATGTAATGATACATATCAGTAATATATTTTCTTGTTTCCGGGTTTGTGGCAATGTCCTGTGCGCCCCAATCTTCATTATATAAACTCCAGATTACAACTGAAGGATGTGTGCCGATAATATCTAACATGCGCAATAATTCTGCACGGTGATTTTCGCGGCTTATACGATTTGACCGGTGCGGACTTGGCACTTCAACCCAAAGCAATAAACCTAATTTATCTGCAAGATTATATACACGCGGATCAACACCGGAAATATGAATGCGCACAAGATTACAGCCGAGATTTTTCATGGCAATCATGTGCCTTTTTATTTGTTCGTAGGTTGATGTTGCGGGCTGGTATAAAATGCCATCAAGATAAATAGCTTTATTATTTAAATACACACAACAACCGCGGGCTTCAATTTTACGCAGTCCAAAAAAGGTTTCAATATCAGATGAATAACCATTTGCATCAATTAAACGCGCAACCAAACGATATAAATGCGGATCTTGCGGCGACCATAAAACTGCGTTGGGAACTTCAATAACCAATCGCTGTTGCTTTTGCCCGGCTTCTAACTGCAAAGGAAAATCTGATGACGCAACAGGAATATTATTATCCTGTTTTTTTTCAAAAATTTCAAGCTTTACTGTGTACGAACCAGGATCGTGAATGCGTGTGGTAATATTAAAGCGCACAAGATTATCTTCCACAACAGAAACCACACCAACCCTGCTGCGTAAACGATTGCGTTCAACCTGTTCAAGCCAAATGCTGCGCACTGCGCCGGAATAAGTTTGATACCAGATTCCGCCGCGTTTATATACATTAGATTCCTGTTTGCCTCTTGTTAAGATCGGCATCCATTGTATCTGCAATGCGCACTGTGATGCGGTTAACCGGCTGCAGATTTTCTTCTTTTAATTCATAAGAAAAAGAAGTGTATTCACCCAAATGTATTTCTTCGCCTTCAATTGTTTTTAACGCAATGCCATTAAGCCAAACCTGTGTTTCATAACCGCAGGCCCCAAAGGTTAACTGCAACATTGAAGGTGCGCCGTTTGATGCTATAACGGGCTTTGGAAAATCGCGTTCGTACCAGGCTACCACTTTTCCCTGCCAGGCATTTTCTTCTTTTATTCCTTTTATTTTAGCGATGTGCTGTTCTATTGATCCGGGCCAATTTGCCGTATCATGATACTGATGACTGAGATACCATTTTTCAAGCAGGCCAACATCCTGCACATCTAAAGCAAACTTCCATTCTCCATCAAGCAATATAAAATTATTATGTCTTAAAACAGAACGCGGCAAAGCGTTTATAAGCTCTTCGTCAGCAAGCGCTTCTTCTTTACTGTTTGACGTGCTGTAATTAGTAAAAGATGATTGCATAGTAAACAAAAATAGGGTTTAAGCTTTCAATGATTAATCATCTTAACAAGCTTAAATTTTTTTTAAATGATCAGATAAAAATTTTTATTTATGATTTTGATTTTTTATTTGCCACAACAAAATAATAAACCGGTATGCCTGATAACACGATGATCAATCCGCGGATTGTAAAATCAGGACGATAAATAATAAGTGAAATACAAAATAGGCTTGCCAGTATCATATAAATAACGGGTACAACAGGGTAACCAAATGCTTTATAAGGGCGATCTAATTCAGGTCGCTTTTTTCTTAAAACAATTACACCGCCAATTGTAATAACATAAAATAACATCACAACAAAAGAAATATAATCCAGCAAATCGCCATACTTTCCGCTTAAACAAAGTAAAATAGCAACGAAGCATTGCAGCCATAAGCCATTTGCCGGAACCGCCGTTTTATTTAATATGCCTGTGCGCTTAAAAAACAATCCGTCTTTTGCCATGGCATAATATACTCTTGCACCGGATAATATCAAACCATTATTGCAGCCAAGATTTGAAAGCATGATAAGAAACGCAATTACCAACGCAGATTTAACGCCGAATATTTGTAAAGCCGCAGCAACGCCCACACGATTTTCTGAAGCAAACGCAATGCTTTGTGTATCGCTGATTGAATGGCCCAAAGGCAACACGGCGAGGTACATAATATTACATAAACAATACAATGTAGTTACGATAAGCGTTCCTAAAAAAAGACTTAACCCGACATTGCGTTTTGGGTTTTTTACCTCACCTGCAATAAACGTAATGTTATACCATGAATCGCTGGTTAAAATGGCGCCAACCATTGCCGCTGCAATTGCACCAAAAACAGAAAAGCCCGTAACATGCATCCAGAAATTTTGTTTGCCATTATAACCCGGCAAACTTGATGAATGCCGCATTATAAGAAACGGATGTTGCCAGTTTGCATTCCATATATTTTTATTAAACGCCAAAGCAAATCCAAATACAATCAAACAAAACAACATCAGCAACTTTATAGTGGTAAGAATATCCTGCACAATTTTACCTGTTTGTATGCCAAGAGAATTAATGTATGTAAGCAAAATAATTTGCGTAATGCCAAACAATTGCGCAGCAGAAACATTAATAAAAGATGAATGGAAAATAATATTGCTTTCGCCCAACGCCGGAAAAATATATGCAGCAAATTTGCTGAACGATACGCCAACCGCGGCGATCATGCCGGTTTGAATTACGGTAAAAAAACTCCAACCATATAAAAACCCGATCAGAGGATTATATGCCTCTTTTAAATAAACATAAGTGCCGCCGGCTTTGGGAAACAAAGCACTTAATTCAACAAAGCTTAAGGCTGCCGCAACCGTCATTAACGCGGTTAAAACCCATGCAAAAATTAACCAGCCAGCACTGCCAACATCCTGCACCATGTATGAACTCACAATAAAAATTCCGGAACCCACCATGCAGCCTGCAACAATCATGGTTGCATCTAATAAACCTAATCTTGGTTTAAAATGTGTTGGCAGAATTTCGTTTTGTTCAATCATTTTTTCCTTTGTTTGAATCATTCTTGCTTTAAAATTGTGCTGATATAAAAAGCGTAATTTACATGGTAACAATTATTCATCTTTGTTTTCTTACAGATTTATAATGAACACAAATTTTGATATAATTGTTTTGGGCGTTGGTGCACACGGCAGTTCTGCTATTTATCATTTATCAAAAACCGGTTATACCGTTTGCGGAATAGACAGATTTACGCCGCCGCACTCATTTGGTTCTTCGCACGGGCAAAGCCGCATTATACGGCAGGCTTATCACGAAAGCCCGATGTATGTGCCGCTGGTTAAAGAAGCATATAATTTATGGAATGAATTAGAGCGGGCATCAGGCAAACAGCTCTTGTTAAAAACAGGCGGAATTATTTTAGGTGATGAAAATGCAAGCGTAATAAAAGGAGCGAAACTTAGTGCTGAAACGCATGATATACCTTATGAATATTTGCACAGTACAGAAATTACAAAAAGATTTCCTGCCTTAAAACCAAAAGAAAATACAGTTGCAGTTGTTGAAGAAAATGCAGGTATTTTATTTCCTGAATTATGTATTGAAACCAATCTTAAGCTTGCTGCTAAAAACGGCGCTCAATTGTTGTGCAATGAAGTTGTAACTTCTATTAATGAAAATGGTGATGTTATTGAAATAAGAACAGATAAAAATAGCTATCGCACAAAAAAATTAATTGTAAGTGCAGGCGCCTGGCTTAATGATCTTTTGCCTGAATTGCAATTGCCATTAGCTGTAAAAAGACAGGTTTTATTTTGGTTTAAAAATGCAAATAAGCAATTGCAGCAGTTTATTCAGCCAGATAAATTACCTGTTTATATTTGGGAATATGCTGCCGGTAAAATATTTTATGGTTTTCCAGATGTAGGCGATGGCATTAAAGCGGCACCTCATCATGAAGGGCAAACTGTACATCCAAACCTGCTTTCAAAAAAAGTGCATGAAGATGAAATTAACCAGATGAAAAATATTATTGATGAACATTTTAAAATAGATGCAATATTTAATTTTTCAGATGTATGTATGTACACCAATACGCCGGATGAACATTTTATAATTGATCATCATCCTTTAAACAAAAATATAATTATTGCAAGCCCATGTTCGGGCCATGGGTTTAAATTTTCAAGCATAATTGGTAAAATGCTTTCAGATATGGCAACGGAAAAGCCTGTGCATTTTGACATTTCTCCATTTAACCTTAGCAGATTTAAAAATTAAAATCAATGCAGGTAAAGATGCTTTTTTATGGTTTCATGTAAGTATTAAACCATTCAATGGCTCTTACGCTTACATCAATCATATTTTCAAATTTTTCAAATTCATGGCCTTCGTCGGCATATACAATTAATTGTGTAGGTACATGCAATTCTTTTAATGCATGCCAAAATTGAAATGATTGTGGTGGCGGCGCTTCTCCATCTCTTTCACCAACCAAAACCAATGTTGGTGTTTTTGCGTTTTTTATATAAGTGATTGCAGAAACTTTTGCATAAGCCGCCGGATCGTCATAAGGCGAGGCATTAAAATAGCTCATCATCCATTTATCAATAGCATTTTGGCCGTAATAACTTTGCCAGTCGCAGGCGCCTGCACCTGCCACTGCGGCTTTAAAACGGTTTGTTTGTGTGATGGAAAACATTGTCATTGCTCCGCCATAACTCCAGCCTAAAATTCCTATGCGATCATTATTAACTGAATATTTATTCACTATTGTATCAACTCCGCTTATTATATCACGCAGATCACCAAAACCCCAATCGCGGCGGTTGGCTAAAGTAAACGCTTCGCCCTGTCCGTAACTTCCTCTTGCATTTGGAAAAAAAATAAAATAACCTAACTGAGCATAAACTGTGGTATTAAAATCAGGCGCTGCCCACGTTGGCGTGGCAATCCATGCAGGGCCGCCATGCACACAAACCAGCATCGGGTAATGTTTGGTTGAATCATAATTTTGCGGAAACAATAACCATCCTTGTATGTGTTTGTTTTCGTTTGTCCACGTAATATTTTCAGTTCTTAATAATGGCTTTTTAATTGAATCGTTTATATGCGTTAACTGAATTTGATCTTCAAAATTTCCATACCATATTTCAGGTAATTTATTCCATGAAGTACGGATAAATGCTAACATTATTTTTTTATTATTGATAACAGATAAACTGGTTTCTTCATCTGCTGCACGAATTGATTCATCTTCTTTCCATACTGTTTTAGTTGCATTATTTGCAGTATTTAAAATGCTGATTGCAGTTGAGCCGCCAACAAATTCAGTGAATAAAATATTATTACCTGGTTGCCATGTAAACCATGCTGGCGTTGAATTTCGGCCAGGCGTAAGATTTTTTGCCTTGTTATTTTTTTCAGCATCAATCATAAATATTTCACCGCCGGTGCCGCCTTCATCGCTCATTAACCCTTCTATAAAAGCAATGTATTTTCCATCCGGCGACCAACGTGGAAGAGCAATTTGTTTTGTTGGCTGATACATTAAAATTGTATCGTTTGTAAAAATTTTTTGCGTGTATAATTTTGCGATATACCAGTTATCATCGCCCGGCGGCAACGCTGCTGTATATGCAAACGATTTGCTATCCGGCGACCAATCATATTCAAAAATATATAATTGAGCAGGTGTTATTTTTTTCATTTCACCATTTTCACGATCTATTATTGCAATACATTGAACGTTGCGATTAACAGCAGAATCAATAATTCCGGTTGCTCTGTTTTCTGCAGCCATTGGAGAAGGTACACGGCTTGCCTGCTCTACATAAAGCACACTTAAATATTTACCATTGGGAGACCATTTTAAATGGGATACATAACCTTTAAAATTTGTGAGCGGTTGCTTTGTAATTAAAGCGCCTGTTGCAGCGTTTGCAATAAATAACTGCAATTGGTTTGGTGTTTGTGCATCTGATAAAAAAGCAATTTCATTAGCATCAGGCGACCATTGCGGCTCTGTTTCATTACAGGATATATCGGCAGAAGAAGCTGCTGTTACGCGTTCTTCATTTTCATTTTTTGATAAAGATTTTATATGAATGACTTGTCCTTTCTCACCATCTGCACACCACGCAACTGCATCTGCTTTTGAATTTAATGTGCATTGATAAATATATTTTACACTTGCCTGCGTTTCAAAAAACTTTGTGATAACATCGCGGCGATAAGCAGTATCATGTAAAGCATATAAACCTGAATTATTTTGAGCGTTTGAAACAATACCTATCAGTATAAAAAAACATAAAGAAAACGATTTAAAATATTTGGTTTTTAAATTAAATAATTTCAGCATAGTAATACAAACTTTAATAGAGCAAAGGCTGCAATTCAAAAAAATTTGCGCCTTATTGGTATGAATATTTTATTTATTTAATTGTTTGTTTACCATGTTTATTAATGATGAGTTTTCACTAAATAATTCCTGCAAAGCACCAAGATTTGAAACTGCCTGAATTTTATAACCCACATAATAATTAATTAACAAACGCCTTTGTTCATTACTCATTATTGCAAAACTATCCATGTTTGGCACATGATTATAATTAAACGCATGCGCATCGCTTACCGTAACCATATCATGCAGGTCTTCCAGTTTTCCAACATCAGGTGCCATGTTAAATAATGCTTCAATTAAATGGTTGTTGAAATTTTTTATATCTTCTATGTGAAAATTATAGTAAGCCATCTTTTCGCGCAGCGGCGCATTTTTTACATATCTTAAAGTGCCGGAATTTACCATTTGATTATATGCTGATGTAATAAGCGACAGATCAATAATTTTTTTTGCAGGAATGATGAGGGTTCTTATAGCATACAGTTTTTTATTTTCTTCATGGTTATAATAAATATTAATTAAGCTATCGCAATCAACAATTTTAGTTTCAAAAATTTTTGTGTAGTTCTTAATCTGAAATTGCTGCTGCTGCAGTTCGTTATAATAAGATTGTAAAAATTCATTCGCATCATTTACCTGGTTTATATGCTCCCTAAATCTTTCAGCAAAAAAACCTAACGTAACTGCAAGAAACAGCATTACAAATTCTTTGAAGTATTCATTAAACTTTTTCCTGTAATTATGTTTTCTTAAATCATTTTTTTCCATATCAATATTTTCTCAATCTCAAAAAATAATAATGCTGAAATCAATTAAATTATCAGCAATATTATAAAATAAAAAAGTTGAGTAATAATAACTCAACTTTTAAAGGGTAAGGGATTTTATGTTTTAAATATTATGGTTGGCCTTTTCCGCCACCGGAACCATAAATGTTTCCTGTTGCAAAACTTCCGCCACTATCGGCAAGCTGCACATAAATTGAAGCCAGCTCTGCCGGCTGACCGGGTCTGCCCAATGCTGTATCGCTGCCAAAGCTTTTAACTTTTTCCATGGTTGCACCACCACTTACCTGCAAAGCCGTCCAGATTGGGCCGGGAGCTACGCCATTAACACGAATGCCTTTTGGGCCCAAGCTGTTTTGCAAGCGATTTTACATAGTTCATTGTAGCCGCTTTTGTTTGCGCATAATCGTATAAATCCGCTGATGGATCATAAGCCTGTTCAGATGTTGTGCCGATTATCGCCGAACCTGGCTGCAAATGCGGAAGTGCAGCTTTAATTATCCAGAAAGGCGCATAAATATTTGTCTTCATCGTCCAGTCGAATTGCTCGGTAGATATATCCAAAATTGATTGATGCGATTGCTGGCGGCCGGCATTGCAAACAACTATGTCAAGACCGCCCAAACCATTCACGGCATCTTCTACCAATTTTTTACAAAATGCTTCTTCGCGAATATCGCCGGGAAGCGCAATTGCCTTTTTGGCCGGCGGCTTTAATAAGACTTATTACTTCATGTGCATCTGGCTCTTCTTCGGGAAAATAATTAATGGCAACATCAGCGCCTTCACGTGCATAAGCAATGGCTGCTGCACGCCCCATGCCGGAATCTCCGCCGGTAATTAATGCCTTTCTGCCTTTTAAACGGCCTGAACCTTTATAACTGGTTTCACCATGATCTGGCCGCGGATTCATTTTACTTGCAAGGCCCGGCCATGGCTGCGATTGTTCCTGAAAAGGTGGTTTCGGATACTTAGTTGTTGGGTCTTCCAAATTTGCAGGTGGATGATTTTCAAGATGCTGTTTTGCATCTGCAAAAACCGGCTTAACAGCCAGCGTTGCAATGCCTGCACCTAAACCCGCAATAAGTTTGCGGCGGTCAATTTTATTTTCTGTGTTCATGGGTTTACTTTTATTGTTTGTTTTTTATAAATTTTAAAAGGCTTTATTGAAGAATACAAATTATGTACCCTGAATATGTTTGGTTTTATACAAATAATTTTTATTTCATTTTGCCTCAATAAGTACACGTGCGTTAAAAGATTGAGTAATTAGCTTCTCAGAAAAACCTGGTTGTTCATCTTAAGCTCATAATCTTTCCTAATTTAAAAAGAACCGGTTCATGATATCGGAAATCAATCTTTATAAAATTTCAAATTGATTTAATATTCCTGATGAGTTTATCATCAATCATAAAACCAACAATGCTTTATAACATACTGGCAGATATTTTGTTTATGCTTTTTCATTAATTTTTTTTATGCTTACAAAAATTGAAGATGTGCCTGCATACGTTGCCGGTTTCAGAGCTACAGGTGATGTAGATAAGAATGATTATGACAACATTTTAGTGCCTGAATTAGAAAGATTAGATAAACAACACGGCCATTTACATTTATTGATGGTGCTTGAAACACCTGTAAAAAATTTTACAATTGGCGCATGGCTGCAGGATGCCTGGATGGGATTAAAACATTTTAGAGGATGGAAAAAAATTGCCATTGTAACCGATGAAAGCGCAATAGAAAGTTTTACAGATAAGTTTGGACATTTTATTCCGGGTGAAACAAAAGGTTTTAAATTATCAGAACTTGAAGCTGCAAAAAAATGGGTGGCTCAGGAAAATTAAGTACTAACCTGGTTTCTTTGAAAATGCAATTATTAAAGCGCCGATTGCCATTAACAACGCACCAACTATAATTTGCCAGGTTAATTTTTCTTTTAAAAAAACAGCACCTAAAATTACGGCAAACACTAATGAAAGTCTTTCAAGCGGGCTTACGGTTGATGCTTCACCAAGCTTTAATGCACGAAAAGTAAACAGTGAAGAAAGCGCAGTTATAATGCCTGCAATAATTAAATACCACCAAACTTTATTATTTATCTGGCTTAATTTATTTGTGTTTTTTTGAGCAAACACTACGCTCCACGATACAATTAAAATCATTACAGACTGAATAGCAAAAGCAACACTTGAATCAATATCTTTCAATCCGGCTTTTGAAAGTACGGTAACAATGGCTGCAGTTACAGCAGCAAGCAGGGCAAACACAATCCACATATATTTCCCTAATTTACTCAAGGTGAAATTTTGAAAGTGCTATTTCTATGCCATTGTTTAATTATACTATTTCATGATTAATTTAAATTAAGTCCAATGCTTAAACCGATCCATGGTTTCATTTGGTTAACCCATACATGCCTGTTTTTATCGGTTAAATAATCAACACCAACATTAAACCCAAAGTTTAATTTGTTCAATCCCAAAACAGCAGCACCACCAGCTGTTAAAACGGCGCCATCGTACTCATAATTTATGCGGTTTAAAGTAACATATTCATCAATGCGTGCAGTGCCAACACCGGCAAAACCACCAAAGCTGTAACCATAATGCGTTATGTTTCTGTTTTGCACATGCAAAGGTGATTCCTGGTATGAAAGCTTATAAATGTCTTCTCTGAAACCCATATAAAAAGCACCGTTAAATGTTGCATTTAACTGGCTTGGAAAATTGTTTACCTGCGGCCTGTATTTAAATAAAATGGTTAACACATCTAAATCGAAAGTTTGGGTTTTAAAAGAATAGTTTGAAAACGAAGAAGGCTTTTGATGCGGCGGAAATAACAGGGTTATAGATTTTACCGTATCTGCAATTTGCCTGCTTACCGAGGCGGGATATACTTTTATTGAATCGCTTCCTGTTACAACATAATATTTTTGTTTTTTATTTTTATTAAGGTGGCTATAATAAAATCCATCAGCAAAAGTATATTTTGATGAGCTGCCATTTAACACTTTACAGCCAATCATATTTATTAAAACACATGCAAGTACAGTAAGCTTTACATAATTTTTTATCATCAGAATGTTACTTGATTTGTTATGCAAAATTTATGAGGATGATTATTCAATCCTTTAAGTAAACAAATTAAATGCACTATAATTTTAAAGCTGTATTTAGTTATTCAGATAATTGAATAAGTAATAATGCAGTGTTCGTTTGCAATAATATACTGTTCGATTTCGTACGGTTTTTTATCAATTTGATCTTTAAAAACCACTGGCAATAAGGCTTTTGGGCATTGGCATACGCGTTGAGAGATTTTTTACTGTTAAAAAATTCGAACTAATTTTTTTGCGCATGTTTACAAATTTTTTCAAAACAACGTTTCGCAATCTCTGGAAAAATAAAGGCTACAGTTTTTTAAACATATTTGGTTTAGCAATTGGTATTGCGTGTGCAGCATTAATTTTTTTATGGGTTGAAGATGAAATGAATTATGATCAGTTCAACACAAAAAAAGATCAGTTGTATTTCATTCGTGAAAACCAAAAGTATGATACGTATGTGGCCACATTTGGTTCAACACCTGCACCAATGGGGCCCGCAATGATTTCTGAAATTCCGGGTGTTGCAAACACGTGCAGAATAGGCGGATACAATAATTCAAAATTAATAACCATAGGTGCAAAATCAATGTATGCAACCGGTAATTATGTTGATGCTTCTTTGTTCAGCATGTTTACATTTCCGTTTATACAGGGCAATGCAAAAACTGCATTTTCACAATTGCATTCAATGGTAATTACAGCATCAACCGCAACAAAGTTTTTTGGAAATGAAAAAAATGTTGTTGGAAAAACACTGCGTGTTGATAACAAACAGGATTATGTTATAACAGGTGTTATAAAAGATATTCCGAAAAACTCAACCATACAATTTGAATGGGTTTCGCCATTCCAGATTTGGTGGGATGAAAATCAACCCTGGGCACAATCGTGGGGTAATAACGATCTTGGAACCTTTGTTGAATTAAAACCAAATGTTTCGCCCGCATCAATAAATAAGCTGTTGAAAGGGTTTATTCAAAAAAGAGCACCTAAATCAAACGCAGTTCCATTTTTATGGAGATTGAACGATTGGCATTTACGCGATGAATTTGACAACGGTGTTCAAACCGGTGGTGGCAAAATAGAATATGTGCATTTATTCTCTGTAATTGCATGGATAATTTTATTAATTGCCTGCATCAACTTTATGAACCTTGCAACTGCTCGCAGTGAAAAGCGTGCAAGAGAAGTTGGTGTAAGAAAAGTGCTGGGCGCAGGTAAGCAAAATCTTATTTTTCAGTTTATAGGTGAAGCCTTATTTATGGCAATGCTGTCTGCAATTCTTGCCGTTATTATTATCGGGCTGGCAATGCCTGCATTTAATTTGTTGGTTCAAAAAAATCTTACAATTGGTTTAAATAATCCGGTTCATATAACTGCATTAATTGTAATAACATTAATCTGTGGTTTAATTGCCGGCAGTTATCCATCATTATATTTATCATCATTCAACCCCGTTTTCGTTTTAAAAGGATTAAAATTTAAAACAGGCAGCGCAGCATTTATAAGAAAAGCATTAGTAGTGTTGCAATTCAGCGTTTCAATCATACTCATCATCGGTACTATTATAATTTATCAGCAAATACAGCATGTAAAAAACAGGAGTCTTGGCTTTAATAAAAATAACCTGCTTGAAGTAAACACGAACGATGAATTCAATAAAAATTATGAAGCGATAAAACAAGATCTTTTGCACACAGGTGTTATTCAAAATCTTGCACTTTCTGATTATACAGCATTATATGGCGGTAATAATACAGGCAGCCTTTTATGGGAAGGAAAACCTGTCAACAGCCAGGTGCTGATATCAACCCGCGGTGTTACACCGGGATTTATAAATACTTATGGTTTAAGAATTTTAAAAGGCAGAGACTTTGTTATAACAGATAGCATCAGCTCAAAAAAAGAAAACATACTCATTACACAATCACTTGAAAAATTAATGGGCAATGGAAGTGCTGTAGGCAAAACCATGCATTGGGATGGTGATACAAGCGGTACTGTTTTAAATATTGTTGGGGTAGTAAACGATTTTGTGTATGGCGATATGTATGGCAAGCCAGACCCTCTTTACTTTTATTGCGCCGAATATAAAAACACATCAGAAATGTATGTGCGTTTAAAGCCAACTGCTACTGTTGAAACGGCTTTAAAACAAATAGAATCTGTAATAAAAAAAGATAATCCTTCTTACCCTTTCACTTACCAGTTTACAGATGACCGGTTTAACCAAATGTTTTTAAATGAACAATTGATAAGTAAACTATCAAGAGTGTTTGCAGCATTGGCAATTATAATTTCATGTTTGGGTTTATTTGGGCTTGCGGCTTACACGGCCGAGCGCAGAACAAAAGAAATTGGTGTGCGAAAAGTGTTGGGTGCAAGTGTAACAGGCATTACAGCTTTGTTATCGAAAGATTTTTTAAAGCTCGTTATCTTATCCTGTTTAGTTGCTTTTCCCATATCATGGATAGTAATGTATAACTGGTTGCAAAATTTTAAATACAGGATTGAAATAAGCTGGTGGATATTTTTAGCAGCCGGTATCTCAGCCATACTGATTGCTTTAATTACTATCAGCTTTCAATCTGTAAAAGCAGCCATCGCAAATCCGGTGAAAAGTTTAAGAACGGAATAAAAAATTTGGCGATTTGAAAATTTGAAAATGATAATCATAAATCAACTTAATCATTTAATCATATAAATCTAGGTTCAGACTATGCTTAAAAATTATTTTAAAACAGCTTTCAGGTATTTAAAAAGGCACACAAGCAATTCGATTATAAATATTTCCGGTCTTGCTGTTGGCATTGCTGCCTGTGTTTTACTGTTTACTGTTGTTATGTATGAATTAAGTTATGATACATTTCAAAAAAACTATAAACATATTTACCGGGTTGTAACCACAGATAAGTATAGCGATGGTGAAAGTTATACTGCCGGCACGCAAACGCCGTTTGCCAATGCTTTGCGTGTTTCTGAGCCTCAGCTAAAGGTTGCCAATTTTAATTTAAATTTTGGCAGCCAGTTTACGGTAATAAATAAAGTAAATGTTGCATCATCAGAAAAAAAGTTTAAAGAAGATGCGGGTGTAACTTTTGCAGATGCTCAGTATTTTGATTTGTTCAATTCAAAATGGTTAACAGGCAGTGCTGCAGTTTTAGCACAGCCAAATATGGTTGTTCTCGATAAATCTACAGCAATAAAATATTTTGGCGACTGGAAAAATGCAATCGGCCAGTTTTTGAAAATGGATAATCTTGCCACGCTTAAAGTTGCAGGCATTATTGAAGATGCTCCTGAAAATACTGATCTTCCATTTAAAATTTATATTTCTCTTATTACAAGCAAACAATTCGGAAACCGGTACGGTTACAATGATAATTGGAATAATACCAGCAGCAATAATCAGGTTTTTGTTTTATTGCCTGAAAATGTTTCTGTGCAAAGTGTAAATAATGCATTAAAAGGTCTTGTAAAAAAATATATGGGAGACCAGCGCAACATACAACAGATAATGA
Source organism: uncultured Bacteroidota bacterium (assembly GCA_963731245.1). GTDB lineage: Bacteria > Bacteroidota > Bacteroidia > Chitinophagales > Chitinophagaceae > Parafilimonas. Next base: position 104,864 of record CAVSVA010000001.1, read on the forward strand.
CGCTGCAACCTTTAAGCGATCTTCATTTTAATGCACGCTACGGTATTACTTCGGGCACGCACATTATAAGTAAATCTATGTTGCTGATGTTATCGCTGATAGGCATTTTAATTATTGTAATGGCTTCTATAAATTTCATTAATCTTTCAACTGCGCAGGCAGTTGGCCGTGCCAAAGAAGCCGGTGTTAGAAAAGTGCTTGGCAGCAACCGTTCTCAGCTTATTATGCAGGTAATTACTGAAACATTTTTAATTGTTTTTTGCTCGGTAATGCTGGCAGTTTTAATAGCATATCTTTCGCTTCCTTATCTTTCGCACATTGCTAATGTGCCCACAAACATTTCTTTATTTACTTTAAAAAATATTTTATTTCTTATTACCGTAATTGTTGCGGTTACTGTTTTATCAGGCATTTATCCTGCGTTCATTATTTCATCATTTAAACCTGCAGTTGCTTTAAAAACAAAAATAAATATTACAAATGTTGGAGGTGTTTCTTTAAAAAGACTGCTTGTAATAGTTCAGTTTTCTGTATCGCAGGTGCTGGTTATTGCAACCATTATTGCCATTAGCCAAATGAATTATATACGCAACGCTAATCTTGGTTTTAATAAAAATGCTGTTTATATAACACCTAATATTTCTGATAGCATTAGTGTTTTAAAATTTAATGCTTTAAAGCAGCAACTGCTTCAAAACCCAAATATAAAATCTGTAAGTTTTAGTTCAGATGCGCCATCATCAGATAATAACTGGAGCACAAATTTTTATTTTAATCATTCGGAAAAAGACCCTGATTTTAATACATCTTTAAAATATGGTGATGCAGATTATATAAAAACTTTCGGCATTCAACTGCTTGCCGGCCGAAATGTTGAGCCAAGCGATACAGCACGAGAATTTATAATTAATGAAACGCTGATGAAAAAGCTTGGTTACACAGATCCTGAAAAAATTATTGGTAAAGATATACGGCTTGGCACACAAACCTGGTTGCCCGTTGTTGCTGTAATGAAGGATTTTAAAACCGGTTCTTTGCGCGAAAATGTAAAGCCAATTGTATTTACTACAAACAAAAATTCTTATTTAAATATTGGTTTTAAATTAAGCACAAACAACCTGCCTTCAACCATAAAATTTATACAAAAACTATGGCAGCAAACTTATCCTGAATATGTGTACAGCGGCAGTTTTTTAGATGAGAATATAGATCAATTCTACGAACAGGAAAATAAGCTTGAACTCGTATTTAAAATATTTGCAGTGCTTGCTATATTTATTTCCTGCCTTGGTTTGTATGGTTTGGTTTCTTTTATGGCCACACAAAAAACCAAAGAAATAGGCATACGAAAAGTGTTGGGCGCATCTGTTGCAAGTATCATTTATTTGTTTTCAAAAGAATTTACTGTGCTGATTGTTATTGCTTTTGCAGTGGCCGTTCCTGTTGCATATTATTTTATGAGTAACTGGCTGAATAATTTTGCTTTTAGAATAAACATAACTGTTTGGGTGTTTTTGCTGGCAATTGTTTCGTCAGTTGTAATTGCGTGGATAACGGTTGGATACCGGTCGCTAAAAGCTGCGTTGGCAAATCCTGTAAAAAGTTTAAGAACAGAATAATACAAGTAGTCAATTTAAAATTTGAAAATGATAATCATAAATCAACTTAATCATTTAATCGTATAAATCAGGTTCAAACTATGCTTAAAAATTATCTAAAGATCGCATGGCGAAACCTTGTTAAGAACAAGGCATATTCCATTATAAATATTACAGGTTTGGCAATGGGTTTATCCTGTTTTGTATTAATTACATTGTATGTGATGGATGAATTAAGTTACGACAGATTTTTTCCAAACGCAAACAGCATCTATCGCATAAATGCTGATATACGTTTTGGTGGCGCTGATCTGCACATGCCCGTAACAAGCGACATGATGGGACAGCTTTTGAAAAAAGATTATCCGCAGGTAGAACAATATACACGCATTTACACTTTTAACGGTGATAAACTTATTAAAAAAGGCAACGATTATATTGATGAAACAAAAGTTGCCAATGTTGATTCAACTTTCTTTGAAATATTTCAATTGCCGGTAATTGATGGCGATCTTAAACATGCACTCGATGATCCCAACACTGTTGTGCTTACAGCATCAACCGCAAAAAAATATTTTGGTTCAGTAAATGTTGCAGGAAAAACCATTGAAGTAAAAGGTGAAAAAAATCCTTTTTATAAGATAACTGCAGTTATAAAAGATATACCGCAGAACACACATTTTCATTTTGATTTTTTCTTCTCAATGAAAAATGTTGATTACACCTGGGGCCAGATAACCAGCCATAATTTTTATACTTATATAAAATTAAAAAACGGAACAAATTATAAAGCTTTTGAAAAAAACTTTGATCAGTATATTGATAAATATGTTTTGCCTTATGCAAAAAAATTTATGAATATAAACAGTATGGAAGAATTTAAAAAAGCCGGTAATAATATTGAATATTCGCTGATACCTTTAACCGATATTCATCTGCATTCAAACCGTTCTTTTGAGTTAAGCGCAAACGGAAGCATTCAATACATTTATATTTTTTCTGCTGTTGCCTTATTTATTTTAATTATTGCCTGCATTAACTTTATGAATCTTACAACAGCACATTCTGCAAACCGTGCAAAAGAAGTTGGCATAAGAAAAGTGCTTGGTACAGAAAAACGAAATCTTGTTTTACAATTTCTTTTTGAATCTATAGTAACCGTTTTGCTTTCTTTAATAATAGCTCTTTGTATTGTTTATTTTGTATTGCCTTTGTTTAATAATGTTGCAAGCAAGCAAATAACGATAACCAGTTTACTTTCTCCATATATTTTATTGCTGATTATTGCATTGCCTTTTATTGTTGGTTTAATGGCAGGCAGTTATCCTGCATTTTATTTATCAGCATTTAAACCAATTGAAATATTAAAAGGCAAATTAAAATTGGGCAGTAAAAGCGGCGGATTAAGAAGCGTGCTGGTAGTGTTTCAGTTTGCAGTTTCTATTGTTTTAATTGTGGGAACGATCGTAGTATATAAACAGCTTAATTATATTCAAACAAAAAATCTTGGTTTTAATAAAGACCAGGTTTTAATTGTAGACAGAATTTATTCTTTAAACGATAATGCCAATGCTTTTAAAAACGAAGTATTAAAAATTCCTGGCGTTACCAGCGCCACATTAAGCAGTTATTTGCCGGTTTCAAATTCTTCAAGAAGCGACAATACTTTTTCAAAAGATGCTGTAATGACAACAACAAACGGTTTTGATATGCAGAACTGGTATGTTGATTATGATTACATAAAAACGCTTGGAATGCAGATTATAAAAGGAAGAAATTTTTCACGTGATTATGGAGGTGATTCAAGTGCAGTTATAATAAATGAAACAGCCGCAAAAATTTTAGGTTATACTAATCCTGTTGGTGAGAAAGTTTATATGAGTGAAAATAATGGCGGTCTTTCGCCGCACACAATTATTGGAGTGGTGAAAAATTTCAACTTTGAATCGCTGCACCAAAACGTTGGGCCGCTTTGTTTTTTTCTTGGTGGCGGAACAGGGCTTGGCATATTCAAAGTAAATACTGCTAACATTCAGCATATAATTGCACAAATTGAAGATAAATGGCAAACTGTTGGTCATGGCTTACCTTTCAGTTATCGGTTTTTAAACGAATCTTATGATGATATGTATCGTGCCGAACAGCGTGTTGGAAAAATTGCGCTGATATTTTCTATACTCGCCGTTTTTATTGCCTGCTTGGGTTTATTTGGTCTTGCTACATTTATTGCAGAACAGCGCACAAAAGAAATAGGCATAAGAAAAGTATTAGGTGCAAGCGTGCAGGGCATTGTGCAAATGTTATCAAAAGACTTTTTAAAACTGGTTATTATTGCATTTGTGTTTGCTGCTCCGCTGGCATGGTGGGCCATGCATACATGGTTACAGGATTTTGCTTACCGCATACATATTGAATGGTGGATGTTTGCCACAGCCGGCCTCGGTGCTTTATTAATTGCATTGATAACAGTAAGTTTCCAGGCAATAAAAGCCGCCATTGCAAACCCGGTAAAGAGTTTAAGAACGGAGTAAACAATGTAAAAAATGAAATGATCAAACATCAGAAATAAAAATAAAATCTGCTGAATTTTTCAACAGGTTTTTTATTTATCACATCACTATTAATAACAAATAATTTAACCAACTGCGTTTCTTAGGCAATACCCAAATGCTTACCGTATATTTATGCCATTAGTTGTGCTTTGATTTAACAATTTTATTAATGCCTGAATTTTACCTTCACGCCGTATAAAAGTTTTTTTTAAATGAACAAAGTTTTATTAGCGCTAAACATAATTTTATTGGTTGCTGTTTGTTTTTTGTATTATGCTTTTTTTAAAAATAAAAATAATCAGTCTGTAAAAATTACGCAGCAAACATCTTCTAAAACCAATTTTAAAATAGCATATTTTGATTTGGATACTTTGGAAAAATATTATGTGTTTGCCAAAGAAACACGTGATTATTTAAAAGGCAAGAATGATGCAATGGAATCGAAGCTGAACAAAATAAGGCAGGATTATACCGATAAGGTTAATGATTATAATAAACGCGGCGCTACATTATCGCAAACAGAGCAAAGCCAGATGCAGGAAGATTTGCAGCGATTGGATAATTATTATTCTCAGCAACAGCAGAGTCTCGGCCAGGATTTTCAAGGTGAATACATGCAGAAAATGCTTGCCCTTAAAACGAAGATTCAAAATTTTTTAAAAGCATACAGCATGCAAAAAGGTTATGAATATGTTTTTGCAACCAGCACCGATGATAACGTAATTTATTATAAAGATTCAGTAAGAAATATAACCGGCGATATTGTTGATAAACTGAATGATGATTATAAAAATGAAAAAAGAAAATAGTGCATTATATCAAACAAAAATGTTCAATATAATATGTATATCTTCAAATCCCGTTCATCGGGATTTTTTAATTTAATGTATGGAAGAAACCAAAACACATTTTAAGCCAACGCTAACTTTAGTTGATGCCACCATGATTGTTGCAGGCAGCATGATTGGCTCAGGTATTTTTATTGTTAGCGCAGATATTACACGTAATGTTGGCAGCGCCGGCTGGCTTATTTTAGTTTGGCTTATTACAGGCTTTATGACGATAACGGCTGCGGTAAGTTATGGCGAATTAAGCGGCATGTACCCAAAAGCAGGCGGCCAGTATGTTTATTTAAAAGAAGCATTTAACCCGCTTGCCGGTTTTTTATATGGATGGAGTTTATTTGCAGTTATTCAAACGGCAACTATTGCAGCAGTAGGCGTTGCATTCAGCAAGTTCGCTGCATATTTAATTCCATCAATAAGTGAAAATCATATTTTATTCAATGCAGGGTTTATAAAAATATCAGCCGCTCAGTTGGTTGCTATTGTGCTCATTATTTTTTTAACGTATACAAACACCAAAGGCATTAAAGGCGGAAAAATTATTCAAACAACATTTACATCTGCAAAAATTTTATCGTTGTTTGGATTGATCATATTTGGATTTTTACTGGTGAGAAATAACTTTTGGCATCAAAACTGGCAAACAGGTTTTCATGCAATGCATGCCAATGCAAATGGCTCGCTTTGGCAGCCATTAAATCTTAATCTTTTATTGGGCGCAGTTGCGGTTTCAATGGTAGGTTCAATTTTCAGCAGCGATGCATGGAACAATGTAACCTTTATTGCAGGCGAAATAAAAAATCCGCAACGCAACATTGGCTTAAGCCTGTTTTTAGGAACGCTCATCGTAACCATCATTTATATTTCAGCAAACCTGATGTATATATATGTGCTGCCTTTGCATGAAATTGCTTTTGCGCAAAACGACCGTGTTGCCATTGCTGCAGCCAATAATATTTTTGGCAGCGCAGGCACTATTGTAATTGCCGTAATGATTATGGTTTCAACATTTGGTTGTAATAACGGCTTAATACTTGCCGGCGCAAGAGTATATCATACCATGGCAAAAGATGGATTATTTTTTAAACGAACTGCAACGTTAAACAAATTTGCTGTTCCTGCTTATGCATTATGGGTTCAATGCGTTGTTGCCTGTTTGCTTTGCTTAAGCGGTAAATATGGCGACTTGCTTACAATGGTTTCTTTTGTTGTTGTAATATTTTATATACTCACCATCATCGGCATTTTTATTTTGCGCAAAAAAAAACCTGATGCGCCGCGGCCATATAAAGCATTTGGTTACCCGCTTCTGCCGCTTATTTATATTGTTTTAGCTTTGGCTTTTTGTGTTGGTCTTGTTTATACTTCACCAACATATTCGTTGTGGGGTTTGGCAATTATGCTTATCGGAATCCCATTATATTTTATAGCGATTGGCAATAAAACAAATAAAAAGTATGATTGATTTTGAACAACTCTTTTCAAAATTTTCTTCAATAAAAATTGCCGTTTTTGGTGATGTGATGCTCGATACTTACTGGTGGGGAAATGTTGAACGTATTTCTCCCGAAGCGCCGGTGCCGATAGTTTCCATGAATCATCGCGAACAAAGAATTGGCGGTGCCGGAAATGTTGCATTAAACCTTGTTTCTTTAGGCGCACAAACAAGTTTATTTACTGTTTTGGGTGATGATGAAGACGCAAAAATTTTATTATCGTTATTGCATGGTAATAACATCAACACAAATTATATTCTTAAAAACGAAGAGCGCATTACAACCAATAAAATTCGGGTGATGGGCCGCAACCAGCAAATGCTGCGGCTTGATGCTGAAGTTACGCACGATATTTCTTCTGAAAATGAAATACAGCTTTTAGAAAATTTTTCATCGTTTGTTAAAAAAGAAAAACCATCTGTTGTAATTTTTGAAGATTATAATAAAGGCGTGCTTACAGAAAATTGTATTCAATCTGTAATAAAAATTTGTAAAGATGAAAATATTTTAACGGCAGTTGATCCAAAGCGAAAAAATTTTTTTGCTTATAAAAATGCAGATATTTTTAAACCAAATTTAAAAGAAGTAAAAGATGGATTGAATATGATAATTGACGATCTGTCCGCATCATTATTAAATAATATTCATGAACAACTGCAGCAGCATCTGCATCATCAAATTTCACTGATAACACTTTCAGAAAAAGGTGTTTTTATACAGGATGAAAATGCTTCGTATATAGTGCCTGCACATGTGCGCAACATTGCAGATGTAAGCGGCGCCGGCGATACAGTTATTGCAGTTGCTTCGCTGGTATATGCTGCAACAAAAGATATTTTACTTACCGCAGAAATTGCCAATCTTGCCGGAGGAATTGTTTGCGAAGAAGCAGGAACCATCGCCATCAACAAGCAACAATTAATGCGTGAATGCTATGAATCGCTTATAAAAAATCCTAACAACAGGTTTCCTTCTATTCATTAAAATATACAATGAAATTTACAATAGCAGTGCATGGCGGAGCAGGAACAATTCTTAAAAAAAATATCACCGCGGAATTGGAAAACGCTTACACCGAAGCTTTGCAACATGCCTTAAATATTGGTTATTCAGTTTTACAAAATGGCGGCGCTTCAATAGATGCGGTAATTGCTGCAACAGTTGTTTTAGAAGATAATGTTTTATTCAATGCAGCCCGCGGTTCTGTGTTTACAAAAAAAGGTTTGCATGAAATGGATGCGGCTGTTATGAATGGCGCTGATCTTTCAGCAGGCGCTGTTTGCGCAGTGCACAGCGTGCGCAATCCTGTGGTGCTTGCGGCAGAAGTTATGCGTAAAACAGATCATGTTATTTTATGCGGCGATGGTGCAAACGATTTTGCTTTATCGCAAAACATACCGCTTGAAACCGATGAATATTTTTTCTCGCAATTTCGTTATGATCAATGGAAAGCCATGCATGATTCAGATGAGTATGCGCTCGATCATTCAACTCAAAAAAATAATGCGGAAAAAAAGTTTGGAACAGTTGGCGCTGTTGCCTGCGATGCAAACGGCAATATTGCTGCAGCCACAAGCACCGGCGGCATGACGAATAAAAATTTTGGCCGCATTGGCGATACGCCGCTTATTGGTTGCGGCACGTATGCCAATAATAAAACCTGCGCTATAAGCTGCACCGGTCATGGCGAATTATTTATTAAAGCAGTTGCCGCCTACGATGTAAGTTGTTTAATGGAATATGCCCGCATGAATTTGCATGATGCAATGCATAAAGTTGTAAACGAAAAATTGGTTGCAATTAATGGAGAAGGCGGCATGATTGGCGTTGATGCACAGGGAAATTTTGCGATGTTATTTAATTGCGAAGGCATGTATCGCGGTGTAAAAACCAGTGATGGATTTGAACAGATTGCCATTTATAAATAATTTTTGTTTACGGGCTTTTGTACGTTGTGGCATCGTTCCTTGTGTCACTCCCTTGTACAGCTGTTTTTCATGGCAGCACATACCAGCAAGGTTGCTATAATACAAAACTCGCCGTTGCATTTACGTAATAAAAATTTGTAAGTTGCATAAGTTTGTGTTGCAGTTAATAATACTTCTTTTTAAACCTAACAATAAACTTTAAAAATACCAAAATGAAAAAAACTGCCTTTACATTAAAAGGAAAATTAAATTCCTTACACTTTTTCTATTTGTTACTATTAATTCCTTTATTCTTTTCGTGCAGCCCTGAAGCCTATGATCATAATTATGATATAAATGGTTCCTTTGATGCATACAGAAAAAAATTTACCGGCCCTTCCTATTCAAGTGCATCCGGCGACAAGGCCCGACCAGCTTACAACCTTGGAGGGTTTACAGAATATACTCCGGAGCATTTTCCACACGATAAGTCAACTGTAATGAATGATTACAATAATGCCGGTAATCAAAATCAGTTGCATGGCCCTTCAGCATTGTATGGCAGTGGTGAAAACGATAATAAAGTAACTGTAGTGGCATTCAAAGACAGTGTATCAAATGGTTTAAAGAAGCATTTGGGCTTTTTTAGGAGGCATTGAATTTATTCAAAAAAGATCTGAAGACGGCGGCACAATAAGTGCATTAAATTACCTTGAAGTTCCGGTTTATGCACTTTATTATTATCAATTGCCATCTGCAGGAGATATTTTTGGCGGTCTCGGCCCGTATTTCGCTTATGGCATTGGCGGCAAAACGAAAATAAATTTTAGCGGCAGAACAACTGAAATGCAATCATTTGATAAAACTTCCGGATATAAACCTTTTGATGCCGGGCTAAGCTTAACTGCCGGCTACAAAATATATAATAGTTTCTCTTTTCGTTTTGCTTATGAGTTTGGTTTTGTAAATATTGAGCGCAATGCGTTTGGTGATAAAACTAAGAACTCGGGTTTTAGCTTAAATGTAAGCTATCCTTTAAATAAGATTTTTAGAAAGTCTTAGCAAAAAATTTAATTTTTAAAATTTATTTCAACAGGCATAAAAATTATTTTTTTTAGATTGTAATAAACGCTCCGTTAATCATAACCTTATCAATTAAATTAGTTGCAAATGCATAAGGCAAATATGCAAGCGATGGAATAGGTTTTGCAAAAATTAAATTCGCTTTTTTTCCAACAGTTATGCTTCCAACTTCGTTTTGTAATTCCATTGCATAAGCACCATTAATTGTTGCGGCATTAATGGCTTCTTCTGGCAACATGCGCATTTGAATGCAACTCATTGAAACAACAACATTCATATTTCCGCCTGGTGATGAACCAGGGTTATAATCTGAAGCAATTGCAACAGCACAATTTTCATCAATTAATTTTCTGGCAAAAGGATAATTCATGCGTAAAAAATAAGCCGCTGTTGGCAATAAGGTTGCAATAGTTTCAGCGTTTGAGAGTTTCATTATTTCTTCATCCGTCATCGTTTCTAAATGATCTGCACTTAATGCATTCAATTCAATTGCAGCTTCAATTCCGCCAATGCTGTTAAGCTGGTTTACATGCAACTTTGGCTTTAAACCATGCTTTAATCCTTCTTTACAAATGCGCTTCATTTCATCTGCAGAAAAAAAACCTTGCTCACAAAACACATCAATAAAATCTGCCAAATCTTCTTTGGCAATGTTGGGCAGCATTTCATCAACAATCAATTTTATATATGCTTCATGATCGTTTTTATATTGCAACGGATAAGCATGCGCACCTAAAAAAGTTGATTTTATTTTTATGGGTGAATGTTGTTTTAACCGCCGGATTACACGCAACATTTTTAATTCGCCTTCAACACTTAAACCGTAACCGCTTTTAATTTCAATAGCGCCGGTGCCAAGTTTAATTACCTCATTTAATCTTTCTGCTGCAAGATCAAACAATTCATTTTCGCTCATTGCATTCAGCTTGTTGGCAGAGTTTAAAATGCCGCCGCCTTTTGCAGCGATATCAGCATAACTCAACCCTTTAATTTTGTCAACAAATTCTTCTTCGCGGCTCGCAGCAAATACAAGATGTGTATGACTATCGCACCAACATGGAAGTATGTAAGCGCCTTTAACATCTATAACAGTTGAAGATTGAAAGGTAATATCTGGAAGATCTTTCATCTCGCCATATTCACCAATTTTTTCATCTTCAATAATTAAATATGCATTTTTTATGCAGGGCAAAAAGCTTAGTTCTTTTCCGCGCAGAAGCTGGTTATTTTTTCTTACGTTAACAAGCGAAGCAATATTGATGAATAATTTTTTCACGATATTATCATGCAAATGTAAATGCTAATTACAAGGCTGGTTAATGCATAGCCGCAAACTTAAGTTTGGCGTTATACGCTCTGCATTTATTCCCAACGAAAAACTTTTATAGCAACTGCATAAATAACAATGCCCCAAATTATAAGCACACCTACATCTTGCCAGCAACTCATAAAACTTGCGCCTTCAAACGAAATATTACGCATGGCATTATTAAAATGTGTAAGCGGCAAAATATTGCAAAACACCTGCAGCCATTTTGGAAAAACACTTACAGGAAAAAAAGTGCCTGCCAATAAAAACTGAGGTAACGTAAACATATTTGCAAAAGGCGGAATGGTGCTTTCATTTTTTGCAACGCTGCTAACAACAAAACCAAAACCCATAAATACAATAAGCGCAATAAAACTTAACAACATTATTTCAAGAAAAGTGGCAAAGCCATGCACCAGCGTAAATTTAAAAGCAGTGGTGCCGATAACGATGATAATTATTGCCGTCATTAATTGAAATAATACACGGCTCAGTGCTTCACCAAGCACAATGTATGTTCGGCGGATAGGCGTTGCAAAAAAACGTTTTAAAATAAGTTGCTGACGAAGATTAAAAAAAGTAAATGCAACGCCAAATACGCCGGCGCTTAATAAAGAAAAACCTAATTGCCCGGGCAAAATAAAATCTATGCGGCGGTATTCGCGGCCAGGCACTTTTTCTATGTTGTTGCTTATTGCTGCAACAGTTTGTGTTTGCGGATATTTTTTTGAATTGATGTTGTTGATAACATTTTTTAGTATCGATTCAAGCACATCAATGTTTTGCGGATTTACTGCTTCAGAGCTTTTAAGTTCAATGGTGTAATCAGGATTTGCGTTTTGATTTTTTACAATGTTGATGACAGCCGTGATGTTACCTTTTTCAAGATCTTCTTTCAATAAACTATCGTCTTCATGTACAAAATGTATGGTTGAAATATTTTTAATTACATTATAAACAGGATTATTTATTGTGTCGGCATTTTTGTTAAGTGCAACATCAAGCGAAATGCCGCCATCTTCACCAATAAATCCAAACACAAGAATAAATACCAGCGGAAAAACAATGCTGAATACAACTGCCGAAGGACTTCTGAATATGGAACGCAGGCTGCCTTTTGAAACTGCCAGCATGGCTTTAAACTGATTGTATTTTGTTTGCATAGCAATTAATTGGCGGCAAAACTATTCTATGATTTATTATAAGGCTAAAGAATTTTTTGTTAGTGATTATGGTGATAAAAAATTGAAATATTTTTAAATCAATTTGAAGTTATGGAATGTGCTGCATGAAAATATGCAGTACAAGGGAGTGACACAACCGTGCTTAATAGCATTACAAATGCCGGTTACATAAATTTATAAACATCAACCTTTAGGATTTTCAAAAACAATGGTGATGGTTCCGGTTTGCGGCGTATTGCCTTTATTAAATTTTAATTGATATGCACGCTTAACTGCAATAGAATTTAGATCTGCAAACGGGCTGCCTGGCTTAACTCTTGCGTTGGTAACGGTGCCATTTTCATCAACCGTAATATCAACAGAAACTTTGCCGCCGTATTTATATGCATCCTGAAAACGTGCTGCACTTGCAATGCGCCTGCCCTGCAAACCATTAGTAATGCTTATGCCTGCGCTGCCCGTGCCGCCGTTGCCATTGTAACTATCGCTGTGAGGATTTCCATTGGTTTTACCCTGATCGCCATTGCCGCCTGCAATGCCCTGGTTGCGGCTTTTATTATAACTGTCTGCATTGTTGCCGCTGTTGTTTGTGCTTTTGCCGCCGGCATAAACAGCCTTTGGTTTTGGCGGCGCAGGCGTTGTATTGATTACCGTTTTAACTGTTCTCTTTTTACTTTCATTATTAACCGGTGTAATTTCTTTTTTCTTTTCAGGCTTTGGTGATGTATGAATTACCGGTGCATCTTTTTCATTGTTTTCTGCAACATCGGGCTCTGTTTGTGCCTGCGCCTGCTGCGATGGCGGCGGATTATAATTTGTTTGTTGTTGTTGTGCGGGTTCGCCGGGAATTTGCGGCGGCACATTGCCCAAACCCTGATCGCTGTTGCCCAAATTAACTTCAACACCAGTATCAACCGGCGGTGGCGGCGTAACAGGCAGCGACCAACTCATTAAAACCAAAAACAAAAACAAAGCACCGATAACACCAATAGTGTAAGTAAATGCTTTTACGTTTTTATTTCTTTCAAAATTAATTTCGGCAATGCTTGTTTGCATAAAACAAATTTATTGAGAACATAAAGATGAGCTTGTTATAAAGATGCTAACATGTGTGAATTGTGTCAGTCAACAGTCGACGGTCAACAGTTAACGGTTAACTGTTTATCTTGCAACGTATGTTTCAGTCAAAAAATTTTCAATCAAAAAAAAATATAATTGTTGGCCGAAATCCTGTTGCCGAAGCATTAAAACAGAACGGCGGTGTTGATAAAATATTGCTGTTTAGAAATGCCTCGGGCGATGTAATTAACGAAATAAGACACCTTGCTAAAGAACAAAATATTCCGGTGCAATACGTTCCTAATGAAAAGCTGAACAGCTTAACCAATACAAATCACCAGGGCATAATTGCATTTCGTTCATCGGTACAATATCAAAATTTGCAACAGGTAATTGACTGGATAAACGATAAAGGAGAACCTGCATTATTTATGATGCTTGATGGCATTACTGATGTGCGAAATATTGGTGCTATTGCACGCAGCGCAGTTTGTTGCGGCGCACATGCAATTATAATTCCTGATAAAGGTGTTGGCGCTTTAAATGAAGATGCTGTTAAAAGCAGCGCAGGTGCTTTGGAACATTTAAATGTTTGCCGTGTAAACAGTTTATTAAAAGCGGTTGATGATCTGCATTTAAATGGAATAAAAATTTTTACCAGTGAAATGAATGCAAACAAAAAATTGCATGAACTAAATTTAACTGAACCTTGCTGCATTGTTATGGGCAATGAAGAAAAGGGCATTCAATCTTATTTATCAAAAGCGGCAGATGAACGTTTTACAATTGCCATGAAAGGTGAGTTTGATTCATTAAACGTTTCTGTTGCTGCAGGAATAATTTTGTATGAAGCAATGAAGCAAAGAATGCTGGCAGGTTAATGTTTCTTTTTGCGTCTTTATTCTTATCAATCGGCAAACAAAATTTTTGTTTATTCGATTCTTTATTTACTTTTTGTTGACGCTTTTTATTAAGATGCTTTCTTTATCAGAATTTGCATCTTTATTTAACACTATAAAATGATGTTATTAAAAAATAAAAAAGTAGCCATCATTGGTGCGGGCCCTGTAGGTCTCACAATGGCAAGATTGCTGCAACAGAAAGAAATAGATGTAACTGTTTATGAAAGAGACAAAGATGCACAAACAAGAATTTGGGGCGGTACACTTGACCTGCATAAAGGTTCGGGGCAGGATGCGCTGCAAAAAGCAGGTCTGCTGGAAAACTATTATGCGATGTCAATACCTATGGGAATAATTTTTGCCGACGAACAAGGCAAAGTATTGTTTTCAAAAACACCTCAATATGAAAATCCTGAAATAAACAGAAACAATTTTCGCAAGCTATTGCTTGATAGTTTAACAAGCGATACTGTTATTTGGGATAGAAAATTTACAGCACTTGAAGCACGCAACGGCAAATGGGTTTTGTATTTTGAAAATGAAATGAATGCAACCGCAGATGTTGTTATTGCAGCAAATGGAGGAATGTCAACGGTAAGAAAATATATTACAGATACTGAAGTTGAAGATACCGGAACTTTTATTATACAGGGAGATGTTTCTGAACCTGAAACAAGAAGCCCGGAATTTTATCAGTTGTGCAATGGTAACAGGTTAATGACCGCATTCGATGGTAATTTATTGGTTGCAAATCCTTACAACAATGGTATATTAACTTATGGAATAATTTTTAAAAAACCAGAAGAATGGAGTGATGATAATGGATTAGATTTTCAAAATACCAACAGCATTATTTCATTCCTTTTAAACAGGTTTTTTTATTGGGATGAATGTTACAAACAATTATTTCGGTCAACATCATTTTTTGTTGGATTGCCTACAAGAAGATTTCCATTGGATAAACCCTGGAAAAAGGCTCGTCCTTTGCCGGTAACGCTTATTGGAGATGCGGCACATTTAATGCCGCCGTTTGCTGGCCAGGGAGTGAATATAGGATTGGTGGACGCATCAATTTTATCAGACAACTTAACGAACGGAAAATTTGAAACAATTGAAGCTGCTATTAACGACTATGAACAAAAAATGTTTGTTTATGCAACAGAAGCACAATTGCAATCAGGCCAGAATGAAACAGAGATGCATCACCCTAACTTTTCTTTTCAAAATTTTTTCAATTAATCACAAAAAAATAAATTAATACATCATGAAAAAAGTTACAGGAATTGGCGGCATTTTTTTTAAATGTAAAGACCCTGAAAAAATAAAGCAATGGTATAAAACACATCTTGGTTTAGACACTAACGACTATGGTGCAACGTTTGAGTGGCGGGAAGATGCAGACACCGAAAAGAAGGGTTCTACCACTTGGAGCCCGTTTGCCGAAAAGACAAAATATTTTGAGCCTTCATCAAAAGAGTTTATGATTAATTACCGTGTTGAAAACCTTGAGGCACTTGTAGAAGATTTAAAAAAAGAAGGCGTAACGGTATTAGATAACATAGAAACGTATGAGTATGGAAAATTTGTTCATGTTGTTGACATAGAAGGCAACAAAATTGAATTATGGGAACCGCAATAACAAATCACGAACCGATAAACAAATTGCAAAACGCCATATCACTAAAAAATATTTGCAAAACAGGAGACGACCTCAAACAACGTTATAATGGATAAAATAAAAATATCAACAGCTCAGTTTGAACATAAAAGCGGTGATAAAAATTATAATCTGTCAGTCATTGAAAAATTATCAGAAAAAGCATCACTTGAAGGTTCTAACGTAATTGCATTTCACGAATGTTCGGTTACTGGATATACGTTTGCAAGAAAGCTTACAAAAGAACAAATGCTTGACCTGGCAGAATATATTCCTGAAGGCGAAAGCATTTTAAAACTAAAAAAAATTGCAAGCACATTTAACATTGCAATATTAGCAGGCCTTTTTGAAAAAGATGAGAACGACGATTTATTCAAAGCTTATGTTTGTGTTGATAAAAATGGCCTCGTTGCAAAATATAGAAAGCTTCATCCTTTCATTAATCCATACTTAACACCCGGAAATGAATATTGCGTTTTTGAATTGCACGGCTGGAAATGCGGAATTCTGATTTGTTATGATAATAATATAATTGAAAACGTAAGAGCTACAACCTTGTTAGGCGCCAATATAATTTTTATGCCTCACGTTACCATGTGCACACCTTCAACGCGGCCAGGCGCAGGTTTTGTTGATCCTAAACTTTGGGAAAACAGGGAAGCAGATCCCACATCGCTGCGGCTGGAATTTGATGGAATGAAAGGCAGAAGCTGGCTGATGAAATGGTTGCCTTCAAGAGCGTACGATAATGGAATATATGTTGTTTTTTCAAACCCGATAGGTATGGACGATGATCAATTAAAAAATGGTTGTTCTATGATCATTGATCCTTTTGGAGATGTGATTGCAGAATGTCGCTCATTCAACGACAGTTTTGCAACAGCTGCTATTACACCCGAAAAACTTTTTCAATCGGGCGGCTACAGGTATATTAAAGCAAGACGGCCGGAATTATATAAAGATATTATCGGGCAAGATCATAAGTCAGAACAAAAAGTTGTATGGCTTCATACCGAATAAAAAATGCTTCAAACATTCGCGCTGAAACATTTAGTAATGCGTAATGCAGTCAATATATGTGCCCGCAGCACTTTTAAAACTTGCATTTAAAGCGTAAACATGCTGCCCTAATAATCTTCACGAAGAAAAAAAATTTATTTATAACATTTGTACTATGAGTATAAAAAGAGTTACTGCATTTTTATTCTTAATTATTTTTTGCCAGTACGTGAATGCCCAAAAACATGCATTCAGTTTTAGTAAAAACGATTTTTTGTTTGATGGAAAACCATTTCAAATCATTAGCGGCGAAATGCATCCTGCACGTATTCCACGTGAATATTGGAAACAAAGAATTGAAATGGCAAAAGCAATGGGCTGCAACACCATCGCTGTTTATATTTTCTGGAATTACCAGGAAACTTCTCCCGGTGTTTTTGATTTTTCATCAACCAATCACAACATTGCAGACTTTATAAAAATTTGCGAGGAAGAAAATATGTGGGTGTTGCTGCGTCCCGGCCCGTACGTATGTGCAGAGTGGGATTTCGGCGGATTGCCATCATATCTTTTAAAAATTCCTGATATAAAAATTCGTTGCATGGATGAACGATACATGGCTGCGGTAACGCGTTACGTAAATCGTTTATCAAAAGAAATTACGCCGCTGCTTTGCACGCATGGCGGCCCCATTTTAATGGTGCAAATTGAAAATGAATACGGCAGTTATGGCAACGATAAAAATTATACAACTGCTTTAAAAAAGTTGTGGGTTGATAACGGTGTTGATGTTCCTTTTTATACGGCTGATGGGCCCACGCCTTACATGTTAGAAGCAGGCAGTGTTGCCGGCGCTGCACTTGGGCTTGATAGCGGCACCGGCGATGATGATTTTGCGGAAGCCAAAAAACAAAATCCAAACGTCCCTTCCTTCAGCAGTGAAACCTATCCGGGCTGGTTAACGCATTGGGGCGAAAAATGGGCGAGGGTTGATACAACAAGTATTTTAAAAGAAGTAAAATATTTGCTCGATCATAAAAAATCTTTCAATTTATATGTTGTGCATGGCGGAACAAATTTTGGTTTTACTGCCGGCGCAAATGGCGGCGGCCGCGGAGATTTTGAACCTGATGTTACAAGCTACGATTATGATGCACCGATTGATGAACAGGGAAATGCAACGCCTAAATATTTTGCATTAAGAAATTTAATTTCAAAATATGTTGAATATAAAATTCCGGATGTTCCGGCTGCAATTTCAACAATAGAAATTCCTTCGTTTAGGTGTTCAGCTTTTACAACGGTGTTTGATAATTTACCAAAGCCGGTTGAATCTGTGCAACCAATTCCAATGGAAAATCTTAATCAAAAAAGCGGGTACATTTTATATACAACAAAATTAGTTGGGCATAAAAGCGGAAATCTTTCCATAACAGATTTGCATGATTATGCATTGGTTTTTATTGATGGAAAATTTATTGATACTATGTTTCGTGGAAATGATAAACACATCGTTAAATTACCGAAAACAGATGATCAAAATCCTGAATTAGAAATTTTAGTTGAAGCATTAGGGCACATAAATTTTGCACAATACATGATTGACCGCAAAGGCATCACCGATCGTGTAACCTTAAACGGCATGACGCTGATGAACTGGAAAATTTATTCGCTGCCGATGGAGGAGAATTTTGTTTCATCACTTAAAAATAATAACGTAAACGATTCATCAAAAGGCATTTTTTATAAAGGCAATTTTACGTTGAACAAAACCGGAGACACTTACATTGATATGAGTAATTTTAAGAAAGGTGTTGTTTGGGTTAACGGTCATAATCTTGGCAGGTTTTGGTATATCGGCCCGCAGCAAAAATTATATTGTCCTGCATCGTGGTTAAAGCAAGGCAATAATGAAGTAATTGTTTTTGATTTATTGCAGAATGAAAAAAATGTTACAGCAAGTGGTTCAAAACAGGCGCTTTAAAGCAAGAATTTTTTATTAAATATTTCGCCTGACAAAACTTAAAAATTAAGTGTTTTGCTTTAACTAATTTTATAAAACGTTTTTTCAAAATGCCTTATCAGTTTCTGCTTCAAAACATCAGCAAGCACATTAATCTTACTAAAAAAGATGAAGAATATTTTACGTCGCTTCTTTCCTTAAAAAAAATTAAAAAAAAGAATTTTGTGTTGCAGGAAGGTGAGGTAAATAAACACCTCACTTTTGTAGTTTCAGGCATTCTTCGCCTGTATTCTATTGATAAAAACGGCTTTGAACATATTCTGCAATTTGCGCCCGCAGGCTGGTGGATTGGCGATATGCGCAGCTTTTTATCCCAATTGCCCGCATCGTTATATATTGATGCAATTGAAGACAGTGAAGTTATTTTGTTGTTTAAGCCAGATCTTGAAGATCTTTACATCAACGTTCCGGAATTTGAACGTTTTTTTCGAATACTTGCAGAAAACGCTTTAGCTACTTATCAGCACAGGTTAATAGATAATCTTAGCCTGCCCGCAATAGAACGGTTTAATAATTTTTGTAAGCTCTATCCAACATTAACGCAAACTCTTGCCCAAAAATATATTGCATCTTATGTTGGCGTTACGCCGGAATTTTTTAGCAAGATGCTTGGCCAGCCTCAAATAAAAAATTAAACAACTGTTAACCTGCATTAAGTTTTTTGCTTAATCTATATTATTGGATGGCGGTTTGCGTGAGTGGTATTTTTGTTTTCAATTTAAATGAATAAAAAACAAAAATAAATATGAAAAAACAAGTAGAAAGAATTGTATCAAGACCTGCAAAACCAAATATGGTTGGCGATGGATTCAGAGTATATAACTACATACCCGGCGGCGGCATTTCGCAGCAAAGAATAAGCCCTTTTTTAATGCTTGATTTTAATGCAGCGTTTGATTTTGGCCCTTCAGAAAAAACAAGAGGCGTGGGCGTGCATCCGCATAAAGGTTTTGAAACGGTAACCATTGCTTATAAAGGCAGTGTTGCACATAACGACAGCACCGGCAGAAGTGGTGTTATTAATCCCGGCGATGTGCAATGGATGACGGCCGGCGCAGGCATTTTGCATAAAGAATATCATGAAAAAGAATTTTCAAAAAATGGAGGCCCTTTTGAAATGGTTCAATTATGGGTAAATCTTCCTAAAAAACATAAATCAGCACCGGCGCACTACCAGGCTATTACCGCAAATCAAATGGGTAAAGTGCAACTGCCAAACAATGGAGGATCTGTAAATATAATTGCAGGAAATTTTAATGATGTAAAAGGCCCTGCTGATACCTATTCTCCCATAAATCTTTTTGATGTTAAGTTAAAAAAAGATGCTGAAGTAACTATAAATCTTCCTGCAAATTATAACACTGCTTTATTGGTAATAAATGGCAGCGTTGATGTAAACAATGAAAAAGCCGCTGAACACAGTTTTGTATTATTTAAAAATGATGGCGAAGCAATTGCGTTGAAAGCTTTAGAAGACAGCGTGATTTTAGTAATGAGCGGCGAGCCCATTAACGAACCTATTGCCAGCTATGGGCCGTTTGTTATGAACACACAGCAAGAAATAGTTGATTCAATAAAAGAATTTCAGTCAGGTAAATTTGGTGTGTTAGAATAAATTAAAGCCGCAGCATGTTTGTGTTGCGGCTTTTGATTATGAGTAAATAATTTTTTGTATTTGAAGAAGATTTACATGTTTATGCAGTAATAAAAGCAATGTTTTAAGGCAAGGCTTTTTTGCATAAAAATTCAGTATATTCAGATTTTAAACATGAACAAAAAATATGTTGCCGGTGTATCTGTAATGGCCTTTGTAATTCCGATTGCGGGATTTTTAGCTGAGCATTTTTTTAAAAATATTCCATTAACATTTCACTTGTTTGGCAAATGGTTTATTTTTTCTGCAGTCGGGCTTCGATTGTTTATTGCAGGCATTCAGCAATCGGTAAAACCTGCTTTTACAGCCAAAGAAATTTTTCATATTGATAGCATCGAAAGCTTTCCAATTGTTCGTGAGTTAGGGTTTGCGAATTTGTGTTTTGGTCTTGTTGGAATTATCTCACTGTTTATATCAGAATGGAGAATTGTTAGTGCATTTGCAAGCGGGCTTTATTACGGTTTTGCAGCGCTTCAACATTTAATAAAAAAGCCGGTTGGCGCTAATGAAACTTTTGCGCTATGGACAGATGTGATAATTTTTGCAGTTCTCCTGATCTATTTTGTTGTAACAATATAAGTAAGGATTTAAATTCAACTTATGAAAAGAATTGTTTTTATAATTTGTTTGATTGCTGCGTATAATTTCTGCAACGCTCAAACCAACGATGAAACTGCAATTCGCAATGCAATGAATAAACAGTTAACCGCATGGAACAGCGGAAACATTAATGCGTTTATGCAAACGTATTGGCAAAGCGATAGTTTGTTGTTTGTAAGCAATCCGCCAACGTATGGCTGGCAAAAAACCTTAGATCGTTATAAGCAGGCTTATGCAGATACTGCTGCTATGGGAAAACTTTCGTTTGATCTTTTGCAGTTAAAACAACTTTCATCAAAATATTTTTTTGTGATGGGAGCGTGGCATTTAAAAAGAACTGCAGGCGATTTGGGCGGCTACTTCACTTTATTATTCAAAAAAATAAATGGCAAATGGTTAATTGTTGTTGACCATTCAAGTTAAAAAATTCTTTACCAGAATCGCACATACAACAATGAAATAATAAGCAGCGTAATAACAATCATTGCCAATATTCCTGGTTTAACTTTAAACATGCCTTTATCTAACACCAGCGCTTTCGGATTAATTTTTGGCCCGGCCAAACTCATAATCACCATAACAATTACTGTAAACATAAAGGCAAGTCCCATACAAATGTGAAATGGTATTTCGTAATTGCCATCGTTGTTTTTATAGGCAGTATATAAAAATGTATCAGGCCCAAACCATGTTGGCGCATATACATTAAACACAACCGATAACAAAAATCCAACGATAACACCTGCAACGGCTGCGGCGCCTGTAGTGCGTTTCCAGAAAAAGCCAAGTATAAAAATGGCAAATACACCAGGGCTTATAAAACCAGTATATTTTTGAATGAAGGTAAATCCGCCTTCGCCGCCAATGCCTAACGAATCGTGCCAGGTTAATAAAATAGAAACAATCATGGCAGCAAGAATAGTAATACGTCCAACCCATACCATCTTTGTTTCAGATGCTTCTCTGTTCACGTATTTCTTATAAACATCCAGCGTAAAAATGGTGGAAATGCTATTTGCTTTGCCCGCCAGCGATGCAACTATTGCTGCTGTTAATGCTGCCAGTGACAAGCCAATTAATCCATTTGGCAAATAACCCAATATTGCTGAATAAGCATTGTCAGAAACCACTTGCCCGTTCTTGCTGTTGGCCATCATTTCGGCCTGCAACATACCTTTTTGATGCAACACGTACGCAGCAATGCCAGGCAACATAACAATTACCGGCATCAATAATTTTAAAAATCCTGCAAACAAAATTCCTTTACGTGCTGTTAGCAAATCGGCGCCCAATGCACGTTGAGTTATGTATTGATTACAACCCCAATAATTTAAATTAACTATCCAAATGCCGGCAGCATAAGAAAGCAATCCGGGTATAGTTAAATAATTATTTACATCTTGCTGCGAAGAATTTGCATTGGGTTTTGCAAAGATCATATGAAAATGATCGGGCGCACTTTTTACTAATGCATTAAAACCTGCAAGCGCATTTTCACCATAACCAAAAGCTTTACTTACAACAGTAAGCGCAACATACGTTGTTGCGAGGCCGCCGATAATTAAAACAGAAACCTGTATCACATCAGTAAAGCCAATAACCTTCATGCCGCCAAGTGTAATAAAAACTGCAAAGATGGACAGCGCAATAATGATGATATGAAAATTTGCTTCGCTGCCGCCGGTTAAATTATTTATAGCAACAGCGCCTAAAAATAATATGGATGTAAGGTTTACAAACACGTATAAAAACAACCAGAAGATGGCCATAATTAATGCCACCGTTTCGTTATACCGCGTTTTTAAAAACTGCGGCATGGTAAAAATTTTATTTTTTAAATAGATGGGAATAAACCAAACAGCCACTATAATTAAGGCAATGGCAGCAATCCATTCGTAAGCGGCAACAGCAATACCAATTGAAAATCCGTTACCACTCATTCCAATAAATTGTTCTGCAGAAATGTTTGATGCAATAAGCGAAGCGCCAATTGCCCACCAGGTAAGCGAACCTTCGGCTAAAAAAAAGTCATGCGTGGCGGTTACTGCTTTTTTCTTTTTGCGATAGATGTAATAACCATAACTGGCAACAATAATAAAGTAAACAATAAATATCAGTTTATCCTGCAGAAGTAACTTGCTCATATAATCGTTAGTTAAAAATTATTGGGTTAGTTATTTAGAAAATGCAATCTATAATTAGTAATTGATTTTACCATAAACTTCAATCAAACATCATTAATTTTTTATTGATGAAGATGGTTTACGATTGATAATATAAATTCAGCACAATTAATTTTTATTCATCTTTTAAAAACTAACAATTGTTACTTTTGCAGTTTTTAAAATTAATCATGAATACAGTATATATAGTTTCAGCCGTAAGAACACCCGTTGGAAGTTTTGGCGGCGCTTTAAAAGATGTTTCTGCAACACAATTAGGTGCAATTGCTATAAAAGCAGCAGTAGAAAGAGCGGGCTTAAAACCCGCACAAATTCAGGAAGTTTTAATGGGTTGCGTGTTGCAGGCCAATCTTGGGCAGGCACCAGCAAGGCAGGCATCTATGCTGGCAGGTTTGCCCGATAATGTTGTGGCTACAACTATAAATAAAGTTTGTGCAAGCGGCATGAAGGCAATTGCGCAAGCCGCACAATCTATAATGCTTGGCGATGCTGATATACTTGTGGCCGGCGGCATGGAAAGCATGAGCAATGTGCCTTATTATTCGCCCAAATTAAGATGGGGAAATAAATATGGTGATGTTAGTTTAATTGATGGTTTGGCAAAAGATGGCCTTACAGATGTGTATAAAAATTATGCAATGGGCAATGCGGCAGAACTTTGCGCCAAAGAATGTAATATAAGTCGTAATGAGCAGGATGCATTTGCCATTGAAAGTTACAGGCGCAGCCAGCAGGCATGGAATGAAGGAAAATTTAATGATGAAATTGTGCCGGTTGAAATTCCGCAACGCAAAGGCGAGCCAATAAAATTTGCAAAAGATGAAGAACCTTTTAATGTAAAGTTTGATAAGATACCAGAGCTTAAACCTGCGTTTCAAAAAGATGGAACTGTAACCGCTGCCAACGCAAGTACCATGAATGACGGCGCTGCTGCGGTTGTTTTAATGAGCAAAGAAAAAGCAGATGCATTAAACATAAAACCTTTAGCCGTTATAAAAAGTTATGCTGATGCAGAACAGGCGCCCGAATGGTTTACAACAACGCCTTCGCTTGCTGTGCCAAAAGCAATTGAAAAAGCAGGTTTAAAAATTACAGACATTAATTTTTTTGAACTGAATGAAGCTTTTGCTGTGGTGGGTATTGTAAATATTCAAAACATGAAATTAGATGCATCAAAAGTTAATGTAAATGGCGGCGCTGTTTCTATCGGTCATCCGCTTGGATGCAGCGGCGCAAGAATAATTGTAACGCTTATTAATGTTTTAAAACAGCACAATGCAAAATTTGGCGCGGCGGGTATTTGCAATGGCGGCGGCGGCGCCAGCGCAATGGTAATTGAAAATATTATTTAAGCAGGAAAAATTCCTTTTCCAAATGCAATCATTTCTTCAAGTGAGCGCAGTAGTTTTAAATTTTTTGCTTTGATGAAAACAGATTGTGTAAGTTTTCCCGACATTAAAATAGTATGATTTTTATACCGCTCCGTTAATTGCTTTACATAATCATTTATGTTTTCGTGCAAAAGATTTACAATAACATGAAAATATAAATAGCCTGCATTGTTTAAAGCAGCATATTTATCTAACACATCAAAACCCGTATTTTTTCCGGCGTAATACACAGGCTGCTTATTTTTTTTAAACAGGTAATGCATAAATAATAAAGGAATTTCATGATGTTCATTCACCGGCGTAAATAATACAATTGATGGTTTTTTATGTGCAGTTGATGAATCCAGCTTATCAATTTCATAAATAATTTTTTTAAGAATGATGTTGCTTGCAAATCTTTCATGCGCAGGCAATGCTTTATTATTCATCCAAAGCGTTCCGATTTTTTCAAAATAAGGATACACAATTTTAAGAACGCATTTTTCAAGCCCTGATGCTGCAATAAATTTTTCAAGCGTTGCATCAAACACTAATTCATCAAGGTCAACAGTTGCTTCAATAAGAATTTTTACCAGTCTTTCTTCATCCAAACCAATATTGATTTCATACGGCTGTAAACCGTTTTTGTGCATGTTTGCAATGGCGGAAATTTTATAGCCATTGTTATATAAATGAGTAATGCGCAGCACCTGCTTTAAATCTTCATTATCATAAAACCGATGTTTGCTTTCTTTTCGCTTTGCAATTAAAATTTTATAACGCTTTTCCCAAATGCGCAATGTATGTGCTTTTATGCCGCTTAAATTTTCTATATCTTTTATGCTGAAATTATTCATTTGCGCAAATACAAGTCTTATTGTATAACATCAGTTTTAAAAAATAGTTTGTTATTAAAATCATTTACCCCAAAACATATTTAAGAAAACTTTGCTGTGATTAATTATGCAGCCTTAATTAGATGATTATTTTTGTTGCTGTTAAAAATAAATTATGGGATGGATAATTTTTATTCTTGCAACAATAGGCTGGCATATTGGTGTATATGGTATGTTTAAAAAAGCGGGCATAACACCATGGAAAGCTTTTATACCTTTTTATAACATGTGGTGCATGGTTGAAAAAACCGGTTTAAAAAAGGTTTGGTTTTGGCTGCAGTTCATTCCCATAGCCGGGCAGTTTATTACAATTTGGATCGTTATAATTTTTGTAATGCATTTTGGCCAGTTTACATTGTTGCAACATGCAGCGGCAGTTTTTCTGCCGTTTATTTATTTACCTTATGTTGGTTTTTCGAAAGATATAAGATGGGGCGGCAAAGAAGTGATGAAGCGCTATAAAAAATCTGCTTCAAGAGAATGGGTTGATGCAGCGGTGTTTGCAGTAGTTGCTGCAACATTAATACGCACTTTTATTTTTGAAGCTTATACCATACCAACAGAAAGCATGGAAAAAACATTGCTCATCAATGATTTTTTATTCGTGAGCAAAATGAGTTATGGCGCAAGGCTTCCATCAACGCCTATAAGTTTTCCGTTTGTGCACAACACAATGCCGGATATGCCCACAACGCCATCTTATGTTACCTGGATTGAATTGCCTTATAAAAGATTGCCGGGCTTTACATCAATAAAAAGAAATGACGTAGTTGTTTTTAATGTGCCCGCAGCAGATACCATTATCAACTTAGCAGATTTTGGAAGTAAAGAATTATATTATGATGTGTTAAGAATACAGTTTAACGGTAACCGCGATGCATTAAAAGCTACGTATCCTATTTTGGTGCATCCGTACGATAAAACAGATAATTATATAAAGCGATGTGTAGGAATGCCGGGCGATAAAATTCAGGTTAAAGCAGGAGTTTTATATGTGAATGATGCGCCTGCTTATGTTGCGCCAACATCTCAAATTGATTATAATGTGCCGGCAAACGGAAAGCCCATTTCATCGGCTTATCTGAATGAACAATTAAATATAAATGTGAGCGATGGTTTGGGAGATTTGCAGCCCGACAGCGGTTGCATTATTATAAATATGACACCCGGTGAAAAAGAAAAGGTTGATAAATTTTTAGGTGTGCAATCAAAAATTGCTTTGTATAAAATTACCGGAGATCCAAACAATGATGTAATGCAGCATACATTTCCGTACGACAGTGTTTCTAACAATTGGTCGAGAGATTTTTTTGGCCCTATCACCGTTCCAAAAAAAGGTGAAACTGTAACATTAACGCCGCAAAATATTGCTTTGTACCGGCGTATTATTACAACGTATGAACATAATACACTCGAGGAAAATAACGGCAGTTATGTAATTAATAACAAGCCTTCAAACACCTATACTTTTAAATATAATTATTACTGGATGATGGGCGATAACCGCCATCGCAGCCAGGACAGCCGGTTCTGGGGTTTTGTTCCTGAAACGCATGTTGTGGGTAAAGCTTCGCTTATATGGTTTAGCTGGAATGGCGGCCCAAGATGGAGCCGTATATTTAAAAGCATTGAATAATCTACAAAAAAATTCAACAAAACTTCTTGTTGTTTATAAGCTTTGAGCAAATGTTTATCAGCTTAATAATTGCTGAATCAGCAGATCAAGAATAGAAGGTAATACGATAATATTACTTGACGTATTAATTGGTTTGATGTTTTTCGTTTTCATTGAAATTACTTACGAAATTCTAAAACGGCCGGTTTAAAGAATTAGTATTGCCAAAGCGATTTTATATAAACATTTGCTAACAGAATTATCAATGCACAACAATTTTTTTTATTAAACCGCAGAAATA
Organism: uncultured Bacteroidota bacterium; assembly: GCA_963731245.1. Classification (GTDB taxonomy): domain Bacteria; phylum Bacteroidota; class Bacteroidia; order Chitinophagales; family Chitinophagaceae; genus Parafilimonas. The sequence continues at coordinate 132,097 of CAVSVA010000001.1, forward strand.
TTTTCGCGTTGCGTTTCGTTATTTTGTTTAATTGCTTATTTTTCGCTGCCAAAACTGTTTGTGAGTATGAAATACCCTTTCACCTTTTGCTTTGCACTATTGTTTTTTATTAAGGTTAATGCAGGCAATGCGGTTTTAAAAGATTCAAATATTGTTATCAGCGCTTCAAAAGAAGTGTATGAGTTTGTTTATAACAAATCATCAAATAATGTTGAGGTAAAAGAATCGCTTGGCACAAATTATTTATGCAACAATTTTCGCAATTCAATTGCGGTTATAGAAGCATATAATGATGAAATAACAATTGATGATGTTGATTTTTCTGTTGATGGCAAAAAGCCAAAAGGCATTACGCCGCAATATTCTTATTACCAAATTGATGATTATTTTTATTCAGACATGCACGTTTGTTATTTCCCTTTATTGCTTGATAAAAAAGGAAGTGTTGCTGAAGTAAATTTTCAAAAAACGGTTAAAGACCCTCGCTATCTTACCAATATTTTTTTCAGTGAAATGTATCCGGTTGCATCAAAACAAATAATTTTTAAAGTGCCAAAATGGATGAATGTTGAATTAAAAGAAATGAATTTCGGCGGTTATAACATCACCAAAACAAAAACGTATGATGCAAAAAATGATGAAGATATTTATACATACACCGCATTAAATGTTGATGCACGTGAAGATGAAAAATTATGCCCCGGCCCAACTTTTATTTATCCGCATGTTTTAGTTATTTCCAAAGAAGCGCATCCTGAAAATAATTCGTTTACTTATTTTAAATCTGTTGCAGATCAGTATGCATGGTATCGTTCCATTTTAAAAAATCTTTCAAACAATGAAACGCTTATTAAACAAAAAGCAGATGAAATTGTTGCCGGCAAAACGAATGATTTAGAAAAGATAAAAGCTATTTTTTACTGGATGCAAAACAATATTCGTTACATAGCTTTTGAAGATGGAATTGCCGGTTTTTTGCCTGATAAAGCAGAAGAAGTTTTGCGTAAAAAATATGGCGATTGCAAAGGCATGGCAAATCTTACCAAAGAACTTTTAAAAGCAGAAGGTTTTGATGCAAGGCTTTGCTGGCTTGGCACCAATCACATTGCGTATGATTATTCAACGCCTTCGTTAGCGGTAGATAATCACATGATCTGCGCTTTAATGTATAAAGGCAAAACTTATTTTTTAGATGCCACAGAAAATTATCTTGAATTAAATAATTATGCAGAGCGCATTCAGGGCAGAGAAATTTTAATTGAAGATGGCGATAAATATATTCTTACGCATGTGCCTGAAGAAACCTATACGCAAAATCTTGATTCAGAAAAAAGAATATTAACCATTAATGGAAATGATCTTACAGGTTCTGTGAATGACGAATGGAAAGGCGAGGAGAAAGAAAATATTTTATACCAGTTGAATTATATAAGAAAAGATAAATCGCAGGATGCGCTAAAAAAATATCTGGCTGATGGCAACAGCGATTATAAAATTACAGACCTCACAACATCAAACCTTAATGATATTGACAGCAATCTTACTGCAACATACACAGTAACACACAGCAATGCTGTTTCTTCTTTCAGCAAAGATTATTATGTTGATCTTGATTTTAAAAAAGAACTCGGCAGCAGCAATTTTGATACAACAAACCGTAAGCTCGATTTTTTGTTTCCATACAAAACACATCTTGAACGTATAACCGAACTTACTATTCCGGCAGGTTATAAAATAGGTTCAATGCCGCCGGATCTTTCCATAAAAAATACCAATTACGATTTTGATATTCGTTACATACAGCAACCCGGCAAAATAATTTATCACAAAACCATTATTCTTAAAAACACACATCTTGCCAAAACAAATTTTAAGCAATGGAACAGTGATATTGCAAAACTTACCGATGCCTACAACCAACAACTTGTTTTAACTGCACAATAATTATGAAATGAACCATAAAAATTTTAGAGCAGATTAATACCAAAGCGAAGAAAATTTTTATGGTGAATTCCATGTGGCAATTGAAAAACAAAAACTATGCACATGAAAACAAAAATTTTACTCACCGCAATTTTAGCGTACACTTTTTTTAGCGCCTTTGCGCAAAAAGATGATAAAGATTACAAACAAAGAGCGCAGGATATTCAAACTGAAATATGGAATAATCCTTCGCAGCCTTTTGCTGTAAAAACAATTCCTGCTGCAACAAATAATGAAAGCGCCGTAATTATTGCAACATCTTTTGATGTGGTAAATACCGCAAAACTTAAAATGAAATGGAGCGCCTTAAATGCAGTGCGGCGCCTGTATTATCAAACCACTTATCATGAAAGAGTAAAAATAAATGATAAGGCTGCGCTGGATGATTATTCAACATTGGAATATCAAAAAAAACTTGACAGAACTTTTTCTGCAGGCTGGATAAAAGTGTACAACAAAACAGATACATACATCGGTGCAAAAATTATTAAGCCGGATGGAAAAGAAATTATTGTAAACACAGATGAAGAAGTATTAACAAAAGATGAAAATAAAAGAAAGGAAGGTAAACTTGCCATTCCTGATTTGCAGATCGGCGATATTCTCGATTATTATTTACGCACAGAAAAATTGCAGGAAATTACTGCTGAAACGCAAGGCCCGTACACATTTTTTTTAGGCGGAGATTACCCGGTTCTTTATCAATCAATACACTTGCAGTTAGATGAAAATGCAGGCGTTGAATACATTAATGCAAATGGCGCTCCGGCTTTAAAAGAGAGCCGTGATGATGATAATAATATTGTGCTTGGTCTTGAACAAAAAAATCTTTCTAAAATTCAAAGCAGCATCTGGACGTCGCCATACAGGCAATATCCATACATAGCATTGCAGTATATGTACGTTACAAAAAAGGAAGATAAAAACAGTCATTTTAACCGCAACGAAATAAAGCATGGCGATTTAAGTGATGACCTGCTAAAACAATTTCGCCAAATTTTAGAAAATGCTTACCTGCCCATAAATTTTTCCCCTTACGATAAAACCACAGATTATTTTGGCGGCGCAAGACATATAAAAGATTTGCCGCAGGATACAGTTATCAAAACGTTATATAAAGCATGGCGCCTCGAAACATTTTGCTCTTTTCCAACAGATAATATAAATATCAGCAACGATAATAATTATGCGCAGGCAAACAGCTTAATTGCTGCAGTAAGTATTAGCCGCATGTTGCATAAATTAAATATTGATCATGAGTTGGTGCTTGTTTGCCCGCGTACATCAAACAAATTAAAAGATGTAATGAACCTTACAGATTTTGAAGCATTGATACATGTAAAAAACGATAAAGATTACTGGCTTGCTTTTAATGATATTGTAACACAGTTTAACGAAATACCGGCACGTTTGCAAGGCGAAGATGGTTTGGTTTTTAAACCTAATTTTAGAAAAGGTACTTACAATGAAAACGGGCAGATAAAAGTTCCAATTACAACTGCTGATAAAAATACAGCAACCGAAAACATAAATGTTAGTTTTAATGCCGGTAACATGCAGCAGTTGCAGGTAGATCGTTCAACACAATTAGCAGGCGCATCAAGGCATTACACGCAAAAACAATTGCTGATGATGGAAGATATGGAAGCTGATCTTGCCGCATCAATCAACGAAAAAAAGTTAACCGACCGGCTTGCTGATGATAGAAAACAGCAAAAGCTTGTGAGTGAATTCAGCGCTGCTTTTTCAAAAGAAAAAACAAATCAGAAAACATATTTTGAAGATGAAATAAAAGAACAGTTTGATAATGCTGCAAAAGAAGTTTCAGCGTATGAAGTAAAAAATGAAGGCCTGTTTAATTCAGATTTTATATATCACACCAATTTTACAATGGACAATTTTGTAAAAAAAGCAGGCAATAATTATATAATCCAGGCCGGCAAATTTGTTGGTTCAGTTACAAAGGTTGACGAAAAAGACCGTACCCGTAGCATTGATGTGTATATGCCCTATGCAAGAACGTACACGTATAATATTTCGCTTGCCGTTCCAAAAAATTATTTGGTAAAAGGGCTTGAAAATTTTAATAAAAATATCAGCAACGAAACAGGTTCAGTAACTTCAACTGCAACTGCCGATAATGCAAGCGTTCACATAACAATAAAACAGCAGTATCTAAAAATGTTTGAGCCTGCCGCCAACTGGCCAAAGCTTCTTGAACTGATGGATGCTTTTTACGATATTTCCAACCAAAAATTATTGCTGGAAAAAAGCAATTGATTTTGTAGTCATCGTTCAAAGCCTTGTGGCATCACGGTTGTGTCACTCCCTTGTGCTGCATATTTTTATGGCAGCATAATTCATAACGTATCATTTATAATTCGTCATTCATCATTTGCTAACTTTGTTTCATGCAATTCTCTTCTTCGCTTTTAGAAAATGCGGTAAATGAATTTTCCAGGTTTCCGGGCATTGGTAAAAAAACAGCGTTGCGCATGGTGCTGCATCTTTTAAAGCAGGATGCAGAAACCACTGAAAATTTTAGTGAAGTAATTGCCCGCATGCGCCGCGATATTAAATTTTGCCAGCGTTGCCATAATGTTAGCGATGCAGATATTTGTTCAATTTGTGCAAACTCTTTGCGCAATCAACGATTGATTTGCGTGGTTGAAACTTTGCGGGATGTTATTGCTATCGAAAATACGCAGCAGTTCAGCGGAACATATCATGTTCTTGGTGGTGTAATTTCTCCGTTGGATGGAATTGGGCCAGATCAATTGCAGATCGAATCATTAATTCAGCGCATTCAAAAAGAGCAAACAGAAGAATTAATTTTTGCACTCAGCCCAAACATACAGGGCGATACAACCATTTATTATATTCAGAAAAAAATTCAAAACATGCAATGTAATGTTACCACCATTGCACGGGGCATTGCATTTGGCGGCGAGTTAGAATATGCAGATGAATTAACGCTTGGAAGAAGCCTGCAAAACCGTATGCCGGTTGATAAATATATTTCGCATTAATAACGAATTTTTTATTGGCCTTTCTTTGAAAAAAGATTAGATGAGGCCTAAACACGATGCCCAATTTCCCAATGCAAGCCAAAAGGATCTTCAATTCTTCCAAGCTTCCATCCATGATCAACACCAACAGGAAAAACTTCTTTTGCACCTACGCTAATAGCTTTATCAAACAACTCTTCGGGATTGGCAACCGTTAATATCATCCGCACATTAACATCATTCAAATTATTTGAATTGACGTCTTCATTCACCCAAATTTCTGCGCCATTAATATCAAGACAAACAATAAAAACACCTGCATCTTCTAAACGATAAGTTTCAATAGCACAAAAAGCGGCTGCATAAAATGCAATCGCTTTTTTACCATTGCTCACAGTTAACCATGGGGCGATGGATGTTTTTATAACTGAATTTTTATTCACTATTTCAGCTTTGCTATCTGCGCATCATAATAATTTTTTGTAGCGATAATATCCGGCAAGCTATGATACCAGTTTGATTCATGTTCAATTGATAACATGCCATTAAAATTTTGCCTTTTTAATTCAGCAAATATTGCAGGAAAATTAATTACACCTTTTGATACAACAGTATCCGCAGCTTGTGTATCATTAAACTTTACAATATCTTTTAAATGCACGCCAAAAATGTGGCCTTGTAATTCTTTTAATGCATCAACCGGGTTTATTCCGTTGCGTGCCCAATGGCCAACATCAGCACAACTGCCAATATTATTATGCCCTTTAATTGCAGCTAAAACAGAATCGGGGCTCCAGTAAACATTTGGTTTTGGATGGTCGTGAATAGCCACTTTAATTCCGTAAGCACCGGCGAGGCTGTCAACCATATCCCACTGCGTTTTTATAGGTTCAGCGGTTATGTAGCTCAACCCAAAATCTTTTGCAAGATCAAACGCTTTTATCCATTCTGCTTTATCTTTTGGAACAATTACGCCCATTGCAACAATGCTGATCCCTTTATCCTGTAAAATTTTTTTAAGTTTATTGCGTGTATCAGTATTCATATCTGCGCCAAATTCTCCGGGCAAACCGCCGCCAAGCTTTTGGCCCCAGAAAGCTTCAATGTTTTTTATGCCTGCGCTGTCAACTTTATCAAGCGCATCAACAAAAGAAAACATTCTGAACGTCCACATTTGTACGCCTAATTTAAAACCAGCGGTGCTGCCGGCTGAGGCTGTGGTTGTATCAGTAACCGCTTTTGAACTATCCGAATTTGTTGTTGATGTATTGTTGCTGTTGCAGGCTGCAATGGCAACTGCGCAAACCATCATAGATAAATTAATCAGTTTCATTTTTTATATTTTTTATAATCTGTTGCTAAAGTAAATAATTTACATACACATTTATCAGGCAGATTTGCGGTTTACTATTTTAACTTTTAAACATTAATTCTTCAATTACTTATTTGCATTTTTGCAGCGTGAAGTATTTTCTTTTTTGTTTGTGTTTGATGTCTGTTGCAAAAGCGCAAAATTATAATCCTGAAACTGTAGATAAAAAAGCTGCGGAAGCATATAAAACTGCGCTTGATTTATTGGATAACGGTGCCAGGCGTGAAGTAATTCCGGTGCTTGAAAAAGCCATCAGCCAATATCCAAAATTTGTTGATGCATATCTTTCACTTGGCGGTGTTTATGGTGATGTGAAAGATTACAACAACAGCATTGCCAATTATGAAAAGGCTTTTGCTATTGATAGCGCTTATTCAAAAATTTTCCTTCTTTCTTATTCCATAAATCTTGCAGGTGCAGGAAGATTTAATGATGCATTGAATGCCATAAATAATTTTCTCACCATTCCTAACCTAAGTGAACGAAGCCGCAAAAGCGCTTTGTACAGAAAAAGTTGTTACGAATTTGCGGTTCAATATGCAGCAACGCATCCAAATACAAATTATCAATTTGCGCCGGTAAATTTGGGCGACAGTATCAACTCTGCAACATCAGAATATTATCCTTCATTTACCATTGATGACAGCATTTTGGTTTTTACGCGAAGGGGCGAAGGCATTCGCGAAGATTTTGTTGAAAGCAAGCTTACGCCAACAGGTTATTCAAAGGCAACAATTATTAAAGGTGATATAAATCTTGAGCCATCAAAAGGTGCAATTAATATTTCGCAGGATGGCGACTGGCTTTTATTTGCGGGAAATTTTGCAGGTAAAGGTTATGGAGATTTTGATCTGTATATTTCATACAACACACCAACTGGCTGGAGCGAACCTGTTAACTTGGGCGCTAACATCAACACAGAATTTTGGGAAAGCTCACCATCATTAAGTGCTGATAAAAATGCTTTGTATTTCAGCAGCAACAGGCCCGGCGGTTATGGCGGCAAAGATTTATATGTAAGTTATCGCGTAAATGGAAAATGGCAGCCCGCCGAAAATATGGGCCCGGAAATAAATACTGCAGGCGATGAACTGGCACCATTTATTCACGCAGATAATCAAACATTATATTTTACATCAAACGGTTTGCCCGGCTATGGTGGTTTTGATAATTATGTTGTAAGAAAAACAGGCAGAAAAAACCTGGGGCAAGCCCGAAAATCTCGGCTACCCTGTAAATACAATTTCTGATGATGGAAGTTTATTTGTTGCTTCGGATGGCGTTACGGCATATTATGCAAGCGACCGTGCTGATACAAAAGGTTATCTTGATTTATATAAGTTTACTTTAAAGCCAGAGGTGCGGCCTGTAAAAACATTGTATGTAAAAGGTTATGTTACCGATGCAAAAACAAATAAAGGTTTGCCTTGTTCGGTTGAATTAAGTGTTGACAGCAGCCAGCAGGTTTTATCAAATGTTCAAACAGATGAAACCGGTTTTTATTTTATCGCTTTGCCGGTAAATAAAAATTATACATTCACTGTAAACAGGAAAGGTTATTTATTTTACAGTGATGTTTTTAACCTTGCTGATAAACCATCAGACAGCACGTATGAAAAGAATATTTCGCTGCAGCCGGTTGAATTAAATGCAACCGTTCGCTTAAAAAATATTCAGTTTGCAACAAAATCTTTTGAGCTTGAACCGGTGAGTTTAATTGAATTGAATAAATTGTTGCAGTTGATGAATGATAATCCTTCCATCAAAATTCAGATAAACGGCTATACGGATAATGTTGGAACGGCGGCAGATAATTTAAAGCTTTCTGAAAATCGTGCAAAGGCAGTTGCTGCTTATCTTATAAACAAAGGTGTTGATGCAAAACGCTTAACAGCAAAGGGTTTCGGCGAAACTAAACCTATTGCTGATAATGCAACTGATGAAGGAAAAGCGTTGAACAGAAGAACCGAATTTGTTGTTACAGGTATTGTAAATATAATTTCCCAATTTGTGGAAAGGTTTTTGTAATTACATCTTTATATTAAATAATTGTTTCGGAATCATCTTTGCCTTATTTAAACTAAACGAGAACTATGGAAAGAGAATTATTAATAACCGTTAAGAAAAGTAATTACGATGATAAAAAAATCAACCGTGAAATTGAATGTATGAAAACATTGTTTCCATACCTCGAATCTTTTGAAACTTTTACGGCAAGCAACGAAATTTTTGATCTTGAAAAACGCAGTATTGTTAGCACCAGGCCTAAGCTCAGGCACATATTTAATAAAGGCGTACAAAAAAATAACAGCTTTATTGTAAGTTTGAATTAGCAGTTTCAGCCGGTTGCCGGTTCTTTTTAGAAACTAAATATTTATTGCGGATTATTTGTTGAACAGGCACGTTTTCAATTTTACTTTGTAACCATCCGATTATATCAAGATACATAAATGACCGTGTTGCCAAATGATTGTTTTTTATAGCATCAAGCTTTTCCTTCAAAAGTTTAAATTCATTTATAATTTTTGAAGGATTCGATGAAAACGATCTTCTTAAAAATTTAAAAATTTCTTCTTCAACAATATTTAAATTTTTCATTTTGCTCATAAACCTGTACACAGATTTTATAAGATATTCAACCAACTGGTAGTTACCCATTTCATAGTGCGCAATCAAATGCAATAACCTTGAATAACAGTGCAAATCTGTTCTAAGATCCGGCTTGCGATTAATGATAAGGTTTAAATAATCAACAGCTTTTTCGTTATCACCGCTTCCAAAATACAGGCAGGCAATTTTATAATAAAATATCAGCACACGATGTGTGTCAATGTGCAATTTATATTCTTCAATTTTTTCTTCAATATAAGGCACAAGGCTTAACCCTTTTGTAAAGCTGCCGTGCATAAAATGCCTGTTTAACCGAGCGATTTGAAAATAAATGAACGTTTGTATTTGTGTGTTGGCATCTTTTTGTCCTGCCTCACACAAGGTAAATTCTTCAAACAACTGCAATGTTTCTTCATACTTTTTATAATTTGATAAAACAAAATGCGCTGTTGCCAAATTATGCAGGCCTTTTACATATTGAATGGATTCAATGTTTTTCATCTCATCATTTTCTTCAAACAAATCAACCCATTTTTGCGAATAACGATAAAAGCCTAAAAGATCCTGCAGAATAAAAGTGTACCAACTATAAGCCTGGTAATAATATAAACGCTCATAAAAATCCATTTTGCGCAAATCGCAAACAGGCAGGTTTGCATTAAAAAAAGCTTCTATTGCTTTTTCATCTTTTTCATCTCTTGCATGCCCGTTTTGAATATACCAACTGTATAACTGCAATGCAAATCCTGAAAGCCTGCTTAATAAAGAAACACGCCTGTTAACTTCTTCCGATTCTCTTGATAATTCTTCTGCACGGCCTTCAAAGCTTCGGGTTATGTGCATGCCTTCAATTTTCTTTTCAAAAATTAAAGCCTGCAAACGATAGGTAGATTGATTGTTTGCTTTTGCTGATGCTTTAACCTTATCCAAAATTTTAAGCGCCTGCATATACAAGCCTTTATTATACAGCAGCCGGGCGTAAATAATTTGCTCGCTTAATTGTGTTTCAATATCAGGAGAAGAATGTGTTAAGCTTGAAAGAATTTGTTTATACAAATAAGCTTTCATGTTAGAAAGCTGCTGTTTTTGTATGGATGGATTTTTGCGCAGCAATCTTTCTTCATCATATTCAGCCATGCAATCAAGCGCATCAAATAAAGCTAAAATCTTAAGATCATCACTGCCTGAAATTCGCTTTACATGCAGTTTAAATAACCGCTTTTCAGATTTATTTAATGATTGTATTAATTGAAAAAGCTCGTCTGTATTTCTGTTAGCCATCGTAAAAAAAATTTGCTTAAATGCAGTGCTGTAAAGGCTTTCAGCAAAGTTAAAGGCCGGTTATACACCGTAAAACATCATTCAATTTAATTTTACTGTACACATATTCTTGTTTAATTTTATACACTAAGCAGCCTGCATTTATAACATCAAAATTAAACAGTCTGCGTTGCTTTATCTAATCAGAATGCCATGCAAACAAAAAAGATTTACATTTTCGACACAACGTTCGCGATGGCGAGCAAGTGCCAGGCTGCAAACTGAACACCGATGAAAAAATAAAGCTTGCACTTGCTTTGGAAGATTTGGGTGTTGATGTTATTGAAGCAGGCTTTCCTATTTCAAGCCCCGGCGATTTTGCTTCGGTAGAAGAAATTGCCAAAGTAATAAAAAATGCAACGGTTTGCGGCTTAACGCGCTCAGTGCAAAAAGATATTGAGTGTGCCGGCGAAGCATTAAAATATGCAGAACGCCCGCGCATACACACAGGCATTGGCACTTCCGACATGCACATACGCTACAAATTCAACACCTACGCGCGAAGACATTTTACAACGTGCTAAACAAGCTGTAAAACTGGGCAAAGAGCTTGGGTGGATGATGTTGAATTTTTTTGCGAAGATGCCGGCCGCGCAGATAATGATTATTTCGCAAAAGTTGGTTGAAACGGTTATTGCTGCCGGCGCAACAGTGGTGAACATTCCTGATACTACCGGCTATTGTTTGCCACAACAATATGGTGATAAAATTAAGTATTTAATTAACCATGTTCCAAACATTGATAAAGCCATCTTGAGTTGCCATTGCCATAACGATTTAGGTTTGGCAACAGCCAATTCAATTGCAGGTGCAATGAAGGTGCAGGACAAATTGAATGTACGATTAATGGCATTGGTGAACGTGCAGGAAACACTTCCTTAGAAGAAGTGGTAATGATTATTAAGCAGCATTCTTCATTTGGTATTTACACAAACATCAAAACAAGAAAATTAAATCCGATAAGCCGTCTTGTTGCAGATACCATGCGTATGCCGGTGCAACGCAATAAAGCCATTGTTGGCAGCAATGCATTTGCGCATTCTTCCGGTATTCACCAGGATGGATTTTTAAAAGATAACTACCACGTATGAAATTATAAATCCCGAAGATGTAGGCGCAGAAGGAAGCAAAATTGTTTTCACGGCACGCAGTGGCAGAAGTGCTTTGGCACATCGTTTTCAAAAAATTGGGTTACCAGTTTACACGCAACGATATTGATGTATTGTATCAGCAATTTTTAACTGTAGCCGATAATAAAAAAGAAGTGGAAGATGAAGATTTGCAAGAGTTGGCAAAAGAGTTCACCGGCGGAAGTAGTATAAAATTTTTTGGTGACGAGCTGTGGTTTACATGGCATCACGATTGTGTCACTCACTTGTGCTTTCAGTATTTCAATCAGCAATAAAGTCACAAAAACACGAAGGCACAAAGCAAAAATCATCTTAGTGTCTTTGTGTCTTCATGGCAAATAAAAAATAACAATGAGCACAAACATTATTTGAAAAAATCTGGAACAAACATGTTGTAAAAATATTGAAGGTGGTCCTTCGGTTTTATATATTGATAAACATTTTATTCATGAAGTAACGTCCCACAAGCATTTAAAGGTTTGGAAAAACGCGGCTTGCAGGTGTTTCGTCCGCAACAAGTTGTGGCTACTGCCGATCATAATGTTCCAACATTAAATCAGCATTTGCCCATACCGGAAGAACTATCAAGAAACAAGTGCAAACGTTAAAAGACAATTGCGAAAAATTTGGAATTGAACTATATGGTTTGGGACATCCATTTCAGGGCATCGTTCATATTATCGGCCCTGAATTGGGCGTTACCCAACCCGGAATGACCATCGTTTGCGGCGATAGCCATACATCAACACATGGCGCATTTGGCGCTATTGCATTTGGCATTGGTACAAGCGAAGTTGAAATGGTATTGGCTACACAATGCTTAATGCAAAGCAAGCCAAAACTCATGCGCATAAACGTAGATGGACAATTGAACAAAGGTGTTGTTTCAAAAGACATTATTTTATACATCATCTCAAAAATTTCTCCAGCGGCGCCACAGGATATTTTGTTGAATATGCAGGTTCAGCAATACGAAACTTGTCTATGGAAGCACGCATGACCATCTGCAACATGAGCATTGAAATGGGTGCACGTGGCGGTATGATTGCGCCTGATGAAACAACTTTCAATTATATAAAAGGGCGACAGTTTGCACCAGCCAAATGAGATTGGAATAAAGCTTTGGCGTACTGGAAAACATTGTATTCGTGATGAGGATGCGAAATTTGATAAAGAACTTAACATTAAAGCTGAAGACATTGAGCCGATGATTACTTATGGCACAAATCCGGGAATGGGCATCGGCGTCAGCGGTCACGTGCCTGAATTAAATGAAGTAGCGAAAGAAAACTTCTTATGAAAAATCACTTAACTTATATGGGCATTGCAACCCGGTGCATAATGAAAGGTAAAAAAGTTGATTATGTTTTCATTGGCAGTTGTACCAATGCACGCATCGAAGATTTGCGCATGGTGGCATCTTTTGTAAAAGGAAAACAGAAAGCAAATGGTGTGGAAGTATGGGTGGTTCCGGGCAGCAAGCAGGTAGAAAAACAAGCGATGGAAGAAGGCATTAATAAAATTTTTGAAGAAGCAGGTTTTGTACTTACGTCAACCAGGTTGCTCTGCATGTTTGGGAATGAATGAAGATAAAATTCCTGCAGGCAAATATTGCATCTCAACCAGCAACAGAAATTTTGAAGGAAGGCAAGGCCCGAATGCAAGAACATTGTTGGCAAGCCCGTTAACAGCTGCTGCCGCGGCGGTTACAGGTGAAGTAACTGATGTAAGAGAAATGATAAGTGATAATTAATATGAAGTGGAACTGCAAATTATATGACAACAAACACAGCTTTGTTGCAAAGTATGGAGAAGATGTTTTAATGGTTAGCAACCGCAAAAAGATGAACACATTTTAGATGTGGGTTGCGGCACCGGAACATTAACGTCAAAAATTAGCGAAAGCGGTGCAATTGTTAACAGGCATTGATGCATCGCCGGAAATGATTGCAAAAGCAAAAACAGCGTTTCCACAACATTCAGTTCTTTGTAAAAGATGCTACGGATTTTTCAATTTGATGAACAGTTTGATGCAGTGTTTTCAAACGCAACATTGCATTGGATAAAAGACCAGCAAAAAGCATTGCAATGCATTTATAACTCTTTGAAACAAGGCGGACGATTGGTGTTTGAAATGGGCGGGAAACATAATATTGAAAGCATTCATAATGCATTAAAGAAAGCGTTAATTGAAGAAGGCTTTAACAAACAAAAAAATTGAAGTAAATTATTTTTCTTCTGCGGCAGAACAGGCAATGATGCTGGAAAAAGTTGGTTTTACAATTTCAAACATTCTTCAATTTAACAGACCAACAGAATTGGATGGTGAAGATGGAATGAAGAACTGGATAATTCAGTTTGCACAATCATTCTTTAAAAATATTCCAAAAGAAAAAGCAGAAGATACGATTATAAAGCAGTTGCTATTTTAAAAGAAACAAATTATGAAAACGGAAAGTGGTATGCAGATTATATAAGGTTAAGAGTTAAAGCAATAAAGAAATGAGCAAGCAAATAAATATAATTACATCAACAGTGGTTCCACTGAACATTGAAAACATTGATACTGACCAGATAATTCCTGCACGTTTTTTAAAAGCAACAAGTCGTGAAGGTTTTGGAAAAAATTTATTTCGCGACTGGCGTTATGAAAATGATGAAGAATCAAAACCCAAAAAAGATTTTGTATTGAATGATACGCGTTATTCAGGAAAGATTTTAGTTGCAGGAAAAAATTTTGGTTGCGGTTCATCACGTGAACATGCAGCTTGGGCAATTAAAGATTATGGATTTGATGTTGTTGTTAGCAGCTTTTTTGCAGATATTTTTAAGAACAATGCGCTCAATAATTTTTTGTTGCCAGTTGTTGTGAGCGATCATTTTCTGCAAAGAATTTTTACAACAGTTTTGTTTGATAAAGATGAACAGCTCGAAGTAAATCTTTCAGAACAAACTGTAACTATTTTATCAACCGGTGAAAAAGAAATCTTTGAAATTAATAATTATAAAAAAACATGTTTGTTGAATGGCTATGATGATATTGATTATTTGTTAAGCATGAAAACTGAGATAGAAAATTTTGAAGTAAAGAAGGAATTAACATAATGGCTGAAACATCAATCATAGTAAAAAATATCAATGTACAGCAGCAGAATGATGTTGTGCTGAATGATATTTCTTTTGCTTTGAATGAAGGCGAACATTTATTAATCACCGGCGCATCAGGAAGTGGAAAAACAACATTGGCAAAAGCGCTTGCTAATAAAATTCTTTATAAAGGTTCGATTGAATTTAACATCGATCAACCTAAAATAATTTTTGTTGAACAACATTATAATTTTAAAACACTTTCTAACACAAACAATTTTTATTATCAGCAACGCTATAACAGCTTTGATAGTAATGATGCACAAACTGTAATTGATGAACTGCAAAAAATATCAACCGATAAAAATGCAATTGATGCTTTATTAAATCAATTGAATTTAATGCATCGTAAATACGATTCTTTATTGCATTTATCAAGTGGTGAACACAAAAGGTTTCAGTTAATAAAAGCTTTTTTACAAGATGCGGATGTTTATATTTTTGATAATCCGTTTATTGGTTTGGATGTAAACAGCCGTAAAAATTTAAGCGAAATCATTAATGCAATATCTTCATCATCAACCATAATTATTATTGCAGATATTGAAGATGCGCCATCATCTATTACGCATGTTGCGGAGTTGGAAAATGGAAGGTTGAGAAGTTTCGAAATAAAAAACGAAGACGTCATTGCGAGGAACGAAGCAATCTTCTCTCAGGAAATTAAACACTCAACAAACAATGTTCAACAAACAATATTCAATAACATTCCTTTTCAAAAAAATAATATTGATTTTAATGTTGCAGTAAGATTAGAAAATGTTTCCGTTGCTTATGGCGATAAACAAATTCTTTCAAACATTAATTGGCAAATTAATCGTGGCGAAAGATGGTTGTTGAAAGGTGTGAACGGCGCAGGTAAATCAACATTAATAAGTTTAATAACCGGCGATCATCCGCAAGCTTATGCCAACAAAGTCTTCTTGTTTGATAAGAAGCGCGGCAGCGGTGAAAGCATTTGGGACATCAAGAAAAAAATTGGTTTTATCTCGCCTGAATTGCAATGGTATTTTGACAAAACGATTTCAGTGCATAACACAATTGCGTCAGGCTTTTTTGATACGATTGGCGTGTATAAAAAACTAAGCGAAGAACAACATAACATTGTTCAGCAATGGTTAACCTTTTTAAATCTTACAACAAAAGCGCAGTTTAGTTTATCAACGCTTTCAACAAGTCAGCAACGATTAGCTTTGTTGGCAAGGGCATTGGTAAAAAGTCCATCGTTATTAATTCTTGATGAACCTTGCCAGGGTTTGGATGAACAACAGGTGAAAGATTTTGTTTTGTTAATTGATGACTTGTGCAATCAATCAAACACAACATTAATTTATGTGAGCCATTATGAAAATGAAATTCCAAAGTGCGTGAAGAAATGTCTGAACCTGGATTTGTTGGATTATAGGATTAACAGGAAAAGCAATTTAAAAATTGCTGAAGACTTATTATTATGTCAGAGTTGAAATATAAAGATATAACGGAGAAGATTATTGGCGCGGCAATGAAAGTACATGCAACACTTGGCAATGGTTTTCAGGAAGTGATTTATCAACGCGCATTGGCAATTGAAATGCGATATGCAAAGCTTTCTTTTGAAAGAGAATACAACATGAAGATCTATTATCGTGATGAAGAAATTGGTGAAAGGCGCGTTGACTTTTTTGTTGAAGGAAAGATTATGGTTGAATTAAAAGCAATTGTTCATTTAGAAGATGTTCATTTAGCGCAAGCAAAAAATTATTTAGAAGCATATAATATGGAAATTGGATTACTGATAAATTTTGGAAGCACGAGTCTTCAGTTCAAAAGACTGATTAATCAAAAGTATGAACCAAGATTTCTCACAAATAATCCTCTAATCCACAAATCCTAAAAATCATGGTTCAGACAATTACAGTTATATAAGGCGATGGAATTGGGCCGGAAGTAACGCGGCAATCAGTCAAAGTATTGAATGCAATTGCAGCGCAATTCACATACATTTCATTATACATACCATTTCATGGGCGCAATTGCTATTGATAAAACCGGCAATCCTTTGCCCGATGAAACAATAGAAAGTTGTTTAAACAGTGATGCCGTTTTGTTTGGCGCCATCGGTCATCCAAAATATGATAATGACCCAACTGCAAAAGTTCGCCCTGAACAAGGTTTGCTGAAGATTAGAAAAACATTGCAACTGATTGGCAAACATTCGCCCGATCAATACTTATCCATCATTACATCATTTATCTCCATTAAAAAAAGAAAAATTAGAAGGTGTTGATTTTATCATCTTTCGCGAATTAACCGGCGGCATTTATTTTGGTAAAAAAACATTGAGCGAAGATGGCAACAGTGCCTGCGATGATTGTATTTATACAAAAGAAGAAATTGAACGCATTGCACATCTTGCTTTTCAAAATGCACAAAAACCCGAACGCAGAAAAAAATTAACGCTGGTTGATAAAGCCAATGTTTTGGAAACATCAAGACTTTGGAGCAAAGTGGTGCAGGAAGTTGCAAAACAATACAGCGATGTTACGGTTGATTATATGTTTGTTGACAATGCTGCCATGCAAATAATGTTGAATCCAAAACAGTTTGATATTGTACTAACCGAAAATATGTTTGGTGATATTATTAGCGATGAAGCCAGCGTGTTAAGTGGTTCGTTAGGTTTGTTGCCATCGGCATCTGTTGGAACAGGAACAGCTTTGTTTGAGCCGATTCATGGTTCCTATCCGCAGGCTGCCGGAAAAGATATCGCAAATCCGATTGGGTTCTATTTTATCTGCCGCGATGATGCTCGATTATTTTGGATTAATAAAAGAAGCAACATTAGTTCGCGATGCGGTTAAATGGACTTTAGAAAATGGATTTGTTTCAAAAGATATTGAGCCGGTAAATTTTTATTTCACGTCAACAATTGGTGATTTAATCAGCGATTATATCAGGTCGAATAATCATGAACGCATTAATGTTGAAAATGTGCAATTAAGAAAATCAACAATTATCTGAACCGGGATTTGGGCAGGATTACAAGATTGGATGATTAAGAAATGTATAAGTGCTTATATAATTTAAATTTAACAAAACAATAAACAACTTAAAATATCAGTTTCTATGATAGGAGAAATCATGCGTTTGATAACTCCAGATATTAACATCGTTGTCGTCGTTACACTTGTACATGACGTGCAAAGAATTGATGAAACTGATAACAGATTTATAATTTTTAGAGACTGATGTACTGAATTATAATTACTCTATGAAGTTGGGCATCCCTCTCCTTTGGGAGGGAACGAGGGTGAGGTCAATCATGAAAGAAATCAGTTATAAATACGTGGTTCTGACTTGAATTTCAAAGTAAAATATGATACGAATTTCATACATTACAAGGGAGTGAAACAACGAAGCTTAATTGAAGCACAAAAGCTGATACATAAAAATCAAAATCAAAATGGCGAACTAAATAAATATTCGAAAACACTAACACAAGATGAAACACAACCAGGCGCGAAAGCAATGTATTATGCTATTGGTTTTAAAGAAGAAGATTTCAAAAAAGCGCAGGTTGGTATCGTGAGTATGGGTTGGGATGGAAATCCTTGCAACATGCATTTAAATGATTTTGCAACAAAAGTTAAAGACAGCGTAAACAAAGTTGATGGTTTGCTGGGTTTGCGTTTTTATACGATCGGCGTAAGCGATGGAATAAGTATGGGAACTGATGGAATGCGCTATAGTTTGGTGAGCCGCGATGTAATTGCTGATAGCATTGAAACAAATGCCAGGCGCACAATATTATGATGCACATTGTTGCAATTCCTGGTTGCGATAAAAATATGCCGGGCTGTATAATGGCGATGGGCAGATTAAATCGTCCTTCAATTATGTTGTATGGCGGCACCATTGCACCGGACATTATAAAGGTGAAGATTTAAATATCGTTTCAGCATTTGAAGCATTAGGACAAAAGATAGCGGGCAATTTGGATGAAACATGATTTTAAAGGAATTATTCGCAATGCTTGCCCTGGTGCAGGTGCCTGTGGCGGCATGTACACGGCCAATACAATGGCAAGTGCGATTGAAGCTATTGGGTATGAGTTTGCCTAATTCGGCAAGCAATCCTGCGTTGAGCAAAGAGAAACAAAAAGAATGTGATGCGATTGGTGAAGCCATAAAAATGTTGTTGGAAAAAGATATCAAACCAAAAGATATCATGACGCGCAAAGCAT
This sequence comes from uncultured Bacteroidota bacterium, assembly GCA_963731245.1. Taxonomy (GTDB): domain Bacteria; phylum Bacteroidota; class Bacteroidia; order Chitinophagales; family Chitinophagaceae; genus Parafilimonas. Next base: position 150,889 of record CAVSVA010000001.1, read on the forward strand.
TTGAAAATGCGATTACCGTTATGATGGTGTTGGGCGGAAGCACCAATGCTGTATTGCATTTAATTGCAATGGCAAAAAGTGTAGATGTATCGATTTAACGACTGATGATTTTCAAACGATCAGCAACAAAATTCCAATGCTTGCAGATTTCAAACCAAGCGGAAAATACATGATGCAAGATCTTGCACAAACATGGCGGCGTTCCAGCCGTAATGAAATATCTTATTAAGTAAAGGCATGTTGCATGGCGATTGTTTAACCGTAACAGGAAAAACAGTTGCAGAGAATTTAAAAGAAGCACCTGACCTTGATTTTGAAAAGCAGGATATTATAATGTCCATTGGAAAACCCAATTAAAGAAAACAGGGCATTTACAAATTTTATATGGCAATCTTGCTGAAGGCGGAAGTGTTGCAAAAATCACCGGAAAAGAAGGCGAACGTTTTGAAGGAACTGCAAGAGTGTTTGATGGCGAAAAGCATTTGATAGAAGGATTGCAAAGTGGAAAGGTTCATGCAGGTGATGTGGTGGTGATCAGAAATATCGGTCCGAAAGGTGCGCCGGGTATGCCTGAAATGCTGAAACCAACAGGCGCTATTATTGGCGCAGGTTTGGGCAAAACTGTTGCGTTAATTACTGATGGAAGATTTAGTGGCGGCACGCATGGTTTTGTGGTTGGTCATATAACGCCTGAAGCGTATGAAGGTGGCTTGATTGGTTTGGTAGAAGATAATGACATTATTGAAATTGATGCGGTAAACAACAAGCTTATTTTAAAAGTAAGTGAAGAAGAAATTGCAAAGCGCAAAGCGGAATGGAAGCAGCCTGCATTAAAAGCAACAAAAGGAATTTTATATAAATATGCAAGTGTTGTAAAAACAGCAAGCGAAGGTTGTGTAACAGATGAAGATTAATTTGTCTGAACCATGATTTATAGGATTAAAAGATTAAAGGATTTTATGAAGAAGAATTTTTATGTAACCAGCAGTTGTATTTCATGGCATCACGGTTGTGTCACTCACTTGTACTGTAGAATAAATATGAGCAATAATTTATGATCACAATTTGTGATGATAAATAAATAAAAACTCGACATCACAAATTGTGACATCAAAAAATAGAAAAGAATAAAAATATATAATCATGTGAATCATCTAATCTGAACGCTCTGCGAAGTCTACCGGACTTCGCAGGGTTATGCTGCAAGTCTCTGACTTGAAAAAACAAATAATGACAAAACAATATTTTAAAGAGTTAGCAGAATACAATCTATGGGCAAACACAATTGTTTGTGATTGGCTTGAGCAAATAACTGATGAACAATGGAACAAGGAAATCATCAGCAGTTTTAACAGCATACAGGAAACAGTGCTACATACTATCAGCGCAGAAAATGCATGGCTGCAACGATTTAAAAAAGAACCTTTTGACTTGGCTGCAATCAACATATATAGGCACAAAAGAAGAACATATAAAACTTTGGAAGAAAACATCAACAGAATTAAAATCTTTTGTTGACGCATTTGATGAAAATAATTTGAATACAGATCTTGATTTTAAAAGATTGAATGGTGATGCGTATTCAATGCCTTATTACCAGTTGTTTGCGCATGTCGTCAATCATGCAACTTATCATCGCGGACAATTGGTAACAATGTTGCGACAAGCAGGATTTACAAATATTAAATCAACAGATTTGTTAGGAATATATAGAAGTAAACAATAAGCCGAACAGCATTCATACAGTACAAGTGAGTGATCCGCCGCGGCGGAATGCCACAACGTACTGAAGCTGGTCACCAAATAAAAAATGTTTTTATGGAAACACTTGAATTAGTAAAAGAAAAAAAACCTGCTAGCAAAACGCAAAATATTTCAGGCTCGCAGGCAGTGCTGGAAGCATTGATTGCTGAAGATGTGCAAACTATTTTTGGCTATCCGGGCGGCGCTATTATGCCGATTTATGATGCATTGTATGATTACAACGACAAGCTTGAACATATACTTGTGCGTCATGAACAAGGTGCGATACATGCAGCGCAAGGCTTTGCAAGAACAAGCGGCAAAACAGGTGTTGTGTTTGCAACAAGTGGTCCGGGCGCAACAAATTTGGTTACCGGTTTGGCTGATGCAATGATTGATTCAACGCCGGTTGTTTGTATAACGGGGCAGGTGTTTGCGCACTTGTTGGGCACAGATGCTTTTCAGGAAACGGATGTGATAAATATTACAACGCCGGTTACAAAATGGAATTACCAGGTTACGGATGCAACAGAAATTCCGTCTGTATTAGCAAAGGCATTTTATATCGCAGCAAGCGGACGACCCGGACCTGTGTTGATTGACATCACGAAAAATGCGCAGATGCAAAAATTTGATTTTAATGGTTATCAAAAATGCGAGCACATTCGCAGTTATCGCCCCAAACCAATCGTTCGAAAAAAATATATTGAAGAAGCTGCAAAGCTTATTAACGAAGCAAAAAAACCATTTGTAATTTTTGGGCAGGGTGTTATTCTTGGCAATGCTGAAAATGAATTCAAACATTTCATTGAAAAAAGCGGCATTCCTGCTGCGTGGACAATACTTGGCTTAAGTGCTTTGCCCACCAGTCATCCGCAAAATGTTGGTATGTTGGGCATGCATGGAAATTATGGCCCGAATGTTTTAACAAATGAATGCGATGTGTTGATTGCAATCGGCATGCGTTTCGATGACCGTGTTACCGGTCGTCTTGATAAATATGCAAAGCAGGCAAAAATTATTCATCTTGATATTGACCCTGCAGAAATTGATAAAAATGTAAAAACAACTGTTCCTGTTTGGGGCGATTGTAAAGAAACTTTGCCGTTGTTAACAGCATTGATTGATAAAAAAGAACACACAGATTGGTTGAATAAATTTAAACAATATACAAAAGAAGAAATAGAAATTGTTATTGAAAAAGAAATGCATCCAACAACAGATGAAATGAGCATGGCTGAAGTGCTTGATGCATTAAATGAATTAACAAACGGCGATGCAGTGATTGTTTCTGATGTTGGTCAGCACCAGATGGTGGCTTGTCGTTATGCAAAATTTAATCAAACAAGAAGCAATGTAACATCAGGCGGTTTGGGCACGATGGGTTTTGCTTTGCCGGCAGCGATTGGTGCAAAATATGGTGCGCCGCAAAGAGAAGTAATTGCAATTATTGGTGATGGCGGTTTTCAAATGACGTTGCAGGAATTGGGAACCATCATGCAATTTGGTGCTGCTGTAAAAATCATCATTTTAAATAATAATTTTTTAGGAATGGTGCGTCAGTGGCAGGAATTATTTAATGACAAGAAGATACTCGTTTGTAGATATTCAAAGTCCCGATTTTGTAACCATCGCAAAAGGTTATGGCATTGAAGGCAAATCTGTAAACGACAGAAAAAATTTAAAAGCTGCATTAAAAGAAATGCTCGAACATGATGGCGCATATTTATTGGAAGTAATGGTTGGAAAAGAAAACAACGTATTTCCAATGGTGCCGCAAGGTTGCAGCGTTGCAGAGATAAGATTGAAATAAAAGCCCCCACTAACTCCCCCGGCGGGGGAGAACTTTGGAAGTGGTTATTGATTTGTACATCATCAAAAACAAAAGATTTTCAATTATGAATAACGATAAAAATAATCAGCATGTTTCTAATCCCCCCTCCGTTGGAGGGGTAAGGGGGAGGCTTGAATATACCATAACAGTTTACACAGAAAATCAAATTGGTTTGCTGAACCGCATTGCAATTATTTTCACAAGAAGAAAAATAAATATTGATAGTTTAAACACTTCGCCAACCGAAGTAGAAAGCGTGCATCGTTTTACAATTGTGATTAATGAAACCGAAGATGTTGTAAGAAAACTGTGCAGGCAAATTGAAAAGCAGGTAGAAGTATTGAAAGCATATTATAACACCAATGATGAATTGGTTTGGCAGGAAATGGCTTTATATAAAGTACCGACAGATGTAATTGCCGAGAAGGTAAAAGTAGAAAGATTGCTGCGTGAAAAAGGTGCACGTGTTGTTGTAATTCGCAAAGATTATACAGTGTTTGAAACCAGCGGGCACCGCGAAGAAATTGAAGCATTGATTAAAACATTGGAGCCGTTTGGATTGATAGAATTTGTACGCAGTGCACGCATTGCCATCATTAAAGACAGCAACGGTTTTCATGAAAAATTGAAAGAGTTTGAAGCATCGCAACCTGCAGAAGAGTTAGTAGAAAATGAATATTTAAGTCAGCAAGATGAAGTGTTTTCAATGTAGTTGTCTGAACCATGATTTAAAGGATTAAAAGATTTATTGATTAATATGAAAGTTGAAAAAGTAATTCCGATGCTTCGCATATTTGATTATGACAAGGCCATTGAATTTTATGTTGATTGGCTTGGTTTTAAAATCAACTTCGAACATACATTTCATGAAGGCGCTCCAAAGTATATTGAAGTTGAAAAAGATGGAATTACATTTCATTTAAGCGAACATCATGGCGATGGAACTCCAGGCTCACATGTATTCATCTGGTGTGAAGGCGTGAGAGATTATCATACCGAACTCATCAATAAAAAATATAAATATAACAGACCAGGCATTGAAGAAACTTTTTATGGAGCATTAACTTTTGTTGTGAATGACCCGTTCAATAATAAAATTTCTTTCAACGAAAAATTACCTGAACAAAAAGAACAATAAATATTTTCAAGTTTTCAAATCATCAAATTTTCAAATTAAAATAATGGCAAAATTAAATTTTGGCGGCGTAGAAGAGAACGTGGTAACACGTGAAGAATTTCCGCTTAGCAAAGCACAGGAAGTTTTAAAAAATGAAACAGTAGCTGTAATTGGTTATGGCGTGCAAGGTCCGGGACAGGCATTGAACCAACGCGATAACGGCATCAACGTTATTGTTGGGCAAAGAAAAAATTCTAAAACATGGGACAAAGCAGTGAATGATGGTTTTGTTGAAGGTGAAACTTTATTTGAAATTGAAGAAGCTTTAAAACGCGGAACTATTATTTGTTATTTGTTGAGTGATGCGGCGCAAATCCAGTTGTGGCCAACAGTGAAAAAACACTTAACGCCGGGCAAAGCATTATATTTTTCGCATGGCTTTGGAATTACGTTTAATGAGCAAACAGGAATTATTCCGCCAAAAGATGTGGACGTTTTTTTGGTTGCACCAAAAGGTTCAGGCACATCTTTAAGAAGAATGTTTTTACAAGGTCGCGGTTTGAATAGTTCTTATGCAATTTTTCAGGATGCAACCGGTAAAGCAAAAGATCGTGTTATTGCTTTAGGCATTGCTGTTGGAAGTGGTTATTTGTTTGAAACAGATTTTAAGAAAGAAGTGTACTCTGATTTAACCGGAGAACGCGGCACATTGATGGGCGCAATACAGGGAATTTTTGCAGCGCAATATCAGGTGTTGAGAGATAAAGGTCATACACCATCTGAAGCATTTAATGAAACAGTTGAAGAACTTACTCAATCATTAATGCCACTCGTTGCGGAAAATGGTATGGACTGGATGTATGCAAATTGTTCAACAACGGCACAACGTGGTGCACTCGATTGGTGGAAACGTTTTCGTGATGCAACTGCGCCAGTCTTTAAAGAATTATATGAAAGTGTTGCAGCAGGTAAAGAAAGCCAACGTTCAATTGATTCAAATTCTCAACCTGATTATCGGGAAAAATTAAATGAAGAATTAAAAGAATTGCGTGAAAGCGAAATGTGGCAGGCTGGCAAAACGGTGAGAAGTTTAAGACCGGAAAATCAGAATGTATAATTAAATAATAATAAAATCTGTGACACAAGAAAGGCATCAAAAAGTTACTGTTGAAAGGGACTGGAAAGAATATCTCGGCGAATGTTTGCTAATTGTATTCAGCGTTGCATTGGCAATTGGTTTAACAGAATATCTTACAAGCTTACATGAAAAAAATAAAGCGGATGAAATCCTGCATCAGCTTAAAGAAGAATTAATCAGTAATAAACAAGATGCATCGGCACAATATAAATACCATTTGCAGGTTTTTAAATTGATTGATTCAGCAAAAAATAATCCCGCATTTGCAAAAAAATTTTTAGATAGCGGCAAAGTCCATATAAATATTTTATTTCCTGAAGGCGTTTTATTAAATGATTTAAATGATGTTGCATGGCAGCAGGCCAAACAAAACGATGTGTTTTCAGGAATTGATTTTAAGACTTACAGTTTGCTTACTGATATTTATAATAGTCAGTCTCGTTTCCTGAATCTCGAGCCAAGCATTGAAAAGATTTTAATTTCTTATGATTCAAGAAAATCAGAAAATCTGCAAACTACTTTAACACTTATACATGATGTTGTGGCTGGTTGGGTAGTTGAAAGAACACCACACCTTATTAAAAATTATCAGGAAGCAATTAACGAACTAAGTAAGTATTAATTATGAGCATGATAGCCGATATAAAACCTTTATTTGATTTTAAAGCCGCAACAACACGTTTAAAAGGTATTGCTGTAAAAACACCGTTGCAATACAATGCGCATTTATCACGTCGCTATAATTGTAACGTTTATTTAAAGCGTGAAGACTTGCAGGTTGTGCGTTCTTATAAATTACGCGGTGCTTATAATTTAATGAAAAGCTTGCCACAGCAACAATTAGAAAAAGGCGTTGTATGTGCAAGTGCGGGCAATCATGCGCAGGGCTTTGCCTATAGCTGCAAAAAATTAAATGTGCATGGCGTTGTGTTTATGCCCGTCATCACACCCAATCAAAAAATCAACCAAACAAAAATGTTTGGTGAAGATAAGATTGAAATAAAATTGATTGGTGATAATTACGATGAATGCGCAGTTGCCGCAAAAGAATTTACTGTTAAAAATGAAATGACATTTGTTCCGCCATTTGATGATTATCGCATTATTGAAGGGCAGGCAACAGTTGGTGTTGAAATATTAGAACAATTCAATAATGATATTTCAATATCTTCTTCAAATGGTGTAAATATTGATTATTTATTTCTTCCTGTTGGCGGCGGCGGACTTGCATCTGGCGTTGGAAGTTATTTTAAAATGTATTCGCCCAAAACAAAAATAATTGGTGTTGAACCTGAAGGCGCACCATCAATGTTTAAAGCTTTTGAAACAGGCAAACCTGTTACACTTGAAAGCATTGATACATTTGTTGACGGCGCTTCTGTAAAGCGAACCGGTGATCTTACTTATAAAATATGCAACAATGTTTTGGATGAACTGCATCTTGTTCCCGAAGGAAAAGTTTGCACCATTATTTTAAAATTATACACACAGGATGCAATTGTTGCAGAACCCGCCGGCGCTTTAACTGTTAGCGTGCTGGATGATTTTGCAGATGAAATAAAAGGAAAAAATATTGTATGCGTTGTTAGCGGCGGCAATAACGATATTGATCGGATGCAGGAAATAAAAGAACGTTCATTGCAATATGAAGGTTTAAAACATTATTTTTTAATTCGCTTTGCACAACGTCCCGGCGCATTAAAAGAGTTTGTAAATAATGTGCTTGGTGCAGATGATGACATCACCCGTTTTGAATACATGCAAAAACATAATAAAGAAACCGGCCCGGCTTTGGTTGGCATTGAATTAAAAAAGAAAGAAGATTATGATTTGCTGCTTATTAATCTTAAAAAATACAATATCCATTTTACGGAACTAAATAAAGATGACAATATGTTTGGTTATGTGGTATAAACACAAGCTTTATTTGGTTTTCCATCTTCATTCAATTTAATTATGCTTAAATTTTAGTGGCGGCAATTTATAAGTATCAGAATTTGTACTGCTGAAATTTTGTATTATTATCGCAGATAATTTACTGATAATTTAAAGAGATTTATCTTACCAGATTAATACTTTAAGTAAGATGTCGTCAACCAAAGACAAAGCGCAAAAGGCGCTGTATATATTAAGTGCGTTGCAAAATGTAGATACGCTGATCAATAACATTAACAACAAACCACAAACTGCAATTGAACCCGAAAGCACATTCAGCAACTTAAAAAATACAGAAGAAGGCATTAATAGCAGGATTGATTTTCTTTCAAAAAAAACGGGCAAAGAATGCTTATACCTTACAGGAAAAAAAAGTGGTTTTGATATAAATAAATTAGACGGGCATATTGAAAATTATATTGGCACAACAACAGTGCCTACCGGCATTATAGGTCCGCTTCGTGTAATAGGTTCAGCCGCCCAGGGCGATTTTTTTATACCGCTTTCAACAACAGAAGGCGCACTCGTTGCTTCTTATCATCGCGGTGCAAAAGCATGTTTTTTAGCAGGCGGCGCTACATCAATTTGTTTGGTAGAAGGCGTGCAGAGATCTCCGGTTTTTAAGTTTAAAAATTTGGGAGATCTTGGTTCTTTTATTATTTGGATTTTTAAAAACATGGATGAATTTGAAAATATAACAAAAGCAACAAGCCGCTTTGCCAACCTTGTTGATATGAAAACAAATATTGAAGGCAACCATCTTATTCTAACATTTGAATATCATACCGGTGATGCTGCCGGCCAAAACATGGTTACCATTTGCACAGATGAAATATGCAAATTTATTATTGAACATGCACCGGTTAAACCGCTGTTTTGGTTTATTGAAGGAAATTATTCAGGCGATAAAAAAGCTACCGCAATGTCTTTTGCAAATGTTCGCGGCAAAAAAGTAACGGCAGAAATATGCTTGTCAAAAAAAATAGTAAATGAAGTTTTAAAGTCAACACCCGAAGCCATGGCAGAATATTGGCGCTCATCAACCATTGGAACAATTCAAAGCGGTTCAATAGGAGCGCAGGGCCAATATGCAAACGGACTTACAGCTTTGTTTCTTGCAACAGGCCAGGATGTTGCCTGTATTTCTGAAGCGGCTGTTGGCATTACACGCATAGAAGTTACCGCTGAAGGAGATTTATATACAAGTGTTACGCTTCCTAATTTAATTGTAGCAACCATTGGCGGCGGCACTTGCTTGCCCACGCAAATGGAATGTTTAAATATGATGGATTGTTATGGTGAAGGCAAGGCAAGAAAGTTTGCTGAAATATGCGGAGCGCTTGTGCTTGCCGGTGAAATTTCAATTGCTGCAGCTATTTCCGCCGGGCATTTTTCTCAGGCACATAAAAATTTAGGACGAAAGAAATGAACGCAACTGAAAAAAATGAGTTCAGCAATTTAAAAGATAACAATGCTTTTTTTCTAAAGAGATTTTATATATATCAAAAAGAACGTTTTCCTTTTTTAGCACATGGTTTATTAATTGCTGCTTTTAGTTTTTCGGCAATATCTTATTCAAGAATTTGCAGAGGTGCCGAAGGTTTTATACAGGCAAAAACTTTTATTGCAGGCATTGCTGTTACTGTTTCTTTATTTTTTCTGGTAAGAATTTTTGATGAATTTAAAGATGCAAAAGATGATGCTTTGTACAGAAAAGAATTGCCGGTTCCCAGAGGCCTGGTATCTTTTCGTGAGTTAGCTTACATGGCTGTAATTGTTGTACTGTTTCAGCTTGCTTTAAATATAATCTTCTTTCCAAAAATGCTTATTATTTATGGTATTATTTTTTTGTATTTGATGTTAATGACGAAAGAATTTTTTATTTCATCATGGCTTAAAAAACATCAATTCTGGTATGTTGTTTCTCACATGTTCATTATTCCGCTCGTTGATATTTATGCAAGCGGGTTAGATTGGTTTCTTGCAAATGCTAAACCTTCAAAAGGTCTATTTTTCTTTTTTGCAGTTTCTTATATGAACGGAATTGTACTTGAAATAGGAAGAAAAATTCGTGCACCGCAAAAAGAATCAAAAGGCGTACTTAGTTATACTTATTTGCTTGGCACAAACCGGGCAGTAATTTTTTGGATGAGCATTATATTTATTACACTGCTGTTAAGTATAGCTGCGAGCAGCTTTGCAGGATATGGATTAACAGCGTATATTATACTTGCAATTATTTTTTTTATATGTTGCATGCCGGCCATATTTTTTTTAAGAAGAAAATCTGTGCAATTTTCTAAAATGATTGAATATGCTTCTGCCTTGTGGACGATTGCTATGTATTTAACGCTTGGCGGCGTGCCTATGATTTCAAAGTTTTTTAACGGATGAAATATATTTCAATAAAGCAAAATGATGCGCTGAAGAGTTGTTGCGTTGGCGGCAAAGCAAAAAATTTATTTCATCTTTTAGAACTGGGATATGATGTTCCTGAATTTATTGTTATTCCGCAGGAGGTTTTAACGTTATTGTTATCTAAAGAAATTGCACAGACAAATCGTGATGAAATTATTGCTGCTATATCGCAAATAAATTTTTGTTCTGATGAAATAGAAGAAATTATAAACCAATTTCCTGGCGCAAAATATTTTGCAGTTAGATCATCTGCAAATGATGAAGATGGAAATGATTTTTCATTTGCCGGCCAGTTTGAAAGTTTTTTATTTGTAACAAAAGATGCGCTTGCAGAAAAAATAAAAGCTGTATGGCTCTCTGCATTTTCAGAAAGAGTGTATGCATACAGAAAAAAAAATAATCTTAAGCATCAATTCGGCATTTCGGTAATTATTCAAAAAATGATTGATGCAGACGTTTCTGGTGTTGCGTTTGGAATAAATCCGGTTACCGCAAATTCAAATGAAAAGTTTATCAGCGCCGCATTTGGCCTGGGCGAAGGCATTGTTTCCGGTGAATTAAATGCTGATAATTTTATTGTAAACGATAACAACATCGTTTCACATCTTGCTGAAAAAACACATAAAATTGTTGAAGATGAAAATGGATCAACCAAAAAAATTCACGGTAGAAAAAGAAAAACAAAAATTGCCATCACTTACCAATGAACAGGTTTTAAAATTAGCAGCAATACTTGATGAGCTTTTTACCGCGTACAAAAAACCGCAGGATGTTGAGTTCGCATTAAAAGATGGAAAAATATACTTGTTGCAAGCAAGACCTGTTACAACTGCAGTTAAATTAAATAATCAAAAAGATAATTACATAGTTTGGGATAACAGCAATATTGTTGAATCTTATCCGGGCGTAACAACGCCGCTTACTTTTTCTTTCATCAGCAAATCTTATGAAAAAGCGTATATGCTTTTTTGTAGTTATATGGGTGTAAGTAAAAAAACAATCAAACAAAATGAAACAATTTTTTTAAACACGCTTGGCTTAATAAATGGCAGGGTTTATTATAATTTAAAAACATGGTATCACATGCTTGCCATGTTGCCCGGCTACAGCATAAATGCCCGTTTTATGGAGAAGATGATGGGCGTTAAAGAACGATTTGATATACCTGGATCTTATCGTTTATCAAAAGGGAAAGCGGTATTAAATATTTTGAAAACCGCTGTGGTAATGTACCTGCGTTTTATTGGCCTTGGTAAAGAAAGAAATAAATTTATAAAGCTGCTTAATCAAACCATATCAAAATATAAAAACATAGATTTTAATAAAGCAAGCGCAAACGATTTAATGCACTTATATCTTGATTTTGAAAACACGTTATTAAATGAATGGAAAGCGCCGTTATTAAATGATTTTTTTGCAATGATTTGGTTTGGTTTATTACAAAAGCGTTGCGAAAAATATGCCATCAGTAATAATCCGAATATTCATAACGATTTCCTTTGCGGAAGCAGTGATATTATTTCAACACAACCCATTCATCTTACCATTAATATTTCATCGGTTATATCTTCAGATGCAGAATTTAAAAAAATGTTTATTGAAAAAGATGAAAAAATTATTTGGAAAGAACTTGAAGAAAATAAATCTGCAAATTATGTTTCCTTAAAAAATAAAATAGATAATTATATTTCTGATTTTGGTGAGCGTTGCATAGGCGAACTTAAACTGGAAACTATTTCTTACAAACAGCAACCGGTGCTTTTTATAAAACTTTTAAAATTGTATGTTGCCGGCGGAATAACTGAACAAGCAACTTCTGGCGCAGCAGAACAAACAATTAGAAAACAGGCAAATGAAGCACTTGAAAAATCTTTAAAATACCAGCCATATAAAAAATGGAAGTTAAAGCGAACTATTAAAAAAACACGTGAACTGGTAAGCGCAAGAGAAAATCTTCGGTTTGAGCGAACAAGAGCCTTTGGAATTGTTCGTGAAATATTTTCTAACATAGGCAAAAGATTTTTTTCAGACCGGATTATAGATGATGATCGTGATATTTTTTTTCTTACTAAAGAAGAAATTTTTTCGTTTATAGAAGGCAGGTCATTTACACAAAACATAAAATCATTAATTGCTTTGCGCAAAGCAGAATTTGATATTTATCAAAAACAAAAACCTCCTGCTGAAAGGTTTTCAACTTATGGAGTTGTATATCATTCAAACAATTTTTTTAAAGAAAATATATCTGAAAAAAAAGAAAATATTTTAAAAGGAATCGGATGTTGCCCGGGCATAGTGAAAGCAAAAGTGCGGGTTGTTTTAAATGCAAACGAAGTTTCGTCTTTAAACGGAGACATACTTGTTACCACCAGCACAGACCCCGGATGGGTAACTATATTTACTGATGCTTCGGGGATAATTGTTGAACGCGGCAGTGTTTTAAGCCATTCTGCAATTGTTGCACGCGAAATGGGAAAACCTTGCATAGTAAGCGTTACAGGCTTATTAAAAACGCTTGCAACGGGCGATGAAATTGAAATGGATGGCAGCACCGGCGAAATAAAAATTATTAGCAAACATGAATGAGTTGGTTAAAAAGGTAAACTTCAACATAATTCGTTATGCTAATTGCTGGGAAGATGCGGATGTTCTTCTTGAAGGATTATCGCCTTTAAAAGAAAGTAAAATTCTTTCAATCGGTTCTGCTGGTGATAACAGTTTTTCTTTACTTACTTCAAACCCCGAAATTGTTGCTGCGGTTGATATAAACAAAGTTCAACTGTACTTAATCGAGTTAAAAAAAACCAGTATTAAATTGATGGACTATGAAGATGTGTTGGCTTTTTTAGGTTTTGAACCATCGTTGAAAAGATTAAAATTGTTTCATAATATAAAAAGCGAATTGAGTTATGATGCCCGCAACTATTGGGAACAAAATTTAAGCGTTATTAATAATGGTGTTATTTACGCAGGAAAATTTGAAAAATATTTTATTTTATTCAGTCAAAAAATTTTGCCATTTATTCATTCAAAAAAAAGTACAGGCGAATTATTTAAAATAAAATCGGAAACCGAACAATCGCTTTTTTATAATAACAAATGGAACAACTGGCGATGGAAATTTTTGTTTAAAATATTTTTTAGTAAATATATAATGGGCAAGTTTGGAAGAGATCCTGCGTTTTTAAAACAGGTTGATGTTTCTGTTGCAAAATATATTTATCATAAAGCAGGCGCACATTTACAATCTGTAAATGCACAGCATAATTTTATTTTGCATTTTAACTTGTTGGGGAACTTTGGAAAATTATATCCGCATTACATGCGCAAAGAAAATTTTGAACTTATAAAATCAAATATTAAGCAACTTGTTTTTAAAGAATGTTACGCAGAACAAGCCGTTAAATATTTTGGCAAATTTAAATACATGAATTTGTCGAATATTTTTGAATACATGAATGAGCAAACTTTTTATAACACTTCAAAGCAATTAATTGCAGCAACAGAAAAAGAAGGAAAACTTGCTTATTGGAATTTAATGGTTAACAGAAAAGTTTCATCAATTTTTCCCGATAAAGTGAAGTATGAAAAAGATATTTCTAACAAATTAACGCAAAAAGATAAAGGCTTTTTTTATAATCAATTTATTATTGATACAATAAATGAGTGAGCAAATTTTACATACTATTATTCTTGCTTTTTGCTTTCTTGCATTGTTTGCACTTGCTGAATTTTTTTATCATAGTTTAAAAATAAAAGTTAGCCTTACAAGGCAAACAGTTCATTTTGGTGCCGGGTTGCTTACTTTACTTTTTCCCGTTTTACTTGTTAGCCGATGGCAGGTGTTTATTCTTTGCGCAAGCTTTGCGCTTATTCTTTTTGTAAGTAAAAAATTTAATTTTCTTAAATCAATACATTCCATTGATCGCTTTTCATACGGAAGCATTTTGTATCCCATTGCTGTTTATTGTTGCTTTTGCATGTATTGCTATTTTAATAAAAACCTTATTTTTTTTTATCTGCCAATTCTTATTCTTGCTATTTGCGATCCGCTTGCAGCACTTGTTGGAACACGCTTGCCTTATGGCAGATTTAATATTGGTAATGACAAAAAAACTGCAAGCGGATCTGTTTCATTTTTTTTATCTGCGATTATAATTTCCATTGTTTCATTTTGGCTTTTCTCAGCCAAAAATATAATTGAGATTTTGCCTGTAATATTACTGATTGCAGTAATTAGTACTATTGTTGAAGCGATAAGTGTAATGGGATTTGATAATATTACTATACCCGCAAGTGTTCTTTTGGTTCTAACTTTATTTGGATGATTGAAATTGTAAAAACAAAACCGGGTGATAGTAATTTTCATTTATTCGAAAATTGTATTAACGGATTCTATCCATCCGAAATAATTCCATATACAATTAATGAAGCCGTTAATGTTTCATTTTTACATGCATGTTATTTATTAGTGAGCAATAATAAAGTTTGCGCCCGTGCAGCATTGTATAATAATCCATATTTATTATATAAAAACATGCGTGCATTTTGTGTTGGAAATTATGAGTCAGTTAATGATGCAAATATTTCATCAGCCTTACTTTCACACATAGAAAAGGAAGCGAGAGAAAATGGCGCCAGGTTTTTAATAGGGCCCATGAACGGAAGCACCTGGGATAGTTATCGTTTCAGCCTTCATCATGCATACAAAAATTTTTTTCTTGAACCTTATCATCATTTATATTATAATCAGCAATTTATAGATTCGGGGTTCACAATCATTGCAAAATATTTTTCATCGATAGATACAACATTAAAATTTGATGAACCTGATGTTGTTGTAAGGGAAAATGAATTAAAAAGCGCCGGTGTTTTTTTTAGAACCATACAATTAAATGATTATGAAAATGAGCTGAAGAAGCTTTATCTATTTAATACAATTACATTTAAAAATAATGTTTTATATACGCCTTTATTTGAAGAAGCGTTTATAAAAAAATATAGTGAAGCAAAAAATTTTATCGACGAAGATTTTGTAATTCTTGCTGAAGATGAGCAACACCAGGTTATTGGTTATTTTTTTTGCATAGAAGATATTTTAAACACACAGCAAAAATCGCTGATTATAAAAACAATTGCACGGCATCCTGATAAAAAATGGAAAGGGCTTGGGCATGTTATTGGAAATATGATTTATAAAAAAGCAGTTGAAAAAAATTATAAATCAATTATACATGCATTTATGAATGAAGCCGGAACATCAACTGCTATTTCAAAAGATTTTTTTGGAAACGTGTATAAAAATTATGCTTTATACGGTAAAAAGATTTAGAATGAAAAAATGGATTGCGGTTATTCTTTTATTACTAATCATTTTTTTTACATTGATTATTGTGTTAAGCCCTTATGGCACGCACAAAGGTTTTTCATACAAGCTGGTAAAATATTCCATTGTAATAAATACGCCTGTTGATAGTGTTTTTACTTTTTTGGGCAACTCAAGAAATGCAGCAAGATGGTCTGTTTTTGTAGATCATATAACACCATTAAATGCTGATAAAATTATTGATGGAAAACCAGGCAGCATAAGAAGATGTTTTTGCCAAAGCAATGAAAAAGGAATGCAGTGGGATGAAATTGTTACTGAAGTAATGCCGAATAAAAAAAGGCAGCTCTTTATTTACAATCTTAAAAATTTTCCTGTTACAGCAAATAATATTGCAACAGAACAACTTTATGATAGCGTGAATAGCAATACCTGCAAGCTAACTTTTACTGTTTTTTTTCAAAACACAAAACCAACAGTAATTGAAAAAATTAAAATGTATGTGGTTGCCTATAAAATTGAAAATATTTTAAAGCGAAATCTGAAAAATATTAAAAAGCTAACTGAAAAAAATGGCTGATACATTTAATATAGTGGATTTGTTTTTTGAAGCTGCTGAAAAACAGCCCAATAAAACTGCGATCATATTTAAATCAAAAAAAATTTCTTTTGCTGATTTATCAAAACAGATTATGCAAACAGCGCAGTATTTTTTGTATAAAGGAATTAATAAAGGTGATCGTGTTTTTGTGTTTATCCCGATGAGCACAGATTTATACAGAGTTGTTTTGGCTTTATTTAAAATTGGTGCAACCGCAGTTTTTGTTGATGAATGGGCTGGCACAAAACGTATGGAACAGTGCTGCAAAGCAGCTGATTGTAAAGCAATGATCGCAACTTTTAAGGTTCGTATTCTCTCATACTTTCTACCTGAATTTAGAAAAATTTCTTTAAAGCTTGGGTTGAATTATGCAAATATCAATTCACATCAATTGTTTCCTATTACAACAAAAAATGATACCGCATTAATAACATTTACAACGGGTAGCACAGGAACGCCTAAAGCAGCGAAACGCACACACGAATTTTTATTTCACCAGTTTAATGCATTAATAAATATAATTAAGCCAAAAGAAGATGATGTTGATATGCCGGTTTTGCCAATAGTGCTTTTAATTAATTTAGGAACCGCAACCACTTCTGTTATTTCAACATTTAAACCTAACAAGCCTGATTTAATTAAGCCTGAAGAAATTGTTGAACACATAAATAAAAATGCAGTTAATAGAATAACAGCTTCACCTTTTTTTATTGAAAAAATTGCGAACTATTTAATTAATCATCAGCAAACATTAAATAATGTAAGAAATATTTTTACCGGTGGCGCTCCTGTTTTTCCAAAGCAGGCTGCATTATTTTTAAAAGCATTTTCCGCTGCAGCAATTGAAATTATTTATGGTTCTACAGAAGCTGAACCTATTAGTTTAATAAATGCCAAAGATTTGCAAAGCGAAAAAAATAGTCTTGAAAATAAAGGATTGCTTGTTGGAAAAAATCAGGATGATATTGAAATAAAAATTATACAAATTATTGATGGTTCGATAAACATTCATTCAATGCAAGATTTATTTAAACTAACGTTGCCTTGCAATGAAACTGGCGAAATAATAGTTAAAGGTAAACATGTGCTCAACCAATATTTTAATAATGAAGCTGCTTTAAAAAGAAACAAAATTTTTATTGGTGATGAATGCTGGCATCGTACCGGCGATTGCGGATTTTTAGATGATAGCGGTAATTTATTTTTAACCGGAAGATGCAACACTATTATAAAAGTGAATAATAAATATTTATCTCCTTTTATGTATGAAAGTTATTTTCAAACCATTAATGAGATTAAGTATGGAACAATTGTTATGCACCATAATAAAGTTGTCGCAGTTATTCAACTGTATAACATTCAAAAAAAACAATTTGTAAAAAATGTAATAAAAAATAATAACCCTGAGCTGAAAGAAATAATTTTTATTAAAAATATTCCTTTAGACCCTCGTCATAATTCAAAAATTGACTACGAGAAATTGAGTAGTTTGCTTTAAATCTTCAGGTTTAGGTTAAGATTTTTTATATGGAAATTTTCTCGACGCATTTCTCATTAATGCATTTGTCAGATTATCCGAACTACTTCCAATACTACCGCTTGCTTGATAGTCATATTTCCAAAGCAAACCACCATATGGATCATGTATTGTTAATGAAGTTGTGGTTTTATTAGTAGAACCCCATGCACCGATTAATAATCCCATAGTAACGGCTGCTCCTTCTGACATAGGTTTAGATAGCGTGGCCTTACCAGATATAACTCCATCAACCTGCAAAAGCTTGCATAACTCGCCTTTATCTTGAAGAAATAAACTATCATAAGCAATATTTGCTTTTTTAAGAAGCGTGTTTGTTTTGTCTATATCTTGAAAAGTTACTGTATAATCATCCTGTCTTTTTAAAAACCAGCTATAAGCATGGCTTTGCATATCATAGCCTGTTTTTTGTTGAGATTCTTTGATTGTCTCAAGCGTTATACCTTTAGGAAGTCGTTTTGTATCTATCGTTATATCAAACGGAAGAATTGCTAAAGTCTTTACTATTTGTTTAGAACTATTTAAGTTACTTGCCTTGTAAATAGTTGGCCCGCAAGAAGCAAATAGATAAATAAAAAAAATTACTGAGGTTGTTTTGATTGTTTTCATATATATATTAAAGTTTATCAATTTTTAGTTTAGGAAGTTTTACTTCAAGTTGTTGGATTTTTTGGATAATTGAGTTAAGGCAATTAAGATATTGGTATAAATAATATAAAGAACCAGTTGAATTTGTTGCCATATCCGCAAGCTACAAAGAGCTAATATATATTCAACTGTTAAAAAGCGGAGGGAGAGGGATTCGAACCCCCGGACCTTTTGGGTCAACGGTTTTCAAGACCGCCTCATTAAACCGCTCTGACATCCCTCCGCTGCAAAAATAACATTTGAAATGAACCATAAAAATTTTTAATCAACTTTATATTATAAGTGATGAATTTTTTTATGATGCATGATTCAATTTGAAATTTTTTTATTGATCATTCAATCTTCAAACGGATCATGAAGATCTGCTTTCAACCGTACTTAATTTATAAAACAATGGTTAAAAGGAGAGGAGCAAACATTCTGCAAATAATTCAAGCAAAAATTATTTGTATTTAAGATGGAATAAACCAGGGTTAATTGAAGCGCTATAAGCTTATATAATTTCCCAAACTTCTTTTCCTCTTAATAATTTATCGAGGTCGCCCTTGCCTTTGGATGCAATGGTTTCTTCAACCTGCATTTGTAAAATATCTTCATAGCAGGCACGTTCGGTTTCATAAAAAACACCAAACGGGCGTGGTAAATGATTTTGAAGTTTGGCGTCATCAAACATTCGCACTAAAATTTGTGCTTTATAAAAATCACATTCATCATGCACCCAAAGATCATCGAGGTAATGCGTTTACGCAATTTCAACCACAACAGGATTAAAGCCATCAAGTTTAATGCCTTTTTTTTTGTCGGCGCCAAAAATTAACGGTTTGCCCATTTTCCAGAAACAATAGCTTCTTCTGCCTTGCTTGTTTTTTCAGTAAACATTTCAAAAGCGCCATCATTAAAAATGTTGCAGTTCTGATAAATTTCTAAGAAAGATGCGCCTTGATGTCCATGTGCACGTGCAAGCATTTCCTGTAAATGTTTGGGATCACGGTCCATACTGCGTGCAACAAAAGTGGCATCTGCACCCAAGGCCAAAGCCAGTGGATTAAATGGGTGGTCAATACTGCCGAAGGTGTGGATTTTGTGACTTTGTTTTTTTCCGAAGTTGGTGAATATTGGCCCTTTGTTAAACCATAGATCTGATTATTAAACAACAAAATATTTACGTCAAAATTTCTGCGCAATAAATGAATGGTATGATTGCCGCCAATGCTTAAGCTATCACCATCGCCGGTAACAATCCATACACTTAATTCAGGTCGTGTTGCTTTTAATCCGCTGGCAATTGCCGTTGCACGGCCGTGAATGGAATGCATGCCATACATATTCATATAATACGGAAAACGGCTGCTGCATCCAATGCCGGAAATGATGACTATATTTTCTTTAGGCATACCAAGCTAGGCATTACTTTTTGCACTTGCGCTAAAATGGAATAATCGCCACAACCAGGGCACCAGCGCACTTCCTGGTCGGTTGCAAAATCTTTTGCGGTTAAAACCGGCTGGCCATTTGCAACAACACTGTTCATATCATTTAATTTCGGTTGCAAAGGTAATTAAAAGTGTATTGACGAGAGGCCACAACCTGTGGCAGTTGCCCATTATTCTGTTAATGATATTTAATGCGATGCATCATTGGCTATTGACCATTCAGTATTGACTATTCCTTAACTTGCACACCTGAAAAAACATTTTATGGAAAATACATTATACGATTTTGGAATGATTGGAATTGGCGTTATGGGAAGTAATTTTTTGCTGAATATGGCGGATAAAGGGTATAAAGTAATTGGCTTTGATCTTGATGCTGCCAAAACCAAAAAACTTGAAGAAGAAGCAACGCCCGGCACAACGGTAAAAGGCGTGGTTACATTAGAAGAAATGGTAAAGCAATTAGATAAACCACGCAGAATTATGATGCTGGTGCCGGCAGGCAAACCTGTTGATAATGTAATAGAAAACCTGTTGCCTTTAATTGAAAAAGATGATGTAATAATTGATGGTGGAAATTCGCATTATGTTGATACGCTTAAACGCGTAAGATTTCTTGAAGAAAAAGGTATTCATTTTATGGGAATGGGTGTTAGCGGCGGTGAAGAAGGTGCTCGTAAAGGCCCGAGTATTATGCCTGGCGGCGATGTTGATGCATGGAAACGCGTACAACCCATGCTCGAAGCTGTTTCTGCAAAAGTTGATGGCGAGCCATGTGTTGCATACATGGGCAAAGATGCTGCAGGGCATTATGTAAAAATGGTTCACAACGGAATTGAATATGCCATTATGCAGTTAATTAGTGAAGCGTATGAAATGATGAAGCGTGGTTTGGGTTTAAACAATGATGAATTATCTGATGTATTTAAACAGTGGAATGAAGAAGAACTGCAGTCATTTTTAATTGAAATAACCAGCGAAATATTTTTAAGAAAAGATGATGAAACCGGTAAAGAAATAGTAGATATTATTTCTGATAAAGCTGGCTCTAAAGGCACCGGCAAATGGACTTCACAGGACGCAATGGAATTACCTGTTGCTGTTCCAACCATTGATATAGCTGTTGCCATGCGCACACTTTCTGGTTATAAAGATGAAAGAATTGCTGCGGCAGAATTGTATCAACCAAAAATAAAAGACTTAAAAGGCAAAACGCAGGCAGATTTAAAAAAGATAAAAGATGCTTTGTATTTTTCAACCATTATTGCTTATGCGCAAGGACTGGCAATGTTATATAAAGCATCCTCAGAATTAAATATGAACATTCCTTTGTCTGATGTAGTGAAGATATGGCGTGGAGGTTGCATCATTCGTTCGTCGCTGCTTGAAGTATTTTATAAGGCATTTAAAAAAGATAAAAATCTTTCAAACATCTTATTAAACAAAAACATTTCAAGGCTTATAAAGAAAGCAGAAAAAAATGCACGCAACGTTGCTAAGCTTGCCATGCAAAGCAAAATTTCGGTTTCAGGTTTAACAAGTGCCATTGGTTATTTTGATGCGTTTTGCACTGCAAATATGCCAACCAATTTAATTCAGGCACAACGCGATTTTTTTGGCGCACACACATACGAAAGAATTGATAAGCCCGGCATTTTTCATACAGAATGGAATGAAGAAGTGGTGCAGGCAAATAAACGTCATGCAGCAACAGAAAATCCCCAGCCAAAAGAAACTGAAGAAGTACAGAAATAAAACTAAAGGAAAAAAATATATTGGTAAAATTGTTCAACAGAATTTATGCAGTTGCAGTATTTCGACGCAACGAAGCTCAATTAAAATACTGTAGCTGATAACCAAAAAATAAAATTAATGTCTTCAAACAACAACAATAAAAAACCGCCTGCTTCAATAATTTTTATTTTTGGAGGAAGCGGCGATTTAAACCAGCGTAAACTTACGCCGGCTTTATACAATTTATTTATTGATGGATGGATGCCCGATCAATTTGCCATTGTTGGCATCGGAAGATCAGATTATAATGATGATAAATTTCGTGCGCATTTATTTGAAGGCATCCAGGAATTTAGCCGTCGCAAAGAAGAAAATGGTATTTGGAAAGATTTTTCAGGCCGCGTTTCTTATTTAAAAATGGATGCAGAAGATGAAGCTGCTTATTCCTGCATTACCGATAAAGTGCACGAGTATGAAACCGCATGGAAAACACATCCGAATGTAATTTTTTATCTTGCTGTTGCGCCGCAGCTTGTGCCCGATATTGCAAAAAAATTGTCAACCGTAAAACTGTGCAGCGATAAACAGGCAACACGTATTGTGGTTGAAAAACCTTTTGGTCACGATTTAAAAAGTGCGCATGAATTAAACGAATTATTATCCCAAATGTTTGCGGAAGATCAGATTTACCGCATCGATCATTATCTCGGCAAAGAAACCGTTCAAAACATTTTTGCCTTTCGTTTTGCCAACGCATTATTTGAACCGATATGGAACAGAAATTATATTGATCATGTGCAGATAACTGTTGCAGAAACGGTTGGTGTAGAAGAACGCGGCGGTTATTATGAACAAAGCGGCGCTTTGCGAGATATGGTGCAAAATCATATTCTGCAATTATTATGTATGGTTGCCATGGAGCCGCCGGTAAATTTTGAAGCCAATGAAATACGCAATAAAAAAGTAGATGTTTTAAGTGCCATCAGAAAAATTGCAAAAGATGAAGTTCACGATTATGCGGTTCGCGGGCAATACAGCGATGGCTGGATGAAAGGTGAAAAAGTAAAAGGCTACCGGCAGGAAGAAAAAGTGGATCCTAACTCCAACGTTGAAACTTTTGCAGCCGTAAAATTTTATATTGATAACTGGCGCTGGCATAAAGTTCCGTTTTATGTGCGTACCGGGAAATACATGCATCAAAAAACATCGGTTATAAATATTCAGTTTTAAACCTGCGCCGCATTATGCATTTCCGCCCGAAGCTGCCGAAACATGGCGCCCAAACCGTTTAACCATCAGCATTCAGCCAGAAATGGATATTCGTTTGCGTTTCCAGGCAAAACAGCCCGGGCCAAAATATGATGTTAAATCCGGTTGATATGATCTTTAATTATACAGATGCTTATCCAGAAGATCATGAACCTGAAGCGTATGAAACTTTATTGCTTGATGTGATGGAAGGCAATCCCGCACAGTTTATGCGTGCAGACCAGGTTGAAGCTGCATGGCAGGTGGTGATGCCGATTATTGAAGCATGGGAACAACGGCCGCCAATTGATTTTCCGAATTATGCGCCCGATAGCTGGGGCCCGGAAGATGCAGAAGCATTAATTGCAAGTGATGGCCACAACTGGATTACGCTGCCACATAAAGAAGTTTGAGCCTGAATTTGAATTCATTTTTAGATTAAGAGGATGTTTAAAGATTTTGCGTCTTTGTGGTTAACAATGAAACTTTGAAACCATTGAAACAATGAAACTTTAAAACTCAACCCGTGAACATTTAAACTAAAAAAATGGAACTGCACGTTTGTAAAAATTACGAAGAACTAAGCGAACATATTGCTGATTGGATGGTTGAACTTATTTGTAAAGTTCTATCAACAAAAGAAAGATTTTCTATTGCCTTAACCGGCGGCAATACGCCAAAAAAATTGTATGAAATTTTAGCAAGCGATGCATACAAAAATAAAATTGACTGGAGCCGGGCAAACATCTTTATCGGCGATGAACGTTTTGTTCCGTTTGATGATGATAGAAGCAATGCAAAAATGATTCGCGAAAGTTTGCTTGATCATGTTGCGGCAGATGAAGCGCATGTTCATTTCATGCAAACAGAAAACATGAGCCCGGAAACTTCAGCAAATGCTTATGAAGAAGTATTGCGGCATTATTTCAGTCAACAGTCAGCGGTCAACGGTCAACAGTCATTTGATCTTGTTTTGCTTGGCATGGGCGATGATGCACATACGCTTTCACTTTTTCCCGGGCAAAAAGATGCCATTAATGAACAAACAAAATGGTGCACGTATTTGTGGTTACAACAGCAAAACATGCATCGCATTACATTAACAGCACCGCTTGTAAATGCATCTAAAAACATTGCTTTTTTAATAAGCGGTAAAAGCAAAACAACAGCATTAAATAATGTGTTGCATAAAGAATATCAGCCTGAAAAATATCCATCACAAATAATAAAACCAACAAACGGCGAACTGCATTTTTTTGTTGATGAAGATGCAATGAGTTAATCACTATGCCATAACCACACTGCTGGCTAATTAAATCTTACATTAGCTATATCTTTTGTTATAAATAATGAATCAACAACGTCATCTTGCAGCCATTCTTTTCACTGATATTGTTGGTTATACGGCCTTGATGCAGCAGGATGAAACAAAAGCTGTTGCAACTATCAGGCGTTACTTATCTGTACTTAAACAAACCATAGAACAGTATTCAGGCGAAATTTTAAATGATTATGGCGACGGCAGCCTTTGTGTTTTCTCAAGTGCTGTTGATGCGATAAACTGCGCTAAAGATATGCAGCAACAACTGCAGCGGGAATTTGCAGTGCCGTTACGCATCGGCTTGCATATCGGCGAAATATTTTTTGAAGATGGAAAAGTATTTGGTGATGGAGTTAACGTTGCTTCACGTGTGCAATCGCTTGGTTTAGGTAATACAATTCTTTTATCAAAAGAGTTTTATAACAAAATAAAAAATCGGATTGAGTTTAAAACCGTTTCGCTTGGCATTTTCGAATTTAAAAATGTGGATGAACAAATAGAAGTGTTTGCGCTGGCAGATGAAGGTCTTGTTGTGCCGAAAAGAAAACAAATGAGCGGAAAGCTGAAAAAAACCAAAAACAAAAATGCCACGTTCACAAAAATTATTATTAGTATTTCAGTTTTAATAATTGCTATTGGTGCTTACCTTCTTTACATAAAATATTTTAAACAGCAAAACAGCCAGCTTGAAAAAACGATTGCTATCTTACCCTTTAAAAACATAAGTGTAAACAAAGAAGAGAATGAACCTTTTTGCATTGGTGTTGCGCTTGAACTACACAAAAAATTAGAATTGTTAAGTGGTCTTATTCCAATTGCTTCGCAATCATTAGAAAAATACGAAGACACCAAACTTACCATTCCTGATATTGCAAAAGAACTTGGCGGAATAAAATACATTATACAGGGAAATGTATTGCGTGATAAAGATAAAGTGGAAGTATTTGTTTCTCTCACTGATGCCATAACTGATAAAGAAATATGGAGTGACGATTTTCCAGGTGAAGTGAAAGATATTTTTTCTCTGCAGGAAAATATAGCGCAACAAATTGCATCTGCTTTACAGGTGAAAATTACGCCTGATGAACAATCACATATTAATAGGATAGCCACTGAAAATCCTGCTGCAATCGATGCATATAATGATGCATTAACAGCTTATATAAAGCTTGTTTCAACTGTTCATCCTTTGTATTGGGATTCCCTTACTTCCAATCCTCAACTTTATTCCAGCTATCTCAATACACTTGCTCTTTGTGATGATGTTATTCATATTGATCCTTCAATGGCTGAAGCTTATGTTTTAAAGGGACAAACATATTTCTATCGCTTTTATAACTGGAGAAATTCCGATTCTCAACACAAACAAGACTTGGATAATATAAAATTATTAGCAAACAAGGCACTCGAAATTGATGAATCTTCATCCGATGCATATTTATTATTATCTCAATCTGCCGATAGCCATGATTCTGCAATATTCTATATTGAAAAATCGCTTAGCATTAATTCAAACAATTTCGATGCAAACCGTCAATTAGGTGACTGGTATTCCTGGCACGATCCTGAAAAGGCTATTCCTTTATGTAAAAAAGCTATTCGTCTTAATCCGCTTTCTGTTTTTACTCCTTCAGTTTATAGTTCACTTGGCTTTGCTTACCATACTTGTGGTGATTTTCAAAATGCTGAGTTGTATTCAAAAAAAGCTGTTGAGCTGTCAGAAAATAATAATATTGTTCAAACTCAAGCACTCCGCTGGCTTACCGTTATTTATTTACATTGGGGTAAAGCTGATTCTGCAATTAAATATGCCAACCGATATGTGAATAGGGAGCCAAATGCCTTATACGAAATAGCAGAAGCATATTGCAATATAAAAAATGATTGTGGCAGGGCTGCTGAAATGTACGATACACTTTGGCATCGCTATCCTAATCATAGTAATTTTAATCGCTGGGCTGTGGCTCTGTTGAACAGCGGAAAAACAGAAGAAGCAAAAGAAAAAATCGCATTAGCTGTTAAAGAGTATCGCGACAGAAAGGATACGCTTAGCTATGATTATGCGGGCATATGTGCGCTTAAAGGAAATAAAGAAACTGCTCTCAAAATACTTACACAATTGACATGGGATTGGGGCTCTCCATATCTTATTCAGCACGATAAATTGTTTGATAATATTCGCAACGATAAAGAATTTAAAGACCTTGTTCAAAAAGCCCTCGATGAAAAAACACAAGAAAGAGAACGAATAAAAAAATTAGAAAAAAGCGGAAAGCTATAATTTTTATATTATTTAATTCTCAATAGCTTTTCTCTTTTCGTAAACTCCTTTTCTCAATTCGTAAGCCATCACTCAACTGCAGAATTACTTTTGCTGCAATGAAATTTTTATTTGCAGCAACCATTTTTATTCTCCTTTCTTTTTTTGCAATAAATAGCAAAGCGCAGTTTCAAACCAATGCACAAAAAATTGTTTCAACAAACGAAGATTCTTTAAATAGCGGCAGTAATCAAAACAAAACGGTTATCTCAGGTTATGGAGATGCTTTTTATCAAAGGGATTTTAATAAAGAACAATCAAAAGCAAGTTTAGAAAGAGTGGTGTTGTTTGTGGGTCATCGCTTTAACCAAAAGATTTTTTTGTTTACAGAAATGGAGCTGGAAAATGCATTGGTTACAAGCAGCGGCGAAAATGATGAAGGTGGAAATGGCGGCGGCGATATTTCAATGGAACAGGCTTATTTAAAATTTAATTTAAATGCGCATCAATATTTAGTTGCAGGTTTGTTTTTGCCACGCATTGGCATTTTAAACGAAAATCATTTACCTGTAAATTTTAATGGTGTTGAAAGACCAATGGTTGAAACGCTTATAATTCCTGCAACCTGGCGGGAATTGGGTGTTGCATTTTATGGAACGTTAAATAATCTTCCGCTTACTTATGATGTTGGTAGTAATGAATGGTTTAAACAGCGCCAACTTTCAACACGGTTCTGGTTTTCGTGAAGGCCGTGCAGAAGGCAGCAACGCATTTGCAAACAATCTTGCCATAACTGCGGCTGTTGATTACAACGTTTCTTATTTCAAATTCCAGGTTTCGGGTTATGCCGGCGGAACGGTTGGTTTAAATCAGCATAGTGCCGATAGTTTGGGTTTAGATAATGGCGCATTTGGTACGCCGCTTTATCTCGGTGAAGCAGATATTCAGTTTGCAAAAAATGGCATCAGCGCAAAAGCATTGGGCACGTATGTTTCTTATGCAGATGCAGACAGGGTAAATGTGGCCTATGCAAAAAATATCGGCAGCGCTATGTATGGTGCATACGCAGAAGCAGGTTACGATTGGCTGTATAAAAAACAAAAAACGGCGCAGTTTATAACTTTTGTTCGTGGCGAAATACTTGATTTGAATGCAAACTTGCCACCTGAACCAAAAGGCATTTATGATGGCACAGAAAAGCAAACGCATATTATTGCGGGTTTTAGTTATTTGCCCATTCCGAATGTTGTAATAAAAGCTGATGTGCGCATTTTGCATACCGGCCCGCAAAACCCGGAACTGGTAATTAATCCTGCGCCAAATGCCATTCCGTATAAACAAAATAACCAGTTTTTAAACGTTGGAATTGGTTATTCATTTTAATGTATCTGAACATGGATTTGGTGGATTAAAAAGATCAGAAGATGAAGAAGAATTATTTGTTAATCAGCAATAGTATTTCAATTAATCACGGTTGTGTCACTCCCTTGTACTGCAACAATAATGGCATCTATGATTTCAAATTCACATAACGCAGTTAATTCAAACAACATCAAAACAAATCCTTTAATCAAATAAATCATATAAAATCGCGGTTCAGACAGTGACAAGAAGAAACTTCATATCATCCTCCTGTAAAATTTGTTTGTTAGGCGCAGCAGGTTTTTCATTAACGCAACTCGTAAGTTGTTCGCCAACATCATCTGTTTATAAAACCACAATTACAAATGGTGAACTGAATGTACCATTGAATTTGTTCAATAAAAATACGTTGCAGATTATTCGGCCAACAGGTTGGTTTTATGATGTTGCCGTTCAAAAAAATACAGATAATTCTTATACGGCTTTGTTGTTGCAATGCACACACCAGGAAAACCAGTTAACGCCAACAGGCACGGGTTATCATTGCAGTTTGCATGGCAGCGATTTTGATAAACAAGGCAATGTGCGCAAAGGCCCTGCAGAACAACCATTACATCATTTTGAAACTTCGGTAAGCAACGATATGCTGAATGTTCATATCAATAATTTTCAACCATAATTCCAGTTACACTACAATTAATTTTTAGCGAATTCATGTGGTAATAAAAAACAAAAATATACTGGTGAATAAGTTCATAAAAATAATTATAGCAACTGTATTTTTTTCTGGTTGTCATAAAGCAGACACAGATGCACCGGATACTTTTCCTGCAACTGAACAAACCGTGTTGAATGATTTTACGGATGATGTTGCATCTGGCACAATATGCGCAATTAACAACAACAGCAAGCGATTTAAATTTAAAAATTACGGCGCTGAATGATGATGCAACCGATGCCAATCTTTCCGCTGCGCAAACTTCATGGAAAAATCTGCGTACGATTTGGGAACAATGCGAAGGTTTTTTATTTGGCCCGGTTGAAGACAACGAATACGATCCGCAGATGGATACCTGGCCAACAGATCAAACTCAATTTGATTCTTTATTATCGAGCAACAATAATCTTGAATTGTCAGACATACAATTATTGCCTTATAATTTACGTGGCTTTCACCCGGTTGAATATTTAATATTTGGTGATCATGGAAGCAGAACTGCTGCAAGCTTAACTGCACGGCAAAAAAAATATATGGTTAGTGCAACAATGGATATTGTAAACATCTGCAACTCTTTATTTGCAAGCTGGACGCAGGCGCCAACAGATTTTGAAACGCAGGTAAAAACAGCGGGTGATGGAAGCACTGTTTACTCAACAAAACAAGAAATATTTATGGCAATTGTTGGCGCCATGCAAAGCATTTGCGAAGAAGTGGGCCAAGGAAAAATGAAAGAACCTTTTGATGCAAAAGATCCGAAGATTGTTGAATCGCCGTACAGTGGAAATTCAACTTTAGATTTTAAAAATAATATTATTGGTTTAGAAACAGTTTACCTGGGAAGAAACGGAAGTGCTGGTATCACAAACCTTGTAAGGGTAAAAAATAAATCGCTGGATAATACAATAAGATCGCAGATAACTGCTGCAATTAATTCGTTTGCTAACATCACCATGCCATTTGAGCAAGCTATTTTAAATCAGCGTTCGCAGGTTCAGCAAACCATGAACGCTGTTAATACATTGAACGAAACGATAGAAGAACAATTGATTCCGTTTATTCAGCAACAGGTAAAAGATTAATGCCCCATAGAGCAATTGGTTGGTAAATATAATTGAGAAGCACCATGCGTTCCGAAGGAACGCTTCGTGAAATGAATGATTTGTTTTTACCAACGAACCGCTCCTAACGGTAAAATTCATGAATAACGAACGATAAATAAAATGCGATATTGAAATTTAAACGTTTTTAATGCTCCGTAGGAGCAATTGGTTGGTAGAATTAAATTGAGAGGCACCATGCGTTCCGAAGGAACGCTTCGTGAAATGAATGATTTGTTTTTACCAACGAACCGTTCCTAAGGGAACGAATAAAAATAATGACAATTGAAATTTGTTTGTTCCAACGAACCGTTCCTATGGAATGAAAGCGAAGCGATAAAATAAAATGCGATGATTAAAATTTAAACGTTTAATGCTCCAGAGGAGCAATTGGTTGGTAGAATTAAATTGATAGGCACCATGCGTTCCGAAGGAACGCTTCGTGAAATAAATGATTTGTTTTTATCAACGAACCGTTCCTAACGGAACGCCTGGTTAAATAATTTATTCAGGTTCTTTGAAAATATATTGGTCTTCATAATCTATTTCAAACGCTTTTAAAAAATGTTTGTATTCATCTGTAAATGTTTCTTTTTTATGATGCATTTCCTGGTTTTGAATGTATCGAATAACATTTTGCAAATGACTTTTTGAATAAGAGAATGCACCATAACCTTGTTGCCATGCAAAAGGTGAAGTGCAGAATTTTTGTTCTTTGATCCATTTACTGCTTTCCGTTTTTACGTTTTGAATAAGCGATGAAATAGATTGATGAGGACGTAAGCCAATTAAAATATGAATATGATCGGGCATGCTGTTTATCTGTATCATTTTGTGATCATTGGCTTGAAAGATTCCTGTAATGTATTGGTGCAACCGTTCTTTCCATTCTTTTTGAATAAGTGCTGCACGATATTTTACAGCGAAGATAAATTGTATGTGCAGTTGAGTGTAGGTGTTTGGCATAACGCAATTTAAAAAATAAAACCGGCAACATTTTGTAATGAAGATTCAGCAGCAGTCTGCAGTTGCTCAATGTATCTGCAGTACAAGGGAGTGACACAACCGTGCTTAATAGAAGTTCCTTTGCCGGTAACATAAAATTAAAATGAAGAAAATAAGAATATTGATATTGTTGGGATGCGTGATTGCATTTTTAATCAGATGCAATAAAGCAGATGAATTTCCGGATGATGGATACGATACGCGTTTAAGCGGTGGTGCGGCAACAATTTTTGATGCAACCTCAAAAGCATTTACACATGCTGTTGATGGATTAAGTGCAAGAGATTTGCAGGTGCATGAATTGGGTGATGCATCGTTTGAACAAAGTTTTGTATCGGCGCCGGCAATTGTGCATGGAGGATTGGGCCCGGTCTTTAATAATGTAAGTTGCATTTCCTGTCATCATAACGATGGCAAAGGCACGCCCACAGCGGGTTTCAACAATTCATCTTTATTGATAAGAATTAGTTTGCCCGGCGAAGATGCAACCGGGGCACCGTTAAGTATTCCGGGTTTTGGTTTTCAGTTGCAGGATCAAAGTGTGTTTAGCTCCAAACCTGAAGCGCATGTTGATATAAGTTATACTGATGTGCCTGTTACTTATCCTGATGGTTCAACAGTTGTTTTGCGCAAGCCTGCATACATCATAACAAATCCATATTTGCCGCTGCCTGCGGTGTATAATATTTCACCGCGTATGGCGCCACCGGTTTTTGGTTTGGGTTTACTGCAGGCAATTCCTGAAAGCACAATTCTTTCTTTTGCTGATGCTGATGATAAAAATGGTGATGGCATCAGCGGCAGGCCAAATTATATTTATGATACTTTAAGCCATGTAAAAGCATTGGGCAGATTTGGTTTGAAAGCAAATACGATTGACATATCTCACCAGGTTGCTTTTGCCTATCAACAGGATATTGGCGTTACAAATTACATTGCACCAAAAGAAAGTTGCGCAGGGCAGTTGCAGGATGATAATTTAAAAGATGATCCTGAATTGCCGGATAGCATTTTAAATGCAGTTGTATTTTATGTAAAATCTTTAGCGGTTCCGGCAAGAAGAAATGTAACCGATGC
Source organism: uncultured Bacteroidota bacterium (assembly GCA_963731245.1). Taxonomy (GTDB): domain Bacteria; phylum Bacteroidota; class Bacteroidia; order Chitinophagales; family Chitinophagaceae; genus Parafilimonas. The sequence continues at coordinate 182,444 of CAVSVA010000001.1, forward strand.
TGATGTAAAAGCAGGTGAACAATTGTTTACCCAAATCAGTTGCGCCAAGTGCCATATTCCAACCATACAAACAGGTGTTGATCTTACATTGCCGCAAATTTCAAATCAAAAAATTCATCCTTATACAGATTTATTGTTGCATGATATGGGTGATGGTTTGGCTGATGGACGTCCTGATTTTTTAGCAAGCGGAAGTGAATGGCGAACCATGCCATTGTGGGGAATTGGATTATTTCTCAAAACAAACGGCACTGCTTTTTATTTGCATGATGGAAGAGCACGCAGCATTGAAGAAGCTATTTTATGGCATGGCGGTGAAGCGGAAAAAAGTAAAAATGAATTTATGAAATTGAGTAAAACGGATAGAGATAAACTGCTGAAGTTTTTAAATAGTTTGTAAAAAATAGTTGCTTTTAAGAACTGTTTCTAACGGTCTTTTGAAGCGCTTGACCGTTTATAACAACGCATATCCCGGAAAGCTTTTTACATCAATAATTTCAAACACAATACACCTTCTTTTTTGATTTGTTCAGCGTCTTTAATATAAACTCATTTGTTATCACGTTCATAATTTTTTATTTATTTAAATGGAGTAATTCATCTTTGCAAACGCAACTTATTTATTGAATATATATTTTATAGATTAACTATTGATGCAAAAAATTCTATTATTTTTTATAACAGTTTTTTTATTTCATTCAGTAACAAACGCTCAAACTACAATTTCAATTAATGGAAGCATTGCAGACAGCATTTCTAAAAAACCTGTTGAATATGCAACCATCACTTTATCTGATGCAAAAACAAATAAAGTTTTAAACGGTTCAACAACGGATAGTCTTGGCTATTTTACGTTAACCGGTGTTGATACAGGTTTGTACAATATTTCATTTGAATCGATCGGTTACAACAAAAAAACATTCAATAATTTTCATGTTGCAGAAAGCCGCATACCAAAAAATATCGGAACAATTTTAATGCGTAAAAATACCAACACTTTAAAAGATGTTGTTGTTACTGCACAAACAAAACAGGTTGAAAACAGGATTGATAAAATTGTTTTTAACACAGCAAACGATGTTACATCGCAGGGCGGCGTTGCAACAGATGTTTTAAAAAAGGTTCCGCAAATTTCAATTGATCCTGATGGTAATGTTGAACTCGCCGGCAACAGCGGCATTCGTTTTTTAATTAATGGAAAACCTTCTACTGCGTTTGGAAGCAATATAGCTGATGTATTGCAATCCATTCCTGCAAGCGAAATTCAAAGCATTGAAGTAATAACAAATCCCGGTGCAAAATATGATGCGCAGGGCATGGCCGGCATCATTAATATCATACTAAAAAAATCAAGAGTAAATGGCGTTAATGGCAATGTTTCTTTAACTGCCGGCACACGTATTGAAAATGGTTCTTTTAACATCACCATGCGTCATGGTAATTTTGGTTTGAATGCTTTTGTAAGCGGTAACGGACGGCTTACTGCAAAAACACCTTCTTCATCAGACCGCACAACAACAGACACATTGAATAAGGAATATGATTTATTGCATCAGCAAAGTGAACCGCGTACAAACCGTTATGGAATACAATCTGGTTTGGGTTTTGACTGGACGTTTTCAAAATATAACAGTTTATCGGGCAATGTAAATTACAACCGATTTGCAAATTCAGGAAAGGGCATTACTTACCAGGAAGACAAAACAATTCCGTTTAACAGCGATTCAACTGCCACAGATATTATTTCAACCAATAATTCTCAAAACAAATTTTTATTTCATTCAATTGATGCAAACGTTAATTATAAAAGAACGTTTAAAAGAGAAGATCAATCGCTTGAAATAAATGTAAACACAAGTTTAGGCAACGATACTTACAGCGTTAATAATTATCAAACTTTATTGCCGCAGGATTCTGTTTATTATGGCATCAATAACAACAATTTTGGCAAAGAAAATGAAACAGAAATCAGGATTGATTATACACAACCCATAACAAAAAAAATAAGCTTTGATGCAGGCGGCGCTCTTATTTATGATGATATTAAAAGCACTGCACACGTTTACGCATTACAGCCTTTAAGCAAAATATATTCTTATGATAGTTTGGTATCAAACTATCTTTCTTATAAACAGAGTGTGTATGCTGCGTATGCAGAAATAAGTTTTCCGCTTGCAAATTTGTTTGATGTTAAACTGGGTTCAAGGTATGAGCGCACCAACATTAATTCTTATTATTCAAATGCAGCGCAGCAGGTAACAACGCCAGGTTATAACACGTTTGTTCCATCCATTTATTTTCTTAAAAAATTAACGGATAATCAATCAATAAAATTAAGTTATTCAAAACGCATTAACCGGCCGGGTTATGACGAACTAAATCCATTTATAAATACAAGCGATCCTAAAAATATAACGGCAGGAAATCCGTATTTAAAACCTGAGATCGGTAACCGGTTTGAACTTGCATACAGTCATGATTATAACAATGCCGGTTCATTTATGATCACTGCTTTTTATCGCACCAGCAATAACGATATTCAGCCTTATACAACTTTTTATTCTTCGCTTGCAATTGGTGATACCATTTATACAAACGTTTCAGTAAACACACGTGAAAATATAGGGCTTGAAAAAAATGCAGGCATCAGTTTTTATGGAAGCCTGCATGCCACCGATAAACTAAACATAAGAACCAATCTTTTCTTTTTCAGGCGTTACATTATAAATGGAATTGATTCTGGCAGCAACCCGGTGAGCTATAATTATCGTTTTAATATTAACGGAAGTTACCAGTTCAATAAAAGTTTTGCTGCAGAATTTTTCGGAAGCTTTAATTCACCGCGCCATGAATTGCAGGGCAGGTATCCATCGTTTACTTCTTACACCATTGCTGCCCGCAAACAATTTTGGAATAAAAAGGCAAGTGTTGCTATTACGGCAACAAATATTTTTAACGCGTATGTAAAACAACCAACTGTTTTGTATGGAGTAAATTTTATAACAAATAGCGTTCGTGAAATTCCATTTCGTTCGGTGGGTATAAATTTTACTTACAAATTTGGCAAGCTTGAATTTAAAAAAGATAAGGATGATGATGCGAATAATATGAACGTAAAAGACGATAACAGCAACAATCAATAACATTATTTTGTTGCTTCTGCCTGTTCGGGAAAATGCTGTTTTTTTCCCATCTCTAAAATCCAATCTTTACGCTTTAATTCAAAATTAGTTCCGAGATATAAACGCTTCACCTGTTCATCTTCGGCTAATTCTTCTGCAGTGCCATGTTTAAAAATTTTTCCATCAATTAAAAGATATGCACGGTCGCAAATAGAAAGCGTTTCATTTACGTTATGATCTGTAATAAGAATGCCAATGTTTTTATATTTTAATCTTGCAACAACACCCTGAATATCTTCAACAGCAATCGGGTCAACACCGGCAAAAGGTTCATCCAGCAAAATAAATTTAGGATCAACAGCAAGCGCTCTTGCAATTTCTGTTCTTCGTCTTTCACCGCCGCTTAAACTATCGCCATTATTTTTGCGTACATGATTTAAATTAAATTCTTCCAGTAAATGTTCTAATTTTTCAAGACGCTGTTGTTTTTTAAGATCAGTCATTTCAAGCACGGCAAGAATATTATCTTCAACGCTCAATTTTCTAAATACAGATGCTTCCTGCGGCAAATATCCAATACCCATTTGTGCCCGTTTATACATGGGCATTTTGGTAATGTTTTCTTCATCTAAGAAAACTTCGCCCGAATCTGCTTTAATTAATCCAACAACCATATAAAATGTGGTGGTTTTACCGGCACCGTTTGGGCCAAGCAAGCCAACAATTTCACCTTGCTGCACATTAATAGAAACATCGTTAACAACAGTGCGGTTGCTGTATGTTTTAAAAAGATTTTTTGTAGTAATTACAATGTTCAAGATAATTTCTTTTCAACAAAAATAGAGGATGATAAATAAATGAAACGATAACCTTTTTTTATTAACAAGATTATGCAAGCTTATAAAATGCGTTTAAAAAAAAGTTTAAAAGGTTACATGAAAATCAAAGTAATCACTGGTTTTAATTTCGTCATCACCAATGAACACACCCACCTGCAGCGATAAATTATAAGTTTGACCTGTTGTTTGTTTCAAATCAAGTTCTTTATACGGCATAAAGATGATGAAATCGTTATTGCCATCATTGTAATAAGCCGGATCATAAGAAGGATTTATATCCTGCCACGCACCAACATTACCTCCCTTGGTAGAATAATTATTATTATAATCTTTTAAAGCTGTTGTATGATCGTTATAATAAAACCAAACATTTACACGACCGGTTTTCCCTTTTGCATTGTTAATAGTAAAATGCGGAATTATGTTCATACCAAGTTGGCCATTATTTTTTACATCAAACTTCACATCAACTGTTAATGCGTTCGGTATAGAAGCAGCCGATGTTGATGAAGATTTTAAACAATATTGTTCATAATCTTTTTTGCCATTTTCATTATTCAGATCTTTTGATTTTTTATAATCAGCGCAAGCTGCGTCCATGTTATTTAAATTATAGTATGCGTTCCGCGTTCATCATAAATTGCACCATCTGAAACATTTGAAGGTTTTAATTCAATCGCCTTATTATAATCGCTGATTGCTAAATAGTAAGATTTGAGATTTGCATAACAAATTCCCCTGTTAAAATATAAACCACCTACTTTACTGTTTAAATTAATTGCGTTTGTATAGTTAGTTAATGCGGCATCATAATTTTCTTTGTCGAAAAAACTATTTCCTAAGTTCCAATAGTATGTATAATCTTTTGTTGAAGCAGAAGTTGTAACATTATTTGATTGCTGCGGTTGCTGCACAAAAACAGATTTTGATGTATCGGCCATCATGGATGATGTATCAGTATTAGCAGGATTTATGCTGGTTGAATCTGTAGAAGATACACTTGTTGAATCGGTGGTTATTGGCGGATTATCTTGTTTGTGCGGCCCTGAAAGTTCACCAATTATAAAAAATAAAAGTATAATGGCTGCACCAATACCAATTATTAATTTTAAAGTTTTGGAGTTGTTTTTGGGCGGATTAACATTAACTGGTTGAATAGTATGCGGTTTAATTATTTGCTTTTGTAACAAATTTATTTTGTTGTTTGCATCAGTAAGATATTTACCATTTGCATACAATTTTAAATACTGCTGATAAGCCGCAATCGTATTTTTTTGGCTTACATCGTTCCAAAAATTTTCTTCCTTTTCTTTTTGTTCAAAAGCATTTATTTTTTGCTGTGCATCATGTACAAATCTTCCTGCAGGATATTTTTGTACATATAATTTATACAGGTTTAATGTATCACCATTTTGCGCCTGCATCCACAATGTTTTTTCTTCATCATCATTCTGCGCACTTTTTGTAAGTGTATCAAGGCATTGCCTGGCTTCCTGCACATGCATTCCCTTATCATAATTCTCCAGATAAAAATTATAGCCGCCAATGGTATCTCTTATTTTGGCTTTTTGCCATGCATTTTCATCATCAATCGCATCAATTCTTTTATCCGCTTCTTTTACATAAGTGCTGCCGGGAAACTGTTGCTTAAATTTGTAATAATCAATTGAAGTATTTTTTACACTTGCTTCTTTCCATGCACGTTCATCTGCGGGTATGCGCTCTGCAAATTTTTTATTTTTAAAGATGGGGAAATTGGCAATATTATTTTGCTCAACCTGCACGGGTTTTGGCGCATCTTTTTGTGTAAGAAATGAAATTCTTATTTGATTATAAATAGAACCAAGCGTGCAATATTCATCATCTGTATCAATGCCGTTTTTAATTACATCAACAAATTTACCGGTGAATTTGGTGGGTGAATTTGGATCATCGGCATCAAATCTTGCTCTTTCATATTCAGATGACGCCGCCATAATGTATGTGCCTTCAAACTCATTTAATTTTGCAACCGTATCGCTGGCATCATCACTTAAAAAACCTTTTGTAATTTTTCCGGCATAGCAACAATCAAGCAATAAAATTTTCCTCGCTGCGGCGCAATCGGAAAATAATTTTCTTAATTCAGAAATTCTAATGGCAGATGATTCAAACTTATTTTCCCTGATGTTTTTTGTAGCAAGAAACAGATCATCCATTGCTTTTATTGATTGCAAGCCATGACCCGAATAATATAATATTACTGTAGCATTTCTTGTTTGAATGCCATCAAAAAAATCATAAATGGCTGAGCTTGTATTTTCAACATCTTCATCTTGTATAATGGTAATTTTTTCAGAAGGAATTCCGCAATAATCAGGATCAGATAACAACGATGCAAGTTCCTGCAGGTTAACATGCACGTTAGGAATATTCATCTGCGGCCAGTTGGGATAATTTGCTGCGCCGATAAGCAAAACATACGTTGATTGTTTATCAAGGCTATCCATAAAAATCAGGCGTTTTCAGAAAGAAACATTTGGATGATTACTTTCAGCGTTTCTTTATCAATGCTTCTGCCCATATTTATTTTTAAACTGGCACCTTTTGAATTACTTATAGTAACATCTGAACGGTAATTTTCAACATATTTTTGAACACAATCAACCAATTCAATCAAAGGTTTTTCTGCCGCTTCAATTATAACTTTCACGGAGTTTAAAATATCTAAGCCCTGTGTGCCGGCTATGTGTTCGCCCGTTTCAATTTCACTTTTTTTAACGCCATCAATGCCTTCTTTATCAATAAAATTTTTTAAATAAGCAAGCTGGTTTTGCGGATTAGGCGCATTAACGCTGAGGGACAATTCCATAAACAATTAATTTCTTTTCCGAAACTATTAATTTAAGTTGCGACTGCCAAAAAAATGTGTTTTTTATTTACTTTATTAAAATTGATTGACGTAAATAATGTTAGAAAAAATTTTGTTATTGATGCAAATTCATCGCATTCATTCTATAAATCATCTTTAAGTTTTCATTCAATTAATTAGGTTTGCAAACGCAAATGAAACATCGTTATTTTAATTTCAAAGATCAGCATTTATGGCTTTCTGCAGAACGTGTAATTTTTTGGGAAGATGAAAAAGCACTCATTTTATCAGACAGTCATTTTGGTAAAACCGGGCACTTCAGAAAATCTGGATTGCCTGTTCCGCAGCATGTTTTTTTAGAAGACTTGCAGCGTTTATTTAATGTGCTTCAGTTTTATAAACCTAAACAATTAATTGTTGTTGGCGATCTTTTTCACAGCCAATCAAATAAAGAACATTTGTTGTTTGAAAAGTGGAGAAACGATTTTGAGCAGCTTGAAATTTTTCTTGTAAAAGGCAATCATGATGTGTTGCATCACAATTGGTATGAACAAATAAAAATAAATGTTATTGCAGATGAACCGCTGCGAAAAAATGCGCTTGTTTTTATTCACGATCATGCGCATATTCCAAATTTTCCGCAACATGCTGATGGATATTTTTTTACAGGTCATTTGCATCCGGGCATTTTTATAAAAGGCAAAAGCAGGCAATCGTTAAGCTTTCCGTGTTTTTATTTTAATGAAAAGTTTGCAGTGCTGCCGGCATTTTCAAAATTCAGCGGACTTGCATTAATTGATAAGAAAAAAACGGATAATGTTTTTGCAATTGTAAATGATGAATTAATTGAAGTGTAAGAAAATTACAAGTTTAACAGTTTACAAGTTTGCTTATATGTTTAATGTTTAAAGTTTAATGTTACAACTTGCAACCAGCAACTGAGATTTATTTAAAATCATATTCAAAAAGCAATCTTGCCTGCGGAATATTGATGATCTGTGAAACCTGTTTTGCTTTTTTCAAAACATCATATTGTTGCTGGCCAATTTCTTTTATTAAAGCTTTCTGCTGGCTTTGCGCACTAAACGATCCATTATCCGTTAATTCTTCCAGCCAGCTTTTTTGTTCGGGATATTCTTTTGTGCGGTAATTGTTCAGCTTTGCCATGCGTGCTGCACAATCAACTGCATTTTGCAAGGTTCCCGTTCTGTCAACAAGTCCAACGCCAATAGCACGTTTACCAATCCAAACACGGCCCTGCGCAATGCTATCAATATATACAACATCTTTTTTTCTGCCATTGGCAACACGTGTTTTAAATAAGTTATAAATTGTATCAACTGATGCCTGCACAAAGTTTTTTTCCTGGTCGGTTAATGGCCTGCTGATAGAACCAAGATCAGCATACGGCCCTGTTTTTACGCCATCGAACGTTATGCCTAATTTATTGTTGAAAAAATCTTTCATGTTGGCAAGCACGCTAAATACGCCGATTGAACCTGTAACGGTTGTTTCATCAGCAAATACAGAATCTGCTGCGCAGGAAATATAATATCCGCCCGAAGCAGCATAATCGCCCATGCTTACAACAACGGGTTTTACTTTTTTTGCCAAGCGAAATTTCTCTCCAAATTGCTTCACTTGCCAGTGAACTTCCGCCCGGAGAATTTACCCGAAAAACAATTGCTTTTACATCATCATCCAATCTTGCCTTACGAATTAATTTCATATAATCATCGCTGCCAATTTCATCTTTATCACCTTTGCCATCAACAATATCGCCCTGCGCATAAATAATATGCAATCTTTCCGCCATCGCCATTTTTTTGAAAATTTACAGCCTTTGCATATTTGCCAAACGCTACAAAATTTATATCATCTTTAATATCTTTATTTAATCGTTTTGATATTTCTGCTTTTACTTCATCGTCATATTTTAATCCATCAACAAAGTTATATTTCAGCGCATCGCTTGCTGTTTGCACCGCACCTGCATTTGCAAGTTTATGCAATGTTGCTGTGTCAGTGTTTCTTGCTTCAGCGGTGCGCATTAATAAATTATTATAAATATCATTTAACCAAACTGTAGTTTGCAAACGGTTGGCATCGGTCATTTGTGTAACGCGTAACGGTTCGGTTGCACTTTTAAATTTCCCTGCATAAAAAATTTCTGGCTGTATCTCCAGTTTATCAAGCAAACCTTTTAAAAACATTTCATCAACGGCAAAACCATTCCATTCTACGCCGCCTGCAGGGTTGCAATAAATTTTATCGGCAACGGTTGCAATAAAATAAGCACGCTCAGAAATAATGCTGCCATAAGCCAGTATAAATTTTTTGCTGCTTTTAAAGTCAACTAAAGCCTGCCTTAATTCTTCGCTTGCAGCATAACCATTTGCATTATCACCCGCTTTAATATAAATGCCTTTTATTGATGAATCGCCTTTTGCATAGCGTATCATGCGCACCACATCGTACAAGCCAGGCACATCACTGGATGGATTATCGAAGAACGTATTTAATGGATTATTTTTTGCCTGTTCTGCAAACGACTGGCTTAAATCAAGCACCAGCACAGCCTTATTGCCAACATCAGGTTTCGAAGGTGAAGTTGCATTTCCGATCATAACAGATATAACAATAATTATGGCGATGCTAAACACAATTAATGCTACCAACGATGCTAAAAAAATCTTTAAAAAACTTTTCATGTGCGTGTATTTATCTTTCAGGTTGAAACATTCGCTAAGCAAAATATTGCTGCTTTAAAACTAAAGCTGCAACGTTTCAGTTATATACGTAGCGCACAAAAATAAAGATATTTGCACCTTTCATCTTGTGAATTTATGAATACTGCTTTTTTGCTTACAGGTGGTAACTTAGGAAATCGTTTACAAAATCTTAAACAGGCTGCCATGCTGATTGAAAAAAATTGCGGCGCAATTCTGCAATTATCTTCTGTGTACGAAACGGCTGCCTGGGGTTATACAACGCAGCCCGATTTTTATAACCAGGCAATTGCTTTACAAACTTTACTTGATGCTGATAGTTTAATGCTGACGCTGCTTAATATTGAGCAAATTATGGGAAGAACAGCGAAGTTTTAAAATGGCTCCGCGAATTATTGATATTGATATTTTATTAATGAATGATGTAGTTTATCATTCATCAACAGTAACTATTCCGCATCCGCATTTGGCTGAAAGAAGATTTGTATTAATGCCGCTTGCAGAAATTGCCGGCTATGTAATGCATCCTGTTTTGCACAAAACAATACAAGAATTATTGGTTGAATGCAAAGATGAATTACCTGTGCATAAAATTTCAGTTGAGAAGTGAAAGGCACGGTTAATTTTGAAGCAGATGCAATACCATTTTATAGCTATTGAAGGAAATATTGGTGCCGGTAAAACCACTCTTGCACATTTGCTTGCAAAAAAATTAAACGCCCGTTTAATATTAGAGCAGTTTGCTGATAACCCGTTTTTGCAAAAGTTTTATGATAACCCAAAACAAAATGCTTTTCCGATGGAATTATTTTTTATGGCTGAACGTTACAAGCAGTTAAAAGATATGATTCATACAAAAGATCTTTTTCAAACCATAACTGTTTCTGATTACATTTTTACAAAGTGCTTGTTGTTTGCTAAAATTAATTTATCTGAAGAAGAGTTTCGTTTGTATCAAAAGCTGTTTGAAATTATACAGGCGCAGTTAATTTTTCCTGATATAATTATTTATCTCCATTCTCCGGTGCAAAAACTGCAGCAGAATATTAAAAAACGAAATCGTATTTACGAACAAAAAATTGCGGATGAATATTTATTCAGCATACAACAAACCTATACAAACTATATAAAGCAGCATAACATTAAAACCATTTTTATTGATGCTGCCAATGCAGATTTTTTGGGCAATGAAAAGCATTTGCAAACAGTTGTTGATGCACTTGAAAATAATATGGAAAACAACAGAGCCATGATTTTTTTAGATTGAATTTTTGTCGCTTAATTGAACAAGCAATATGCTGCAATAAATAATTTATTTAATAGCTTAAGCTTAATTTTCTTTCAAATTTCATGACAAATCAAAGCATTCAAACTTCTGCACATTCGCCTTTTGTTTCTATTCGTATTCCTGAATTTCGAAATCTTGTTACCGGCAGGTTTTGCTTTGTAATGGCGCTGCGCATGATGACTACTTTACTTGGCTGGTGGATTTATAATTTAACCAATGCTCCTTTTGCAATCGGCTTAATTGGTTTAAGTGAAGTTGTGCCCGCAGTTTCGCTGGCTTTATATGCAGGTCATGTTATTGATTTAAGTGATAAAAAAAAACTTTTGCTGCGGGGCATTAGTTTATATTTTGCTGCGGCAACAATTTTATTGATATTATCAACAAAACATGCAAGCCATATTTTTTCAAACTACACACTTGCCCTTTGCATTTATGCAATTGTTTTTTGTACAGGAATTGTGCGCTCATTTACAGGCCCAGTTTTTAATGTAATACTTGCGCATGTTGTTCCAAAAAATTTGCTGCAGAATGCAACCACCTGGAACCAGGGATCGTATTTATCTGCTTCAGTAACAGGCCATGCAGTTGGCGGCTTATTAATTGCAGCCGTTGGAAACACAGGAACTTTTACTGTAATTATCTGTTTAATTGCAGCAGCATTTTTTATTCTTATCAACATAAAACCAAAGCCGCCGCTTGCTGAAAAAAATGAAAAGAAAACATGGGAAAGCGTAAAAGAAGGTTTAAATTTTGTTTTTAAAACTAAAGAAATTTTAGGCGCAATATCGCTTGATCTTTTCGCTGTTTTGTTTGGCGGCGCTGTGGCAATGGTTCCCGTTTTTGCGAGAGATATTTTAAAAGTTGGCGCAGAAGGTTTTGGTTTTTTAAATGGAGCATCAGACATGGGCGCTATTTGCAGCGTAATTTTATTAACTGCATTTCCTATGCGTAAAAAACAAGGGTATAAATTATTGTTTGCAGTGTTTGGTTTTGGCGTTTGCATTATTTGTTTTGCTATATCAAAATTATTTGTTCTTTCATTTATAGCATTGCTTGTAAGTGGTATGCTTGATGGAATAAGCGTTGTAATTCGCGGCACCATTATGCAACTAAAAACACCTGATAATATGCGTGGCAGGGTGATGAGCGTAAACTCAATGTTTATTAATTCAAGCAATGAATTCGGGCAATTTGAAAGCGGCTTAACGGCAAAATTAATGGGTGTTGTTCCTTCTGTTATTTTTGGCGGATGTATGACGATTGCTGTTGTAATTATAACATGGTTTAAAGCGCCGGCTTTAAAGAAAATGGAATACTGATTTAGTAAGTTGATTTAAAACCCACCATTAATTTTCAGATGGATCATTTACAATGCCTGTAAATAATATTGCACCAGTTTGCTTTTCAATAATGGTATAAAAAAACGGATGATCGGCAACAAAAGTTAAAGTTGGGTTGAATGCGGTTGTATAACTCATGCCTATAATTGTTGCAGCAGCAGCTTCCGTTCCTTCTTCATTTACTTTTATATAGGCTTTGTGAATGGCTTTTGAAATATAAGGCTTTACCTGGGCCGCATTATACATTGCAGAAAAATCTGCTTTATCATCAAACGCAATTTGCATTCCCAACGTTGCAAGTTCAGGTTTCATATCATTAATAGCATAACCATATTCCCATTTAGGCAAACTTAAATTTATAGTTAAGCTATCCATTTTAGTTATGGAATTTTTTAAAATATCTGTGGTAATTGATGTTATAAATGTATTGATAGATTGTTTACTGTTCTTAGGTAACGCGATATACATACTGTAAGTTTTGCCACTGCCATAAGGCAATTCGATTAAAGAAAACAAACTATCAGTATAATACTTTGTGGTAATTTTTTGTTGCATAAACGGCACTGATTTTATGCTTTCATCCTGCAAATAAAAATTATTGCTTTGCGTATTTGAAGCTGGAAATGCATATTGCCAGGTTCCATTAAAATAAATGGCGTTTATCAGGTACATCAGATCATCTGTAGAAATTTTATCAAGCGCTTTTAGTATTTTATTATTTGTTTTATTTGATATCCATTGATTAATTTGATTTAATGATGCAGGATTGCTAAAATCTAATGCTTCGCTTGTTGCATCATAATTATTTTGAATAGCTTCTATGAAAGAACTTAAAGGCTGAAAACTATTTTTGTTAATCCATAATGAATTAGCAAGCGAAAATTTCACCTTACTATCTTCTTTCGGAAGCTGTGTAATCAACGATTTGCATACAGTATTCAAATCATTAATGGATGTTCCATTTAGTTTTAATACTTTGGCTATTGAATCTTTTGTTGCGTTATCAGCACCGTTATACACCATGCTTAATGCCAGATAAATACTTAACGGAGAAATAAGTTTATTGTTATTACTATCATCTTGCGTTAAAACAGCATGTAAAAAATTAAACGTAAACTGGTTGCTTGATTCTATAACAGCCGAACCATTTGCGGGTAAGGTAATTATGGTTGATACGTCAGGAATATTCGCCTCCTTTTTGCAAGCCATATTCATTACTAAAAAAGGTATTATGGTATAAATAAGAAACATGAACTTTTTCATTTTGGCGGTTTAGCAATATTGACAACAAACAAAAATAAACCGTTGTAAAGCTTTACAACTTTTTTCTTGATGGCTGATATTATTTTTTAAAAAATCAAAAAAAATAATTTCAACGTTTGTCCAATTTTTTTAACCTCATTTGTTATATCACTGTAATCAATTTTTAAAACAAAATAATTTTAAACATGAACGAGTATGCATTAATTATGAGGCATGAAGACGGCAACAAAATAGCTTCGCCCGAACAAATGCAAATATGGATGAAACAAACAATGGATTGGATTGGCAATATTGCTGCGCAAGACAAATTTGTTAGCGGCACCGGTTTACCGTTTGATGACGCCAGGGTTGTACATTCAAATAAAGTTATAACCAACGGCCCTTTTGGTGATATTAAAGAAACCATCGGTGGCTTTATTACTGTGCGTGCAGCGTCTCCAGAAGAAGCGGCAGAATTTGCAAAAGGTTGCCCCGTTTTACAGGGCGAAGGCAATACCGTTGAAGTTAGAAAAATTGCTAAAGATGACGGTACACATTAAAATCATTAACCACTAAAAAAATTAAATTATGAAAGAGTTTGTATTAATTTTTAGAACAACTCCAATGGAGTTTAGTCCAACGCCCGAACAGGCACAACAAATGATGACAAGCTGGATGAACTGGATGGGCAATATTGAAAAAGAAGGTAAAATGGCAAACAGCGGAACAAGATTAGGTATTTCAAATTCAAAAGTTGTAAAACCAAACAACGTAATTACGAATGGGCCGTTTACCGAGATAAAAGAATTTATAAATGGATTTATCATCGTTAAAACAAATTCACTTGATGAAGCTGTTGAAATTGCAAAACAATGCCCGATGATTTTTGGCGGCGGCAATGTTGAAGTACGGCCGGCCGTTTCAGCCGATGATAACAGTTAAAAAATATATTTTATCATTTATTAAAAATTAAACATGAAAGAATTTTTGTTTTTATACAGAACAGACTATAGCGCAATGTCTCAGGCTTCAACAGAACAAGCCGAAAACATGATGAAGAAATGGATGGATTGGTTAGGCAGCATTGCCGCACAAAATAAATTAACTGATAAAGGCAACCGGCTGCACGATTCAGGAAAAATTGTAAAAAATAATGTTGTTACCAACGGGCCGTTTACAGACATAAAAGAATCAATCGGCGGTTATTCAATCATTAAAGCAGAATCGTATGATGAAGCAATTGAATTGGCAAAAGACTGCCCTGTTTTATTAACCGGCGGTAACGTTGAAGTTAGAGAAATTGATGCCATGTAATTTAAACTTGTTATAAATAAAGCCTCTGTATATAATTTTACAGAGGTTTTTTAATGATGGAAAAGCAGGAATTAATACCGCATTTGTTTAGAACAGAGTTTACCAAAATTGCATCAGTGCTTTGCAAATATTTTGGCATTGAGCATATTGAAATTGCTGAAGATATTGCCAGCGAAACTTTTTTACTTGCGCTTGAAACATGGAGCTACAAAGGCGTTCCGCCAAACCCGGTTGCATGGTTATACGCCGTTGCAAAAAACAAGGCAAAAAATATCATCAGCCGCAACCATGTATTCAATAAAAAAATTCAGCCGCAGCTTAAAAATTCATTAACTCAAAGCGATGAAATTGAAATTGATCTTTCAGAAAAAAATATAACCGACAGCCAGTTGCAAATGTTGTTTGCAATTTGCCATCCTGCCATTTCTGCCGAAGCGCAAATTGGTTTGGCATTGCGTATTCTTTGCGGCTTTGGAATAGAAGAAATTGCGAATGCTTTTTTATCGAATAAAGAAACCATTAATAAAAGATTGTATCGTGCAAAAGAAAGACTGCAGCACGAAAAAGTAAAAATTGAATTTCCATCCGACAAAGAAATTAATGAACGCTTAACAACGGTGCTCACAACGTTATATTTATTATTTAATGAAGGATATTATTCTGAAAGCAGTGATGCTGTTTTGCGTGAAGATCTTTGTATAGAAGCGATGCGTTTAACTTATTTGCTTGTTGAAAATGAGCAAACAAATTTGCCGCCGGTAAATGCATTGCTTTCTTTAATGTGTTTTCATGCATCGCGATTTAATGCAAGAAAAAACGACAATGGCGAACTGGTTTTGTATAAAGACCAGGATGAAAAATTATGGAACACCGAACTTATAACAAAAGGAATTTTCTTTTTAAATAAATCATCTAACGGAAACATTGTTTCAAAATATCATATTGAAGCAAGCATTGCTTACTGGCATACAATTAAAGCTGATACAAATGAAAAATGGGAAAATATTTTGCAGTTATATAACCGCTTATTGCAAATTGAATATTCGCCGGTTGCTGCTTTAAACAGAACTTTTGCGCTTTCAAAAACCTGCGGAAAAAAGGAGGCTGTTAAAGAAGCAGAAAAGCTGCAATTAACCACCAATCATTATTATTATACATTACTGGGTGAATTGTATAAAGAAATTGATAATGCAAAATCAAAACTAAATTTTGAAAAAGCCTATCAATTGGCCAAAACACAAACAGATAAGCAAATCATCAGAAAAAAAATTAGTGAGTTGTAAAGAAGGTAATTTTTATAAGCACTCAATTGTATTGATTTTTGTTTATGAACGTTGTTGTATTTTTCGCCATTATTTTAAACCATGATTAGAACTTTTGCTTTAATTTTTTTTATTTGTTACATCCAGTTAAGT
This sequence comes from uncultured Bacteroidota bacterium, assembly GCA_963731245.1. GTDB lineage: Bacteria > Bacteroidota > Bacteroidia > Chitinophagales > Chitinophagaceae > Parafilimonas. Next base: position 198,584 of record CAVSVA010000001.1, read on the forward strand.
TGTAAACCGGTTGCTTATTTTAATACGTCCAACGATGTTTTAAAAACAAATGCAACTGTGCATATGGTTGATAATACTGAGCAAACAGGTGCAATTACAATACAATTTGAAACTGATTACCAACCTAAAGATTTTATTATTTTATCCAATAACAATATTGATGAAAAAATACCTGTGTTAAATATTAAGTATTATAAAATAAACAATGATTATTACTTTCTGAAAAAGATAGATATTGATATGAACGGTTATAAAAGATTACTCTTTGTAAAGCGTTTAACTCCTGAACATTCAAGAATGGATTTGTTTGAACTTCTTCAATCAAAAAATCACTCACCCAGCTATGCAGATACTTACTATTATTTTATTTCTTTTCCGGCAGATGGAAGATTGGATGCTATGAATTTAGCTGATAAAAAATTTACACCCAATTTTAATGAAAAGATGAGCAGGCTGGTAAGCGATTGCCCTGCATTAGCTTTAAAAATTCAACAAAAACAAAAGGGATATTTTCTTCCGCAAGTAAATTTATTAGGTAATAAAAAAGCGGAAATTTATTTAAACATTATTAATGAGTACAATCAATGCAAGTGATCATCAGTTAAATTTTCATTTGCATTTATGCTGGCTGATACATTTATTAAATTCTACTTAAATTTTCTTGCCTTAAAAACAGTGTTTATTTTTATCCATCAATCTTATTTATGAAAATATTATTTGCTTGCTGTTGTTTGCTTATATGTAGTTTTCTTTTTTCTCAATCGTTGCCTGTTGCAAAAAATTATCAAAAAACTTATGACAAAAAAACACGTTCAACAGATGGAAAACCAGGCAGCAATTACTGGCAAAATACAGCCGCTTATACAATTAATATAAGTTTTTCTCCCGACAAAAGAATTGTTGCCGGCAGCGAAGAAATTGTGTATGAAAATAACAGTCCTGATACATTGCATCAGATATGGTTTAAGTTATATCCTAACTTTTACCAGCGTGGTGTGCAGCGGGATCAAAATATAAATGCTGCCGACGAAAGCGATGGTGTGCGCATTGAAAAATTAATTATTAATGATGAGCAGCAATCAACCGATAAATTTCATATTAACGGCACCAATGCGCAGGTAAAAATTGCTTCCGTTTTGCCGGGCAAACAAATAAAATTCAACCTTAATTTTTCTTATGTTTTAAATAAAACTTCTCATGTAAGAACCGGTATGATTGATGACAGCTCTGCTTTTGTGGCTTATTTTTTTCCGCGTATTGCTGTATATGATGATGTTGATGGCTGGAATAAAATTCCATACACCGGCACTCCTGAAATGTATAATGATTTTTGTTCTTTTAATGTAAATATTACTGTTCCAAAAAATTATATTGTTTGCGCCACAGGAAATTTATTAAACGCAAATGAAGTGTATGCACCGCAGATTGCACAGCGCATAACAGATGCTGAAAAAAATGATGGCATAACAAAAGTGATTGATACCACCGATTTAAAAAACGGAAATATTACTGCACAAAACACAACCAACACCTGGAAATTTAAAGCAGACAGCGTAACTGATTTTGTTTTTGGCACAAGTAATCATTATGTATGGTATGCAAGCAGTTTGGTTGTTGATGCTTCAACGCAAAGAAGAACAAGGGTTGATGCGGTTTTTAATCCGCAGCATAAAGATTATTTCCGTGTAATTGGTTTTGCAAGAAAAACTGTAGAGCTTATGAGCTATACATTTCCTGCATGGCCATATCCATACCCGCATGAAACGGTGTTTGATGGTTTAGACCAGATGGAATATCCGATGATGGTGAATGATAACCCGCTGAACGATGAAGCCGGTGAAATTGAATTAACTGATCATGAAATATTTCATACCATGTTTCCATTTTATATGGGTGTTAATGAAACAAAATATGCATGGATGGATGAAGGCTGGGCAACAATAGGCGAGTGGCAGCTTTCGCCAATGATTGATTCAACCATTGAACCCGATGATTATGGAATGCAGCCGTATAACCTGAATGCAAATTATGATTTTGATATACCAATAACTGCATTAAGCACGCAGCAAAATGGCGAGAGCTATTACCTTAATTCTTATCCAAAACCGGCAATGGGTTATTTGTATGTGAAAGATTTATTAGGTGATGAGCTGTTTACAAAAGCATTGCATTATTATATCCAGCAATGGCATGGCAAACATCCGATGCCGCTTGATTTTTTTAATTGCATGAACACAGGCAGCGGAAAAAATTTAAACTGGTTTTGGAAGAAATGGTTTTATGAAAATGGCGCTCCGGATCTTGCAATTACCAATGTAAAACAAAGCGGCAAAAATGTTACGGTAACTGTTGTTATGAAAGGCAGCAAACCTGTGCCTATTCATCTGATGGTTTTTTATAAAGACGGAACATCGCAACTATTACATCAAAGCATTGCAGTATGGCAAAGCAGCAATACAACAACAATAAATTTTGCTGCGCAATCATCCATACAAAAAATTGTTTTGGGCGAAACGCATGATGCAGATAGTGATAAAAGCAATAATGTTTGGGAAATGAAATGAGCTGGCGGAGATTATTTTAAAGCTCTTTTACTCTTTTATCCTCTTACAGTTTATTCTTCTGTGGTTTCTTCAATAGCTTCGTCTGCAGCATTGGCAATAATTGTATTGCTCATTTTACGCAAAGGGTTGCTGTGGCTTTCATCAAAATCAGCACGTTGTTTAATAATATCAATACATTCAAAAATCGCTGCTAAAAACGATGAAGCATCTGCTCTTCCTTTGCCTGCAATATCAAACGCAGTTCCATGATCTGGGCTTGTTCTTACAACCGGCATACCTGCTGTAAAATTTATGCCTTCACCAATTGCCAAAGATTTAAAAGGTATTAAACCCTGGTCGTGATACATGGCAAGCACCGCATCAAAATTATTGTATTGCGCTCTTGCAAAAAAAGCATCGGCACTAAACGCGCCAAATGCAAGAATGCCCTGGTCTTTTGCTTCTTTAACAGCAGGTTTTATTATTGTTTGTTCTTCATTTCCAACCAAACCTTCATCACCTGCATGAGGGTTTAAACCCAACACAGCAATCTTTGGTTTTTCAATTCCAAAATCCCTGCGCAAACTTTCATGCAAAATGTGCAGCTTGCTTATAATAATTTCTTTTGAAATATTTGCGGCAATATCTTTTACGGGTACATGCTCTGTAACCAGCGCCACACGCAGGTTTAAAGCAACCATCAGCATTACAACATCATTTAAACCAAATGCGTGTTTTAAATAAGGTGTATGACCGGTAAAATTAAATTCAGCCGATTGTATATTTTTTTTATGCAGCGGCGCTGTAACCAAACCATTAATTTGATTTTGTTTTAAAGCATTAACTGCTTGCTGCAAAGAAAGCCTTGCATACCTGCCGCCGGTTTCATTTAGCTGGCCGGCATTAATGGCAACTTCTTCTTCCCAGCAATTAAAAACATTTACCTGTTTATAATTAACTTTTGAAAAATCTTTTATGTTTTGATACGCAAAATTTATGTCAGGCAAAGATTTCCGATAAAAATTTATGCTTTTATTACTTGCAAAAATTACAGGCACGCATTGTTCCAAAATACGGTTATCGCTCAGCGTTTTTATTATCAATTCAATGCCAATGCCATTAAGATCTCCGCACGTAAATCCAATCAACGGTTTTGATTGTTCAGTATTCATCACATGTTGTTTGCGGTAAAAGTAATTGAATATGAAATATAATTATGTTATCAGCAATTGAATGTATGGCATCGTTCCTTGCGTCGCACACTTGTACTGCAGTTTTGCATGGCGGCATTATTACAAGCTGTTTATTTTTTCCAATGTTTTTTTTAGATCAATTCCTTTTTCCAAAACCGGTTTAAAAATATCGCCCACATCTTTTAAACGATCAAATATGGTGTTAATATTAAACTGTTTTATGCTTAGACCTTTTTTTACTTCACTCCAATCTACCGGTGTTGAAACGGTTGCGCCGGGTTTGGGCCGCAAAGAATATGGCGCAGCAATAGTTTGAATGGTTCTGTTCTGCAAAAAATCTAAATAAATTTTTCCTTTGCGTTTTTGAGGATTTCTTTCAAGGCTTGTAAACGATGCAATATCACTGTACACAATATTTACAATTAATTCAGCCAATAATTTAGATTGTTCATACGAATATTTTGCACCAAGCGGAATATAAATATGCATGCCTGTTGAACCCGAAGTTTTTGGATAGGCCGGAACATCAATGGCATCTAAAACTTTTTTTACAGCCTGCGCTGCTTCAATCACCTGTTCAAAAGTGTTGTTGTCATCAGGATCAAGATCAATCACACACCAGTCAGGATTTTCTGCATGTTGTATCCTGCTGTGCCATGGATTTACTTCAATGCAACCCAGCGATGCGATGTACATTAAACTTGCTTCATCTGTGCAAACTAAAAATTTTTTATCGCCGCTGCTTTCACTTTTATAATCATACGTTGTAAGCCAGCTTGCCACTTTTCCTTCTACATTTTTTTGATAAAAACTTTCACCTTTAATACCATTCGGAAAACGGTTCAGCGATTGCGGCCTGTCTTTCATATATGGCAAAATATACGGCATGATGTTGTAATAATAATTCAGCATATCACGCTTGGTTATTTTTTCATCAGGCCAATACAATTTATCAAGATTGGTAAATTTTAATTCATGCCCGTTAATGTTTATTTTTTCTTCTTTTGAAGTTGATGGAAGAAGTTGTTGCTGGTTGTTAGTTGCTGTTTTTGTTCCTGATTTTTTTTCGGATTTTAATTTTTTTTCGGCTTTCAGATTTTCTATTCGGATTTTGCTTTTAGCTTTTTACTTTCATCTTTCGGTCTCTCATCTGCATCAACCACTTCAACATTCATTTCATTCTTTGCTTCTTTATCTTCACGCAAACCCATAAAAACCGGATGCCGCAAAATGCCTTCATCTGTAATTTCAGAAAATTTTATTTCGCAAACCAGCTTTGGTTTTACCCATGTTACCGGCATATTTGTTTTTGGTTTTTTGCTGAAAGGCATTTTATCTGTTACAAGCGGCGCTAATTTTTTTTCAACTTCATTCAAACTTTTATCATTAAAACCCGTTCCGGTATGACCGATATAAATTAATTTTTCACCTTCATATTTTCCAAGCACCAATGCGCCAAAATGTTTGCGACTTTTTCTGCCTTCAGTAAAACCGCAAATAATTGCTTCAAGCCGCTTATTATTTTTTATTTTAAGCCATTGTTTTGTGCGAAAATTTGTTGTGTAAGTGCTGTCAGATTTTTTCGCCATAATTCCTTCCAGTCCGCGATCTGTTGCCAGCTTAAAAAATTCTTTTCCTTTTGCTTCAATGTGATCGCTGAATTTTATTACGCTGTCATCTTCAGGTATTATGCTTTGCAAAAGCAATTTTCTTTCAAGCAATGTTAAGTTGGTTACATCTTTTCCATCAAACCAAATAATATCAAACACATAATATTCAAGATGCGTTGAAGCGCCATGTGTTGCAAAATTTTGCAACTGCTGAAAGTTGGCAACGCCTTCATCACTCATAGCAACAATTTCTCCATCAACAACAGCATTTATATTCCATTGTTTTAAGGCATCTGTTACTTCTTTAAATTTTTGTGTGAACGATAAATTATTTCTTGATAAAATTTCAACGCTGCCATTGTTTAAATAACTCACTGCACGATAACCATCCCATTTAATTTCATAAATCCAGCCATCATCATCAAACGGTTCATCCGTTAATGTGGCAAGCATGGGTTTTATGTTTGATGGAAATGCAGCTCGTTTTGCTTTTTTCAGCAGTTCATTTATTTCTTCACTGAAGCTTTGGGTTGTTTCGTTTTTTTTTTCGTTACGCTATCTTCAGATTTCGGATTTTGAATTTCAGATTTTGAATTCTTACTTTTTACTTTTGTTGTTTGTTCCCGATTGCTCTTCCAAATTTTATCGCTTGTTTGCTCCACCTGTTCAATTGTTTTTTTTGATACAACCGATTTATCTTTTTCTGTAACATCATCAGTGGTTGCATATTCATCGTTGTGTTTTATCAGCAGCCAGCTATTTTCACCGCGATAAGCTGTTTTTACCAACGCAAATTCACCTTTTAATTTCTTGCCATGCATCACAAATTTTAAACTGCCTGCATGCAATTGTCTTAATAAATTTTTTTCATTTTCTTTTTTATTGTCAGAAGTATTTTCCAACGGTTCATACGTTCCTTCATCCCAAACAATTACGGTGCCTGCGCCATAATTTCCTTCGGGAATAATGCCTTCAAATGTTCTGTAATCAAACGGATGATCTTCCACCATCATGGCCAAACGTTTATCTGCCGGATTTAAAGAAGGCCCTTTTGGCACAGCCCAGCTTTTTAAAACGCCTTCCATTTCCAAACGAAAATCATAATGCAAATGCGAAGCATCATGTTTTTGCACTACAAATACCAATTGATTTTTTGTTGCTTTTCCGCCTTCAGGTTCGGGCGTATTATTAAAGCTGCGCTTTTTTTTGTATAAAGAAAGACTCATCGAGAATTGGTTTTAAAAACATCTGCAAATTATCAGCCAGCATTAAACATAACTTTTATGCTGCGTGTAACTATTTCTAAACTTTATTTCAATAAAAAATTTATTGAATAAGCGATGCATCAATTTTCTTTTCGGTAACTGTTGCGTATTACCAACCGTAAATTTTGATCGTACGTAAAGTATTTATATAACCAGTTTATAAAAATTTGCAGCTTATTTTTTACGCCCAGTATTAATGTAAGATGCAGGCTCATCCAAATTAACCATGCAAGCCATCCACCCAAATGCATTTTTGGTTTTGGAATATCTACAACCGCAAGATTTCTTCCAACAGTTGCCATTGTGCCTTTATCATGATATTCAAATTCTGTTTGCAAATGTTTATTGCCATCAACCTGGTGCTTTAAATTTAGTGCAAGATTTTTTCCCTGGCTAATGGCAACATTGGCAAGTTGCGGATGACCATGCGGATATTTCGACGTTTCCATGTAAGCAATATCACCAATGGCATAAATATTTTCAGTGCCGATAACTTTATTATAACGATCAACCTTAATGCGATTGCCTTTAACTATTAATGATGCGTCAATGCCGGCAGGAACGTTTCCTTTTACACCGGCCGCCCAAAGCAAGGTTTTAGTTTTAATAATTTCACCTGTTGATAAGGTTGCGCTATCGCCATCATAATCTTTTACAACTGTTTTTGTTTTCACCGTTACGCCCAAAGCTTTTAAATATTTTTCGCTTTGCGCACTGCTTTTTTCGCTCATAGCGCCAAGTGTTTCGGGGCTGCCTTCAACCAAAATAATTTTCATTTTAGAGAAGTCAAGTTCAGGATAATCTTTTGGCAAAATATACTTGCGCATTTCTGCAATGGCGCCGCTTAATTCAACACCTGTTGGGCCGCCGCCAACAATTAAAATCGTCATATATTCCTGCAATTCTTCTTCATTTTTTGCAAGCAGGGCACGTTCAAAATTTTCTATTATATGGTATTTTAATGCAAGTGCTTCAGCAGTTGATTTCATGGGAAAAGCGCAACCTTTTATTTTATCGTTACCAAAGAAATTTGTGGTGGCGCCTGTTGCCAGCACCAGCACATCATAATTAAAATCGCCAATGCTGGTTATAATTTTATTTTCAGCAGCAACTATTTGTTGTAAAGTAGCCTCACGATAACGAACATTTTTTACTTTTTGAAATATTTTGCGGATAGGAAATGAAATATTGCTTGCATCAAGACCGGCCGTAGCAACCTGGTAAAACAATGGCTGAAACTGGTGATAATTATTTTTATCAATCAATAAAACTTCAATATCGGTTTGTTTGCTTAAGCTTCTTGCAAGCTTTAAACCTGCAAAGCCACCGCCAATTATAATTACACGCATGTATGCTTTTTTAAAAATATTTCATACAACAATATTAAAATTCATCAGCAATTTGTTTTATGAAACAGTAATTGTTTCTTGTCAATTTTCGTGCTTGAATTCTTTTTTAATCAGTGCTTTGTATCTTTCGGCAATAAAATATAAATTATGATACACCGCCGCCGGTTATTACAGCTAAGTTCATTGGGATTAAGTTCTGTGATTGTGCCAAATCTTTTTGCATCAAACAAAAATATTTCATTAAATAAAAAAAATAATGCAGGTAAAAAGCCATTGGTTATTTCTACGTGGGATGTTGGTATAAATGCCAACAAAGCTGCATGGCAAATATTAAGAAATAACGGGCGTGCATTAGATGCCGTTGAAGCCGGCGTAATGGTAACTGAAGCAGAAAAAGTGAATTGTTGTGTTGGCTTAAATGCTTATCCTGACAGAGATGGGCACGTTACTTTAGATGCATCGATAATGAATGAACAGGGCAATGCTGGCAGTGTTGCTTTTCTTGAAAGAATAAAACATCCTATTTCTGTTGCACGGCGCGTTATGGAAAAAACGCCTCATGTTATGCTTGTGGGAAGTGGTGCACAGCAATTTGCAGTGGAGCAGGGCTTTCCGCTTGAAGAAGACAAACTGAGCAAAGAAGCTGAGGCTGCGTATGAAGAATGGCTGAAAAAATCAAACTATAAACCGGTTATAAATATTGAAAATTCAAAAGGGCAAAATGCATTTGCGCCTTCGCACGTAAATGGCTTTTTAAATCACGATACAATTGGAATGATTGCCATTGATGCGCAGGGCAACTTAAGCGGAAGCTGCACCACAAGCGGTCTTGCTTTTAAAATGCGCGGACGTGTTGGAGACTCACCCATTATTGGCGCAGGTTTGTATGTTGATAATGAAGTTGGCGCCGCAACCTCAACAGGTGTGGGCGAAGAAGTGATAAAAATCTGCGGATCGCACATGGTTGTTGAAGCGATGCGGCATGGTGCTTCGCCCGAAGATGCCTGCAGGCTGGCAGTTGAAAAGGTTATTAAACGCAATACATCTGAACAAATAAAAGACATCCAGGTTGCCTTTATTGCTATTGATAAAAACGGAAACTATGGCGGATATTCAATACAAAAAGGCTTTAATTATGCGGTTTGTTATGCTGATGATTATAACCAACTTATTGATGGCAAACATGCATTGTAGTTTTTATTAACTGAAGATTTTTTGTAGATGATTGGCAATAAAATCTAACAACAAATAATTAATCCCAATTATTATTACGGCTGATGCCAAGCATTAATCCGCGTAATTCTGATAAACCACGCATTCTGCCAATGCACGAATAACCCGGATTGGTTTGCTTATTTGCATCATCTAACATTACATGTCCATGATCTGGCCGAAAAGGAATTGGCGCATCAAGTTTTTGTTGAATGGATAAAATTTCTTTCACTAAAGCATACATATCTGTATCGCCATCTAAATGATTCGCTTCAAAAAAATTTCCGTAATTATCTCTTTGCGTATTGCGTAAATGAACAAAGTGCAAACGTGTATCAATGCGCTTAACAATATCAATTAAATTATTATGAGCGCCTGCACCCAAAGAACCGGAACAAAAACAAATGCCGTTGCTTTTATTTGGTATTGAAGAAAGAATAAAATCAATATCATCTTTATTGCAAACAATACGTGGCAATCCTAAAATAGCAAACGGCGGATCATCCGGATGAATGGCGAGTTTTATATTTAATTCATCCGCAACCGGCGTAACCTGCTGCAAAAAATATTTTAAGTTTTCACGCAGTGCCGCATGATCCACATCTTTATACCAATTTAATTTTTCAAGCACTTCAGAAATTGTAATTTCTTTTTCACCCGGCAAACCAAATAAAATGGTTTGTGTAAGTGCATTCAAATCTGTTTGTGAATATTTCTTAAATCTATTTTCAGCTTCATGTAAAATTTCATCACTGTAACTATCGGCTGCATTTTTTCTTTTCAAAATATAAATATCAAAAACGGCAAGATCAAACCAGTTAAAATATAATGCACGTGAACCATCAGGCATTTTATAATTAAGATTGGTGCGTGTCCAATCTGTTACAGGCATAAAATTATACGTAACAATTTTTATGTTGCAGGCAGCTAAATTGTGCAATGTTTGTTTGTATTGTTCAATATATTTTTTATAGTTGCCGGTTTGCGTTTTAATTGTTTCATGCACCGTAACACTTTCAACAACATCCCACGTTAAACCACTTGCTTCAATAATTTTTTTTCGCTTTTCTATTTCATCAATGCTCCAAACATCTCCGTGCGGAATGTGATGTAATGCCGTAACAATACCCGAAGCACCGGTTTGCAAAATATCATTTAATGTTACCGGGTCATTAGGCCCAAACCATCGCCATGTTTGCTTTAATTGCATGTGTAAATTTAAGCCGCTGATAATTTTTTTTAAATATTGTTAGTGTTATTTTTATTGATGTTACAAAGCGGCAACTTCAACACGTTGTATGTTTACGGTGTTTTTTGAGGCTGATTTTTTTTGTTTATTTTTTTTCAGGAAACGAAAATGCAAACCACCTATTAAAAGAGCGATGCAACCTTGTGCAAGCACCGTATCAGGCACGCCGATGTGCTGCGAAACAAAGCCAATAATTAACCCGCCCAAAGGCTGCATACCAAAAAACGCCATTGCATAAAAACTAATCATTCTTCCGCGCATTGCCGCATCAACTGTTGTTTGAACAATTGTATTGGTGATGGTAATTTGAGACATCATTCCAAAACCCGCAAGCATTGCACAGGCAAGTGCTAACGGATAATAATGCATGTGTGAAAATAATACGAGGCCAACACCGAAAACAATTGTGTTTATGGCAAGTATCTTTTTTAAATTGCTGCCTGGTTTAAGCGATGCCAAAAACATGGCGCCGCCAAAAGCGCCAAGGCCAATCATGCTGTCGATTATACCAAATGTAGATGCGGTGCCTTTAAAAATATCTTTTGCATAAACAGGTATCAGCGTGCTGAATGGTAACACAAACAAACTTATACACGCAAGCATTGTAATAATAAATTTTATTGATTTTTGATGCGCTAAATATTGCCAGCCTTCTTTTATATCCTGTATAATTTTTTTCTGTTGATGATGTATGGTTGTTTTAGGTAAACGCATCATTAACACAGAACCAATTACTGCAATAAAACTGATGGTATTTAAACCAAAACAAAATGCATCGCCAAATTTTTCAAGTATCAATCCGGCGATGGCCGGGCCAATTAATCTTGATAAATTAACCATTGACGAATTTAATGCGAGTGCATTGCCTAAATATTTTTTATCTTCTATTAATTCATTTACCAGCGATTGCCTTGCGGGCACATCAAATGCATTAATAATTCCAAGAACAAAACTTAGCGCCAGTATTGCCCAAACAGAATAATGTTTTGATAAGATGAGCAGCGTTAATAGTAGTGCCTGCATCATTGATGCAATTTGTGTGATAAGCAAAAGGCGATAACGGTTATGCCTGTCTGCAGTTACGCCGCCAATAAATGAAAACACAAACGAAGGAAACATGCTTGAAAATAAGGAAAGACCAAGCATAAATTTTGAATGTGTAAGCGAATAAACAACCCAGCTTACAGCGGTTTTTTGCATCCATGTGCCAATAAGTGATATGGATTGCCCAATAAAATATAACCTGTAATTTCTGCTTTTGAACGCATTAAATGTGGTGATCTTCATCTTGCTTCTTTCAGTCATCTTCAAAATCAACTAATTTTTTTAAGGGAATTAAAGCCTTTTTTAATGTATCAATTTCTGCTGATGTACAACTTTGCGCTAATGCCCGATACAGCCAGTTATCGCGTTCGCTGCGTACCTGGTTTAACACTGCATTGCCTTTTGCAGATAAAGAAATAAAAGACTTGCGTTTATCTTCTTTTGAAGAGCGGCGGTTAATGTAACCCAATTCAAACAGGTGATTTAATATTTGCGACATTGACTGGCTCGTGATTTTTTCCATGGCAGCCAGTTCATTGGGCAACAGTTCACCTTCCTGTTGCAAAAGGCTCATGGTTGATCTTTCTGTAAGTGATAAAGCCATGCCGGTTACCGATTGTTTGCGCAGCTTTTTAATAAGCCTTGTAAGCACGGTGCGCATTTCAGAAGATAACTGTATATCAGATTGTTTTTTCATTAATAAGATAAACTTATAAGTTTACCTTACAAAATTACAAAATATTCTTTTGGAATGATTATTTCTGATTAAAAAAGTTGTTAACTAAAGAGAAGATGTTCAGATGCATATAACCAATCTTTTACCAGCAGCGGTTTCGCCCTGCCAGGCTTTTTTAATATCTGAAAGAGGTGCTGTTTCAGTTTCTATAATTAATTTTTTATCAGCCGCCAGTTGAAATATATCCGGCAAAATTTCTTTTGTAAATTTTTGCCATTCCTGCTGCGAAAAACTTCCCAATCCTGAACCCAGAATTTCAATGGCAGAACTTCTTAAAATGCCGGAAGCAAGATGTATGTTTTCACCGGCCATACTGCCCACCGTTACAAACCTTACACGATTTGTAAAGCTGCTTACGCCGCCGCTTTTCATTGCGTGTAAAATAAGTTCAGCAGGCTTACCCCATAAATAATCAATCACAATATCAACAGGCGTTTCAGCATGTATTTTTTTTATTTGTTCAATAATATTTTCATCATTTTGCTTTAATGAAATTATTACATCGGCACCTAAAGATTTCAGTTGTTCAAGCTGCTGATTATTTCTGCCGGTTGCAATTATTTTTTTAGCGCCGTAATGCTTTGTTAACTGCACTGCAAGCTTGCCTGTAACGCCGGTGGCGCCGTTTATCAATACAACTTCAGACTTTTTAATTTTTGCACGAAACAATAAAGCCATTGCAGCACCGAGTGCAGCGTTCGGCAATGCAGCAGCAGTAACATCATCAATTGCATCAGGCAAAATCACAAAATTATTTTTATCAATCAAAGCCTTTTCAGCAATCATACCCGTTATTCCCTGGGCATAAATTCTTTGTCCATTTTCGAGTATGCCAACACCATCAATACCAACAACAACCGGCAAATGCGTATAGCTTGCATAATGTTTGCCGCTGGCTCTGCCTTTATCAAGATTTTTAACAGAAGCTGCTTTTACATTTATTAAAATCTGCTGATCGTTTGCGGGTTTCGGTTCAGAAAAATCTTCAAACTCCGGTGCTTCACCAAGCTTATGTAATACGGCTGCTTTCATAAATTTTTTTATATCAGCAAAGATAAAAAAACAGTTTGCTTGCATCGATCATAAAAATTAATTACAGATATTTTATCTTAGTTAAACTTTTTATGATAAGATTTTCCGCAACACTTTTACAGTTTGCTGAACAGGGCGAGAAAACCGGCTGGACATACATTCAAGTTCCGGAAGATATTGCGCAACAATTAAAACCTGGTAACAAAAAATCGTTCAGGGTTAAAGGAAAACTGGATGATTTTAAAATTAAAAGTGTTGCATTAATGCCAATGGGTGATGGAAGTTTTGTTATGCCTTTTAATGCAACGATGCGCAAAGGCACAGGCAAACGAAAAGGTGCAACAATTATGGCAACGCTTGAAGCAGATGATGCGCCTTTAAAATTAAATGAAGATTTTATTGCTTGTTTAAATGATGAGCCCGCTGCTTTAAAACATTTTAATTCTTTAGCAGGAAGCCACAGAAATTATTTTAGTAAATGGATTGATGGTGCTAAAACGGATGAAACAAAAGCAAAGCGCATTGCGATGGCTGTATCTGCATTATCAAGAAATTTGGGTTTCAATGAAATGATGCGTGAAAATAAAGCAAAAAAGAATTTTTAAGCAGGCGGAATGGCGGAAGGTTGTTCCTGCAGGGAACCCGTTTTTTCTTTTTGAATGATTTCTGTCCACACAGCATAATCGTTTGGATAAATACGCCTGCCTTTAAACTGCGCATAATTTTTTGTGAAGGCTGCCCCAAAATATAAAATGATAGCTGAATAATACACCCACAATAAAATAATAATTATTGAACCTGCGGCGCCATAAGTGTTTCCAATATTTCTTGCACCGAGATAAAAGCCAATGGCAAATTTACCAAGCATAAAAAGCAGCGCCGTTGTTATGGCGCCGATTATTACATCGCGCCATTTTATTTTGGCATCGGGTAATACTTTAAAAATAATTCCGAATAAAAGTGTGATGATTAAAAATGTAACAAGCAAATTTAAAGCGTAAGCCAATATACACTGCAATGCCCGGAAACAAATGTATAAGCCGGTTTACTAAAACATCTAAAACTGTGCTTACAATAAGTGATACCAGCAAAATAAAACTCAGGCTTACAATAATTGAAAAACTTAACAGCCTGTTTAATAATATTTTTAACCCATCCTCTTTTTGGTTTTGCTTTTAAACCCCAAATTAAATTGATGGAATCCTGAATTTCACCAAAAACAGTAGTGGCACCAATAATTAATGCAACAATGCTTGCGCCAGATGCAAAAGCGTTGCTTTTTGCTATAGTTGCGCTTTTTATAAGGTCTTGTATTTGCAACGCAGCATCGCTGCCAACAAAAGATTTTATTTCGCCATAAATACTGCCTTCAATAGCATTTTTCCCATAAAAAATAGCACTTAAACTTATAATTAAAATAAGCATCGGCGCTATTGAAAATACGGTGTAGTAAGCAAGCGCAGCACTCATACGCATTATGCGGCTGTTGCTGAAATCGCTGCCTGTTCCTTTTAATATTTGCCATAAAGATTTAAATGAAAGTTTTGCTTTTTGCGGCTTGCCATCTGCTGAATTTTTAGAATTATACTCCATTTAATTACCTTAAAATTTATATTGAAAGTAGCAACTTATTTGCCGTAAAATAAAAAGCCGGTTTATTTTTTAAACCGGCTATAATTTATAAGTTATTTTTATTCAGCAGGCCGCTTTTTGTTGCCATCATTTTCATTGGGCCTTGGTTGTTGCATCGGCCGCTGTGCTTGTGGCTTTGACATCTGCATTTTAGTATTGTGTGATGCGTTTGAATTTGGCAAATGTGCTGACCTCATTTGCTCAGCATTATTGTTTGGCGGTTGATTTCTCTGTGCACTATTTTCCGGATTTCTTTGTGGCTGAAAATTTTTATTTATGGACTGGTTATTTATTCTTCTTGTATGATTTCTATTTTTATTTATTGCTGAATTTTCATTCATTCTAACGTTATTATTTGAAACAGCTCTATTATTTACTGAAGTTCGGTTGATAGTTGTTCTGTTGTTTTATTGTTATTTCTTACAGTGGTGTTATTGCTGTTTTTATTTATGATTGTAGTGTTATGATTGTTATTGTTTACAACTGTTTTGTTTATAACCGGTCTGTAAACATTTACAGTGTTGTTATTAATCACCGTTCTTCCGGGTTTTGTTGAATTAGATATTCTGTATGTTTTAATAGTTGTATGATTTACTCTTTCAACATCTTCTCTTCTTGGCCCTGCAACATAGTTTACATTATTTCTTACAGTAACATTATTTATAATAGTTGTATTTTTTATGATGGTAACATTTTGCGTTCTCGGCACATAATATCTTGCTATATAAGGGCTGGTAATGTACTGATGCGGCGCAAATACCCACCAGTCACTTGAAATTGAATTTCCTATATTAACATTAATACTCAAGCCTGGAGCCAGCGGTGCCCATCCATAATAATCACCGCCATTACGCCATGCAACCCATGCCGGCGCCCAATCATATCCTGGAACCCAAAACCATCCGTATGCAGGATCATAGGCCCAACGCCCATAATGAAAAGGCGCCCATCCCCAATCATAATCAGAAACCCATGTCCATCCATAATCTGTGTAAGTCCAGTAACCATTTGTAGAATATGGCCTGAAACCGCTGGTGCTGCTTATCCAAACCTGCCCGTATCTTGGATTATTTACCCATCGGCCATACGGTTTTAATGAATTGTAAAAAACTGAAAAACTTACACTGGCGGTTTGCGCCTTAGCACCATCAGATATAATTACACCTGCGCTGATAGTTAATGCAAACAAAAAAATTTTTATGATCTTTTTCATGATTATTTATTTTTTCAACAAAACAAAAATCTTTCTTAAATAAGAAGAAAAAGCACGCCAAAAGATTATATGATAACTGTTAAAAGTTAAAAGGCAGGCGCTTTAACGGCAATCTTTCTGTAAAACATTAGCTTTTACATTTGCATTATGCCGCTTGAATTTAGTTTAGATAGCCAGGATACATTTTCAAAAGCACGAACCGGAAAAATTAAAACATTTCATGGAGAAATTTCAACACCGGTTTTTATGCCTGTTGGCACTGCAGCATCGGTAAAAGCAATAACGCAGCAACAATTATCTGCTGATATTAAAGCGCAAATAATTTTAGGCAACACCTATCATTTGTATTTAAGACCCGGAGTTGAAATAATGCACAATGCAGGCGGTTTGCATCAAGTTTATGCATTGGAATAAACCTGTTTTAACCGATAGCGGCGGCTACCAGGTTTTTTCGTTGGCGCAAAGCAGGAAAATTACGGAAGAAGGTGTTTTATTTCAAAGCCATATTGATGGAAGCAAACATTTATTTACACCGGAAAAAGTAATGGATATTCAGCGCAATATTGGTGCTGATATTATTATGGCTTTTGATGAATGCCCGCCCGGCGAAAGCGAATACATGTACGCAAAAAACAGTTTGTTATTAACGCAGCGATGGCTCAACAGGTGCATCGATTATTTAAATACATCGCAGCCATTGTATGGTTATGAGCAAAATCTTTTTCCTATCGTGCAGGGCAATCAATATCATGATCTCAGAAAAAGTTCCTGTGAATATGTTGCATCAAAAAATTGCTGCAGGCAATGCAATTGGCGGTTTAAGTGTTGGCGAACCTGAAGAGGTGATGTATGATATAACTGCACTTTGCTGCGAACATTTACCGGCAAATAAACCGCGTTATTTAATGGGTGTGGGCACGCCATGGAATATTTTAGAATGTATAAGTTTGGGCATTGATATGTTTGATTGCGTTATGCCTACACGCAACGGCCGCAACGGAATGTTATTTACATCGCAGGGCATCATCAATATAAAAAATAAAAAATGGGCAACAGATTTTTCACCACTTGATGAAACATTGCCTTATGAAGTAAGTAATTATTACAGCAAAGCTTATGTGCGGCATTTATTTGTTTCAAACGAATTGCTGGCATTAAACATTGCCAGCATGCAAAATCTTTGTTTTTATATGTGGATGATGAATGAAGCAAGAAATGAAATTATTAACGGCAGCTTTTCATCATGGAAAAAAATTATGATAGAACAATTTAAAAAACGGTTGTAAATAATATCATCAACTTAACAACACATCAACTTATCAAGCCATTAACTAATACTATTTTTGTTTGATATTGCGATTAAATAAATTGTTTTGAAAAAAATAGATTGGTACATACTCAGAAAATTTCTTACCACTTTCTTTTTTAGTATATTTCTTTTTACTTTAATTGCTGTTGTTATTGACATTAGTGAAAAAACGGATGATTTTGCACGTTCAGGTTTAAGTGCAGGCCAGATATTTTCTCAATATTATCTTGGTTTTATACCGTTTATAGATGCTTTACTTTTTCCATTATTTGTATTGATAGCGGTAATTTTTTTTACATCAAAAATGGCTGGCCGCAGCGAAATAATTGCCATACTTGCCACCGGCACAACGTATAACAGGTTTCTGCTTCCATATTGGTTTGGCGGCGGGTTGCTTGCGTTGCTGCTGCTTTTTGCACTGTCATTTGTTATTCCCATTGCCAATGTAAAATATACAACGTTCCAGGCAAAATATGTAAACGTAAATTCAACGTACGATCCGTTGGTTGCAAATTATCAGCGCAGCGTTTATTTCCGCATTGATTCTTTTACTTATGCCGGCATTCGTAATTACGATACAATGGCAAAATATGGCGGCCCGTTTTTTATCCATCGTATCAAGGGCAACCAATTGGTGTATAATTTAAGATGTGAAGCAATACACTGGGATACGGCTTCAAAAAAATGGAAGCTGACAAATGTGGTAGAACGAAATATGAATGGCTTAAAAGAAAACCTAAAAACAGAAAAAAATCTGTTGCTTAATTTCAATTTTAAACCAATTGATTTAAGCAGAGATGCTTATGCAAAAGATAAAATGAACACGCCGCAATTGCATCATTTTATACAAGACCAGGAACTAAGGGGCACAGAAGGTTTAAGCACATTGCAGGTTGAAGAATATCGCCGGATGGCTACGCCTTTTTCAGTATTAATTCTTTCATTAATAGGTGCCGTTATTGCCAGCCGCAAAGTAAGAGGCGGCAGCGGCGCACACCTTGCCATTGGTTTTGTTTCAGGTGCGCTTTTTATTTTGATGGATAGGTTCTCTACCATTTTTTCAACTAAAGGAAACCTGCCGCCTTTAATTGCAGCCTGGTTACCTAACATAATATTTTCTTTTGTTGCCATTTATTTTTATCGCAAAGCACCTAAATAATTATTATAATTTAAATGCTTAATTTATCAATATACTGCTGAATATATTCTTGTTTTCTTTTCATTTTATATTGCATTATAAATCTCGGATGCGGTAAAGGTTCAATTTTATTAAACCATTTATGTTCATCATTTAACTTTTGCAGGTATTTTAAATTTTCTCCTTCGCCAATGCAAAAGCAAACATCTGTTTTTAAACCAAATAAAATTTGTTTTTTCATGCAATCAATAATAAATGGCTGTATGCGGTTCAATAAAATTTTATCATCATAATAATTCAGATTTTTGCCATGCTTTACAAAACCTAAAGGACTAATTGCTGAAAAATAAAACTGTTTATAAAATGTTGCAACGCCGCCAAAAGCTTCAATCATTTCATAAATAAAAACAGAAGATAATTCCTGCTTTTTTTGATAGTCATTTTTGATGCCGCAAACTTTTTCTAAACGAATCGGATCTGTAAACGGTATGCCGGTAACGCCGCCGCCAAATCTTCCGGGATTTATTCCGATTAATAAATGCCGTTGATTATTATCGTTATAATATTTTTTATAGAATGATGTGCAGATGTTACGAACATCTTGCCGTTGATGTGCATCAAGCACTTCAACATGTTTTGGTAATTTAAATGGAAGTTGAAGGTTGAAAAGAAAATTGAGAATATTATCGGCAAATGTCATTACGCAAAAATCATCAATCCTGCTTTTAATTTGCGAATAATTTAAATTGATTAAAGCTGTTTTAATTACAGCTCGCAAACAACCTTTGTATAATTCGTATCTGTTAAGATGGTGTGTAACTGGTCTTTTACTTTTATAATATGCAAAACCAGTTTTGATTCTTTGCAGGAGTTTAAGAATTCTATTATTTCTTTAAAGCGGGGATTATCGCTGCCTTTTTCTTGTTTGTGGGATTCATTTCTTAACCTAAATAAATGCAATAATTTCTTTGTTTCCTGCGGTGTAGATTCAAGATATTCTCTAATATCATGTAAATCTTCAGCAATTTTTTTGAAGAACTTTTGATAATAGATCTTCGATAATTTTTCAAGTGTAAGAACAGGCATTGCAAAATTTTTATTGGTGAATAATAAAATTCCATTTAAGCAATACAATATGCGGCAAACATTCAGCGGCAAGATATATTTTAAGCTGTTAAAGTACAACGCATTTTTTTCCACATAACAATTATATAATGTTTAATCTTCGCCTTCCAGTCTTGCCAATTCACCTTCGTCTAAATCGTCACCAGGATCGGCTGGCGGCGTAAGATCAACATCTTTCTCTATATCTTCTTCGGCAGCTTTTTCTGCCGCAGCCGTATCGTTGGAAAATTTTTGTTGCTTTAATATTTCTTCGTCTTGCTGAGTTGTTGTTTTTTTATCCATAATTATTATTAATAAAATATTATGCCATTTGAGATAAGATTATGGCTTGGGAATTTCTAATTGTTTGCAAATGGCATCACATAAAAATTTATCAAGTTTTGGATGCCTTGGAACAGTTGTTTGTTTATTGTTTGCATTGTTTCGATAAATATCATGCTTTATGCCATGAGATGTAAAAAACATTGATGTTTTGAAAGATGTTGCAGAAACTCATTTCGTTTTAAGCTCATCAACCAAGAATTAAATCTTCTTCTAAAACTGTATTTGTAAGATTGTTTGTCTCTTGCATATTGTCCAGGTATAATGCAAGCGCATCCATAACATTTTCACGTGTTTCTTCAATTGTAGCACCTTGTGTAATAACTGCTGGAATTTCTTTTACGGTTCCAATAAAATATTCTTCTCCTTTTGCAATTGCTATTGTGAGTTTCATTGTTATATTATTATCTCAAATTTAAAGTTTTTATGAAAGCATGATTAATCTTTAATGCGCCTCCAGCCAATTATCGCCAATGCCCAATTCAGCTTCAACCGGAACATCGCAAGGTAATGGCAATGCAGATTTCATATTATTGAGTATTAATGGCTGAAGTGTTTCCAGTTCTTCAGGCACTGCATCAAAAACCAGTTCATCATGCACCTGCATAATCATTTTGCTTCTTAAATTTTCTTTACACATTGCATCATGAATTTTTATCATCGCCATTTTTATCATGTCTGCAGCAGTTCCCTGAATGGGTGAATTAATTGCATTTCGTTCTGCATAACCACGCACCGTAAAATTGTTGGAGTTAATGTCTTTCAGCCAGCGTTTTCTGCCCATTAATGTTTCCGCATAACCATGTTCACGGCAAAAGTTTATCATGTCTATCCATGTACTTTGTAATGCCGTTAAATTCTTTTTTATAGTTGTCAATAATTTCTTTTGCTTCAGTGCGGCTAATGCCAAGATTATCTGCCAAACCAAATGCACCCTGCCCGTAAATAATTCCAAAGTTTACGCTCTTTGCTTTATAGCGCATTTCTTTTACTACATCTTTTACATCAACATTAAAAACTTTTGCGGCAGTTGCTGTGTGAATGTCTGCGTTGTTTTTAAAAGCTTCACACATATTTTTATCACCGCTGATGGCTGCAACAATTCTCAATTCAATTTGAGAATAATCTGCGCTGATAATTACATGTTGCCATTTCTTGGAATAAATGCTTTACGAATTTCCTTGCCGCGTTCTGTTCTTATTGGAATGTTTTGAAGATTAGGATTATTGCTCGCCAATCTTCCGGTAACTGCAACTGCTTGTCCGTATGTTGTATGAACACGACCGGTTTTTTTATTGATTAATAAAGGCAATGCATCAACATAGGTTGATTTTAATTTTGTTAACTGGCGATACGCCAAAATATCTGCAACAATTGGATTGTTCACAGCAAGTTTCATCAACACATCTTCGCCTGTTGCATATTGTCCGCTCTTTGTTTTTTTTGTTGATGATGCTGATGCATTCAACTTTAATTTATCAAACAACACTTCACCCAATTGTTTGGGTGAACCAATATTAAATTTCACACCGGCACCTGCATACACAGCTTGTTCAGCCTGGTAAGCTTCACGTTCTAATTCTTTTGAATAATTTAATAAGAAAGGCACATCAATCATCACACCTTCATATTCCATGTTCGTCAATACTTTCACTAAAGGGTTTTCTACTTCATAAAAAACTTTTTCAACATCTTTTGTTTTTAATAAAGGATGCAATGAATGTTTTAATTGCAACGTGATATCTGCATCTTCAGCCGCATAATCTTTTAATTTTTCAAACTCCACATCACGCATGGTAGTTTGCTGCTTTGCCTTTCTTGCCAATTAATTCTTCAATGTGAACCGGTTCATAATTTAGATATTGTGCGCTCAGCAAATCCATGCTGCGCTTGCCATCCGGCTCAATAACATAATGTGCAAGCATCGTATCATAAATTGCCCTTTTATTTCACGGTTATAATATTTTAAAACAAGCAGATCATATTTTATGTTATGACCAATCCATGTTAAATCAGGATTATCAAACAAAGGTTTTAATAATTCTAAAAGATTGCAGGTTGCTTCATATTCAGAAGGCAGGTAACAAAATATGCTTCGCCGGGTTTGTAAGAAAAACTAAAGCCAACCAACTCTGCATCGTTGGCATCAATACCTGTTGTTTCTGTATCAAAACAAATTTCTGTTTGCTGATTTAATACTTCAACCAACTTTTTTATTTCTTCTTCTTTATCAATTAAAATATAATTATGCGGATTATTGCTGATGTTTTTTGTTGCGACCTCACCCCCCGCCCTCTCCAAAGGAGAGGGAGCCGGATCCTCTTCATGTTCAATCTTTGTTCTTGCAGCAGCGCTTTCAATAGCATTGCCAAATAAATCTGTTTGCACGCCTTGCGGTGGGCCGCCAAATACATTAAATTCATCACCTAAAATTCTTTTGCCAATGCTTTTAAATTCAAGTTCGGTAAATACATCAATCAATTCTTTTTTATTCCATTCTTTTAAACAAAAATTTTCTTCATGAAACTGAACAGGAACATTTGTAATAATGGTTGCAAGTTTTTTACTCATTATTGCAGACGCTTTTCCATCAACAATTTTTTTACCCAATGCACCTTTAATATTCTCTGCGTTGGCAACAACATTTTCAAGACTGCCATGTTCTTTCAACAATTTCGCTGCAGTTTTTTCACCCACACCAACAATACCAGGAATATTATCCACCGCATCACCCATCAAACCTAAAATATCAATCACCTGTTCAACACGTTCAATATCCCATTTTGCACAAACTTCTTTGGCGTCCAATATTTCAATGCTTCCGCCCTGGTAACCGGGTTTATAAATTTTTACACCATCACGCACTAATTGGCCATAATCTTTATCCGGCGTAACCATGTACACATCATAACCCGCATCATGCGCCTGCCATGCAAGCGTTCCAATTACATCATCGGCTTCATAACCTTCAACGCCAATACACGGAATATTAAAGCCTTCAATAATTCTTTTTATATCAGGAATGGCTTCCATCAAATCTTCCGGCGTTTCCTGGCGGTTTGCTTTATAATCTGAAAAATCTGTATGGCGTTCTGTTTTTCCTTCCACATCAAAACACACGGCAAGATGCGTAGGTTTTTGTGTATTGATAAGATCAATTAAAGTATTTGTAAAACCAAATTGAGCATTGGTATTTTTTCCTTTTGATGTAATGCGCGGATTGCGGATTAATGCATAATAAGCACGAAAAATAAGCGCATAAGCATCCAGCAAAAACAAACGTTTCTCCATTGTGCTAAGATAACAACCCTAACTTTAAAGGAAATTATTTTTACGAACTTTAATGATTGATTACAATAGTTGCAGCAAAATATTTTTAGCGAAAAATTATTACAGCATTATTCTTTTTTAGGTAAAAAAAATCAGTTCACTGATGAAAAAACAAACTGCTTTATTTAAAATATTAAATTTCTTTTTAGTAAAAATTATTATTGGCATTGCAGTAGTTGGCGGTTGTGTTTTTTTAATGGAATGGTTAAGACAAATTTTGCCCGATCAAACGCAATTAACTAATGATTTAAAAAATATAATTACAGCAATTGCAGATGCGCTGGCTGCTTTAATAAGTTATATTTTTCTTTTTAAATTGTATGAAAAAAGAAAAATTAAAGAGCTAAGCGCATCATCATTTATTAAAAATGCAATTATTGGTTTTATAACCGGGCTTTCTTTACAATCACTTTTTATTTTTGTGATTTATGTATGTGCAACATATTTCATCATACACATCAACCCGCTTTCATTTCTCTTGCCTTCTTTGGCTGCTTCGCTTACAGCCGGGTTTGTTGCTGAAATATTAATAGTTGGAATATTTTTTCGCATTGCAGAACAAACGTTGGGAACCGTAATTACCCTGATTATTTTTTTATTATTATTTGCGTTGATGCATATAAATGTAGCAAATGCAACTGCAATTTCAATTGCAGCAACCGCAATACAGGCGGGCATTTTACTGCCTGCTGTTTATATATTTTCAAGAAGTTTATGGATGCCCATATTTCTTCATTTTGCTTGGGACTTTTCAGAACCCGGAATTTTTGGCGGCATTAATCCAGGCATTTCTATTAATGAAACTTTATTTACAAGTAAAATATCCGGTTCGTTTTTAATAACCGGCGATGGAACCGGGCCGCAAAATTCAGTTCAATCTTTATTGCTTTGTTCAATAGTTGCTGTAATTTTTTTATGGTTCGCGAAACGAAAAAATAATTTCATAAAGCCATCCTGGAAAAAATAATATTGTTTTCTGCTGAATGGTATAAAATATTTTATCATCAATAATTCAAAAGCAAATCATTGAATATATGTTTGCATTTTACAGTAATTTCACCGCGAAAATTCTCATTCTAATAAATAATTATGGCTGAAAAAATTTTAATGCCGCGTTTAAGTGATACTATGACAGAAGGTGTAATTGCTGCCTGGCATAAAAACGTTGGTGACCCGGTAAAAAAAGGTGATTTACTTGCAGAGATTGAAACAGATAAAGCAACCATGGAACTGGAAAGTTATAAAGATGGTGTGCTGCTGCATCGTGGCGGCGAAAACGGAGCCAAGTTGCAGGTAAATGATTTGCTTGCAATTGTTGGTGATAAAGGTGAAGATGTAAGTGCAATGATTGGCGGAAATGGTAAAGCAGATGCAGGAAAGAAATCCGAAAAAGAAAATCCGAAATCCGACACAACAGATAAACAGGTACAAGGTACGGGCAATAAAGAAAATGCAGGCAATAAACAACCTGGTGAAACTGATAATAAACGAGAAGTTGGAATTCCGAAATCTGAAATCAAAAATCCGAAATCGAATGTTGATATTTCAAAAATGGAAGAAGTTGTTTTAATGCCGCGTTTGAGTGATACGATGACGGAAGGAGTAATTGCAAGCTGGCAAAAAAATGTTGGTGATGATGTAAAGAAAGGTGATATTCTTGCCGAAATTGAAACCGATAAAGCAACGATGGAACTGGAAAGTTATAAAGATGGAAAGTTGTTGTATCAGGGTGCAAAACAAGGGGAGAAAATTGCGGTGAATGATCTGCTTGCTATAATTGGCAAGCAAGGATTTGATATAAATAAAGTAGTGAATGCGGCAAAGGGCGGTGCTGCACAACAACAGGAACCAGTTGCAAAAGATGAAGTTGACCAGCAAAAAGCTGAAGGTGATGTTTCTAAAACTGAATCAAGCGGCGTACCCCAACAAGCTGTAGAAAAACAAGCAGTCGCAACCGCAACAGCAAGTTGTTAATGAGGGAAGAATTTTTGCTTCGCCGCTTGCAAAAAAATTGGCAGAAGAAAAAGGTATTGATTTAAAATATGTGAAAGGAACGGGTGATAGCGGAAGAATTACAAAGAATGATATTGATAATTATAAACAGCCGACTGCCGACAGTCAACCGTCCACAGTTAGTTCTGAACAAAAGCAGGAAGTTTCTTCTGCACAACCAACACAAACAAGCCAACGGCCATCTGTAAGCAGTCAACAAAAACAACAAGCTGTTGCTGCACCAACGGTTTCTTATACAAAAGAAGACTTTGAGGAAATGCCTGTTTCGCAGATGCGTAAAACTATTGCACGCAGGTTGGCAGAAAGTAAATTTAGTGCGCCGCATTTTTATTTAACCATGAGCATTGATATGGATGCTTGTGTTATTGCAAGAAAAAAAATAAATGAATCAAGCCCGGTTAAAATAAGTTTTAATGATCTTGTTTTGAAAGCGGTTGCTGTTGCATTAAAACAACATCCAAAAGTAAACAGCAGTTGGCTGGGCGAAAAGATCCGCATCAATCATCATGTAAATATTGGTGTTGCTGTTGCTGTTGAAGAAGGATTATTGGTTCCGGTGGTTCGTTTTGCTGATACAAAGCAATTAAGCCAGATTGCAACAGAAGTAAAAACTTTAGCTGATAAGGCAAAAACAAAAAAATTGCAACCTGCAGAATGGGAGGGAAGTACTTTCACTATTTCTAATCTTGGCATGTTTGGCATTGATGAGTTTACAGCGATTATTAATCCGCCGGATGCATGTATTCTTGCTGTTGGCGGAATTGCACAAATTCCTGTTGTTAAAAATGGTGCTATTGTTCCGGGTAATGTGATGAAAGTAACGTTAAGCTGCGATCATCGTGTTGTTGACGGCGCAACAGGCGCTGCATTTTTACAAACGCTGAAAAGCTTGCTGGAAGAGCCTTTGAGAATGATGATCTAATCTTTCAAACAAAAATTACAAATAACTAAGCCACCACTGCCGGTGGCTTTTTCTGTAATTGTCAAACCACTTGCATGGCTTGTATAAAACAACAATTACAAACAACCAAATTGCATACACAATCCATAAATTAAAACCAAAATGTTGCGACCGAAATAAGAACGGCGTATTCGCATCAACAATATCTTTTGATGTATGCCCGGTTGCATAAAATAAAATCACGCAAATAATATGTATCAAATAAAAATGCAAAACATAATAAAAGAAAGGTACTCTGCCATACATGCTTAAAATATTCGTGAATTTATTTTGTACTGTTTCAATTAATGAAAGAAAAATTATTGCAGGCCCAAGCGTCATACTTAAATAACACAATGAAGGCGGATATTTTGATGTATTTAAAAAAGATAAAAAAGTATAGAAGCCATTTTTTTGCGTGCTCCAATGTGCAGGATCACCATAAGAATTGATAAATCTCAGCACAATAAAAAATAAGGTAACAGCAAAACCGATGGTTAAAATAATTTTTCTTCTTGTTGCTGCATCATAATTCTGCGAATAAAATTTTCCAAAGCCGTAACCCAAAAACATCACACCTGTCCACGGTATAATTGCATACAAATCAAAAATAAAATGCGAGTGATTTAGTTTCAACCGTGTTCCAAAAGCAGAAAAAAATATGCTCATTAAAACATGTTCAGTTCCCTGTTGCGGTATTTGTATATAGTCAATTAAATCATGACCAAAAACGATGATCACGCCTAATGCAATAATTAATTTCATTGAAGTGCGAACCATTAAACCAAGCAGCACCATGCTCCATCCAATTGCCCAAATAACCTGCCATATAAATAAATTATAAAGCGGGTTAAATGTAAAAGCCATCGTCATAATTATGTTTTCAACCAGCACAAGCCATAAGCCTCTTTTAATAAGAAACGTGCTTAATTCTTTTTTTGATCTTCGCTGCCCTGCAAGAAATGCAGATGTGCCCGAGAGAAAAACAAATGCGGGTGCACAAAAATGTGTTATCCATCTTGTAAAAAATAATTGCGGTGTTGTTGTTTCAAGATTTGTTGGCGAATCAGTGAAAGCTGTTATGTGAAAAAAATCACGTGCGTGATCAATTGCCATAATCAGCATTACAAGTCCGCGTAAAATATCTATTGATTGAATGCGTTGTTTTGGTGTTTGTAAAATTGCAGTCATAAAAATTTAAAACAGTAAGATAAAAGTTCTGAAGCGATAAATTTTAAAAATTACATAAGCTGCATGAATAAAGTTGCATTGCTATAAGTTTTTTGGTTGATGTGATTTGCTATCCATCAAACCTTCACATTAATATTCTTATTTAAACCTTAATTAAATCTGTTTGTGCAATTATTTCTGAAAGCGCATTATATAAATTATCAAGGTCTTGCTGATCATTAAAAACCTGTATGGAATAACGCAGCAAAACTTTGTTATCCTGCTGCATTACCGGTATTTCAATTTTATATTTTTTAAAAAGTAATTGCTGCAATTTTTCTGGTTGAGATGTATTAATTGGTATGCTGCACATCTGCGCTAAAAATTCATCAGTAACCGGCGATAAAGGCGCTGCTTTTAATAAATTACAAAAACGAAAACAATTATCCTGAACAAGTTTTCTGCACTCCGCAGCTCTTTGTTGCCAGTTGTTTTCTTCTAAAAATTGTATTGCTTTGGGCACAGTTAAAAAGGCTGAAAAATCTCTTGTGCCCTGCATTTGATGATAATCTAAAAATTGCGAATGAGAAGGCGCTGCACTTTCATAGCCCCAGCTTACAACTAATGGATCAAACAAATGCTGCAACTCTTTTTTTACATATAAAAATGAACAGCCTTTTGGTGTGCACATCCATTTATGACAGGCGCCTGTGTAGGCATCGGCCTGAAGATTGGTAAGATCTAAAGGTATATGGCCAGGCACATGAGCGCCATCAACAATAGTAAATAAACCTTTCTCTTTTGCAATGGCACAAACTTCTTCAACCGGCAATTTTAATGCTGTTGCACTTGTAATATGACTGATAAAAATTGCTTTTGTATTTTTTGTTAAGCCTTTAAAAAAATCTTCAATAAATTTTTCTTTGCTTACAAGCGGCAATGTTATTGGCTGGCGAACATATTTGGCACCGGCTTTTTTGCAATAATAATTCCAGGTGCGGTCTAACGCACCGTACTCAATATTGGTGCTGAGTATTTCATCGCCTTCATTCAATACAAAATTTTTTGCAAGAATATTTACCGCATAAGAAGGATTGGTAACAAATACAACATCATCAGCATTACAGTTTACATAACGTGCAAGTGCTTCTCTTGAATTTTTTAAATATATGGGGCCGTTAACAACAATAAATTGCACCGGCTCAGTTTCAAGTTGCAGTTGCCATTTTTGATAATCTTCAAAAATTGGTTTTGGGCATGCGCCGAAAGAACCAAAATTTAAATAAGTAATATCAGGGTTTAATAAAAATTCAGATTTTAAATTATTGCTTTGCATCAGCCAAAAATAAAAGTTTTGTTAGCAGATATTTATAGTTGTTTAATTTAAACCATAATTTTTCTGTGTTCTACAAAATACATATCAACAAGGCCTTTATGTTTTGCTTCCATACGGCCGCGGTAAGTGCAATTAAAACGATGCTTTACCAACTCACGTGTGGTGCCCGAAATATTTATTTTTCCGGGCTCGCTGTATTGCTGCATGCGTGCTGCCGTGTTTACGGTATCTCCCCAAATATCGTAAGCAAATTTTTTAATGCCTACAACGCCTGCTACCAGCGGCCCTGAGTGCACACCTACCCGCATTTTAAAACATGTTTTATTATCTGCTTCTCTTTTTTTATTTTTTATTTCAATTGCTTCTGTAATTTCTAAAGCCACATCAACCATAAGAACCGGATTGTTGCTGCTTGAAGTGCCTAAACCTGCAGCGCATATATAAGCATCGCCTACAGTTTTTATTTTTTCAACATTAAACTTTGTAACGATGTTATCAATTAATTTAAAATAATCGTCAATGCTTGAAACAAGTTCTTCCGGCGGCATTTCTTCTGTTATAGTTGTAAAGTCTGCAAAATCTGCAAACAGCACGGTAACAAGATCATAATTTTTTGCGTGTGTTTTTCCGGTTTGTTTTAATTCTTCCATTACTTCTGCGGGCAAAATATTTAACAGTAGTTCTTCTGATCTTTCTTTTTCTTTTTCAATTATTTTATTTTTTTCAACCAGTTTATCAAAGGCAAGATTTTTTTGTTTCTCAAAAATATTTATTACCATAAAAACCAGAACTATATGCCCGCAAACAGCAAGTAAATTTTGAAGCTGGATATATTTATATTCCATCTTCATATCAAAATGTACTCCATGCAATTGCAATGTTCCAAAAGTTGCAACAATGGCAACTGCGATAACAAACCATAATCATAGCTGTCCTAAAGTTTATAAAAAGCAACGCCATAATTGGTAAAAGCACCATTAACTGCGGATCGGTTGCTGTATGATACACGCCGCCGCTTATATACATGATTGATGATAAAGAAAGCGCCAATACAACTAAATATGCGGTAGCAAGAATTGATAAAGAAAATCCCCTGTTTAAAAAGAATGGAAATAATGTGTTCCAGAATATAAAAAACACTATAATATAAGTTGCGCCATAATAATTTTCAAGAACAGATAGCGGCAGGTAAAATAACGCATATAATGCAGAGATAAAACTAACTGATACAAATAATTTGTGCTTTCTATACGTCCATTCTTCCAGTTTATATTTTTCTGGTACGAGTGAGGTTATAAAATTTTCAAAAAGCATTATACAATATTTTGCCGCTTAAACTTTATTGCTAAATAAATATAAACCACATCAAGAATAAAAGTAATTACAGAAAGGGTAAGCATAAAATATTGGTTAGAAAATACCCAGAAACAAAAAACACTTGTTAATGCAGTGCCAAGCATTTTATGCCATGCAGTTGAAACACTTAATGATTTTTCTTGCGGAAAATTTAAGATGAGTAAAATATAAATTGCCGACATATTGGTGTTAACCAAATACGCAGATGTTGCGCCAATAGGATCGTAGTATTGAGTGGTTACAGCATAAATACCGGCAACCCAGCATAAAAAACAAAACACCAGAATAAGCCCAAAATATTTTTGCAATCGTTTATCTGTGAATTGAATTTTGCCATGCTTAAACAATGAATAAAAAATATAAACATCTAAAATAAACCAGGCACGATAACCCCATTCAAACAAAGCGCCCATGTTGGTATAAAATTTAAAGCTCCATAAAAATTCCCACGCAAAGTTGGCGCAAACAGCAAGTGCAGGAATGCCCACAAATTTGTATTTAGAGATATCTATTATTACAACAACATACACCCATATCCAGTATGCGGCAGCTACGCCAAAAAGAATAAGCTGTGCTGGCGAATAATCTTTTGTATTAATTAAAGGATGGATCATTTATTAACAGAGCTTGCAGGTTTTTTGCGCTTTTGTTACAACAGCTTTTTTTGCGCCTTTTTTAAACAATGAAATTATCCATTGAATGAATTTAACCCACCATGGAAAATGTTCATTCCATACCAAACCTTTTTGGTAGCGCAGGTAATCATGAAAACGGTAATAATCAAATTCCCAGGGTTCATGCAAATCCCATATTTCGCATAAAGGCACTTTGTAACCAGATGCTTCAATAATATTATTTACAGCGCGGCGTGCTGCTTCGTTGGCGCCTTCCATCGTTGCAAGGTCGGTGTGTGTGCGCACATAATCTGCAGCAAAAAATAGGTTTGGAATGGTGCAATGAGATTCAGGCCGCAAACGCCAGGTATCTACTTTATTTACAAGTAAAGGCTCTGTGTTTTTACTGAAATAATCTCCTTTTAATAAATCAGGCCGATTAAAAACAATATCACGATCAATAAACCAGGTATGTATCATTTCATCGTTCAGCAAGCATGTGCCGTTTACCATTAATGATCTTTTCATCTGTGCCCACACTTCATCTTTAATTTCTTCTGCGGTGCATTCCTGCGCAGCCTTATTGTATAAAATACCCGGTGTTTCCCAGTCAGAAACATCGCAGGATAAAACTGTTTTTGCTTTGCCATCTGCAAATTCACTCATCGGAAAATTTTTCCAGAATTGCGATTGTGATATAGCTGTTACTGCCCACGGACTATCGGCAAAAATGATATGGCCTTTATTCAGTTCAACTACTTCATTTAAATAAAATTGAACGCCTGTCATCCACGATACATCATTTGATAATTCGATGATGCCGGTTAATGTAGGGTCAGCATTCATAATAGCTGCCTTTTGAATGGCATCGGTTGTTACATCAAGAATTGATACCGAAGGATCTTCAAGTTTTTTACGTGTATCATCACTATAAATAATATTATTTAAAAAATTCTGAATCGTTTGATTAGGTTGTAAAATATCACTTAACAATAAAGGTGCAGCCACTTCAACCGGAACGGCGCAGATATAATAATCAGCTTCATATTTCTGAATATCAGGTTTTGGAATTACAACTTCTGTAAAAACATCCGGGTTTGCGTTAATTTTTTCAACCCAAACTCCGGTTATCATTCCGTTTGAACATTCAATATTTTTTACTTCAGAAAGAAAACGATAATCAACGCCTTTATCAATTAAATATTGATGCCATGGATGCAGCCACTGATCGTTGGTTGGGCCATTTAAAATTCTATCGGTGGCAACATCAGGATTTGCCATATTAAATATGAGTTGCAAAAAAATATCGCCGCCGGTTTTTGTGCTGGCAGATACAGCACGTGCTGCAACCAGTGTTCGTGTTAAACCACGTGCCAGCAAATCCTGGTAAGTTTTACTTCTGTGTGCGCCATCTGTAAACTGCCACCAGCCCATGCGCTCATAATCATTCTCCCGCCGGGCACGGCAACTGGTTATTAATTGCCATACACGTGTTGCAAAAAAAATTTCATCATCTGTGCTTAAGCCTGTATGCTGGTGTATTGAATGAAGCAAAAATTTAAAATCAGCAAACGATTTTGGAAAGCTATCCAGCATTACAATAGGTGGCGCATCCGAACGTGCCATCATAACATGCGGTGCAGGTATAAGGTTATCAAAAACGCCATTTTTATTTCCTGGAAAAGGAATGCGTTTCATCGTATCAATAACATGCTTATAAAAGCCAGGAAAAAAACGAAAACCATGTTCACCCGGCAACGGGTTATAATGCTCGCCTGCATCAGCATCCGGCACATTTACGCTGCGTGCTTTACCGCCGGGCAACTGCACTTTTTTTTCAAAAACCTGCACCTCAAAGCCACGCTCAATTAATTCATGCGCAGCGCTCATGCCGGCAACACCACCGCCAATAACGATTACTTTCTTTTTTTGCATTAGTAGTTGGTTTTATAAATGATGGGTGTGAAATACGGATAATAACCAAATGTATAATAAAAACAACTAATGTTAAAAGCGAATTAAAAGATAACCGGGAAGATTATTTGTATGATCTAAATGCCATGCCTGCCAAGCTTTTCGAGTATTGATGGAGAAGAAACATCTGCCGATGCGCCGTAACCTGTAACTAAAATACCTTTTAAACCGTTTGCAGATTTGATGGCATAAACTGCAGCTTCATCACCAGGATCGGAATTGCCTTCATAACGATATACATCAACCACATCAAAATTATCTGCATTAAATTCTTCGTGGTTACAAACTATGTGATCGTTTTTAATATTAAAATCAACCGTATAACCTTGTGCACGTAATTGCTGTATGGCTTTGGAAACCGTATCGTAATGCGTTTTATGCATAATGTATGTTGTTATAAGTAAATATTTTTTCAGTCTTCATCTAAATATAAAAATTTAAATCAATTAAATAAAATTTACAGATGCGAAAAAATAATGCTTTTAAAATTAAAGCCGCCTTTATTAAAATAAATTCGCAAAACGTGTTTGCCGCTACTTAAATTAACCTTACCCAATAATTGCGTTTGCCAGTTTTTAATTGAACCTGTTGATGCAATTTCTTTTTTATCAAACAGCGTTTTATCGTCAACATTAATTGTAACAACACCTTCATCTTCGGCGGCAACATTTAATTTAAAATTATAAGCAGCCGTTTGTGTTACGTTTATGGTGTATTGCATCCATTCGCTGTCTTCAATACTGCCCACATAATATGTTTCATAATAAGAAGAATCTTTATAAATATCCACACCATCATTTCTGTAGGTGTAACCTTTGTTGCCCGCATTTCTGCCGCCAAATGAAATGTAATAATTGCCTGTATCTTTATCAAAATAAGCAATGTTGTTTCGGCCTAAATCATAATCAACTGCATTAATTACCGAATCTTTTGCATTAATAATATTTGGTTTGAAAGCAATGGTTTTATTGCTGAAAGGCTGGCGCATTAATGCATCAATTACATCTTTGTGAATTATGTTTGAACGGATGTTTGTATAAATGGCAAGCTCTAATAAACCGCTGTACACATCGCTTTCTTTTGGCGGTTTTGCTGTTTTGCCATTCCAGTAATTTACCAAACGCAGATAATTTAAATTCGGTTTTATTTCTAACGGATTATTGTTGCCAATTTTTTTAAGCGGCCACCAGCTCCATCCAATATTATTTTTTGTATACAACTGCACTGCATCTGTAAACCATGTATTTGAATTTTCGCCTGTTTCACCAATCCAAATAGGCACATTGTATTTATTGCGTGCATCAAGCATGTATTGTATTGATTGCTGATCATTATTATTCCAGTATTTATGAAAACTCAGTACCATGTTATCATCCCATGGTGGTAACATTCCCTTATAATTGTTTCCCCATGCATTGCCTTCAATTATAATGATGTGTTTTTTATCAACCGAACGTATTGCGTTTGTAATATTTACAAGCAATTCTTTTAATGGAACGTTGTGTTCTTCTTTTTGTCCGTGCTTATCGTTTACATCATCAAAACCCCAATTTGGTTCGTTTAAAATATCGTAGCCGCCAATGTTTGGTTCGTTTTTATAACGGTCTGCAAGTTTGCGCCATAATTCAATTGTTTTTGTTTTGTCGGCATTGCTTTGCCATAAAGAAGGTTTCGTTGAATCACGATCAGCAATATTTAAATCATTGCCCTGGCCGCCCGGTGCAGCATGAAGATCAAGAATTAAATACATGTTGTTTGCCTTGCACCAGCTTAACAAACTATCGGTTAATTCAAAACCTTTTGAAAGCCATGTTTGCTTTAAAGAATCAGGTTCTTCATCAACAGGCAGCGTAAATAAATTATAATGCATGGGCAAACGCACCGAATTAAAACCCCATTTATGTAAAGAATCAATATCTGCTTTTGTTACAAAATTGCTGAGCCATGCATCGTAAAATTCCCGGGTTTGTTCGGGGCTTAATAATGAATCAATTCTTTTGCGAATAGAATATTGCGGGTTTGTTCCCTGTAGTTTAAGCATATAACCTTCCTGCAGCATCCATCCTCCCAAACCAATTCCTTTTAAAATTATATTTTCATTTTTTTCATTAACAATTTGTTTGCCCGATGCTTTTAAAAAGCTTTGACCATAACTGTTTTTATGTTGAATACATAGAAATGATATAATAAATAAACGTGCAATTAATTTCATGATCTATGATGTTTTATTTCCAGATATAGGTTGCAACCGATTTTGATTTTAATAAAGCCGTTGCAGTTTGATGATGATATTGAATGTTGAATGTTTGTGCTGCACTACTGATGTTGGCAACAATTAAAACCTTATTGCCATTTATATTTTTATAAGCAACATTTGGCAAGCTATCTATAAAATTTGAAGCAATGCGCACAGCACCCGGCCTCACAAATTTTGAAGTGTGCGCCATTGTATAATAAGCAAGATTATAAGTAACACTGTCTTTATCAATAGTAACAGCGCCCTGGCACATGTTGCATCCGCCGCGATCTGTATAAGGTTTAAATTCAGGGTCTGCAGCCAAATTCCATAATAAAACATTTTTGCACCAGTTGAGCGGTGCATCAATTATTAAACGGCTTACAGGCCATGCAATATTTATTTGCTTATCATCTTCTTTAAACTGCACAACCATTTGCTCGGTGAAATAAATATTTTTTTCAGGATGCGCATTGTGCACATCAGTTAATGCATTTATTGTTCCGCCGTATAAATGAAATGCTGAGCCATCAATATATTTTGCCGCCTGTGCATCATCTAATATAGAAATGGGATAATCAGGCCGGTCTGCGTTATGATCATAAATTAATATTTTGGTTGAAATATTTTTCTTTTTAAATAAAGGGCCGAGATAATTTTTTATGAAAGTTGCTTCATCGGGCGCTACAAAAAGCAAGCTTGGATTATTGCCTGCATGCAGTGGTTCATTCTGAATGGTGATGGCATTAATCTTAATTCCATTCTTCGCCATTTCTTCAATGTATTTTGCTAAATAATTTGCATACACTTTATAATACTCAGGCTTTAACCTTCCGCCGCGTGTATCATTATTTGTTTTCATCCAGGCAGGCGGGCTCCATGGCGAGCCTAATATTTTTATATTATGATTGATAGCAAAAATTTGTTTTAAAACAGGTATTACATCTGTTTTATCTTCTGCAAGATCAAAATGTAAAAGCGCAGTATCGCCTGCAACATCATCATAAGAAAAAATTTTTTCATTAAGATCTGAAGACCCGATGCTTACCCGCAAATAACTTACGCCGATTGCATTGCCGGTTGTATCAAAAATCTGATGCAGTAATTTATTTCTTGCATCAGTATTCATGCGCATAATATGCATGGCGCTGCCGCCGGTTAATGCAAAACCAAAACCATCCATTGTTTGAAAAGTTTTGCTGTCATCAACATTTATAGTTGCATTATTAATATTTTCTGTTGAAAAATTTAATGCAGCAGGTTGTTGCTGAAATAATGCAGAACGATCGTTATTGGTTAGCCAAACGTCAATATTTTTTTGGGCACGGGCAACCTGAAATGATAAAACAGATATAATTAAAATGAAAATTTTTTGTGGAGACGGCAATATCATGATCAGAATAAATTAAATGAGTTTTACAGCAAGATAATAATTTAAGCAGGGTTTAAAAGCAATAAATTTAAAAGGCGTACATTGGTTGTATACGCCTTCTTGTGTGTGCTAAAAAGTAAGTGCTCCTAAATTTTATCTAACTATTTTTTTTGAATAAGCATTATCATCAGTCACCAATCTTACTATATACATTCCATGAGAAATGTTTGCCAAATTTAAAGGAATATTATATGTGCCGGCTTCAAGATTGCCTTTGTTGATGGTTTCAATAATTTGCCCGCTCATAGAAATTACCTGCACTGCAATATTGCTTCGTGTTTCAGTTTGTAATTGTATTTGTGTGTTGCCCTGGTATGGATTACCTAAAATTATCCAGCCAAAATTTTTCCAGTCCAGTTGTATAACATAAGAATATTTTACAACGCCATCAATATCTATTTGCTTAAGCCTGTAATAATTTGCGCCGCTTAGTAAATTATTATCTGTAAA
This sequence comes from uncultured Bacteroidota bacterium, assembly GCA_963731245.1. Classification (GTDB taxonomy): domain Bacteria; phylum Bacteroidota; class Bacteroidia; order Chitinophagales; family Chitinophagaceae; genus Parafilimonas. The sequence continues at coordinate 235,406 of CAVSVA010000001.1, forward strand.
ATTATACTGGTGTATGTTGGCTTTACCTGCATCTGCAGCAACAAAACCAATGGTTGTAAAATCGCCGTAATTATGGCTTACCTGCACTTCAAAACCTTTATTATTTATTTCATTTGTTGTTGACCATTTTAGCAGTGCTTTATTATCTTTTATGCTTCCGTTAAAACTCAGCAGTGTTACAGGCAACACAGCCTGGTAAGAAAAATTATCAATGCCAATATAATTTGAATTGTTTCCGTTTGAACCTGCATCTGTAACATAATACCTGAATGCAATTCTGCCTGCAACAGAACTGTTAAAGCCAGATAAATTAATGCTGTACATTTTCCATCCGGTATCAGGATATCCGTTTTTTGCAAGCGTTGGATTAACTGATAAAAGCAACGTTGAAAAATCGCCAGTATCATCAACACCATTTCCAACATTAACGCTTAAAGCTTTTGTGCTTAATCTCACTTCAAGCCTGTCAGGATATGTTGAACCCGCAACAGTACGCGTAAAAAATGTAATGGTTGAGCCATTGGTAAGATTTAATTCAGGTGTAATAAGCCAGTTATTTATGGTGCCTTTTCCTGTGGGTGAATTGATGCTTAAGTAATTTGCGGCAGCATAGGAAGTGGCTATTCCTGAATAAGCTGCAAACTGCCGCACATCACCCTGAAACCAGCCTTGTGCATGCGCACCGCCTGTAGAATGATTAATTGATGTCCATCCTGCGGGAACAACTGCATCAAAATTTTCTGAAAGTGCATTAAGCTGCGCTGCAGATTTATAATGCATCAACAATAAAAAAATTAAAAAAAGATTACTGAAAAAAATTCGTGTAAAAGTTTTCTTCATAAAACTGGATTTAAGCTGTTTGATTTTAACTTCAAATGTAATTGATATAATTACATTGCTTATAAAAACTGCATGAATTATTCCTCTCTGTTTTTTAAATCAAGCCCTGTCCTTCGCATGATTATATTTGTCTCATCTGGATATTTTAATAACTAAATGTTTGCATTGCTTTTGCTTTTTTATCACAATTTTACATCGTTGTTAATAAGAAGTGCTCAAAGTCCAATTATCCTAAAAAACCAAAAGAAACAATTGCCCCCGTTGAAAAAATTACGGTATTGTTTCAAAAAAATCTCCCGCTGTTGCGGGAGTTTTTTTTGCTATATTACTAATCGTATAACTTCACTATAGTGATAAACAGATTGCTTATACACGCCAACTACGTTAACATTAAAAGCAGAACCATATCTGTGGCCGAAATAGTTGTTGAAGATGGAATAATTCATTTAATTAACATACAGCACGAAAAAGAAAATTCAGCACTGCCTTATGTTTTACCTGGTTTTATTGATAGCCATGTGCATATTGAAAGCAGCATGCTGGTGCCTTCAGAATTTGCAAAAATTGCTGTTGTGCATGGAACAGTTGCAACAGTAAGCGACCCGCATGAAATAGCCAATGTTTGCGGAAAACCTGGCGTTGATTTTATGATTGAAAATGGCAAACAGGTAAATTTTAAATTCAATTTTGGTGCACCGAGTTGTGTGCCGGCAACCACGTTTGAAACTGCCGGCGCAACTTTAAACAGCAGCGATGTTGAACAGCTTTTGCAAAAACCGGAAATAAAATATTTAAGTGAAATGATGAATTTTCCGGGTGTGTTGATGAAGGATGAAGAAGTGATAAAAAAAATTGACGCTGCCAAAAAATTAAATAAACCGGTTGATGGTCATGCGCCGGGTTTACGCGGTGACGATGTAAAAAAATATTTTGATGCGGGTATTTCTACCGATCATGAATGTTTTACAAAAGATGAAGCGCTTGATAAGCTGAAGTGCGGAGTGAAAATAATTATTCGTGAAGGAAGTGCTGCAAAAAATTTTGATGCTTTAATTGATCTGCTGAATGATCATGCTGATGAAATTATGTTTTGCAGCGATGATAAACATCCGGATAGTTTGGCGGAAGGACATATTAATAAACTTTGCGAACGCGCCGTTGCAAAAGGCATCGATGTTTTTAAAGTATTGCAGGCAGCCTGCATTAATCCGGTTCATCATTATAAACTTAATGCGGGTTTATTAAATAAAGGCGATGCCGCAGATTTTATTGTAGTAAATAATTTAAAAGAGTTTAAAGTTCATCAAACTTATATTAATGGAAAATTGATGGCTGAAAACGGAAAATCGTTTATCAGATCAGTTGCTGTTAAGCCAATAAATAATTTTTTTGTTAGAAAGATTTTAAAAAGCGATTTAAAAATCAACACCGATCCTTTATACTTAATCAATAAAAAAATTCGTGTTATAGAAGCGTTGAACGGGCAGCTCATCACAAATAAAATACTTGCAGATCCACTTATTAAAAACAACGAATTAATAAGTGATGTTGAAAATGATATTTTAAAAGTTGTTGTTGTTAACCGGTATGAAGCAGCGCCGGTTGCAAAGGCATTTATTAAAAATTTTGGATTGAAACAAGGCGCCATTGCATCTTCTGTTGCGCATGATAGTCACAACATAATTGCTGTTGGCTGCAACGATACCGCGATGGCAAAAGCTATAAATCTTATCATGAAAGAACAGGGCGGAATAAGTTGCGTTGATAATGCGGATAATAAAAAAATTATTCCTTTACCAGTTGCAGGATTAATGAGCGCTAATGATGGTTATAAAGTTGCAGCAGCTTATACTGAAATTAATAAAATGGCAAAAATGCTTGGTTCAAAATTATCTGCCCCGTTTATGACGTTAAGTTTTATGGCATTGCTGGTTATTCCGCACATTAAATTAAGTGATAAAGGTTTGTTTAACGGCGACAGCTTTTCGTTTTTTTAATTGCCAAAAAAACTATTTACGGTATCTGCACTCATTATAAATAAAGAAACACTGTCTGTGCCTTTTGGCAAATGATATTTTATTTTAAAATTTTTTGATTCGCCCGGGTTTAAAACATCGGCCATCACATCTTCATGTTCTTCACTTCGAATGCCGTTTTTATAACATAACATTTTTAACCGCGTATTTTTATAAGCAGCCACAGATGCTGTATTTACAATTTCACCTTTAACAACCGTAGCGCCGAATAAATTTTTTTTAACATTAGATGAAATTTTAAGAAACTGTTCAGGATGTTTGTTTTCACGCAAGGCAAGACTTTCCTTATTTTCCTGGTAAGTTTTAGTATCAAATTTTTGTTTGCATGAAAATAAAATTAAAGCAGATGCAATAACAATTAAAACTTTGGTTTTATGCATATTCAACATAACGTTATTCAACAAAATTTATTTTAATTAAGCTTCCTGGCCAATCCAAACGGCACCGCCAATACTGCTTCTTATTGCGCCGGTTACCGAAGCCATAACAGTGTTTTCTTCTCTCCATCTTAATACGCCTAATAACGCCATAATTAAAGCTTCTTTGTATAAGATAATGTTATTTTCTGCAACAATAATTTCAACGTTTAGATCAATTAAATTTTCTTTTATTCTTTTAATTAAAAAGCTATTCAATGCGCCGCCGCCGCTGATTAATAATTTTAATGCTTGTTGCTGCTTAATAAGGTTTTGGATTGATTGTTTGAGTTGATAAGCGATATGTTCTACATAAGTTTTTAAGGCATCTGCTGTGTTTATGTTGAGTGATTGAATTAATGGATACACAACATCAGTTCCAAAATTATTGGAAAGCGATTTTGGAGGCAACAATGTATAATAATCCAATGCATTTAATTTTTCAAGCAATGGAATATTTAAATTCCCGGTTGAAGCGAGCTTGCCATCTTCGTCAAAATCTTTTTCTGCGGTTTGTGCAAGCATATTTAAAACACGGTTTGCCGGGCACACATCAAAGGCAATAAAATTTTTTTCATGTTGAAATGAAATGTTGGCAATGCCGCCAATATTCAAATAAAAATCAAAGCCAGGAAATAAAAACTTTTCGCCAACAGGAACAATTGGCGCACCCTGGCCACCTAAAGCAACATCCATAATTCTAAGATCGCTTACAACATTAATTTCAGTTAATGCAGCTAAGGTTGCGCCGCAGCCAAGTTGCGTTGTTACGCCGTTTTTTGGTTCATGAAAAACAGTATGGCCATGCAATGCAATTAGTTGTACTTTATGATGCAATTTATTTTCATCAATAAATTTATGTACGCACGTTGCAAGAAATTTTGCGTACTGAACATGCAATAAAAAATAATCGTATGCATTTAAATTTTTTGCATCAGTTAATTTTTGTTTCCATTCATCATCGTATGCATAACAGGCGACGGCTTTTATTTCATAAGTCCATTGCCCGCGGTTTTCTTCCAGTTCGGTAAAAACAATATCCAAACCATCTAAAGAAGAACCGCTCATTAAACCAATTGCTCTGTATAACATTTTTTAAAAATAAATTTAACTGTTAATGCTGTCGGCATTTTATTTTGATATTAAATGATGATGCTGAAGATGAATATTGATTTGCAGTACAAGTGTTGCGACGCAACCGTGATGCCATGAAAACCATAGCTTGTAACCTAAAAATTTACTCACGATTTTTTGTATCTATAATAATTGTAACCGGCCCGTCATTTAATAATTGCACTTTCATATCAGCACCAAAAATTCCTGTTCCGATTTTTTTACCTGAATCTTTTTCAAGCTGCAAAATCATTTGCTCGTATAAAGGAACTGCAATATTTGCCTTGCTTGCACGGATATAAGATGGGCGATTTCCTTTTTTTGTTGAAGCATGCAAAGTAAACTGGCTCACCAAAATAATTTCGCCATCAACATCTTTAACGCTTACATTCATAACACCATTTTCATCATTAAAAATTCTAAGATGCACAATTTTGCTGCTAAGCCAAATAATATCTTCGGTTTCATCTGCGTCTTCAATTCCTAAAAAAATCAATAAGCCCTGTTTAATTTTTCCGGTAATATTTTCATCAACTTTAACCGAAGCTTCAGCAACGCGTTGTATAACTGCACGCATATTAATTTTGTTGGCGAATTAAAGATTAATTATGAAGATAGATATAAGCAATGAAATTGTTTTTCAAACGGCACGCAGCGGCGGCAAAGGCGGCCAAAATGTAAATAAAGTTGAAACGATGGTTGAAGGAAGATGGATGATTGATGCTTCATTATTAATAAATGAAAAGCAAAAGCAACTGGTTAAACAACATCTTTCAAACAAAATAACGGCTGATGGTTTTTTGCTGATAAAATCGCAAAGCGAAAGAACGCAGTTGGCAAACAAAGAACAGGTAATTAAAAAAATGAATGACTTAATTAATAAAGCTTTGCTGCCAAAAAAAATTCGTATCGCTACAAAAATTCCAAAGGTTTTTAAAGAAAAAAGATTAGAGCATAAAAAGCAAAAATCATTTTTAAAAGAAGGCAGAAAAAAATTTAGAGGAGAAGATTATTAGTTGCAGTTTTTCTAAAAAACTGATTGCTATTATTACAATGAACTATTAACGATTAACTACAATTCAAACAATTATTTTTGCCAAAACAATTTAATTGAGCAGCATAAAACAACTGGCAGGACAAACTTTTTGGTACGGATTAAGCAGCATTGGCGCACGGTTTATAAATTATTTGCTAACACCTTATTTAACTTATTCAGCACTTGTTTCAACAGCGAATTACGGTCAAATGAGTGCGAGCTATGCAGCTATTCCTTTGTTCAATACCATTTTTGCTTATGGAATGGAAACGGCTTATTTCCGTTTTATGCGTAAAGATGCAGATCATAATGCAGTTAACAATACGGCAACAATAAGCTTAATTGTAAGCTCCATTTTATTAACCGGAATATTATGGATGAACTGGAAATGGCTTGCGGAAATTGCAACACTTAATGAGTTTCCTCAACTGATTAAACTCAGTATTATTATTATTGGATTGGATGCGTTAAACACCATTCCATTTGCACGTTTGCGTTATGAAGGAAGGCCGAGACAATTTGCGTTTGTTCAAATTGCCAACATCGCTATTACATTTGGATTAACTGTTTTCTTTTTAAGTTATTGCCCCGCAAAAGCAAAAGCTAATCCGCACAGTTGGGTGGCATTAATTTATAAGCCAAACCAAAATCCTATTTTTTATGTTTTGCTTGCTAATGCCATCGCATCTTTTTTTACATTAGTAATGCTTGCGAAACGACTTTTACCAAAACAATGGAGGTTTAATTTTGCATTATGGTTAAGTATGATGGCGTATGCATTGCCCATTTTAATAGCGGGCATGGGAGGAATGATAAATGAAACTTTTGACCGTTTAATGTTAGGATGGTGGCTGCCTGGTTCAACAGAATTTGCAGATGAACAAAGAGGAATTTATGGCGCCTGTTATAAACTTTCAATTTTAATAACCTTGTTTATACAGGCTTTCAGAATGGGGGCGGAGCCCTTCTTTTTTAAACAGGCCGAAGGGCAAAATCCCCAACGTGTTTATGCACGGGTAACTAAGTTTTTCGTTATAACTGTTGCAGTAATGTTTCTTGCGGTTACATTGTTTTTGCCCGTATGGAAATATTTTATTGATCCCAAATATTGGGTTGGCTTAAAAGTGGTGCCGATACTTTTACTGGCAAACATGAGCCTTGGCATTTATTATAATTTAAGCATTTGGTATAAGCTCACCAACAAAACAATTTCCGGCGCATGGATAACAATAATTGGTACGGCTATCACTATCGGCATTAACTATTTCTTTATTCCGCGATACAGTTATGTTGCTTCTGCGTGGGCAACTTTTTTTTGTTATGTAAGCATGATGGTGATAAGTTTTATTTGGGGACAAAAAGAATACTACGTTCCTTACGCCTGGAAAAAATTATTGGCGTATATCATTATTTCTGTGCTTATATTTTTTCTGTATGATTTTATAGGAAAGTTTTATAGCAATACTTTTTTCAGTTTGGTGCTTGGCGCCGTTTTAATTCTTGCTTTTATTTTATTTATTGTAAGAATTGAAAAGAAAGAGTTTGCTCAATTTCCTGTTGTTGGCGCATTGGTGAAAAAATATCTTTAAACAACTCACATAAACATTATGATTAAAGTTGAAAGGGATTTTGACAAAGTAATTTTTACAGTGCGTGGCTGGGATAAATTCTTTGCTTTTAAAAGCAGTTTGGAAATTCCGGTTCAGCACATTACTGCTGTTTATCCAAATCCGGATATCCAGATAAATTTTTTAGATAGTTTAAAGTTGTTGGGTACAGATGTTCCAAAGTTATTCAGAGCGGGAACATTTTATCAAAACGGCGAAACAGTTTTCTGGGATGTGCGCAATACAAATAATGCAATTGTGGTTGAGTTAAACCATGAATATTTTAAAAAGTTAGTTATTGAAGTAGAAAACCCTCAAGAAGCAATTGCATTAATTAAAGGCAAATAATTTACTCAATTCTAAAAACCGGAATGCGCATATAACCCGGTTCGCTGTAAGGCGAGTGTGTGTAAACAAAATACAATTGTTGTTCACTTGAAGCTGCAAACGAAGCATCAGATTTTTTCTTTTCTTCTAATTGATTTTTTATTTCAGGATGTTGTTTTAAATAATCCGCTGCAACATCTTCCCAGCGGTAATCGCTGTAAAATTCTTTGCGTTGCAAAACAGCATCAAAAAAATTCCAGCTAAAAAAACTATCATCACCCAAAGGTTCTAATGTTTCAACAATATATCTGTCTGCATTTTGACCAGTATAAATTATAAAATCACCTTTTAAAAAATGAATTGAATCTGTATGAGCTGATAACTGGATATTATAATTCCGATGATGTTTTTCATAAGGTTTGGTAAGGCTTTTATAATCATCAACCATATAATATTCAACTTTAATAGTTGTATCTTTTTTTAATTGCTGCAGCATAACATCATTCAGTTTTAAGCGTTTAATTACATCATGCCAGCCATGCGGAATAATGTATGCTTTTGGTTTTTGAACTGATGTTAAAGGAACATAATTGTTATAAAATTTTATTTGTTTTTCAAAAGGTTTTGAATGATCGTAATAATAACGCGGCAAACCTGTAACCTCGCTTATTTTCATTGATGTATCGTAACCTTTAAAATTAATGTAATCAAATTTTGATGAATCAACTTTCCAACTCAAAGGAAAATTTTTTTGCTGTTTGATGGCATCAATCGAAGCTTTTCTTTTTTCAATAATATCATTTGAAAATATTGAAGCTTCTTCCATAACTGTTTGCATAAAAGCATACGTGCTTTTAACTCTGTCTGCATACGGTTTCAGCATGTGCGTTTCAGGCACAAAAGCAATCGTTTCAAACAAAGATGCATAACCGCTGCTGTATCTTGGCGGATCATAAAATGCTTCCCATCCATTTTTTAAACTGCTTTCTTCAAAATTTACATACGGGCACATTTGCCAGCTTTTTTGCTGCATACTTTTGTATAAAGCCGGCTCAAAAACATCGTGCAAAAAATCTCCAATTTCGCCCTCAAGTTTATTATGCTGTGTTGTAAGCATCGTCATGGTATGCTGATAATCCGCACCATCGCTTACATGATTATCAATAAAAATATCAGGATTTAAAAGATGAAAAATTTTTTCAAACGCAAAAGCGTTTTTAGAATCGGCTTTTATAAAATCACGATTCAAATCAAGATTTTCTGCATTGCCGCGAAACCCGTAACTCTCCGGCCCGTTTTGATTTACCCTTGAAAAATTGTTGCGGTTCAAACATCCGCCGATATTGTAAACAGGAATTATTGCAAACACAACATTGCTTGATGCTTTTAATTTTCCTTGCACCAAATCACGCAAAAACATCATGCTTGCATCGATGCCATCGGGTTCGCCGGGGTGAATGCCATTGTTTACAAGCACAACAATTTTATGCTGTTTATGCCAGGCATCAATATTAAAATTTTTATCAGCAGAAAATAAAATAATATGCAAAGGATAACCGGCATCAACGGTGTCGCCGGTTACTATTTTTATGGTTGAAAACTTTTTTGCAAGCGATTTATAAAAATCAATGCATTCAAAATAAGTTGCTGTTTGTTTGCCATTGCTTTTTTCAAATGTTGTGATGAATGTTTGCGCAATTACATTTTGCATCATCACAAAAAATATAAGTGCAAAAAAGATTCTTTTCATGCTTAAATATAACAGAGATATTGCTTAAACAAAAAATCCTCCGCAAAGGCGAAGGATTTTTTACATTCAACAACGAAATATTTAAGCGGTTACAGCGGCTTTTTTAGTCAATTTTCTCTTAAGATTGCCGGCTTTGTTTTTATGAATAATACCTTTTTTTGCAAGTTTATCAATCATGGAAATAACAGAAGGCAAAGATTCTCCGTACGCTTTTTCATCGGTGTTAGCTTTCAGTTCACGAATAGCATTACGCGTTGTTTTGCCATAATATTTATTGCGTTCCCTGCGTTTTGCTGCCTGACGCACATCTTTCTTTGTAGCCTTATGATTTGCCATATTTATTTTTTCGAGGCGGCAAAGTTAAGGGAACATTTGTTACAAGCGAAATCAAATTCATAAAATTTGGTTATATGCTTTAAAAACTTTGGTTTTAATAACCTTCGATGTATTTACTAAGGCAAATAAAAACAAAATCAACGCAGTAAAAGGGTTGGGATGAAGTTATATTTGCAACATACTTATAACGCTATAAATTGCTCCAATGAAGGACTTTTCTTATATAACCAGTTCGCATCCGGCTTACATTGAAAATTTATACCAGGATTTTGTAAAAAATCCTGATAGTGTTGATCCGGAAATGAAAAAATTTTTTGAAGGTTTTGATTTTGCTGTTTCCAACGCAAAAATTAATGGTGTTAATGGAAAACACGACGGTATTGAAACGGTTATTGCAGAAGAAATAAAACCTGTTGCGCAAATAAAGCCAGAACCTGAAACAGCGCAAGACTGGATGAAGGAAATTCGCGTTTATCGCCTCATTCTTGGTTACAGAAATAAAGGTCATCTTATTGCAGATACAAATCCCATCCGCAAACGCAAAGACCGCGGCGCTAATCTTGATCTTTCTTTTTTTGGGTTAACCGAAGCTGATCTTGATAAAACTTTTGCTGCCGGCAATCTTGTTGGTCTCGGTAAAACAACGCTTCGCAATATTTTAGATCATCTTAAAGCATGTTATGCTTCGCATGTTGGCATTGAATTTAAATACATCAGCGATCAAAAACAAATTGACTGGCTTACAAACGAAGTAGAAAAAAAATTTACCAACCCGCTTCCAATCGAAACAAAAAAAAGAATTCTGGAGAAGCTGAACCAGGGCGTGATGTTTGAAAAATTTCTTGCACACAAAATATGTTGGTCAAAAAAGATTTTCACTTGAAGGCGGCGAAACAACCATCCCTGCTTTAGATGCAATTATACAGGTTGGCGCAGAAAATGGTGTGGAAGAAGTGGTAATTGGAATGGCACATCGCGGAAGACTGAATGTGCTTGCAAATATTCTTGGCAAAACATACGAACAAATTTTTAGTGAGTTTGAAGGCACGGCAAAGCTCGATCAAACCATGGGCAGCGGCGATGTAAAATATCACATGGGTTTTGGCAGCGATGTGCAAACAAAAGATGGCAAAACAGTTCATCTTAAACTAATGCCCAATCCTTCGCATCTTAGAAGCGGTTGACCCGGTTGTTGTTGGTTTTGCAAGAGCAAAAGCCGATATTTTATACAACAGCGATTTCGATAAAATTCTTGCCGATATTAATTCATGGTGATGCATCTATTGCCGGCCAGGGAATTGTGTATGAAGTAATACAAATGAGTGATCTGCAAGGTTATTATACCGGCGGGTACAATTCATTTTGTTATCAACAACCAAATTGGTTTTACAACAGATTTTGATGATGCCCGAAGTTCTGATTATTGCACTTCACTTGCGGGTGCAATTCAGGCGCCGGTGTTTCATGTAAATGGCGATGATCCTGAAGCTGTAATTAAATGTGTTGAAATAGCAACGCGTTACCGCCAGGAATTTAATCAGGATATTTTTATTGATATGGTTTGTTATCGCCGGCATGGCCACAACGAAGGCGATGATCCGAAATATACGCAGCCGCACATGTATAAACTTATTGAAGATCATCCAAACCCCCGTGAAGTATATACAAAGTTTTTGATGGAACATGGCGAACCCGATGCGCAGGAATTGGCAAAAGGCATGGAGAAAAAATTCTGGACTGATCTGCAGGAACGTTTGGATGAAGTAAAACAACATCCGCTTACCTTATAAATATCAGCAGCCAGAAGAATGGTGGCGCAGTTTACGCAAAGCAACGCCTGAAGATTTTAATACATCGCCTGTTACTGCAATCAAGTGAAGCAGGAATTAAAAAAATTATTTGATGGACTGATGACATGGCCGCAAAGATTTTCAGCCACTAAAAAAAATTGAAAAGATACTGCAGGATAAAGTAAAATTATTTGAATCTGAACATAAAATTGATTGGGCAACAGGAGAACTGCTTGCATACGCATCTTTATTAGATGAAGGAAAAATTGTGCGCATGAGCGGACAGGATGTTAAGCGCGGCACATTCAGTCACCGCCATGCAGTGCTTCGCGATGAAAATACATGATAAAGAATATAACCGTTTAAATGATTTTAAGGAGACAGCAAAAGTTTCGCATTTATAATTCTTTATTAAGCGAATATGGCGTGCTTGGTTTTGAATATGGTTATGCATTGGCAAACCCAAATGCATTGGTTTTATGGGAAGCGCAGTTTGGCGATTTCAGCAACGGCGCACAAACAATGATTGACCAGTTTATTGCCAGCGGCGAACAAAAATGGAACCGCATGAATGGCATTGTTATGTTGCTGCCGCATGGTTACGAAGGCCAGGGCCCCGAACACAGCAGTGCCCGCATGGAAAGGTATTTGCAAATGTGTGCGGAGTTAAATTTGGTGGTTACAAACATTACAACAGCAGCAAATTTATTTCATGCATTAAGGCGGCAATTGACATGGAGATTCCGCAAACCGCTGATTAATTTTTCACCAAAAGCATATTTGCGTTATGCCGGCAGTTACAGCAACATAAACGAATTTACAAATGGCGGTTTTAAAGAAGTGATTGATGATGTGGTCGTCACAAATTCAGCACAAATAAAAAAAGTTTTATTCTGCACTGGTAAATTATATTTTGAGCTTGCTGAAAGAAAACAAAAAGATAACCGCAATGATGTTGCGCTTATCCGCATGGAGCAAATATATCCGTTGCCTGTTAAAGCAGTTAAATGAGTTGTATAAAAAATACAATAAAGCCATTTGGTTTTGGGTGCAGGAAGAACCGTTGAATATGGGCGCCGCATCGTTTCTTCAAATGAATTTAAAAAATATAAATTATGGTGTAATCAGCCGCAGTGCCAGCGCATCAACAGCAACCGGTTATGCAAAAGTGCATGCGCAGGAACAGGCACAGATAATTGATACAGCGTTTAGCATTTAAGAAATTTTTATGTAACCGGCTGCAGCAATTATGGCATCACGGTTGTGTCACTCCCTTGTACAGCATATCTTTGAGCAGCATAAACACGCTAATGATTTTAAGCGCATCATATAATCAAACATCAATAGAAGAAATTAAAAACAGCTTTGTAGTAAATAAGGTTAAAGAAATTGTGCGCCGTTATGATGAAGATGCAGAAATAATTTTGTTTGGCAGCCGTGCAAGAGGCGACTGGCATGAAGAAAGCGATTGGGATTTTTTGATTTTAAGTGAATTAGATGAAAAAAGTGATGTAAAAGAAAAAATAAGAAATGATATTTCAAAAGAAATAGAATACAAAACATTTGATTTGATTTTTACCTTGTTTCACAATAAAAAAATTTGGGAAGAAGATTATTCAGTAACACCACTTTATTAAAATATTGAAGAGGAAGGATTAACAGTATGAGAATAAGAGATGATTATGTAAAAGGACGCTTGGAAAAAGCCAGACCAAGCTCTTAAAGACGCTGATATAATGATAAAGAACAATAGTTTTGAAGCTGCAGTTAATCGTATTTATTATGCTGTATTTTATTCAGCTATCTGCATTAGTTTATAACTAAAAAACTAAATCCGAAAACACATACAGGAATGAAAACTTTATTTAATAGGGAATTTATTTTTACCGGGTTTAATAAAGCATGAATATGAAAGATTTTATTATGCAATGCTTTTAGCAGAAGAGAATGGAAGCTGATTATGAAGAGAACGCCTTTGTAAATAAGTTACAAATAATATAAACGAGTATTAAAAAGAAGCAAAAATTTTGTTTCGTTAATTAAAGAAATGTTAATAATATACCATGAAAAATGATTGAAATAAAAGTTCCGCCAGTAGGAGAATCAATAAGCGAAGTAACCTTATTAAAATGGTTAAAAAAAGATGGCGAATATGTTGATCGCGACGATGTAATTGCCGAACTTGAAAGCGAAAAAGCAACCTTTGAAGTTAATGCCGAACAAAGTGGTATTATTAAACTTATTGCCAATGAAGGCGATACTTTAAACATTGGCGCTGTGCTCGCAAATATTGATGAAAAAGCAAAACCATCAACCGTCTAACTCGTCAACAGTCAACGGCAGCTGCAGAAAATGTAAAGCCTCAAACAGAAAATAAATCAGGCGGATTAAAACGCCCTCAAATAATTGTTCAGGAACCCGAAGAGCAACAGGTAACTAATTCGCAACCAGCAATCAGCAACCCGCAACCGGAAATTTTAAACAAAGAAGCCGTGCCTGCAGGCAAAGGAATGATTGAATTAAAGGTGCCAACAGTTGGCGAATCTATAAGCGAAGTAACTTTATTAAAATGGGTAAAAAATAACGGTGATCTTGTTCAGCGCGATGAAGTAATTGCAGAATTAGAAAGTGAAAAAGCAACGTTTGAATTAAATGCAGATGAAGCCGGCGAATTAAAACAGGTTGCAAAAGAAGGTGATGTTTTAAAGATTGGCGATGTTGTGGCAACAATTGATACTAACGTTGCTGTGGTAGAAAGCAAGTCGGAAAAGTCTGTGAAGTCGGAAAGTCAGCAAGAAAAACAACAGCAGCAACAACCGGCAACCGCAACCAAGCAAACAGCAACAATCAGCAACCTGCAATTACTGTTCAGCAGCCAAAAGCAACGCCTGTTGCATCGGCCATCATCGCAGATAAAAAAGTTGATCCATCCGAAATAAAACCAACAGGCAGCAATGGAAGAATAATAAAGCACGATGTGCTCGAAGCGCTTTCACATCCTGCAAAAAAATCTTTTAACGGCCAGGAATTAAACAGCCGTAATGAACGCAGAGAACGCATGAGCAACCTGCGAAAAACCATCAGCCGCAGGTTGGTTGAATCAAAAAATACAACGGCAATGCTTACCACTTTTAATGAAGTGGATATGAGCCGCATTATGGAAATTCGCAAACAGCATAAAGAGTCATTTAATAAAACACACGGCGTTAATCTTGGCTTTATGAGCTTTTTTGCAAAAGCATGTTCTGTTGCATTAAGCGAATGGCCATCTGTAAACGCATACATTGATGGCGATGAACTGGTATATCATGATTATGCTGATATAAGCATTGCAGTTAGCACACCACGTGGATTAACGGTTCCGGTTATTCGTAATGTTGAGAGTTTAAGTTTTGCTGAGATTGAAAAGAAAGTAATTGAACTTGCAGGCAAAGCAAGAGACAGTAAACTTACTGCCGAAGATTTACAGGGTGGAACATTTACCATTACCAATGGCGGCGTTTTTGGCAGTTTAATGAGCACACCAATTATTAATCTTCCGCAAAGTGCAATTTTAGGCATGCATAAAATTCAGGAAAGGCCAATGGCAATTAACGGGCAGGTTGTAATAAAACCGATGATGTATGTTGCGTTTAAGTTACGACCATCGTATAATTGATGGCAGAGAAAGTGTAAGCTTTTTAGTGCGTGTAAAAGAGTTGCTGGAAAATCCTGAATTATTATTATTCAGCAAAGATCCTATTAAAGCTTTACTCGAGATCTGACAGATCAAATTGTTTGCGGGAATATGTTTTTGATTTCTTATAAATTAAAATAAAAATCAAACGCAAGCAATATTGCCAATCCAATTATTTCCCATACAATATTTGAAGATGATGCTGTTGATAAATTTAATTACATCAGTGTTGCCTATCACAATCATATTTGCCCAATAATAAGGCAGCATTTTTTCATTACTGTTATGTTGAATAAAATATAGTTTAGCTTTTTGCAGCGCTTCATCTTTATTCATTCCTTCAGATAAATATTCATTGAACTTTTTTGAAATTTCATAAATGGTTTGTTCATCAGCTTTCCATAACGTTGCGGCAACAGAAGATATGCCGGCTGTTGCAAAGCCTCTTGCCAAACTATAAATGCCTTCGCCGGTTGCATTTTTACCAACATTAGTTTGACATGCACTTAACAAAACAAGTTTTGTAGCCGGATTATTAAGCAACTGCAACTCAGATAAATGAATGATGGAATCCTGCATATATAAAACCGGTTCACTATCGGTTGTATCTGCATGTGCATGAGAATAAATGCTTACAATTGAATATGAAGATGCATAATTAAAAAAGTTATTTCGCGTTGAATTTTGATAAGTAAATAACCTGTTGCTTTTATAATATGCTGCAGAAGCATGCAGCGCATCGGCGGCATTTTTTAAATCATTTACCTGTAGATATTTTGCAAATGAAACAGGCGCAAAACCAAGAAAATTTCCTGTTGCGGTTGCATTTTTAAACTGCTTCATTAAAAAACGGGCAGAATAAACATAACTGAAAGTATAATCATTCAGTAAAAAATTTTTGCCATTTATATCAGTACACAAAGCATCAAACGGAATTACAATATTATCGGAGCAAATAATAACTCTGCCTTTTGTTAACTGCAATGGCTGAAATATTTTTTTATAGATTGAATTTGAAAGATCAGCAAAAAGATCATAATGATTATTCAGCATTTCTTTATTAGCACATAATTGCAAAAATTGCAAAGCTGATCTTTATTAAAATCTTTTTGTGAAAGACGGATAAATTTTGTGTTGTTTAAAGTGATGGCTAAAATATATGTTGTTGTATCACCCAAAAAATATTGCACAAAACATTGATTGTTTTTTGCAAGATATTGCTGCAGTTTTTGTAAAGAAGGAACTTCATCTGCATATTTATATTGATAATAGGCAGGATATTTTTGTTCAAGCGATTTTATAAATTGTTCAAATTCGTTTTTAACTTCTAATAATTGCAGTTGTATAGCCTGGTATTGTTTTGATGTATTGTTTAAAGAAGAAAGCTTTTGCTCCAATTCAACAATTTTAATTTCATACATTTCCTGTTTGTCGGCATCTGCTTTTGATAAATAAGAAGAAGCATCCAATTCATTCAATTTATCATTTAATAATACTGCTCTGCTTTTTTCGATAAAGTAAAAAGCAAGATCTGGTCTTTGTGCGAGATAACTTGCTTCAACAGCATTGGTATAAAAATCTCTTGTGTAATCTCTCCAGTATAATTTGCTTTCTGCACCTGATTGTTGGTTGCGCATTTTGGTTATAAGCGTATCCATAACTAAGCAAGTTTCAAGGCAACTATTTAATGCTTTATTATTTTTATTGCTTAAAAAAATATTTAAAAGGGTTTCTATTTTATTATTCATAATTACCACAATCATCTCTTTTGCCGCAACTGCATTTAATTTTTCTGAGCTTGGATTTTCGTAAATATTATTAATAGGTATATTTAAATAAGCAAGAGTTTTAACACAGTAATCAGAAGATAACTTATAATTTTTTTGGTTTAAATAAAGTTCTCCAATATTTGTGTTTGCTCTTGCAAGTAAAGTAGAATCGTTAAGTTTTTTTCCGTAAAAAATAGTTTGCAAATAACATTCTTTTGCTTTTTTATAATCTTTCAAACTATCGAGATAAAAATTTCCATAATCAATATAATCATCTGCTACCTGTTCAGAATCTTTGGTTTGAATTCTTGTATAAATAGTTTTTTTAAAAAGCGAATCAGCAATATTGAACTGCTGTTTTTTTTCAAAAATTGAGGCTTCAATTTTTAGGGCTGATGCCAAACCTCTCAAATATTTATATTTTACAGAAACATCTATTATTGTATACACATCAGCAAGTGATCTTGCAATATTATTTTCATAATAAAGGGATTGAGCTCTTTGTGTTAATAATTCCAGATAGACTGAAGTATCCTTTTTTTCAAGTGAGTAATCTATTGCAGTTGTGCTTTCTTCTATTGCTTTTTGATAATCTCCATTTTGAAAGAAAAGAAATGACTTATACAGCTTTGATTTTAATATATAATTAGTTGTATCAGGAAATGTTTTTGCGATGAATATCGTACTGTCAAAATATTTTAAAGCCTTGTCAAATAAAGCAAGCTGATAATAATCAGCAGCAAGAATATAAAAGCTTTTTGCGGCCAAATATTTTGAGCTTCCGGGTTCGCCACTCATGTTCACTCTTAATGAAGCATTAGTGAGGTTGATGCTTTTGTCAAAATTTCTATTAACATGCACTTCGTAATATCCTATTTTTAGAAGAACTGTTTGCATAAACAGAATCATGCTTACCATTACATTTGTCAATTGTATTTTTAAGAGCGTAAAAGCGTTCTAATTTTTTGCTGGCGGCAAGTGTGCGGTTATTATCAATTACAGATATACTGTCTGAAATATTTTCTTTTGTTAAACATTGTGTTTTTCCCTTAAAGCTAAAAATGTATAATAGGAATATTACACAAAAAGACTTTTTACATCCTGAAATAAAATAACTGCGCATAATATTGCGGTTATTGAATTTGGGACTTCATTTAATAATAGTATTTTGAACTATAAACTTTATTTTGTATCTGCTGGGTCTGGTGGTGGTGGCTTAGTACCTCCGCCAGTAGTTTTTGCAGCAATATATACTACGGTAACAAGTATAGCACCCTGAATTATTGTTTGAATGGTAGCAACATCCATAAAAATTTAATTTTAGTTTTAAAAGTCTTGATTAATATTTTGTATGCGATAAGTTATCTAAAATTTCTTCAGCAGTTTTCCGGCTTCATCAAAACCTTCTTCTTTTTCATTTACTACTTTTTGTAATAGTTGTTTGGCTTCCTTTTTATCTCCGGGCTTATTTCTTTGCAATAAAGATACAGCTTTTAAAAAATCTCCCGGGTTACTAAATAATTTCATATTAGCCAAAGCATCAAATTGCTGGATTGCTTTATCGTACTTCTGTTGTTGAAGATAAACAAGACCTGCATATTTTTTTGCATCGCTGTTTGCAGAATCATTTTTTTCAACGCCATTAAATAATTGCAAAGCACGATTATAATTTTTATTGTTATAGGCGGCAATGCCAAGCTGCAAACTATCGCGGGAAGCATCCATTGTTTGGCTTAAACTGCTGAAATTTGTTTTTACATAACTTGCTGCAAGCCTTCTGGGCGATGTTTTGGCTTCAAATAAATACACCGATAAAACTAAAAACAAACAGGCAGCCGCTGCATAAGTAAACCATTTGCTAAGAATTGATTTTTTTGCCATGGAAACTATTGGTGCTGTTTCTTCCTGCAGCTTTTCATCTTTCCATGATGCTGTTTTTTGTTTTAATAATTCTTCGTGTAAAGCCTGGCGGGTTGCTACATAAAATGCTACTTCTTTTGCAAAGGTTTCATCTGTTTGTATTCTTTTTTCAAAAGTTACTCTTTCTTCACTGCTCAGCGTTTGTTGAAAATAAGATTCAATGTATTCAGATGTGTTAGACATGTTTATTTATTTGGGTTAGATTATTGATTAATACTTTTATAGCCGATGCGTTGCATTATTGCCGGCAGCTTAAAGTTTTTAAAGCATTAACCGGTTATTTTTTCACGAAGTTTATCCAGGCAACGTAAACGCGTTGTTTTAACAACAGCTGCATTGCTGTACGATAAAACTTCTGCAATTTCCCTGTCTGTTAAGCCATCTTCAAACATCAGCAAAAGGTCTTTACATTTGTGTCCTATAGCATCAAGCTGCTTTTTTACATTCATTTTCAGCTCGGTAGTTAAAAGCCTTTCAATTATATTTTTAGCATTATCAGGCAACTGGCTCATTGCATCAGCAACAGGCATTGTTTTATGTACCTGTTGTTTATTAGTCGTATTTTTTCTAACAAGGTCAATACATTTATTCGAAAATATTTGGTAGAGATATGTTTTAAGAGATGAACGCCCGTCGAACCGGTTGTTAATTATATTATGCAGGGCAGATAAAACAGCGTCACTGTAAGCACTGAAACTATCGTCGTAATTAAGATTATATTTTCGGCAGCCTTCTTCAACAAAATAATAATATTGCTGATAAAGCAATTTTTCCTGCCGGCAGCGTTCTGCATAGTTAGCTTTTAATCCATAAAGTATCCGGGCATCTTTTTCCAAAACAGAAAGTTTTAATTGTTTGCAAGATAATTATTAATACAAGATGTTTTTTTAAAGCATGAGAAGTGAAAGTGCTGATGTACGCAATTTCGCCATAACATGCATACTGCTTAGGTTACATGTAATATTTCTGATCAAGATAATACAGCCCGTCTGATTTTTTCCAGTACCAAAACTTTTTTTTGTAGATAAAATAACTTCCTTTTAAAGAGCTCAAACTATATTGTTGCGGAACATATAAAACCCGCGGCGGCACTGTGTTGTAACGCGCCTGCAGGTTTGCACGCTGCTGCGCTGTAAACCCTTTTGATAATTGCAGGCTGTTATATGTAACACCAGCATCTTGCGGCAAGTTTTGCTGCGGTGTTAAAAGCCTTCCATATCCATCTGTAATAACCATTACAGTAGTTGCAGAAACGGCAGCAACAGAATCTGAAACATTTGTTGTGGTTTGCGCAGAATCGGTAATTACAGCAGCAGCATTATTGTTACTGTTATTATTGTTATTTAATGAATAATTTGGTTTTGATGGAACTGTTTTTCTTGAACAAGCTGAGAAAATAAAAACAGAAAAAATAATGAATGCAAGTTTTTTCATGCCCATAGTAAGATAAAATTATGCCATTATTTTACTACAAACAATTACACATATTTTGTAAAGATTGATGTTATATTTAAGCGATAAAATTTTAGCAATTGAAATCCATTCTTATAATTGATGATGACCGCCGCAACACCTTTGCATTGTCTGCTGTTTTAAAAGCAAAAGGTTATACAACATTAATTGCCAACAATATGGTAGAAGCCTTTGCCATATTACAATCTGAAAAACAAATTGGCATTATTCTTTTAGATATGATGATGCCGGGCATGGATGGTTATGATGCAATACCGTTGCTAAAATCAACGGAAAATTATAAGCATTTACCGGTAATTGCTGTTACAGCGCAGGCAATGCAGGGCGATAGGGAAAAATGTATAAAAGCGGGCGCAAATGATTATGTTTCAAAACCTGTTGATGTAGATGTATTATTTAAAATTTTAAACGAATATCTTAAATAACTTGTGTGGAAGGAACGATAATTAATGATGAAGAAATTGAATTGCTGATAAATGAATTGGCGCAACGATACGGATATGACTTCACCAATTATGCAAGAGCTTCTTTACGCCGCAGGGTAAACCGGTTACTTGTTATTGACAGAATGCCAAGCTTTGCAGAACTTTTTTACAGGGTTAGAAACGACAGCGATTATTTAACGCATATCGTTGAACAGCTTACGGTAAATGTAACCGAAATGTTTCGCGATCCGCAGGTGTTTAAAGTTATAAGAAAAGAAATTTTTCCGGTGCTGGCAACACATCCTTTTATACGCATCTGGCATGCAGGCTGCGCCTCAGGCGAAGAAGTGTATTCAATGGCCATTATGCTTGATGAAGCAAACCTGCTGCATAAATCTTTATTATATGCAACAGATCTTAATCCCTCAGTAATCGAAAACATTCAAAAAGGAATTTTTCCATTAAGCCGCATGCAGCAATATTCTGAAAATTATATTGCATCGGGTGGTAAAAAAGATTTTTCTTCTTTTTATACAGCGCAATACGGATGGGCAAAATTTAACCAGCGTTTCCGCCACAAAATGATTGCTGCCATGCACAATCTTGTTTCAGACAGATCATTCAATGAATTTCAATTAATATTCTGCAGAAATGTGCTTATTTATTTTGATAAAGTTTTGCAGGATAAAGTTTTTGATTTGTTTGATGACAGCCTGGAAAAACTTGGCTTTTTAGTGCTTGGCTCAAAAGAGAATTTGCGTTTTTCAGTTATCACAGATAAATTTATGCAGGTTGGGAAAGAAAAAATATGGCGCAAGATTCAATAATACATTACAGGATGCTTGCAATTGGCGGTTCTGCAGGCAGCCTTGAAGTGATATTAAAAATAGTTACCGCATTACCACTAACAAATTACCTTTCTGTAATGGTTATAGTGCATCGGAAAAATGATGGAGAATCTATTTTTGCAGACCTGCTTTCAACACGCACAAAACTTTCGGTTATAGAAATAGAAGATAAAGAACCAATTAAAGCCGGAAATATTTATATAGCACCAGCCGATTATCATGTATTGATTGAAAACGAAAAAATATTTTCGCTTGATATATCGGAGAAAGTGCATTACAGCCGCCCCAGCATTGATGTAAGTTTTGAAGCTGTTGCCGGTGTTTTTGGTAAAGCTTCTATCGGAGTTTTATTATCAGGCGCCAATGCTGATGGCGTGCTTGGATTAAAAAAAATTAAACAGGCAGGTGGCTTTACAATTGTGCAGGATCCTACATCTGCTGAAGTTGCATTTATGCCGCAGCAGGCACTTGAGCACATGGTGCCTGATAAAATTTTAAATGGCAACGATATAGGAAATTTTATTCAACAATTGTTGCAGTAATTATGTTATTTTAAAATCTTCAGTTCTTGTTAAATGGTTTAATCCGTCCATTATAATTTGTGGTGGTGTGATTATTTTACGCGATGTTGTATGCAGCCATGCGCCATCAACAATTAATAATGCACACAGTTCATTTTCGTTCTTGTAAATTTCATGCACCATCGAAAATTTTCTGTTATCTGCTGATAAAGATTTCAGCTTAAAACTTATACTTATTGCATCACCAAACAAAATTTCTTTTTTAAAAAAACATTCTTCTCTAAATAGTATCGGGCCTATTTCCTGTTCTCTCATAAATTTATCTGTAACTCCATTTTCAAACAAAAAACATATACGGCAATAAGCACCAAGATCATAATAAGCAGAATGGCGTAAATGATAATTAGGATCAAGATCACTCCACCTTATTTCAACCTTTTTTATATAAGTCATAATTAATTTGAAATAAAATTATCGTGGCAAAGCATACGTTAAGCGAGCCTGAATTGAACTTTCATATTTTGAAAATCCAATATTAAAATCAGCATATAAAAAATTAAATGGCGCAACAATAATTCCAGCGCCATAAGCTGTGTGCCAAACATTAGAATTTTCGCCGGGCATCCATACACGGCCATCATCAAAAAATACTTGCAAACCTGCTTTTCCATTAAAGAAATAAGTATGAATCGGGCTTATGAACCGAAGGTCGTTTGTATTATACACCGCAGTTTTTCCGCGAAACCTGTCTAACACAAAACCACGCAATATTGGGCCGCCGATTGATGGATATTGATAGAATTCAGGATTGCCTGTTACCGTTTCTGCACCTGCACGAATGTTTAAAGAAAATTTTGAAATTAAAGGAATATAAAAATGCGTTGTTGCTGCATAATCAAAAAAATAACCTGAGCTTGTTGCAAGATTATGTTCGCCATACGCAGTTGCGTTAAAATAAACACCTTTAGTTGGCACAATTGCATCGTTTAAATATTGAAAGCTGTAACTTATGCCAGCGCCGGCAAAAGTTTTCCAATCGTATAAGTGATTTTGCGGGATGATAATCTTTATTTAAAAATCTCGCTGTATCATTAATAATTTTTAATGCATTAGTAATTGCAAATACATTTATGATACTCTTTCCAAAAGTTTTCGTAATCCCGGGCTGCACAATCCATTGCCTGGTGCGCATGGTATAATATTTTAGTTTATGTTCTTTATTAAATTGTGTTTCATTTCCAATCCCGAAAAAATAACTCCATCGCACATCATCAAAATTTGCAAAAATGGTAAAGTCTGCATGCGCAATAAGATTAGGAAATAAAGCTTTATAAGTTAAGCTTGGTGCAAGCTCCATTAATGAATAATGAAAGTCAATAAACTGGTTTGATGCATAGGGGTTTTTTCCCCATGCATAATGTTTTATGCGGTAGCCAAGGCTTACATATAACCTATCAGCAGTGCTGTAAAATATTGTAGGTAAAAAACCTTTCCTGTCATAATTAAATGAGTTATAGCTATAAGATCGAAACGTTGTATCATTCACTACATGCAAATGGCTTAATGAGTTTGTTTTAATATTATTTTTTGCGTAAACAATTATATAATTATTTTTTTTGTTTAAGGATGAAACATCAATAACAGAATCCTGATTTAAGCCAGCAATAATTTTTACTTTGATGTTATTGTGCGCATCGCCTTTAATAACATATTTATTTTTACCTGCAATGCCAAACAACCGTATTTCTTTGGTTTCAGGTGATTTAAAAGTTCGTGAATAAAAAGCGGTATCAGATTTTTCGTTCTGATTATTTAAGATGAATGCCTGTACCGATGTTTCGTTTTTATTTAAACGTTCAATATCAAATTCTTCATCTTGATAAGAGCCGGGAATTTCCACTTCCTTCGAAATAAAATTATAATATTCAGTTGCCCATTCAACAATATGATTGCGTCTTGCTTTTAATTTTTCAGTTATATCTTTTCCAACAAGCGGGTAAATTTCTTTTGGCAGTTGCTTAATAGCAATTTCAATTGTGCTATCGGTTAAAGCATGTTGTAAATCCAATGCAGCAGATTGCCAGTCATTTAATGTTGCTTTATTAAGTAAACGCCTGTCGAGCCCTTTTGCTTCATAATTAAATGCGTTTACATTTTTTAAATTTTTATCAAATGATTGCCTGTAGTTTAAACCGCTTGCTCCTAATCCAATATTTAAAAGCACGCCGTTATGTTTTGAATATGCCTGGTCATGATCTATCGGAACAGGTACGTAAATTTTTTTTCCACCTGCATTTTTTTCAAGCCACGTCCATTGGGCTTCATCGCTGTGCCAGTCATTAATAAACATATCAAACAACCGGTCTCTTATAAATGCCTGCTGATCTATAGTTACATTGCTGTTATATTTTAATGAATCAAGCAATTGAGAAGTTTCAATATAATTTTCAGTGATCTTTTTATTGCTTAAACTATCTCTTATATCTTTTTCAAACAGGTAAAAATTATTTCCGTAATTATTATTGTATTCACCAAGCGCAGTTTGATGCGGCACATAAACGTATTCAGGATTGTTGTGCGGAATGTTTGCGCTTGCAGCAAGATATGGAATGGTTGATGCCGCATACGGATTAGACATTGACATTTCATCATTAACCCTGTATTCTATAAATGTGCGGCGATAAATTTCGGGAAGAAAATTTCCGGGCGTTTTATTTACCGGGCGCAAAAAATATTCCTCATTATTCGCGTTGCGAAGACGCAGGTTTTTGCTTTGGTTAAAACTATATGCGGCAAAAGGTTTTAAGCCGCCTTTGGCGGTATCTAAATTTATTACTTTAACTGAAACAGGTGTTGTCCATACATTTCGGTAATTACTTCCCCACAACCATTTGTGCCATGATGAAGCGTTATATTCTTCTCCGGCTGTGATTTTTTTAAATTGCGGCAGCGTATCACTATATATGTGCTGCGAAAAAAGAATGTTCGAGCTTGTAATAAACATAAAAAACAGAAGAACAGAAAAACTACATTTTCTCATGCATTCATATTTAAGAAAATCCTGCCAAAAATTAGCTAAAAACCAAGCTATAATTTTTTAAGCATATCAACAACGCCTTCTTTTTTTAATATTAAATAACCAAGCCTGTCGTTGCTGATGCCTTCTTTTAAAACATAATTAAAATAAAGTTGTTCATCTTTAACTTCTGTTTCAAAATAGCGAAACTGAATGTTTGAATATTGTTTTAGTTCTTCACCAATTTCATACAAATGCGTTGAAAGAATAAACAATGCATTTTTAATTTTAAGCAGGCCTTCAATTACTGTTGTGCTGCACTTCATAGCATCCTGCACGTTGGTGCCTTTAAACAATTCATCAATCAGCACCAGCCAGTTTCTGCCATCAGTAATTTGTTCAACTGTTTTGCGAATGCGCTGCACTTCATTAAAAAAATAACTTTCGCCTTTTATAATATTATCGATAACATGAATGTTGCTGATAAGCCCGTCAAAAAAATTTAATTGCAAATTTTGCGCGGGCACACCCATGCCAATGTGTGCCAGATAAGTGCTAACGCCAACAGCTTTTATAAATGTGCTTTTACCAGCCATGTTTGCGCCTGTTAGAAATAAAAAATTTTGTTGCGGTGTTAATACAATATCGTATGCAACCGGCGTTGGCAATAATGGATGATACAATTGCTTTGCTTCAAAATGGGGAATAATATTTTGTGTGAATTGAGGAAACGAAAAATTGTATTGAATACATGCGGTGGCCATGCTGTAAAAGGCATCAAGCCTGCTGTAAATTTCAATTAGTTCCTGAGCTTCCTGTTTATAATTATTGCGAATGAAAGAACCAAAATGCAATATGTTTTTTAGTGATATTTTTTTTGATTTTTTATGCTGAATCATTTGTTGCGCAACAGGTTTTGCAAGCAGCATTTTTATACGGTTTAAAAGCACATCTAAAGTTGATGGATTATTTTCTTTATGCAGCAAATGAAGAATCGTGAACATGCCCTGCATAAAATCTATAAAATGCGAAACAGAATAACGCAGCAGCGAAAAATCGGCCGTATAAAATATTTTATAAAAATTAGCGCTTATAATATTTGGTTGTGAAGGAACATTTCCGATCTGCGATTCATAAAATTTTTCTATCATTAGAACAGATCCGTTTGAAATGGTTTCCGGCCATTTGTCATGCGCCTGAATTATTTGTTGTAACAACTGCTGACGCTCTGTAATTTCTTTTATTGTTGGTAAAGGCGTTTTAAGATAATGTTCAAGCCACAATCTGCCATTTGCTGTTTTGCAAAAATTTATGTGATGCAATAAAGATTGCTCTTCGTTGTGATCGAATACAGAAAGATCGTAGAGTGTTGTTTTGTCTATCAGCATGAAATGTTTAAAGTTTAATGTTTAAAGTTCAAGGCAGCAATCAACATTAAACCTTAAACTTTAAATGAATCATCTTGCAAATTTCAAACGCATTCCTTTATTAGATTCATCAAACACACCGTTTGCATAAATTAAATTGCCATTTATAAATGTATGTGTAACAGATGATGGAAATGTAAAATTTTCCAGCGGGCTCCAGCCGCATTTATACAATATATTTTCTTTGCTTACTTTAAAAGGTTTATTTAAATCAACCAAAACAAGATCTGCAAAATAACCTTCACGAATAAAGCCGCGATCTTCAATTTCAAAACAAGTTGCAACAGCATGACTCATTTTTTCTGCAATTTTTTCAAGCGTTATTTTTCCTTGTTTATAATAATGCAACATTAACATTAACGAATGTTGCACCAATGGTAAACCTGCATGTGCTTTTTCGTAAGGTTCGTTTTTTTCTTCCCATGTATGCGGTGCATGATCTGTGGCAATTACATCAAGCCTGTCATCAAGCAAAGCATTCCATAAAGCTGTTTTATTTTTGGGCGATTTTATTGCCGGATTGCATTTAATTAAATTACCCAATCGTTCATAATCATCGCTTGTAAAATGCAAATGATGCACGCAAACTTCTGCGGTTATTTTTTTTTCTTTTAAAGGAATAAGATTAGTGAATAACTGTAATTCTTTTTCTGTAGTGATGTGTAAAATGTGCAAACGGCTTCCATATTTTTTTGCAAACTGAATGGCCCTGAAAGAAGACTCAAAACAAGCTTCTTCATTTCTGATGATTGGATGATCTGATGCTTCAAGCGTGTCTTTTTCTGATTTTAATTTAGCATAATTTTCTTTAATTATTTTTTCATCTTCACAATGCGTTGCAATTAACAATTCTGAATTTGAAAAAATTTTATCCAATGCCAGCGGGCTGTCCACCAATAAATTTCCTGTTGATGAACCCATAAATATTTTTAAGCCGCAAATGTCTTTTCGCTTTTCATTACAACGCATCACTTCATCATAATTATCGTTGCTTGTGCCCATAAAAAAAGAATAATTGCCAAACGAAGTGTGCTTTGCAATGGTGTATTTATCTTGTAACAATTGTTGCGTAAAAGCGGGCGGTTTTGTGTTGGGCATTTCCATAAAACTGGTAACACCGCCTGCAACGGCAGCCTTCGATTCAGTATAAATTGTTGCTTTATGTGTTAAGCCGGGTTCGCGAAAATGTACCTGGTCGTCAATAATACCCGGAAATAAAAACAAGCCCGTGGCGTCAATTTCTTTTATTGCATATTTAAGATTAATGGCTGGTGCAATGTTTTCAATTCTGCTATCTTTTATCAACACATCGCTTTGAAAAATTTTATTTTCATTTACAATAGTTGCATTTTTAATAAGGTAATTCATGTTAGCTGAATGTATAATTGCAATATAAACTTTAGTAAACAAAAGTTTATTCTTTTGTATTTTTATAAAAATTTTAGTGATGAATAATTTTCAAAACTTTACCGTTATAATTGAAAAAGAAAATGATGGATATGTTTCTTTATGTCCTGAATTAGATATCGCCAGCCAGGGTAATACGGTGGAAGAAGCAAAATATAATTTAAAGGAAGCCGTAGAATTATTTTTGGAATATGCTTCAAAAGATGAAATAGCAACACGTTTAAAAACAGATGTATTTATTACAAATATGCAAATAGAAATTGGGCAAGCTTAAAATATTATCCGGAAAAGAAGTTTGTAAAATTCTTTCAGCTAATGGCTTCATTCGGCTACGCCAAAAAGGAAGCCATATAATAATGCAAAAAATAATTGAAAACAGAACCATTACAGTTCCGGTTCCAAATCATTCAGAAATAAGAATAGGTACATTGCAATCAATTATCAGGCAATCTGAAATTTCAAGAGAAATTTTTGAAAATTGATTTCTTTATGCATCAGTTGAGTTGTAACAACAATTACTCTTATAACTTGCACTCAAAAAGTTAATGTGGAATTCCGTTGCAGTTTTTTGCGGTTCTAAAAATGGCAATAATAAATTGTTTGCACGTTATGCGGAACGTATTGGATCAATGCTCGCACAAAAAAACATTCAGCTTATTTATGGCGGCGGCACTAATGGATTGATGGGCATTGTTGCCGGTGCGGTTTTAAATAACGGCGGCAAAGCAGTTGGCGTTATCCCGTCTTTATTAAATGAAAAAGAACATCAACATGAATTCTTAACCACCCTGCACATTGTTGAAACCATGCACGAACGCAAAAAAATGATGTATGAATTAAGTGACGCAGCTATTATTTTGCCGGGTGGTTATGGAACCTTAGATGAATTTTTTGAGATGATAACATGGAACCAGCTAAACATTCATGATAAAGCAATTGTGCTGTTAAATGCGGATGGTTATTACAATAATTTAATTGCGCATATTACAAAAATGGAAAGCGAAGGTTTTTTATATACGCCATGGAATGAAACTCTTTTTATAATTGAGGAGCCTGAACAGTTGACCTTCTTGATGGACGCAGATACACATCAAAACCGCCGCGGATAATAGGAACAGGATGACCATAACCATCAAGATAAGGCGAGTATTGATTGTGCAGCAAATCTAATCCAACCATAAAAAAATAACTGCCCTGCCCAATTACACGCTGGCCATATCCAACACCACCAATTAAGCTGGTAGCATTTACCGTTTGCTTATCTGAAAAGCCGTTATATTTATTTTTGTAAGCAATCCAGTTTTCTTCGGGCTGAAGCTGAAAAAATAAAAATGGCAGCGGGTAAGCTCTTGCAAAAACACCGGCTCCATAATTAAAACTTGACGTTTTTAAATCAGAATTATCTCCGTAATAATTGTAATACGTTTGCGAAGCATAATTTATATTAAGAACAATACCGGCATCAAGCCATTTTGCAACGGAATAACCAACTTCAGGGTTTGCGCCAACCGCAAAACTTCCTGAGCCAAAACCAAGCCCAATGCTTCCGCCAATAAACACATTTTCCTTTTTAAAGCCTTTGTTTTCGCCAACGGCATTATCATTATACATATCCTGCGCATACAAAGCATTGGCACTTATTATAATCAGCAGGCTTGCAAAAATTTTCTTCATTTATTTTTTTGTTGATATGAAACGTAAAGATGTAACAGAGATTTTAAACATCGAAAATTTTGCCGCGATTTAAGATATTATTTGGATCAAATGCCTTTTTAATGGCACGCATTATTGTGAGATTGGTTTCATCAAGAACAATATGCATAAAACCTTTTTGAATTAAACCAATGCCATGTTCGCCGCTTATTGTGCCGCCTAAATTTTTTACCAGCGTAAATAAAGCACGCAAAATTTTATTCATTTCATCATTGCCATAACTGTTGGGAACACCTTCTTTTTTTATGCGGATATGCAAATTTCCATCACCTGCATGGCCATAACAAACCGCATTAAAATTATATTGTTTGCCCAATGCTTTAACGCCTTTAATTAGCACTGGCAGTTCAGCACGCGGCACAACGGTATCTTCTTCAATTGTATACCCGGCAAGTTTTACCGCTTCAGCAGTTCTTCTGCGCAGTTTCCACAATTCTGTTTTTTGCTGCGCATCATCAGCAAAAAAAACTTCGCCAGCTTCATATTCATTTAACAATTCGGCAATCGCTTCCATTTCACTCATTAAAACATCCATATTATTTCCATCTACTTCAACAATTAAATGCGCTGCAATATTTTCATCAACAGGCACAACATAACTGTCAACCATTTTGCTTACAATCATCAACGCATCTACTTCAACCAATTCCATTGCACTTGGCGTAAAACCTGCACGAAAAATGGCGCTCACTGCTTCACTTGCTTTTTCAAGCGATGCAAACGGTGCAAGCATCAGCAAATCGTATTTTGGTAGCGGAATTAATTTTAAAACAATTTTTGTAACAATGCCAAGCGTTCCTTCGCTGCCAACAATTAATTGAGTAAGATTATAACCTGTAGAATTTTTTAAAACGTTTGCGCCCGTCCACATAATTTCACCGGTTGGCAAAACAACTTCAAGGTTTAAAACATAATCTTTTACAACGCCATACTTAACAGCTTTTGGGCCGCCGCTGTTTTCTGAAATATTGCCGCCGATAAAACAAGAGCCGCGGCTGCTGGGGTCTGGCGGATAAAACAATCCTTTTTCTTTTACTGCATTTTGCAACACTTCCGTAATAACACCAGGTTCAGTTATTACCTGCAGGTTGCGTTCATCAATTTGAATGATCTTATTTAGTTTTTCGGTTGATATAACCACGCCGCCATTATGCGGAATGGCGCCGCCGCTTAAACCTGTGCCTGCGCCACGTGGTGTAACAGCAATTAAGTTTTCGTTACAATATTTTAATATCTTACTTATTTCGCCTGCAGAAGCTGGCTTTACAACAACATCGGGCAGGTATAATAATTTTTCAGTTTCATCATGGCCATAATAATTCAAAGATTCTTCATCAAAAAAAACATTTTGTTTGCCGCAAATTGTTTGCAGTTGCTGTATTAAACCGGTTGTTGCTGCTGCTATCATTTAATTTAAATAAGGCGCAAAAATAATAAAGAATGTATGATGAGTTTTGATTGACTTTTATCAATAAAAAAACTCCGCCTTTATAGCGGAGTTTTTATTATAAAGATGAAGATGTTTATTCTTTTACAACTGTTGTTGTAGTTGTTTTGTCTTTAATTTTTACCTGCACAAAATAAGTGCCTTTGCTAAGATTTGAAACATTTATCGGCTGGTTTACCTGGTGGTTTTGCCATTGCTGTATCATGTGGCCGTTTGCATCAAAAATAGTTATGGCATCAGCTACCGTAACATCTTTAATATTAAAGTTGATGTAGGTTTTTGCAGGATTTGGATACAGGCTTACAATAGCACTATTTCCATGAACGATCGCCGTGGTTGAGTAATATAATTTGCCATCTTTATCCGTTTCTTTTATACGATAATACACTGTTGGCGGAACGCCTGATTTTGCAAAATCCTGATCGGTATAAGTATAACGGGATCCTGATGAATTGCCTGTTGCTTTAACCTGCGTTATATCTTCAAAATTATTGCCTGTTAAGCTGCGCTGCACATTAAAATGATCTGTGTTTATTTCCTGCGCTGTTTGCCATTGCAGTGCAACTTCATTGTTATTCAGCGATGCGTTAAACGATGCAAATGAAACCGGTAATGTAAAAGCTTTCAGGTAAGAAACACTTGTTGTAGAATCGGAAAAAGCTATAATTGGAACTCCAAGTACAGATATTGAAGATGAAGTTTGACCTTTTGCAACTGCTAACAAAGGTGCATGTGTGTCTTGCGCAAAATAAATATAACTTATAGTTCTGCTTTGAACCAAATAAACAGCGTTTACAGATGAATTGCCAATAGCAATAATTGTATCTTTTGTAAAGGCAATATTCTCAATATATTTTACACGCAACACCGGCGAAATATTTTTGCCGGGTATTTTTAATGTGCCATAACCATCGCCATACAAACTGTCTTTTCCTCTGAAAGAATAATTGTTGTAAGGAAGTAGTTCAACAACAGAATCAGTAAAAAAACTATTATAGGTAAAAGGATAAGGCAAATAAATTTTTGGTTTTGTAAACTTTATAATGGTAGTGTCTGAAGATGCAACACCTAATTCCCATAAATCGGCTGTTTGCGAATTGAAATATACATAAGCAGAATCGTTTGCCGTTTTTAAAGCCAGGTTGCTGGAAGGAAAAGAGCTGTTATAAGGTGTTGATGCAGGCGAAACAATTTGAAAATAAGCGGCACTGCCACTGTCAATTAAGCCGCTGTAATCCCACGTTTGATTAGCGCCGCCAGTTTTAACGCTTACACCCGCTGCTTTTGCGCTTTGCGTTGCAAATGCCTCACCAATATGTGGTGTTGTATTGGCTGCAGTAAGCGTTGGTTGTGCAACTGACCTTAAAATAAAACAGAAGCAAGCAAGGCTGAATAGTAAAGATTTTTTCATAAATAAAATTTAGATGATTGATTTGATGAGCAAGATAGTAAAATTAGGAATATTTATTATGGCAATCCAGTTTTTTTATAGCTGAAAAAGACAGTGATTTCAAGCATTCTTTACCGCTTATTTGCGAAAGATTTTAAACATATTGAATTGCGGGTGACTACTTAAACAGCACACTATTTTATCAAATTGAAGACAACAAGTATAATAAAAATTTTTGTAGTTAAATAACTACACATATATTTGTAGCCAAATAGCTACGGAACTATTACACCTGGCATAAATCAATGTAAAAATATTATGAGCATTAAAAAAATTTTACGCAGATGAATTTAAGACGGGATGTATTTCAAGCCATCGCTGATCCTACAAGAAGGGCTATACTTTTATTGGTTGCTTCGCAATCTTTAACGGCAGGAGCAATAGCTTTAAACTTCGATACAGCCAGGCCTACAGTTTCAAAACATTTACAAATACTTACAGAATGCAAATTGCTTAAGCAAGAGCAAAACGGCAGAGAAATTTATTATCACATTAATGCAAAAAAAATGAAAGAGATAGCAGACTTTATTGAACCATTTCGCAAAATGTGGGATGACAGGTTTAATAAATTAGAAACTGTAATGAAGAAATATAAATCAAAAAAATAAAACTATATGAACAACGGTATTAAAACAATTCTTTATCCTGTTAAAAACATGACGCAGGCAAAAGAACTATTTCGTAAATTTTTAGAGGTTGAGCCTTATGCAGATCAACCTTATTATACTGGCTTTAAAGTTAATGATCAGGATATCGGATTAGTTCCTCATAATCCTGAAGCAGGAGTAACCGCATTTTTTCATGTTGACGATATTAAAAACAGTTTGCAAATTTTTGTTGATGCAGGCGGCCAAATTATTCAAAACATAAAAAATGTTGGAGGAGATAGATTAATTGCAAGTATAAAAGATATAGACGGCAACATCATCGGCCTTGTTCAAAATTAATCAGGCAAAAAACTATTGTCAATATCATGGAACAAAAAACAAAAATTAATGCCGAAGATGGCAAACAGGAATTAGTGATAACACGGGAATTTGATTTGCCGCTGGAGTTATTGTTTAAAGCGTATGCAGAACCTGAAATTGTGGAGCAATGGATGGGAACAAAAGTGCTTAAACTTGAAAGTAAAAAACATGGCAGTTATCAGTTTGAAACCACCGATGCCAAAGGAAATAAAGTTTTTAGTGCAAATGGCGTAATTCATGAGTTTACACCAAACCGCAAAATTATACGAACCTTTGAAATGGAAAATACACCTTTTGGTGTGCAGCTTGAAATATATGAATTTGAAAAACTTACTGATGACACCAGCAAGCTTAACATGCACGTAATATATGAATCGGTTGCGCAAAGAAACCAGGTATTGCAGTTGCCATTTGCACAGGGCTTAAACTGGGCACATAACCGTTTAGAACAAATTGTAAGTAAATTAAAAAATACATGTTAAAGCGAAATAAAATCATCTATTGGATTGCTACCGTTTGGCTTGCATTAGGCATGTTATCAACAGGTGCCGTGCAATTATTTAAAGCAAAAGAAGGGCAGGGCGGCGTAGATATGATTAAACATTTGGGCTATCCTGTTTATTTGCTAACGTTAATAGGCGTCTTTAAAATTCTCGGAGTTATTGCAGTGTTTATTCCTAAATTTCCGTTGCTGAAAGAATGGGCTTATGCAGGCTTTTTCTTTGTTATGACCGGAGCCATATTTTCACACATTGCAACAGCAGATTCGTTTAGCGAAATAATTCCCTCTTTGTTACTTTTAATTTTAACCATTGTATCATGGTATTTCAGACCGGCGGATAGAAAAATTATTTTGACAAATTAATAATGATGAATGAAAAAGGAATAATCATCAAAACAACGTGAAGATTTTTTTAGAACATTAAACAAACGTTTTGCGAAAATCGAAATCGTCATGTTCTGTAATTTCTTTTCTTTATTTTAATGAAGATCTGAAATGCTTAAACCAGTAAAAAAATCTGAAAGATATTTACATAAGAAAACAGAAAATTAATAAGATAAATTAAAACGGCATGGCAACAAGCATCATGAATCCTAAAGTTGATTGGTTTTTTGATAAAGCCGGCAAGTGGCAAAAAGAATTTGAAAAGTTGAGAACCATTGTTCTTGATTGCGGGCTTACCGAAGAATTAAAGTGGGGCAACCCTTGTTATACATTTAAGGAAAGCAATATAGTTTTAATGCATGGGTTTAAAGAGTACTGTGCACTTTTGTTTTTTAAGGGAGCTTTACTAAATGATGCTAATAATATTTTAATTCAGCAAACCGAGAATGTGCAATCGGCACGGCAAATTCGATTCACTAATATCCAGGAAATAATTAAGATGGAAAGTGTTGTAAAAGCTTATATATATGAAGCCATTGAAGTAGAAAAAGCCGGGTTGAAAGTAAAACTAAAAAAAACATCAGAGTTCAAAATTCCTGCAGAATTTCAACATAAATTAGATAAAAATGCAGCTTTAAAAAAGGCTTTTAATGCATTAACGCCAGGACGGCAAAGAGCGTATCTTTTTTATTTCTCTCAACCCAAACAATCCAAAACAAGAGAGTTAAGAATTGAAAAAAATATGCAGCAAATTCTTGATGGAAAAGGATTAAATGATTAGTTAGCGCGTTCGATTTTTGTATTTAAAACACACCTGCGAAATAATTACTTCTGTTAAAGATGCCAGATTCTTTTTCATTTAAAGCATTTTAAATACAACATTAAATTTATTAAACGTCAGTTTTTTTATTTTAACTGCACGCATTAAAACTGCGGCGTTTATGCAAAAAATGTAATGAAAAAATTTTCAACGATACTTATTTCAATTTTATTTTTTCTTACTGCAAATGCACAACAACAAAAAATCCCTGTTTTTATTTCAGGAACTGAAGGTTATAAAAGCTATCGCATTCCTGCAATAATTTCTTTACCAAATCGCAACCTGCTCGCATTTTGCGAAGGACGTGTAAATGGTTCGGGAGATTTTGGCAACGTGGATATTGTGATGAAGCGCAGCACTGATGATGGAAAAACCTGGTCTGCTTTGCAAATTGTTGTAAACGCAGATACGCTGCAAGCCGGCAATGCTGCGCCTGTAGTGGATTTGAGCGACAAGGCTTATGCGAACGGAAGAATATTTTTATTTTATAACAGCGGTAACAACCAGGAAAGTGAAGTGCGTAAGGGCAATGGTTTGCGCGAAGTTTGGTATAAAACATCAACCGATAACGGCGCAACATGGAGCGATGCAGTTAATATCACAACGCAGGTGCATCGCCCAAAACAACCGCAAATAAATGCTGCTTATAATTTTTCTGAAGATTGGCGAAGCTTTGCCAACACGCCTGGCCATGCAATTCAGTTAACGCATGAAAAGTATAAAGGCAGAATATATGTTGCTGCCAATCATTCTGCAGGAAATCCGCAACCTCATTTTACAGATTATGTTGCCAATGGTTTTTATACTGACGATCACGGCAAAACATTTCATATAAGTAAAAACGTAAACATGCCCGGCGGCAACGAAAACATGGCGGCAGAATTAAGCGGTAATAAACTCATGCTTAATCTTCGCAACCAGCGCGGAAATATAAAAGCAAGAATAATTGCAATCAGCAGCAATGGTGGTGCGGCGTGGGATACGGTTTATTTTGATAAAAATCTTCCTGATCCTGTTTGCCAGGGAAGCATTCTTAGCATCGGTGAAAAAAAAAGTAAAGCCATTATTGCGGTTTGTAATAACGCTGATACGGCAAAACGCAATAATCTTACTTTGCGCATTAGTTATGATGAAGGAAAAACATTTTCGAAAAATTATGTGATTGATAAAAGCAGTAAAAATTATAAAGGTGATTATACTGCTTATTCAGATTTGGTGAAGATTGACGAAAAAAGAATAGGCATTCTGTATGAAAAAGATAATTATAAAGAAATTGTTTTTACAGTTGTAAAATGGAGATGAATAAACCTGTCAGGTTATTTTTTTTCAAGATGATTTATAATTTCAGCATTTAATTTTTCTTTATCGTTTAAAGAAGAGGAAAGTTTTTTTAAGTTAGGTTCAGCAATCCATGCTGCCATATTTTTATCTGGATAATTGGTGCTTTCTTTTTGCAGCCATTCTTTGCCTTTATCATTTTTATTCAATTCCTTAAATGCATACGCAGTAATAATTGCATTGGTAAAATATTTATCTGAATTGCCAACTTTTTTACTGTTTGCAATAATTGAATCAAGCATTTGGTTTGCAAAATTTATTTTGTTTAATGCTTTATAATTCAAATATTCAATCCAATCTTCCAAACGCACATCAATATCTGCATCGTAAGGTTTGCCAACGCCTAAATTTTCGGGCCACTGTTTTGCCTGTTGTACAAAATTTAATGACTGATTATATTTTTTGCTTTTTAAAGCATCAATGCTTTCCATCAGTTTTGCTTGCCTGTACAATTCATGACTTAATGTTGCGCCTTCAAATGGAATGATGGTAAGATGCGTCAACAAATTATCTGCTGCTTCATATTGATAATTCAACAATAAAATTTTAGCATACAACATGCCCATTACATAATCATCAGGATGCTGTTTCATGTAAGGCTGCATTAATTGCAACGCTGAATCTGCATGTTGATGAATGATATAAAACTCTGCTAATAATTTTCTATATCGCCAGCTATTATTTAACGCAAATGCTTTTTTTAAATCTGATAAAATAAATTCTTCACTGCTGTCATTAAAAATTGCTGCACGGGTTGCATAAAAAGGTGCAAACGTTGGTTGATTTGTGCAGGATAACAATAATTGTTTTGCTTCGTTAATTCTATTGCGGTCATGATAAATTAATGCGAGTTGATATTTCAATAACCAGCTATCCTGTTTCTTTAAAAGTTGCTGAATAATATTTGCTGTTTCGCTGCGAAAAGGAAAACTGAATGCAGGATTGATTGTATCAAAATTGATTGTTGTATTATTTAAAAATGCAAGCCAGTAAGTTGTTACAACAGAAGCAGGGCTTAATTCAAAAACTTTTTTTGCCTCATCAATGCAACCATTATTATAATACCAAATTGCAAGCTCAATGTATGTTTCTGCAGGTAATTCATTTTGTATGATTGATGTAAATTGTAGTTTGGTTTTGTCGTCATTGTTCCATAAATATTTTTCAAACAATGCAAAATGATTCAGCGCATCAAGCGATAAAAGCGTGTCTAAAATTTTATTTGCATTTTGTGTATCATTTTGTTTTCTGTAAATAAGCGCCTGTAATTGCAAAGCAGCAATATTGTATGCATCATTAATAAGCGCTTTTTGTGCATACATCAACGCTTTATCATTATCATTTTCTTTTAAATAGATTGTTGATAATTGTGTGTATGCGGCGCTGCGATAAGATGGCGTTAAAGCAGCAATATCAAAACCATCTTTTGCATCTGCGGTATTATTTAATTGCAAATTGATAAGACCATAATAATAATTTGTTTCGGCATCTTCAGTGTTAATGCTTAACGCATGTTTCGCCAATTGCAAAGCAGTATCGTAACGCATATTTCGATACATGAGAATTGCCATTTGCGTTAATGCCGGTAAAAAGTTATCATCTTTTTGCAAACTGCTATCCAGCTTGGTTTCAGCCTTTGCATATAATTTCATATCCATCAAATCTCTGCCTTGCAAATACAATCCGTAAGCAGAGTTCCAGTCAAAGCCTTTTGGTGTTGTTACTGGTCTTTGCAAGTCATCATTTTCTTTTGCATCATAAACCAATTTATTTTTTCCAAGAACAGTGTTCAATTTTTTTGCATCAATATTTATTTGTATTGAATCGGCAAAAGTTTGCAAAGGATTTAATTGCAGAACTTTTGCATAAATAATTTTATCATCATTTTTTATTATTAAAGAGTCATTGATGAATTGCGCCGGCGAAAAATAAATTTTCAGCCAACCATCATTATACAACATATTAAAAGCGCCATATTCATTTGCTTTTAAAACACCTTTTGTATGTTCAACAGGATACCAATATTCTTTCCACGTGTCTGTTGCATACGGCGCAAAATCAGTGTGCTTGAACGGCGTGAATGTGCTTTGTTCTGCGTTCTGGTTAAACAATCTTCCTGATTGCAACTCTACATACTGACCGTCATTATCCGTAAGCATTTGCTCCCAAATCATTCCCTGCCGTGATAATCCCCAGATCCATAATTTTTTTCCGGGTTTATCATCATGCGAACTATATCTTATCATGCCATCATCTTCATCATGATAATATCCGCCAAAAAAATCTGTGTATTTTCCAAAAACGTGGTAAGATTTATAACCCCCAAAATCATTGTTTTTATACCATGAAATTTTCTTGCCATTGGTTTCGTTTACAGGCCATGATGCATATTCGCCGTTGTGCCCAATATATTTATTGCCTGCATAAACAAACTCTAAATCATCTGCAGCTTTCAGCGCAGAGTTCATCCAATGATAATACGGTTGTTCAATGGGCGTTGTGTTATACCAAAAAGCCTGCGTGGTAAAATATGCTTTGTTTTTTGGGAGATTAATTTCAACACGCCAATTAGTTCTCGTTAATAAATCTAACACACCAATAATACAGCTCACGCTTCCATCTGCATTTTTTTTAGTAGTGTAATCAACGGGTGTAGCGCAATTTGGTGTATGACCAATGATGCCAAAATTTGATTCAAGGCCGCCGCTTGTCCATGGTCCGCGCATAGCAATATCTCTAAACTTTATTACATGATTATAATACAAAAATGATCGCTGGTTTTTGTTTTCAATCGCTGCCCAAATTTTTCCGCCAATCTCAGGCAATATTAAAACGGTGATATAATCGTTTGATAATTCAACAACTTTCCATTCTTTATTAGTTGCTTTGGTTGAAAAACCATCATAACGAAAATATGGATATACTTGTGTTAACAGCGGAATGGGATTTGGGTCTGAAAAATCATACGTTGGAAATGATTTTTTATAGTCTTTAATGGTTGCATTGTTTTGCGCTTTTGCGCACATTGAAAAAAATAACGCGATAAAAAATATAAATGAATATTTATTCATGATAAATAATTAATCAATCAAAGACCTCACCTAAATCCTCTCCAAAGGAGAGGACTTTGAACAACCTGAGAAGTATGAAAGCAAAATAAAATTTAAATGCTTTCTTGCCCTTCTCCTTTGGAGAAGGGTTGGGATGAGGTCTAACTTATGGTAAAAAATAATCTTTCAATTCTTCCTTATTTACAAACTCAACACGATACGGCGGAATGGCTGTATCTAACGACCATAACAGCACACCTTTTTTATTTATAGTATTGAAATATGCCGCTTTGAACAGCAACATAAAACCGTTGAGTCATTAATAAGATAAGCGCTGCCCATTCTGTCGTTATACACTTCCTGCGGCAATTTTATATGCAAATCTGTTGTGGCTGTTTGATTGGCTTCATTCAATTTTATTGCATATACTTCACTCTGGTGTTTATCAATGCCATTATTAAAAAACATCAGGTCGCCGTTTGCATTTATGTGCACCGCATGCGCCATCGAGAAACTGCAATCAGGCGGCATTTTAAATGTTCCGCCTTTACCAAACTTCCACATAATTGCACCGGTTGTTGCATTTACTTTCCAGATTTGACCGTTGTTATAAAATGAAATCAAATAATTGCCATCTTTATCAAAACACAAACTGTTTGCATGTAACCAATCTTTTTTATCTTTTAAAATATTTGGATCTTTTAAAGGATCAAATGCATCAATCACGCTCCATTGCCAAACTTTTTTTCCTTTATTATCAAGCACCAATATTCCATCGCCAACAACAGTATCTTTTGCATTGCCGCCAACAGAACTTAAATCCATCGGCCTTTTTTCTACAAACAGCGTTACAATTTGGTTTTTATCATTTTTAAAAACTTCGTGATGGATTTGATATTTCAAATCACCCATTCCTTTTTTTAAATACAACATTGTATCGCCAATAAGATTTACTTCAAGAATTGAACTGCCATAACTTGTAGGTTCGTCGTTGGTGCCGAGAATAGAAATGATGGTTTTATTTTGTGTGAAATGCGTTACTTTAATACCTGTTTCATCAACCATATTATACCAGCGCAATCTGCCCTTTGCATCAACAATGTATGTTAAGCCGGGTGATTCTCTTTTATTCAACACTAAAAAACCTGTTTTAAAATTTGCCGGTAATAATTGTGGCATCGGATAGTTGGCTTTAAACTGATCCTGCAGCCACGGTTGTAATTTTTCTGATTTAAAATTGTAAATTTTACTTTGCAATTTTTTGCCGTTGCTGATGGTGTATAATTGAAAATCATATTTTGTATCAGCAATAATATTGGTTAAAACGAGTGAATGATTTTTACCTTTTTTTGAAGTAAGCGATGTTAGCTTTTCATCCTTCGCACTATCTGGCCAATAAACGGCATATACTTTTGCATCTTTAACTGTTGTTACATCTATTTGAATGCGCAGTTGATTGTTGTTGTGTAAACCAATATGAATGTCTTTTATAATATTGGCTGAAGTATCAACGCAACTTTGATAACATAAAAAAATCCAGGCAAGAAAATACAGCAATCTGCATTTATAAGCAGGTTTAATTTTTTTATCAAATGCATAAATGAGATTCCCGCTTTCGCGGGAATGACGTGTGAGAGATTTGTTTATTTTTTTAAACATTTTATTATTAAAGTTTACCTGACTTATATTAAATAAAAAATGATAAACCTTTAAGATAACATTCTTTTATCACCTTCCTGAATTATCCAAATTCGGATTAATTGTAACCTGGTTTTCAGGATAAGGAAAATATTGATTTTTTGGCATTGTAACTACCGCAGGCTGGCCAATACGGGTTAAGTAAGCATTTACTATCTCCGCATATTTTCCAAAGCGTATTAAATCTGCACGGCGCTTGCCTTCATAAAAAAGTTCCCAACCACGCTCTTGTAAAATAGCATCGCTTAATGTTTCTTTTGTGTAATTAGAAAGCACCAGTGGTTTTGCATGAGAACGTTCTCTTACCTGGTTTATCAAATCAATACTTTCCTGCGTTGGCCCGTTCAAATTATTTAATGCTTCAGCACGGCTTAATAAAACATCCGCATAACGCAATATGTCAACACTATGTCCATCGTAATATAAAGTAACGGAACCCGTAGAATCTGCATATTTTTTTGTAGCGATATCAGCCATATAAAAATAACCTGCAGGTGGTTGTGCGCCCAATGT
The DNA here is from genome assembly GCA_963731245.1 of uncultured Bacteroidota bacterium. Lineage (GTDB taxonomy): Bacteria > Bacteroidota > Bacteroidia > Chitinophagales > Chitinophagaceae > Parafilimonas. Next base: position 277,022 of record CAVSVA010000001.1, read on the forward strand.
TGGCGGCTGCGCATAAATTAATCCATCTACACCTGTGTAATGCGGATAGAAACATAATTTGCGATCATCATCGTTTGAAAATGAATTATAAAAATCCCAGCTTACTGCATAATACTGCCACCTGTTTAAAACCACCGGATGGTTTTGAGGCCCGAAGTGATTCATCAATTCTGTGCCGTTTACATTAGCATCTGATATAACAGAAAAAATATTTTCTTCACACCATTTATTTGCTTCTAAAAACAAACCCAAATAGCTCGGATATAATTTATACACATTCATATCCATAACCTGCTTGCAATAATCGGCAGCTTTTTGCCAGTTCTTTTCTCTTAAATATAATTTGGCAAGCAAGGTTAATGCAGCGCCTTTTGTAGCACGGCCAAAATCGTTGCTTGAATAAATAGCATTGTTTTCATAATTAACCGGAAGTACAGATGCAGCCGTTGTAAGATCAGAAATTATCATCGAATCAATGCTTGCAACAGGTGCAGGTACCGGATGGCTTGTATAAGATGATGAGGTTGCATTGGCAACATCTTTTTCTGTAATCAAAGGCACAGGGCCCCATGCATCCGTTAAATCCATATAAGCAACAGAACGCAAAAATCTTATTTCAGAAAAAAATTGATTTTTTTGTGCATCTGTAAGCACTTTCATGTTGCCAATATTGAACAATGCATTGTTGGCATCTGCAATCAGCTTATAAATCTGCCTCCAGTCTTCGGCAAGCAAACCATTACTTGAATTCCATTGTGCTAATGATAATTGCCCCGGATCGCCGCCATAATTGCAATGACCAATATCTGTTGTAAGATCGGTTAGTGCAAAATGCCGAACCGTCCAGTAATCAAAATTATCCCCAACAACAGGGCCTTTTAACCGTGCATACACTGCATTAACAGCAGCCATTGCATCAGACACTGTATTAAATGCATTTGTATTGGTTAAGCTGCTGTACACATTTGGGTCTAATGTTTTATTGCACGAATTAAGCATTACGGCAGCAATAATAATGAGGCACAAAAATTTAAAATTTTTCATCTTATTATGTTTATAGAATGATTTTATTTGATGATAAAATGCTTTAATGAATTGTTAGTCTTGCTCCAAATTCAAATGTTTGGAATGCAGGAAATACGCCAAAATCCAAACCGCCGCCAACATTGCTTGTATGCACATTTACTTCAGGGTCTGTACCTGTATAATTTGTAATGGTTAAAAGGTTTTGCGCATTTACATACAACTGCAAACCTTCAACAATTTTCAAATGGCTTAATAAGGATTGCGGAATATTATATGCCAGCGAAACCTGTTTCAACCGCAGGTAAGATGCATTTTCAACAAACCTTGAATTTACATAGCTGCCATACGTGCTTAAAAAATAACCTTCTCTTGGTATATCTGTGTTTTCATTTACGCCTGCAACAAAACGGTTTAACACATCTGTACCTGTTGTAGATTCAAGCACCAAACGATTCATGTTATACAAATAATAACCAAAACTGCTTTGTAAAAAAATAGTAAGATCAAAACCTTTATAATGAAACTGGTTAGTAAAACCTGCTGTATAATGCGGGTTGGAATTGCCAAGATATACCCTGTCATCAGGCGTTATCATGTCCATCACCATTTACATCAGCATATTTTGGATCGCCTGGTTTTGCATTCGGTTCTGCAGAATATTTTTCACCTGTTTTAATCACACCATCATATATATAGCCATATAATTCACCCAATTCCTGGCCGGGTTCAAGCTGGTAAATCCCGTCCAGAAACAACGCCGCTTGGGTTTGCCGTATTTGGTATAATAGCAGGACACACCCGGAGCAAGCAAACATTTTTGTTTATTGTAAGAAATATTAAAAGTGCTGCTCCATGAGAAATCTTTTGATGTAATATTATTTGTGTTAATAGATAACTCGATGCCCTGGTTTTGAATAGAACCTGCATTAATTAACTGCGTATTAAAACCCCACCATTGCCCGATAGGAACGTTTAATAATAAGTCTGTTGTTTTCTTTCTGTATAAATCAATCGTTGCCGTAATGCGGTCTTTTATAAAACCCATATCTAAGCCAATATCCAATTGCGCGGTGCTTTCCCATTTTAAACTGTTGTTTGATAAAACAGAAGGTTCAATTCCAACCTGCAAATTTCCACTTCCATTTAACACGGTGCTGTAATTGGAAAATGTAGTTAAGTATTGATAAGGGTTAACCCTGTCGTTACCTGTTAAGCCATAACCCACTCTTACTTTTAGACTTGAAAACACATTTAGGTTTTCAATAAACTTATCATCTGATAATCTGTATGCAAGTGCACCTGATGGAAATGCGCCCCAGCGGTTGTTGCTCGGAAATTTAGAAGAACCATCTTCTCTAAAAGTAAAAGTGGCTAATAATTTATCTCTGAAGGCATAATTCAATCTTCCAAAAAATGATGTTGCTTTTAAAGGCTCTGTTTTCTGTGCTTGATGGTTTGAAGGCAATGAGCCTGCACCTAAATTATAATACAAAAAATTATCAGTAGAAAATCCTTTATTGTTTGCGCTTAAACTATTCATAACTATCGCGTTGGTTGGAATAACCGCCAACAACAGTAAGTGAATGATCGCCTTTATTATATTTATAAGTAAGATATTGCTGCACCAGCCATCTTGTAGTATTATACATCTGTTCTGCGGCAATGCCATTGCTTGCCTGGCCGGCAACTAAAGTTGTTGGTGTATATTGCCCAGCAGTGATTTGTGAAAATTCTGACACCGCCATCAATATGATAAGTAAGATTTTTTACAATGTCATAATCTAGGTACATGTTTGCATTTATAAGCGGTTGCGTTAAATCGTTTGTTGGTTCAAGCAAATTTGCCAGCGCATTATTTTTGCCTAAATATTTATAATAAGAACCATCGGCATTATATACAGGAATATTGGTTGGCGCAGTCATTATACTATACAATGGCGCCGTAATATCACCGGTATAAGATTGCAAAGTTGAATAGCTAACAGCACCATAAAAATTACCGCCTAATTTTACTTTGTTCACTTAGCGATTTTTCTGCACCAATTCTGCCTGAATATCTTTCATAACCTGTATGCTTTAAAACACCTGTTTGTTTAAGATGATTAAACCGAAGTATAAACTTTAGAGTTCTTATCGCTGCTGCTTAAACTTATACCCTGGTTATCAACCGATGCGTTTTGCGTTGCAAGATTCCACCAGTTTGTATTTGTTGTTGGAAAGCCAGACGGAAATGGAGGAGGGTTTCCATCTTCTACCGCAATTGCATTTTGAACTTTTGTATATTGTTCCCCATTTATTAATGATGGCTTGTACGTTAAATTTTGAATGCCATGAGAAATGTCTGCTTCAATATTTAATTTGCCTGCGCTGCCTTTTTTTGTTGTTATCAATACAACGCCATTTGCACCTCTTGCACCATAAATAGCAGCAGCAGATGCATCTTTTAAAATTTGAATATCGGCAATATCGTTGGGGTTAATAAGAGCACCGTTATCTGTAATAAATCCATCAACAACATACAAAGGCGCATTGGTTGTATTGATTGAATTGCCGCCGCGGATTACGATAGATAATGAAGCACCAGGCGCAAAATTTGTTTGCTGCACCTGCACACCGGCAGCCTTACCCTGTATGGCCTGACCAACATTAGAAACCGTGCCGCCAAGATTTAAATTATCGCTGCTAACTGATGCCACAGAACCTGTAAGATCTTTTTTCTTTGTTGTGCCATAACCCACTACAACTACAGCATCTAATTGGTTAACGGTTGCCTGCAACTGAACATTGATTGCCGGCTGGCTGCCTGCTTCAACCGTTTTTTCAGCAAAGCCAATTGCTTTAATTTCTAAAACAGAATGATTGTTTGGAACACTGATGGTAAACGCACCAGATTGATTTGTTAACGCAGATGTTTTTGTTCCTTTTACATTTACGGTAACGTTAGCCAATGCCGCACCGCTTGAGTCTGTTACGTTGCCCTGAACAATGTGTTGTTGTGCGCTTGCACTTATAAAAAACATTGTTGCAAAGAATACAAAAATGAGTCTAATTTTTTTCATACGCGTGTTTGATTAGCATAAACATATATACTTAATTCAATTTTTTTTTACGAAAACGTTTGCGTAAGTTTTAGATAATGTAATAGCTATCTTGAGAAGTATTTTTTGTTGAAAGCAAACAAGAATGCTGGTAAAAAATGCATAAAAATCTTCGCTATTTATTTTTTAGATTTTTAAAGATCGGTGCAACATCGTGGGGCGGTTATATGGCATTAATTGCAATGATAGAAAAACAGATCAGTGAAAAAGATAAGGCTATTGAAGAAGAAAAAATTATTCATGCAGTATCACTGGCTTCAGTTTTGCCAGGGCCTGTTGCCGTAAATGTTGTGGCATATATCGGTTATCAAATTAAAGGCATCAAAGGCGCACTCGTAAGTGTAACTGCTGTATTAATTCCATGTTTTATTTTAATGCTTGCTTTATCCTACGTTTATTTTAATTATGGCAATGTTCCTGCTTTTCATAATTTTTTTACCGGCGTTACACCCTGCATTGCTGCGTTGCTTTTTAGCGTTGCTTATACAATGGGTAAAAAAAATATAAAAGATGCAGTGCAGGTAATTATTGCGGTTTTAGCATTAAGCTGCATACTGTTTCTGCATTCAGCTTATACAACAATTCTTGTAATAATTTTTAGCGGCATTGCAGGTTACATCGTTTATAAAAAAAAGAATTCAATTACAAGTGCAGAAAAAAAACAAAGCAAAGACTTCACTCCAGCTCCCTCCAAAGTGTCTGGACAAGTTCTCCAAAGAAGAGCGGCTATTAACTTCTTACAACCAAATATTTCCTTTATAAGAAAATATTTTTTTAAAGCATTTATTGCAACGCTTGCAATTTTTGTTGTTTTAATTGCAACATATTTTTTGTTTAGTGAATATTCGTTCATTCATCTGTATAAACAAATCATACTTACATTTTCAGGGTTAAGTATTTCCCAGTTTGGAGGCGGTTATGTTGTAATACCTGCCATGCAAAAAGTTATTGTTGATGCACTGCACTGGCTAAACATAAAACAGTTTTCTGATGCTATTGCAATGGGGCAAATTACACCAGGCCCAATTTATATAAGCGCCGCTTTTATTGGTTATAAATTAGATGGTGTTGCAGGCGCAGCCGTTTCAACCATTGCTATTTATTTGCCGGCAGCTTGTATTATGTTGATGTGTGCAAAATTTATGAATTTTATTATTACATCGCCTGCAGTAAAAGCGTCTTTTAAAGGCATAACCGCAGCAGTAACAGGAATGATTGCCGCAGCAGGATGCACTATTTTTTATGCAGCGCAGAGCATTTCATTTTCTTTAATCAGCATTTTTATTATCAGTTTAATATTATTTATAAAATACAAATTAAGTCCGGTGTATATTATTCCGCTGGCAGGTATAATTGGTTTATTAATTTCTTAAAAGATGAGCATGAAATTTACAGCAGTTCAAATGATAGGTACGCAACGTTCGGGTTCTAATCTTTTGCGTTTAATGTTGAATCAACTGAAAGAAGTTTCTGCGCCGCATCCGCCGCATATTTTAGAAAGATTTTTTCCGTTGCTGCCTTTGTATGGCGATTTATCAATTGAAAAAAATTTTGGTGCACTTGTTCATGATGTATGCAATCTTGTGGCTTATAATCCTGTTAAATGGAGCAACGTTAATTTAAAGGAAGATGAAATTATTAAGCGTTGTAAAAAGTATTCATTACCTGAAATTGCAAAAGCAATTTATGAATTGAATGCTGAAAGTGAAGGCGCTAAAATATGGATGTGTAAAAGCCTTTGCAATATTTATTTTGCGGGCTTGCTTGAAGAAGAAATTAAACCTTTATATATTTTTTTATACCGCGATGGAAGAGATGTTGCGTGCTCATTTAAACGTGCTGTTGTTGGTGAAAAACATATTTATAATATTGCCAAACAATGGAAGGAAGAACAGGATTTATGTTTATTACTGAGCAAACAACTTGGAAGCAAAAGAGTAATTCATGTTTGTTATGAAAAACTGATAGCACAACCGGAAAAAGAGCTGAAAAAAATATGTGCGTTTATTGGTGCAGCGTATAACAATTCCTGTCTTGAATATTACACTTCTGCTGAAGCAAACAATACAGCTTCTTCAGGCAAAATGTGGCAGAATGTTAACCGCGAAATCATCACCAATAATTTCAATCGTTACAAAAATGAATTAGATGTAAATGAAATTATGTTGTTTGAAAAAGTTGCCGCTGAAACCTTGCAGGCGCTTGGTTACACATTAAATTATAATAAAGAAAGCAACCATCATTTTTCAGACGATGAAATAAAAATATACAACAAATTAAATTATGCATTAAAGCAACAGGCAAAGCAACAGCAAGCGCCTGAAGATGCAAAAAAACGGATGATGCAGGAAGGGCTTATCAATAACATCATAAAAAGAAAACATTCATATTTACAGGAGGATGTTTATACAAAAAAGGTTGCCGTTTAATAATTCCATCTTATAAACTTCCCACTAATTTTTACCAATTATCAGCACTTAAAATGTGTGCTTTCTTAATTAAAAAAGCATCAGAAAAAATTGCACAAACGTTTGCGTTTACATTTTTTAAAAAAGCATTTTAGGTTTGTTAACGATTTTAAAACAAACTCCTCTAACTTAATATTACGATGATATGAAACAACTGCCCATCTTATTTTTATTAACTATCATCTCTTACTTTTCAGGCATAGCGCAACAGTCTGCGATTACCGTATCAGGCATTGTTACAGACACAGCGAACAATCCGCTTGTGGGCGTATCTGTTAAAGCTTCTTCTAAAAATGGAACGGTTACAAACGAAAACGGCAAATTTTCAATTACCGTTAAAGATGCCAATACATCATTGCAAATAAGTTATGTAGGATATATTTCCCGCACGGTTAAAGCTGATGACAGCAAACAAATGTATATTCAGCTTAAACAAAATAATAAATCTGAATTAAGCGATGTGGTGGTAGTTGGTTTGCAGCAACAAACTAAACGAAACACTGTTGCAGCTATTTCAGGCATTGTTAGTAAAGACATAGAAAATAAACCTGTTGCCAGTGTTGACCAGTTATTGCAGGGCCGTGTTGCAGGTGTAAATGTTCAGATAACAAGCGGGGAACCGGGCGTGGCGCCAACAACAGTTGTGCGTGGCAACTCTAAAGTAAACACACAAATTGGAGGCAGCGAAAATGTGCAGGAAGCACAAGCTTTAAGCGGCCCATTGTATGTAATTGATGGCATTCCCATTGATCCGAATGATATTAGTAATAACACTTTGGATGCAACCGGCACCAACTTTTTAGCAGGTATAAATATTAATGATATTCAGGATGTGCAGATACAAAAAGATGCTGCGGCCACTGCAGCGTGGGGTTCACGTGGTGCCAATGGCGTTATTTATATCACCACTAAAAAAGGCACTTCAAAAATTCCATCATTCGATGTAAATTATTATGAAGGTGTTGAACAGCGTCCTGAATTATTGCCCACTTTAACCGGCGCTGCTGAGCGTGAACAAAAAGTAGCCATTTTAAAAGCGTACGCTACTTCATCGCAGCAAATTGCAGCAATTCCTCAATTGTTATCAGACAGCTTAAATCCTTCTTTTAATAATGCCACAGACTGGCAGGGATTATTTTATACAACCGGCCATTTAAGAAATGCAGATGCAACCATGTCTGCATCTTCAGATGTAGTTAATTACCGTTTAAGCATGAATTATTATGATGAAGACGGCATTATAAAAAATACCGGTTACCAGCGATATTCTTTAAGAGGAAATTTTGGTTTCACCATCAGCCCTAAATTAAACAGCCAGCTTATTATAGGGCTTGTAAAACAAGACAGGCAACGAGGTGAAAAATACAGCAACGATCAGCAAAATACACCTTTCGATGGTTCACATCAGCCAAGTTCATTTTATTATGTAAATGGTTTTGATTCTTCAAGCTTTTTAGCGTTAGGAAATTCTATCCGCAACAGAAATATTGATGACAATTACAGCGCATCACTTACAACAAATTATAGTATTCTTCCCGGTTTAAAATATACATTGCAAGCTTCCGCAAATATTCATGAACAAGACCGTGATTATTTCCTGCCTTCCAGCGCCGCTTCTGTTGCTTATAACTTAGGCTCTTTATCAAACAATCAGCAATATACAACTGCATCGCAGGCTGAGGCAGACAGAAGCACGTACTCAACTTATTTGGTTTTTAATACGCTTAATTATACAAAGGCTTTTAATACAGGCAATGGAAATGCACATCATATTAATGCACTTATATCGCAACAATATAACAGCAATGTTTCCAATACGGTTGTAGCCAAAGGCACCAATACACCAACAAACGATATACAGGTTGTTAGCGGCATACCGCAGTCTGATCTTTCTGCAAGCTCTAATTATTTAAAAGATGGTTTGCTTTCTGTAATTGGCCAGTTGCAGTATGATTATAATTCAAAATATCTTGTTTATGGTTCGTATCGCGGAGATGCGTCATCCCGTTTTGGCCCAAATAATAAGTGGGGATATTTTCCGGCCGGTGGTGTTGGATGGATTGTATCTGATGAAAAATTTATGCAGAATTTAAAGCCTGTGGTAAGCCTTTTTAAAATAAGATTTAGTTATGGTGAAGCCGGTGAAAATGCACCTAATTTTTATGCACCTTATAATTCTTACGTTGTTCCGGGAACCTATAACGGAAACCAGCAAATACTTCCATCTTATACAAATGGCTTAACTAAAAATAGTCTTAGCTGGTCTAAAACAAAACAAAAAGATTTGGGTATTGAACTGAATTTATTTGGCAGCCATGTTAACCTGGTTACCGATTTTTATGACAAGCTTACAACCAATGATTTTTTTGATTTAGGCCTGCCGTTTTTTACAGGATATCAAAGCATAAATTTTAATGCTTCAGATTTATGGGTTGATAACAGAGGTGTTGATATAACGCTTAATTCAAACAACCTTCCCATACACAGCAAACTGCAATGGCATACAACTTTTGTTTTAAGTTTTGATAAAAATACCATTGCAAAACTGCCTGATAATAACCGCACTTTTGTTATGGATGATTATAACGGTATTTCAAGATTATACCAGGTTGGGCAACCTATTTATGAAATGTTTCAGATGTTATATGAAGGCGTTTATAACAATCAAAGCCAAATTCCATTCAATCCAATTACCGGAAATCCGCTTACTTATTTTAAAGGTTATTTTCCAATACAGGCAGGTTATCCAAAATGGAAAGATGTTAATGGCGATGGTGACGTATGGAGCGGCGAAGACAACGGCGATCAATATGGAGACAGGGTTGCTTCCGGCAACCCTAATCCTAAATTTACAGGAGGGTTTACAAACGATTTTACGTACAAAAATTTCACCTTAACTGTTTCAGCCATTTTTACCTGGAAGAGAGATGTTGTAAATACGTTTGAACAACAACAATTTGATAATGCTTTTGAAGGTGGACTTACGGGTTTTGCAGCATCACGTTTACCCGATCTGAGCCATATTAACTACTGGACGCCGCAAAATGCAAAGAACCCGAATTACAGTGCATCATTTCCTGAAATAAATCCGTATGCACCGTACTTCTATCAGTTCTTTCCATTTTCAACCATGTATAATGTAGATGGCAGTTATTTAAAAATAAAGTTTGTTACATTAAACTATACACTTCCGCAAAAAATAAGCGACCGGCTTAAAGTAAAACGCATTAATGCTTATGCAATGGCAACAAATGTTTTAATTGTAAAAAATAAAAACAATACAATGCCCGATCCTGAAGCAGTAGATCAGTTTGGCGATTATACCGGCTCGCTTTATCCGCAGCCAAAAGTGTACACATTAGGCGTTGATATAAATTTTTAATCTTAATACCTGTAACTCATTTTAAAAATTGTTGCAATGAAATTATCAATCATAAAATACGTACAGTTTTCTGCAGTGATAGCTTTAATAATTGCGGGCACAACATCCTGCCATAAAGATTTATATACAGCGCCAATTAATGCTACATACAGCGCAGAGTTTTGGACGTCGCAGGCAAATGTAGAAGAAGCTGCGGCAGCTATGTATGGCCAGTTGCGTTCGTGCCTGCGTGCCACCAATTCAAATGGTGTTGACCAGTTAGAATCGTCTTATTTTATTTATGGTGATATGACCACGAGCACATTCAGTTATGCAGGCAATGATGTGTTTTTAAATTATGGTTTACCGGCTACAAATAATCCTCCCTACAATTTTTCTTATGTTCCTTACTGGGAAAGTGTTTTGCAGGATTGGTCGAGATTTTATTCGTTGATCGCCATTTGCAATTTGGTGCTGGAAAATGTACCGGCTATGCCTGCTTCAGATTTTTCAAGCGAGCAGGCGAAAAACGAATACATAGCGGAAGCATATTTCGTGAGGGCCTACGCTTATTTTTATATAATAAGAGTATGGGGAGACCCGGTGTATGTTTCGAAAACATATAATGATGTAGATTATGGCCATATTCTGCCGCTGGCACGGTCTCCCGAAAATAATGTGTTAGATAGTTGCCTGAGAGATTTACGCATAGCCCGCAACAACCTGGTTTATGCAGGCGGCGATCCTTCAAAAACCATTCGTGCAAACAGAGGCAGTGCAGAAGCTTTAATGGCACACATGTATGAATGGCAGCATAATTACGACAGCGCTCATTTTTATTGCCAGCAGGTTATAAACAATGGCCAGTATTCACTTGAACCGATGGCATCTTATACCAATATCTGGAAAGGCATGTCTTCTAATGAAAGCATATTCGAGTTGCCGATGTTATACAGTTATAACGACCCAAATTTTATTACACAATACACGGTTGGAGATGCCAATTCAGTAAATAATGCAGAAGCAAATTTTAATTGTTTTGGTGCATTTTTAAAAGGAAGTATTGTAGATAATATAAGAACCAGTTGCTGGATTGCGCCGCAAGGCGGATTGGTTGATAACGGAACTTTGTACGATACTTCAAAAGATCTTCGTTTTAAAACCATCTTTACTTTTCAGAATTCTTCTAACGGAGATCCTGCCGGTTACATGCTTTTAAAATATACCAATTTTGCTTTTCAAAACCCGGGCACAAATTCTAATCCATATATAAACAATGATCTTGTTTTAATAAGGCTTGCAGATATTTATTTATTAGATGCTGAAGCGCTTGCTTATAAAGGTGATTTAACCGGTGCAGCGCATGATCTTTCTTTTACAGAAAACCGTGCCGGCATAAATTCTTATACAAATCCCACCAATCAATACGATATGATTGATGAAGTGGTTGAAGAACGCGGAAGAGAATTGATTGGAGAAGGGCAATGGTATTACGATTTAATAAGAACAGAATATACGCAGCATTGGTTAGAGTATGTTGGCTATCCTGCAGACAGGGTTACTGCTGCTAATAAAGGCTATTACTGGCCGCTTGATTTAAGCACTTTATTTCCGTATGATAATTTGTTAACCCAAAACCCCTGGTGGACTTTTCATTCAGGCAGATAACTCAATCATTTGTTCGTAATAAAAATTAAAACAATGAACACAAAAAAAATTAAAAATATATTTCTATACATGATAGTTGTTGCAGGTTTTGCTGCATGTACAAAAGATTACATAACAGGCGGCACCACGCAAAATGTAAACATGTATAAAAATACAAGTACCTATGATGTGCTTACAAAATTTCAGGAGTTTGATACGTTGGTTCAATTAATAGATGCAGCCGGTTTAAAAGATAAAATTAATGAACAGGGCACCACATTTTTTGCAGTTTCAAACAGGTCGGTTAATAATTACCTGCAACTAAGAACAATTTATTTGCAGAATACGGTTGATGTGTATGCAAAATTTGCTCTTGATTCATTAACCTATTATTTAAAGAATAATATTAATCACACTGCAGATTCTATGTATATGTATTTGGTTAAAACAGTAACCACGCCGCAAAGCTTAACAGGTATTGGAACAATTTATCCAACTGAACTTGCAGGCGACAATGCAATTATTTCTTATGAGCCAACAAGAGATGGAAGTTTAGGATATACCAGCATTGTATCTACAGCACCGCGGGTTGTATATTTTACGCAGTTGTGGCAGCATTATAATATTAACGGCACCGACAGCACTGCGGCAGATGTGCCTTCTTCTACAGGTGTTCGCACACTGGTTAGCACATCATTTCTAAACACACAAAATGGTGTAATAAATGTTTTAACTCCGGGAGTAACAACTTCGGCAAACGCAATTGGCACCACATTATTTTTTTACGGAACAAGACAGTAAATATTTCATTCAAACTTATATACAATGAAAAATTTAAAATATTTAATAAGCACGTATTTGCTTTTAGCAGTAATATTTTTTAATGCGGCTTGCACAAAAATTGCAAATGGATTTATAAGCCCAACCATGCAATATTCAAACAAACTTTTTGTTGTGCCGCAAGGGCAAATTGCTTCGTCTAATTCACTGGTTTCAGACGGATCAACGATACCATTAAACATACAATGGGTGCATATTTACGATTCTACCGGAAAAATTGTGGATGATATTTTTCAGAAAACTTATCCTGTTGGTGTATGGTCAAGTGCATACAATCCTCAAACAGATACAACTTATGCTTCCATCATAGCTAAAAGAACAACAAAAGATCTGCCTCCCATTCAATTAAATTCTACCAGCGGAGTTTTAACTTCAAACAGTGCTACGTTAAACATACCGCCGGGTAATTATACATTAGATGTTCAGGTTACAAATGTTGCGGGCACTCAACTTATTAAAAATGCAATTACTATTGATATTGAAGCGGTAGCGCCGTTGCAAATTACCGAAATAGGTTCTATTGCCAACGGAAAAGCTTTAGCCGGCACAGCGCCTGTATCTTATTTTTTTAACGGTCAAAATAATCCTTTTGTATCAGTTAATGTTGTGCGTTTTGCAGATACACCCAATGTTCTTATTTTAAAATATGTTGATAGAAACGGAACACCTTTCGACCCTAAAACAGGCGAAATAATTAAAAGACCTGCGGCAGGATTAAATCCTAATCCGCCATATCTTCAAAACCTGCAGGATTATGCGCCGGATACATATGTGGCAACCGACACTGCCATGACTATAAAGTTTCCCTTAGCTCCGTTTCCTATTGCTTCATTGGGTAATGGTTTTAATATGTATTATAACATAAAAGCATCTGCAGTTCAAATCGACAGCACTTCTTCTTGGACTTCAAATCCAAATGGTGATTTTTACCAGGGAACTTCAGACAGTCATTATCTTGGCATTTATACGCCCGGCGAATACGATTATTCAATAAGAGTTCCTTTACGGGTAGAAGTGCCGGGTTCTTATGAAGTAACCGTAAAAATTTTGAATGTAGTAATACGGCAATAAAAAGATTACAGCACCTAATATTTATTTATTGCTTGTTCCCCAGGCGCTCATTTTTTTCAGCATTAATTTTCCGTCGGGTTCAATAAGCCAGTTTGCCTCGAACCTTCCATGCACTTCTTCAGTTGTGTTGTTGATGTGAACGCGCTGGTAGTATGTTCCGTATTGAAAAGCCGTATCGCCAAACCTGCGGATAGAATCTGTTTTGCTTTTTTGTTCATCTACTTTAATACCTGCAAATTGTGAAAGAAATTTTTCAATGCTGTCACGGCCATGAATGTAGTTTCCGCCGGGTGAACCCATTTCTCCATCAGCAGTAAACATTTCAGATAAGCCTTTTGCATCAGTATGCAAAATCAAATTATCGTAATGCTTCATTGCATCTTCCACATTTTTATTTAATGATGGCTTGCACGAAGTTGCCAAAAATAAAAGCAGTAAAAGTTTTTTCATTATTTTATCTTGTTGCACAAGGTTATATAAAAATCCTGTTAACTAAGAAAAAATAATTGCGTGTAATAATCGCTAAGCTGCTCTGTAAATTTTGTTTGGTTTGATGGAAATGACTTACAAGAAACCTGTTTTTTTAAAGACGCAGCAACTGTATGCATTTTTAATGGCGAAGCTTTAAAATAATCAGCAGTTTTTAAAACCCGTTTTTTTGTTTTACTATTGGTTAGCATAAAATAAAATTTAAGATTATTTTCAAACATTAATCGTTGTTTTTTATTGACGAGTAACAAGCGCAGAAGTTAAAATCTATTTTTAAAAATATAAGCAGGTTTTAAAATAAAGCATATTTGTTACATTATTTAAGTAAACGAAGAAGGAGATTTTGTGATTGATATTATTACCTTATTGCCTGATAACATTGCCAACCAAATTGCTGCCGGCGAAGTAATTCAGCGGCCTGCAAGCGCCGTAAAAGAGTTGCTGGAAAATGCAGTTGATGCAGGTGCAACATACATTCAGTTGCATCTTACAGATGCCGGCAAAAATTTAATACAGGTTATTGATAACGGCAAAGGCATGAGTGAAACCGATGCCCGCATGAGCTTTGAGCGCCATGCAACCAGTAAAATAAAAAATATTGAAGATCTGTTTCACATAAGAACAATGGGTTTTCGCGGCGAGGCATTGGCTTCTATTGCAGCAGTTGCACAGGTGGAATTAAAAACACGCCGGGCAGAAGATGAACTGGGAACTTTTATTGAAATTGAAAACAGCATTGTGCGCAAACAGCAAGCATGTGCATGCCCCGTTGGCACAAACATCTGCATGAAAAATTTATTTTTCAATGTGCCTGCACGCAGAAATTTTTTAAAAAGCAACGCAGCAGAAATGCGGCATATTATTGATGAATTTATCCGTGTGGCGATTGCTTTTCCGGATATATTTTTTTCGTTAACCAGCAATGGCCAGCAGGTTTTTTATTTGGAAGCAGGCAATCATAAACAGCGCTTTTTACAAATGCTCGGCAATCAATACAACACCAAACTGGTTAGTGTAAAAGAAGACAACTGATTATTTAAATATATATGGTTTTGTCGGTAAACCTGATGCTGCAAAAAAAACACGTGGCGATCAGTATTTTTTTGTGAACAACCGCTTTATTAAAAGTGCTTATTTAAATCATGCGGTAACGACTGCATTTGATGATTTGTTGCCGAAAGACAGTTTTCCTTTGTATGCTTTATTTATTGATTTAGACCCTTCGCAGGTTGATATAAATGTGCATCCAACAAAACAGGAAATAAAATTTGAAGATGAAAAAATAGTGTATGCTTTTGTGCAGGCCGCTATTAAACATGCGCTGGCGCAGTTCAGCATTTCACCTTCATTAGATTTTAGTTTAAATGCAGGCATCATGCAAACAGAAGCCATAACGCAACCTTTTACGCAGCAAAAAAAAGATACCGTTACCGCTTCTGAGTTGTATAAAAAATTCTCTCAAAAAAACCAGGCACATTTGATTGAGCCAAATGAAAGAACAGAATTAAAACACTGGAAAGATTTTTATGAAAATAAATTGACAGATGAAAACAAGTTGACTGATGACAGGTTACAGATGACAGATGAAACATCAAACGTTCAAAGCTTATATGCAAAAGAGATTCATCAACTGCCAACTGTTAATTGTCAGCTATTAAACACATACATTATTGTATCAGCAGATAATAAATTTTTATTGATTCACCAGCAACATGCGCATGAAAGAATTTTGTTTGAAAAATATGCAGCCAATATTCAAAACAAACAAGCTGTAACGCAGCAAACTTTATTTCCCGCAACGCTTGAATTATCGCCGCAGGATGCGGCTTTATTAAACGAGCTTTTGCCCGACCTGCAATTGTTAGGTTATAAAATTGAATTGTTTGGCAAACACAGTTTTATTATACAGGGAATACCTGCTGATATTTTGCGTGGAAATGAAAAACATTCTGTTGAATTATTGCTCGAACAATTCAAACATTTCAGCAATGAATTAAAGTTTGATCAACGGCAAAAATTAATTCATTGCATGGCAAGGCAGCAGGCTGTTAAAGCAGGTCAGGCTTTAAGCGATAATGAAATGAAAACATTAATTGAAGAATTGTTTAACTGCAGCACGCCATCTGTAACGCCAAACGGCAATCCTGTTTTTGTTGAGTTTAATGATGAGCAATTGTTAAAAATGTTTGGCAAATAATATTTAATCAACCTCATTTTTAATGTAAATTATTTGTGTGCAAACATATAAATGGGTTGCTCAGGTGCTGTATAAATTATTACATTTGCTGTAAAGCTACCTCACATTTACATGTACTCTGAACAAATCAATCTAAATTCTCAAATCAAAAAAACAGTATGAAAGAACAAGCCAAAAAAGGCGACAAAGTAAAAGTGCATTATAACGGCCGTCTTAATGATGGAACCACTTTTGACAGCAGTAAAGACCGCCAGCCACTTGAGTTTGAAGTGGGAAGCGGCATGGTTATAAAAGGTTTTGATGAAGGCGTAACCGGCATGTCTGTCGGTGATAAAAAAACAATTTCAATTCCCGCAGAAGATGCTTATGGCGAAAGACAGGAAGAAATGGTGATTGAATTTCCGCGAAGCAATTTTCCACCCGATATTGAACCTGAACTTGGAATGACATTAAACATGCATAGTGAAAACGGACAGGAATTACCCGTTGTAATAACCGATGTAAATGATGATACAATTATACTTGATGCTAACCATCCGCTTGCAGGCAAAGATTTAATTTTTGATATTGAACTGGTAGACCTTAAAGGCAAATCTCCGCTTATAATAATGCCTTAATTGTTGCTTTAACTTTATTTAATTATAACGCAGGTTAAAAAATTTGCGCAATAATTTTATTGTGATGGTTTAAGCCGTTTATTTGCTGCAGAATTTTTTACAATGATACAAGATTATAAACACACCGCGGCTGAACGGTTTATGCGATATGTAACAATAGATACGCAAAGCGATCCGCTGAGCATCAACGCATCCAACAACAGCAAAACAAAAAAATTTAAGTGCGCTTCTTGCACAGGAATTACAGCAGATTGGTTTGAAAGATGCACATGCAGATGAATACGGTTATGTATATGCAACCATCTCATCAAACACAAATAAAAAAGTTCCTGTTATTTGCTTTTGCAGTCATGTAGATACGGCGCCGGATTGCAGCGGCACCAACGTAAAACCTGTTCTTCATAAAAATTACGATGGCAGCGATATTGAATTGCCGGATGATACAACGCAAATAATATCTGCAAAAGATTATCCGTATTTAAAAAAACATATTGGCGATGATATTATAACGGCAAGCGGCTTAACGTTGCTTGGCGCAGATGATAAAAGCGGCGTTGCCATAATTATGGATATGGCAAATTATTTAACCATGCATTCTGAAATAAAACATGGTGAAATAAAAATTTTATTTACGCCTGATGAAGAAGTAGGCAAAGGCACAGCAAAAGTTGATTTAGAAAAATTAAATGCAGCAGTATGCTTACACTTTAGATGGCGGCGAAGCCGGCACATTTGAAGATGAAACTTTTAGTGCAGATGCAGTGCATATAAAAATTCATGGCGTAATTGCGCATCCTGGTTATGCAAAAGATAAATTGGTAAATGCAATAAAAATTGCAGGCGAAATTGTTGCAGCATTGCCTGCAAAAGAATGGAGCCCTGAAACAACATTTAAAGCGCGAAGGATTTATTCATCCTGTTGCTATAAATGGCATTGCAGAAAAAGCAACCATTGATTTTATAGTTCGCGATTTTGATACAAATAATCTTGCAAAGCATGAAGAACGATTGCAAAAAATTGCAGAAAAAATTTTGCAGCATCATCCCAAAGCAATCATGGAATTTAAAGTTACAGAGCAATACCGCAATATGAAAGAAGTGCTTGATCAAGCATCCTGCAAGTTACTGCTTATGCTGAAGAAGCTTATAAACGCGCTGGTTTAAAAATAGTGAATGAACCTATTCGCGGCGGCACAGATGGAAGCCGTTTAAGTTTTATGGGTTTGCCTTGCCCAAACATTTTTACAGGCATGCAGGCCATTCACAGCAAGCATGAATGGATAGGAGTGAAGGATATGGAAAAATCTGTTGAGGTGCTTGTAAATCTTGTGCAGGTTTGGGAAGAGAAAAGTTAGTAAAGTCAATAGTTAATAAAGTCAGCAAGTTATTAAAGTCAATAATCAAAAAACCAAGTCATCAATTTCATAATCCGCAATAAAAAAATTTCATACATCGTACTTCGTAAATCGTACTTCATACTTAATCCCTACCTTTCGCGAAATTTAAATTACTCATGGAGATTATTCAGAATTTTTGGTGGCTCATTATTCTTCTCTTTATCATCTTCAGCGGTCTGGTAACGGTTAACCAGGCCACGATTGCTGTTGTAACGATGTTCGGAAAATATCAACGCATATTACGCCCTGGTCTTAATTTTAAAATTCCAATACTTGAAACGATCTATCGCCGCATTAGCATACAAAACCGTTCTGTTGAACTTGAATTTCAGGCGGTAACGCAAGACCAGGCAAATGTTTACTTTAAAAGCATGTTATTATATGCGGTGATGAATGCTGATGAAGAAACGATAAAAAAAGTTGCGTTTAAATTTATTGCCGATAAAGATCTGATGCAGGCATTGATACGTACCATTGAAGGCAACATTCGTTCTTATGTTGCAACCAAACGCCAGAGCGAAATTTTAGGATTAAGAAAAGATTTGGTTGAATCTGTTAAAAGCGAAGTGGAT
Source organism: uncultured Bacteroidota bacterium (assembly GCA_963731245.1). Classification (GTDB taxonomy): domain Bacteria; phylum Bacteroidota; class Bacteroidia; order Chitinophagales; family Chitinophagaceae; genus Parafilimonas. The sequence goes on from CAVSVA010000001.1 coordinate 295,805, forward strand.
CATGTATTGGAAGAATGGGGTTATCATTTGCTTGATTTGCAGATAAACGACATCACATTTGATAAGGTTATTATGGAAAGCATGAGCCGCGTAGTTGCCAGTAACAATTTAAAGGCAGCTGCAGAAAATGAAGGACAGGCATTGCTTATTACCAAAACAAAAGGCGCTGAAGCCGAAGGAAATGCTATAAAAATTTCTGCAGAAGCAGAGCGTGAAGCAGCACGTTTGCGTGGCCAGGGTGTGGCGCTGTTTCGTGAAGAAGTTGCAAAAGGTATGAGCCAGGCTGCTGAGCAAATGAAGCAGGCAAATCTTGATACCAATGTTATTCTTTTTAGCATGTGGACGGAAGCAATTAAAAATTTTGCTGAAGTTGGAAGAGGCAATATGATGTTTCTTGACGGCAGCACAGATGGTATGCAGCGCACCATGCAACAGTTAATGGGTTTGCTTAAAATGAATCCGCAGGGAAACAATACCAATAAAAACAGTTAAGAAGTTTTTTATAAATATTTTATGTAACCAGCAATGGTATTTCATGGCATCGTTCCTTGCGCCTGTCCGGAGACAAGCGATCGGGATCGCACACTTGTACTGTTGTTTTTTATGGTAACAATAACCAGCTCCATCAATTTATATCTTCATAAAAATATAATTATATGAGCGCCAAAATTCCTGAAGGATATCAAACCATAACACCTTATCTAATTGTAAAAAATGCTGCTGCATTTATTGAGTTCACACAAAAAGTTTTTAATGCACAACTTCTAAATAAGCATATGCGTGATGAAAAAATTATACAGCATGCTGAAATAAAAATCGGCAACAGTATAATAATGTTTGCTGACAGTGTTGAACAATACGCACCGCAACCTGCAGGTTTTTTTATTTATGTGGATAATGCAGACGACGCACATAAAAGCGCATTAAATAATGGCGCTGTTTCTATCACAGAAGTTGCAGAGCAGTCTTATGGCCGCTCCGGCGGTGTTAAAGATGCTTTTGGAAACACCTGGTGGATAACCTCTGTTGTTTAATTTTACTGCCTTAATGAAAAGCGCTTTAATACGTTTAAACATTGCTGTTTTTTTATGGGGTTTTACCGGCGTTTTAGGGCGTGCCATTACTTTAAATGAAGGCTGGCTGGTTTGGTGGCGAATGCTTATTACAGTTATTAGTTTATGGATATTATTTTATTTTTTAAAAAGCATTCGCAAAATTTCTTTGAAGGATTTTTTAAAGATAGCACTAACAGGCACCGTACTTTCACTGCACTGGCTTACATTTTATGGCAGTGTAAAATATGCAAATGTTTCTATTGCGCTAACCTGTTTAAGCACAACCGGTTTATTAAGTGCTGTTATTGAACCTTTATTTTTTAGAAGAAGAATAAATGTGTATGAACTTATTTTAGGCTTGTTTGCACTTTTTGGTATTGTACTAATTTACAGAACTAATATTTCTTTTTCAACCGGTATTTATATTGGTTTGCTGTCGGCATTTTTAATAGTAATTGTATCTGTTATGAACAAAAAATTAATCACCGGTTATGCTCCTGAAACAATTACATTATACCAGTTAACCGGCGGTTTTATTGGCTTGAGCATTTTAATGCCGGTTTATAATTTGTTGTTTCCAGGCACGCAAAAATTACCGCAGCATTTTGACTGGCTTTGGTTAGTTATATTAAGCTGGTGCTGCACCATTCTTACATTTATTTTATATATAAAAGCATTAGAAAAAGTAAGCGCATTTACATCAAATCTTATTTTAACCCTGGAGCCTGTATATGGAATCATTCTTGCTTTTATTATCTATCACGAAAACAAATCTTTAAGCAACTATTTCTTTTTAGGTTTTGCCTTAATTCTGCTTGCCGTTTTGCTGCAAATGTTCAGAATAATAAAAAATCACAGAAAGCTACCTGTAGATCCATTATAGTACTATAGCACTATAAAGTGTAATTATAGTATTTAAACACTATATTATTTAAATATAGTATTGTAGCACTATAATTGCAGATATAGTATTGTAATACTATATTTGTAAAAAATAGACTGTTGTGGGTAAAAATGCAGATGCAGCTATAATTACCGGCGATATAATTGCCTCGTCGAAGCTTACAGCTATAAAAAGAAAGAAGCTGCAAAACCGTGTAGATAGTTTTATAAAAAAGATAGGTTCAATGTTTCCTGACTTTAAAGCTGAACAATTTCGAGGAGACAGCCTGCAATGTGTTTTTACAAAAAACAGAACAGCAGCATTACGCACTGCGCTTTCTCTCTATTGTTTTTTGGCTGCTGAAAGTTTTAAAATACGGCAATCTGTAGGTATTGGAGATATTAGTTTCAGCAGCAATAATATAGTTACTTCCGATGGAACCGCCTTTCGGCTTTCAGGAGAAAATATTGATGAATTAAAAAAGAGAAGTGAACTTATCGGCATCGCATTTGCCGAAACTTCTTTTAATGAAGAATGGAAAGTGCATAGCGCTTCATTAAATTATTTGCTTGACCGTTTAAGCAGTGCACAGGCAGAAGCTTTATACCTTCAATTACAAAATGCAAAGCAGGAAGAAATTGCCAAAACATTACACATATCGCAGCCTTCGGTGCATCAGCGTTTGCAGGCTGCAGGATGGGCCGTTATTAACCGCATATTGCAAAGATTTGAAACAGTGGTTACTGTTTAATACATTTAACTATGCTAACACTTCTTCAATGGATAGCAGCGCATTTGTTTGCTGATTTTGTTTTGCAATCAAAGAAACTGGTTCAGCAAAAAAAACAACGCAAAGCTGCTTCGTGGTTTTTGTATGTTCATTGCCTGCTGCACGCTGGTTTAGTATATTTATTTTCTCCTGATAAATCTCTCTGGGTAATTCCGGTAATTATTTTTATTACGCATTATTGCATCGACTTATGGAAATTATACCAGCAAGAAAATACATTTACATTTATCGCAGACCAGTTTTTGCACATCCTTGTTTTAATAATTGTCTGGATTATTTTTTATCAATCAACAAACCGGATTTCTTTTGTTTTTTTTAAGTTGTTGAATAACTATAATTTTTGGCTTATAGCAGCGGCTTATCTTTTCATAATATTTCCATTAGCGTATCTTTTAGGATATGCCACGCAGCGCTGGAGAAAAGACATAGAACAACATGCTGTCCGATCTGCCACAAGCTTAAGCGAAGCAGGCAAATGGATTGGTGTTTTTGAAAGAATACTTGTGCTCACTTTTGTTATTAATAATCATTTTGAAGGCATTGGTTTTTTAATAGCAGCAAAGTCTATTTTGCGCTTTAATGATATTAAAGGTGATAACATGCGCAAAGAAGCTGAGTATGTTTTAATAGGAACTTTAATGAGCTTTGCTATATCTATAATTGTTGGAATTCTGGTAACATCGCTGATGAAGTAATAACAGTTAAACAACAATAATTATTGCTTGATGCCTGGCCATTAAGCAAACGAAATTTACATTCACCTTTCACCTCAGTAATTCACTTTTATTTCTTTCATCTTTGTTGGCAACCATACCTGCATTTCATTTTTTCCTCGATTACACCATGTATAATATGGAATGGCAGTAATTGTTTTTTCTGTTGTTTGTAAGGCGCTGCCATCTGCCGAAGGCTGCATTACTTTTGCTTTTGCTTGAATAGCAATAACCGGTTCATTTAATACACTATAATTAATTGTTTGCAGTGGTGCATCATTGTTAAATATAAAATTCCATGCTTTATTGTTATTATCCGCGCCTTCAACGCAATACACAATTGGTCCGCGCTGCAAAGCAATGCGATCATTATCATACAACACTTCTTTTTTAGAACTTACTTCAAGCACCGGCATTGCATATTCAAAACTTATTACATCACCTTTCTTCCATTCATTTGAAATGATAGCATAACCGTTTTGTTGTTTGAAATCAACTGCCTTTCCGTTTACAAAAAATTGTGGCGTTTGTTTTTCTGCATTGTTGCTCACAAAATATAAATTGCCATCAACAATATCATTTTGGGTCCATCCCGGAATGCGTATGTACACATCAAATGCAGTTGGCTTTTCGGGCAAAATATTTATAGCAACTTTTCCATCCCACGGATAATTTGTTTGCATATTCACATCAACATTAGTATTATCAATTTTAACTGAAGTGTTGCTGCCGATAAAAAGATTTACCCAAAGGCTTTTATCATTCACGCCATAAATATAATTGCCGATGCCAGCCACAAGCCGTGAAATATTTGCCGGACAACAAGCGGTGCCAAACCATTTACTGCGCTCATCATCACCATTCGATGCAAGCGGATTACCATAAAAAAATCTGTCGCCGCTTAAACTTAATCCATCTAAAGCACCATTGTATAAACTGCGTTCAAGCACATCAATATATTTTGCATCACCCGTTAATTCATTCATTCTTTCATTCCACAAAACCATACCTACTGATGCGCAGGTTTCGCAATACGCTTCTTTGTTTGGTAAGTCGTAATCTTTTGTAAAGCCTTCGTTATCGCCGCTGCTGCCAATGCCGCCGGTTAAGTACATGTTGCGATACACTACATCCTGCCAAACTTTTTTCATAGCATTGATATAATCTTCATTGTTTGTTGCAGCAGCAACATCTGCAGTGCCGCTATACAAATACATGGCACGCACTGCATGACCGGTAATTTGTGTTTGATCTTTTACCGGCAATACATCCTGCCAATATTCGGGCTTAATCCATTCATCGGGCCGATACGCATACATATGTTTACCGCGTTGATTAATATACCAGTTGGCTAATTTTTCATAATTCTGATTGCCTGTTACATGATATAACTTCATCAAACCAATTTCAATTTCTTCATGACCGCTAAACCATTGCCTGTTATTAATGCGCATAGTTGTATCAATATGATTGGCGAGTTTAATGGCAACATCGAGCAATTTTCTTTTGCCTGTTGCATCATAATAAGCAACCGCTGCTTCCATTAAATGGCCTGCATTATAATCTTCGTGATAGGAAATTTGTGTCCATCGTTTTGAAATATCACCCAATTCAAAATAAGTATCGAGATAACCATCGGGCATCTGTGCAGCAGCAATGTAGTTTATCCATCTGTCGGCAGTATGTTCAATTGCCGTGTCAGGATGATTTTTTAATGAGTAGCTCATTGCTTCAAGCGCTTTATACACATCGCTGTCATCATAATAAATTCCAACAAATTTTCCGGAGTGATGCGCTGCGTTGATAAAGTTTTGAATACGCGGCGTTGCAATTTCAGTTTGATAAATACATGCTTCTAAAGATTTTGTTGCAACCAAATCAACCTTTGGTTTCCAGAAATGATCTGTTATTTCAACATGCGAAAAATCAACAGGAATAAAATATTTTACGGATTGCTGTGAAAATATTTTTGAAAATAAAAATATTGTTCCAACTGCCAGGCAACTAAATTTCATTGCATTAATATTTAGATTAAGCTAAACAGTAAAGTTATGTATTGAATTATTTAAAAAAATTTTGATTGATTGTTGGAAATATAAAATTGTTCTTTATGTTTGTTACTGCATACCTCTAATATTTCGTCTTATTGAAAACTTGTTCAGGCCAAGACCGCTAACCAATAGCCTATCTTTTAAGAAATAATTTTTATAAATATAAAATCAATCACATGATTGATAAAGCGCTTGATTTTGTATGTAAACAAGTGAACGCATACCTGCTCACGAAATTGGATCCCCCACCATCCGGTGATGCTATTATTTTATCAAACATATCTCAGCTAAGTGAAACACAGCCAAACAGCGGCGGAGAAAACACAGATCCGCAAAATGCTTTTGTAAGTGTTGTTAACATTGAAGAAGACCGCATAAGTAAATCTCCGGAAAATTTTGTGCGCAGTAACAATGGCTCTGTGGTGTATAAAAATCCAAAAATATTTCTTAACCTGTATGTTTTGTTTTCTGCAAATCTTTCGACCTATACAGAATCGCTGAAACGAATATCCTACATCATCCAGTTCTTTCAATATAAAAATGTATTTACACCGTTATCATCGCCATCGCTGCCTGGCGGTATAGATCAATTAACATTAGATCTTATGTCTCTTTCTTACCAGGATCTGAATAATTTATGGGGCATACTTGGCTCAAGGTATTTGCCTTCAGTTATGTATAAGATGCGATTGATTACCATTGATGAAGACTTTATGTATGGTGAAGCAGGATTGATACAAAAAATTTCTATTACTGAAAAAAGCCTGCAACAATGAGCAACATAAATTATAATTATTTTTTTCAAATTGAGTTGCTGCATAAATATTTTGCAAACGGTATTTGTAATGATTTTTCTTTTATACCATCTGCGCAAACGCAAACACAATTAAGCGGCAGCAGAATTATTTTAAAGCAATACAACAATAAATTATATGCAGGCATTCAGGTAGATGATGCAGGCAATGCGTTTATTTTGCCACCAGTAAATTTGCAGCTAACATTTTTTCTTCAGTTAAATAATCCGTTATTTTTTAATTATACCAATTTACCTTCTGTTTATCCATCCGGTAAAATTTATTATTTCACCAACAGAAATAATAATATAAATAATGGCAAAAATTTTCTTTCTCAATTTGATAGTTATAACAATGCAACTGCATATAATGTTGGTGATATTGCTGCTGATGGAAACGGCACTGTTTTTCAATGCATCAGCAGTTGTGTAAATGTTGCGCCTTCAACAGCAAACAGTGCTAACTGGATGGTGATTGATAAAAATCAGTATGTATCAGAAGCAGATGCATTGCAATGGATGCCTTCTGTTTCAACATACACGCTTGCAACACCACAAACCAATGCAACAATAGACGTTTGGGGATTTGACATCATCAATAAAAATTTTTCAGCGCACTTAATATCAAAAATAATTTCGTTTACGCAAAGCACTAAGAATTTTAAGCTTGATTTGTCTGCATTAACTCCCGGAAAATACAGGTTAGTGATTAATGGAACAAGCCAGTGGATATATATAAATGATGAGTTAATTACAAATCGTGCATTTGCAGTAATTGATATTTTTAATGACAGCAGCGTGCCGGCTGGTAATACTTTATTAAACGGCACAGCATTGCAATCGCCGTTGTACAGTATTAATTTTTTAAACCGTGCAACAATATGGAAGTATGTTTTAAAGAACGATTCAAAAGGAAACATTACAGTTAATCCATCAACGTACAATTTTTCTGCAACTGCAGCAAGCACTATCTTTTCTTTAACTCCTATTCCATTAAGCGAAACGCCTTTAGATGTAAGTCTTAAATTAAGTACGGTAAATAATGCACCGGCCGATCCTGTTATTAGGGTGGCTTCGGTTGCGTGTGCATCGCCGCAGATGCTTACAAGTTTTACATCGGGCACAAATAATTATGCCTGTTCAGAAATATTTCTTAATCATTAATTATAAAACATAAAAATTAAAAAATATGTCACAAATAAATGAAAGCGCCATCAAAACTCCTGGAGTTTATGTTAATGAAATTCCTTCATTTCCACCATCCATTGCACAGGTGGCAACAGCCATACCTGCGTTTATTGGTTACACGCAAATTGCACAGGATCTTAAAGGAAAAGATCTAACCAACAAGCCAACACGCATTACTTCCATGCTTGAGTATGAGCTTTATTTTGGTAAAGCACAGTTAGAAACTAATATACAGATCAAGTACAGCCAGCAAACTTCAGGCAAAGTAACTACCGATACGATATCTGTTGATTTTAATGGTGCAAAATCAAATCATAACATGCATGCTGCCATTCGTTTTTTTTATGCAAATGGCGGCGGCCCTTGTTATATTGTTTCTGTTGGGCCATACAAACCAAATGTAGGAGATGCGCTCGTGCTTACAGATTTTTATAATGCAGGAATGGGTGTAGGCCTTGAAGCTATTGCTAAAGAAGATGAACCAACATTGATTGTTTTTCCTGAAGGGCAAAATATGGCTGAAACAAGTTATTATTCATTGCTTGGCCATGCACTTGATCAATGCGGCAACTTACAAGACAGGTTTACCATAATGGATGTATATGATACCGGTCAAGCCCTTGTTACCAGCAGCGATATGGATACAGCTATGCAAAATTTCAGAAATGGTTTTGCTTCGCAATTCAATAATTATGGTGCTGCATATTTTCCAAATTTAAAAACAGTTTATTCATACGATTATGATGAATCTAAAACCACTATTGCACATACAGTAAATGGTTTAGCCGGCGCACTTGATGGAAAAACATTGCAGGATATAAGCACATTGCCTGCGCCAGGTTCACCACCTTCTTCTCCGCCTGCACCACCGGCTTATTATAATTTAGGAGCATACAATTTGCTTACACAGGCGTTAGATACACAATTTCCTGTAGTGCTGCCGCCTTCGCCAGCTATGGCAGGCGTGTATGCTGCTGTTGATTCAACACGCGGAGTATGGAAAGCACCTGCTAATGTTGGTTTGCAGGATGTGATAGCACCTACTTTTCAAATTTCTGATGACTTGCAGGGAGATATGAATATTGATGCAACATCTGGCAAATCTATCAATGCCATTCGTGCATTTACGGGTAAAGGAATTTTGGTTTGGGGCGCACGCACATTAGATGGCAACAGCAACGATTTCAGATATATTTCTGTGCGCCGTTTTTATATTATGGTTGAAGAATCGGTAAAAAAGGCAGCGAATGTAGTTTGTGTTTGAACCGAACGATGGCAATACATGGGTGCGAATCCGTGCAATGATTGAAAATTATCTTACCAATTTATGGCGGTTTGGGCGCATTGGCAGGCTCAAAACCCGAACAGGCATTTTATGTAAAAGTTGGGCTTGGGGCAAACCATGACGTTTGATGATATCCTGAACGGCCGAATGATAGTTGAAATAGGTATGGCGCCGGTTCGACCTGCAGAATTCATCATACTTCGTTTCTCACAAATACAACAACAGGCATAATTCATAAAAATCAAATTCTCTTTAAACTAAAAACAATTTTATGGCAAATTATCCACTTCCCAAATTTCATTTTCAGGTTGACTGGGGCGGAACACACATAGGTTTTACTGATGTAAGCGGACTTGATATAACAAACGATGTGATTGAATACCGCGATGGCGCAAGCCCTGAATATCACAAAATAAAAATGCCCGGCCAACGCAAATTCAGCAACATTGTTTTAAAACGCGGCATTTTTAAATCGGATAATGAGTTTTATAACTGGTTCAACACCATTAACATGAACACGGTTGAACGCCGCGATATAACCATCAGTTTGCTTGATGAAACATTAGCGCCTGTAATAGTTTGGAAAGTAAAAAATGCATGGCCAACAAAAGTTACATCTACCGATTTAAAAGCCGATGGCAACGATGTGGCTATTGAACAACTTAGATCTTGCGCATGAAGGCTTAACCATTCAAAACGAATAACATGTTCGAATATCCTTTTACCGGCTTTCATTTTCTGGTGGTGTTTGAAATATTTCCGCAAGTTCCAAACGATGTTCGTTTTCAGGAAGTAACAGGCTTAACGGTTGATGTAAATCTTGATACTTATAACGAAGGCGGAGAAAACCGTTTTGTGCATCGCTTGCCAGGCCGAACACATATTCTGATCTGGTTTTAAAACGCGGAATGACATTGGTTTCAGGCGTTACTGCCTGGTGCATTGATGCCATACAGAATTTCAATTATCAGCCAACCAATATGCTGATATCATTATTGAATGAAGATCATTTGCCCGTATCATCATGGTATATAACAAATGCTATTCCCATAAAGTATGAGATAACCGGATTAAATGCAGAACAAAGCCAGATAGTTATTGAATCGCTAACACTGCGCTATGAATATTATAACACTCTCAATTTATCGGCTGCCGTAACAGCAGGCATTGGTGCGGTGGCAGGTTTATTAGGCGCCGGAGGCAATGCCAGCGCAAGCATTTCGGTTCAATAAAATTTAACTTAAGATCGATTACTTTATTATCAGTTATGATTCAAATTCATAACTCATTATTCATCATTCATAATATTAACCATGCCAATAGAAATACGCGAATTGCAAATTACAACTACTGTTCAGGATAGCGCTTCATCATCCTCATCTAACAACCAGGCTTCATCATCTGCAAATGATAACAACGACAATTATTGCTGCAGTGTGTTGAACAGGTGCTTGAAATTTTACAACAAAAAAATGAACGCTGATGAGTATTGGTCAATTACAAAAGATGACGCTTACTGCTTATACGGACAATACATTTACTCCTGATAAAAAATTGGCAGGAGTTATCCTTATACAGTATTGATTAATCCTGAAATCGTACGCGCTTCATACAGTTTGCAAATCAATGATAAGCGGGGCAAGGCTCAAGCGATGCCAGTTGTTAATTACAATAAAGGCACTCGCAAACGCTCAATTTTAAATTTTTATTTGATGGTACAGGCGTTAATAAAAAAAGTGATGGTGATTTGTTATCAGGGTTAGCATCCAGGCCTTGCCATGCCTGGTGTAATGCAACAACGCTCGATGTTGCTGCAGAATTTGCAATGTTTAAAAAGGTAGTGTACAATTATCGATGGAGAATTCGCACCAGCCGCGCTATGTGCAAATTCAATGGGGGTCATTGTTATACAATTGCGTGCTTACCAGCATGAACATAAACTTTAAATTGTTTAAGCCCGATGGAACGCCTTTAAGAGCCGAAGCAGATTGCACATTTCAAGGTGTCATTGATGAAGTAAAGCTGGCGGCTTTAAAAAAATGCAATCGCCCGATTTAACACAAATACGCACGGTAAAAGAAGGCGATACATTGCCCTTGCTTTGCTATCGGGAATATGGCGACAGCAAATATTATTACCAGGTTGCGCAGTTTAACGGCTTAATGGATTTAAGATTTAATTCCAGGAACAAAAATCATTTTTCCACCCATTAACAATAATTAATCAATGCCATTAAGCCAATCACTTCCCGGACGCAACAAACAGACTTGGTTACCTTTACCATTAAGAGTAAATGGTGAAGCTATCGGCCCGACATTACCAGGTAGCATCAATTAGTTATATCAAAAGAAGTAAACCGAATTCCTTTTGCAAAACTGATGATTTATGATGGTGATGCAGCCGCACAGGATTTTACAATAAGCAACTGAAGCGACCTTTACCGGGTACGGAAATTGAAATAACCGCAGGCTATCATTCAGATGAAACTCCATTTTTAAAGGCATAATTTTAAGGCACAGTTTAAAAATTCGGAACAATGGTTCACCTGCTTTAATATTGGATTGCAGGGATAAAGCAATTGCAAATGACCGTTGCACGAAAGAATAAATATTTTTATGATACTAACAGATAGCGATGCAGCAGCAACGATTATCGAAATTACGGCTTGATACCGATATTGAAGATACAGGTTTACAGCTCGAAGCCATTGTACAGTACGATAGCACCGATTGGGATTTTATAGTTTCCCGCATGGAAGCAAACGGAAAACTTTGTTTTGTTGATGGCGGAAAACTCACTGCAAAAAAGCCAGACTTTTACTCGTCAACCGTGCTCGATGCAGTGTTTGGTTCAACCATGTTAGAGTTTGATGCCGATCTGGATGCACGCAATCAATACCAAAGTTCTCAAAGCAAATACATGGAATTATTCTAACCAGGCTATAACTAACTGTCGATGCCGCAGGAGCCAGGCTTTCAGGAAAATGGAAATTTATCCGGCAGTGATTTAGGCAGTGTGTTTAAGTATCAGCGAATATGATTTGTATTCGGGCGAAGAAGTTACAGAAAATGAATTACAAAATCTTGCGGATGCACGTTTGCTGAAAGCCCGTTTGTCGCGATTACAGAGGAAGGGCTACGTTTCGAGGTTATGGCTGCAAATTAATCCCGGAGATCTTATAAATATTGGCGGTGTTGGAGACAGGTTTAACGGCAAAGTTTTTGTATCGGGTGTTCGCCATGAAATTTCAAATGGTACCTGGAAAACCGATGTGCAGTTTGGATTAACAGAAGAACCTGTTTACAAACCAACCTGATGTGCATGCACGGCCGGCTGCAGATATGATGCCTGCTATTCAGGGTTTGCAAATTGGTGTGGTTACAGATCTTGAAAATGATCCCGACAGCCAGGATCGTATTCGGGTAAGATTACCCATTATTGATGCTAATGAAGATGGTGTCTGGAGCAGGATTGCATGCCTTGATGCCGGTAATAACCGCGGCACTTTTTTCGGCCTGAAATAGGAGATGAGGTAATTGTTGGATTTGTAAATAATGATCCGCGTAACCCGGTTGTTTTAGGAATGTTAACAGCAGCGCAAAACCCGCGCCATTGCAGGCATCTAATCAAAATAATGAAAAAGGTTATGTATCGCGAAGCGGAATGAAAATGATTTTTAATGATGATGAAAAATCATTGAAAATAGAAACGCCTGCAGGTAAAAAATTAACCATCAGTGAAGCTGATGCGGTAATCACTTTAGAAGATGAGAACGGTAATAAAATTTCTATGGATGCATCTTCAGTAAGCATTGAAAGTGCAGCAGACATGAGTTTGAAAGCAGGTGGTGATCTAACTATTCAGGCAACAAATATTATGCTTAGTCCTTCTTCAAGTTTTTCATTAAGTGCGGGCGGTGCTTCATTAAATGCAGGCAGTGGCAGCGCTTCTTTATCTGCTCCAACAGTAAGTGTTGAAGGTTCTGGCACAACAACTATAAAAGGCGGCGTGGTAATGATAAATTAATGATAATTCAAATTTCTAATAAGTAAAAAAATTATAACCATTATGGCTTTTGCTGCAAGATCATCAGACATGCATGTTTGCCCGATGTTTAACGGGCCTTCGCCACATGTTGGCGGACCAATATTACCACCGGGCACCCCTACTGTTTTAATTGGAGGATTACCGGCTGCATGTGTTGGAGATATGTGCGTATGTGCAGGGCCGCCGGATAGTATTGTAAATGGTTCTTCAACAGTTTTAATTGGTGGCAAACCCGCTCGCAAGAATGGGTGATCCAACAGCACATGGCGGCACAATTATATTGGTTGTCCAACAGTAATAATAGGAGGATAATATGAGCACATCATTTTTAGGAACAGGATGGGGTTTTCCACCATCATTTAATACAGGTTCCGGCACGGTAGATTTAACAAGCGACAAGTTGGATATACAACTTAGCATTGAAATTTTGCTTTCAACAAAAAAAGGCGAACGCGTAATGGTGCCTGATTACGGATGCAACCTTGATGAAATGGTTTTTGAACCAATGACCACAACTTTTAAAACTTATATAAGAGAAATGATACACACCGCTATTTTATATTATGAACCGCGTATAGACCTTAATAGGGTTGTAGATTGATGACAGCAACGAAATAAATGGTGTTATACGAATTCTGTTAGATTATACAATAAGATCAACAAACTCAAGATTCAATTTTGTATATCCATATTATAAAAAAGAAGGAACTGAAATAAAATAAATGGCAGGCACTTGCTTAGATAATAAACTTTTGGCCTATGGCGGCACCAGCCAGGCGCAGCGATTGCTGAATGCATTGGCCGCAACTTATGCAGAGGTTGATGAACGCACCGCCGCAGACCTTGTTTTGTTTGCAAAAAATTATGCATCGTATCTTAACTATTACGATTCAACAAATAACATTAATGGCGATTGGCAGCCGTTTATGAATAATGATGCCGCTGTAATTATTGCGGCAGTTGCAGATTGGCGAACAAAAGATTTTATTCCATATATTGACTATATTACTTCAACCTTACAAACAACTGCCAGCAACGGCACAGCTCAAAAATTATTTAAAACGTTATTTGATCTTGTATTTACGCTTGCTATAAATCTTGATGATGCTGAAAATAAATTAACAACTGAAATTCCTTTTAAAGATTATTTAAATCTTGCTATTGCTTCCAATCTCGCATTACCTTTTAACGCATTGTTGCAGTATTACCAAGATTTTAAAACAAGCACAACAAACATTATAAATGAAGGTGCCGATTATGTTGATGCGTTAATGCCCGTTGATAATATTACATTCTCTGAAAAATTTAATTTCAATAATTTAAGCAGCGCTTCATGGCAAATTGTTTCTTTTACTGCACCGGCTATTACTTTAGATACCACTGCAGATATTGTTTCAAACATCAATACGGTTGTAACGCATAATTTATTTACAGGCGCATTGGAATCGTTTATAAATGGCGTAATAAAAATTGTTGCTGATGCGCCATCTTATTTAAATGATGTGATGGAAAATTATTCGTTGCATCAACCACATTATGCTTTGTATTTAACTTTTTTAAGGCTGTTTCAATTCGCTCAAAAAAAATTAAATAACTATACACAGGAACATCTTGATTTTTATTATAAAAATGTTTTGCAATTAACCAATGCAGCAGCCATACCCGATTTTGTTCATCTTTTATTTGATCTTCAAAAAAATGTAAGCGATCACATTTTAAAAAAAGGAACTGCTTTTAAAGCAGGAAAAGATGCAAACAATAACGACCTGTTTTATACTTTAACTGATGATGTGGTTTTGCACCAGGCAACTGTGCAATCATTAAAATCTTTATATTTAGATAAAACTAACGGCGGCATTTTATACGCGTCTCCTGTTGCCAATTCAGATGATGGCAATGGCGCTAAACTGCAAAGTGCAGACAACTCATGGTTTACTTTTGGTGATACCAATAAAATTAAACAGGCAAATATTGGTTTTGCCATTGCATCAAATATTTTTTATTTAAATGAAGGTGAACGCACTATTAATATAACGTTTCAATGTGAAAATTTATCAGGCATTACGGTTGCAGATTTATCAAACATTTTTACCGTACAGTTTACAGGAAAAAAGAAATGGTACACCGCTGATGGTTATACGCCTTCAATCAATGATAATTCTTTTACATTAGAAATAATAATTGATGGCAATGCGCCTTCAATTATTCCATATTCGCAAAAAATTCATGACGGCAATTTTACGCAGCAACTTCCCATGGCGCAGGTGCTGCTTAACAATTATACATCGTATCAAAAAATAAAACTGCTTGTTGTAAAAAACATTCAATTGCAGGTACAGGCAAGCGTAAAAAATCTTAGCCTTCAAAACGATGATGGTAAAATTAATGCTGCAAAGCCTTTTAAAATATTCGGCGAATTTCCTGAACAAGGCGCATCATTTATTATTGGCAGCAAAGAAATTTTTCAAAAGCCGCTTACCGCTTTATCAATTGCAATAAACTGGCAACAGTTTCCAGGTTCTGTAAAAGCGAATGTTATGGCTTTGAATGAAGGGCAATGGTCTGGTTCATTTGATAATGATTTTTACCTGAATGTTTTTGTTATAAATATTCAGCGAAGCTCATTAATGCTTACACCTTTGCTTCCAATAATTCAATCAGAATCAGGTTTAGCTTCTTCAAAAATTAAAGCGATTAATACGAATGATTTTTTGAGTTTGAAAGATGCTTCAACTGCAAAAAATTCATTAACCTCACAAGATTTTTTTACATTAAAAGATTCTTTTACTTCAAAGAACGCTTTTACTTCAAAGAACGCTTTTACTTCAAATGAATTTATAAACAATGATGATTTCTTAAATTTATTCAGGGTTACAATTAATGGTTTGGAAAAAATTCCTGTTGCTGAAACTGATTTTACTTCAAACGAAGATTACAGTTCAACTTCAACAGAAGGGTTTATAAAAATACAATTGAATGCTGCTGATTACAGTTTGTCAACTTATTTATCAAATGTTCAGAACTCAATAAAAAATACAAGCACAAACATTACATCCACCACAAACGATGATGGTTCAACCACCACAACATATACGGTAAACCCACCCGCAAATGTTCCGTTGCCGCCGGCGCCGGTTATTTCATCAATCGCTTTAAATTATACTGCTGCCGAAACAATTTCTTTTAATGAAAACAATGCAAAAAGTTTTGCAAACAGATCAAATTTTTATTATCATATAGAACCATTTGGTTTTAGGGAAATGCATCCGTTTATTACAAATGATAAACTTAATTTTCTTCCTGTTTTTAATATAGAAGATAATAATGCTGCAGACAATGGCGGTGAATTATGGATCGGTTTAAACAATGCAAATGCTTTAGAAACATTTTCAATTTTATTTCAGATTGCAGACGGAACCGCTAATCCTTTGCAGCAAATAGCAACAATAAACTGGTATTATTTATCAAACAACAACTGGATAAATTTTAATAAAACTGATGTAACCGATCAAACAAATAATTTAACGCGTTCAGGTATTGTAACATTAAATGTTGCCGCCGATGCAACGGTTACAAACACCCGTGCAGCTAATGGATTAATTTGGCTGAAGGCTGCAACAGATCATAACACAGATGCGGTTTGCAAATTAATTGAGTAACAGCAAACGCGGCCAAAGCACATTTGCACAGGATGTTTCAGCAGGTATTGAATACAAAATCCATTGCCCCAAACACAATCTAGCAAGCCGATTTCAGCCATTGCTGCGCTGAAAAAAACAATCAGCCATATACTTCATTTGGAGGAAGAATAAGCGAAACAGACAACCAGTTTTATGTGCGTGTAAGCGAACGGTTAAGGCATAAACACCGGGCTGTAACCGTGTCGGATTATGAACGATTGGTCTTGGAAAATTATCCGCAAATTCATAAAGTCAAATGCATAAGCCACACAGGAATTATAACCGGCAAAAACAATAACAAAAAATACAGCGAAACTTTGCCCGGCAATGTAACCATGGTAACCATGCCTGATTTAATAAATAACACTGCCGCAAACCCGTTACGTCCTTATACAAGCATTGGGTTGCTAACCGAAATGCAAACTTACCTTCAAAATTTAAACACGCCATTTGTTGTATCCAATTTAAATAACCAGCAGCTCAACAGGCTGCATGTTACCAACCCGCAGTTTGAAGAAGTGCAGTTCGATTTTGCTGTAACGTTTTTACCCAAATCATGATATTGATTTTTATAGCAAACAATTAATACATGAGATAGAGGGCTTTCTTACGCCATGGGCGAACGGAAGCGGCACCGACATTGAGTTTGGCGGCAGGATAGAAAAATCGGTGGTACTGAATTTTGTTGAAGAACGCTCTTATGTTGATTTTGTAACGTGTTTTAAAATGAACCAATTTATTCGCGACGATGGAGGCGCCATTCACCACTGCATTGTACGACATTGAAGAGGCCGTTGCTTCTACCGCACGTTCAATTATTGGTTTCGTACAGCAACACCGATGCAAACGGAGTGGTAACAAGGCATATTGATTCACCCACAATCTAATTGCATTGTAATGGCAGAATACAACAACGATAATAAAAAATCCGGCACTTTACATCCGAGAAGATTATACTTTTCTGCGCGGCCAGGGATTGCAATACATTGAAGAATTGGGCAGCAGTTTGTGGACGGATTATAACGAACATGATCCCGGCATAACGATACTTGAGGCATTGTGTTATGCCATCACGGAATTGGGTTATCGCGCCGGCATTGCCAATGGTGAATTTGTTGACGGAAAGCAATGGTGCAAATTGCTTCTTCGCAGGCTTTGTTCACCGCAAAAAACATTCTTACCCAAGCGCCGTTAACCATTGATGATTACAGAAAATTATTGATTGACATTAAAGGCATACACAATGCATGGCTTTTAACAAATGATATTTACAACGATGGCACAACAATATCCTTGCAGAAATGCCATTTTATGCCGATTGTAAAAACGATAAATTAACCTATGAAACAACACCGCATCCCATTTATGTTTCAGGCTTATATACAGTATTGATTGATTTGGATGATGACCCGCAGGTTGGTAGATTTTAATAATGGTGAGATTAATTTTAAGTCCGGCAATTAACGCTGTTGCACGGCACCTACAATGCAGGCGCATGTAAGTTTTACCGTTTCTTTTGCAAATGGAATGATGCAAATGTAAATAGTGATGCGTTTTATGCAATACGATCAACCATCAATGTTACAGCAGATCCGGTTATTAATAATGTAATATACTCGCCGGTTATTACAAATAATATAAATGACTGGAACATACAAATTACTTTTTCACTGATGCAAATGCTGCTCGTTTAACCGGCAATATAACTGATTGATTTCCAACCATCGGGCAGGCTGTTATCGCTCGCAGATATGCAGGCTTTCTTTTCATCGCAATTCACACAGCAGGTCATCTACTCTATATCATTTAAAAATTCAGCAAACCAAAAAGATTGTTCAAACAGCAATCAAAACCTACACGAAAACAGAAACCTGTGTGAAGATTTTATAAAGGTTGATACGTACCCGATGAAGAGATTGCGATTTGTTGCGACATAGATGTAACACCCGATACTCGATATGGATGCAGTGCAGGCAGACGTATGGTTTGCCATTGAAGCAATATCTCAATCCAGTCAGTTAACTTTTATTTATTGAAAGACTTGCTGGCAAAGGGCTACACGCCTGATGAAGTGTTTGAAGGACCACGATTGGCGCATGGTTTTATTGATACCGACCGAACTGGAAAATACGCAATTGAAAACAGTGATTCATGCATCGGATATCATTAGTTTGATAATGGACATTAAAGGCGTTTGGCAGTAAAAAATTTCCGCATGACAAAGTATGATGCGAATGGAAATCCGGTTCCAAATGCAACAGGCAAAAGCTGGTGCATGAACATTACGCCAGGGACACAAACCCGTATTCTATGAAACGGCCTCGAAGATTTTGTTTTACAAAAATAATTTCCCCTACCTGCCCAATCTGAGCGAAGTGCGCGATACATTGAAATGGCTGGCAGCGGTCAATGCAAACAATAAACTCACACGGTCACGCAGATATGATTTGCCCTTACCCAATGGTCAATACAACAACCTGGAGGAATACACTTCAATAGATGATTTGTTTCCGCAAACCTATGGCATCGGCAGTGCAGGATTGCCTTCTGATGCGACAGAACAACGAAAAGCCCAGGCAAAGCAACTGAAGGCGTATCTTCTTTTTTATGATCAGTTGTTAGCCGATTTTTTCAGCCAGTTAAAAAACGCGAAAGCCTTATTCAGCACGGATTCTATCACGCATACTTACTTTGGTCAATACATTGAAAGCATTAAAGATATTGATGCCATTTACAAACAGGACAGCAGCCACAATTCATTGCTGGAAGCTGTTTTCAACAATGCCGAATTCAAGCTGTAGCAACACCCAACGGCTGGCAGAATTTATACGAAAGCAACGAAACGTTTACCGACAGGCGCAACCGTTTTTTCGATCATCTGATGGCACGATTTGCAGAGTCGTTTAACGATTATGTTTTGCTTATGTATTCGTTGGATTATGAAACACAGCAGGAAACCAAAATTGACTCCTGCAGATGTTATCAACAACAAAATTGATTTTATAAAAAACTATCCGCAAACAAGCTATGAGCGTGCAAAAGCATTCAACTATTTTCCACAAATAGTGACGCCTCCACCTCAAAATTTTGCGATAGATACAACTGCTTTGTGGGATACAGATAATGTTTCGGGCTTAGAAAAAAAAGTGTGCAAGATTGGCGGCATTTCAAATATTTTCCGAAGGTTTTTATACTGTGCCGGCAACGCCACTTTAATAACAACAGGAGATACGCCGCCAAATATAGTTTCATTTTTTCAAATAAAAACAATGATACGCTTACATCTGCTGATTATGATGATGAAGCTTCACTGAATAAAGCCCTTTTTTCAACCATTGATTTTTTTCTTGCTGAAACAAATTATGGCGTTAAAGAAACAGGCGGCAACTGGCAAGCTTTAGTTGCAGATAATGAAGACAACATCATATTAACCAGCAATAATTTTTCTTCGGAAGCAGATGCAAACTCGGCTTTGGATCAATTTATAAACGAAATAAATAATGGTTCAATCCCGATGGATTGCATCTTATTGAACATATTTTACTAAGGCCAAGAAATGATCAGTTTAAACTGGCACCAGTTTGTCTTGATAAAGGTTGCGATTTCTGCGGTGAGCAAGATCCTTATTCATTCCGAATGACGATTGTGTTGCCTTACTGGACGGCGCATTTACGCAGCCTTGCTTTTCGTGAATATTTTGAAGATATTGTTCGTCGTGAAGCACCTGCGCACACCGTTGTAAAAGTTTGCTGGTTAAGCAACAGTTCGATGTACTGACTTTGAAACCGCATATAAAAACTGGATAACAGCGCTTGCAAATTATTCATTTGATAAATCTGATGCAACTGCACAAACAACGCTTCAGCAAACAAATGATATTTTACTGGATTTAATTTTCAATTTACATAGTGAATATCCTTTGGCAACATTGCATGATTGCAATGAAAGCAAAGATGTAAACCCTGTGGTTTTAGGTAAAACAATATTGGGATCTTTTAAAAATTAATTTATGGCAAATTACGATTACATTTTATTTGCGCCCGACCAGGTATTAACAGATAAAGACCTGAACGATACATTTAATTATCTTGATCAGCAAAACCGCTGGACACGCAACAAACTGATTGGAATTGGTATTGTTTGCGGGTTTGATATTGTGCATTATACTGGTGTAATTAAAATTACAAAAGGTTGTGGTGTTACATCGCAGGGATATTTGCTAACGCAGGATGATGAATTTTATACTTACCTCACTCCATACACTGTTCCCGATCAGCCAACCGATCCTTTGTTTTCATATCCTGGCGGCAATCTTCCTTTTTACAAACCTTATTACCAGGATAAAAATATTTTTTTGCTGATAACAGACGATCAATATAAAAATCTTGATACAGACCTTCAAAAAAATACGCCATCATTATCTTCTGTTGCAACAAGGTTTTTTGAATGATTATGTTGTTGTGTTATTTCTGGAAGCAACAGAAACGGATTTGAAGAACTGCAGCATGTTTGATTGCAACAACAATGGCGAAAAAATTTCATTCAATATAAAACCTTTACTTGTTGCTAAAAAAGATTTGCCTGGTTTAATTACCTGCTTCTCCGCCTGATGCTAATTTTACTGCCGCAGGCATCACAACAAATATTGCGCAGGATATTATATCTAAACGTCTTAATGTTCCGTATTCAAATCTTCAAACATCAAACAATATACTAAATGCATTTGCAAAAATTGCAGATGATGTACCTTAACAAACATAGCCAATGCATATAATGCTGTTTACGAAAAATATAATCTTGTTTTAAGTGAACAAACAAATCCGTTTGCCACAATATTTTTAATCAACTGCAATCTCAGCGAAACAGTATTTTAAACGGCAACAATTTATTCATCCAGTATTTTTATGATTTTGTTGATGATCTTGTAAAAGCTTATCATGAATTCATTATAAAAATTTCAGGTATAATTTCTTTGTGTTGCCCTGATGAAAATCTTTTTCCGCTTCATTTGGTTTTAGGCGATGCATCTCTTGATACGAATGCTTATGCAACAGATGCATACCGCCAGTATTTTATTTATTCGCCGCTTTTTGATAAAGGCCAGGGGCAAACTTCCGAGGCAGTTTTTTTATTTGAGCGCATGAAATTGCTTACACAGGAATTTACAATTTTTTCTCAGCAATTATTTTCAGATGCTGCAATTACAATTACACCAAGTGAATATCAGCATTCAATGCTTTCTAAACGTGCAATTCCGTATTATTATAATGTAAATGATGCCGGAAACGAATTGTATAAAGCATGGAACTATTATAAAACTACGCATGGCAACGGGGCAAATAATTTAAGTTATAATGCTGATTTGTATAGTTCAAATGATGCAGTAATTAACCCGTTGCAGTACGATATTGAACAGTATAATTTTTTTAGAATTGAAGGGCATATAGGAAAAAATTATACTGATGTTTTAAACAATATTGTTTCGCAGGTTCAAAATTTTAATCTTCCTTTTGATGTGGTGGCAATTCAGGCAGGCGGAGATATAACCACTATTGCTGACAACGAGCCGCAGTGCAGCTTCCAGGATTTAAATTCTTCATATAATGTTTTGCGCAGCGATTTATATTGTTTGCTTGCAAAGCTTATGTGTTATGCAGCAGCGCAAACTTATGATCCGCCAATCATCATTACGCATATTCCGCCGGTGTTTGGAAATTTAGATACAGCAGCAGAAAAAATAAAATCAAACACGGGATCAAAAATTATAAACAAAGAAAAATTAACCGAAACTACAAATGCTTTTTCTGCTGTTTCTTCTTTTGCCGCAAACCAGTTAACAGATAAAATTTCTGTTATTAACAGTAACCTGTTTATTAATTTATTTATTTATTTTAAAGGTACTTTTTTAAAACAACAAAGCTGCTTTAATAATCTTGCTGCCAATAGTGTAGGAAAATTTTATGCGCAACATCCCCCGGCAGGCACCTATTTCTTTGCCAGTTTTGATGCAACCAATCTTTCAAATAATTTTTTAACCATTGTTGATCTTATTGAAGAAATTATCAGCACGCTTTATTTTACCAATTTGTCTTCAGTAAATGTGAGCACACTTTCAGATAAAATGAATGCGCTGCAAAATTATTTGCTGCTTTTAAATAATGTTTTTTTACAGTTTGAAGAAAATCAAAAACTGCAAAATTTCTTTGCTGATTTTGAAGAGCATATAGATTTGTTTGATGAGATTATTAACAACTGTTTTATCGATAAATTTTCATCATTAAAAAATGAATACAACACAAGAGTAACGCTTATAAAACAGCAAATGCTGTTTACAAACTATTATAACCAGCACAGGGGAATGGAGCATAAAGCCGGTGTGCCAAAAGGCGGAACATTTATTATTGTATATAATGCACCGGCTGCAAATCAATCAACCAACCAAAACAATCAAACGGCAGCAGGTATAAATATTTCTGCGATTAATGATTTAGCGAGAAACATGCCTCAAATGAAGATAAGCAACGATGAATTAACACAAAGATTGCAATCTTCTTTTAGCGATGTAATTGCAAGAGATCCCGGGTTTATTGATCGTGCTATTTCTATTTTATCGCCTGCGTTATCAGCAGTTGCATTACCGGCTTCCATTGCTGATAATGCGGTGATAGCAGATTTTTATATTCCATACGTATGCTGCTCTGATTGTGCTCCTGTTACTTTTATCCTGCCTCAAAAACAGGATGTGGTTTTTGATATTCAGCCAAAAATATTTTTGTTTGATGATGCGCATAATTATCCTTTCATTACAGGTTCACCTGTATCACCGGATGAATTTAACAGCACTTCTAATCCCGGCGGCCTGAACCTTTTAACGGATAATAATACGTTAAGCCTGCATCCGGCCATGGATATTCAATCAACATTAAATACAACACTTACTTATAAAAACACAACGCTTAATATAACCATTATAAAACCTGACGCTTCTTTTACAATTAATGTTACCACCGAAGCAACCGGTGAACCTTTAATTGCATTTGCAGCTAAAAATACAGATGGAACAAGTTATCAATGGTTAGTAAATGAGAAAGAAGATGTGCTTGAAAATAAGGCAGCGCCATCTCCAATTGCCATAAATGTTTTGCAGCAGGTTACAGATTCAAGCCAGTTTACTATTGAACTTATTATTACTTATGTTTTAAATAATGATACCTCCAGCGATGATAAAAAAGCGTTGCTTACAACAGACCTTGTTCGAAAAAATATGAACAACGGCCCGTTTGAACTGCCTTATATTATTGATGATAGTGGCGGCAATGTAAAAGCAAATAAACCGACAACGCCTTTAAAAGCAGCAGCAAAAAAATCTGCAACAGCTATTAAAAAGAAAAACAAAAAACCATGAAAAACTTTTTATTTTTTCTTTTACTAATTTGCAGATAAACATATACGGGCAATTTAGCAGGCCTGCAATTAAAAATATTAGCGCCAATAATGTAAGATGTAACGGGCAACCCAGCGGTTCAATTATTATAACAGCATCAAACGGTCGGCCGCCATATCGTTATTCTATAAACGGCGGCGTAAGTTTTCAATCTCCAAACACGTTTAACAATTTAAAAGCGGGCACATACACTGTAATTGTAAAAGATACATTTAATATTATGAGCGATTCTCAAAAAGCTCAAATAAATGAACCCGCAAAATTAATACTCAGTTGTTCAGGCAACATTCAATGCAGCGCAAATTCAGGAACAGTTAGTGTTAATGTTTCTGGTGGCATTCCTCCATATTCATATTCATGGAACGCTGGTTCGCAACCTTCAAGTGCCACACAAACGGGCCTGCCCGCAGGTGTTTATGTAGTGAGGGTTTTTGATGCAAGTCAATGCACCGATACTTGCAGCATTATTTTAGCACAGCAGCCAAATACATCAACACCAAAATATAAAGTTGGTGATTCAACGTTCTGCGGTTATATATTTTATGTTGATACAACTGCAGATACAGCGCATCAATGCTCAACACATTATTTGGTTTGCGCTTACAAAGATCAAAGCAGCAATGTTACGTGGTATAACAATCAATTTACTTACGCTGTAACCGGCGCCACTGCAGATATTTTATTTGACAGAGCCAATGCAATTAAAATTGATTCGTTTTCGCTTGCTGCAAACACCTGTTCTAAATATACAACTGATAGTTGCGCTGGCTGGTATCTGCCTTCAAAAACAGAATTAAATATGATGTACACAAATCTTGCGGCAAAAAAAATCGGCGGCTTTTCTAAAGAAGGTTATTGGAGTTCGGTTGAAGGTACAAAGAGACATACGGCATGGATAATAGATTTTTTTAACGGAAGAGCAATTCAAAATGATAAATCAAACAAGTATCATGTTCGGGCAGTTTGCGATGTGTGGATACCAAATCAATAATAGTTTGAAATAAAGCATCATGGCTCATCACATCATACATAAACAAAAAGTAATTATAAATATTTCAGGTATTGATAACGCATTTAATTACCAGGATGCCGTAAGTAAATTATTTGCAAACGGTTTAACATCTGCAACTGAAGAAGCACTGAATGAAATAGATAAATCAAATACTATTGTAAGAATAGATAAACTCAACATTGATCTTGGAGAAATACATGCGCAGCATTTTGCAGATGAATTCAAAGAAAAATTTTTGGATCAGTTAAAACAATCTGTTCAATCCATTCAAAATAATACGCAGACTGATGTTACTGTAGTTAAAGTATCCTCCTCTTTAAAAGATGCTTTTTTTTATTTCATGCGTTCAGGAAAATTGCCCTGGTATGTTGAAGTAAATGAGATGAAAATTTTTGAAAGCAAGATCTTTCATCAATGGAATGATAACGATTGGATAAACGCTGTTGATTGGCTTAAAAAAGATGCCGCTGCTTATAACTATTTCGTTGAAAGATTAGTTTGGCAATTTTCTGATGCGTTTTTAATAAGATTATTTGCAACAGATAAACAGATAAACAAAGAATCGTGTGAATTGGTTTTTAACGACCTGCAATATGTTTATAACAAACTTAATTTAGCTGATAAAAGACAACACCTTATTGATTTGTTTACAAAAGTTTTTAACGCGTCTGGTTTTTCAGCAGATGCAGTAATTGCATCAACTTTGCTTTCAATATTTCAGCAACAGGAAACTGATGCAGCCAGTTTAATTAATGATTTTTCTTTAAGCGATATTAAATCTCGAGCTGTTTCAAAAATTCTTACAATCATTCAATCATTCTATAAAAAAAATAATTCACTTAAAAATGTAAGCTTTACTGATGCGGGAATTGACGATATTGAAATGAAGAAAACGCTATCTCTTGAACCAAAAAAAATCACAACAATAAAAGCAGGTGAAGAACAAGCATTGATTTGTGATAATTGCGGAGTGGTGTTACTGCATCCTTTTCTTCAGCCATATTTTGAAGATTTAAAATTAACAGAAAACAAAAAATTTGTTTCAGAAGAAGCGCAAAAAAGAGTTGTATTATTATTGTATTATATAAGTACAGGATTATCTGAAGTCGCAGAATTTAACCTGGTGCTGCAAAAAATTTTA
The DNA here is from genome assembly GCA_963731245.1 of uncultured Bacteroidota bacterium. Lineage (GTDB taxonomy): Bacteria > Bacteroidota > Bacteroidia > Chitinophagales > Chitinophagaceae > Parafilimonas. The sequence continues at coordinate 321,887 of CAVSVA010000001.1, forward strand.
TGCGGTTATATTTCGGAAGAAAGTTTACCTGCATCTATTGAATTAACCGAACAGGAAATTGGCGAATCAAAAAAATTACTTCAGTCAGTTATTAATTATTGGCCACCGTTAAAAAACACTTCCATCGAAGCATTACAAAATACTTTTTTACAACGAAAAGGAAAATTAATAGAAACAGAAACAGGCTGGCAATTAACCGTTGAACAAAAAACAGTTGACATTTTATTGGCAAAATTAACATGGGGATTCTCCACTATAAAATTACCATGGATGAATGCATTGTTAACTGTTGACTGGTATTAAAATAAATGTATGTACACGAGTGAAAATAAAGCTCCTGATTTGATTTCGATGAAAAAAAATGCGCTTTTAAAAGCACCTTTTTTCAGCCAAAGCTAAGTATCAATCAGGCAAACGATGTGTATGAGCGGGAAGCAGATACAATGGCAGATAAAGTAATGAACACAACAAATTCTTTAGTGAATAATAATTCATTTTTAAATCCTTCCATCACACCGGTTCAACGAAAATGTGCACATTGTGAAGAAGAAGAAAAACTAACACAGCGCAAAGAAATTAATGATGGTGCAACTGCAGCAAGCACATCAACCGAAAATTATATCAACTCATTACATGGCAAAGGCAAGCCATTAACACAAAATGAAAAACGTTTTTTTGAACCACGCTTGGGTTATGATTTTTCAAACGTGCAATTGCACACAAATAATGAAGCCAATCAATCAGCAAAAGATATTAATGCATTAGCTTATACGCATCGAAATAATATTGTGTTTGGTGCAAATCAATATCAGCCAAATTCTGAAAGGGGTAAAAAATTAATGGCGCATGAGTTAACGCATGTGGTGCAGCAACAAACAAAAGTTCAGCCTAAAATTATTCAACGAGATTTGGCGATAGAGCCAACTGCTCCTGATGCAATTGCAAGAGTTCTTACCGCAGCACAAATTCGCGATTCTATAGCCTACAATCGAAGAGATTTTACAGAGCCTGATGAAATAAGGCTATTAAGAGATGTGCTTGGAGTAAGCAAAGAACCAGCAGTTATTGATGAAAATTTTGTTAATGCTGTGGCGCAATACCAGGCTAATTTTGGATTAGTATCTGACGGAAAATTGGGGAGCACAACTGCTTCCAGAATTGCAACCGAAATTACAGCCGAAGCAGATTTTATGGGAGATGTTGTCCGGGGAACCGAACGCAGAAGAATTGCGAGACGAATGCAATTAAGAGCTATGGTTTCTGAACGTGCGGGAACACTGGCTCACAGAGATTTTGTTGGTGATAGAGATAGACCGGCAGGCATGGTTTCTGCCCGAACCGGCGGTGATGAACAAACAGCGTTTGGATCTGCTCAAACAAATAATGCTATTACATTGGAATATACAGGCGAAGATGCTGCAAGAGTTCGCTGGTTGCAATTTATTAATATTCAAATGCAGGGTTTTCAACCCGGCGTAGCCGCACCGGCATTTAATCCGGGTACTGTAAATGCATCCGGAGGAGCTTTTAATTATTCAAATGCAGCAACAACAAACTGGGGTGTAGATTCCGGAAGCGCCACAGTACCATTTTATGATGCCGCATTTACAAATATAAGAAATGCAACGTCCAGTATAATGGGAGATCAGCCTCAGGGTTGGCAGCCCGTTGCTAATGCATTTGCTGCTACATTAACACCAGCAGCTAACCGCGTAGTGTTGATTTTTAATTTTGATACTTATGCTGTTAGAGATGGAACAACGCCTGTTTATCATATACTTTGGTCGGCAACCTATCAATTTAATGTTACTGCGGGCACTGAAAGCACTATCCAGTATTCAAGAATTGGAGGAGGCGCAATAAATAACTTAGCCGCAACGCATCGTGCTGCTATTGATGCAAGATATGCGGGCAATGGAGTATTGTGATGCTTTTAAATTTTAAAATAAATGAACGATAAAAGTGGTTTTTGGCAATTTGATAAAATAATATCTTTTCCAGATTCGCATGCTAATGAATTCAATGATCATTTCACTTTTTATTTTAATACTGATGAAGTTATTGTAAGGCTTGTTTCCATTAGTCCGGTAAAATGGGAAAGCAAGGATGGCTTTTACAGGCTAACCGCAAAATTGAATAATGAAAACATTCTTTTATATCTTAATCCGGTTAATGAATGGATAGCGCTGGCAAAATATAGAGATAATATATTTATTCAGGATGGAGAGTTACAAAGGAAATTGTTTCGAAAAATTAATGAGCATGAGGTGACAGCCTGGAATAAGGATATTTTAAAAGATCGGCAAAAATTTGATTACAGCCTTGTTAAGTAAAAATTATAAGTTGACTTATTTTCAAAATCATATAAAAAAAGATAGAGCGCTTAATTCCTCTGTTAGAAATAAACCTTTTTTTCAGCCAAAGCTATAGTATCAATCAGCCAAACGATGTGCATGAGCAGGAAGCAGATACAATGGCAGATAAAGTAATGAACACAACAAATTCTTTAGTGAATAATAATTCATTTTTCAATCCTTCCATCACACCGGTTCAACGAAAATGTGCACATTGTGAAGAAGAAGAAAAACTAACACAGCGCAAAGAAATTAATGATGGTGCAACTGCAGCAAGCACATCAACCGAAAATTATATCAGCTCATTACATGGCAAGGGCAAGCCATTAACACAAAATGAAAAACGTTTTTTTGAACCACGCTTGGGTTATGATTTTTCAAACGTGCAATTGCACACAAATAATGAAGCCAATCAATCAGCAAAAAATATTAATGCATTAGCTTATACGCATCGAAAATAATATTGTGTTTGGTGCAAATCAATATCAGCCAAATTCTGAAAGGGGTAAAAAATTAATGGCGCATGAGTTAACGCATGTGGTGCAGCAACAAACAAAAGTTCAGCCTAAAATTATTCAAAGAGCGGTTTTTATTTGTGACGAATACAGAACGGTGCAGGCATCAACATTTAACCCCGGACCCCGGAATAAATTTAACTTTAAGCGGAAATGCGATAACCATTACTGCAAATTTTGAAGTGTATGGAAGCGGTGCAAATACAACCCGCGCTAATCAAATAAAAAATACTATAGAAAGAATTTGGACGGCAACTTTTGATGCCGGATATTCAGTTAGAACATCTGTTAATATTCAAGTACGCGGCGCAAGTGAAGACTCTTCAAGAACCCAAATAAATATTATTGACGCTGCCGGTGTTAGCAATACAAGTCCGCGATATTGGATTGCAGGATCAAATTATATACAATACTATACAGGATCAGACATTAACTGGACGCCAGCTCATGAATTCGGCCATTTAATAGGATTAAATGATCGTTACAGCGAAGGTTTTATCAGTAAAGTTGGTGGTTTACTTTTTAATGCGCAGCGAAGCACAACTATAGATGCAGGATGGGAAGGAAATATTATGGCTGAATCAGGTGGCATACTTGAAAGAAAAAATCTTGAAGAATTGATAAGAACAAAATTTAACAGAGCAGAATGTGCCAGCGGGCATATGGAGTCGCCTCTTTAATCAAAGTCTTTTATGCACAATAAAATTCATGAAAAAAATAATCGTTCGCCCATTACTAGGTCGTGAAGCAGGTACTTTTTTTCAGCCTAAGCTTAGCATCAATCAACCCAACGATGTGTATGAACAGGAAGCAGATGCAATGGCAGATAAAGTAATGAACACAACAAATTCTTCAGTGAATAATAATTCATTTTTCAATCCTTCCATTACATCGGTACAGCGCAAATGTGCGCACTGCGAACAGGAAGAAAAACAAATGCAGCGAAAAGAAAACAATAGCAATAAAATTACTGCTTCAAACAAAACAGAAGCATATATTAACTCTCTTTCAGGTGGCAGATCTTTGAACAAAAAAGAAAGAAGTTTTTTTGAACCACGAATGGGTTATGATTTTAGTAATGTAAAAATTCATACAGATGCTGCAGCGGCACAATCAGCGCAAGCTGTTGATGCACTTGCATACACAACAGGAAATAATATTGTTTTTAATCATGATCAGTTTAAACCTGATACTGATAGCGGCAAAAAATTATTAAGTCATGAATTAACGCATGTAGTGCAGCAAACAAAAGATAATATTGGCAATAAAATAAGCAGGTACAGCCATGATTCATCGTGTAAAGAAGACGATTTGAAATCAATAGTTTGGCCAGGCGATTATGCGGCAAAACTGCTTACAAATAATGCGCTTAAAATTTTAAGATTAGCGCCATCAGATCCAAAGCTTAAACCCTTGTACTCAAAATATTTTATGACGCCAACGCCAGATGTATCAAAAATAATCGGTGTGTTTGACAGTGTTAAAGCTGCTTTTGATAATGATAATTACCAGTATGAATGCGTAAACAAAGATTGTGATTACAATGGAGAAGTAACAACGCTGCCTTTAATTGGCGGCATCGGCGATATTAGATTATGCGTTGAAAAATTATCGGGTAAAAGTGATTTATGTGTCGGCAGAACTATTTTGCACGAGTTCACGCATTATTACAGAAATACTGATGATAACGGCTATTGTAAAACCGGCTGTGGTTACGGTTCCTGTCCATCAACATTAACAACAGATAAAGCTGTTGACAATGCGGATTCATTTGCATGTTTTGCGTATGAATTATATTCTTTAAACATCACTGCATCATCACCTCCTGCTGCTTCACCTTCTTCTGCTGAATCTTCTAACAGCGATGGGCCGGTTGATGCAGGGCTGCCCGGCGGTGTTTAACAGGCAATAATTAATTTAATTTTTTGAATATACAAACTGTCTTGCAGCTGAAATATGCGGATTAAACAATAAACTAAATCCAAGTTCTTTTAATTTTTCATGATTAAAAGTTTCAGTATGCGTTTCAACAATAATCGTTTGTACGTTTTGTAAATCTTCTGCGGTTGCATGGTTAACGATCAATTCTTCATAACCTTCCAGGTCAAGCTTCAAAATAAAAACTGGCTTCTCAAGATCCTTTATAAAAGAAAATAAATTTATTGCTTCAACCGTAATGTATTTATTGGCATTAGGTAAGCAAGACCATCTGCCGCTCCAATCTGTTTGATCGGGCGCATATAAATTTAACGTACTGTCTTTAACATCAACTGCTTTTTGCATAGGTGTAATATTGCAAAAATTTTCAGCGTTTTTATTCAGGTAAAAAAAATTTTCAGGATTGGGTTCAAAAGAAATTATTGACGCGTTTTTAAAATATAAAGAACACATAATTGAAAAAGCGCCGATATGTGCACCGCAATCAATTACATAACTTGGTTGCGAAGGTTCCATTTTTGCTAATACATTTTTTACTTGATACATGTCGTTATTAATAACTTCAGGAATTACCCATCGGTCATCATCCGTATTTTTTCTGTGTGCAATATTCATAAGCATTGAATTTATTTTTTCTTCGTTTGATTTTTTTAATAGAAACATAAAAAAAGAATTTTCATCAAGTAAATTATTTGAAGAATTAGCGTTCACATAACCGCCAATCATATTTGCAGATAACATATAACAATAAGAAAATTTATTAAAAATTTTTTCATGTTCTTCTTCGTTTCTTATTGCAAAAAAAGCAGAAGGTTCGCTCCAGCAAACCGGCTGTATTAACTGAACACTCATTTCATACCATTGAATATTACTTTCTTCAATGGTTGCCGTAAGCGCAGTTGAGCCCAGCGTAAGCCATTCCAGCGTTTTGCCCGAACGCAGAATTGAACAGATATGTTTATAATACAAACATGCAATTTTGCTTTCAACGCGGGCACACATAAAATTGTTTGACACATAGCCACCGCGTTCACGATAACCTATAAAATCATGCTGGTTTGTTAGTTCAAATATTGGTGACAAAGAACGCATCACCACACAATCTGCATCAACCCAAATGCCGCCAAATTTTGCAAGAAGAAATGCCCGTATAAAATCTGCACGATGCGCAGTGCAAAGATGGCTCAACTCAATATCACGATCGCAATCCCGCAGTTTATCAAACGCTGCATAATCTATTAACTGCACATTATCTGCATGTGCAAAAACTGTTTTACGGCATTCTAAAATCCATTGCGGGCAATCGCCTTCCCAATACAGCCAAATGGGTAAATTCATTAAATTATATTTTATGCTTTTTTAAAACAACCAAAGTATCAACCTCACAAATTTTTTCATATTCATCCGTTTCTAAAAGTTCATGAACAAATGCTTTTACACCAGGAAAATAATCAGCATAGTCGTGAAAGGCAACATAGCCATTCACTTCAATCCAGCTTGAAAAATGATAAAAATCTTTAGCAACATTTGGATAATCGTGCAAGCCATCAACAAATAAAAATGAAATCGGTTTATTCCATTCAACATTCCATGCATTGTTCTTAATAATTTCTACTACATCACTTAATTCTTCGCGTTGAATGTTTTGTTTAAGCTTTTCGTACGAAGGCGGAAAATATTGCAAACCCTGGTCAGTAGCACCTAACTTTCCGTCATGCGGATCAATTGAATAAACTTTTATGTTTGAAGAAAAATTTTTTAAAATACTGCCAAAAAGCACCGTTGATCTTCCATGATAACTTCCTACTTCAACCACAACACTTTGTTCAAATTCTTTGCAGCATTTCAACGTTATTTCAATAAGCAATTCAGCTTCTTCATCTGTAAGCCAGCCTTCAATTTTTTTTATTTTATTAATTAAAGTTGTTCTTAAAAAAATATCGCAGCAATTTTCAGAAACCGTTTGTTTTTGTGTTGAGATATAATGATTGAATTGCTGCCGTGCATGTTTTCTCACCGCATCATCATATTTTCTTTCAACAGGATGCATCCAATATGCATTTTGATTTTTAAAAGCCAGCGTTGCTTCCTGCGTGCTGAACGTTTTACGAAATTTTACAAACTCATAACTGCACGGATTTAAAACAATTTCATAGCCGAGCAAACGAACCAGCGTTGACAAAATAACTTCTTCTGTTGCCCATATTTTTGTTTGATTCATTATTTGGTTCAGCAACTTATTTTCTTTAAATAATTTCACCAGGTCGCGTGCAGCATTGTTTGTAAAAACAGTGGACGGCCAAAACGTCCAGTGAACAAATTTGCTTTCACCATCATTAAATTGCTGCAGCAGCGGTTTCCATAATTCGTATTCTTTAAAAGCTTGAAGGGCAGGCCAAACCTGCGTATCCGAAATATCATTTTTTGTTAATCGTTTTGGTTTGGGCGAAAGCATTCCAATGTTAGAAGAAGTTAAATGTTCTTTTAAAAACGAGGAATAATTTGAGCGAACTGCAAGCTGGTCTGAATCAACGATTGTAAAAGAATCGAATGGAAAATTTTCGAGGGAAAACTGCATGCAGCTAAGCGCAAAAGGATGCAGATAGCCATGCTTTACAGGAAAAGATTTTGGATGTATTACTGCACCAAATTTTTGAAATGGAAAATGATTTGGAAACAGGTTTTTATTATTGCCTCCATTAAATAATAATATGGTTGAAGAAGGATCGTGATAATGCAGGTTGCGCACAAGATCAATTATACAATCTTCATTATCATGCACAAGGCAGGCATAAATATTTTTTAGCGGTTCAACTGCATGATTGTTTTGTGATTTTGATGCATGATTAAAAACAATTTTTTTGCCGGATGGCTTTATTTCTGCTTCATACAACGTCCAATCATCTTTCAGTATTTTTTGCAGTTCATTTACAGGATAGCTGTGCCACCATTTGCCATTTGTTTTTTTAGGGCTTACATTATTTTCATGAATCATGTGCACAGACATTGCGGAATCTGTAAGCACTTTTATATTTTCCGGTGATGTTGCCCAAACAAATAATCCATCCATCCCTACATCAATATCTGCAAACCGATTGTTACACCATAATTTTTTTGTGTAACATAATGAACTTCCTAATAACCATGTTTTTTGATTTGCCGGATAGATGTAACGATAACCGCATTTATTTTGCAGATCATAATAAAGCAAATTGTTTATTCCGCATACATCAATTGTATTATTTTTAAGCGCATCAACCTGGTAACTTAATCTCGTGTTGCAATACCAATCGTCATCATCCCAATTGGCAATAATTTCGCCTTGCGCATAACTGCAGGCAAGGTTAAGTTTTGCGCCGAGCGTTATTTTTTTATTCAAATAAAAATAACGTATAAACGGGCAGTTAGGCATTAAATCTTCAACAGCATCTGTGCCATCATCAATAACAATTAATTCTTTGTTGCCATAATCCTGCCGCAAAAAATAATTAATTGCATGAGCAACAAATTTGCGCCGGTTATACGTTGGCATTATGCATGAAACAAGTGGCAATTCTTTGGTGTTCATAAAATAGCTGAATGATAAAATATCATTTATTGCATCAACTTTTTTAAGGGCTTAAATTTTTATCGGGAATGATTAAATGCGTTATACAATTACTGTGTTAAGATAAAAATTTAATTTTTGAAAACAAGTAATTTATTTAACGGATTTTTTTTAATGATGGCTACAAAAAAATAAAAAATAAACAAAATAAAATAGTTGTACTTTAAAGCTTCAATTTTTTTTACGACTAATATTAACAACTAACCTTTCACTTTAATATTTTTTAATTAAACACCGCATGTTTAGTTATTCTGGTAATAAAGAAAAGGCATCATTGCCCGGTAATAAGAATCATTCATTCTTTCAGTCAAAGCTTTCCATCAATCAGCCAAATGATGTGTATGAGCAGGAAGCAGATGCAATGGCAGATAAAGTAATGCGTATGAAAGATGATAATTCTGCGCAATCATCTTTTTTTAAACCATCTGCAATAAATGTTCAGCGTAAATGCCAGCATTGCGAAGAAGAAGAAAAAAAACAATTGCAACGTAAAGAAATAAATAATGATGAAACGGTTGCAACATCATCAACAGAAAATTATATCAGCTCAATAAATGGAAAAGGAAGATCATTATCAACAGATGAAAGAAAATTTTTTGAGCCGCGTTTTGGTTATGATTTTTCAAGCGTGCAACTGCATACAAATGCTGAAGCCAATCAATCGGCAAAAAACATAAATGCATTGGCTTATACGCATCAAAATAATATTGTGTTTAATGCCGATCAATATCAGCCAAACAGCAATGATGGAAAAAAATTAATGGCGCATGAGTTAACACATGTTATTCAACAGAATAAAAATATTCGCACTAAAAAAATACAAAAGCAAACATCGCCGACTGCTTCAACCACCACTACGCCGGCCACGCCGCATGTTTGCGGACCAAATGTTACGCCGCAGGTATCAGCAGTTTGGTCGAGAATTCAATCTGATTTCAGAGGATGGTCTCCGGTTAATAAATTAGCTGCTGCAGTTTATTTAATTGCTCCGTATGTTCCTGCAGCCGGAACCAATCCACGAGCAGCCGGCGGATCAACACTTTTTACCGGAAGCTGGGCTGAACCTTTTATTTCAATTATTGCTGCTTTAACAAGTGACCCAATTTTAGCAGCTTATGTATCAATGACAAATTCGCAATGGCAACTCAACAGAGATGCTTTTGATACCATTGGCTTATTTGTTTTAAGTGCAAGCTGGCTTTTTAGTGTGCCAGGCTGCGCAGTGCCCGGTTGCTCGGGTTTATCATCTGCTTCTTTGCCACGAGGTGAATCAGATCCTTGTGAAGATCCATCCACTTGTTCAATTACGGTGCAAATGGGTTCCGGTTGTTGGCTGTCGGGCACCGTTAATTATGGCACGTATGGAATTATGATGAAAGAAGTATATAACTGGTGTAATGCGCAAAGAAGCCGGATGCTTGGTTTATTGCCGCGAATTTTATTGTTATCGTTGGGCAATCCAACAATTGCCATTTCAATGTTACGTGCATCTATGACCGACCAGGAAATTGCAGCCGCTTTTATAAAGGAATTATTTTCGCCGGCAAGCCTTACGCTTTATGTTGGAGGGTATAAATTATGGGATATGGAAAATCCGATTGATCCGTTAAATTGGGCAAAGGCCACGTATAATGCAGGCCCAACTGCAATTGCTGCCGGCAGTAACAGGGCATCATGCCAGCCAACATGCGGCCCTTTAAATCCAGCAATATTTTCAGGATGGGATTATGTATGGGAACCTGTTAAACACCGTTAAGTATAATAAAGGTTTAGCATCAACTTTACCTCTCTTTAGAATTTGTTTAATTATGCTTACCCGTTCAGATTAAATTAATTATTCCTGGAATATAATTTTATTTAATATTTATTGTTTTTGCATAAATAGGCATTAAAGACTGACATTTTAATAACAATTTTTAATTAAATCCTGGTCTTAACAATAAAAATTAGCCTGCATATTAAAAAATTTATTTGCTTTGTTGCAAACTAAAATATTTTTCTATGTCTTTAAGATTTCAGGCTATAAGTAACTTAAACGGAAATAAGGAGCACGAAGTAGAAGGCTCTGAAAAAATAACTGCAATTTTTGGCGAGAATGTTTTTACTTTAAAAACAGCCCGTGAATTTTTAAGCGATGAAGCTTATAAAAGTCTTACTGGCAGCATAAAAGGCGGCAAAAAAAATTGACCGTTCTGTGGCCAACCAAATTGCCAACAGGCATGAGGGTCCTGGGCAGAAAAGAAAGGCGTAACACATTTTACGCATTGGTTTCAGCCGCTGACAGGTACTACGGCAGAAAAACACGATTCATTTTTTACACTATAAAAAGCGACGGAACGCCAATAGAAGAATTTGACGGCGCTGCATTGATTCAGCAGGAGCCGGATGCTTCTTCCTTTCCGAGCGGCGGTTTACGAGCCACTTTTGAAGCCCGTGGTTATACGGCCTGGGATCCTTCTTCCCCAGCTTTTATCATGGAAATTGGCGCATGGCAAAACGCTTTGTATTCCTACCATATTTGTTTCATACACCGGCGAATCGCTCGATTATAAAGCTCCGCTTTTAAAAGCACTTGAAGCTTTGAATAAAGCAGCCGTTGAAGTTTGTAATTATTTTCGATAGAAATGTAACCCGAGTTACGGCTACTTTGGGCTGGGAGCAGGAATATTTTGTGGTTGATGAAGGCTTGGCCAATGCCCGCCCTGATTTGGTGTAATGCGGCAGAACGGTGTTTGGCGCCTGCTCCGGCAAAAGGCCAGCAGTTGGAAGATCATTATTTTGGTTCGATACCTGAAAGAGTGTATGCTTTTATGCGTGATTTTGAAACTGAAGCTTATAAACTTCGGCATTCCTTTGCGCACCCGCCATAACGAAGTGGCGCCTGCACAGTTTGAATGTGCACCCATTTTTGAAGAAGTGAATCTGGCAGTTGATCACAACACGTTGTTGATGGATGTTATGCGTCGTGTGGCCAAGCGCCACAATTTCGTGTGTTGCTGCACGAAAAACCATTTGCCGGAATTAATGGAAACGGTAAGCACAACAACTGGAGCATGGCAACCGATACAGGCGTAAACTTATTGGCGCCCGGCAAAACGCCAAAAACCAATCTGATGTTCCTTACTTTTTTTGTGAACACCATAAAAGCGGTGCACGATTATTCTGATTTGCTTGCGTGCCTCTATCGCTTCTGCGCCTAACGATCACGTTTGGGTGCCAACGAAGCGCCGCCGGCTATTATTTCGGTTTTTATCGGTGAATATCTTACAAAAGTTTTAAATGATATTGAAACAAGGGTAGGAAATAAGTTTGACGAGCAGGATGAAGCAATTTTGAAGCTGGATCTTCACCGAAGCATTCCTGAATTACTGTTGGATAATACAGACCGTAACCGCACTTCTCCTTTTGCTTTTACAGGAAATAAATTTGAGTTTCGTGCGGTAGGTTCTTCTGCCAATTGCGCTAATGCAATGATTGCATTAAATACAATCATGGCTGAAACATTGAAAGAACTTTAAAAAAGAAGTGGATGCTTTAATTGAAAAAGGTGAGAAGAAAGAAATTGCTATCATGCACGTCATTCAGAAATACATTGTGGAAAGCAAAAAGGTATTGTTTGAAGGCGATGGTTACAGCGAAGAATGGCATCAGGAAGCAGAACGCCGCGGCTTGCCAAATGTAAAAACAACACCGCTTGCACTGGATGCAATGGTTACAGAAAAAGCCAAGCATTTATTTGAAAGCAATAAAGTATACAACCATGTTGAATTGGAAGCACGTCATGAAATTGAACTTGGAAAAATATATTAAGAAAGTGCAGATTGAAGCAAGCATTATGGGCGATATTGCAATCGAACCATATCATTCCTGCGGCGATTAGAATATCAGAATATACTTATTAGAAAATATACAGAGGATTAAAAGAAGCTGGTTTGCCCGAATCTTCATTATGCAAGCCAAATGGAAATTTTAAGCAGATAGCCGATCACATGCAGGAAGTTTACACAAAAGTAAATGAGATGGTTAGAAGCACGGAAAGATAGCGAATAATATGAGCGATAACACACGACAAAAGCCATTGCTTATTGCGATGATGTTAAAGGAAAGATTTTTTGATGATATTCGTTATCATGTTGATAAACTGGAAACGCTTGTAAACGATGATGAATGGACTTTACCGAAATATCGTGAACTTTTATTTTTGCGGTAACAATATTTAATGTTTGAATTAAAGCCGCTTCAAAATGGGAGCGGCTTTTAAATTTAGAGCTGAAGTTGAGCAGAATTCATGACGTTGCAGTGTTGCGACGCAACCGTGATGCCACAACGAACAAAGCTTGTAACCAAAAAATATATAAGCACTTATACAATTTAATTTATGAAAGATAAAATTGCGATTATTGGCGGCGGTAATTTAGGTGCTGCAATTGCTGAAGGATTGATCAACAGCAAATTTGCACAACCGCAACATATAATTATTACAAAAAGAAACATTAGCACATTGCGTGGTTTGGAAGAAAGAGGCGTAATGATAAGTAGCAATAATGCAGATGCGGTGCGTTATGCAAAATGGATAATTCTTGCCGTTAAACCATTTCAGATAAAAGATATTTTGCTTCAGTTAAAACCCGATCTTGATCCGCTTAAACACCAGCTTGTAAGTGTTATGACCGGCGTATGGATCAAAGACCTGCAGGAAATTTTAGGTAATGATTTTACATTGTTTCGTGCTATGCCTAACACCGCTATTGCCATTCAGCAAAGTATTACCTGCATTTGCAGCCATGGCGCAAATGAAGAACAATCACGTTTTGTAGCAGAACTTTTTAGTCAGTTAGGCAAAGTGGTTTTTATTGAAGAAAAATTGATGGATGCTGCCACCGTGCTTGGTGCATGCGGCACTGCTTACGCCATGCGATACATTCGCGCAAACATCCAGGGTGGAATTGAAATTGGTTTTGATGCAGCCACCGCTTCTTTAATTGCGGCGCAAACGGTAAAAGGCGCAGCAGAATTATTGCTTGTAAAACATACGCATCCTGAACAGGAAATTGACAAAGTAACAACGCCAAAAGGCTGCACCATTGCGGGTTTGAATGAAATGGAGCACCAGGGTTTTAGTTCTTCATTAATTAAAGGTGTGGTTACAAGCTATAAAAAAATTGTGAATGATATGTGATGCTTTTAAGCTTATTTTAAAGTAAATAATTTCAATTAAAATTTCATGCAAACTATTGGTTGAAGTAAACAAAAAATCCTGCAAACAATTGCAGGATTTTTTTATAAATAATTTATTCTTTAGTTATAAGCCTTAACCAAATAAACAAAGCTCTCAGCTTTTTTTACCTGGCTTACTCTGTCCATATTTTTTAAAGAAGTAGTAGTTGGCAGTTTTATTTTACGAAAAGAAGTATCTGCAGTTTTAAGACTATCGATCATTTTAAAAATATTATTTGCTTTAAGCGCAAACACCACATCTTCAGCCTGCGTTTGTCTTGTGCTGATAATTCCAACTATCTCACCATTTTTATTAAACACCGGAGCGCCGGAGTTTCCGGGGTTTGCAGTAAGAGAAAGTTCGCAACTTGTAGTATCGCCTTTATAACCCGTTTCTGCACTTAAATAACCCATATTATAAACAATCTCATCCCGCGGATAACCCAAAGTAAATAATTCTTCACCTAAATCTGGTTGTGTGCGGCGGATGGAATAAGGCAGGTTTTTAACGGGTGTAAAATCTTTATCATCAATTTGCAAAACCGCTAAATCTGATTTATAATCAACAGATAAAATTTTTGAATTGTACTCATGCCCGTCTTTATCTATTACAACTGCGCCGCTTCCGTTTAATACATGTGCATTGGTAACAAGAAAACCTTTGCCATCAATTAAAAAAGCAGTGCCGCCGGTTTTTAAAATAGCGCCTTTTGGTATTTTTGGCTCCGCAACTTTTTCAAGCGTATTATTGGTTACCTGCTGGTTGTGTTTTATAACTTCAATATCCCGGCTTAAACGTTCCAACTGGCTTTTATCAGTTGCCGGAGAAAAATACATGGCAAGTGCGCTGATAAATAATGCGGTAATACATGCAATAGAAGCGGCAATAGCTGTAGTGCGTTTATAACGATGCCACAACTGAACCACTTTGCCGGTAAAACCATCAGGTTCTTCAGTGTTTCTTATTTCGCCGGTTAATGAAAGTTTTGAATGAATGGAATGCAGTGAATCTTTAAAATTTTTTATTTCAGAATATTCATTCATTTGATGAAGAAAAAGGCGGTGTTCAACAACCATCTGATCTATGGCCGGGTTATTTGTGCGCAGCTCTTCAAAAAAACTTTTTTCATCTTCGAGCATTTTACCTTCGAGGTAACGCTCAATTGTATTTAATAAAAGAATGTCTTCCATCACTCACCAATATTATATTGAGAAAAGAATAATTTTTTTAAACGCATCAGGCATTTATATTTTTGATTTTTTGCATTATCTGCATTGGTATAGCCAAATGTAATTGCAATTTGATCCATACTTTTTTTTTCAATATAAAATGCTTCGAGTAAACTTTTGCAAGGCTCTCCCAAACTGTTCATCGCCCTTTCCATAATACCAAGCTCTGCATTTCTTCGTTCATGTATATCAATATCTTCTTCAACAGGAATAGATTCAAAGTTCTCAACACCGGCCGATGTTTTACCCAACTGCTGCAGGCGTTTAAGCCATAACCTTTTGCAAATGGAATAAATATAAGTTTTTATCTGGCTGGTAAGTACAAACGAATCTGATTTAGCTTTTTGATAAAGCGTTATCATTGCTTCCTGAAAAATATCTCTTGCCTCATCGTAAGAACCATTGTTATTCAGAATAAAAGCAAGCACCATATTAAAATTATCTTTGTAAATGGCTTCCGTGGCTTTTGCATCATTATTTGCCAGTGCTTTCAGTAAAACTTGTTCGTTAACATCTCCCTTCACCTGCTGTAAATTTTAATACCAGATTGAGGTAAAAGTAACCCAAATAAATTTTTCGCTTTATTAAAAAATAATTTTTAATCACAGGGTTACTTATGGTTGTTTTGGGTATTAATACAAAAATTACATCACAAAAATCATAAACAAAATGAAAAAGCTATTGATCGTTTTAGCTATCGGCGCGTTTGCTGCCTGCCACAGCAGTTCAAGTACTACTGCTACTGACACAACATCAACAACAAATACAGACACAAGTATGATGGCTCCGGCTGCAACTGATACAACAAATCATGCTGCAGATTCTTCAGCTATGAAGTCTGCCGATACAACAACTACAATGCACAAAGATTCTACTACTACAAAGAAGAAAAAGTAATTAACTAAACAGTGAAATTGATTTTGAGGTGGCAGCTTGCGCCGTAGGGTTAGTAAATTTTTTCATATGGCAAGCAATCGTTAGAGGCCGTTCCGTTTCCACGGAAGGGCTTTTCTTTTTTAATTAAGATTGAATGCGATTATTAATTATTGATAAGCGCTATTATATTTCTTGTTTACTAACGCAAAAAAACTTTGATAGAATTATTTCTTACCATTACTTTTGAAGCGCAATGAAACAATTACATGCATATACTTTTTGTTTTTTCTTTTATTTTAAAAGAAATACCGGGTAATGCATGTTAATATAAAAACATAAATCCCGGCTATAAAAGGCCGGGATTTTTTTTATCATGAATAAAGTTTATATACAGGGTTACGAAGGCAGTTTTCACCAGGCTGCTGCTTTGCAATTTTTTGGAAAGAATACAGCAATCGTTCCCTGCGCTACATTTAACGAAGTTGTAAAAGGCGCATCCATAAAAAATGATAATTGCAATGGTTTAATGGCAATTGAAAATTCTATTGCCGGCAGCATTCTTCCCAATTACAGCTTGTTGCAAAAAAGCAATCTTTCTATAATTGGCGAAGTGTATTTGCAGATCGATCAAAATTTATTGGTAAATAAAAATGTGCAGTTAGAAGATATTAAAGAAGTGCATTCACACCCGATGGCTTTGCAGCAGTGTTTCGATTACCTTGATAAACATAACTGGAAGCTGATTGAAACAGAAGATACTGCTTTAAGTGCAAAGCATATTCATCAACATAAAAGCAAACATATTGCTGCCGTTGCCAGCAAGCTTGCAGCAGAATTATTTCACCTGAAAATAATTGCGCCACACATTCATACCATGAAAAATAATTATACGCGTTTTCTTGTTTTGCAACATGCAGATCTGGCGCAACCTGTATTAAATGCAAACAAAGCTTCTGTAAATTTTCATACAGATCATTCAAAAGGAAGCCTTGCAAAAGTGCTTACTAAAATTGCAGAAGCAGATATTAATTTAAGCAAGCTGCAAAGCTTTCCAATTGCAGGCAGCAATTTTAAATATAGCTTTTCATGCAGATCTTGAATTTGAAACCATACATCAGTTTGAAAAAGTAATCGGCATCATAAAACCTATTACCGCAGTATATAAAAGTTTATGGCGTTTATAAAAATGGAAATTTGAAATAACCATCATTAATAATAACAATAAATAAAATGGTTATTCTATCTGATAATTTCAAAAACTAATTTTAAACAGATAAAATAATATGATAACAACGGCAAAGCGTTTGGAAAGTGTGCAGGAATATTATTTTTCTGCAGAAGCTTAGAGAAATTGATGCACTAAACAAGCAGGGGAAAAAATTATTAATCTCGGCATCGGCAGTCCGGATATGCCGCCTCATCCAGATGTAATAAAAGTGCTGCAGCAGGAAAGTGAAAAGCCAAACGTGCATGGTTATCAGAATTATAAAGGCTCGCCGGTTTTGCGCAATGCTATTTGCCAATTGGTATAAACAATGGTATAATGTTGACTTGAATGCAGAAACAGAAATATTGCCGTTAATTGGCAGCAAAGAAGGCATCATGCATATTTGTATGACGTATTTGAATGAAGGTGATGAAGCATTGGTTCCAAATCCCGGTTATCCAACTTATAAAAGCGCTGTGCAATTAGCCGGTGGTGTTTGTATAGATTATGAATTAAAAGAAGAAAATAATTATTATCCTGATTTTGATGCGCTTGAAAAAAAAGACCTTTCAAAAGTAAAGTTATTCTGGATAAATTATCCGCAAATGCCAACCGGGCAGCCTGCATCAAAAAAACTGTTTGAACAAATAATTGCCTTCGGCAAAAAACATAATATTCTTATCTGTCATGATAATCCGTATAGTTTTATTCTGAATGAAAAGCCAATAAGTATTTTAAGTGTTGAAGGCGCAAAAGAAGTTGCGATTGAACTTAATTCATTAAGTAAATCGCATAACATGGCCGGATGGAGAGTTGGCGTGCTTTGCGGAGATCAGCAAAAAATAAATGAAGTGCTTCGCTTTAAAAGCAATATGGATAGCGGCATGTTTTTACCCGTTGCAGCTTGCGGCTGCAAAAGCTTTATCATTAAATAAAAATTGGTATGATGAAGTGAATGCTGTGTATAAAAAACGAAGAGAAAAAGTGTATGAACTGCTTGATGTAATTCAATGTAAATATTCTAAACAACAATGCGGAATGTTTATGTGGGCAAAAATTCCTGGTGATTATGAAAACGCTTTTTTGTTGTGCGATAAAATTTTGTACGAGAACAATGTGTTTATTACGCCAGGCGGCATATTTGGAAACAATGGTAGTAGTTATATAAGAATAAGTTTGTGCGCAACAGAAGAAAAAATTGAAGAAGCAATAAAGAGAATAAGGAATTAGTAATTTGTAATTAGTAATCTGAAAAAATGTTTAACAGTGTAACAGTTGTTGGCGTGGGTTTAATAAGCGGTTCTTTTGCTTTGGCGTTGAAAGAAAAAAATCTTGCCAAACATATTATCGGTGTAAGCCGCACACAAGCCAGTGCAAAAAAGGCATTGGAACTTGGGTTGATAGATGAAGCGCTGCCCTTGCAGCAAGCCGTTGCCAAAAGTGATTTTATTTATGTTGCCATTCCTGTTGATGCTACCATTTCTGTTGTGCAGGAAATATTAAATTTTATAACCGATAAACAAATTGTTGCTGATGCGGGTTCAACAAAATATGCCTTAAGTAAAGCGATAGAAAATCATCCGATGCGCCGGCGTTTTGTTTCAACACATCCTATGTGGGGCACAGAATACAGCGGCCCCGAAGCCGCAGTGCACGGGCGCTTTCACCGGCCGTTCGTGTGTTATTTGCGATAAAGAAAAATCTGATGAAGATGCTGTAAAAACTGTTGAAGAAATTTACAGGTTGCTTGGCATGAACATCGTGTATATGGATGCTGAAAATCATGATGTACATGCCGCTTATGTAAGCCATATTTCACACATTACTTCTTTTGCTTTGGCAAACACAGTTTTGGAAAAAGAAAAAGAAGAAGAAGCCATTTTTGAATTGTCAGGCGGCGGTTTTGAAAGTACGGTACGCCTTGCAAAAAGTGCTGCTTCAATGTGGGTGCCTGTTTTTATGCAAAACAGGGAAAATGTTTTGGATGTTTTAAATGAACACATTTCGCAGTTAAGAAAATTTAAAGCAAGCATTGAAAAAGAAAATGTTGAATTTTTAACCGAGCTGATAGAGAACGCAAATAAGATCAGCAAAATAATTAAGTGATGTAAAAATTATTTAATGTTGTAATCTTCTAAATTGTAATCTAAACTAACTGCTGCAATATGGAACAAGAATCCCTTTTAACCGATGTTGAATTTAACCCTGTTTTGGCAAGCACCGGAAAACGTTTTCTAAATTATATTATTGACGTTATTATTTTTTATGTTTTAACTCTTTTGATCGGGATGATATTTGCACTTCAATTATATAAACTTACTTTAAATGAAAGTGTTGCAGAAAGACGATTATCTTTTCAATTAATTGCATTTATACTTTACTTTTTATATTTCTTTTTGTGCGAAACAATTTTTAAAGGCAGAACAATAGGAAAATTTGTTACAGGCACGAGAGTAATAATGCAGGATGGAGTTCAGCCCGATGTAAAAACTTATCTTCTTCGTGCATTAAGCCGTCTTGTACCTTTTGAGCCGTTTAGCGCATTAGGCAATCCCCCGCATCCATGGCATGATAAGTGGACAAACACTTATGTAATTGATATTAAAAAAACTGCTTTGAACGATCTGTCGCAGCAATACTAATCTAACTTGCGTGCTAATTGCTTTCATTCTATAACTGCACTTGCCACAACGGCGATTTAATATTTTATTTTTATCGATGCTTTCTTAATTTAGGGTTTTAGCAAAAGCTGCTGAATTTTAATGTAGTTGATACAATAAACGAAACTTATGAAAATACTTGAAATAAAAATTTTAAGAGGTCCGAATTATTGGAGTGTTCGCCGTCCAAAATTAATTCAAATGAAATTGGATCTTGAAGAAATGGAGCAACAGCCAACAAATAAAATTGATGGCTTTTCAGAGCGCATTCAAACATTAATACCAAGCTTGTATGAACATCGTTGCAGTGAAGATGTACCGGGTGGTTTTTTTAGCCGGGTGAAAGAAGGAACATGGATGGGCCATGTTATTGAACACATCGCATTAGAATTACAAACACTTGCAGGCATGGATTGCGGTTTTGGCCGCACCCGCGGCACCGGCAAAGAAGGAGAATATTTTGTTGTGTTTGATTATATGGAAGAAGATGCCGGCGTATATGCTGCACGTGCTGCAGTGCGCATAGCCCAGGCGTTGATTGATGCAAAAGATTATGATCTTACTGAAGACATTCAAAAATTACGGGAGATAAGGGAAGATACAAGGCTTGGCCCATCAACCGGAAGCATTGTTGATGAAGCCGTAAAACGCGGCATACCTTATATAAGATTAAATAAGCAAAGCCTGGTACAATTAGGTTATGGCTGCCACCAGAAAAGAATACGTGCAACCATTGCAAGCACCACATCAACCATTGCAGTGGATATTGCGGGCGACAAAGAAGAAACAAAAAATTTATTGGATGCTGCACAAATTCCGGTACCAAAAGGAACCGTTGTTCGTGGTGAAGATGGTTTAAAAGATGCTATTGACAGATTTGGTTATCCGCTGGTTATTAAACCAATTGATGGCAATCATGGCAAAGGCAATACAACCAATATCACTTCGTGGCAACAAGCCATCAAAGCATTAGAAGCAGCGCAGAAATACAGCAACAGCGTTATAGTTGAAAAATTTATTAAGGGCTATGATTTTCGTGTGCTTGTCATCAACTATAAATTTATTTGTGCTGCTTTAAGAACACCTGCAAGTGTTACAGGCGATGGCGAACACAACATTCAATGGCTTGTTGATGAAACCAATAAAGATTTTCGCCGTGGTTATGGCCACGAAAAAGTTTTAACGCAAATAACCGTTGATCAGTTCACACAAAAATGCTTGGATGAAAAGGGTTATAATTTAGAAACTGTTCCAAAAAAAGGTGAACAGGTTTTATTAAAACCAACTGCAAATCTTTCAACAGGCGGCACTTCAACAGATGTTACTGATGAAGTGCATCCGGTAAATATTTTTATGGCAGAACGCATTGCCCGCATTATTGGTTTAGATATTTGCGGCATTGATATTATGGCGCCCAATCTTAAAAAACCCATCACTGAAAATGGCGGCGCCATACTTGAAGTAAATGCAGCACCAGGCTTTCGCATGCATGTTGAGCCATCCGAAGGTCTTGCCCGCAACGCCGCAGAACCGGTAATTGATATGTTGTTTCCAAAAGGCAGCACAGGCCGCATTCCCATCATCGCTATAACAGGCACAAATGGCAAAACAACCACCACAAGATTAACGGCGCACATCTGCAAAACGGCAGGCAAAAAAGTGGGTTATACAACAAGTGATGGCGTGTACATTCAAAACCAGTTAATGATGAAAGGCGATTGCACCGGCCCTGTTAGTGCAAAGTTTGTGTTGAGTGATCCCACGGTTGATTTTGCTGTGCTTGAAAGTGCAAGAGGCGGTTTATTAAAATCTGGTTTGGCATTTGATAAATGCGACGTTGCAATTGTAACCAACGTAACTGCAGACCACATGGGTTTGGCCGGTATTAATACGCTGGAACAAATGGCACGTGTAAAAAGTGTTGTGCCCGAAACTGTGCGTGAAGGCGGCTTTGCCATTTTAAATGCTGAAGATGATTTGGTATATAAAATGAAAGATGATCTTGATTGCAACGTAGCGTTGTTTAGCATGGATGAAAATAATACGCGTATAAAAAAACATTGCAAGGCTGGTGGTTATGCTGCTGTTTATGAAAATGGTTATGTAACTATTTTAAAAGGCACATGGAAAATTCGTGTGCTTAAAGTAATTGATATACCTATAACTTTTGATGGCAAAGCGCTGCACAATATTATGAACACGTTGCCTGCAGTTTTAGCAACATATATGTTCAGAGATATTTCAATTGAAGATATAAGAACGGCATTAAGCACATTTGTGCCTTCGCCCGCATTAACGCCTGGAAGGCTAAATATTTTTGAATTTAAGAAGTGTAAATTTCTTGCAGATTATGCGCATAACCCTGCAGGGCTTGAACTGCTTGGAAATTTTTTAAGTAAAATGGAAGGTTCGCCAAAGGTTGGAATTATAAGCGGCACCGGCGACAGGAGGGATGAAGATATTCGTGAATTGGGAAGACTTTCGTCAAAATATTTTGATGAAATTATTATTCGCTGCGATAAAAATTTGCGTGGCCGCACCGCAAAAGAAATTGTAGACTTGCTTGAAGAAGGAATTAATCAGGCCAAAACAAAAAATATTCCTGTTGATATAATTTATAATGAAGAAGACGCAATACTTTATGCATACAACAATGCAAAACCTGGTACATTAATAACTATTATGTGCGACGTTGTTCCTGAAGCGCTTGAGTTCATAAAAAATTTAAAAGCTAAAGAAGATGCAGAACTTACAAAATAATTAAGCAACTCTTTTTTCTTGCTTAATTAAACGCTGTCAATGCTTATACATTATTTGTAATAAAATTTTAATCAAACAGCTCAACACTCCATGTTCTTTGCCAGCTTTCATTTGCAGCAAGCCGGTTAATGCCTTCTTTATGAATAAGCTGATGATCATGATGAATATTATCTGCAATGCCGCACCATGGTTCAAGGCAAACAAACGGTGCATCTACAGCAGCCCAAATACCAAAGAATGGAAAGTTCTCAAACTTAAATGTAAGTGCACGTGCATCTTTATCTGAATACAATTTAATCTCGTTGCTTTTAATATTTTTTAGTACAATGGCATCAGTATAAAATAAAGAATGTTGCAATTGCAGTGTTTTGTTATTAAGATTTATTATTTCAGCATGATTGCTGATTAAGCCTTTATGCAGCAAACATCTTCGCAAAACATCATCATTATTAAATAACAAATTATAATCGGTGTAATTTAAGTTTGGTGATAAAGGCACTTTAAATGCAGGATGGCCGCCAACAGAAAAATACATAACATCGTTGCCTTTATTTTTTACATGATAAGTGCAAAAAATTTCATTGTTGTTCAATTTGTATTCAACGCTGAAAATAAATTGAAACGGATACACGGTTAAAGTTTGCTCATCATTTTCCAAAGAAAAATTTGCAGATGCTGGCGATGTTTGTTCCGCTGTAAAAGTTTTATCTCTTGCAAAACCATGTCTTGCCAATTTATATTCTTTGTTATTGAAAATATATTTTCCATCTTTTAATTCGCCAACAATGGGAAATAAAACCGGCGCATGTTTGCTCCAGTAAGCCGCATCAGCCTGCCATAAATATTCCGTTTTATTAAATTGAATGCTTGTAAGCTCAGCACCTTTTTCATTAATCGTTACAGCAAGATTATCGTTTGCAAGGTGTATCATTCAGTAAAAATAATTCATCTGAAAACATCAGCTATTATCATTATAATTTTATCATCGTATTAATTAAAATTCATGTTAAACAAATAAAATTTTTTATTGTCTTTAATTAAACATTCCTTTTTCATGCAAAAATTTACCTGTTTATTGTTTGTTCTTTTTATGATGCAAAAAAGTTTTGCGCAAAAAAATATTTTGCATTTCAACAGTATTTATAACCTTACTCATTCAGCTTTAAAAAAAGATGCGTTGTGCATGTTGCCAGCAAATATCAACGGCGGTGGAATTTTTAAAGTTGAAAACAAAGGCAATTATGTAATTGATTCAGGAATTGTTTTTCCAACAACAGATGCATCTCTGGTGTTGGTTAGAAAAATGGATAACGCTCAAATTGTACGAATGGAATGGTATGGAATAAAAGACAGCGTGCAAAATTTTATGCCGGCTTTTAAAAAGGCAACTGCTTATTTAAACACAAAAAATGGCGGAACAATTATATTTAATGCAGGCACTTTTTTAGCCGAACCATTTTTTACAATTGATGCAAACAATATAACGGTGCAGGGCGCCGGGCAGCAAAAAACGTTTATTAAAGTAGCCGCAAATGCAGGCGCTGGTTTAATGGTAAATTCAAATTACAGAGATGCAGGCTGGCTATTAAATGCAGATGATCTTATAACGTATAAAGACAATTCTGTTGTGGCCGGAAATGATTTTATTGATTTGAAAGTTTTATCCGATTCAAAAAAATTACCTGCGGGAACAATCATATTTATTAATGGCGGCGCTAACTATTACGATCAATATTATGGTGAGTTTAATGTAGTTGATCACATCAATAATTCAGGCAGAATTTTTTTGAAATATAAATTAAGCAGAAGTTATCAGCAAAGCGTAAGTTCATGGACGGCAACATTAACTGCAGCATTTACACCACCAGCCGAAAATGAAAATGCAGCCATTCAATTTAGCGGTACTCAACCACGTGGGGGAACAATAATTTCTATTGGCAACGACTTGTATAAAGTTCTATCATCAACTGCATCAACTGCTGTTGTTATGAATATAAAAAATAAAGGAAACAGCAATAATATAATGCCCGCTGGCACACATATTTTCAGGTACCGTGCAATTATTTTAACGCCATCGGTGGTGTATAATGTTAACGTGCAAAACCTCACAATTACTGGCCGCAGAAAAGCTTTAACAGTAAGCAATACTTTTAAAACTTATTTTAAAAATGTAACGTTTAACTGGCTTCCGCAACCAGCATCACCTGGCGGCAGGTGGTTAGATGGCGATGATGGAAGAGATTTTACAATGGATAACTGCATCATAAATTGCGCTTATCTTTTTAATGCGCAGTTTGCACGCAGCTTTGCAGACATCTACATTTCAAACACACATTTTATACAAGCCGGAATGCAGTTTACAGAATATAACATTAACGCAAACCTTACGCATTGCGTGTTTGATTTAACTTATAACAATATTGCAGGCGAAGAAACCGGCCCGATAATTTTATTAGGCAATACATGTAATAAAATAAATTTCAGTGATAATGTTATTCATGCTGCTAACGTAAGGCAACTGTTTAACAGCGGCGAAATTCAGGGTTCTAAAGCGGTTATTTCTTCAGAGATAAATATTAATAACAATGCAATTAACTGCACTAATGTTGGAACGCTTATTACGGGTACTTATTCAGGCAATATAAACGTGCAGCATAATATTATTACCGGCTCAGTAAATTTTTTATTTGCGCTGCATTCAATAAACGGAGATTGCTTAATAAGCAATAATTCTTTTACCGGTTATATTGATGGATTTGCTGCTGCCTTAACCAACGCACAATACATAAATAATTCGGTTAAAAGATTGGGCGCATCTTCAAAGCCTGTTGAATACAATGCCTGGGGAAACGTTTTATATACCCATTTTAAGGCAGATACCAGCGTTCAGCATTTTGTTTTTAAAAACAATAATTTTTATAACTGGAACTTGCAGCAAAATTCATTCAGTCATTACTGGCGTTTAAACGAAAAAGTTGATATCAGTAATAATCATTTTTATGGCGCATCAAAAGATTCAGTGGTTACATTAAAAAAGTAACAGCGCCATACAATTCAGCATTCAAACTCAAATCTCATAAAGAAGAAATATTATCTTGTGCCGGTTAATTTTTAATAACTAAAATTTAAAACATGAAACCAAACGCCTGCTTTGCAATGATTTTATTAACGATTATTTCCTGTAATAATTTTAAACAAGATGCACCAAAACACACTGCACTTCCAATTAAAGGAACATGGAAATTAATTGCGGGTGCAACCATACAAAAAAATGATACTACGGTAACAGATTATACAAAAGGAAAATCTTTCATTAAAATTATCAGCGATAAATATTTTGCTTTTCAGGGGCACGATTTAAATAAAGGAAAAGATTCTGCAACCGCTTTTTTTACCTGCGGCGGCGGCCATTATGAATTAAATGACAGCGCATACACAGAGCATCTTGAATATTGCGACAGCAGGGGATGGGAAGGCAATGATTTTCATTTTACGGTGTCTATAAATAATGATACGCTTGTTCTGCGCGGCGTTGAAAAAGTTGCTGATTTAAATGTTGACAGAATAAACATTGAAAAATATGTACGCCTTAAAGATTGATATCGCATCTTAAAGGGCAGATAAAATAAGCAAAATATGGCATTGCAAAAAACATGGCATCAACTGCATGAAGCTTCGTTAAACTTCGGGCAAAGGCTTTCAGACAATGTTGCAAGCGGAATGGGTTCATGGCGTTTTATTATAATTCAAACATTAGTGGTTATAGTATGGATGGTACTTAACCTTGTTGCTTATTTTCATCATTGGGATCCTTATCCGTTTATTTTGCTGAACCTTGTTTTTTCAACACAGGCGGCTTATGCAGCTCCTGTAATTATGATGTCGCAAAACAGGCAAAATGAGCGTGACCGTACACAGGCACAGGCCGATTATCAAACAAACATTGAAGCAAAAAAAGAAATTGAAATGCTTTCGGTGTTGTTGAATAAAATTGAATCTGAAAAGCTTGATAAGATTATATTGATGATCCAGGAAATGCAAAACAAAAGCAGTTGAACAATAAATTTTAAGAAAGTTATTTGCCTTTTTTTAATTTCTTTTCAACAGTTTCCCGTCTTTTTTTCCATGTTGGTACAGGCTCGGGTTCATACAAAAAATTTCCTTTTTTATCAGTTAGTCCTAAACTTTTATTTAAGCTGTTGCTTAATTTTTTTATTGTTGCATTGCTTTCTTTTGATGTTAGTTGCTTTGCATAACTTTCTTTAAAATGGTTTAATCCTTTATCAATAATATCCAATTCTTCTTTATATTTTTTTTGTTTTCTGTAAATGATCATCAGCCTTGAATACAACTGCGCATTGAAAGTTTTTTGCTGCATTTGTTTTTTATATAATTTTTCTGCCAGTTCAAGATCATTATTTTTTTCTGCGGCCTCGGCTTGTTGTAATATAGTTTGATTTGCATCATTAATGCTTTCATCATCATCATGCATACAAATATTTTTTCTGTTTAAGGAAGAAGATTGATTGATGCAGTGCCATTAAATTATTTCTGCGGTTTTAACTTTATCAACCCAATCGTAAGCATTGCATAATATTGATTAATTCTGTCTTCAGGAGAATTAGCCACTGTTGAATTGTTTGTTATATCCGTTCCCCATCCACGCTTGCTTAAACCATATTTATAACCAAGTCTAAAACCGTTTAAACAACTTTTATCTTTTGAAAAATCAGCAAAATCAAATTTCAAACAAAAATCAAGCACACCGGTATTTTGGTTGATATCAATGGAGTTTTTATTTACAAGCACATCATTAAAATTTGTAAAACCATTTCTTTGGGTGATCTTAACCTGCGATGAATAAAAACCAATGCCAGCCTGCGGCGCAAGATGAAAGTTTTTGCTATTAATAATATAATATCCAATGTTCAAACCACCTGAATAACTCATTAAAAAACTATTATAATCATCATTTCTTTTTTCATTGGCATTCATGCCTGCATTAATTCCAAGCAATAAATTTTTTATACGATAATCGGCTTCTGCGATATTGCCAATCGTGAATTTACCGGTTGCCGGAAGTGATGCGTTTGAAAGCGCTGTATTTAAATTTTTAAAATTGTTATAGGCGCCGCCAATACCAAAATAAAATTGTACTGCCTGGTTTGGAATATTATTTTGAACGGTTGTTGTTTGAGAATAAGATGATAAAATTATCAGCAGGCTTAAATTTGTAAGCAAATATTTTTTCATGATGTTGGTTGATTTTTTATGTTAGCAATTGCAAAATTCAGTATAAAACTTAATAAATTGTTTTTCTAAAATATTATTAGCTATCTTTTAATAACACCTCATCTTCACTAATTAATAGTTTATATTTTACGCCAATTTTAAGCGCATAATTTTCTTTTACATGGCCAACCGGAAAATCAAAACAAACAGGATAATTGTATTGTTTTATTGCATCAAAAATTATGTCATAAATGTTTTTGCCAAATGGAATCGTTGTATCTTTTATTTCAGTAAAACGTCCAACAATTAAACCTGCAAGTTCATTTAATTTACCGGCACGTTTTAATTGCATCAGCATACGATCAACATTGTATTTATACTCACCAATATCTTCAATAAAAAGAATTTTATTTTTTGTATTGATGTCAGATTTTGTTCCGATGATATGTGCCAGCAACGCAAGATTTCCGCCAACAAGTTCGCCTTCACAAGCGCCATTTCTGTTTAAATTATGTGACGCAGATTTATAAATTTGATGTTCGCCAATTAAGCTTTTATAAATTGAGTTGATATATTCTTCACTTTCTTCCATTTCATTAAACGCAGCGGCCATCGGCGCATGCAACGACGCAATGTTGAAGTTAGAAAAAATGTGCGCATGCAATAAAGTAACATCGCTATAACCAACAATCCATTTTGGATGCCGGATAAAATTTTCAAAGTTTATATCATCAATTATCCTGCTTAAACCATAACCACCTCTTGCACAAAAAACAGCCTTGATATTTTTATCATCCAGCATTAATTGAAGGTCATTCAATCGCTCTTCATCTGTTCCCGAAAAATAATTATTTTGATTGCCTAATGTTTTTCCAACCTGAACTTTAAAACCCCATTGCTGCAAAATATCAATACATTTTTTTGCTTTATCAAAAGGCATAAAACCAGATGGACAAATTATTCCAATTGTATCGTCTTGTTTTAAATATGGAGGAATAATTGCGGGCACTTATTTAAAGATTATATGAATATTTATTTATAATGAAACCTGCATTGTAAAATATGCAACCGTTCCTGCATTATTTTATAAACTAATCTGTGTTCGTCGTTAATTCTTCTGCTCCAGCAACCTGAATAATTTCCTTTAAGCGGCTCGGGTTTTCCAATACCTTTAAATGGTGAGCGAAGACAATCTTTTATTAATTCATTTATACGCAATAAAATTTTGTCATCTGTTTTTTGCCAGTATAAATAATCTTCCCATGCATTGGTTTGCCAAACCAATTCCATTATTCAATTAGTTTATGTTTTTTTGATTTTCCTTTTTCCATTTCATCTAATTGCTTCATCTAATCTTTTTCGGTTTGCTTTGGTTGATGTAAGATAAATGGTTTCTTTAAACGCATTGTATTCATCAAGGCTCATTACAACCACATTTTTTCCTTTGCCTCGTGATACAATTATTACTTCAGAATCTGCGGTTACCTTGTTCAGGTTTTCAGTTAAATTATTTCTGAACTCAGTATAATTCAATACTTCCATAAGTACTTATTTAAGTACAAAGTAACGAAAAAAAATTTCATGTTTTTAATCCAGCGCCTGGTTCAAATCGTTAATAATATCATCAGCATATTCTAACCCAACAGAAATTCTTATTAAGCCCGGCGTAATGCCTACGTTTAATCTCTCTGCTTCACTCAGCTTTGAATGTGTTGTACTTGCAGGATGCGATGCTATACTTCTGGTATCACCAAGATTCGCCGTCATAGAAAGCATTTTTAATTTATTCAAAAAATTTTTGCCGCTTTCAATGCCGCCTTTTATTTCAAAGCAAACAATGCCGCCGCCACTTTTCATTTGTTTAATTGCAATATCATATTGCGGATGATTTTTTAAGAAAGGATATTTTACCCATTCCACATTTTTATGCTGCTGTAAAGCTTCAGCAACCTTCATCGCGTTTTCGCAATGCCGTTGCAAACGCACATCAAGTGTTTCCAAACTCTTGCTTAAAATCCATGCATTAAAAGGCGATAAAGAAGGCCCGGTATTTCTGCTGAACAAATAAATTTCTTTTATTAAATCTGCCCTGCCAACAATAACGCCGCCTAAAACGCGGCCTTGCCCATCAATCCATTTTGTGGCAGAATGCACAATTAAATCAGCACCATATTCAGCAGGTTTTTGCAGCAACGGTGTTGCAAAACAATTATCAACATTTAAAATTAAATTGTGTTGCCTCGAAAAATTTCCTGCCCATTCAAGATCAATAATTTCAAGCTGCGGATTGGTTGGTGTTTCAATGTAAACCATTTTTGTGTTTGGCTTCACTGCTTTTTCCCACGCTTCTTTGTCATTCGCTGCAACCAATGTTGCTTCAATGCCATAACGCGGCAAAAATTTTGTAACCATTGTATGCGTGCTTCCAAAAACAGAACTGCAGCATATTAAATGATCGCCCTGTTTCAGCAATGCAAACATCGATGCAAACACAGCAGCCATGCCTGTTGCCGTTGCATAGCCTGCTTCCGCACCTTCGAGTGCACACATTTTTTTTATAA
This sequence comes from uncultured Bacteroidota bacterium, assembly GCA_963731245.1. Taxonomy (GTDB): domain Bacteria; phylum Bacteroidota; class Bacteroidia; order Chitinophagales; family Chitinophagaceae; genus Parafilimonas. Next base: position 352,044 of record CAVSVA010000001.1, read on the forward strand.
ATTCATCAACATTGGGATTTGTAAAACGGCTGTAAATATTTTCATCAATTTCATCTGCAAAAGCTGCACGCATTTTTTCTGCTTCATCAAAACAAAAACTGCTGGTTAAATACAACGGTGCAGAATGTTCTCCTTCGCCTGTTCTTGAAATTTGAATTCTTATTGCTTCGGTTATTGAATTTAAATTGTTGGTTGTTTCCTTCATTATTACTGGTTGTTGCTTTTAAAATATTTTTATATTATCAGCTATGGTATTGCATGGCATCTTCGTTGCGTCGCACACTTGTACTGCAAATCATTGTGCAACTTCAGCTTCATTAATCTTTACACTCCACTTAATTGTTGCACCTGCCTTGCGTAAAGTTTCAGCCACAGAACAATATTTATTAATAGATAATTCAACGGCACGCTGCGCCTTGCTTTCATCAACATCGCCATTAATTATAAATTCAAGTTCTATATGTTTCCATAACGATGGTTCAACGCCGGCCTCTCTTTCACCATAAACAATGGTTTTATAATCTGTAATGGTTTGCCTTTGTTTTTTTAAAATTGATATAACATCCATTCCGCTGCAACCTGCCAAAGCCATTAATAAAAGCTGCATCGGGCGAACACCAAAATTATCGCCGCCATGATCAGGGCTGTTATCAATTTTTATTGATTGACCGCTCAGATCTTTTACTTCAAAACCATAATCGCCATGCACCCTTGTTAATTCTACTTTTATCATTATAATTTATTTCGGCAAAAATATTTATTCATTTATTAGTATCATAAATTAATATGTGTTGCAATAAAAATCATACAAATAAAAATGTATGTTTATGAATGTATGTTTGCATCATTATAAAATTTGCAAAATTATTTTTGCAGTTAATAATGCGTAAAATATCAGGCATTGATGAACAGATATATTAAACGAGGTTATATCCGCATTCGCATAAGGTTAAAACGTGCTTTTGATGCAATACGAAATGAACGCATTAAAGTAAACTTATTACAGGCTATTCCATTTTGGGTTGGTTCGATAATTACAGGTTTAATCGCTGTTTTATTTACAAGGCTTTTTGCATGGTTTGAAGCGTTAAGAATGTTAATATTCCATCAAACACCATGGCTGTTTTTTTTAATTGCACCTGTTTGTTTTATTGCATCATGGTTAGTTGTTATAAAATTTGCGCCTTATGCAAAAGGCAGCGGCATTCCGCAGGTAATGGCAGCTATAGAACTGGCAACACCAAAGTATAACAGCAAAATAAAAAAGCTGTTAAGCATTCCTGTAATCATCGTAAAAATTATTTCTTCTTTAATAATGATTTTTGGCGGCGCAGTTGTTGGCAGAGAAGGCCCAACCATACAAATTGCAGGTTCTGTTTTTAGAAAAATAAATGAATGGCTGCCCAAATGGTGGCCAAAAATTTCGAAGCGGAATATGATTATGACCGGCGCTGCTGCAGGCCTTGCTGCTGCGTTTAACACGCCGCTTGGCGGAATTGTTTTTGCCATTGAAGAGCTTACAAAAACGCACATCAGTTATTTTAAAACAGCAATTTTTACGGCCGTAATTATTGCCGGTTTAACAGCGCAGGGTTTTTTAGGCAGCTATCTTTATCTTGGTTATCCAACGGTAAACAATCTTTCATGGTGGATTTTTTTGCCGGTAATTTTTGTTGCACTTATTGGCGGTTTATGCGCCAGTTATACGAGCAGGTTCATGTTATTATTGTTGAGATGGAAAGCAACTTTTAAATTTAAATACCAACATATTCTTTATTTGGTTGGCAGTGCGGTTATTATTATTGCATGTGCATATTTTATTGATGAAAGAGCAATGGGTTCAGGAAAAAGTTTAATGGCAACAGCATTATTTACACCTGATAAATATGCGCCATGGTATGTGCCGCTGCTCAGAATGTCTGGTTCTGTTTTTTCGTTTTCAACAGGCAATGCCGGCGGTGTTTTTGCACCGGCTTTAAGTGCCAGGCGCCAGCGTTGGCTCTTTTATTTCAGGATGGTTTCATTTAAATGCAAACGATTCTAACATAATTATTCTTTGCGGCATGGTTGCTTTTCTTACAGGTGTTACTCGCTCTCCGTTTACCTGCGCTATTCTTGTGTTGGAAATGACGGATAAAAACAATCTTATTTTTCACCTGATGCTTGCAGGTATGTTTTCAAGTCTTATTTCAATGGTGGTTGATAAACATTCTTTGTATGATCATCTTAAAAATCAATATGTGCATGAGATGATAAAAGAAGATGTTATAATAAATGAAAATAAAATTGAAACAGAAGTTTAAAGCGGAAAAAATTATTGCACGTTAACCAGCACTACATCGTAATACAATGGCGCATTTGGCGGAATAACATTAGAAATACCGGTGCATCCGTAAGCTAATGAAGAAGGGATGATCATTCTTATATGGCCGCTTTTTTGAATGTACGGAATGGCAAGCCGCCAGCCTTCTATAAACTGGCTTAATGGTGCCGTAGTTGGCGTTGCAGATTTATTATCAACAATAGTTCCATCAAGTGTTGCCGCTGTATATGTAACTGTTATTACAGAGTTTGCATTGGGTGTAATGCCTGAACCATGATCAATGATTTGATAATAAATTCCGTTTGAATCAACAACATAATTTATTCCATCAGCATTACAAAAAGAAGCTATTCGGGATGATTCAGCATTTGCAGGTACAGGCGTGCATTGATCGTTATTTTTTTTGCTGCAACTGATAAATATTGATGCTGCAAAAAAAATCAACACAAAAAATTTCATTGCTTTTAAAGCTGCTTTGATGGTTTCAATTTTCAAAATTATTCGGAATTGGTTTTTGTATTTGGTTCCTGGTTTTCGTTTTTAAGTTTTAATTCTTTATAAGCCTGCTCGTTCATTTCCCATCTGAATTTTTTATAAAAAAAGCCTGTAAAAGCAACTATGGCAACAATGCCAATAAATATAACTAATGGGCTGCTTTGCGATTGTGCAACCATATTGGCTCTTTCATACCAGCCAGAATCTAAAACTAATAATATTGCAGCGCCGATAGATAAGCCAATTGGTAAACCCGGAAAAAATTGTTTTAAAATTGATTTTTCTTTTGTGCGGTTCTCTTCCCAATATTTAATAAAGGCTTTTTCTTTTTCTGAAATCATAGATACTCAATTTACAGTTAACGCTGCTTTGTAATGCATATTGCAAAAAAATTAACAACAGTAATTAATGCGTTTAATAAGAAACAAAAAATATTTAACGCCCTGCATTAGATTTGCATTATAAATTTTTTTGTGAACAGATTTGACGCTTACATAGCTGAATATTTATACGAAAACAAAGAGGCTGCACTTGATAAAATAGGCATCATTAAAATTTCAGCTCCGCATGATGTGCAATTTACCTGCGATAAAAAAGTGTCCACTTCAACAGGATTAATAAATTTTATTTCAGAAAAAACCAGTAAAAATAAGTTTCTCATTGCATCAGACCTTGAATCTCATTTTGCGCAAACCAGGGAATTTATAAATATTGGCAAGCCTTACGAAATACCAAATATTGGTTTCATTAAAGCTAATAATACGGGCACTTATGAATTTGTGCCTTTTTCTGAAACCAATAAGCCGGTGATATCTGCACAATCAACAAAAAAACACAAACGCAGTAACAGCCGTTCTGCAATACAGCTAATTACTTTACTTATTGTAATTGCAATTTTGTGCGGGTTAGGATGGGAAGCATATCAAATTTTTGCAAGATCAAAAAGCAATAATGCTGCAATTATAAATAACACTTCACCAGATACAACTTCAACGGCATCAACTCCGGATACAACTAAAATTTCTCATGCCGATTCCGCAAAATTGCAGCGTGATTCTGCTGACATGCTTAATATCAAATATATTTTTGAAACAACGGCATCTATATTACGTGCACAAACCAGAACAAAGCAGTTAAAAAGTTTTGGCAGTACTTCAGGATATGACAGCTTTGTACACAACAACACCAAATTTTATTCTTTATATATTTTAAAGCCAACAAAAATTGCGGATACACTTACAATAAAAGATTCGCTTGCAAAATTTTTTGAAAAAGATGTTACTATAAAAATAGATTCAACAAAATAATTGATGATGATTTTTTGCAAATAAAAAAAGGCTGTTTATTCAAACAGCCTTTTTTATAAAATGATTGATCTATTCGATTAATAATCCATTCCACCCATTCCACCTGGCATTCCGCCGCCTGCTGGGGCTGCAGATTTAGGTTCTGGCTTATCAGCAATTACACATTCTGTTGTTAACAACATACCTGCAATAGAAGCTGCATTTTCCAAAGCTACACGGCTAACTTTAGTTGGATCGATAACACCTGCAGCAAATAAGTTTTCATATTTTTCAGTACGTGCATTGAAACCAAAATCACCTTTGCCTTCTTTAATTTTTTGAACTACGATTGAGCCTTCGATACCTGCGTTTCGCAACGATCTGGCGAAGTGGTTCTTCAATAGCACGTCGAACAATCTGGATACCTGTCTTTTCATCTTCGTTATCGTTGTTAATGTTATCCAAAGCTTCAACAGCACGGATGAAAGCAACACCACCACCTGGAACAATACCTTCTTCAACAGCGGCACGTGTTGCATGCAAAGCATCATCAACACGGTCTTTCTTTTCTTTCATTTCAACTTCAGTAGCAGCACCAATATATAATACAGCAACACCACCGCTTAATTTAGCAAGACGTTCCTGCAATTTTTCTTTATCGTAATCAGAAGTTGTTGTTTCAATCTGAGCTTTGATTTGGTTAACACGGGCATTTGATATCTTCTTTTTCACCTTCACCGCCAACAATAGTAGTGTTGTCTTTATCAATAGTAACTCTTTCTGCATGACCTAAATAATTCAAGGTCAGCATTTTCAAGTTTATAACCTCGTTCTTCACTGATAACAATACCGCCTGTAAGTATAGCAATATCCTGCAACATTTCTTTTCTGCGATCGCCAAAGCCAGGAGCTTTAACAGCAGCCACTTTCAGTGTACCACGCAATTTGTTAACTACTAAAGTTGCCAAAGCTTCGCCTTCAAGATCTTCAGCAATGATTAATAATGGAGCACCTTGCTTGAGCAATTTTTTCAAGAATGGGCAGAATATCCTTCATTGAAGATATCTTCTTATCATAGATAAGGATGTAAGGATTTTCAAGTTCTACTTCCATTTTTTCGCTGTTGGTAACAAAGTAAGGAGAAAGATAACCGCGATCAAACTGCATACCTTCAACTATTTCAACTGTCGGTTTCAGTACCTTTAGCTTCTTCAACAGTGATAACACCTTCTTTACCAACTTTTGCCATAGCTTCAGCAATTAATTTACCGATAGCTTCATCGTTGTTTGCAGAGATAGAAGCAACTTGTTGAATTTTATTGTTGATCATCGCCAACAGTTTGGATCTGGCCTTTTAAGATTTTCAACAACAGCTGTAACAGCTTTGTCAATACCGCGTTTTAAATCCATTGGATTTGCACCGGCAGCTACGTTTTTTAAACCTTCGCTGATGATAGCTTGAGCCAAAACAGTTGCAGTAGTTGTACCATCACCTGCAATATCAGCAGTTTTAGATGCAACTTCTTTTACCATTTGTGCGCCCATGTTTTCAATGGGATCTTCCAGTTCAATTTCTTTGGCAACAGTAACACCATCTTTAGTGATGGAAGGTGCGCCGAATTTTTTTTCAATAACTACATTACGGCCTTTAGGGCCCAATGTTACTTTAACCGCATTGGCTAAAATATCAACGCCGCGTTTCATTTTATTTCTTGCATCGATTTCGAAGAAGAGTTGTTTAGACATAGTTATTTAATTTGAAAATTTATAATTTGAAAATTGTGATTTGAAAACCTGAAGCAGCTAATCATTTTCAAATTAGCACATCTTCAAATTTTCAAATTAAACGATGGCGAGAATATCGCTTTCTCTCATAATAAGGTAATCAGTTCCTTCTATACTGATTTCGGTGCCTGCATATTTGCCATATAAAACTGTATCACCAGCTTTTACGGTTACAGGTTCATCTTTTTTGCCAGGTCCGGCAGCAATTACAGTTCCGCGTTGCGGTTTTTCTTTTGCAGTGTCAGGGATAATAATTCCGCCTGCAGTTTTTTCTTCGGCTTTTGCCGGTTCTACTATTACCCTGTCGTGTAATGGGGTAACTTTCAGATCTTGTTTAGCCATAGCTTGTATAAATTTTAAAGTTTAAACTAAATAAAAGAAGATGCAATCTGTTATCAATTTTTTTGCCATCAGTTGTGCAAAAGTCAAATTTTCACTATTGCTTTAGCATTGGCAGTTTATTGAGCGGGCAAAGAAAGGCTTTCTTGCAATGAATGACAAAATTTCATTCAATTTAAAAAATAAAATAAAAGCTTTTAGCTTTTTATTACCTATTAAATGGTGTTTTCGTCTTCACAGTTTTTATTGCTGCTTTCAATTTCTAAGGTAACATGCTGAATGTTCATGTGCTCTAATGCATGTTTAAAATTGTGCTTAATATTTTCTGCATCTTCCAGCGAACTGCGGGCATCAATTACAATATGTGCGGTTAAAGCATTTTCGGTAGTGCTCATTCCCCATAAATGTATGTGGTGAATTTCCTTTATTCCTTTTATGCTGGCTGCGGCTTCTTTTACCTGAGTTAAATTCATATCTGCAGGCACGCCATCAAGCGATAAACGCAAACTTTCTTTTAATAAATTCCAGGTACTGAATAAAATGGTTAATGCAACAACAATACTTAACAGCGGATCAATCCAAAACCAGTTTGTAAAATGTATGATTATGCCGCCAACTACAAGTGCAAACGAAACCGCTGCATCGCCAAGCATGTGCAAATAAGCCGCTTTAATGTTTAAATCTTTTTTCTTATCCCTTAAAAACATCATTGCAGTAACGCCATTAATAATTATTCCGATGCCGGCAACCCAGGCAATTGTATTACCAGGTAAAGGCTGCGGATTAAAAAGCTTATGTACAGCTTCATACGCAATGGCGCCGATTGAAACCAGCAAAATCATGGCATTAAACAAAGCCACAATAACTGAAGTTTTACGATAACCATAAGTATAATTTTGGTTTGATCTCGCCTTCATTAAACGATAGGCGAGCAGTGATAAACTTAAAGCAGCCACATCAGCAAGGTTATGTCCGGCATCACTTAATAAAGAAAGCGAGTGAATATAAAAACCAACAATCGCCTCAATTAAAACAAATAAAAAATTAAGAGAAATGCCAACAATAAAAGCCGTATTAATTTTTTTTGGTTCTATTGAATGATGATGGTGATGATGCTCGTGCGGCATAAAACGAATTTAGAAGAAACTGAAATCATTTCAGTGTATTTACTTAAATAATATTGCAGGCTTATTATATTTAAAGTTTTATTTTATGAATGAATGGCATCAATACAGCGTTTAATCAAATAGCCATTTTGCCTATTTTATAGCAGGTATACTGGATAGCTTTTGGCTTTATATTAAGCTTTGTGAAGTCGATGGCCGATTCATGGGTTTTATTAGTTGAGATTAACAGGTAATTAATTAAGCGCAATTTTTTTTTGAAAGTTACATTTGCATGTAATGAAATTATTTTTTTATGCGATTGTTGTTTGCTGCGTTTTTGTTGCGTGCAACAGTAATTCCGTTTCTGATAAAACAGATGCTAAAAAAGCAATGATGCCCGTTGCAGAACTAATGCAAAAAAAATTACAGCAATTTCCCGACAGCCCCGGCCTGCGCCTTCAATATGCATTTATGTTAGACAGCCTTGCGATGTATAAAAACGCATTGGCTCAAATGGATACGCTGGTAAAAAAAGACAGTTTAAATTATGGTTTATTATATGCACAGGGCCAGGTGGCTGAAGATGCAGGCGATACTGCGCTGGCTTTAAAAAGTTATGCCCGTGCGGCGCATGTGTACGAATCGCCGGATGTTTTGCTTGCACTTGCAAACCTGTATGCCGAACTAAAAGATAACCGGGCTATATTATATTGTTCAAGAGTAAAACTGTTGGGTTTAGGCAAAGATTATGATGCCCATTGCGATTTTATTACCGGCGTTTATTATGCCCGTTTGCATAAAAGTGATGAAGCCATAAAATATTTTAATGCCTGCATTGCAAATAATTATACTTACATGGAAGCGTACATTGAAAAAGGATTGGTTTATTTTGATGCAAAACAATACGATAAAGCGCTTGCTGTGTTTACGTTTGCTGCAACAGTAAATAATTTATATGCTGATGCCTATTATTACCAGGCTCGTTGTTATGAAATGATGAATAAAAAAGACAGTGCTGTTTTGCGCTTTAAACAATCATTGCAACTTGATCCAACAATGAAAGAAGCGGAGAAGCATTTAAAACAATTGGGCAGTGAATGAGGTAAGATGTATGATGTTTGATGTAAGATGTACGATGTATGATGTGTGATGTGTGAAGCAAACCTAAAGTAACATTAAACTAAAACTTTTTTGAAGCTGTTTTTTATACCTGCAACCAGTAACTTGCAACCGGAAACTTAAAACTTATACCATGTCCATCGTTGCACCTTCATTATTAGCCGCAAACTTTTTAAAATTAGAAGATGAATGTAAAATGGTGAATGAAAGTGTAGCCGATTGGTTACATTTAGATGTGATGGACGGCCGCTTTGTTCCCAACATAAGTTTTGGTATTCCTGTAATTGAGCATGTAAGAAAAGCTACCTCAAAAATTTGCGATGTTCATTTAATGATTGAAGAACCCGGCAACTTAGTTCCTGCCTTTAAAAAAGCCGGCGCTGATAATATAATCGTGCATTATGAAGTTTGCCCGAATCTTCATCGGAATATTCAGCAGATAAAAGAATTAGGAATGAATGCCGCTGTTGCCATTAACCCGCATACGCCTGTTTTTTTATTGCAGGATGTTTTGGCAGATCTGCATCATGTATTAATAATGACGGTAAATCCTGGTTTTGGTGCGCAGAAATTTATTCCGCATTCCATAGAAAAAATCAAGGAGTTGCGTACAATGATTGACGAAAAAAAATTAAATGTTTTAATTGAAGTTGATGGCGGCGTTACGGTTGAAAATGCGAAAATCTTGGTTGATGCGGGTGCAGATATTTTAGTTGCCGGAAATACCGTTTTTAGTTCCCGCGATCCTTTGCAAACAATAAAACAATTAAAGGAAGTTTCACGATGATTGATCTTCGTTTATAATTTTCTGCGCTTCCTGTATGGCAGTTCCGCCTTCAATTTTTCCTTCTACTTCCAGCATCCGCACTGCTTTTGCGCCCTGCAAAAATTCAGACGCAAAAATGAACTCATTCAGTTTATCATTCTTGCTGAAAATAATATCTTTTTTAGAACCTTCCCATTCCTTTTTTCCCTGGTATAAATAGATGATCTTATCACCAATTTCCATCACGCTGTTCATGTCGTGCGTTACAACAATGGTGGTGATGTTATATTCTGTGGTAATTCCCTTTATCAGTTTATCAATAACCAGCGAAGTTTGCGGATCAAGACCGCTGTTTGGTTCATCGCAAAAAAGATATTTAGGATTTAAAACAATTGCTCTTGCAATGCCAACGCGCTTTTTCATACCACCACTTAATTCTGACGGTAATTTTTTATTTGATCCCTGCAATTCAACTTTATCCAGCACTTCGTTTACGCGTCTTACTTTTTGGCGAAAGCTCATATCAGAAAACATGTCCAGCGTAAAAATTATGTTTTGTTCTACGGTCATTGAATCAAACAAAGCTGAGCCCTGAAACAACATTCCAATTTGCTGGCGCAGTGCTGTTCTTTCTTCACGGTTCATTTCAAGCATATTCTTCTCATCATATAAAATTTCGCCTTTATCCGGCTTAAATAAACCAACTATGCATTTTGTAAAAACAGTTTTTCCGCTTCCGCTTGAACCGATAAATAAATTGCATTTGCCGGTATCCAGCACACAACTTATATCATCAAGAATTACTTTATCGCCAAAACTTTTCTTTATATTTTTTACTTCAATCATTTTAAGTTGTAAGTTTTAAGTTCTGTGTTTTAAGTTAACCACATCACTTATAATTTATAATTCCACCTGGTTTCTCAATAAATCTTCAAACACATCACGCTTTCTTATTAAATGCGCTTTGCCATCTTTATATAAAATTTCTGCGGGTTTTAAACGCGAATTAAAATTACTGCTCATTTCAAAACCATAAGCACCGGCATTGTAAAACACAAGATAATCACCTTCACGCACTTCATGCAATTTCCTGTCCCACGCAAACGTATCTGTTTCGCAAATGTTTCCAACAACAGTATAAATTCTTTCTGCTCCATGCGGGTTGCTTATATTTTCTATACGGTGATAGGCTTCGTAAAACATTGGTCGTATTAAATGGTTAAAGCCGCTGTTTACGCCAGCAAAAACGGTGGCAGTTGTTTGTTTTACAACGTTTGCTTTTACAACAAAATAACCGGCATCACTCACCAAAAATTTTCCGGGTTCAAACCATATTTCTAATTTCCGGTTGCTTTCTTTTTCAAATTTTGCAAATGCCTGCGCTAATTTTTTTCCAAGATCATGCACATCTGTTTTTACATCATCATCATAATACGGCACTTTAAAGCCACTGCCTAAATCAATGCAATCAATTTCAGGAAAATGACTTGCCATTTCAAACATTATATCCAATCCTTCAATAAAAACGCTGGTATCTTTTATTTCGCTGCCGGTGTGCATGTGCAGGCCTTTTACATGCAAGCCTGTTGATTTTATTATGCGTTCAATGTGCCGCACCTGGTGAATGGAAATTCCAAATTTGCTATCAACATGGCCGGTTGAAATTTTAAAATTGCCGCCCGCCATTATGTGCGGATTAAGGCGAATAAAAACGGGATAACTGTTTCCGTATTTATTGCCAAAACGCTCCAGCATAGAAATGCTGTCGATGTTTAAATGCACATTTAAATTTTTACCGGCTTCTATTTCTTCAAAGTCAACACAGTTTGGCGTAAACAAAATTTTATCTGGCGTAAAGCCTGCTTTTAAACCAAGCTGCACTTCGTAAATGCTAACACAATCGAGGCCGGCGCCAAGCTGCTGAATAAATTTTAAAATATTTATGTTGCTTAATGCTTTGCAGGCATAAAAAAATTTTGCATTGCAATGTTTGAACGCTTTGTTCAGGTCATTTAAATTTTCTTCTATTTTTTCTGCGTGATAAATGTATAGCGGCGTTCCAAATTGCTGCGCTGCATCAATTAATTGTTGCCTGCTCAATAGTTGCGACATGTAAGAAATTATTTTTGCGAAAATAAGCGGAAGATTAATTAGAAGCTGATTAGTTATAAGTTAGATGAACTATCGTTTGTTTCATCTTCATTCTTTGCAATCAAATTGCCGCTTTCATTTACGGTTAAATTGGTTTCATCAATAGCTTCGATGGTTTTAAAATCGTTATCGCTGATTAATGTTGGTTGCACCATTTGTTCTGCAAACACTTCTTTTATTTTGGGCAGATCTTCAGAAGAATTTATTCCAAAGTAATCCATAAACTGTCTTGAAGTGGCATAAACCAGTGGTTTTCCCGGCAGGTTTTCACTTCTGCCTGTAATAATAATTAATTCTTTTTCCAACAATTTTTGAATGCTGTAATCGCTGTTTACACCGCGGATGCTTTCTATTTCGCCTTTTGTTATAGGTTGTTTGTATGCAATGATGGAAAGCGTTTCCATTGCTGCGGTTGATAAGCGTTTTAAAAATTTATCGCCATTTAACTGGGCAATGGTTTTATGATAATCTTTTTTTGTGAGGAACTGCCATCCGCCACCGCTTTCCTTTACTTCAAAAGGATAAAATTCAGACTGATATTTTTCGCTGATGCCATTCAATACAACTTTCAACTTGGTCTAAATTTATGCGTTCTTCCATAAAGCCAAGCGCATTGTTTATCAGCTCAACAATATCTAATGCAGATAAAGGTTTTTCACTGGCAAAAATTAAAGCTTCTATGTGCGGAATGATGATTTGAAGTTCCATTATCAATTTGAAAATTTGAGTAATTTGAAGATTTGAAAATGATGAAAATTGTAATGCCTTAGCACATTTTCAAATTTTCAAATTGACAAATTATCCCTGCAATGCTGCTGCACCGCTTACAATTTCAGTAAGCTCTGTGGTAATGGCTGCCTGCCGTGCACGGTTGTAAGATATACGCAATGTTTTAAGCAATTCGTTGGCATTTTCGCTTGCTTTGTCCATCGCTGTCATGCGGGCACCATGTTCGCTGGCGTTGGCATCGAGAACGGCTTTATATAATTGTGTGTTTAAAATTTTTGGCATCAATTCAGCAATCAGTTCTTCTTTATCAGGTTCAAAAATAAAGTCAGCTTTTTTAGCGCCTTCTTTTTTCTCACTTTAGGAATGGGCAAAAACTGTTCAACAACAAAACGCTGTGTGGCTGCATTTTTAAACTCACTGTACACTAATTCAACTGCATCAAACTCTTTATTTTCAAAAGCTTTCATGAGCCGCCTGAGATGCAGCCTGCACATTTTCAAATTTCAGGTTAAGAAAAATATCTTTATAAGTATCAATTGTTTTATAGCCAGAACGCGTAAGGCTTTCATAGCCTTTTTTACCAATGTTCCAAACGGTAATATTTCCCTTTGAAAATTGCGCATTATATTTTTCGTGCAACGGTTTGCTTTTGCCAGTTTTACATATATTAGAATTATAGGCGCCGCTTAGTCCGCGGTCGCTGGTTATTACAATCAGCAACACTTTTTCAACAGGTCTTTCTGTTGCCAGTTTAATGTTGATTTCGCTGCCTTCAATATTACTTACAATATTGCTAAGCATTTCCTGCAGTTTTTGCGCATATGGCCGCATTTGCAAAATGGCTTCCTGTGCACGGCGTAATTTGGCAGCACTCACCATTTTCATTGCTTTGGTAATTTGCTGTGTGCTTTGAACCGATTTAATTCGGTTACGAACTTCTTTTAACTGACCGGCCATAAAAGTTTAAATGTTTTAAGCGTTTCAAAGTTTCATTGTTGTGTTGCACTTAAGTATTAAACATTGAAACGATGAAATTTTGGAACTCGTAAAAATCGCCGCGAAGGTAAGGGAATACAGCTTATTTTTTATTTTTAAATGAAAGCATTTTCATTATAAACCTGCCTTAAAACGCACATTCTTTTTTATAAATATAGGTTTAGTTAAAACGTATAACTTACACTTTTGCCGCCACTTACAAAGTGTTACCTTGCAGCCCTTAATGCTGACAGATTGGCTTTAATAAACCCAAAGCATAATTTTTGAAGGCATACAGGTTCTCTAATAAAAAAATAAAACAATAACAAATTCCGGATATGCTTAGTTTTTTAAATAAAATTTTAGGTGGAAATAAAAGCGAGAAAGATGTAAAGAAGATTGCGCCGCAGGTTGAAAAAATAAACAGTTTTTTTAATCAGTACCAATCTCTTTCAAATGATGAGCTGCGTGCAAAAACACAGGAATTTAAACAGCGCATACAAGATCACCTAAAAGAAATTGATGCTCAAATTGCAGCAAAAAAAACTGAGGCTGATACTTTGCCTGAAAGCGATATGCAAAACCGCGATGCTTTATATAAAGAAGCCGATGAACTAAAAAAATTGCGTGATAAAAAAATTGAAGAAGCACTTCTTGAAATTTTACCTGAAGCTTTTGCTGTGGTTAAAGAAACAGCAAAAAGATTTAAAGAAAACACAGAACTTGTTTCAACAGCCACACAGCTTGACAGGGATTTAAGCGTAAAGAAAAATTACATTACAATAAACGGCGATAAATCTGTTTATCAAAATAGCTGGACTGCAGGCGGCAGCCTTGTTACCTGGAACATGGTGCATTACGATGTGCAGCTAATTGGCGGCATTGTGTTGCATCAGGGAAAAATTGCTGAAATGGCAACAGGTGAAGGTAAAACGCTTGTATCAACGTTGCCGGCTTATTTAAATGCACTTGCCGGCGAAGGCGTTCATATTGTTACGGTAAATGATTACCTCGCAAAACGCGATAGTGAATGGAACGGAACTATTTTTGAATGGCTTGGTTTAACAGTTGATTGCATTGATAAACATCAGCCCAATACCGAAGACCGCCGCAACGCATATCTTGCCGATATTACTTATGGAACTAACAATGAATTTGGCTTTGATTACCTGCGTGATAATATGGTGCATACACCTGAAGAAATGGTGCAGCGCAAACATCATTATGCAATGGTGGATGAAGTGGATAGTGTATTGATTGATGATGCACGCACACCATTAATTATTTCCGGCCCTGTTGGAAAAGATAATTCAACGCAGCAATTTTTTGAGCTTAAACCCCGCATTGAAAAATTAGCTGAAGCACAAAAACGTGCCATCAATCAGTTTCTTAACGAAGCAAAGAAAAAAATTAGTGAAGGTGATGATGATCCAAAAAGTGGCGGTCTTGCATTGTATCGTGCGTTCAGAGGCTTGCCAAAAAATACAGCGCTGATAAAATATTTGAGTGAGCCGGGCATTCGCGTAAAAATGCAAAAGGCAGAAAATTATTATCTCGCAGATCAGCAAAAAGAAATGCGGGTAGTAGATGAAGAATTATATTTTTATATTGATGAAAAAAATAATTCTGTAGAACTTACTGATAAAGGCATCCAGCTAATAACAAAATCAGGCGAAGACCCAACCTTTTTTATACTGCCCGATATTGGCGGAGAACTTGCGGCCCTTGATAACGATTCAACAATGGATGCAGATAAAAAGCTGCATAAAAAAGAATCTTTAGTGAATGATTATTCAGTTAAAGCAGATCGTATTCATACCGTTCAGCAATTACTTAAAGCATATACTTTATTTGATAAAGACGTTGAATATGTTGTGCTGGATGGTGCCGTAAAAATTGTAGACGAGCAAACAGGCCGCATTATGGAAGGCCGCCGATACTCAGATGGTTTGCACCAGGCAATTGAAGCAAAAGAAAATGTAAAGATTGAAGCAGCTTCTCAAACCTACGCCACCGTTACATTGCAGAATTATTTCAGAATGTATCACAAGCTTGCCGGCATGACGGGCACTGCAGAAACAGAAGCTGCAGAATTGTGGGATATTTATAAACTTGATGTAGTGAGCATTCCAACTAATGTTTCTTGTGTTAGAAAAGATGAAGAAGATCTTGTTTATAAAACCAAACGCGAAAAATACCGTGCAATAATTGAAGAAATTGAAGAAATGCGCAACAATGGCCGCCCCGTTCTTGTTGGTACAACTTCGGTTGAAGTAAGCGAGTTGCTGAGCCGCATGTTGCAACAGAAAAAAATTCCGCATAATGTATTAAACGCAAAACAACACCAGCGCGAAGCGCAGGTTGTTGCTGAAGCCGGGTTGGCAGGTAACATAACTATTGCAACAAATATGGCCGGTCGTGGCACTGATATTAAACTTGGCCCCGGCGTAAAAGAAGCCGGTGGTTTAGCTATTCTTGGCACGGAGCGCCATGAAAGCCGCCGTGTTGATAGGCAGTTGCGTGGCCGTGCCGGAAGACAGGGCGATCCCGGATCATCACAATTTTTTGTTTCGCTTGAAGATGATTTGATGCGCATGTTTGGCAGCGAACGTATTGCAAAAGTGATGGACTTTGCGGGCTATAAAGAAGGTGAAGTAATTCAGCACAGCATGGTTACAAAAAGTATTGAACGTGCACAAAGAAAGGTTGAAGAAAATAATTTTGGCATTCGTAAACGCTTGCTGGAATATGATGATGTGATGAACAAACAGCGCACAGTTATTTATGCAAAACGCAATCATGCTTTGTTTGGTGAAAGGCTTGCACTTGATTTGGATAATGCTTTTTATGACGTTGCAGATGGCCTTGTAAACACATTTAAAAATCGCGGCGATTATGAAGGCTTTAAACTTGAAACAATCGTTAACCTTGGTTTAGATACAACTATAACACACGATGAATTTGAAAAAACAGATGAACAAAAACTGGCACAGCGGTTATATGAAGAAGCAATTGTAAATTATCAGCGCAAGCGCACAGAACTTGCACAAACGGTTTTGCCTGTTTTTAAAAATATCCGCGAAACGCAAGGCATGCAAATACAAAATGTTGCCGTTCCTTTTAGTGATGGAAGAAAAGCCATTCAGGTGCTAACCAATCTTGATAAGGTTTTGCAAACTTCCGGCGCTGAATTATCAAATACTTTGGAAAGAAGCGTAACGCTTTTTTTAATTGATGATGCATGGAAAGAACATTTGCGTGCAATGGATGATTTGAAACAAAGCGTACAAACAGCGCATTACGAACAAAAAGACCCGCTGGTAATTTACAAAGGCGAAGCATTTAATTTATTTAGCCAGATGAATGGCCAGGTGAGCAGCAGCATTGTAAGTTTTTTAAATCATGCAGAATTGCCTGTGCAACAAAATGCACCGGTGCATGAAGCAAGACAGGAAAAAACAGACATGAGTAAATTGCGTTCAAACAAACGGGAAATAGATAATGCCGGCCAGGATTATGCAGCCAATGAAAATGATTATTATGATCCGGCACCGGTAAAGCAGGAACCTGTACGTGTTGGTCCGAAAATTGGCCGCAACGATCCATGCCCTTGCGGAAGCGGAAAAAAATATAAGAACTGCCACGGAAGAGAAGCATGATTTATGAAAATTATTTTATCACATGAGTTCAAGTCCTGCATTTAAAAGCAGGACTTTTTTTATATTAAATTTTATGAGTGATAACACAAAACGATTCAGCAATAGGGTTGATAATTATGTAAAATACCGGCCATCTTATCCAGCAGAAATAATTGCGTTTCTTGAAAACGAAATGCAGTTCAATAAAAATTTTGTTGTGGCAGATATTGGTTCGGGCACCGGCATTCTTTCAAAAATATTTCTTGATAACGGAAATGCAGTTTATGGTGTTGAACCCAATGAGGCAATGCGAAAAAAAGCAGAAGAAATATTGCAAGATTTTTCTTTGTTTAAAAGCATAAACGCAACAGCCGAACAAACAACATTGCAAAATTCAAGCATAGATGTTATCACTGCAGCGCAGGCTTTTCATTGGTTTGATGCGGTAAAAACAAAAACAGAATTTAAACGTATTTTAAAGCCAAACGGGTATTGTGTTTTGATATGGAATGAACGTTCGGTTGCATCAGCGTTTGAAAAAGCATACGAACAATTATTGTTTGATTATGCAATTGATTATAAAAAAGTGAATCATAAAAATATCGATGAGAAAAAAATTGCTGCGTTTTTTTCACCGCATTCATTCATACAAAGATCTTTTATAAACAAACAGGTTTTTGATTTTGAAGGGTTGAAAGGACGGTTGCTTTCTTCATCATATTCACCAGCAGAAAATCATCCTGAACACAATGCAATGATCGAAGCTTTAATGAATATTTATTCATTATACAATCAAAATAATACCGTGCAGTTTAACTTAGAAACTAAAGTTTATATTGGTAATTTATAATTTACTTCAGCTTAAATCGCTTATAAGCATTACATGATCACTTAAGTTTTCATCTACCATATCAAACTGCTTTATTATAAATGAAGTATCAGGCAAAATATAATCTATACGCAGCATCGGCGCTAAAGAATTATAGGTTTTGCCAACGCCCAAACCACTTTTAAGAAAAGCATCCTGCCGCTGGCCGCGAATATGAAAATAAGTGTACGATGTTGGCACATCATTAAAATCTCCGCAAATAACAGATGGATACGCAACCGAATCTGTGTTTACATGAACAATATCTGCCTGCATGCCGCGGTTGGTAAATGCAGCTTTCATTTTTTTAAAAATGCTTTTTGATGCTTCGATAGATTGTTCATCGCGCTGTTTTATTTTATTCATTTCTGCATAATCACGGTTATTAAAACCAAACGATTGAAGATGTGTTGTAAAAATGCGCAGCGTATCGTTATTTAATTTTATATCAATATAAATTAAACTGCCGGTAAAAGTTCCGGGGTAAGAAATTTTGCCTGAATCTATGATGGGATATTTTGAAAATAAAATAGAACCGGAAGTGTAATAACCATTTTCTTTATCAAAATCTTTTGAATAAAAATAATACGGAAATTGTTTGCTGAACAAACCAATGTTGTTAGCATTTTCTCCTTGTGTATAAGAATGATTAAATTCCTGCAGGCAAATAATATCGGGGTTTAAATCAAGAATTGACTGCGCCAGTTCTGTTCTGTTATGTTGTTTTATTTCTTTGTTATTGCTTAAGCCATACATGTTGGCAACGTTCCAGCTAACGATACGAAAAGTGCTGTCTGGTTTTTTACTTACATCTGTATTATTAAAATGTGCTGCAAATGTTACGCTTATTTGTTTTATGCCAAGCAGTAAAACAATAAGTGGTATTAATGAGAATTTTGGTTTTACAATAAGCCAAAAGAAAAAAACAAAAAGAAGCAAAAAAAATAAATACGGAAACGTTAAACCGAGAAAGCCAACTGCCCACCAATATTTTGGATTTAAATACGGCACCAGCAGCGTTAGCAAATAAAATATGCAAAGCAGTATGGTTAAAACAAGTAAAATTTTTTTTATTGCATGCCGTATAATATTTGCCATCAATAAAAATAACGAATTACTGTAAAATTTATTTCCATTTTAAATCGGTTACAACAGGGTAGTGGTCTGAAAGTTTTTGTTTAATAACGGTGCAGTTGGTTACTTTAAAGCGTTTATCAACCAAACAATAATCTATGCGCAGCGTGGGCAGAATTTTATAAAACGTTGCGCCGATGCCGCTGCCTTTTTTAAGATATGCATCCTGGAAATCGTTTTTTATTAAACGGTATGTGTAAGTGCAGGGCACAGCATTCATATCGCCGCAATACACGGCAGGAAACACCGCTGATGAAATTTTATCTTCAATAATTTCTGCTTCTTTCTGATGCAATTGTTCAACTTCACGCAGTTTATATTGAATTACCCTTTTGCGGTCGTACGTTATGCGGTACACATCTTTTTTTACATTGTTTGTATCAATATACAATTGAAACGAAGCAAGATGCGCCGTATAAATTCTTAAAAGCCTGTTATTAAATTTTGTATTTATGTAGATGAGATTTTCCTGAACACCATCTTTTCTTATACCAATGCGGCCGCTATCTGTAAAAGGAAGTTTGGAAAAAATGGCTGAGCCTCTTGAAACAAGCTTATCGTAATTGTTTGATGATATATTATCATTCGAAAAAAAATGATATTTATAACCAAGAGAATCTAATTCTTTGCGCACAGAAACACGCCAGCGGCCGCCTTCAACATTTGTATATTCCTGCACGCATAAAATATCAGATTTTTTTTTAGAGATTACGTTAAGCATTTCAGAACGTATTGCAGATGTTTGCGAAAGGTCAACAAAATCTTCTACGTTCCACGTCATTATGCGCAGTGTTGTATTATCTTTTTCATCACTAAATTTCCATGGAAAGTTGAAAGCAACGGTGTTTGATAAATTAAAAAAACCAGGCGGCATGCAAACAAGCATAATAATGGCTAATCTTCTTTTTGCATAAAAATTTATTATTGCTGCAATAAGTATTAGTAAAAAAAGATAAGGAAATGCCAGCGCAAATAAAGTGATATAAGAAAATGACAAAGGCGGAATAAAACTGCTAAAGCATGAAATAATAAACAGCACCAATAAAACAACACAGGATATACTCCAGGCTGATCTTAAAAAATTTTTCATGTATACAATGGAAATAATACAGAGCTGTTAAAAATTTTCTTTGCTTGCCTTCTTTAAAAATTCTTTTTCTTCGTCAGTAAGAAAATGATAACCCTGCTCATTTATTTTATCTAAAATTTCGTCAAGTTTCTGCTGGCTGAAGCGGTGTGTTTTTTCATATGGTTTTTGGGTGATCTTGTAATAAAATTCCTGCTGATGATGTTTTTTTTCAGGATTGAATAAATTATTTATCCAATCAGCAAGATTGCCAATCCATGCGCCAATATCATTTCCGCGTTTTAACTGGTACACAAAAAGAAAACCTGTTAGGCCGCTAACAATATGTGCTATTAAAACAGCGCCATTGCTTAAACCGATTGTGCCCAGATCAATCGCTGCAAAAATCAGCGTTAATACCCATAACGGAATGCCGCCATTCAACATAGGAAAAATGCGGTAACCTGGTGTAAGAAATGTTGTTGCAACGGCAACGGCCATTACAGAAGTGCCTGCACCCATTAAAGAAAACATGGCTGCATGGGCATGTATAGCAGGAATAAGATTTGCTGCGATAAGAAAAAATATTCCTCCAAAAAAACCGCCGTATAAATAAATGGGAAATAATTTATTGTTGCCTGCAAGATCTTGTAAAATATAACCAAAACACCAAAGCCACAATAAGCTGCTGATTAAATACCAGATGCTGTTATGCGCAAACATGTATGTAATAATCGTCCATGGCCGTGTAAGAAAACCATAACCTTCGGCCGGCATGGCAACCCAGCTATCAATGCTAAAATCTGTGGCGCCGGAATGGCCTGCAGTTAAATCATAAATAACTTTTATAAAAAGAACAGATACAAAAACCAATGCATTTAAAATAATAAGCCAGGTTAAGGCATTATTATCTTCACCCATTAAAATTCTTTTTCTGCTGTTTTGTTCTCTTACTGACATAATTAAAAAGTTGAAATTACATACAACATTTAATAAAACGTTCTGCGGTTGTTTTTGTTCCAAAAATAAACCATTGCTAAGCCAAAAATTGCACCACCCAAATGTGCGAAATGAGCCACATTGTCGCCGGCGCTGTTTTGCAGAGCCATTACCAGCTCAAAACCTGCATATATTAATACGAACCATTTTGCTTTTAGCGGAAGGAAAAAATAAATATAGATGTAAGTGTTTGGAAATAAATAACCAAAGGCGGCAAGGCAGCCAAACACTGCACCGGACGCACCCAAAGTAGGCTCATTTAAACGTGCAAGAACAAACTGGTTTGAAAATTCATAAGCTTGTTGCGCAGCCATTACATTGTCAGGATCATGTTTCCACTGGTTTAAAATATCGTACGCTCCCTTATAATAATCTCCAACATGCTGTGCGGCATAAAAATTTTGAAAATTGCTAAAATTAAAATGTTGTTTTAAAGCGCTGAAATTTTGCAAAAGAGTGTTTGTTTCAAAATATAAAACCGTCATGTGCAGCAGCGCTGCACCGAGGCCGCAGATAAGATAAAAAGTAAGAAATCTTTTTGGTCCCCAAAGATTTTCAAGTACAGAACCAAACATCCACAAAGCAAACATGTTTGAAAAAATATGCCCTATGCTGCCGTGCATAAAAAGATGCGTGATAAACTGCCAGGGTTTAAATAATGGGCTTTGCCAGGCGTGCAGCGCAAACAGATCATTCATAAGATCTGGATGGCTGCTGTTTTCAACCGTTTGCTGTGCAATAAAAACAAGCACATTTATAATTAAAAGATTTTTTATTATTGTTGGTAATATCTGGAAACGTCCCGGCCTGAATTCTTTCATTCAATTGGTTTAAACTGTTCTTAATTTTAATTGTACCACGTTTTCAATATGATGCGTGTGCGGAAACATATCTACCGGCTGCATTTTTTCAACACTGTATTTTTCATTCAAAATATATAAATCTCTTGCCTGCGTTGCCGGGTTGCAACTTACATACACTATAACCGGCGCATTTGTTTGCAATAATTTTTCTATAAGTTTTCCGTGCAAGCCAGCCCGCGGCGGATCAACCATTATAACATCTGCCTTTCCGTTGGTTAAAAAAAAATCATCATTACAAATATCAATTACATCACCCGAAAAAAAAGAAGCGTTTGATAATATTATTTAACGCTGCATTTTCTTTTGCATCAGCAATGGCTTCGCCGATTACTTCAACACCAATTATTTTTTTTGCCAGCGGACTAACAAAAATGCCTATGCTTCCTGTGCCGCAATATAAATCATACACAATTTCGTTGCCTGTTAATTCTGCAAAATTGCGGGCAACTGCATACAGTTTTTCTGCCTGTTTTGTGTTGGTTTGAAAAAAAGATTTCGGGCTTATTTTAAATGTAAAATCTTCAAGTTTTTCTGTGATGTAACCTTTGCCTTTTACAATTTGCGGCGTAAGATCATTTATACTATCGTTTCTTTTTTCGTTAATGGTGTACAGCAAAGTTGTTATTTGCGGAAACTGTTTTAAAATAAAATCAAACAGCAACTGCATTTTTTTTTCGTCTTTATGTGCCAGCACCATGTTCACCATTATTTCGTTGATGGTTGAAATACGCACCATCATATTTCTAAGCCAGCCGGTATGTTGCCTGAAATCATAAAAAGAAAAATTTTGCCGGCGTGCAAAATCGGCAATGGAATTTCTTAACCCATTTGTTGGTTCGGTTTGCAAAAAACAGGTTTTAATATCCACCACTTTATCAAACACACCTTTTGCATAAAAACCCGCAACACTTTGTTGAGCAGCGGCTGTTACATCATCACGATTTTTTATTAAATTTCTATATTCATTTTCAGCAATAAATTTTTTTGTTGAAAAAGAATATTCAAGCTTGTTGCGATAAAATTTTGTTTCAGTTGCGCCAATTATGGGCTGCATTTCGGGCAAACTAATTTTACCGATTCTGCTTAACACATCATGCACCTGTTGTTGTTTATATTGAAGCTGTTTTTGGTAAGGCAGCATTTGCCACTGGCATCCGCCGCAAACACCAAAGTGCGGGCAAAACGGTACAACCCTGTCTGCAGAAAATTTTTTTATTTCAAGCGGAAAACCTTCAGCCCAATCTTTTTTATTCTTGAATAATTGCACATCAGCCACATCACCGGGAACAGTGTTTTCAACAAAAATTACTTTGCCATTTTGCTTTGCCAGCGATCTGCCTTCTGCTGCATAACTTTCAATCAATAAATTTTCAAGAATTATTTTTTCTCTTTTCACCGCTGCAAAAATAAGGCTCTCACAATTTTATTATTGAAACCTTTGTGTTAAGTGTTTTGCATTGGCTTAACAATTACAAATAGATATTGAAATATATTTACGCAATTTTTTAAGCATGAGGATATTTTTGGCTTCGCTGATGTTGATGCTGTGTACACTTTCACTTACCGCTCAGCAATTGCAACCCGGCTATGAAATTACAGTAACTACAAATTTTAAAAATGCGCAAATTTATTTGGGTGATTATTACGGCAAACACAGGCTGCTTGCAGATTCTGCAGTAGCAAACAATAAAGGCACTGCCGTTTTTAAAGGCAATAAAAAATTGCCGCAAGGCATTTATTTTATTGTATCGCCGCAGCGTGTTATTTTATTTGAAATACTGATGGATTCTGTGCAGCATTTTTCAGTGGTTTCAGATTCAACGAAGCCGGGCGAAATAAAATTTACAGGTTCGCCGGATAATGATTTGTTTGCAGCATATTCTTCTTTTCTTGCTAAAATTTCTCCTGAATTAAACAATCTTCAGCAGCAATTAAAAAATGCTAAAAATGCAAACGATTCAATTGCTGCCAGCAAAGAGCTTTCAAAAGCGGCTGCAGCGTTAACCAATTATCGCAATAATGTTATATCAAAATCGCCCACCTCAATGCTTGCAACTTTGCTGCAGGTTGCAGAAATTCCTAACAGGCCGCAAATACCTGTTGTAAACGGAAAGCCGGATTCTTTTTATGCTTTTTATTATGTAAAAAATCATTATTGGGATAATGTTGATTTTAATAACGACATGATTTTACACACGCCTTTTTTTGAACCCAAGCTGGATGATTATTTTAAATATTATGTTTCGCCCGATCCCGATTCTGTAATTAATGAAGTGAATTACATGTTGCTGGCATCAAGAGAAACCAAAGAACTGCACACATATTTGTTAGGGAAATTTACTGATAAATATATTTCGCCCGAATACATGGGCCAGGATAAAGTTTTTTTGTTTTTGTTTGAAAATTTTTATGCAAAAGGCGATACAAGCTGGCTGAATGAAAAACAGCGAAAATATATTTTTGATCGTGCATACAGTTTAATGGCAAACCAACTGAATGCGCAGGCTTCGCCGCTTGAATTAACGGATACATCTGGCAAAGCCATTTCATTATATAACATTAAAGCACGGCTTACATTTATTGCGTTTTGGGATCCGCATTGCGGCCATTGCCAGTTGCAAATTCCAAGGCTTGATTCTTTTTACGAAGCCAAATGGAAAAATGAAGGCGTAACTGTTTTGGCAGTTTGTGTTAACGATTTTGTTTTAGACGACTGGAAAAAATTTATTGCGGAGCATAAACTTAATGGCTGGTATCATGGGTATGAAACAAAAGAAAAAAGAACGCAGCTCGAAGCAAATAACCAGCCGGATTATCATCAATTATATGATATAACACAAACACCAACTTATTTTTTGCTTGATGAAAATAAAAGAATAATTGCAAAAGGGTTAAGCCTCGATCAATATGATGGGCTTATAAATGCCAAATTAAAAGCAACATCAGCATCTCAATAACTGCAGGTATGAAGGTTAGATTTTTCTTGTTCTTATTGTTGTTTACAGTTATACATTGCGCACAGGCACAAACGCTTTTTACTTATGGCAATCATGCCGCTTCAAAAAAAGAATTTCTTGAAGCCTTCAGCAAAAACCCGGATACAACCGGCGGCAGGCAGCGAAAAATTAAAAGAATATCTTGATCTGTATATAAACTATCGCTTAAAACTGCAGGCGGCTTACGATGAAAAAGCAAATGAAAATGCTGATGTAAAAGCAGAAGCAGAAAATTTTAAAACGCAGCTTACTGATAATTTTATTAACCAGCAGGCAAATATTAACCAGTTGCTTCATGAAGCTTTTTTGCGCAGCCAAAAAGATATTTTATTGCAGCAGGTTTTTGTTCAATTTACTTCAGCAACCGATACAACTGATGCGTATGCAAAAATTGTAAAAGCGTATAATGAATTAAAATCAGGAAAAAGTTTTGATGAAGTTGCAGCAACATATTCAACTGATTCAACGGCAAAAACAACTAAAGGAAACGTTGGTTACATTACGGTTTTTACGTTGCCTTATTCAATTGAAAATATTGTTTATAATTTAAAACCGGGAAACTTTTCAGCCATTTATAAAAGCAATGCTGGCTTATCATATTTTTAAAAATGCGGGTGAAAGATCTTCGCCCGGCAGAAAAAAAATCGAGCAACTTTTATTTCCAATTCCTTCACTTTATACTGATCAGCAAGTAACTGCTGCCGCATCTTTGGCCGATTCTGTTTATCATCTTTTACAAACAGGCACTTTGTTTTCTTCTTTGCTTCCGGTTTATGGGCATCATTATTATGATTATCAGCCCGCCAATTCAATTGAAGTAAAAGTTGGAGATTATAGTGAAGATTTTGAACAGCAGGTTTTTAATTTAAAGAAACCCGGCGATTTTTCAAAGCCATTCAAAACAAAATATGGATTTAATATTTTAAAGCTTGATGAAAATTTGCCGGTTGCAAACAACGAAAATGATGTTTCTTTTATGGCATGGCTTCAAACACAAATTCAAAATGACGGAAGGCTTGATGTTGCAAAAAACAATCTTGTTGAAAAATGGCTGAAAGCTACCGGCTTTAAACAGGCAAATTATAATCATGCAGATTTATGGATGTACACAGACAGTGCTTTAAAAAGCAAAAATATTCCTGCTTATTATAAGCAAATAAAACCAGAAACCGTTTTGTTTCAATTCACAAAAAAGAAAATTATTGTTGAAGATTGGATTGAGTATTTACGCCGCAATAAAATAATCTTTAATGTAAATGAGCAACATGATTTTAAAGAACAAATGCATGGTTACATTCGGATTGAATGCAATAAATATTACAGGGAACACATCGAAGATTTTGATACTGCTGCGGCGGCACAAATAAAAGAATTTAATGAAGCCAACATGTTATTTTATGTGATGGATAAACATGTTTGGAGTAAAGCTTCGAACGATACTGCCGGCTTAAAAAATTATTATGAAGCACACAAAAATAATTATGTTTGGAAGGAAAGTGTAACAGCACTTGTTGTATCGGCGCCTGATAAAACAACGGCAGATTCTGTTGCTGCTGCGCTAAAAGCAGGTGCTTTAAACTGGCGAAATATTGTTGCAGGTTTTAATAATGCAGTTTATGTGGATAGCAACAGGTTTCAGACTGATCAGTTGCCTGTAAAGCAAAAAATTGAAAAACGGCAAGGTTTTCAAACCATACCTGAACCAAGCGCAGCGGGCGATGTTTATACTTTTATTCATATATTGCAATATTATCCGCAGCCACAGCAAAAAAGTTTTGAAGAAACAAAAGGCGAAGTAACAAACGATTTTCAACAGCAACTTGAGCAGCAATGGCTGGCTGCTTTAAAAAAAATATACCCTGTTAAAATAAACATAGCTGTACTTAAAACGCTGCATTAACGTATATATTTAACAAACAGTTGTGGAATAAAAAAATGCTTCTAATTTTTATTCGCAATTTTTGTGATGTTTAGCTGTTGACTTTTAACTTTGCTGATTGTTACCTAAAGCCGACTAAAAATGCATTCATGATACAAATAGCCGCCGGAATTGTAATTGCATATTTAATAACCTTTTTCTTGCTGCCACTTGTAATAAAAATTGCACATGATAATAAGTTGTATGATGTGCCGGATGAGCGTAAGCTCCATAATCACCAGGTTTCGTCGTTAGGCGGTATTGCAATTTTTACAGGTCTTATATTAAGCTTATTGCTGGTATCAGATTTTAATAATTATAATTCTGAATTGCAATATTTTATTGCTGCTTTTTTTATCATTTTTATTATCGGGCTTATTGATGATATTTTCTTCTTAAAAGCCTGGAAAAAAATTCTCGGGCAATTGGTTGCAACTGCCATGCTAACCTTAAAAGGAAATTTACTCATTACCGATTTTCATGGTTTTTTAGGCATTCATGCACTTACTCACATTGAAAGTGTTTACATAAGTTTTTTTACCATCCTTTTGCTTATAAATTCATTTAATTTAATAGATGGTGTTGATGGCCTTGCCGGTTCAATCGGCTTAGTTGCCTGTGCCTTTTTTGGTACGTTCTTTTTTATCAGCAACGCACTTCCGTATGCCGTTTTATCCTTTTCAATTTGCGGAGCCTTGCTTGCATTTTTAGTGTATAATTTTCCGCCGGCAAAAATTTTTATGGGCGATTCGGGCTCTACCTTAATTGGTCTTATGACCTCGATACTTGCAATAAAATTTATCGAGAATCCAAATATTCAAACAAACTTCTTCAGTCATTCAACTCCTGCTATTGCATTTGGATTTTTGCTTATTCCTTTAATGGATGTATTGCGTGTTTTTGCTTTACGTATCGCTAAAAAACAATCACCGCTGGCGCCCGACAGAAATCACCTGCATCATCTTTTACAAAACAAAGGTTTAACACATACAGAAGTTACCATCACTTTATTGTTTGCTCAATTTCTGTTTGCAGGCTTAACGCTGCTAATGAGAAATTTTGATTTACATGTTATTCTTGCCATCCAGTTTATAGTTTATTTTAGTTCGGTATTTATCTTAAAAAGATTTATTCCTGTTCGTAAAAAATTACATATTGTAAGAGATGAATCAACTGAATCTGTAGTACCCGAATTAAAAGTGTATCCTATTTATCCTGCCAAAGAAAAAATTTCTGTAAGCGAAGATTAATACTTCAATACTTTATTTTTTTGAATGCTTAGCTTTGCGTTCAAACTATAATTATATTTATTTATGGACTCAGAAGAATTGGAACTGATAATTGATGATGCAGAATCATCTATGAAAAAAGCCATCACTCACCTTGAAACTGAATTAACAAAAATCAGGGCCGGAAAGGCAACTCCATCAATGGTTGACGGAATTTTTGTTGAATATTATGGAAGCCCGACACCTATTACACAACTTGCCAATATTACTATTCTTGATGCCAGAACCATCAGCATTCAGCCATGGGAAAAAAATATGTTGCAGGCAATTGAAAAAGCAATTTTGCAGGCAAACATTGGCATAACACCTCAAAATGATGGTAATCAAATACGCCTTTTTTTGCCGCCATTAACTGAAGAACGCCGTAAAGAATTATTTAAAAAAGCAGCCACAGAAGGCGAGCATTCAAAAGTGGCCATCAGAAATATTCGCCGCGATGCAATTGAAGAAATAAAAAGATTACAGAAAGATGGATTGAGTAAAGATGTTGCCGGCGATGCTGAAGAAAATATTCAGCAAACAACGAACCGGTATATTGTTTTAGTTGATAAACACCTTGCAGCAAAAGAAAAAGAAATGATGGCGATATAATTATTGCCATTAATAAAAATGATCTGGCTTTACTAATTGCGGATATTGTTTCTGAAAACTTTTTATTTCGGGTATAGAAACATATTGAACATAACTGTTATCGGGATTATGTTCAATATAATTTTGATGATAATCTTCGGCCTGCCAGAATTTTGTAAAAGGCATCACCTGCGTTGCAATTGGTTTTTTATATTTTCCTGAAGCTGTTAATGCCTTCATTTCATTTTCTATAATTGCTTTTTCCTGCGGTGTGCGGTAAAAAGCAATAGAACGATATTGCGTTCCATGATCTGGCCCCTGGCCATTTACCTGTGTTGGATCTTGCCCTGCAAAAAAAACTTTTACCAAAGTTTCGTAGTTTATTTCTTTTGGATCATAATAAACATTTACCGTTTCTGCATGGCCGGTATTTCCGGTTTCAACAACTTCGTATGTTGGGTTTATTGTTGTGCCGCCTGCATAACCAGATATTGCTTCTTTAACACCTTTAACGCTTTCAAACAAAGCTTCTTCATGCCAAAAACATCCTGAAGCAAAAGTGGCAACGCTGTAATTTTTTAATTGATTTGCAGAAAGATGATCGTTTGATTGCTTTATATTTTTATTGCTTTGTGCGCAAGACACCAATGTGATTATTGAAAACAAAAAAGCAGGCAACTTTTTCATAAAATGTTTTTATAAACTTACGAAGATGAACAGGCAGCAGGATGTTAAAAGAGATAAATAAATTTTACAGAACGGCAACTTTATGCTGAAACACTTCTCTGAATCTCGCAAGATATTTTCCTATCAAATCAAATTCAACATTTACAACTGAACCATTTTTTATGTTGCGCATATTTGTATGCTCGTATGTGTAAGGAATGATGGCAACTTTAAAACTATTAAATTTTATATCAAATGCAGTTAAGCTGATGCCGTTTAAACAAACAGAACCTTTTTCAATTAACAAATATGCAAACTCTGCCGGAAACTGAAAGCGGTATTCCCAACTTCCTTTTTTTTCTTCTGCATCAATACAAAAAGTCGTTGCATCAACATGTCCCTGCACCAAATGGCCGTCAACTCTTGCATTTAATTGCATGCAGCGCTCAATATTTATTTCATCATTTTTTTTCCATTTACGAAGATTTGTTTTTTCAAGTGTTTCTTCAATTGCGGTAACACGATGTTTGTTATTTTGAACTTCTTCAACCGTTAAACAAACGCCATCATGACTTATACTTTGATCAACTTTTAATTGATTGGAAATAGAAGAAGCAATCCAGAAGCTTAAATTATTTTCTTTCGCTTCAATGGATTCTATCTTTCCTGTTGTTTCAATAATTCCTGTGAACATGCATGCAAATTTCACTATTTATTTTTGGTTGTTGCCACCATCTTTTTTAGGCATTAAAGCTTTGGCTTTTTGATTTGAATCTGCAGGCTGCCTGTTGTTTACATTATTTTTATTGGAAGGATTTTTACTGTTATTATTTGACGGCTGATTTGTGTTTTCTCCTGTTGGCGATTGGCTGTCATCGTACAAACCCTGTGCATTGCTTTCAGGCGCAATATTTTGAGGGTTAGTATTATCATAACCTTGTTCATAATCTGAAGATTGTCCGTTGCCCATATCATCACCCTGAGCACCCAAATCCATTTGCGTATTATTTATATAATCATAATTGGGTTCGTTTATACCAACTGCGGGCTTGGCAAAACCTGCCGTATCAGAATAAGGTAAGGTTTTATCTTTTTCAACCTTGCTATAAAAATATCCCCACACAGGCAAAGCTGCAGATGCGCCCTGGCCATTTGTGGTGCTGCTGAAGCGAATAAACCTGTCGTCGCAGCCACTCCAAACGCCGCATAATAACTGCGGTGTATAACCAATAAACCATGCGTCACTGTTATCGTTGGTAGTACCGGTTTTTCCTGCAATAGAACCTTTTACGCCATAGCTCCACATCCTTTTGCCGGTGCCAAATTTTACAACGCCCTGCATCATATTTATAAGAAAATAAGCAGTTACATCGCTAATAACTTCTTTGCGTTGCGATGTACGGGTTTCAAGCACATTACCGTTTTTATCTTCAATGCGTGTTATATACATTGGCGCCACGTTAAAACCTCTGCCGGGAAACATGCTGTATGCCTGCAACATTTCATACAAAGAAATTTCGCAAGCACCCAAAGCAATGGATGGATATGGTTGAATGCCGGACGTTTGTACGCTGCAATTCTTTAAAAAATCTACAAAACGTTGCGCACCCTGGTTGTCTTTATCGCCGCCCAATTGTTTCATGATATACGCCGTTGCACAGTTGCGTGAAAATGCAAGTGCGGCACTCATAGGAATCGTGTTGCCGGTGCAAGATGTTGAGGTTGCGGGCACCATATCCGTATTGACCAAAACTTTGTTGCTAATCTACAACCATCGTGTTCGGCGTAAAGCCTGCATCTTCAATAGCAAGACTATATAATAAAGGTTTTATGGTTGAGCCAACCTGCCTGCGTGTATTAATATTTACATGATCGAACTTGAAGTTTTTAAAATCAATACCGCCAACCCAGGCTTTTACATAACCGCTTAACGGATCCATTGCCATAAAACCGCATTCAAGCATTTGACGGCAATATTTTATAGAATCA
The DNA here is from genome assembly GCA_963731245.1 of uncultured Bacteroidota bacterium. Taxonomy (GTDB): domain Bacteria; phylum Bacteroidota; class Bacteroidia; order Chitinophagales; family Chitinophagaceae; genus Parafilimonas. Next base: position 383,114 of record CAVSVA010000001.1, read on the forward strand.
TACGGCGTCATCGTGGTATCAGTTTCGCGGTTATCATTCCATGCAAAAACCTTCATGTTTGTTTTAACGAAAAAAGTTTTCTTTATATCATCATCACTTAAACCCTGTTCTTTTAAATTTTTCCAGCGGTCGCTTGCCTGCATGGCTGCATCTAAAACATTTTCATGACCTTTCCAAACCGAGCCCGATTTTATATCATGCTGCGTGTTTAAAATTTTTTGCATGTATGCCATGTGCTTTGCAACGGCTTCTTCAGCATCTAATTGCATTTTAGGATTAAGGGTTGTATAAATCTTTAATCCATCCTGGTACAAATTATAATGTTCGCCATTTGCCTTGTTATGCGATCTGCACCACTTCTTCATTTCTTCACCCAAAACCATTCTGAAATACGGCGCAAGACCGGCATTTTCATTCAATTTTTTATAGTTAAGAACAATAGGTTTTGCAATTAATTTATTGGCTTCATCCTGCGAAATATAATCGCTGTTAACCATTTTATTTATAATGAAGTCTCTTCTGTCTTTTGCTCTTGCCGGGTAAAGTCGCGGATTATATGCCGTTGGCGCATTCACCATTCCAATTAAAGTTGCGGCTTCTTCAACCTTTAACCTGTCTGGTTCTTTTTGAAAAAAAGTTTTTGCTGCATTGCGAATGCCATACACATTATCGCTAAAAGGAACGGTGTTTAAATACAGTGTAAGAATTTCTGCTTTTGTAAAATTGCGTTCGAGCTTTATGGCGATAATTCCTTCTTTTATTTTTTGAGGAATGCGAACGAAAATGTTGTTGCTGTAGTTTGTAAAAAGATTTTTTGCTGTTTGCATGGTGATGGTGCTGCCGCCGCCCTGGCTGCCCAATAAAAAAACAGCTCTTGCAGCAGACCGCGGATCGATGCCGTTATGATCATAAAAACGTTCATCTTCTGTTGCCACCAAGCGCTTCAATCACATATTTATTAATGTCGTCATATTTTACATTTACCCTGTCCTGCAAATAATATTTGCCCATCAATGTTCCGTCATCTGCATAAACCTGGCTGGCAAAGCGAAGCCGATGGATTTTGCAGTTCTTCGATCGAAGGCATTTTTCCTAACCAGCCAAGATCGGCCGCAACAATTATCAAAACACATAATCCAATTCCAATAAAAAAAACATCCCATAAAATTTTTACGGATCTTTTTATTCCTGTTTTCTTTTTTTTATTATTCGTTGTTTGTTTGCTCATTATTGCTCATTAAAATTTTCCAGGCAAAACTTTTTCTATTAAAGATTTATAGCCATTGATATCTTTATTATTATTTAAAATGTCAAGATTTGGCTGGCTGATAATGGTAAAACTATATTTTTCAGGTTTTAACCATGGAATGATTTCGCCGGATGCTTTTGGTTTTACTTTATCAACATAAATCATCGCAGAAGCTGCATCAGCAAAAGGGCCTAATAAAACTAAATTTAATGAATCATTCAGTTTTGCATGAGTAATATTTATTTTCTGATTATAAAAATTAATTTGATCGTAGCGGTTAAAAGCATTGCCGGTTTCGGTTGCATAAACAGGATCAACCTTATTTAAAATAATGCCAACAAACTGCTGATCTGCCGCATTAAATACAAATGTGCGTACTGCGCCCGAAACTGTTTTGATGGTATCTGTAGCAACGGATGCTGTTTTGTTGGCAGGTTTTGTAACCACAGAATCTTTTTTTATTTCCTTTTTCTCAACAATATTTTCTACAGGGTTTAAATCAACAACCGGCGAAGGTTCATCTTCGGGTAAACGCGTTATTTTTAAATTGGCAAGATAAGTTTCAATTTCTTTGCGTCTTCTTAAAACATCAATCATGGTTTGCGCTTTTTGCGATAATGGCGAAGATGCAAACTGCGATTTTAATTGTGTAAGTGTTTTAATTGCACTGCTGTCATCATGTCTCGATACAAAATAAACTGATTCAATATATAGTAATTGCGGCGTCCAATAGGAGTGGCCATACAGGCTGTCTGCAACAGATTTCGCAGCTTTTGCTTCATCAAATTTTCCTTCAATAAAAAGATCGTATATTTTTTCATACGCTTTTGTAGCCGCATCTTCACCATTATTTTTTTTGTTTGATGGATTGTTGAGCAGCTTTGCAAATTTTCCGTTTTTATATTTTGTGTTAAGAACGGTTAGCACGGAATCTGCAGAAAATTTTCTGCCCAATTTATTATAACAATAATAGAGATTTGCCAAAGCTTCTTCGTAATGAATGTTATCAGGAAAACGTTGGTTTAATGTATCATAACTTGAAACGGCTGCCGTATAATCAAGCAATTCATTTTGAAATTGTTTGCCGTTGCTGAACAATGCTTCGGCAATTTTATTATTTGATTCTTTTAATTTATCTGCGGTAAGCGGAAGATAAGCAAGTAAGGCATCGTAAGTTATATCGCCTTTCATCACATTATTCTGCAGCGAAGCCATTGGTGAAAGCGGCTGGTTAACGCTTAAACTGTTAGCACCGGAATCAACGGCAGCATCAGGATTGCCCTGGCTTGCTGCAGTAATTTGTTTTGTAACCGCATCAATTCTTTGCCAGTTATCTACGTCTGGCCGGTTGCCCCACGTTGCTTTAAAAGAAGTAAAGCCGGTGCTTTTTAAAGTGTTATTATTAAAGTACCAATCGCTTTTTGCTGCGGCCTGCGAAGCAAATAAATCACTGCCCGAAGTATTGTTGCTAAAGTTGCTTAACTGCACCGCAGGATTTATAAATGTTGATGTATCTTCTTCCTTTAAACCCTTTTCTTTTCTTAACTGCCTCACTGTTTTCTTTATCAAAGCAATGCGCTGAGCTTCGGGCATACGTGCAACCGCCTGTAAACTATCTTCTGTTTTTATGATATGAATATTTGAAGCGATAACTTGCAAGGCACTTAACCGTTGCGTTAAACGCTGCTGATCTGCAGCAGAAGTAAGACTGCTCATATCAACGCTGTCGTATTCATGTTTTGCAGTTTCATAATCGGGGCGCAAATAATCAAGATCACCCAGCAACATAAAACTTCTGCTGCGCTGCACCGGGTTATTTACATTGTACTTAATACTTTTTTTTGCATAAACATATGCTTGCTGGCTATTGCCCGATTGTATTTCTACCTGGGCTGCTGTATAATAAATTAAATCGCGAAAAGCAACGTACCTGTCTTTTTGTGCAAGCTTCATCAGGCTTGAAATTTTTTTATTTGTATTTGCTGAATCTGACGATGCATCTACCGCGTTAAGGCTTGCATATACAGCCATATACGGATCAACCGTAAGTGCTGCGCTTTTTGTAAAATATTTTTCAGCATCTTGTTTTAAACCTGCAGCCATATATAATTGGCCGGTTAAATATTCACGTCTTGCTTTATCCTGTTTATCATCATCAAGATCGGTGGCTTTGCTTAAATGAAAAGCAGCACTGTCGTACAACCCCGATCTGTAAAATAAATAACCTATGGTTTCATGCAGTTCTGGCTGAAGGCGTGCAGGAAAATTCGGATCATACCGAAGCATTTCTAAAATAGCTGAAGCTTCATAAGATTTGCCTGCATCAATATAATTTTTTGCTACCCAAATAAGGTCTTCATTTCTGCGCGGAGGATTGGATAGTATTTGTGATAAGCCCTTTTTTTCTTTTGTTGCGATGCTAAATTCGGCGCTGTTTTCATTACTGCCAATGGGCACATCATAGCCTTCATCTTTTGGCGCAAACGCATAATTAACGTATAAAAAAACATGTTCGGCAGAATCGAAATTTTTGCGCAGGTAATAAGCTTTTCCCATCAAAAAATACAGGTCATCTACCCAATCGTTTCTAAGATCATGCAATAAAATTCCGGCATTGCATTTATAAATTATGCTGTCAATATCAGGGTCGGTGGCTGTAATATCCAGCGGATAATCATAGTAAGAAAGCAGTTGTGTATAATCGTCTCTGTGGCTTTGTTTTGCTCTTTCAATAATTGCGTTCAGCCTTTGATTGGCATTAAAATAATAGTTATAATGCGTAATGGTGTTCTGATAAATTTTTTTAATGGGTTTTATTTTTGCTTCAGTTGTTTTTTCAGAAGCTAAAGTGCGGGTTTCATATTTCTCAGGTTTTTTTAAATCGATGGTGGTGCCCGGCTGCGCATGTGTAATGCAACACAGATGAATACAAATAAAAATCAGCAAAAAACAACCGGCATTTCGCATGCAGCAAATATTCTAATTAATAACTGAAATAAGGTTGAAATATTTTAAAAATACAGTTATTTTTCAGTTCTGCAATAACAGCCGCAAGTGGTTATTTTTGTAAAATTATATGCCTGAAACAAATGCCAATAGCACATTAAAGCGATTACGCAACCGGTACAGGTTGGTAATTATGAACGATGATACGTTTGAAGAAGTGATTAAATTTCGCCTTTCGCGTTTAAGCGTTTATATAGCATTCAGCACAACTTTTTTATTAATGGTAGGTTTAACAGTGGCGCTGCTTGTATTAACACCGCTTAAATATTATATTCCGGGTTCTTCTGTAAATGGAGAATCGCGGAGAGAATTGCAAATATTAAAAATTAGAACTGATTCGTTAGAGCAGGCTTTAAAATATAAAGATGTTTATCTTGATGGATTAAAAAAAGCACTGGGCGCTGATGCTGTAACCAAAGACACCACAACGCTTAAGGTGCCAAAGAATGATATTTCTAATGATTGAATCGCCTGATAAAAAAAATGCTTCAAATAAAAAACTGCTGATGCAATATGCAGCAATGGGTTCGCAAATATTTGCAGGCTTAATTATAACTGTTTTTTCAGGCTGGTGGATTGATAAAAAACTGAACTTTTCTTTTCCTGTTTTTATATGGCTGCTGCCGCTTATTTTTATTATCAGCCTTATATTAAAAATTGTAAGAGATACATCAAATAAAAAAGATGAATAAAAAGGATTTCCGCATTTTTTTCAGGCCGGTAATTATTTTTTTTATTGCAATTAATGCCGTTTGCATTAGCTGCGCCAAATGGCTTGATGATATAAAAATTGATCATACTGCAGTAATGCTTGGTAATCTTATTTTATTTTTTCTTACAATAACTGCCTGCTTTATTCATATTAAAGCGCTTAAAAATAATAACCCGTATGCATTTGTAAGAGCCGTAACACTGGCTTCGTTTTTAAAACTTGCTGTAATTGTGCTAAGTGTAATTATATATTTTAATGTTGCTTATAACCCAACAATATTTGCAGTTATAACGGTAATGTGTTTGTACATTGTTTATACAATATTTGAAGTAAAAGGCGCAATGAATATCAACCGTAAACGAAATGCCAAAAACTGAACATCCGCTGCAGCAATTAAAATTTTATTTGCCTGAAAACAGTTTTGAACAGGTTGTTTTTTTTCTGCAGCATTATAAAGTTCATTTAACTATAACCGCACAGCGCACATCAGTTTTAGGAGATTACCGCAATGCCATAAAAGGAAAAAATCACCGCATCAGTATTAATGGCAATCTTAATAAATTTTCATTTTTAATTACGTTGCTTCATGAGCTTGCACATTTGCTTGCTTTTGAAAATTATGGCAACCGCATACAGGCACATGGAAAGGAATGGAAGTTTGTTTATAGCAATTTGTTGAAAGATTTCATCACCAAAAAAGTATTTCCTGCAGATATTGAGCAAGCTTTAAATAACTCTGTGCAAAACCCTGCGGCAAGCAGTTGCGCCGAAGAAGGTTTGATGCGTGTTTTGCGCAAATACGATGATAAAGAAAAAGATATTTTATTGCTTGAAGAAATTGCGCAGGGTGCTTACTTTACAACCAAAGACGGACGTATTTTTAAAAAAGGAGAGAAGCTGCGCAAACGCTTTCGATGCACAGAAAAAAACACCGGATTGGTTTATCTTATCAGCCCGATTTACGAGGTAAAAATCTTAGCTTCAAAATTTATATAAAACAAAAAAGGCATCAATACTTAATGATGCCTTTTTAAGAGTGTTTGTAGTGTTTATTTCCCTAAGCCCACTAATAAGCCAACATTAACGCCAACGTTTGCATTATGTTGTGTGTTGTTATTATTCTTTGTTATGTCTGTTAATCCCTGGTAATAAGCTAAGTCTGTATTAAGCCATGTGCGTGGAGCAATTCTGAAATTTAAACCGGCAGCAGCAGTTACACCAAAGTCAAAATCTTTTATTATGTCTTTTGTATCTTCTTTCATAATAACATTATTAACAGCAACATCGCTTTGGCCGCCTGTTAAAAACCCAAAACTTGGGCCTGCATAAATTTTAGGGCGCACTGCACTTTTATCATTTCCAAAGAAATAAATAAGTTTAACCGGAACGCGGATATAATTTGCATTAATTGTGCTTGTTGTATTGATAAGGCCATCAGCTACGCCGGTTGAATATTTTACTTTATTTCCTTCTTCCGAATATTTTACATCGAGCCCTAATCCAAAATTTGATTTGGAACTATAGATGAAAGATAAACCTGCGTTCCATGCGGGATTAAATTTTTCATCGCCACTTGTATTTGATATCCATGAATGGCCAAAACCACCTGTTGGTCCAAAAGAGATTGTCTGGGCTTTTGAAACAATCCCAATTCCTAAAACAGCTGCAATAATCATTACTTTTTTCATAACATTATTTTTTTGGAAAATGAGGATAAAAAATATCATGCCAAACAAAAATGTTAAAATGGTTGAAATACATGCAGCGTTTTACATTAAAATGCATCCGCATCAAAAATAAATAAGCACTTATACAATTTATATAAGTGCTTATATAATTTTTAAATTGGGCAATTTTATGCAACTGCTTTCTTAACCAGATCTGCTGCTTCACTTAATAAAATAGCAGATTCTACTTTAAGCCCGCTTTCATCAATTAATTTTTTTGCTTCTTCAGCGTTAGTGCCCTGTAAACGCACTATGATGGGAATATTTATATCGCCAAGATTTTTATAAGCATCAATTACGCCTGCTGCCACACGATCGCAACGCACAATGCCGCCAAAAATATTTATAAGAATGGCTTTTACATTCGGGTCTTTTAAAATAATACGAAATCCGGCTTCAACAGTTTGGGCGTTGGCAGTGCCGCCAACATCTAAAAAGTTTGCAGGGTTGCCGCCGCTAAGTTTTATCATATCCATTGTTGCCATGGCAAGCCCTGCGCCGTTAACCATACAACCAACGTTGCCATCAAGCTTTACAAAATTTAAATTATATTTTCCTGCTTCTACTTCTGTAGGGTCTTCTTCTGCAAAATCACGCATTGCTTCAAGATCGGGATGGCGCATTAAAGCGTTATCATCCAAATTCATTTTACAATCAACCGCAATAATTTTTTCATCGCTTGTTTTAAACAAAGGATTTATTTCAACAAGTGAACAATCCAAACCAATATATGCATTGTATAAATTGGTTACAAACTTTACGCAGTTCTTAAATGCTTCGCCTTTCAAGCTTAAATTAAATGCAATTTTTCTTGCCTGGAATGGTTGCAAACCGCCAGATGGATGCACCCATTCTTTAAAAATTTTATCAGGCGTTTTATGCGCCACTTCTTCAATATCCATTCCGCCCTGCGTGCTGTACATAATAACATTTTGTCCCTTCGTTCTGTCGAGCAAAATGGATAAATAAAATTCTTTGGTAGGGTTTGGGCCGGCATAATAAACATCCTGCGCAATTAAAACTTTATTTACTTTTTTGCCTGCTTCGCCGGTTTGTTTTGTTACTAAAATTCCGCCTAAAATATTGCCGGCAATGGCTGCAACTTCTTCAGCACTTTTACCAACGGCAACACCTCTTTGCTTAGTACCTTTTATTTCGCCCTTGCCGCGGCCGCCTGCATGAATTTGCGCCTTAACTACAGCAAAATTATTTTGGGTTTGACTTTTTATATTTCGATATGCTTCTTCCACTTCACGCACGGTACTGCAGGCATAACCTTCCTGCACGGGCACATTAAATTTTTTTATTAGTTGTTTTGCCTGGTATTCATGAAGATTCATAAAAATTATTTGCAGCGAAGATAATAGTTTGAATTTGTGATTTTTTGCTGCAATTTTTACAGGATAAAGCTTTGCCAATTGAATTTTTGCAAAAACTTTGCTGATGATTGCAGTTTATTGGTTGCAGTTTATTACCTTTGCCGTCCTCAAAAAAAGATTTTATGGCAAGAGTTTGCGAAGTAACCGGAAAAAAACCAATGGGCGGCCATTATGTTTCTCACTCAAACATAAAAACAAAGCGCCGTTTTTTACCGAATCTTCAAACAAAGCGTTTTTATTTTGCTGAAGAAGAAAGGTGGGTTACGTTAAAAGTTTCAACTGAGGCAATCCGCACTATCAACAAAAAGGGATTAACCGCAGTTATTAAAGAATTAAGAGCAAAAGGAACTCATATTTAAGTAAGTTAAAGCGTTTTATAATGGCAAAAAAAGGAAACAGGGTTCAGGTAATTTTAGAATGCACCGAGCATAAAAACAGCGGTTTACCGGGTACAAGCCGCTATATTTCTAATAAAAATAAAAAGAACACACCTGAACGTTTAGAGTTAAAAAAATATAACCCGATTCTTAAAAAAGTTACTGTTCATAAAGAAATTAAATAGTTTCAGTTTATGGTTTAAGGTTTAATAAACTATAAGCCACAAACTCAAAACTTAAAACTTAATAATATGGCAAAGGCAGCAAAAACGGCTATTAAAAGCAAAGATCAGAAAGCCGCTTCTGAAGCAAAAAACTGGAGCAAAGTTATTCGCCCGGTACGCAGCCCTAAAACAGGTGCGTACACTTTTAAAGAAGCAATTGTGCATAAGGATAAGGTTAAAGAATTTCTTGCTCAAAAATAATTTTTGCATTTAAATTTTTAAAGCTGTTCAACAAAATTGAGCAGCTTTTTTTATTAACGTTATCCCAATCTTTGAAGCATGAAAGCAAGGAAAAATTGAAAGCCGTTTATAAAAATGAACGGTTTTTATTTATTGTTTAAAGCCTATATTAATTCTGAGATTTTTTTTTAATTCTTCCAAATCCCGGTCAAACTATTTTATTACTCTTGCCTTATTCAAAAAGTTTTTTCCATATTTCAGTTTAATGTTATCAATGGCTTTGTACAAATTTGTTTTTCGCGAAACATCATCAAATAAATTTCCCTGGAAGGTTATGTTTGTAAAATCAGTTAATCTTACGCCAAGCAAACGCACTGCGTTGCCTTTTTTATATAATTGATGAAACAGATCGATAGCAACGGGAATAAATTCATCATCTCTGAAAGTATAATCAATTGAAGTTTGTTTTGAAGTAGTTTCAAAATTTGGATAGCGGATTTTTACGGCGATGCAACCGGCAAGTTTATTATCCTGGCGTAATTCAAACGCAACTTTTTCGGTCATGCGCACCAATTCGCTTAATAAAAAATCAACATCTGCTATATTGGTTTCAAACGTATTTTCTGTTGAAATTGATTTTGCTTCATGCCATTCTGCAACACTTCCATAATGCAGGCCTTGCGCTTTATTCCAAAGTTCTGCGCCCCATTTACCCAATTGTTTTTCCATTTCATCTTGCGGCAAACGCAAAATATCACCAATATATTCTATACCCATTTTATTTAAAACCGATAAAGTATGTTCTCCAACTCCGGGAATTTTTTTTACCGGCAATGGTGCTAAAAATTCCTTTTCTTTTCCATGCTGAATAAACAGGTAACCATTCGGTTTCGCTTCATCGGTTGCAATTTTTGCAACAAGTTTATTGCTTGCAAGCCCGAAAGAAATTGGCAGCTTAGTTTCATCAATTATGTGTTTTCGCAATTGAATCGTCCATTCAAACGGATCAAAAAATTTATCCATTCCCGTAAGATCAAGATAAAATTCATCAATACTTGCCTTTTGAAATTTAGGTGCCTTTGATGCAATAATATCAGTAACCCATTTTGAAAATTTTCCGTATTGGCCATGAGAGCCGCGAACCAAAATTGCATGTGGACAAAGCTGCACGGCCTTCTTCATGGGCATGGCAGAATGCACGCCATATTTCCGCGCTTCATAGCTGCAGGTTGTAACCACGCCGCGATCGCGGCTGCCGCCAACAATAACCGCTTTGCCGGCAAGCGAAGGATCATTCAATACTTCAACGCTGTAAAAAAAAGAGTCGAGATCAAAATGTGCTATGTAAGTTTTCGGATGCATGAATGAAGTAAAATTAATTCTTCAGTTATCAAATTTTATCATTTATTTTATGTAGTGTCTTTAATCCAATATCATCTAATCCTACATTTTTTTGCTTATGAGAAAAATTTTTATAATCCTTCTCCTGTTTTTTTATTTAGTAAAATTCAACCTTTTAACAGCACAAATAAATACACTTGATTCTCTTGCTCTTGTTAGTTTTTACGATAGTACCAATGGCCCGCATTGGGTGAATAACGCCAACTGGTTAACATCAAACCCTGTTTCTTCATGGTACGGCGTAGCTACATCAAATAACAGGGTTATACAAATAAACATGTATAATAACGGTGTTGATGGAAGTATTCCAAAACAAATAGGAGATCTTACTGAACTTAATTTATTATCGCTGGTTTCTAATCATCTTAAAGATTCCATTCCCAAAGCAATAGGTAAATTAAGCAAGCTTAGTTATTTAAATTTGGGTAATAATAATTTAACCGGATCCATGCCGGATTCTTTAGGAAACCTTGATAGCCTTACCTATCTTGAACTGGGCACAAATTCTTTAACAGGCAGCATTCCTTCTTCTTTAGGTAATCTTTCTAAATTAAAATATTTGTCTTTAAATAATAATGGCATTTCGGGGGCAATACCTCCATCGTTGGGCAATCTTTTTAATCTGCAATCTTTTTTTATAACCAATAATCAGCTAAGCGGCAATATACCTTCATCGTTAGGTAATCTTTCTACATTAATTATACTTAATCTTACAAACAATAAATTAAGCGGAAGCATTCCTTCTTCATTAGGCAATCTTTCTAATTTGCAAGACCTTGAACTTCGCTATAATAACCTGAGCGGATCTCTGCCATCTGCATTAGGCAATCTTGTGAATTTAATACAATTATATGCTGAAGAAAACCAATTAACTGACAGTATTCCTTCGTCGTTAGGCAATCTTGTAAATTTAAATACGCTAACGCTTGATAACAACAAATTAAGCGGCAGCATTCCTTCTTCACTGGGCAATCTTACAAAGCTTTATTACCTGCGCATGAATTATAACCAATTAAGCGGCGCCATTCCATCTACTTTCGGCAATTTTACAAGGTTAATGTATTGCGATATGAGCAATAATTTATTAACTGATTCGCTGCCTTCATCCTTAGGTAATCTTGTTAGTTTGCAAACCCTGCTTTTGGGTTATAATCAATTAAAAGGAAAGCTGCCTTCTTCTTTAGGAAATTTATCTGCTTTGCAAATCTTTTATTTAAACAATAACCAATTAACCGACAGCATTCCATCTTCTTTTGGCAACCTGTTAAGTCTTAGAGATCTGCATATAAATAATAATAAATTAACCGGCAAATTGCCTGCAGAATTAGGCAACCTTTCAAGCCTTTATTATTTGGTTTTAAGTAATAACCAGTTAAAAGATAGCATTCCATCTTCGTTCGGCAGTCTCGGCAATTTGCAAAATTTATATCTTGATAATAACAGGCTGTCGGGCAGTATTCCGGAGCAATTGGGCAATCTTTCAAACCTGTATTATTTATATTTAAACAATAATAAATTAACAGGCAGTATTCCTTCATCGCTGGGCAATCTTAAAAACCTGGAAATACTAACGTTGAACAGCAATCTTTTGCAGGATAGCATTCCTTCTTCTTTCAACAATCTTATTAATTTGGATATTTTGTATTTGAATAATAACAAATTATCGGGCACCATTCCGTCATTAATAAATCTAAAAATGCTGGCGTATTCAACTTTTAATAACAACCAGTTTACGTTTAACGGAATGGAAGGAATTGCCGCCAATTTTTCAAACGTAAGATATGCACCGCAGGCTAAAATTAAATTACATTATCATGATAATATTATTTCGGTTTCTGCAGGAGGCACGTTGCTTAACAATAGATACAGGTGGTTTAAAAACGATACATTATACAAAATAATAACCGGCGATTCTTCATTAATTATAACTGAAACCGGAACCTATTCAGTTCAGGTTAAAAACACTATTGCCAGTAAGCTTACCTTATATAGTGATACCATTAATTTAAGCGTTTTACAATCTGATCTTTTATCTTTTACAGCAACAAATGAATATACGCAAGCACTATTAAAATGGACGGCTATTGACGAAATGAGTTCAGGTTATTTTGATGTTGAAAGAAGTTTGGATGATGTGCATTTTACTTCGATAGGCAAAGTAATTTCAAAAGCAAATTCAATGAAAAATGAGTATGCATTTATTGATGATCTTTCAAACATAAGCATACCATCTTCAACCATTTATTATCGCTTAAAATTAGTGAATGATGACGGCTCATTTAGTTATACCAACATACAAATTGTAAAAATAGCTGGTGATAATTTTGCAAAGCTGTATCCAAATCCTGCAAAAGAATATACATCAGTTTTATTTACAGCAACGGGAAAATACACAATAAACATTATTGATGTTTCAGGAAAGATTTTACAAACACAAACAGGCATTGCAAACAACAGCGAAAATATTGTTAGGCTTGATGTAAGTAAATATGCAAGCGGAATGTATTTGGTTATTATAAGCGATGAAAAAAATAAAAAGCAGTTGCTAAAATTGAATAAGCTATAAAAAAGTTGCGGCTCAAACAGTTTATGCCTTTTCTAAATTAAATAAGCTATCAACAAACTCGTGTTTATCAAAAATTAAAAGATCATCCATTTTTTCTCCAACACCAATATATTTTACAGGTATTTTAAATTGATTGGCGATGGCTAAAACAACGCCGCCTTTTGCAGTGCCATCTAATTTTGTTATTGCGATTGATGTAACATCTGTTGCGGCTGTAAAATGCTTTGCCTGTTCCAAAGCGTTTTGCCCTGTTGAACCATCAAGCACTAATAAAACTTCATGCGGTGCTTCAGGAATTGTTTTTTGAATAACGCGTTTAATTTTTGAAAGCTCTTCCATTAAATGCAGTTTATTATGCAAGCGGCCGGCAGTATCAATAATAACAATATCAGATTTTTTTGCAACCGCACTTTGCACTGCATCATAAGCAACAGCAGCAGGATCGCTGCCCATTGGTTGTTTAACAATCGGCACACCAACTCTTTCACTCCAAATGGTTAATTGATCAACTGCTGCGGCACGAAATGTATCTGCAGCGCCAAGCAAAACGTTTTTTCCTGCCTTTTTATAATTGTGTGCCAGCTTGCCAATAGTTGTTGTTTTACCAACACCATTTACGCCAACAACCAGCATTACATAAGGCTTTTTGTTTTCAGGAAGATCAAATTCTTTGTAGGCATTTTCAGGCGAATCGGTTAAAATATTTTGTATTTCATCTTGCAGTAAACGATTTAGTTCGCTTGTATTGATGTATTTATCTTTTGCAACACGTTGTTCAATGCGATTGATGATTTCGATGGTTGTATCAATGCCAACATCGGCGCTTACCAAAGCATCTTCAAGGTTATCCAAAACTTCTTCATCAACGGTGCTTTTGCCCGCAATGGCTTTTGTTATTTTTTCAAAAAAACCTGTTTTGGTTTTTTGCAAACCTTCATCTAAACTTTCTTTTTCTTTTTTTCCAAAAAGCTTATCAAAAAAACCCATAGTTTATTTCTGATTTATGATTTTGTGATGTGTGATTTACTATTGTTTTTATCAGCTATTCGCTAAATTGTTCTGTTGTGAACAAGTGATACTGCCAATTTCTTCCAAGTTGTATGATCATCTGCTTCTTTAAAACTCATTTTTGTTACATGCGTTCTATCAAGTTTATATTGATTGTCGCTCATGAAATTTTTAATGTATGATTTTATGATGTTGATTTGAAATTGAAGCCAAAGCCGAATTTATATTCTACAGATGCAGTGTTGCGACGCAACCGTGATGCCATGAAAAACAAATGCTGGTCACCAAAAAATTATTTATGCGATAAAATTTTATGACCCATTTTATCACGCTTGGTAGCCAGGTATTTTTCATTGTGCTCGTTTGGTTTTATTTCAATGGGAACAACTTCAACAATCTCTAAACCATAGCCGCTTAAACCGGCTCTTTTTTTAGGATTGTTGCTCATTAACCTTAATTTAGTTACATTAAGATAACGCAGAATTTGAGCACCAACACCATAATCGCGTTCATCCATTCCAAAACCTAAATGCAGGTTGGCTTCAACGGTATCCATGCCTTCTTCCTGCAATTTATATGCTTTCAGCTTATTCATCAATCCAATGCCGCGGCCTTCCTGGTTCATATATATAATCAGCCCTTTTCCTTCGGCTTCAACCATCTCCATGGCTTTGTGCAATTGATCGCCGCAATCGCAGCGAAAGCTTCCTAAAATATCGCCGGTAAAACAACTTGAATGCACACGTGTAAACACGGGTTCATCTTTTTTCCATTCGCCTTTTATTAAAGCTAGATGTTCGCCGCCGGTTGTTTTTTCTTTAAAGGCAACCAATTTAAAATGGCCATATTTGGTGGGCATTTCAACACGGGTAATTTCTTCAATTAATGAATCGTTTTTAAACGGTAATCAATCAAATCTTTTATTGAAATAATTTTCAGATCGAACTTATCTGCAATTTTTCTGAGCTGCGGCAAACGAGCCATAGTGCCATCTTCATTCATAATTTCAACCAAAACACCAACAGATTCAAAACCTGAAAGGCGAGCTAAATCAACGGTGGCTTCTGTATGGCCGGCTCTTCTTAAAACACCGCCTTTTTTTGCACGCAGAGGAAAAATATGACCAGGTCTTCCTAAATCTTCAGGTTTTGTATTGGGATCAATCAACGCCTGAACGGTTTTTGCACGGTCATGTGTGCTGATGCCGGTTGTGCAGCCATGACCAATTAAATCAACGCTAACGGTAAAAGGCGTTTCGTGCAATGCGGTGTTGTTGCTTACCATTAAATCGAGCTTTAATTCATCGGCGCGTTCTTCATTCATCGGCGCACAAATTAAACCACGGCCCTCCTTGCTCATAAAGTTTATAATCTCCGGCGTTACATTGTGTGCGGCGGTAATAAAATCTCCTTCATTTTCACGGTCTTCATCATCAACCACAATAACCAATTTGCCTTGTTTTATGTCTTCAATCGCACTTTCTATCGTATTCAGCATTTCTAAAAATTTATGTAAAGGTACGAATGAAGTTTGATGTTGATGTTAAAGCAAAAGCCTGCATTGTTTGCAGGCTTTAATGAAATTCGCTGGTTATTAGTTACAGCCTTTGCTGTTTGTTGAGAGTTCTATTTTACAAGAAATGTTGCTCCGTCTTTACTTATACCGGAAACTGATAATTTTATGCCTGTGTTTGTTAGCATTAATTTATCAACAACATCTTTTAGTTTGATGGTTTGAGTAACAATAACATTGGCAACATTATCGCTAAAATCATCGCTGTTTACATTACTAACACCTGAAATTTTTTCTATGGCTGAAGCCACGCTGCTTAATTGATTGTATGCAATATTTTTAAAAGTGAGTGTGTATTGCGAAGCACCATCCGGTATATCATTAACAGGCATATTTATTTTATCCTTTTGACTGGCTATATATTCTGTAGCCTGGATAATGCAATCTTCTGTTGCATCCTGCACCGCAGGATTTGCAAAAACAGTGCTCATAGCATTAATGCTGCCTAAGCCATAAGGCAATGTAACGCCAACCTGAACGCCACCGCCGGTTTTTTTCTCAACATTAAACGATTGTGTGGCTATAACTTCTCTCGTTTCGGGATCAATCATACGAATGATAATGCCTACTTTGGCGCGGAATGATTTTGTTTTTACAATGCTAACACCAATGCCACCAGCGCTTTGTTCAAACTCAGTAACTTCTCCCTGCACAATTACATTAGCACCCATCATGTTGCCTTTAGCTACAGCAGTTTTCTTACTTACATTTCCGGAGTTCTGCTGGTAGTTTAATTCATCCTGCACATCACTCATATTTTCCAGGCGTTCAAGAACGCGGTAGCATTGCACATTTTGCAGGGCATTGGTAAGCATGGTGGCAAGGTTATCTCCAAACTGATCTTTAGGTGCATTAGGCGCTGTTAATTTAAAGTTTGCAACAGTTAACCTTGGCTTTTTGTTTTGTGCAAGATCAGGGCAAACAGGCTTAATTGTTTCCATGGTTACCTTGTCTTTATTTTTGTCTGCTTTTATATCCTGTGCAAAAATTATAGAACTGTTTGCGATAATGATTGCAGTAATGATCATTTTTATTTTTTTGTATTGCAGTTTCATTGTAAGTGATTTTAAAAATTAATTAAATGGTTTTATGATTTGTTTGTTGATGTTTAGTTGGTTTCAAATTCATTCGCTTCTGTTGCATCTTTATTATTTAGGTCTATAGCTTCCCACTCATCACTGCCATCGGCGGCAATTTTAATATTATGAGAAAGCGTTCCGTCTTCAATCATTTTTCTTATCTCAAACAATGGTTTTGGGCCTTTTGGCACGCCGCCTGTAACATGATAATAATACAGCGCATCTTCTTTTTTATTTAATTTATGCGAAATAAGTTTTGTTACTTCACCGGCATGATTGGTTAAGCTTTTTGCAGCACCGCTAATATTGGTTCCGGCCTTTCTTAAAAGTTGATGCAGTCTTTCGCCATCATCGGTTTTAAATTCTTTTAAGGAAGTAGCATCATTACCAGAAATATCAAACTGCAGGTAAGGTGCCACAGAAAAACCGATAACCTGTGCTATAAAAACAGTAGGTATTTTTGAGCGCTTTGAATTGTATTGCTTAACTTCCGAATTATATTTTTGCCTTTTATTTTGTATATCTATTTCGCACTCTTTTATATCACGCATCAACATTTGATACTGATCGCTGGCTTTTAAATTAGGGAACCTGTCAGCAATTCCCTGCACAGAAGTTAATAAAGAACCGGCTTGTTGGTAAGACGCCATTAAACCGGTGTTGGTATTATCTTCTGAAATTTTGAGTAAAGTAAATTTTTCGCCCTGTTGATAATTTTTAACAGTGTCAACTAATTGATTTATCAGCGAAAGTTTTTTGCTGATGGCAACCTGAACATTTGAAGATGCTTCTTTTACATCCTGCGAATCTTTTTGAAGCGTGTTATAAGCTTTGATGGAAATAAAAAGTATTACACTTAATATTATAAGTATGTAAATCATAATTAAAAATTTTGTTGGTTATTGATTATGATGTAAACTTAGGTTGCCAAAAAAGTGAAGGCAAGCAGCATTGATTAAATGCGTGTGTTGATTTATTTTTTGCAGAGAAATTTATAGAAACTGCAGTTTTAGCAGTATTGAATTACTCTGTTTTTAAGAAGCTTGGTTTATTTTAGAGATATTTTAATAATTGCCAAAAAAATTATTTTAAGGCTGAAATTATACCCTTATGAACTCGCTTACTCCAAAAGAAATGTATGCGTCATATAAAGCTCTTTCCGAAAAATTCTTATCTGAATGCAACTATGAAAAAGTAGTTACAGTAAAAGATCAGGCTAAAGAGATAGAGTTATTAAAAGACACAATTCATTATGAAAGGTTTTTTTTTACACTTGACCTGCACGAATTAAAAATAAATAATGTACATGGCGTAGGAAAATGGCTTGGGTATGCGGATAAAGATTTTTCTTTAATGAAATTTCTTGATATTATACATCCTGCACACGTTGCAGCACATCATATTACAGCTACAGTTTTAATTGAAGGTTTAATGCGCGGAGATTGGAATATTGAATTTATGAAACATCGTTACATCACAAATATAGCTTTGCGGCATAATAAAGGGCATTATCTGCTATTAAAAAGATTAGCAAGCATTTTTCAATATGATAAAAATCATCGCCTGCTCGAATATTTAAATGAGTTTACTATTGTGGGAGAATATAAAGAGCAACCATATTCTATCCGGGCAGGTGATAATACAGGAGGTACTACTCTTCAATGGCTTGAAGATTTCCTTAAACGTATACACCAGGCCTTTGAGCAAAAGCATCTTTTTGGTTTTCAGGAATTGAGGATATTGCGAAAATACGCTTATCATACCGATGCATCCGTTGATTTTATTGCTAATACCTTTAAAATAAAAGACAGTACTGTTATAACTTATAATAAAAGGATTCTTGAAAAAGCCGAAGCGCTTTTTCATAAAAAATTTGATAATGCAAAGCAGGTTGCCTTTCTTTTAAGGGAACAAGGATTAGTATAAATGATTATAGGTTGTTATTATTAATTATTTTTTTTAATTTGCTTTGAAGGAAAAATTGTATGGATAACGAACTTACTGAAAATAGAATAGAAAATTCTGAAAAAAAATTAGCGATTATCGTGGAAAAGTTTGATTTAACAGATAAAGTTTCAGAAGCGCTATCCGAAATGAATAAAGATGCAAGAAATTATGTACTAACGTTTTACTTTGATTGTTTAAGGGTTGAAGAAATTGAGAAAGCTAATGATGAAAAGGAGGCAGCAAGAAAAATATTTGAAAGCTGTAAAGAGTTTATGAATAAGCTTTTTGGTGAAAAGGCAAAGTGCATGGAAGAAATAAGTGATCAAACTTTTTTTCAGATAAATACTATCGCTCAGGCTGCTTATCTTCTTGGCAAAAATGCAGATGCGTATTCTAATAGGCTTCGCAGTAATTTGTCAAAAGAATATTTCAATCTGGAATTATCTGTTCTTCGTAATACTAACCTGGAAGCACTTTCAAAAAATTTATACGCAAACATTTTAGAACCTGTAAGTGATTTTGTAAGCAGAATGCAAAACGTAAAATTATAAACGTTATAACCAAAACATTATTTGGGTTTTTTCTTTAATTTATCTGCTAACATCCCTTTTAATTTAGTTGATATGTTTTTTAAACTTACTTCAAAAATTGTAAGAATTCCATATTCAGGATAGCGATTATTTTTCCAAATAAACCATTTCTTAAAAGGATCAGGATTTTTTAAATAGTTATTTTTATTGGCTGCGGTAGTATTTACGGGAAAGTCAAAAACTTCAATAAGCCACCAGGGTTTTTTTACGGGATCATTTAATATCTCAGCCAAAAAATTATGACTTTCTATATCTAACTGTTGTGGCGTCCACTGTTTTACTAAGTTAATTTCATGCTGAAGAGGAACCGGTGAATATTTTTTTAAATGCTTAACTGTTGCGCTAAAAATAATTGGGTTAACGGCCGTTATTTGTGCTTTTAAAACTTTAGAAGGATGCAAGGCTTTAAACAGAATATATTTTCCTTGCACGATCTTAACATTAAATTTTTTGCTTCCTTTATGCGCAGGATGAATTCCTACAATTGTTCTGGCCATGTACTGAATGGAATTATTCATAATAACCTTGTAAAATATGGCAAAATAAACCCCGATAATTTCGCCTTCATCAAGAATGTAAGTAGTATCAATCTTATGTGTTTGAATGTTAGCATTATGTGAGTTGATGTAATCATTATAAAAATGTTTATAACTTAAACCTGGCAATCCTGGCTTTGAGCTGATAGATACACAATCTTTAATTGCTTTAAAACATTTTTTTATTTCTTCATTACTCTCAGTAAAATCTTTTGCGATAACTACTCTTGTATATCCCATATTTTATTTTAAAAGATAAGATGTTAAGCGGAAGGTATAAGAAGCAGCTTTTGATAATTCAAATACCCACAAATAAATTTATTGAAAAAGTTAAGCATTGTCCCCTCAATGGGTACAAACTGATTTAAACTTATTCTTTTATTTTATGAAAATTTTTACAGCATGATACAGGATCAGCAATCATAAACAGCTTCTATCAAAAAGTAAATGTTCTTTTTGATGAAATTAAAAAATAAATACGGGGCAAATAAAAAAATTTGTGTACCTGTTTTAAGCGGGTATATTTTTTTAAATATTGAAAATATTATTCGTTGCGAAAGCAACATAAACTACACTACTTTTTTTTTAAAAGATAAACAAAAACTGCTTGTTGTTGCTAAAACATTAAAGGAGTTTGAGGAGCTTTTATCTAACTATAATTTTTACCGCGTTCACAATTCGCATTTAATAAATCTTGCTTACATTAAAAGCTATAATAGGGGCAAAGGCGGTTCTGTAATTATGGATGATGGTTCTGAAATTGAAGTTGCAACGCGGCGCAAAGATGAGTTTTTAAAAAAGCTTGCCACGCTTTAATCAGCAATTAATTTTATTCCATACAAACTGAGCAAATGCTTCAAGGCTCGGATCTCTTGCGCCCATTAAAAGCACAACACAATTGCTGGTTACATGTTTCTTTACCAATTTTGCAAAATCATTTCTATGCTCAATAAAAAAAGAATTTTTATGCAATGCCTGTAAATCTTTTATAAGATCGTTTGCTGAAATATCTTTTGCCGTTGTTCCGCCAGCATAAAAAATTTCACTCATCCAAATTTCATCCTGCGGGCGCAATGCTTCTGCAATTTCTTTTACAAAATCGTTACGTAAAAATTTTGTTGGCGCATAACCATGCGGTTGAAACCAGGCAATTAATTTTTTTGCAACAGGCTGACAGGCTTTTATACTTGCCGCACATTTTGCAGGGTTATGTGCATAATCATCAATTAAAACCACTCCGTTTTTGCTGCCAATAATTTGATGCCTGCGGTAAATACCCTCATAATGCTGCAAAGCATTTGAACAAATATTTAAATCAACGCCTGTAAAATTTGCAGCAGCAATTGCAGCCAAAGCGTTTTCAGCATTGTGCTTTCCAAGCGCATTTATTTTAAATGTTGTTTGTTGTATGTTGAAAGAAATTTCAAAGCCTTGTTGCTTAAAATCTTTCATAACATAACCAGCATTTATTTTTTCATCAGATGAAAAATCATGCTCAATGTTTTGTGATAATTCAGCAGCCAGTTTGTTTGATCGATTAACAATAAATGTTTTACTGTTGTTTTTAAACTGCATGAAAAGCTGCATCAATTCCGGTAAATCTTTGTGGTCTTTATCAACGTTTAATAACAAACCAATTTCAGGTTTATACTGAACAATGCTGCCATCACTTTCATCAGCTTCAATTATCAGCCAATCGCCATTACCAACTTTTGCATTGCCAATTTTATTTTGTTTTATTAAACGGGTTAAACCTGCGCCGCTGATGAGGCCGGGATGCAAACCTGCATATTCAAGTATTTCGAACAGCATAGCAACAGTGGTGCTTTTGCCCGATGTGCCTCCAACTGCAATTGTTTTTTTGCTTTTGAGAAATCAATGCAAGTAATTCGCTGCGTTTAATAATTGGTATGTTTAATTGTTTTGCTTTTTGCACTTCTTCAACAGTATCTTCAATTGCAGTTGAAACCACAACAAGCTGTGTTGATGCATTTATGCCTTCGCCGTTTTGTTCAAAACAAACAATGCCTTCAGCTTCTAATTTATTTTTTGTATCGTTAAAATTTACTGCTTTAAAATAACGATCGCTGCCGCTTACATTTTTATCAATGCCTTTTAAATATTGTGCCAGTGCGCTCATGCCGGCACCTGCAATGCCAATAAAAAAAACGTTCTGAAAATCTTTTAAAGAATATATCATAAATAAGAAGCAATAATACGCAACAACCGCAATGTGTTTGATATTAAAGAATGATTAAAAATAATTTCTGATTTTTTTGATGCCTTATTTTATTGCATCATAATATAATGCTGCTGCGCCCAAAATAGCGCTGTTATCTAAAGACGAAATTTCAATTAAAAGCTTTTCGGCAGATGTTGCATACACGCATGTTTTAATTTGTTTCCACATATCGTGTTTAAAATAATCATACGCATAGCGCACAGAACCACCAAGAATAATTATTTCAGGATCATAAGTATAAATAATCATCTTTATGCAGTTGCCTAAATGTTCGCCAAATTCTTTGTATATTTTTAATGCCTGTTCATCCTGCTGCTTTGCCTTTTCATACACCAATTCGCCATTTAAATCATATACATTTTTAAAGAAAGATCCGCTGCAATAATGTTCATAAATTTTATCAAGATAATTAACCAACCCAAATTCACCGGCACCGCAATTATTGCCTGCATATAATTTTTTATTGATGATGATGCCAGCGCCAACACCGGTTCCAACGGTTAAGCCAATCATCGAATTATAATTTTTTCCTTTTCCAAAATAATATTCACCCAACGCAAAACAGTTGGCATCGTTATTTACAAAAACAGGAATTTTATAACGCGCTTCCATGTGTGTTTTTAAATGCACTTCTTTCCATGAAGGAATATATTGCACATCATACACAATGCCTTTTTTTATATCAACAATGCTGGGCACACCAATGCCAATTGCGGTAACATCATCGTGCATTAATTTATCTGTTACATTAAAAACATCATTCAACACTTCTGCTTCGCTGCCTTTGCTGTTTATGCGTTGCGAAATAATTTGCGACAAATTATTTTTATAAACTTTTGCTGCGCGAATGTTGGTTGCGCCTAAATCAATTCCAATAATTTTTTCTTCAGTCATTGGTTTATGAATATCAAAACAATTGTGTAATGCGATTAATTGTTATTACACAAATTAATAAAACTTGTGTTGATGTTTGGTTTACCAAACGAATCTTCAATAAATTATTTAAACCATTTGTTATTATGAGCGAGTTTAATTATTTGCGCTTTTGATTGCACGTGCAGTTTTTCATAAACATTTGAAATATGTTTTCGTACCGTGAATACGCTGATGTTTAAAATAGAAGCAATGTGTTTTGCATCAAAGCCGTTTACGGTGTATTGCAATATTTCAATTTCACGTTCAGTTAATAATTCAGGAGGCAGATTGGTTTTATTTTGATTTGAATTTGCATCAGCCTTACTCAATAACTGCAGGGCTTTGCGTGCAATTGCCGGGCTTAAGGGTGCTCCGTTAAACTGAAGCAGGTTTATAATGGCATCATTAATTGAAGCTGCCACTTCATGCTTTAATAAATAACCTGATGCGCCTGCTTTTATTGCTTCAAAAATTTTATCATCATCATCAAAGGCGGTTAATATAATAAAATGAACAAGCGGATATAAAGTTTTTGCAATGGCAATGGTTTGAATGCCGTTGAGGCCAGGCATTTCTATATCCATAAAAATAACCTGCGGTAAAAGCGTTGCGGGCAAACCTTTTAATTCATGTAAACAACTGTCGCCATTATCAGCAACAAAAATTAATTTTAAATTATTAAACTGCTGAACTTTTTGCAGAAAAGTATTTCGGTTTACAGCATTATCTTCAACCAAAGCAATTTTTATGGTTTCATCTGGCGGCATGCTGCAAGGTTGATTTAAATATAGTCTTTATCAATAATTAATTTATAGTAGAAGATATAATCAGCTCTGTTCCAGAAGGTGCGCTGTTAATCCATTCAATTTTCCAGCCTGCTTCGGCGGCACGCAATTTCATATTTTTTAAGCCATTTCCCTGCGCCGTTTTTTCATCAATATTATGCACGCCGCTGCCATCATCTTTAATTATTATTTGCCATGCATCGTTGCTTAATATTTGCATAAAAACATTTTTACACCCGCTATGCCTTAAAGCATTGTTTACAGCTTCCTGCATAATTCTAAACAAATGCAAAGCATTTACCGGCAACAATTGTATATCATTATGTATTTCTTCGTTTATGCTGATGTTTATGTTTGCATAATTTGGTTTTAATTTTTGAAGAAAAACTTTAAACCTGTCGCTGATGGCCGTTAGCGAAACAGATTCTTTATTTAATGCCCAGATGGTATCGTTTAACTGGTTGATGATTGCCTGTGAATTTTCTTTAAGCTGATGAAAAACATTTTCGTTTTTTGCCTGCTGAATATTTGAAACGTTGGCTGCAATGGCAGCAGCGTAAGCGCCTAAATTATCATGCAGATCGCGGCTTATTCTATGCCTTTCTTCCTGAATTTTATGCTGCAGTTCTAAAGCTCTTATCTGCTGAATATATTTACGCCGGTTATATTGAAACGCAATAAAAACTATAAGTGCAATCGCCATTAAAATTACCAAGCTGTTAAACCACCAGCTTTGCCACCACGGCGCTGATACAATTATAAAAATTGATTTTGTAAAATTATTTGCAGGCGCATAAATAGGATGGCAGCTTATTTCAAACATATAATTTCCGGGTGGCAATACATATTTTATGCCGGTGGGTTCGTGCGTGGTTTGCCAGTTTTTTTCAAAATTTTTTAAGCGGTATTTATAAATATATTCGTTTGTATTAAGCAAACCTGTTGCTGCAAAATTAAATTCAATATGATTTTGATTATAGTTTAAAAAAACAGAATCGTGTTTATAAACAGGCGAATAATTATTATATACAGAATCGTTTATAATAAGTTTAGTGATGTTTAAAAGCGGCGCATCTTTTATATTAAAAAGTGCTGAAGGATAAAATGCGGTTATTCCGTTTACTCCGCCAAAATAATATTTTCCGTTTTGTGTTTTTACGGCAGAGGCGGTGTTAAATTCATTTTCCTGCAGGCCGCTTTCTTTTGTATAATTAATAATGTTTTCATTTAAAGAAACGTATGAAAGGCCAAGATTGCTGCTGGCAAAAACAGCAGGTTTATTATTTACAGGCAACAATGCATAAATGCAATCATTTAATAAACCAGATTGCGTTGTAAAACTTTTAATTAAAATACCAGCACTATTATACACATACAAGCCTTTATCAGTACCGATCCATATATTATGCTGCGCATCTTCGGTTAAAGTTCTTACCAAAAAATTTTGTGGTATATGTACAATTTGCAGCTGACTATTTACATTTATTTTATACAATAATCCATCGTTTGTACCAACCCATAAAGATTTATTTAAAGCATAATAAAAAGAGGTTAACTGTTCTGAAGTTTGCATTACAGAAGGCAATAAAGGCTGTACAGATTTTAATTGAGCCTTGTTAAAAATGCATTTAAACACATTGTAATTGGTGGCAATAAAAATAATGCTGTCGTTTATGCGCTGTGTATTATTGCTAAAAGCAATGGCATGGGTATTAATTTTATTTTCAACTGATTTATTTAATATAAGCGGTGTTAGTTGTTTTGAAGAAAGATGCAAAACATACCAGCCTCTGCCAATGGTTTCAATAAGATAATTATCAGCAGAAATTTTTTCTATGGCATTAATATCTTTTATTGTTTCTGAAGTGATGGCATGTTGCCAAAGCGCATTTCCTGATGTATCGTACAACTGTATTCCGCCGTTATAACAGCCTGCCAGCAAAACATGTTTTTGCTCATCATAATAAATGCTTCTTACAAAATTGTTTTTTTCATTTGCATAAATAAAATGCTCAAAAGGAATATCAAAATCTTGTATGCGTTTTATATCATCGTTGGTTAACAGCCATATTCTTTTAAAATTATCTTCATAAACGTTTCTTATAAAACCCTGCGCCAATAAGCGATTTCGGTTAAGGTCAGTAAACTCTTTTTGATAATTGCAAGCTGTATCAAATTCAAATAAATGGCTGTTTAAGCCAATAAGCAACTGGTTGTTATTATTTATAAAGCAGCAGCCGCTAAACAGGTTTTCGCTGATAATATCTTTAAGCGGAATATTTTTTTTAATGACGGCGTTATTAAGATCAATACATGATAATCCAGATGGTGCAACAACAAACAGGCTTGTATTGTTACAGGCGAAACTGAATACGTTTTCTGCGTGTTTATATGCAACAGCACCGGTTTCAAGATTAATTTGTTTGATTTGACTTTTACCATCATTAATAAAAACTGAATTTTGATTGGCGGCAAAAAATGTATTATTTAAAACTTCGTTGTTAAAAATATTTTGAATAAAATAATCATTTGTATTAGGAAGTTCTTTTACCTGCTTTCCTTTTTTTGAATACAGCACAATTCCTTTTTTGTACTGAATACACCAAACTCCTGCACTGTCTTCTTTAAAAGGAAGGATGAGAAAATTTAAATTGTTGATGCCAGGCAAGTAAATAATCTGTTTAAAAGAATTCAGCTTACAATTATATTCCAGAATTCCCTGGCCGTAACTTATCCATACCAAACCGTTTTGCAGCGCAAAAAAATATACCGTCGCGTTTATAGTAATGGTTTTTTTATTAATAACCGGGTTTATAGTTTCTAAGCTATATCCATTATATCGTTGCAAAGCGGTTTTGGTTGAAATCCATGTAAAGCCAAGCGCATCGGTAATAATGTTTGTGGTGCCATTGTTGGCGAGGCCGAGCTCAAAATTTATTGTTTTAACCGGGCATCTTTTTAAAACAGAAATAATTTTATTCTGCGAAAAAACCGGTTGTATTAAAACAACGAAATAAAGCAGCAGAAAAAATTTTGGTTTTATGTGCACACTTATCACTACTACAAATTAAGTATTGTTTATGCAAATGTTGTGATGAAATTTTACCGGTCTCAATGTTCACCTTAACTACTAAAATTATTTTATGATGCTTAAACTTTTACCCAAGTTACTTATTGCTGTATGTGTAATTTTTGGTTTTGAAAAACTGCAGGCACAAACTGCAGAAACGGAGCCTAACAACACGCCAACACAGGCCAATACAATGGCGTTAAACGGTTCAGGAAAAGGAATAATTAACCCTGGCGGTGATGTGGATTGGTGGAAAGTAAAAACCAATGCTGACGGGCTGTTAAGCGTAACGCTTAGCCCTCTTTCAGGAAGAAATACGTATGTTGTTTTGTACGATACTGCAGGAACGATACAATTAGCAGGTACTTATAACACTAATACTTTTACTATTAGCCAGGACGGGCTTGCAGCCGGAACATATTATATGGCGGTATATTGCTATTATTCAACAGATACAAGCAGCTATGTTATTTCCAATGCACTTACGGCTGCCCCTGTTCCCAACGATATGGAGCCTGATAGCACGAGATCTACTGCCTTAACGCTTGCATTAAATGATAGTACGAGGGGACATATTGGATATTATTACAAGAATCATCGTGATACGGTTGATGAGTACAAGGTAACAACCAATGCAGACGGACTTCTTCGTTTATCGCTTAATCCGATAAATGGAACGAATGTGTATATCACATTATTTGATAATGATGGAAAAACTGTTCTTCAATCTCAATATGGATCTTGCTCCTTTCGGCTTCAGTTATGACGGGCTTGCGGTGGGCACTTATTACGTGCAGGTATACTGTTATTACAATGGCCAGTTTGCGCCGTATGTTCTCAAAGACAGCCTGTTTACAACGGGAATAGGAAATGATAAAGAACCAAATAACAGTGTGCCGCAGGCAGATAGCCTTCCCCTAAACGGCACTGTTAGCGGACATATTGGCTATTATTATAATCATTATCGTGATACTACAGATTGGTATAAGTTAACAACAAATGCGGATGGGCTCATTCGTTTATCACTTAATCCTGTAAACGGAACAAATGTTTATGTTACATTGTTTGATAAGGATGGAACAACAGTTCTTAGTACAGGATATGCTACAGTACCGTTTAGTATTACTTACGACGGGGCTGCTGCCGGGACGTATTATGCAGCCGTATATTGTTATTACAATGGCCAGTTTGCGCCGTATGTTCTCAAAGACAGCCTGTTTACAACGGGAATAGGAAATGATAAAGAACCAAATAACAGTGTGGCGCAGGCAGATAGCCTTCCCCTAAACGGCACTGTTAGCGGACATATTGGCTATTATTATAATCATTATCGTGATACTACAGATTGGTATAAGTTAACAACAAATGCGGATGGGCTAATTCGTTTATCACTTAATCCTGTAAACGGAACAAATGTTTATGTTACATTATTTGATAAGAATGGAACAACAGTTCTTAGTACAGGATATGCTACAGTACCGTTTAGTATTACTTACGACGGGGCTGCTGCCGGGACGTATTATGCAGCCGTATATTGTTATTACAATAGTCAGTTTTCACCTTATACACTGGCTGACAGTTTATTTACTTACAATAAAAATGATGTTGAGCCTAATGCTTATTTTAGCCAGGCACCCACCATGCCTGCAAACCGCACCGTAACAGGGCATGTAGGTTTCTACTATAATGGTGTGAGAGATACGGTTGATACCTGGAAAATAAATTATACAGGCACCAGCGGCAATTTGAACCTGACATTTAATTTGGTACAGCCGTTTACTTCGAGTACTAATAATACTTATATACAGGTATATAGTGATACTACTGCAGCCCCGATTTATAGTAATTATTTTACCGCTCCTTCAACAGCTATCAATCTAACCGGCCTCACACAGAGATATTATTATATACGAGTATTTGAATATTACAGTGGCCAGTTTGAGGCTTATTCAATCACCGATTCATTCACGCAGGTAAACATTGCGCAGATAAGCATTAATTCCGGTAAAACATTACTTAACAGTTCAACCTGCGGTGCAGATAGCATTACCTATAATCTTAGCGCAAGTCATTCACCTTACACAGTAAGATTATATAAAAATGGTGTATTGTATGATAGTGTTATGGCACCATCAACAACAGCAACATTTAAAGGGTTATCAGCAGGCAGTTATTATGCAACAGTTTATGGTGATGGCGCAACAGACAGTGCTTACAGCAAGAGTGCAACATCAACTGTAATACCACCTGTTCCATCAGGTTTGGACACATCAAAAATCGGAGTGCACACTGCAACACTTAGCTGGATGAAGTTAACCTGTGTTAACTATTATAAAGTACAATACCGTATGGTTGGCAGCCAAACCTGGACGGTTATAAACACAACCGGCGATACATCTAAACTTGCCTTAACCGGCTTGCACCTTACACTTTGTATGCATGGGAAGTATCTTCGGTTGATACTGCCAAAGGGCAAACTTTTGCAAGCGCTTTTTCAGACAGCTTAACGTTTAGAACCTTGTCTGATACCGCACATATAATGCTTGTATTTAAAGGCGCAGGTTCTTCTTGCAATAGCGATACATTAAAATATAAATGCACCAACAGCGAGGCACCATACACAGTTACATTGTATAGAAACGGTGTTGCTTATGGCAGTCCTTTATCAGTAATGGATACGGCTGCATTCTTTAATGTGCCGCCGGGCAATTATTATGCAATCGCAACAGGCACAGGTTCTGGTGGCAGCTATGGCAGAAGTGATACAACGCAAATTGTTCCGCCGGCACCAACTGGTCTTGATACTGCAAACATCACTTCAACAACGGCAACATTAAGCTGGAATATGGTTAACTGTGCTAATTATTATACCGTACAATATCGTGTTAGCGGCACTTCAACATGGATAACTGTATCAACCGCAAACGACAGTTTAAATTTAACCGGTCTTAAACCAGGTACAAAATATGTATGGCATGTTGCTGCTTCCGATTCATTAAACAGACAAACTGTTACCGGCGCTTATTCAGACACTTCAACGTTTATGACGCCAAGCGTGCTGCCGGTTACATTTATAAGTTTTAATGGCGTATTGCAAAATACTGCTGCAGTACTTACCTGGAGCACCGCTGCCGAAATAAACAACAAAGGCTATGAAGTTGAAAAGAGCTTTGATGGCGCAAACTTTAGCGATATTGCTTTTGTAAAAGGTGCAGGTACTTCATCCGGTATAAATAATTACAGCTATACCGATGTGAAAGTATTAAGCGGCTCTAACTATTATCGCTTAAAACAAGTTGATTTAGATGGAAGATTTTCTTATTCATCTGTAATTAAAATTGATTATTCAAAATTCGGTTGGTCAGTATTAGGCAATCCTTCCAATAATAGCTGGCTTCAATTGCAGTTGGATAAACAGGCGCACATTAGCGTGCAGATCATTTCTATCAGCGGAAAAACAATACAGCTTATTGAAAAAGGAAATCTTACAGCAGGCACTTATTCCATTCCTTTAAACTTAAACAATGCAAGTGCAGGAATGTATATTGTAAGATTGATAGTAGATGATAACAGCTATTCAAAGAAGATCATCAAATAATTGGTATGAAGTAGTAAACCCTATGAACCATACTAAAAGCTGCCTCCAAAACGGGGCAGCTTTTATTTTACCGTAAATGATTTCAGGCATCAGAAATTAATTTATTTTGAAATGAACTTTAAACTATTTCAATATTTCATATACTTCCCTTACCTTTGCCGCCCCAAAAGTTCTTTTAGAATTATCATCCCGAAATTAATCGGGATTAAACTTGGGAGTCTTGATAAAAATTTGTCAAGACGTTTGAACCAATAAAATTTAAAAAATGGCTAAAGACATCTCCGGCTTTGTAAAGCTGCAGGTAAAAGGTGGTCAGGCAAATCCTGCTCCTCCTGTTGGTCCTGCACTCGGCTCAAAAGGCGTGAACATCATGGAATTTTGCAAACAGTTCAACGCCCGCACACAAGACAAAATAGGAAAAGTGCTTCCTGTTTTAATTACAGTTTATACTGATAAGTCTTTCGATTTTGTTATTAAAACTCCACCTGCTTCTGTTCAACTTTTAGAAGCTGCCAAAATTCAGAAAGGTTCCAAAGAAAGCAACCGTAACAAGGTTGGCAAAGTAACATGGCAACAAATTGAAGCAATTGCCAAAGATAAAATGCCAGACCTTAATTGTTTTACTGTTGAAAGTGCAATGAAAATGGTTGCCGGTACTGCCCGCAGTTTAGGTTTAAATGTGGAAGGAACCGCTCCCTGGAACTAACACCTAAATCTCCCGTAAGTGGAGACTTATTAAAAATCAAAAGAAATTCAAATGGCACAGCTTTCAAAAAAGAGAAAATTAGCAGAAGCTAAAATTGATAAAAACAAAGAATATAATTTAAAAGATGCATCAACGCTGGTTAAAGAAATTAATACAGCAAAATTTGATGCTTCGGTTGATCTGCACATTCGTTTGGGCGTTGATCCTAAAAAAGCAGACCAGCAGGTTCGTGGTACCGTAAGCCTTCCTCATGGAACCGGTAAAACAAAAAAAGTATTGGTTTTATGCCCTCCTGATAAAGAAGAAGCAGCAAAAGCCGCAGGCGCTGATTTTGTTGGATTGGATGAATACGTTCAAAAAATTGAAGGCGGCTGGACGGATGTTGACGTTATTATTGCAACACCTTCGGTAATGCCAAAAATTGGCCGTTTGGGTAAAATTTTAGGCCCGCGCAATTTAATGCCGAATCCTAAAACAGGCACTGTTACCAACGATGTTGCGGCAGCCATCACCGAAGTTAAAGGCGGTAAAATTGCATTTAAAGTTGATAAAGCCGGCATCGTTCATGCATCAATTGGTCGTGTTTCTTTTACACCAGAAAAAATTGCTGCAAACAGCCAGGAACTCATCAATACAATCATCAAATTAAAACCATCAACAGCAAAAGGTATTTATTTAAAAGGTGTAAGCCTTGCAAGTTCAATGAGCCCGGGCATTACTGTTGATACAAAATCTGTTCACTAATCCTTACTTGTAGGGAACAAAAAAAGTTTATGAACAAAGAACAAAAACAAGAAGTAATTGAAGCGCTGAAAGAGAAATTCAGTCAATATAATAACTTTTATGTTACCAATACTGAAGCATTAAGCGTTGACCAGGTTGGTAAATTACGCCGCATTTGTTTTAATAAAAAAGTTGAAATGAAAGTGGCTAAAAATACGCTCATCCGCAAAGCGCTTGAAAGCATTGATGCAGAAAAATATTCAGGTGTTTATGAAAGCCTGAATGGTGTTACTGCACTTATGTTTAGCGAAAATGCAAAAGAGCCTGCACTTATTATCAGCACATTTCGCAGTGATAGCAAAACAGAAAAACCTGTTTTAAAAGCAGCTTATATTGATAGCGATGTTTTTGTTGGAAACGATCAGCTTGAAACATTAAAAACATTAAAAAGCAAGCAAGATCTTATTGGAGAAATTATTGGCTTATTGCAATCACCTGCTAAGAATGTTATCAGCGGCTTAAATGCCGGCGGCAAATTAGCAAGTTTGGTAAAAGCATTGGAAGAAAGAACACAAGCTTAATTTGATAATGTGGCAATTTGAAAATTTGAAAATGAAATCAAATTCAAAGTCATTTTCAAATTAACACATCTTCAAATCTTCAAATTAATTATCTCCAGCCTGAAGAGATAAACATGCAAAAAAGGCACTCACGTCTTAGAGTTGTTAAGACAAAATTTTTTTAATCACACCGCCGGAGTCCCGTACATACGGGGAGCAATGAAGGTGGTAAAAATTTGAAACATGGCAGATTTAAAATCATTTGCAGAACAATTGGTTAACCTTACCGTAAAAGAGGTAAATGAATTAGCAAAAATTCTTAAAGAAGAGTATGGCATTGAACCTGCAGCTGCTGCAGTTGCTGCTGCTCCTGCTGCTGGTGGCGGTGCTGCTGCACCTGCTGCTGAAGAAAAAACAGCATTTGATGTTGTTTTAAAAAGCGGTGGTGCTAACAAATTACAGGTTGTAAAAATCGTGAAAGATTTAACGGGTCTTGGTTTGAAAGAAGCTAAAGATTTAGTTGATGGCGCTCCGAAACCTATTAAAGAAGGCATTGCTAAAGCTGAAGCCGATGAAATTGCTACCAAGCTTAAAGATGCTGGTGCAGATGTTGAAATAAAATAATTGCGCTTCTTATTAACGTAAAGTCTCGCATGTTGCGAGACTTTTTTTATGCCTTATATGCAAACCTTATTAATTGAAGTTCGTATATTTTCAGAACGGTATTAATTAGCCCAACCGACAGTTTTTTATGACCCCGCTGCTAAAACAAATACGCATACTAACTTTAGTGTTTATAATAGCACTTGTAATAAGTGGTATTATGGTTTTTCCACTTTATTCAGAACTGCATTGGATAATAAACTTAAAAATTTTTTCAGATGATTTTTTTCTCCAGCGATGGCTTAAGCAGGTTTGCGCAGGCGTAAAAAACACACAGGAAAAATATCCTTTCTTATTTTACGGGTTCGACTGGCTGGCTTATTCGCATCTTATTATTGCCGCATTATTTATTGGCGTATATAAACATCCCGTACGCAACCGGTGGATTATTCAATGGGCAATGTTTGCCTGTGGCGGCGTTTTACCGCTTGCATTTATTGCTGGCGCCGTTAGAGGCATTCCTTTCTTTCATATACTTATCAATTGTTTTTTTGGGCTGGCTGGCCTTGCACTTTTAGCCGTTATGCAAATAAAAATCAACAAACTAAAAAAATACAGGGCAAGAACTGAAACAGTTGTTACGTTGCGTGATAAGTAATTAATTTGCTTTGATAAATTAATTGCATGACTATACAACAAGCCCAGGATGATGTTGATGCGTGGATAAAAACTACCGGCGTTCGTTACTTTAATGAACTTACAAATCTTGGAATTTTGATGGAAGAAGTTGGCGAACTTTCAAAAATAATGGTGCGTGTTTATGGAGAACAATCTTTTAAAGCATCTGATGCCCCGGCCCTAAAGGGAGAAGAAGACAGAAAGAAGTTTCTTGCAGATGAAATGGCTGATGTATTATGGGTGTTGATTTGTTTGGCTAATCAAACAGGTGTTAATCTTACAGAAGCATTGCAAAAGAATTTTGAAAAGAAAAATTTGCGGGATGCAACCAGGCATAAAAATAATGAGAAACTCAAATAGTTTATAGTTTATAGTTTATAGTTGATATTAACATTAAACTTGCGAACATTGAAATCCCCTGAAACATCTGAAACACTGAAACATTTGAAACAACTAACCTTTCATCTTTCTGAAATAAAAAATATAGCTGCGCAATTATGGAATGAAAATAATCAACATAAAATATGGGCTTTTTATGCACCAATGGGCGCGGGCAAAACAACATTTATTCATGCTTTGTGCAATGTATTACAAATAAACGATGCAGTAAGCAGCCCAACTTTTGCCATTATTAATGAATACACAAGTTCAGTTGCGGGCATTATTTATCACATGGATTGGTATCGTTTAAAAAGCGCAACCGAAGCCATCGAAGCCGGTTGTGAAGATTGCATTGAAAGCGGCAATTATTGTTTTATTGAATGGCCTGAAAAATTTCCTGAGTTGCTTCCGCCCGGAGCATTGCATCTTTCCATCGAAATAAAAAATATCAGCGAACGCAGCATCTTTGTACGAGCTGAAAAATAAATGCTGCAAACATTAACGCCGTTCTGCTTTGAGTTAAGAATGATGTACACTTATTCTTTACTTTTATAGCTCCAATCAAAATTTAATATGGCAATTACAAAGCCGGTAATTAGTGCAGGTTTTAGTTATGAAACGCAGGAAGAAACTTTAGACGTTAAACCGCAAAGCGCTAAACTTACAATCGGTATTCCAAAAGAAATGGTGCTGCAGGAAAATCGTGTTGCATTAATTCCTGAAGCAATAAACGTGTTGGTTAATAACGGCCATAATGTTATTGTTGAAACAAAAGCCGGTGAAGGAAGCAAATATTCTGATAATGATTTCAGCGAAGCAGGCGCACAAATTGCTTTAAAGAAAAAAGAAGTGTATAAAGCGCCGATGCTTATTAAAAGTGCGCCGGTAATGGAAGAAGACGTTCCATTTTTACAGTTAAATCAAACCGTTATTTCGCCCATTCATCTTTCTATGCTAAAAAAAGAATTGGTAGAAAAGATGATGGAAAAAAAAATTACGGCGCTTGGTTTTGAAAATTTAAAAGATGATAGCGGCACATATCCCATCGTTCGTTGCATGAGTGAAATTGCAGGCAGCGCAGCCATGCTTATTGCAGGCCAGTTTCTTGGCAGCCAGGAAAATGGTAAAGGTGTTTTACTTGGCGGCATCAGCGGCATTCCGCCAACAAAAGTTATAATTATTGGCGCCGGTGTTGTTGGCGAATTTGCTACCAGAACAGCACTTGCCATGGGCGCATCTGTAAAAGTTTTTGATAATAATGTATATCGTTTAAAACGCCTGCAAAATAACCTTGGCGTTCGTGTGTGGACGAGCGTTATGGAGCCACGCATTCTTTCAAAACAATTAAAAACCTGCGAAGTTGCGGTTGGCGCATTAACTAATGAAGGTGGCCGAAGCCCCATTGTAGTTACAGAAGAAATGGTGCAGGCAATGCGGCCCGGCAGTGTAATAATTGATGTAAGTATTGACCGCGGCGGTTGTTTTGAAACCAGCGAAATTACCACGCACCAGCATCCAACTTTTGTAAAGCATGGCGTAATACATTATTGCGTTCCAAATATTCCAAGCGGTTATGCACGCACTGCAAGCCACGCCATAAGCAATGTACTTATGCCTTTGTTATTAGAAGCTGGCGATGCCGGCGGCATTGAAGAAATGGTATGGCATAATTTTAACCTGCGCAACGGCGTGTATTTATATCGCGGTCATCTCACTAATTTATATATCAGCCAGCGTTTCGATTTAAAATTTACTGATCTTAATTTGCTTATTGCAAGCCAGCGATAATAATCTCAACAATTCTTCTGCACTTTTTACATTCGCATCCTAAAATTTAAGTGAATTAAAATATTATTGATTGAAGATTTAAAATGTATAACATGAAATATAGATTTTTAGGCAGCACCGGACTTAAAGTTTCTGAATTATGTTTAGGCACGATGACCTTTGGCGGCAAAGGTTACTGGACGGCGATTGGCCAATTGCCGCAACAGGCAGTTGATGAAATTATAAAACGTTCAGTTGATGCAGGTATAAATTTTATTGATACAGCAAATGTTTATTCAGAAGGTTTGGCGGAAGAACTTACCGGAAAATCAATAAGAAATGTAGGATTAAAAAGAGATGATCTTGTTATTGCCACAAAAGTTCGTGGTAAAATGGGTAGCGGCCCTAACGAAATTGGTTTATCACGCAAGCATATTATGCAGCAGGTTGATGAAAGTTTAAAACGTTTAAATATTGATTATATAGATCTCTATCAAATTCATGGTTACGATGCATTAACGCCCATTGAAGATACCATAAGAACGTTGGATGATTTGGTAAAAAGCGGCAAGGTGCGTTACATTGGCTGCAGCAATATTACTGCATGGCAATTAATGAAAGCGCTTGCATTTTCTGGGCATCACAACCTTGCAAAATTTGTTTCGCTGCAAGCATATTATACTATTGCCGGCAGAGATTTGGAGCGTGAATTAATTCCTTTATTGAATGATCAGAAAGTTGGTTTAATGGTTTGGAGCCCGCTTGCGGGCGGCTTTTTAAGCGGCAAATATTCACGCAATAAAAACCCTGAAGATGCACGCCGAGCAAATTTTGATTTTCCGCCGGTAAACAAAGAAAAAGCGTTTGATATTATTGATGTGATGGAACCAATTGCACAATCAAAAAATGTTTCTGTTGCGCAGATTGCTTTGGCGTGGCTGTTGCATCAGCCGGCTGTAACTTCTGTAATTATCGGCGCAAAAAATAATGAACAGTTGCAGGACAATTTAAAATCGATTGACGTTGTGCTGAATGAAGATGAATTAAAAAAATTAGATGAAGCAAGCAAATTAACACCAGAATATCCTGGATGGATGTTAGAAAGGCAAGGTGCAGA
The DNA here is from genome assembly GCA_963731245.1 of uncultured Bacteroidota bacterium. Taxonomy (GTDB): domain Bacteria; phylum Bacteroidota; class Bacteroidia; order Chitinophagales; family Chitinophagaceae; genus Parafilimonas. The sequence continues at coordinate 419,812 of CAVSVA010000001.1, forward strand.
CAGAAAATAATTTCATTTATTTAAAAGCATAACGGAATAAATTTTTATTTTCAAATTCCTATCTTTATTGCTGCAAACAATCAACATGATCTCAAAAATTTCAGAAGGTGTTGAAATAAGTGTTGAAAGCTTTTACCAGGCAGATTACAGCAATCCTGCCAACAATGAATTTATGTTTGCTTATCGCATTACAATTGATAATCACAATAATTTTAGTGTAAAGCTGTTGCGGCGCAGCTGGAATATTTTTGACAGTAATGGCGATCACCGCGATGTGGAAGGTGAAGGCGTTGTTGGCGTGCAACCCGTTTTGCAGCCAGGCAAACAATTTCAATATGTAAGCGGTTGCAATTTGCGCAGCGAACTTGGCCGCATGTTTGGAAATTATGAAATGGAAAATTTGAATAATAAAAAAGTTTTCCAGGTAAACATTCCGCCCTTTGATTTAATTGCTCCTTTAAAGATGAATTAATTTTATCTTCTTGTTTAAGTGTTGTTTAATTTAATTTGAAGTTTAAACCATGAAACTGAAGCTGCTATAAAAAACTGCAGTATCCCGCACGTGCGGGACGACGCAACCGTGATGCCATTTTTACCAAAACTGGTAACCAAAAAATAATTCAAGAAAAGTTTGTGTGCTAATACAAATCATCAAGCCGCATTCTAAGATATTTTAAAACGCTGCGGTGTGTGCTGAACAACGAAATAAGAACGCCAATTAAAATTAATCCGCCAAATAAAACAATGGTAAGCATGTTGCTGTGAATGGCTTTTAATTGCGGAAACTGGCTTTCGGCCCATTCAATTAAACTAAATAAAATTACAATAGCAATTGCTGCACTTATTAACCCGTTTAAAACTGCACGTAAATCCATCGGCCTTGCAATAAAGCTTCTGGTGGCGCCAACCATTTGCATGGTTTTAATTAAAAAGCGGTTGCTGAACATGGCAAGCCTTATGGTTGTATCAATACTTATAATTACAATAACGCAAAGCACAATAGCCACTACGAGAAATATTAATCCAAGCTTTGATGCACGCTCATTTAAATTATTTACAAGGCCTGAAGGATATTGCAGATCGGTTATCTGGTTGCTGTATAACCGCATAATATCGTTCGAAATTTTATTTAAGCTGTCTGTATTTACATAGTTTGCTTTTGCATAAAAATCTATGCTTTCCGGCAAAGGGTTTACATCTAAAATTTTATTCCAGTCTTCATTATTATCCTTATTCCAAATTTCTTTTGCTTTTTGTTTATCAATGTACTGTACATTTTTTGCGTAAGGTTTTGATGCGATGTATTGCTGAATTTGTGTAATGCTGTCTTTATTCATCGTTCGCAAATAAGCGCTTATGCGAATGTCTTCTTTAAAAGCATTGCCGGCCTGCGCAAGATTTAAAAACAGCCAGCCCATAATGCCAAGAATTAACAGCACCAATGCAACACCAATAATGCTGTAAATGTAATTAGGCTTGCTTCGCCTGAGTGATTTGGTTTTAACTGCCATATAATTAATGCTTTTTCAACGCGGGCAAATTTATGTTATTCGTTTACTTAATTTATGAGAATAAATATTTTCCGGTGCTTAAAAAAAATTCTTTTCAATACTATAACACTTATTGTTTAATGATTATTTTTTGAACCTTGCTAAAAATAATTTTATTTTACTGCACTAAAAAATCATTATGAACATTGTTATCATTCCTGTAGATTTTTCTGAAACATCAATAAACGCCGCAAATTATGGCGTTAAATTATTAACGGCTGCACCTGAAGCAGAAATAATACTGTATCATGTGTACGATAAAGAAGATGCTTATGATAACCGGATGGAAAGCCTGCAAAAATTAAAAGATGAGTTAACGCAAAATAAAACTTCAAACATAACCTTGCTTGCAGAGCAGGGCGATTTTATTCCGGAGCTTGAAAAGTTAGCTCGTCACCGCCAGGCAGATCTTATAATAATGGGCATTACAAACCGCTCTGCAATTGTGCAGATTTTTACAGGTAACAGCGCCTTAAAAATGGCAGAAAATAAATTTTGCCCGGTAATGATTATTCCAACAAATGCTGCATACAACGACATAAAAAATGTGTTGCTTGCCACTGATCTTAAAAACACTGTTAGCACAACACCATCTGCACCTATAAAAAAGGTTTTATGTGCTTTTAATGCTAAACTTTATATTGTTAATGTAAACAGCGAACATTATATAGAGCTGTCTGAAAATTATGCAGCCGAACAAAATAAGCTCAAAGAAATGTTTGCTGAGTTTAGTCCTGAATTTTATTTTTTGCGTTTGTATGATATTGATGATGCCATCGCTCAATTTGCAAAAGATAAAAACATTGATTTGATTGTAACTATTCAAAAAGAGCATTCTGTTGTGCATAAGCTTTTCAGTTCAGGTCATTTAAAAAAACTGGCGTATGAAAGCACTATTCCTGTTATAACGGTGCATGAGTAGTTGGCAAGTCAGAAAGTCCGAAAGTTCGAAAGACAAACTATTCTAACCTGCCGTCTTTCCTACTTTCGGACTTCCTGACTTTCAGACTTTCTTAGCTTTCACACTTATCTTGCGCCTATTATGAAGAAGCAAAAATTTAATTTTTCAGGAATAAGTTCTTTAACATTACACGGCGCACAACATGGCTTTTCCAACGCATCGCATCTTACACCAATTTATGCCACTTCAACTTTTACTTTTAATGATGCAGATGAAGGCATGCGCCGTTTTTCCGGCGAAGAAGAAGGATATATTTATTCGACGATGGGATAACCCAACATTTAAACCTGCTGAAGAAATAATTGCAGCGCTTGAAACTTTTGCATTAAAAGATGATAAAGGTGATGATATAAAAGCAAAAGCTATTTTACATGCAAGCGGAATGGCAGCACTCAGCAATTTGTTTCAAAGCAATTTAAAAACCGGCGATGCCGTTTTATCGCATTTTTCTTTATACGGCGGCACGCACGAATACCTGCATAAAATACTTGCTCAAAACGGTATTAAAACAATAATTGCTGATTTAAGAAATTTAAATTTTGCTGAAGATGCCATCAAACAAAATAAAAATTTGCGGCTTGTTCATATAGAAACTCCCGCCAACCCAACCATACAATGTGTAGATATTGAAGCTATCACAAAACTGGCAAAGCAACATGGTTTGCTGGTTTCGGTTGATAACACTTTTGCAACGCCGTATTTGCAACAGCCTTTTAAGTATGGTGTTGATTTTATCGTGCATTCAACCACAAAATTTTTAAATGGTCACGGCACCGCCATTGGTGGTGTTTTGGTTGGAAGAGATGTTGATTTTATGAAAACGAAAGCCACAAAATGGCATCGTTTGTTAGGTGGAAGCACCAATGCTTTTGATGCATTTTTATTGCTGAACGGAATTAAAACGCTTGAACTGAGAATGCAAAGGCATTGCAGCAATGCGATGGCTGTTGCAGATTTTTTGCAGAAGCATAATGCAATTGCGCAGGTAAATTATAATGGATTAGAATCGCATCCTGATTATGCCAGTTGCCAAAAAACAAATGCGGCATCCGGGCGCCATGTTAAGCTTTGAGTTAAAAGGCGGCTTAAATGCAGGTAAAAATTTTATTGATAAACTTGAAATGTGCACACGCGCTGTTTCGCTGGGCACCGCAGATACGCTGGTTTCGCATCCTGCATCTATGAGCCATTTTGGTGTTTCAAAAGAAGAACGTTTGCAATTTGGTATTACAGATGGATTGATTAGAATGAGTGTTGGACTTGAAAATATAGAAGATATTTTAGCTGATCTTGATAATGCATTAATGTAAGTGGGAAGTGAAATAAAAAGTTTTGTATGATCCAAACAAAACAGTAAAGGATGAATAAAAAAATTGCGATAATTGGTGCAGGCATCAGCGGGCTTTCATCTGCTTATTTATTAAGCGAAAAAAATTATAACATCACTGTTTTTGCAGAAGCTTTTTCGCCTGATATAACTTCCAATCGTGCTGCTGCATTTTGGTTTCCATATCACATTAGAAATGATAAAAGAGGCATTAACTGGGCAAAAAAAAGTTATGCATTTTATAATCAGCTTTCAGCAGAAGAATCAACAGGCATCAGCATGAAACAATTAATTAAAGTACTTCGTGAAGGTGTTGTTGAAGAAGAACCTGTGTGGATTGAATTTATGCCGCAAGGTTCATGCAGCATCATGCCAAAAGAAAAATTGCAGTCAGGAATTTTAAAAGCATACAGCGTGTTGGTTCCTTTAATTGAAACGCAGATATTTCTTCCATACTTGCAAAATTTTCTTACCAAAAAAAATGTTGTTTTTGAAAAGAAGATGATTCATGATTTCAGCGAGCTTTCTTCATTCAGCATAATTATTAACTGCTCGGCATTGGGTGCAAGAAAATTGTGTAATGATGAAACTGTTATTCCTGTTCGCGGGCAGGTTGCATTAATTGAAACAAAAACGGAAATGCCTGTTTATCTTGATAATGAAATGCCTTTATATATTGTTCCACGAAAAGATGCAATGATCATTGGCGGCACGTATGAAGAAAATGTTTTTCAAGAAACAACTGATGCTGCAACCATTCAACATATTTTAAATAATGCTTACAATGTTTTTCCTGAACTTAAAAAACAAAAAGTTATCGGAAGCTGGGCAGGCTTGCGGCCTTACCGCTCCGCAGTAAGAGTTGAGCACGAAGCAGGCACAAATATTATACATAATTATGGACATGGCGGCAGCGGCTTTACCTTAGCTTTTGGTTGTGCAGAAGAAGTAATGCATTTGGTTGAAAAAATTAATAATTAGAATGAACATACATATTCGCAAAGCAGTTAAAGAAGATTGTTCACGCTTGCTTCAACTTGTAAATGAACTTGCCGAGTTTGAAAGAGCACCGCAGGAAGTTACCGTTACACTCGATCATTTTATTGAAAGCGGCTTTGGCAATAAACCGGTTTGGTGGGGCTTTGTAGCAGAAGAAAATAATGTAATTGTTGGCTTTATTATGTATTACATCCGTTATTCAACATGGAAAGGACAACGCATGTATCTGGAAGATTTTCTTGTAACAGAACAGGCACGTGGCAAAGGTATTGGCAAATTATTGTTTGATCGTTTGATTGAAGAAGCTAAAGAAAAAAAATTCAACGGCATTGTTTGGCAGGTGTTAGATTGGAATGAACCTGCCATTAATTTTTATAAAAAATACAATGCAAAAATTGAAAGCGAGTGGTTGAATTGCAGCATTGAAATTTAATTGATATAACTATCAATAAAACTATTTTTTACTTTTTAATTTATCTGAATGATACGTTGGGGAATTTTAGGCTGCGGCCGTATTGCAAGAAAATTTGCATCTGATCTTAAGCTTGTACATAATGCACAGCTTATTGCCTGCGGTGCCAGGCACGCTGCTTCTGCAGATGCATTTGCGCATGAATTTAATGTGCCGCATGTGCATCATAGTTATGAATTGCTTGTAAAAGATAATGAGGTTGATGTTATTTATGTTGCCACACCGCACAGCCATCATCATCAGCATACATTATTGTGTATAGAAAATAATAAGGCTGTATTATGCGAAAAAGCTTTTGCTATAAATTATAAACAGGCCAAAGAAATGATTGATGCTGCACGCAATAAAAATGTTTTTTTAATGGAAGCGGTGTGGACAAAATTTTTGCAGCCATTTTATAAAGTAAAACAAATGATAGATGAAGGCAAACTTGGCGAAATAAAAAGTATGTTGGTAAACTTTGGCTTTCGTGCGCCTGAAAATGCGCCGCAAAGATTGCTCGACGCTTCTTTAGGTGGCGGAACTATTTTAGATATTGGAATTTACAACGTATTTACTGCATTATTTTTTTTAGGTAAGCCTGATGTAATTTCTGCAAGTGCAAACTTAAGCGCAGAAAATACGGATGAACAATGTGCGGTAACATTCAAGTACAATGATGGTAAGGTTGCTCAATTGTTTTCAACCTTTCTTTCAGATTCAGGAACCGAAGCAGATATCTGCGGCACAAAAGGCCGCATTCGTTTAACCGCACGTTATTATACTCCGTTTACAACCATTGAATTTTTTACAGGCAAGCAGGAAACAAAACAAATAATTGATGTGGATATTTCAGAAGAAGGTTTTGGTTATGAGCATGAAGCAAAACATGTTTGCGATTGCTTGGAAAAAGGTTTAACCGAAAGCCCTGTAATGACGCATAATGATACTTTATTGCTGATGGAAACATTAGATGCAATTCGCAAAGAAGCAGGAATAATTTATCCTGTTGATTAAGTTTTATCGCAAAAAATTTTATACATTAAAAAAAACATTTATTTTTCCGTTATAAACCAGGGTTATTATGTATTCAAACAAAAGAAAATTAAACCTTTTATTATTTTTTGCTGCCTGCATTTTTATAAGCATTGCTGCTACAAAACCAGCTTCTGAAAAAACCATTGCAACAACTGCGGCTTCTATAATATAAACGATACCGGCATTTTTAAAAATTTAAAAGTGCTGCCAAAAGATATAAGTAAAGATAGTCTTGATCATGTGATGCATTTTTTCACTAAGTCGCTTGGCGTTCACTGTAATTTTTGCCATGCTTTTAGTAATGGAAAGCCAGATTTTGCCAGCGATGAAAAAGAAGAAAAAGATATTGCACGTTATATGATGCGCATGACTGCAGACATCAATGCAAAATATTTTAATTCAGAAAATTCAACAAGGCCCGATACAATTATGGTGGTAAAATGCTTTACGTGCCATCGCGGTAATCCGCATCCGGACGAAGCAAGCATGGGCATGAATAACAACGGCAACATGCCGCCACCAATGCAGGATAGCAACGGGCACAGGCCACCGCCGCCACCACCTTCAAATCAATAAAAATTTAAATCCCGCAAAGCGGGATTTTTTGTTTTAATTATTTTGCCGGCTGCAGTTTTTCATGGCATCACGGTTGCGTCGCACACTTGTGCTGCAGCATATTAATGAACATTAAAATTGCAATATAAAAGCGGTGCCTTCATTCATTATACTTTGCACATGAATATTGCCTTTATGCAGCATCATAATTTGTTTGCATAAACTTAGGCCAATGCCGCTTCCGCTTTTTTTAGTGCTGAAAAAAGGGATAAAAATTTTATCAAGCACTTCATCTTCTATGCCGCTGCCATTATCAATTATTTTAACAGCAATGCGGCCGTTTGCAGCCTGGCTTGCAGTTAAAATAATTTTTGGATGCGCTGTTTCTTTTACAGCTTCCATTGCATTTAACAGCAGGTTAATTAAAACCTGTTCAATTAAATTTATATCAGCTTCTAACTGCAGCTCCGGATCTTTTAAAATTATTTCAAGTTCTATATGTTTTTGCTGCAGCGTTGGCAACATTAAACGATGTTGTGTTTTAAATAAATCTTTTACATAAAACTTTTGCAGGTTTGGCGAGTTATCATATTCAGGTTGCGATAGGTTTGCGCAAACTTTAATAAGCCTTCGCTTCTGCGTTTAATTGTTTCCATGCCAAGCGAAAGATCTTCGAGCGTTCCGGTTTCATCATCAATTAATGCTGAAGAATGCTGCAGCCTGTTTTTTAATGTATCTGCCAAAGAAGATATTGGCGCAATAGAATTCATTATTTCATGCGTCATTACACGCAATAATTTTTGCCAGGCTTTACTTTCTGTTTCATCAAGCGCTTCATTTACATTTTGAAAAGCAATGAGTTTATATTTTTTATTGTTGGTTTGAAAGGCAGTTGCCGATATTAATATTTTTAACGAGTTTCTATCGATATGAATATCTGTTATCGCATTCTCACCCGGCTTAAGATCAACCACCTGTGCGCATAAAATGGCATCGCGTTTATCTAAAGATTGTATGGTTTTTAAGTAAGGAATTTTCAATAATTTTTTTAATGATTCATTCATCCAAACAACATTTCCGGTTTCAATTTCATACGATAAAATTCCGGTGTCAACAAGCTCTAATATTTTTTGTAAATACTGATATTGCGTTTCTCTTTCAAGACTAATAATTTTAAATGCAGAATTGATATCGTTAAAACCTTTGCGCAAAGATTGCACTTCTGCAGGTGCATGTTTTACATCAAAATGCCTTGAAAAATCTCTGTACTGAACGCCTTCTACAAACTGCGTTACTTCAGCCTGCGCTTTCTTTAAAAAATCATACAAATTAAATGACTGATAAATTGCAACAAGAACCAATATTCCGCCAAATAAAAGTTTGCCATTTAAAAAAAAATAGCTGGCAGCAAATGTTTCAATTGCAAGTAATACAATTCTTATAATAAGTCTTAGTTCGGCCCTGTTATATATCATATTTACTCAGCCTCCTGTACAAAGCAGTTCTGGTTAACCCCAATTCTTTTGCAGCTTTTGTTATGTTGCCGTTATGCTTTTCAATAACACGAAGAATTGTATTTTTTTCGATGGTGCTTAATTTATAATCATCCTGTTCACTGGTTTGAGCGAATGAACTTTCAATGGGTGAAAACAAAAGATCGCTTTCAGAAAGTACTTCTCCGTCACTCATAATAATGGCACGTTCCATAGTATATTGCAGTTCACGCACGTTGCCGGGAAACGGATACTTCATTAACTTTTCCAACGCAGATTTATCTAATTCAATTGCAGGTTTTCTGTATTTGGCTGCATACTGTTTTGCAAAATGCTTTGCGAGCAAAATAATATCTTCTTTGCGGCTGCGCAGAGGCGGTAATGTTATTTCAACCGTGTTGATGCGATAGATCAGATCTTTTCTAAAACGATTTTCATTGGCAAGTTCCTGCAATGGCATATTGGTGGCACAAATCAACCGTATGTCAACAGGTATTGGCTGGTTTGTGCCCAAACGTATTACCTGCCTGTTTTGCAAAACGCTCAGCAATTTTGCCTGTTGCTGTAAACTGATGTTGCCAATTTCATCTAAAAATAAAGTGCCGCCGTTTGCTGCTTCAATGCGGCCAATACGGTCTTCTCTTGCATCAGTAAATGCACCTTTTTTATGACCGAATAATTCGCTTTCAAAAAGTGTTTCTGTTAATGCGCCCACATCAACTTTTATATAAGGCTGTTTTGCTCTTAACGATTTTTGATGAATGGCTTTTGCCGTTAAATCTTTACCGGTTCCATTTTCACCAAGAATTAAAATGTTGGCATCAGTAGGCGCAATTTTTTCAATCTTAAAAAAAATGTTTTTCATTGCTTCGCTTTCTGCAAGCAGTTCGGTGCCTATTAAACTTTCCGCATTGTCTTTTGCAATGCCGTTAGCATTGCGTTTTGTTTTTTTAATGATGTCTTCAATGTTCGATATCAGCTTTTCATTATGCCAGGGTTTTAAAATAAAATCTGCAGCACCTTCTTTTAATGAGCGCACTGCAAGATCAATATCGCCGTAGGCAGTTATCATTATTACCGAAACTTCTTTATTTAATTCTTTAATTCTTTTTAGCCAGTAAATGCCTTCATTGCCTGTGTTGATGGATGATTTAAAATTCATATCAAGCAATACAAGATCAAAACTGTTTTCGCGTAATAAGGCCGGCAGGTTTTCAGGATTTTTTTCTGTAACAACTTTTTTTACTTCTGTTTTTAACAGCAATCTTACCGCTATTAAAACATCAGGATCGTCATCAATAACAAGTATTGAAGTATTTTTTAAACTCATTTTTGTTGTGCAATTTTTTAATTTAAGATCAGGTTAAAGTCAAAAGTAAAAATTCAAAATTCAATTATTATGCTTTTAACTGCTGTATAATTCTCCTAACTAATGCCACAACGCTAAAATATTGGTTTTTAAGTACTGAATAATTTATGTGTTATTTGCCTGTATCAAAAGCGTACACTTTTTGTTACGCAAACGAACAACAAGCACAATTGGATTAATGATAAGCGCTTGTTTTTCAATCAAATCTCAAAATGGCATTTTGCTTTCTTTGCTTATGGCACAAAGTTTTTTATGAAAGCAAAAAAAGGAAACTGGTTTACATTAAAATTGCTGTTGTTTATAAATGCAGTTTTAATAACAGTGTTTGTGCTGGCGCATTCTGGTGTAAAAACCGCTGAAAAAAAAGAAACACCTTGCTGCAGCAGCGCTAAAAAAATTAATGCAGAAATAATTAATGCAATTACAGTTAAATTAATGTAATAAAACCAATTAAAAGTGGATAGAGTTATACAAAAGAAAAAATGGTCAACGAAAAGAATTATAACTATTTCTGTTATAACGGCAATTGTATTGCTGATTGCGGCAAGCTATTATTTTACAAGAGGCGGAAATAAATTATCTGTTGAAACAGATCGTTTAACCGTAAGCGAAGTTACCAAAGGCAAGTTTCAGGAAAACATTCCGGTTAATGGAGTTGTTTTGCCGCAAACAACAATTTATCTTGATGCAATTGAAGGCGGCCGTGTTGAAGAAAAATATGTGGAAGATGGAACGATGATGAAAAAAGGCGATGCCATTTTAAAGCTGTCTAATACAGATCTTGAATTGAATTTGGTAAACCAGGAAACACAGGTGTATAATCTTTTAACGCAGATGCAAATTTCCCGCAATGCGGCACAGCAAAACACCGTTGAAAAATTAAACCAGATGACGGATGTGGAAAGCCAGTTAAAAGAAGCAGAACGCATTTATAACCTGGATAAAGATCTTTATGCAAAAAAGGCAATTGGCTCGCAGGAATTTCAGACAAGCGCAAAACAATTATAATTATTATAAACAAAAAGAAAAGCTTACACAACAAATTTTGCAGCAGGATTCTGCTTCAAACAAACAGCAGTTATCGCAGGCGCAGCAATCTTACCAGGGCTCTCAAAATGCATTGGCTGTAATGCGGCAAAAAGTTGGCGATTTAATTGTGCGTGCACCTGTTGATGGCCAGTTAACTTCTTTAGATGCCGAAGTTGGCCAAAGCAAAAATAAAGGCGAACGTTTAGGGCAAATTGATGTAGTGGGCGGATATAAAGTACGTGTAGATATTGATGAGCATTATCTTTCAAGAATTTATACAGGCTTGCGTGGCACGTTTACTTTTGCAGACAGTGATTATGTGCTTGAAATTTATAAAGTATATTCTCAAATTGCCAATGGAAGATTTCAGGTGGATATGAAATTTATTGGTAAAGTTCCGCAGGGTATTCGCCGCGGGCAAACACTGCAAATATTATTGGCATTAAGTGATGAACGCACTGCGTTGCTTTTACCTAAAGGCGGTTTCTATCAGCAAACCGGCGGCAACTGGATTTATAAAGTTAGCGCTGATGGAAGCAAAGCATATAAAGTGGAGATACAATTGGGCAATCAAAATACAGATTATTACGAAGTGTTAAGCGGGTTGCAGGCAGGCGATAAAGTAGTTACATCAAGCTATGAAAATTATGGAAATGATATGCAGGAGTTGGTGTTGAAGAAGTAGGCAGGAGATAGAAGTTAGAATAATATTTAAGAAAAAATAAATTTCAATAAACAATCGTCGTACAGGCTAACAGTTTAAAGCTGAAGGCAAACATTTAAAAACAACCAAACAATGATAAAAATTTCAGAACTCGAAAAAGTTTATCGCACAGAAGAAGTAGAAACCGTTGCGCTTAATAAATTATCTTTTGAAGTAAAGGATGGAGAATTTATAGCGGTGATGGGCCCTTCGGGCTGCGGCAAATCTACACTGCTTAACATTTTGGGCATGCTGGATGATCCAGATGCAGGCAGCTTTATTTTTAATGGCATTGAAGTGGCACATTTTAATGAACGCAAACGGGCAGACCTGCGTAAAAACAACATCGGCTTTGTATTTCAAAGCTTTAATTTAATTGATGAGCTTACTGTTTTTGAAAACGTTGAACTGCCTTTAATTTATACCGGTGTTAAAGCCGCAGACAGAAAAAAACGTGTTGAAGCTGTATTGGATAAAGTGCAGATCATGCATCGCCGTAATCATTATCCGCAACAACTTTCAGGTGGCCAGCAACAACGTGTTGCTGTTGCAAGAGCGGTTGTTAATCATCCAAAATTAATTCTTGCCGATGAGCCTACCGGAAATCTTGATTCAAACAATGGCAATGAAGTTATGCAATTGCTTACTGAATTAAATGAGCAGGGCACAACCATTGTAATGGTTACACACAGCGAACACGATGCCCGTTACAGCCACCGCATTATTCGTATGCTGGATGGACAAACTGTTACTGAAAATATTCTTATCTGAACCATGATTTGGGTAGATGATCGGATTTGCAAGATTAATTACAGTAAGTTGTTATTGCATTATTAAAATAAAAGAAATAAAATCCAGTTAATCAGTTTAATCAAATAAATCCTGGTTCAGACAATGCTTAAAAACTATTTTAAAATAGCGTTCAGAAATCTGCTTCGCAACAAAGCATTTTCTTTTATAAACATCGCAGGGCTTGCCGTAGGTATGGCAAGTGCTATGCTTATTTTATTGTGGATTCAGAATGAGATAAGTCATGATCGTTTTTATAAAAATCTTGACCGTATTTATACATTAAATAATCGCGATAAGTTTAACGGTGAATTGTGGGCATGGAATACAACACCAAAAATTCTGGCGCCAACTTTAAAACAAGAATATCCTGATATTGAAGAAGCTGTTCGTGTTTCAAACACATCTTTTTTATTTACCGTTGGTGATAAGCATTTAAATGTTTCAGGAAATTTTGCTGATTCAAATTTTTTAAAAGTTTTCAGCTTTTCGTTGGTTGAAGGAAATATGGCTTCAGCATTAAACGCAGTTAATCGTATTGTAATCACCCAAAAACTTGCAAAAAAATTATTTGGAAATGAAGATGCGATGGGCAAGATTATTAAAATTGATAGTTCAGATAATTTTACAGTTACAGGTGTTTTAAAGGATTTACCCAATAATACAAGTTTCGATTTTGAATATCTTGTGCCATGGAGTTACTTGAAAAAGCTTCATCAGGATGACAGCTATTGGGGCAATAATTCAATAAAGAGTTTTGTGCTGCTTAAACCAGGTGTTAACGAAACCGCATTCAATGCAAAAATTAAAAATGTAACCATCAATCATACCAAAGGAACAGGCGATTCTTCCACAACACAGGTATTTGCTTATCCATTAAAAAATGTATGGCTGTATTCAAAATCAGAAAATGGCCGCTATGTTGGCGGCAGAATTGAAACGGTAAAATTGTTTGCCATTATTGCGGCGTTCATCTTATTAATTGCCTGCATCAACTTTATGAATTTAAGCACGGCACGCAGTGAAAAACGTGCAAAAGAAGTAGGCATTCGTAAAGTGGTTGGTGCACAAAAAACATTTTTAATTGCCCAATTTATTGGCGAAAGCGTGTTGCTTGCCTTCCTTGCATTTTTACTTGCCGTTTTAATTGTAGAAATAAGTTTGCCCGGTTTTAATAAACTGGTTGATAAACATCTTTTTATTGATTTTGAAAATATTTTTTATTGGTTGTTTGCGCTTGCATTTGTATTATTCACAGGCATTCTTGCAGGCAGTTATCCTGCTTTTTATCTCTCCTCATTTAAGCCGGTAAAAGTTTTAAAAGGAAGTTTTAAAGCAGGCGGCGCATTAATCACGCCACGTAAAATTCTGGTTGTATTGCAATTTACTTTTGCCATTGCATTAATTATTTGCACCATCATTGTTGAACGTCAAATTAAATATGCGCAGGAAAGAGATTCCGGTTACACGCGGGATAAACTTGTTTATACTTCTCTTCAGGGCGATGTAGATAAGCATTATGATTTGATAAGAAATGAACTCATCAGCAGCGGTGCTGCAGTTGCTGTAACAAAATCTATGAGCCCGATTACACAACGTTACAGCGATGGTTGGGGCTGGAAATGGGATGGCAGCACAGAAGATGATAGCAAAACAGATTTTGTAAGAATGGCCGCTGACGCTGATTTTGCAAAAACATTAGGCGTAAAAATTATTGAAGGAAGAGACATTGATATATATAAATTTCCAACAGATTCAACGGCAATGCTGCTGAACGAAGCTGCCGTAAAAATAATGCGCTTAAAAAATCCTGTTGGCAGCATTGTAAATGCAGATGGAAGAGACTGGCATGTGGTGGGCGTTGTAAAAGATTTTATTTATGAATCGCCTTATGAAAAGGTGCAGCAGCTTGCCGTGATGGGCCCAAAATCGTGGTTTTCTACCATTCATTTTAAATTAAACCCGGCTAATTCAACTGCACATGATTTGCAGCTTGCAGAAAATATTTTTAAAAAATATAATCCGCAATATCCTTTCGATTACAAGTTTGCCGATGAATCGTATGCATTAAAATTTCAGGAAGAAAAACGCACCGGAACGTTAGCTGCTTTGTTTTCAGGCCTAACTATTTTTATTTCCTGTTTAGGATTATTTGGTCTTGCAACTTATATGGCAGAAAACCGCATTAAAGAAATCGGCGTACGAAAAGTTCTTGGCGCTTCCGTAATTAATATCACTTCATTGCTTTCAAAAGATTTTTTAACGCTTGTAATTATTTCATTGGTTATTGCATCGCCTGTTGCATGGTGGGCAATGCATAGCTGGCTTAAAAATTATACTTATCGCACGAACATAGAATGGTGGGTTTTTGTACTGGCAGGTGTTTTATCTTTTGCCATTGCATTATTTACTATCAGTTATCAATCCATTAAAGCAGCCATTGCAAACCCGGTAAAAAGTTTAAGAACGGAATAAATCGGTCAACGGTCAACAATTAATGGTCAACCGAAATCAGTTTAATCATGTAAATAGCGGTTAATGTTTAAAAATTATTTCACTATTGCATTGCGCAATCTTTTAAGAAATAAAATTTATTCTTTTATAAACATTGCCGGATTAAGCATTGGACTTGCCGCTTGCCTTGTAGTTGCAAATGTGGTGATTGATGATTGGTCGTACGACAAACAATGGAAAAATAAAGATATTTACAGAGTTATTTCAACTGATAACGGAACTAAGGAACGTGTGCCCGTTGTACTTGCAGGCCTGGGCTCGGCATTGCAAAAAAATTTTCCTGAAATAAAAAGCTATTGCCGCCTGTCACTTAATGCAAAAAGTTTCAGCATTAATAATGGAAAAGAGAAGTTTGCTGTAAGCGCTATCAATACCGAACCTTCTTTCTTAAACATTTTTGATTTTAAAATAACAGATGGTACTCCGCAAAAATTTATAAACGGTTATGTAAATGTTATCATCACCCAAAAAATAAAAGATAAATATTTTCCAAACATTAATCCTCTAGGTAAAATAATAACGGGCACATTTACAAGCGGCGAAAGTGATTCAATTAAATATTTAATTACTGGGATTATAAAAGAAATTCCGTACAACACACATTTACGGGCAGATGTGATTTTAGTAAAACAGTTTAATGAAAGTGATAATGAACTTTCATCTCAGGGCGATGGCTATGTTTACCCGTTATATGTATTGCTTAATAAAAATGCAAACGTTCAAACCCTTTCTTCTAAAGTTAATAGCTGGTATAAAAAAGTTGTTAACAATGGAATAAACACGAGTTTTAATTTCCAACGCGTAACTGATGTTTATTTATATTCTGATTTTGCAAACGGCTATCAACCTGTAAAAGGCAGTATTAGAAACGTGTATATTTTTTCGGGAGTTGCCATTGTATTGTTGCTGATTGCCTGTTTCAATTTTATCAATCTTACCACAGCAAGAGCTTTAAAAAGAATGGCTGAAACCGGCATCCGCAAAGTATTGGGTGCTGCAAAATATCAGCTTATTATTCAGTTTCTTTTTGAATCGCTGCTCTTCTTTTTAATATCTTTTATTCTTGCCATTTTTTTATACAATCTTTCTATACATCCTGTTGAAACTTACATCGGTCATAAGCTTACGGTAAGTTTATTAAACAATGTAAAATTATTTTTTGTTGCAATAGCTGCAGTGCTTCTTGTATGCGTTTTCACTGGTTTGTATCCTGCTTTGATATTAGCACGTATTAAACCTGCAACCATTTTAAAAGGAAAATTTTCAAGCACAACAGGCAGCGGTTTTTTAAGAAAAAGTTTAGTAGTTGCGCAATTTGTTCTTTCCATCACTATTTTAATTGCAGCAATTGTTGTGCAAAGCCAGTTGCATTTTTTAAATACAAAAGATGTGGGTTATGATAAGAATAATCTGCTGCAAACTTATTTTACTAATTGGGGAACCAAAGGCACAGCATTTAAACATGAAATAAAAAATATTTCGGGTGTTCAAAACGCAAGCATTACAAGATGGGTTCCCAGTTCAGGCGGCGGTTCTATGACCATACAAATTCCCGACCGATTTGAAAAAAATAAAAAAATTAATTTATGGTTTATTGAAGGTGACATGGATTTTGTTCCTACGCTTAAAATTAAATTAGAAAAGGGAAGATTATTGAATGATAAGTTTGCCGCAGATATTTTAGATGTACAGCCTTTCTACAACAAAAAAGATTATGAAAAGTTAGATGAAGCGCAGCATCATCAATCAATATTGCTTACTGCTTATGCAGCTAAATTAATAGGTGTAAAAAATTTAAATCAGCCGCTTAATTCAATACAAGGTACACCTGTTGGAATTATAAACGATTTTCATAACGAATCACTGCGATTAATTATGAACCCTGCTATTATAAGGGCAAGCGCTGATATTGATTATGGAAGTATGTTGATAAGAATAAATGCCGGTGCAGAACAGCAGGTAATAAACTCAGTGAACAATTTATGGAAGAAATTTTATCCGGAACAAACGCTGCAATACGATTGGGTGAGCGATGCTTTGCACATCAATATATAGCTGAGCAAAAAATGCAGCAGCTATTTATTTTCTTCAGTTGCTTAACCGTATTACTTGCCTGCCTTGGTTTATTTGGTTTAATAACTTTTACAACTGAATTGCGAACAAGAGAAATAGGTATACGCAAAGTGTTAGGTGCAAGTGCTGTAATAATTGCGGCGCTTATTTCAAAAGATTTTTTAAAGCTGATTTTAATTGCTGTAATAATTGCATCACCTATAGCGTATTTGACGATGAATAAGTGGTTGCAGGATTATGCATACAGAATAAGCATTCATTGGTGGATGTTTTTAATTGCAGCAATAACAGTAATGCTGATTGCCTTAATTACTATCAGTTATCAATCCATCAAAGCAGCCATTGCAAACCCGGTAAAAAGTTTAAGAACGGAATAAATCGGTCAACGGTCAACAGTTAACGGTCAACCGAAAATCAGTTTAATCATGTAAATAGCGGTTAATGTTCAAAAACTATTTCACTATTGCATTGCGCAATCTTTCAAGAACGGAATAAAAATTTAAAATTGTAATTGAAAGAGTTAACGATCGCGTGTTATAATTTTTTAAAGTTCTCATTGCGTGCCCTTGAAACAGAAATTTTCATGTTAGTGATTTTGTTTTCATCATTTCTTTCAAAATAAACTATTGCATTGTTTGCAATAAATCCATCTTTATATGTTGCAATAAGCGGTTCAATATCTTCGGCCGTTTTTACTAATATCAATGAATCATTTTTAATTATGATTGAAAACTTTGCTTCCACTTCATCAGAATAATAATCGCCAACATATTGCTCCATTGATTGCGTGTTGAGTGACGCTGAATCAACAGCAATATAATTTATCGTATCAGCGCCTGCTTTTATAAACAACAAATTTTTTGAAGGCAGAAATTCTATTTTTCTTTTATCATTCAACACAAAAATATTTTCGCTGCATTGCAGTTAAAACGCCGCCAACTGAACTGGTAAGTTTTCCATCTTTTATAAACAGGTTTAAAGGCTGCCCTGATCTTTCATTCTTAAACCAGCCTGTATATTTATTTAATTGTTCAGGTGAAACAGATAATGAGGATGTATCTTTTGGTTGTGCTTTTGTTTCAACATTTTTAGGTTGAGGTTTAACAACATTATCCGTTATAAAAATTCTTTCTAATAAATTCATCATATTCATTATGTCTCCATCAAATCTTGAAGTATTGCTTAACCACGCTATAGATAAATGTTTATCCGGAAAATAAAAAAGATTACTTCTGTAGCCGGCTGTAGATCCATTATGGCCAATCATTTTTTGCCCCAACACATAAGTTACAACCAGGCCTGCAGCGTAATTAATTATATAACCGTTATTTAAAGTGTCTGTTGCAAGTTGCTGCTGCAACAAAGACGGATTACCAAGTTTATCATTGAGATAATAATTATTCCATGCAAGCAAATCTTCAGCAGTAGTTAATAAACCGCCATTGCCATATACGTTTGCATTGGGCATATCAGTATAATAAGAATTGCCGTTGTATGCATAAGCAATGGCACGATTTGCAACTATGTTTTTAAAATTATTTCTCCAGCTTGTATGCGTCATGCCGGCAGGCTCAAAAATATATTTGCGGCTAAATTCATCAAGCTCCATACCACTAACACGTTTAATAATAATAGCTAAAAGATTGTAGTTGGAATTGCTGTATAAAAATTCATCTCCGGGTTTATTATTCAAACTTTTTTGCCTCATCATTATGCGCAAAACATCATTATTATCGTATGTTTTTGCGCCTTGCGGAAAACCGGAAAGCGCTGCAATGCTTTCCCAATCTTTAAAACCACTTGTATGATGCAACATGTTTTTTAATAAGATCGGAGTGCCATAATCTGGCAATTCAGGAATATATTTTCGCACATCATCATTTAAAGAAAGCTTGCCTTGTTGCTGCAATAATAAAATGCAGGCTGCAGTAAATTGTTTAGAAACAGAACCTGCTTCAATTATTGATTGCGTTGTTAAGGCAACATTGTGTTCAAGATCAGCCATGCCCCACGCTTTTGAAAAAATAATTTGGCCGTTTCTGCTTATTGCAAGCTGGCAACCCGCATTAAAACCATTATAGCGACTAAAAATTTTTTCTATCATAGCCGTTGTATCCTGCCAGCTTTGTTCATAGGAAGAAAAGCTTATTATTAAAAGGATAATGACGAAGAAATTTTTTTTCATTTTATAATTAATTCTTTCAATAAAACATTTATTGTTTAAGCGTATAAGTTGCTTGCTTGTTAATATCAGCCAAACAAAAAATCTCTATCGTAAATTTGCGCACTTTGGTTTATGAAAGCAAGAACTTTAAAACGCGATAAAGTAAACATTATTACACTTGGTTGCAGCAAAAATCTCGTTGATAGCGAGGTGTTGAGCGGCCAGTTGCATGCAAATGATATTAACGTTGTGCATGAAAATGCAAAGCTCGATCACAACATTGTTAGTGGTAAACACCTGCGGTTTTATTGATAAAGCAAAAGAAGAAAGCATCAATACTATTTTGTCGCAAATTGATCTAAAGAAAAAAGGCAAGCTTGATAAAGTATATGTTACCGGATGTTTAAGCGAACGTTATCGCAAAGATCTGGAAGCAGAAATTCCTGAAGTAGATTCATGGTTTGGCACATTAGAACTGCCTTTAATTTTAAAAGAATTTAATGCTGATTATAAAACTGAATTACTCGGCGAAAGATTTTTAAGCACGCCGAAACATTATGCTTATTTAAAAATCAGCGAAGGTTGTAACCGTACCTGCGCATTTTGTGCAATTCCATTAATGCGTGGCAGGCATGTAAGCAAAACAATTGAAGCAATTATTGCTAGAAGCGGAAGCATTTGGTTCGTCGTGGCGTGAAAGAAATTATGCTGATTGCACAGGAGCTTACTTATTATGGGTTGGATATTTATAAAAAAAGAATGCTGGCTGATTTATTAAAAAGATTGAGTGATGTTGAAGGTTTGCAATGGATTCGTTTGCATTATGCTTATCCTAATAAATTTCCGTTTGAAGTGTTGGATGTAATGCGTGAAAGAAAAAATATTTGCAACTATTTAGATATGCCTTTGCAACATGCAAGCGATAGAATGTTGCAAGCAATGAGACGCCAAAGCACCAAAGCAGAAATTGTTGAAACATTAAATATTATTCGCGAAAAAGTGCCGGGCATTTGTTTGCGTACCACTTTAATTACAGGTTTTCCCGGCGAAACCAGAGATGATGTTGAAGAATTAAAATCTTTTTTGCAGGCAACAAAGATTTGATAGAGTAGGAGTGTTTACTTATTCGCATGAAGAAGGAACAAGTCGGTTATGATTTAATTGATAATGTTCCTGCCGAAGAAAAGCAAGCAAGAGCAGAAGAAATTATGGAAGTGCAGCAGGAGATAAGCTATGAAAAAAATCCTGAGAAAATTGGTAAAACATTTAAAGTAATTATTGATAAAAAAGAAGCCGGTCGCTATTTGGGCAGAACAGAATTTGACAGCGTTGAAGTGGATAATGAAGTGATCATTCACTCAGAAAAAAAATTACCTGTCGGTGAATTTGTGAACGTAAAAATCACTAACGCTTTTGATTACGATTTGGAAGGTGAAATTATACAACAACCAATTTCATCTGCTGCTGAAGTTTTAACTTCATTGCTATAATTTACAGATCATAGATTGCGGTTTTTTTAAACGAATGTTTAACTTAATTAAATTATTCTTACTTCGTGCAGTATTTTTGCGGGCAGCATGGAAACACATTGCAGTTATATTCCTTACCGGCAAACTGGTTATTTTTCAAAACTTGTAATTGATTATGTAAATACTGCTGATGCACTAAAACCTTTTTATAATTTTTCGCCAACAATTCAGGGCTTCGAACAATCCATCAATCAAAGAAAAAATTTTCAGCATAGAAAAGTTTTAGTTGAAACACTGCAACAACAATACGCAGGTTTAAATGTTCATGAAAAGTTATCAGCCAATCTTCAATCGCTGTTAAATGAAAATACTTTTACAGTAACCACAGCGCATCAACCGAATATTTTTTCAGGACCTTTGTATGTTGTTTACAAAATTTTTCATGCAATAAAACTTGCAGAAGAATTAAAGCAACAACTGCCGCAATACAATTTTGTTCCTGTGTTTTTTATGGGAAGCGAAGATGCTGATTTGGATGAACTGAATAACATTACCATCAATCAAAGAAAATATAATTGGCAAACCAAACAAACCGGCGCTGTTGGCAGAATGAAAGTTGATAAATCTTTGCTGCAATTAATTAATGAAATTGAAGGACAGATAAGCGTTCAGCCTTATGGAAAAAAATTAGTTGAAATTTTTCGTGATAGTTATAAAGAAAAAGATTCGATTCAACAATCAACCTTAAAATTGCTCAATCATTTATTTGGTGAATATGGATTGGTTGTTTTAATACCGGATAATGCTGCTTTTAAAAAAATATTTCAGCCTGTAATTAAAAAAGAATTAACTGAACAATTTTCGCATAAAGCAGTTACGGAAACGGCAAAGCAATTAGAACAACATTACAAAGTGCAGGCAAGCGGCAGAGAAATAAATTTATTTTATTTGATTGATGATAAGCGGGAAAGGATTGAATTTGCAGATGCAGGCGAAGTAAGAAGTAAGATGTATGGGGTAAGAAGTTTAAACAAAACATGGAGTGAAGATGAAATTTTAAAAGAGCTGGATGAACATCCCGAACGCTTTAGTCCGAATGTAATTTTACGTGGCGCCATGCAGGAAACTATTTTACCAAACATTGCTTTTATTGGCGGCGGCGGTGAATTAGCTTACTGGCTTGAATTGAAAGAAGTTTTTAAACAGGCTGATGTTCCGTATCCTGTTTTATTGCTGCGTAATTCTTTTTTATTGATTGAAGAAAAGCAACATCAAACCATAAAAAAATTGGGTTTAAAAGAAGAAGATATTTTTAAAGATGAGCATGCATTAATGAAGCTGATTGTTGATTTAAACACAAGCAGCAAATATGCACTGAATGGTGAACTTAAAAGTTTTGAAGATTTATATACCATTTTAGAAAAACGTTCTGCGGAAATTGATGTTACATTAAGCACGCATATTGAAGCGCTGAAAACAAAAGCTATAAAAAAATTAGTTGAGCTTGAAAAAAAATTATTGCGTGCCGAAAAAAGAAGATTCAGCGAACAACAAATACAACTTCAAAAAATAAAGTTGCTTCTCTTTCCAAATAATAGTTTGCAGGAACGCGTTGAAAACTTTTCAGGTTTTTATTCAATTTATGATAAAAAATTTTTTGAAGAGATATTGAAATATTCAACCGGTTTTCAGCAACAGTTTTCGTTAGTTACATTTATTTAAATGCCTAATGTTTCTTTCAGTTTGCTGTAACCCGCTTTGCTTACAGGTAATTTTGCACCCGTACTTAATAATAATAAATGACTGTCTTTTTCATACGCATCAATACGTGTAATTAATTGCGTGTTTACAATGTATGAGCGATGCGTTCTTACAAACTGAAATGCTTTTAAAGATTCTTCAAAATAGCTCATTGTTTTTTTCTTAAGAAATGAGCCTTCAGCGGTAAAAATCTTTACATAATCATCAGCCGCTTCTAAATATTGTATTTGAGCAACAGGAATTATTTTGATCTTGCTGCCATCTTTTACAACTACGCGGTTTTGCTGGGCAGGCGATTGTGCCGCACTTTCTAAAACTGCTTCTGTGTTTTTAGAAGAATTATTTTGCTGCGTAAAATATTTCTGTAAAGCTTTATCAAAACGTTCTTTGCTAAACGGCTTCAGCAAATAATCAACTGCACTGTTTTCAAAAGCTTTAATGGCATATTCATCAAATGCAGTTGTAAAAATTACTGCGGGCGAATTTTCAACCAGCTCAAGCATTTCAAAACCATTAATTTTTGGCATTTGTATATCTAAAAAAATAAGATCAGGTTCATGTTGCTGAATGGCTTTTAAGCCTTCAAAACCATCATTGCATTCAGCAATAATTTTTACGGATGGATGAGATTGCAAATATTCTTTTACTATGCTTCTTGCCAAAGGTTCATCATCAATAATAATTACATTCATTGGTTATTTTTTATGTTGAATGAACGCAACCTGCGTTTTATGATATTATATTTTGGGGAATAAGAATGGTTGTTGTAAAATGATTATCTTCTTTAGAAATTTTTAATAAATCGTTTCTTGCAAACAATAAAAATAATCTTCGTTGAATGGAAGGCAAACCAAATCCTGTTCCTTTTAAAGGCTGCGATGTTTCCGGATCAAAAGGGTTTTCAACAGCAACTTCTAAATTGTTATCTGTTTTTTTTGCATTCACTTTAATTAATACTTCGCCCGTTGTATCGTATAATCCAAACTTGATTGCGTTTTCAACAACGGGTTGCAATAACATTGATGGCAGGGTTAAATGCGCTGCATCTTCTTCACAAAAAATATCTGTTTGCAACCTGTAACCAAATCTTACTTTTTCTATTTCAAGATACAGTTGCAGGTATTGTATTTCTTCTTCAAGCGTGTTCCATTGCTTTTCATCTTTTTTTAAAGTGCCGCGTAAAAATTCGCTTAGCTGGTTAATCATGTGCCTTGCTTTTTCAGGCTGCGTTGCTGTTAAGGCGCTTATTGAGTTTAAGCTGTTGAATAAAAAATGCGGCTGCAGTTGCTGCCTTAATTTATATAGTTCTGCATCTTTCAAAAAACGTTCAGTATCGGCCTTGCGTTCATCTGTTTCTTTTTGTTCTTTTTGTGTGTACCAAATCATGCTAATCATGGCCATGCAGCTTGTTATTAAAAACGCAAAGCAAAATCTTATTAATAAAGATTGCTGCAGCATTTGCGCATAACCATCGTTATTAACAGCCATCAAAAGAATGAATTTTGAAACAAATAACCACACAGCGCTTAATGATGAACTAACAATTAATATGTACCAAAACCTTTCATTTTTTGGCAAATAATATTTCATGTTCATACCAATAAGCCCGCAACATGCCGCCAAAAGTGCGCTGCTAATTACACTATCAATAAGTGCAGTTGAGAATGGTAAACCATATTTGTGTAAAACAATTGCCTGCACTTCTACCCAGCTAAACCACCATGCAAAAAAAGCGATGAGAAATTTTTTATCTGAAAGAAATGATTGCATGTTTAATTAAGATAAGGCGCCTGGTTTAAACTAAGTTGTTGTAAATAGTTTGCCTTTCTTTTTATGCAGCCAAGATAAGTGTCAACTTCAGGTTCTTCTTTTATCTGCGAAAAAATTTCAACGCCATCACTAAAAGAACTTATTTCAGTTAGTTCGGTTACGTCTAAAAATTTCCAGTGAACAGGTTTATTGTTTGCATTCATAAAATTATCCTGTTCGCGATGGCCGAGCAAGCGTGCTTTATGAAAAGCCTGTAAATTATCAACGGCTTCAATTAAACGTAATTGCTCATCAAATTGCGGTGTGTGGTTTCCTTCGCCGCAAACAATGCGATATATAATTTTAGCAACATACCATTTCATACAAAAATTTTTATTTGGTTTTAAGTAAGTTTAATAATTTTTTATTTCGATGCCGCCAAAAACTGCGGTGCTGTCTATAATAAGTTTTTTTGATGGATCTGCATTAATGTTTTGCAGGTTGCGTTTGTCTTCAATATTGCCAAAAAATGCAGCATTGTTTTCTACCTTAACATCCCAATTAGCTGGCACAATTAATTTTATACCGCCAAATACAACTGTACCATCTATTACAGCGCTGCCCTGGATATCAGCCTGTGAAAGATCAATTTCTGCGCCACCCATAAAACAGGTTATATCTGCGCCTTTAAAATTTTTGGAGATCACGACTTTTTTTGTGCCGCTGAAAACGCAGGTGCTGTCAATAAACTCCCCGTCTTCAGTAACGCTTTGATTAAAATATAAATCATTGTTGTTATAATTTCTCCAGTGTTCTCTTTTCCAGTTTTTGTAATGCGGATTTTTACGACGTGCAATAAAGAAAAGCCCTATCAGAATTAATACTGCCGGTGTTGTGTAATTATGTAATTGCAATGAAGGCATTTGTTGATCAAGCAGCCAGTACACTCCCCACACAATCATAAGCAACCAAAAAATATTTTTGAAGTTATGCTGAAGACCGATTATAAAACCTAATGCAATTAAAAATACAGGCCAGGTAAAAAACCATTCAGGAAAAAATGCAACACCTAATTTATTTATCAATAATAATATGCCGCCTGCAACTAATAATAAGCCAATAAATGTTCTGTTTCTTGAGCCATGTTGCCTGTTACCGATTTTATTGGTTATATCATCATGAATTTTTTTGGTTAGATCTTCCTGATAATTTTTTATATCATCATTTTCCATTTGTATTATTTAAGGATGTAAAAGTATGTGCAGCTTTTACAGCATAAAAGCAGCAATAGGTTTTATTAACGTAATTGTAGGTGAACGAGAGAAAGCAATCGGTGAATAAATGTTTGACAAATTATTTTGAAGCAGGAATTTCTATTGGATAAGCCGGTGAAATAAAATTGCTGTTACTGATGAATGCAATGTATTTTCCATCAGGGCTCCAGTTGGGCGTATTCATAGTGCCCTGGCCGCCATATAAAGCTGCAATTACTTTTGGCTTGCCGCCATTTGCAGGCATTAATCTTATATACACGTGTTTATAAAATGGATGATTGGAAGGATCAACATCTTTTCCAAACGAAATAAAAACAATCCATTTACCATCAGGAGAAACATGTGCAAACCAATTGTTGAATTCATCGTTTGTTAATTGTTCCTGGTTGCTGCCATCAGGCTTCATACGCCATATTTGCATTATGCCGCTGCGCACAGAATTAAAATAAATATATTTTCCATCGGGCGAATATTCTGGCCCATCATCCAAACCTTTTGCCGTAGTTAACTGCATTTCTTTTCCGCTGCCATCCGCAGCAATTTTATAAATATCAAATTCATTATTACGCTGCCCTACAAACACTAAAAATTTTCCATCGGTGCTCCATCCATGCAAATATGAAGGGCCGGTTGGCGTAATTTGTTTTGGCTCGCCGCCATTTATAGAAACAGTGTACACTTTTGAGGCATTATCATTTGCACTGCTGCTGCTTAAACCAAGCATTTTTCCATCAAATGAAATAACATGATCGTTATTATTATGTGTAACCGTTCCGGTATTTAAAACGGAAGGAGTGTTGGTTGAAAGATCAAATTTGTATATCAATCCATCGCTGTTATACAACAAATATTTTCCATCTTTCATCCAGTTTGGTGCTTGTAAAGAACGCGGCGATTGATAAATAATTCTGCTGTGTTCTGTTTCAACATTTAAAATTTCCAACTGGCTGCCGATATATTGTTGGTATGGAACAAGTGTTGAAGACGCAGGAATTACAATGCGCACATTATAAAAGTTAGCGCTTTCTTTTACAGCAGCATTATGCGAGCAAACGAATAAACCAACATACACGCTGTCTTTTAAATTTAGCTGAACACTATCTTCAGTAAAAGTGTTGCCATTACGTGCAACGCTCATTATATACGTATTGCCGCGCCTTTCCAGTTGAATAACATCTGCAGCAGTTATAGCAGATTTTTTTTCCTGCATGGTATCATTATCATTCGTTCTGTATTGAAGCGAAGTAAGCCCATCGCCATGAACCGCAACACTTGCACAGGCCGAAGTGCTGTCTAAAGATGAACGGATCATCCAGCCAAGTTTACGATGCGCTTCAACGCCTTTGCCAATAAAAGATGCATTGCAGCGAAGAATAAAATCGCCTGTTAACTGCGTGCATACATAATGAAAACCATCATGATTAAACCAGATATTATTACCCGAACCTTCAACAGTATATTCCTGCGTTTGTGCATTATACGTTGCGCTTCCGGTTTGCGTATTGCCAATATCAAACTGCTTTTGAAAAATGCCAATATTGTTTTGTGCTTTTATACATGTTGTAATCATCAAACAACAAAACAGAAATAAAAAATTTTTCATGGCAATTGTATTGAAACAGAAAGATAGGAATTTATTGAATTTTAAGTTAATAAGATTCATTAATAAGCCGGCAATTTCTAACACAAGAGTTTCTGAAATCTAAAAACTTATATTGATTTTTTAATTTAAGCAGATCAAATTTTTTTTCTTTCGCAGTTACTTTTGCCCGTTATAATTTTGAGTCAAATTCCACCATCCATTCAATGCCATATTTGTCTCTAAACATACCAAAATAAGAACCCCAGGGGCTATCGCCAATAGGCATTTCTATTTCTCCGCCTGCTGAAAGTCCATTAAATAATTTGTCTGCTTCTTCTTTGCTTTCTGCACTTATTGCAATTTTACTTCTGTTCTCATTTTCGTTTGCTTTTCCCAAAAATTCCGGAACATCATTTGCCATCAGCACATTGTATTTACCGATAGGCAAAGCAATATGCATAATCTTATTTTCTTCTTTTTCTGCTATCGGCAATTCCGGCACTTGCGAGGTCTTTAAAACGAATGATCTTTTCAAACTCTCCGCCAAATACTGATTTGTAAAATGTAAATGCTTCTTCGGCATTGCCGTTGAAGTTGATGTGAGGATTAATTAGTGCCATAGTTTTTATTTTTTAGATTGTTTTTAATTGAATTATTTTATAAAAATTTTATTCAAAGCTTTTGAAAACGTAAATCATTTTTTAGATAAAGTTGCCAACAGATTTTCCAGATTCTTAATGACATTTTCATTCCTTGTGTGAAGCCATCAAGTATTCTTTCCAATCTTTCAAGCGATTCATTGTAAATAGTAATGCTCACTTTTGTTATTCCGTTTTCTTCGCTGAAAGTATGATCCCATTCAGAACCCGGCAATTCAGGATTTTCATCTTTATCTGCAAAAGCATTATACATTTTAAAATTGGTTTTCGGAGTAATGGAAGTATATTCCTGGATTGCCCAACGCTCTTGTCCTTCAGGGCTTACCATTGCATAAAATCTTTTGCCACCAACTTTAAAATCCTGGTATTTTGTTTTAGCTGTGCAAAGGCTTAGGTGCAATCCATTGGTCAAGTAAGTTCTGCTTTGGTAAAAGCATCCCATACCAGTGAAAGTTCAGCATCAAATTCCCTGGTTATATAATACCGTTTTTGCTGGCTTTGTCAACTGTAAAATCAAATAGCAAATCAGTTTGTCATTTTTTTTGTTTTTTAATTGTTGCAATAAGATTTCTAATTCATTTAATGTCATTGTAAATCCTCCTTCAAAGCCCATTTGAATAATTTGCTCCAACGATGCAAGCGTTTTATGCTTTATAGCAATTTTTACTGTTGTGGTATCAGTTTGTTCACTAAAATTCAAATCCCATTCTGAACTTGGAAATTCAGAATTGATTACTTCATCTTTGTCTGTAAATGCATCAATAAATTTGAAGTTGGTTGTTGGATTTATTGAAGTAAAATTCTGAGTGCTCCAATGTTCTTGTCCTTCCGGACTAACCATAGCATAAAATCTTCGTCCGCCAACTTTGAAATCCATAACTTTTGTTTTTGATTTCCAGGGTTTAGGCGCCCACCATTGGTCAAGAATTTCTTGTTTGGTAAAAGCATCCCATACCAGCGGAAGTTCAGCATCAAATTCCCTTGTTACAAATACCGTTTTTGCTGGTTTGTCAACGGTAAAATCAAATAGCAAATTGTTTTTCATTTTTTTTGTTTTTTTATTGTTGATAATACTTTGTCTAATTGATTAAACCGGTTTTCCCAAATTTTTCGATATTGTTCTAACCATTTGTCTATTTCTTTCATTTTATTAATTTCAAGAGAGTAATAAATTTCCCTGCCCTGGTATTCTTGTTTTACAAGCTCGCATTCTGTAAGTATGCGAAGGTGTTTAGAAACAGATTGCCGTGTAGTGTTGAAGTTTTCGGCAATGGCATTCGGTGTCATTGCCTGTAATGCAATTAAGGCGATAATAGCCCGCCTTGTTGGGTCTGCAATAGCTTGAAATATGTCTCGCCTCATTTGTTTAAAATTTATTTAAGAAACTAATCGGTTGCAAATATATGCGCAACTTTTTGGTTTCGCAAATTTTTTTATAATTATTTTTTAACTAAAATTTTTTACCCGAAATGTTTGAGTGTAGGATGTGGCAGCAGAGATAAATATCTTTATTGTTTTGTTGAAGAAGTATCAAATCTCTTTTTCACTTCATCTAAATGATGAATAAATTTTTCAACATCAGGATCATAACCATATTTAATATCGCTTAAAGCGTTTTGGTTCGCATCAATAAACATATATAATGGCTGTGCATTAAAACCAAATTTTCTTATTTCATAATCAAGATTTTTTTCACCAACTGTTTCAATTTTTTCACCTTTTGAATTTGTATATTTTTCTGCAGCAGGTAATTCTGTTGGTTCATCAACATATAAACTCACCAAGATAAAATTTTGATTGATGCGTTTCAAAACTTCCTTATCACTCCAAACCTGCGCTTCCATTTTGCGACAGTTGGCGCATGAGTAACCTGTAAAATCAAGCATAATTGGTTTATGCAAAATTTTGGCTGCGGCAATGCCTTCGTCTAAATCAAAATATGCTTTTAAACCAAACGGTGCTGCAATTTTATCTGCGAATTTTTTTGGCGGAAGGGTAGTATTTAATGTGTTTGTTGAACTGTTATTTTTTTGTTGTGTGTTGTATAAATTAAAGTCTTGTGTGTATTGCGGAGGAATCCATCCGCTCAATGCTTTTAATGGTGCACCCCACATTCCCGGCAAGAGATATAATGCAAACGTAAACGATGCAATGGCAAAAAATAAACGCGTTATGCTTATGTGTTTTACATCACTATCATGATAAAATTTTAGTTTGCCCAACA
The DNA here is from genome assembly GCA_963731245.1 of uncultured Bacteroidota bacterium. Lineage (GTDB taxonomy): Bacteria > Bacteroidota > Bacteroidia > Chitinophagales > Chitinophagaceae > Parafilimonas. The sequence continues at coordinate 449,545 of CAVSVA010000001.1, forward strand.
AGTAAAAACCAAGCAATACAGCAATCACCATCCACAATGCAATAAAAATTTCGCGATCAAGCAAACGCCAGTGATAGATTAAATCAACATTACTTAAAAACTTCAATGCCATCGCCAATTCAATAAAAGCAAAACTTACTTTAACCGTGTTTAACCAGCCGCCGCTTTTTGGCATTGCATGAATTAATGATGGAAATAATGCAAGTAAAGTAAAAGGCAATGCGAGCCCGGTTCCAAAACCAAACATGCCAGCAATTGGCCCTGCAGAAAGGCCTTCAGATGAAAGATAACTTAACAACTGACCGGCAACAATTCCGGTGCAACTGAATGAAACGATCACCAAAGTAAGCGCCATAAAAAAGATGCCGAGATAACCTTTTTTTGATGATAATTTATCTGTGCGTGTGCTCCATGATGAAGGCAGCGTTATTTCAAACACACCAAAAAAAGAAATTGCAAATGCAATAAAAATTACAAAGAAAAAAATGTTGGTGATTGGATTAATGGAAATTTTATAAAGGGTTGTATCACCAAAAATTAAAGTAAGCGCCGTGGTTGGAATGCCATAAATAAGAATGATGCAAAGAGAATATACCAGCGCATTTTTTATGCCTTGTTTTTTACTGCCGTAATGGTGCATAAAATAAGTAACCGTAACCGGAAACAATGGATAGAGGCATGGAAGGAACACCGCAATTATACCTGCAACCAAACCGATCCAAAAAAAGCTTAACCAGTTTTTTGGTTCTGCTGTTTTTATAACAACGCCGCTGATAGAAACTTTTTGCGGCAAAATAGTTACATCAAAACTTTCTTCTCCGCTTGGAAAATCATCGTTCTTTTTTCCTAGCCATGAAAACGAACCTTTAATAATTACACTGTCTTGTTTTTTTATTTTAAGCGGGTAAAGAAATTGTGCAGCATGTATAAAGCCATGAAATGTTGTTTTTGTTTTATCATCTTTAATAAACTGCAAATTTGATGATTGAACAATGCTTGTGTCTGATAAATATTTGGCTGAATTGCTATCTAAATTTAACTGTGAAATAAAAGCATCATCAGTGTTTTGCGGCTTTACGGAAAATAAAAAAAAACCCGTATCCAACTTTGCTTTTACAGAAAAATAAACAAGAGAATCATTTTTTCTTTCTGTTGAAAATAAAAAATGAACCGGTGTATTATTTTGAGCAAATAAAAAGGTGCATGCTGCTAACGAAAAAATAAATAGTAAACATTTCTTCATGCAGCAAGCTTACATTACTGAATTTGAATATTGAAAGGAACGGTTTTGGGAGGAAGACACATTTTATCGTTGCACACCATGTATTTTATAGTTCCTGAAAGATTTGTTTTAACGGCAGATTTTAATTTTACGGGTTGTGTAAAAGTTACTGTTTCAGAATAATATTTTACATCAACACCAAAAATATCATCATGCACGGTGCTAAGTGCACCGGTTTCGGTTGTTTTGCCATTAATAACAAGCAACGGATTTCTTTTAAAATTAAATGTGGTTGCAACCGGGCCGCCGTTTGGCGTGTTCATTGAATAGATATGCCAGCCCGGGCCTAACGTTGCTGAAATGGTAACTAAATAATCTTTACCAGATTTTTTTACTGCGGTATAATTCCATTTTACAGGATCCTGAACCTGCGCATGCAGCGCAGTAAAAAAAATAAATACAGTAATCGTTGTTAAGATTTTTTTCATTGAGTATAAAATTAATTCAATCCTAATTCTTCAAAAATTTTTAAGCCATCGGTATTATGCAAATCGCAGGAAGCTGCTCTTTCAGGATGCGGCATCATTCCAAAAACATTTCCATCTTTATTTCTAATGCCGGCAATATTTCTTACTGCATGATTAGGGTTAAAGCTCTTATCAATGTTTCCTTTATCATCACAATAATAATATAACACCTGTTTATTTTTTTCAAGCGCATCCAATGTTTCTTCATGGGCAAAATACCTGCCGTCGCCATGCGCAACGGGAATTTTATAAATATTGCCGTTATTATTTTTCAGAAAAATATTTTTGCAAACAAATTGCTGGTTACCATTTGGCAATAACACGCCCGGCAATAAACCGCTTTCACACAAAATTTGAAAACCATTGCAAACGCCTAAAACATTGCCGCCTTTATTTGCAAATTCAATTACGCTTTGCATCATCGGGCTTAAGTGTGCAATGGCGCCGCAGCGCAAATAATCGCCAAAAGAAAAACCGCCGGGCAATACAATACAATCATCTGCAGAAAACATACTCACGTCTTTATCTTTATGCCACAGCATTATCACTTCTTTATTCATGTTTTGAAGTGCATCCTGCATATCTCTGTCGCAATTAGAACCTGGAAAAACAACGATGCCAAATTTCATTGATGATGTAATTGTTAGAGCGCAAAAATAACCTGTCTATTATTAATAATACTCTAATACTTTGCAAACCAGTTGTTATAAACCTTAAAATAGCAAATAAAGTAAAAAAATCAATTTCGTTTCATCTGTTTGTAAATATCAAAATAGAAGCGTTGCAGTAATCGCATGTTCTGCGTTATAATTTGCGCTGTAGAAATTAGGCCGTCTCTATATTCAATTTGTTTTCCATAGTTTGTAATTAATCCGTCAGGCAATTTAATTTTAGCTGCATAACCGCTATCAGTTGGTATAGGAGATATGAATTCAAGTTTACCTTCAACGCTTCCATATTGTTCGTAGGGATAAGCCTGAAATTTTAAAAGTACAGATTCACCAACTTTTATTTTTCCAAAATTAGATTGAGGTATAAAAACTTCAGCATAGTTAACGCTGTTTACAGGCTTTATGTAGCAAATTAGTTGATCGTTTTTTAGCTCCTGCTTTTCCTGAAAAAAATCAGCGAAATAAACTTTACCCGCAACAGGTGCTAAAAGCAAATATTTTTTTCCCCAATCATTAACTTCATTAATTAAAGTATTCACGGCCTGCACAAATACAGCTTTTTGTTGTGCTGCGGTATTGTCAAGTTCAAGAAGTTCTTTCTGCTTGTCATTTTGCTGGCTTTCATTCGAAATAATAGATGAGTTTATTTCAGGAACTGATAAAGATTTATTCAACAGCTTGCTTCTTTCATCACGAAATTCTTTTAATGATATTACTTTTTCTTTCAGCAGTGTTTCATTCATTTCAAAAGTTTTCACTGCAAGCGTTTCATCCTCTTGCTGTATAGATTTTTGATTGTTAAGATTTGAATGCTGATTTTCAAGATCATTTAAATCTGTTGCCAGCATAGATCTTTTTTTTGCATAAAAACCATTGCTTATATAATCTTTATATATAATAAATGCCTGTACAAAGGTTTGATATGATTGTTGCAGTTCACCCAATTTTTCAAATTTACAGGAGGCTATATAGGCAGGCAGTAATACTGATTGATTGTTATTGATGAAGTGAGTAATGGTGTCAAGTGCATTTGAAAGTTGTAAAACCTGTTCTGGCTGTGCAATGCTTTCCATATAACCAAGAATGGCATTTTCTTTTACTTCATCGCCCTCTTTTACAAACAGCTTTATTAGCTTGCCTGCCGTTTTATTTACAACAGGCTTTGGTGCATTTATTGATTGCAGTTTTGCAGAAGCAGAAACAACATCAGGATATTGAATAAACCAAGAGGCAACAACAATTAAAATCAATAAAATTAAAAATAATGTTGTGCCATATTGAATTAAAAAACCCGGCTTGCGAGAAATAAATTCCTGAACCGCCTCGCTTCTTATCTCTGCAGGTGAAAGAGAAGATTGAAACATCGTTCCGTTTTCTGAAACTTCTATTGACATAAATAATTATTGTGTAGGTATCAAATACCTAATTCTAACTGATTTTTCACCAGCTCATAATACCGCTTTTTCTCTTTACTCAATTTTTCATGTGTGCCCTGTTCTGCAATTTCGCCTTCATGCAATACAATTATATTGTCGGCATGTTTTACCGTACTTAAGCGATGTGCAACCACAACAACTGTTTTGCCTTCAAAAAAATGTTGCAGGTTTTCTATGATGGCTTTTTCGTTGTTTGCATCTAAAGCATTGGTGGCTTCATCAAAAAATAAATATTGCGGATTTTTATAAACGGCTCTTGCAATTAAAATACGTTGTTTTTGCCCGGCACTTATGCCATTGCCTTCAGTACCAATTTTTGTATTAAAGCCCAAAGGCAGCGATTCTACAAATGATAGAATATTTGAAATTTTACATGCATGAACAAGCTTTTCATAATTAATGTTTTCATCATTTACTGTGATATTTTTTGCTATAGAATCACTAAAAATATATCCGTCTTGCATTACCGTGCCGCATTGGCTTCGCCAATGTTTAGGACTTAAATATTTTAAATTGCTTTCACCAACTTTTGTTTCGCCCTTATAGTTGTCATAAAACTTTAATAACAGTTTTAGTAAAGTGGTTTTGCCGCTTCCGCTTACACCAACAATGGCGGTAACTTTTCCTTCGGGAATAATTAAGTTGATGTTTTTTAAAACAGGTTCATTGCCTGCGCCTGCGTAGGTGAAAGACAAGTTTTGAATTTGAATGGGAACCTCGCCCCTAACCCCGCTCCATTCATGGAGAGGGGAACTGCGGCAGCTTCCGGTTTTTCCTCGTCTTCGATGGTATAAATTTCATTTAATCGTTCCAATGAAATTTTTGCGTCTTGCGCCTGCTGCACAAATCCAACCAACTGCTCAACCGGGCTGTTTAACTGACCAATAATATATTGAATGGCAAGCATAGCACCTAAAGTAAGCTCACCATTTAATACAGCTTCCGCAACTAAAAATGTTATGAAAATATTTTTGCCTTCGTTTATAAATACTGCGCCTGCCTGTTGCCATTGGCTTAATGATAAGCTTTTAAAAGAAAGATTAAATAAACGTGCCTGTAAATTTTCCCATTGCCAGCGATACGTTGTTTCTGCATTGTTGAGCTTTATTTCCTGCATGCCGTAAATAAGCTGCATAGTAGCATTGTTTTCTTTGCTTGCAACAGCAAATCTTTTATAATCCAAATTGCGGCGATGTTTTAAAAAAAAGCGTATCCATAAAATATATAAAATGCTGCCAACAGCAAAAATCAGAAATACATAAACGTTGTACAGTAATAGTACAACAGAAAATATAATGATGTTGATAAATGAAAACATGGTAAAAAGCGCTGTGCCGGTAAGAAAATTTTCTATGCGGTGCTGGTCGTTTATGCGCTGCAAAATGTCACCTGTTTGCTTGGTATCAAAAAAAGATAAAGGCAGGCGCATCAACTTTGCCCAAAAATCTGAAAGCAGGGAAATATTTATTCTTGTACTGATGTACAACAAAATACGGCTGCGTATAAACTCTACTACTGTTCTGCTTACAAATAACATGCACTGCGCAATAAGAATAATGTAAATGAATTGAAGGTTGTGTGTATTAATACCAACATCAACTATGCTTTGCGTTAAGAAAGGAAAAATTAATTGCAATAAACTTCCCAATAATAAACCAAGAAAGAGTTGAAAGATGAATTTTTTGTTCTGTTTTAAGTAACCAAGTAAAATGTTCCATCCTACTTTAGTTTCCTTTTCATCTTCCTGTTTATAAAAGTTGGGTGTGGGTTCTAAGAGTAAAGCAATACCGGTAGATTCGCCATTGTTGTTTGTTTGCAGCCAATGTGTTTTAAAATCTTCTTCGCTAAGTTTTATTAAGCCAGTTGCCGGATCTGCAATTTGTATTAACCTCACCCCAACCCGAAGGCGAGGGGCAAGAACCACAAAATGATTTTGCCGCCAATGTAGTATTGCAGGCTTAAGTGCTTCTTCTTTTAGTTGTTTATAAGTAAGCTTTACACCTTGTGCACGAAAACCAATTTTTTCTGCTGCTTCTGCAATACCTAATAACGAAACACCTTCTTTACTAAACTGACTTTCGGTTCTTAAATAATTTAGTGAAATGCTTTTACCATAATGCTTTGCCACCATTTTTAAGCAGGTAGGGCCGCAATCCATGGCGTTGAGTTGTTTATAATAAGTGAAAGCATTCAAAACTTTATTATAGATTATAATTGGTTATAAATTATCTTTATCTATCAAGAAACTTTTTAAGTGTTTCATCGAGTGTATCTTCACTCTGCCATGTCCAAGCAACCTTTCCATCTGGCCCAACTAAAATCTGTGTTGGTATTGCCTGATGCGTGTTATCATAATTATCGTTAATATTTTTGTTAGCAAGTACATTATTCCAATCGTTTATTTTTTCTTGCGAGATTGCTTTTTTCCAGGCAACAGAATCTTCGTCAATTGAAATGGTAAGAATTTCCAAACCTTTTGGGTGATATTGATTATACACCTCTTTTAAGTGAGGAATTGCCACTCTGCAAGGTTTGCACCAGCTTGCCCAAAAATCTAATAAAACATATTTACCTAAAAATTTGGATAGGGAAATATTGTTACCTGCAGCATCTGTTGCTTTAAAATCGTAAGCTAAATTGCCATACCTGTTTTGTTCTTTTTTTCTAATCATATCTGCGATATATTTTCCGTCTCTGCTTTCTCTGACTCTTAAAGAAAGCTTATTAAATAAATTTTTAGCTGAATCGATGGGTAAATTGTTGATTGGAGTAAATATCATATAAGTGCTTGCATAAGAATCCGGATGTTTCGTTACAAAATCGACATCTTCGTTTAGTACTTCATTTCCACGAGGGTTTAGTTGCTCCATTAATTCAGTTTCTCTTTCTAGCGCCTTTTTTTTATCTGTTTCTGTTTTGGCACCCTTGTATGCATATTTAGCTTTTAGCAATTGTTGATCGACATCTTTATATTTTGCATTAATAGAATCAATTTGCATATTAAAAGTATTAAGTTCATTTTGAGTTACTGACCCATAAACTTTGGCATGTGCATAATCGTTTTCGGTTAAGATTATTTTTTGATTTCCTGGTTCTATATATATATCAGTAACATTAACTTCATTAAAATCTATTATTTTGCGATAACCTTTAATTGTTGCCAATGTAGGTTCGCTTATGTTTCCTTCGAATTTAAACTTACCATTTTTAAGATAAGTAGTATCTACTGTCCATTCTCCACCGTAATCTGTGTATCTTAAAATAATATAACCTGTATCACGACCATTAACAGTGCCATTTAAAACAAAATTGTTTTGTGCACTGCAATAAGTGAATATAAAACATGTGCAAAAAAATGAAAAGTGTTTAAAGAGCATAAAGCCTAATATTTTGATATGAATTGCTGTAACCAAATTAAACACTGAAGATGGAAGAAATTTCCATCTTCAGTTAGAGCTACCCCTAAAATTGATAGCATATTTTGTCTTGACCGGGACCTGGTCCCTTACCGTTGCCAGCATCTTCACAACTAGCGCATGTACCCGAACATGTTACACCTGAGCCTTGCCCACAGTACGCGTTACAGCATCCATTGGTTTGAGTAGAACCACAATAAGTTGGAGGTTTAACTCCGCTAACTCCTCCTAAGATCGTTTTCATTTCGCTCCTGCTTAATTGAGTACCAAAACTTGTTTTCATTGTCAAAAATTTAAGTTTATTAATTCTTGCTTACTTTTTTCGAAAGGTTTTCAACTTCTCCTTTTTCTGTAAACAAGATTTCATTTCAACAAGAAAATATCTTAAATCACTAATGTTGTAAATGTCAGGTAATTGATAACCATTATAAAAAAATAGGTGTGAAACTTATGTTTGATTTCATCAAACCATTTTTAATTGTATCATTTTTTTGTTCTGACATTTTGAATCAAAATATCATAGGATACTTAGTAGCAAATATTTTGTAATCTTTCCATTCAGCTAAATACCAATCATCTAAAGTTTTTTAGTAAGCATTTCATTTTGCGCGTCTGCAATTGCCATTAAATGCTTGGCTGGCAAAGCTTTTCGCATTAGTGCCATAAATCAAAAAGAAAATTATTTGCACTTTAAGATTGTTGGTTTTCTCAAGAAGTTTCTCAATTTAGGATGTTTTTTGCAAAGGCGCAATACATGTTCCATATTTACAGTGTATTCTTTAGGAACATTCATGATATAATCCTAAACTATCTGTATGTTATGCAGTTTTTATTTTCAAGGAGGCATTCCGAAAATGACGCGTAAATTTTATCGGCGTAAAGCATGAAAGTCTTCATTTGCTTTTTGCTGTTATATACGGAATACTGATATAACCAAATTATTATTGGTAAATCGAAAGAGAGTATGAAGTGACAGTAAAAGTTGAAGATGCTCAAATGGAAAGGGAAGGTCAATGCTGAACACATAAAGCTTTATTAGGATCTCAAGTAACAATATTGCCTGTACAGCCAAACACAAAGGGCACCATTGTTTGGCGATACGCCACTGATAAAAGATTGAAAAGAACACTGTGTAAGGAAGAGCAATTAAGTTAAGCCAGCTAAGCAGATTGACATGATGTTGACAGTTGATTAATAGAAGCAGTTAGCAAAAACAGAAACCCACCTGTAAAATAAAAGAAACCAATTTCACTCCAGCTTAAGCCAACAATTTTTGTAGCTTTAGAATTAAGAATGGCGTTGCAGTTTGTTTTGCCGCCACCAGTGCAAATATTTTGTAAGGCCGGGTTGGCGTTATAAGCTTCGACCAAACAAAAGGCTTGTAACAAGAACACCACAAAACTTAAGTATTAATAATGCTGAATAGGTAAGAGAAAAATTACTGATTATAGTATTATTAATTATTGCAACAGCAATCAGCACGATTCCAATAAAAATAAATCCAGGGATTTTTAATTGTTGTAAACGTTGTTTTCTTTTTGCGGCTTCAAAATGTTATTATCACCGGAATTTATCGTTTGCCTGTGCTACCAATACAACACCATTAAACTGGGTTAAGAAATGTTGAAATCGGTTTTGATTTTAGTTTTACTTACATCGTCAGTGTAAAAAACATTGTTCATGTTTAATTGCTGTAACAACGTACAAATAAACCACCTTGTTATTTATAAAAGCAATAAACGGTAGTGGCAATGAGTAATTTGTTACGGTTCAATTTTTATCCTGCAATTTCAACACGAAAATATTTAATGAATCGCTAATGCTTAAAATGCTGGATAATCAGGATGATTAAGCACAGTTTCATTTACAGTATAATGCAGTAACTTTTACTTTCAGTTGCCTAAAATTGTATGGTTACAGTTACAGGATTTTCGTGCTGGTTAAAGAGGGCAAACATCATTCTCATTTAATCCAGGCTTTATAAAAGCTGAATTAAAATGAAAGTTAGAATGCCTTTTTAAAGAAAACAAATTATACATTTCAAGTGCCACTTGAAATTTTGATGATAATTTTTTAGACTTATATTTATGTATTCAATTCATCTGCTTCCCTTGTAAACTGAAACGTTCTTAATATGAGCATTGGTAAAAAAATAAAAGACATACGCATCTCAAAAAATTTGAAACAAAGTGCAGTTGCTGCCGCATTGGGTATGAGCGTAACAGCGTACAGCGATATTGAAACTGATAAAACTTGTAACATTTCTATACAACGCCTCGAGCAGATTGCGAAAGTTATGGAAGTATCATCTGTTGAAATAATTTATAAAGACATCAGCAATAATGAACTGCTTAAAAGAATTGCAGGAATTAAAAACCGAGCTAGATAGAAAAGAAAAAGAATTAAAACATTTGCGGGGGGGGGGGGAGTGATTTATTGCGTATTTACTGAAAACTTTTTAAAATTTTCGTATACAATTATATATACCATCTATATGCCAAGTTTATGTTTGAAAAACTTACTAATTACTTTGCAAACCAGTTGTTATATATGGCCAGTGCCGTTAAAACCCAAAAGAAAATTACAGGCAAAATATTTTTGCTGTTTGCAAATACGTAACCTGTATAAGATGCCGCAGGGATGGCAATAAATAAAAGCGCAACCGGATAAATGCCCGGCATAAAAAAAATAACAGGCACCGTAAAAATAAGTGCAGCTAAAAAAACAGTCCAGCTTTTTCTAACCTGTATTAAAACATTGGCGCCTGCATTTTGCGTTGAAAAAATGCCCATCACTGTTACAAGTGCTGCAACAGCTAAAGAAATAATTATTAGTAAAGAAGGCACTGGTAACGCAACCAGGTTAAATATTTGCTGTGGCTGCGGAAGCAAATTAAACTGATCAGTTAAAAAAAGATAACCTGCTAAAAAATAAGCGGGCGTTATAATTCCAAAAAAAAGCACAAACCATTCATTAGGCCTGAACGGGCGAATAATTGCCAGCGCAATCATTACAATAATAATTAGTGGCGAAGAAGGGTAATATAATACAACGCTTAAACCGGTTAATAATCCAAGATTATATATTGATGCTTTTGCATTGTGTACGCCATAAAGTTTACATGCTTTATATAAAATCCATATAAAAAAAATGCAGGCAGGTAATACCGGGCTTATTATATTAAATGCACGAAATAAAGCTGAAAATAAAACAAATGCAAGTGCAGGCGCATAAGATGGTTTTGAAAACATGTGCAGATCGTTCAGCACAAAATTTAATTGAAGCGCTATCAAAAAAATAAGCAACACATACAATAATGAAACAAGATATGCATCTGCATTTTTAAACGGATTAAGCAGGTAATAAAAAAATCCATCTGAAGGCGCAGCAATAATTTGCGGAGGATTTACTAACGAATACACATGCAGGCCAAAACAAATTATAATGAGCCAAAAAACAGCAACTGCAGACCTGTCTTTAAATAATGATACCATTGGCTAAGTGAAAGCTGAGAAGTAAAAAATGAAAGGAGAAAATTCTCGTGCTCATCTGCTTACTTCTCAACAAAATTTTGTGCAACGATATAATTTTTATTTTAAAATTCAATTTTAGCAAAGCAAAGATAATTTCTGTATTGGCAGGGAATTACAACTTCACGGCTGCTTACCTGTTTTACATATCGCGGCATAAACTGGTAACCTTTATCCAGTTCTCTTAAAGTGGGCGCTTCAACGGCTTTGCCTTGCGGGTCTATACTTTCGGCCTGTAATAATAATGTTCGTTTTTGAAACTGGTTAAAAAGAAAATTAATTTTTCCTGATGTAATAAAGGTGCCATAACCAATAAAATTATCTGAGTTATCATCGTATTGAGATTTAGGAATGATGTGCGCCCATTCCATATCAGCAACTGAATCAAAAGAAATAACCGCAATATTATCTGCAAAATAACGGGTTACCTGGTTTGGATAACCATAACCATAAGGGCTCATCCACGGATAATAGGTATAACCAAAAGGGTTTCCATAGAGATAATAATTTGAACTGCCCCAATAAGGGTTACCATAAATATTATTCCAGCGGTTGTTATAAATGCCGCGGTTTGAAGAATAAGCAGATTCTGATAGAACGGCAAAGCCGCCATCTTTGCGCATGATGATGTTCTGCAAATAATAATCATTAAAAGCGGCACGGGTTGAGCCTTCGCTTTTTGCGTTGCTTTTTAACTGGTCATTAAAAACAAATTCTTTTGCGGTGATTAACGAATCTGCATCTCTGCCCCATAAAATGCAATATAAACCTTCAATATTTCCTCTTTTCTGCGTTGCAAAAAAAGCCGCAATTAAAATATGCTTGTTAATGTTATCTACTTTAATGCGTATATCATCCAAATAAATTTTGGGCATATTAACCGGGTAAGTTTTCAGGCTGTCTAAACCAAAAGGCCTTACCATTAATGTTACATTTTGAATGGTGCCATCATCACTATTTGCGGCGCTGCCAGATGCTTTTACAAACGCCATTCCGCCATCATTATCCAAAGAAAATTCAGTAAGAAAATCATTATGCTGCATGGCAATGGTGCTTACTTTTTTTGACAGCGGTTTTAACGAACCATCAAATATGCTGCTGGTAAAAATGTATTTGCTTTCATCTTTACTGTTTATTTTATACACGCAAATACGCTGCTTATCTTCACTATAAATAACATTATAAATTTTATTGCTTGCAAAAAAACTTATGGCAGTGGTGTCGAGCGTTACAGGATCTCCGGTTATCTTTCCATCGCTGTTCATATGCGCCGCCATGCAATACACAATATTTCTTTTTTGATATTGATAAATGAAATAGAAAAAATCTTTGTATGTAATAATATCTGAGTTAATTAACCTGTCTGGCAAAAAACTCATTTTAACTTTATCCGCAAGCTTCATATCATTATCGTACACCGCAACATTGTATGTTGAATGGATGCGTTTATAAACAAGATAATGATTGTTGAGTTTGCCGATTATATCAAAATCAACCGAACGCACATCATCTCTGTCAACATCAGAATAAACAATTTTTTGTGCATGTAAGGCAAGCGGAAAAATAATAATTGCAATAAGAATGCTTATATAATTTCTAATGGTTGTAATAGTCATATTAAATCTTGTACTAACAAATTTAAGGTTTAAAAATTCAGTAATTTATACTTGCAGAAACTTACATTTAAATGAAGTTATTTATAAAACGATGATGAATAAATTTCATTATACATTTGTGTGATATTACATTGTTAATTCCCTTTATGTGAGCAAAAGCATTAACAGAGTTACATCGGCCGGGCTTCTTGCGGCTTTAGGAATAATTTATGGTGATATAGGCACTTCTCCTTTATATGTTTTTAATTCAATCATCAACGGAAGAGTAATAAATGAAGCTTTAATTATTGGAAGTCTTTCCTGCATCATCTGGACGATAACGCTGCAAACAACCATTAAATATGTTCTGCTTATTTTACGTGCAGATAATAAAGGTGAAGGCGGAATTTTTGCTTTATACACGCTTGTTCGCCGCAGGCGCAAATGGCTCATCATTCCTGCAATTATTGGCGGCGCCTCATTGCTTGCAGATGGCGTTATTACGCCGCCCATTTCTATAACCGCTGCCGTTGAAGGTTTAAAAAATATTCCGCAGATACATGCTATTTCAGTAAACACTATTATGCTGATAGTGCTGGGCATACTGGTTATTTTTTTCTTTTTACAACAGTTTGTTACAGATGCCATCCGAAAAGCATTCGGCCCCATCATGTTTATCTGGTTTACCATGATAGCTGTTTTGGGTTGCATTCATATATCAGACGACCTGGCAATTTTCAGAGCCTTCAATCCAAAATATGCCATAAATTTTTTACTGCATTATAAGCAAGCATTTATATTGTTGGGTGCGGTATTTCTTTGCACAACAGGCGCTGAAGCGTTGTACAGCGATCTTGGTTATTGCGGCAGAAAAAATATTCGTGTTTCATGGCTGTATGTTAAATGCTGTTTGCTGCTGAATTATTTAGGGCAGGGCTCTTACTTATTAGCACACAACAACCACTTGCTTGTAAGTAATTATATAAAAGCGCAATTGCACCTTAATTCTTTTTATAATCTTATGCCCGACAGGTTTGTTATTGCAGGTGTTATAATTGCCACTACCGCCGCTATTATTGCCAGCCAGGCTATAATTGCCAGCTCTTTTACACTTATTGGCGAGGCATTGCGGCTGAGCCTCTGGCCTAAAATGAAAGTAAAATATCCGTCAGAATTAAAAGGGCAGTTATTTATTTCTTACATGAATTTGCTAATGTTTATAGGCTGTGCCGTTGTAATGTTGTATTTCAAACAGTCATCTAATATGGAAGGTGCATACGGCCTGGCAATAATTATAACAATGATTGCTACAACAATTTTATTTGCCAATTACATGGTGCTGCACCGGGTTAAAGCGTTATGGATAAATTTATTTATCATTGTTTATTTAACTATAGAAATAACATTTCTGGCAGCGCTATCACATAAATTTTTAGAAGGCGGCTTTATAACAATGATTATTGCTGCTATAAATTTTGCGGTGATGTATGTTTGGTACCGAAGCAAAAAAATAAAAAACAGGTATGTAGAATTTGTGCGGCTGGAACATTACATTCCAATGATACAGGAATTAAGTAATGATAAATCTGTTACTAAATTTGCCACACATCTTGTTTATTTAACCAGCGCAAATAACCCCAGGGAAATAGAACATAAAATCATCTATTCTATATTAAATAAAAAGCCAAAGCGTGCCGATATTTACTGGTTTGTGCATGTTGATACGGTTGACAGCCCTTACACTTGCGAATACAATGTGCTGCATATTATTCCAAATGATATTATCAGAATTGAATTCAGGCTTGGTTTTAAAATTCAGCAACGAATTGGGTTTATGTTTAGAAAAGTTATTGAAGACCTGGTTAAAAATAATGAAGTTAATATTACCAGCCGTTACGAAAGCCTTGAACGCAGTAATGTGGTTGGCGATTTTCAGTTTATCGTAATGGAAAAGTATCTTTCAAGCGATAATGAATTGCCTTTTTTTGAAAAGATAATTATGAATATTCATTTTAGATTAAAAGAAGCAATTTTGAGCGAGGAGAGAGGTTTTGGGCTCGATCCAAGTTTTGTTACAGTTGAAAAATTTCCGCTGATGGTTTCGCAAATACCTCAGATATCTTTGCGTAGGGTTTTTGAAGAACAAAATGTTGGGTTTGAAGCGTAGTATAGAACACTTTTAGGAACTAAATTTTAAATGTGAGCAAAAACATTAACCGGGTTACAACAGCCGGCATTTTAATAGCCCTTGGAATTATTTATGGCGATATTGGTACCTCTCCGCTGTATGTGCTAAACGCTATTGTTAGCAACAGAACAATAAATGAAAGCCTTATACTGGGCTCACTTTCCTGCATAATCTGGACGCTTACCCTGCAAACCACCGTTAAGTATGTTATACTTACTTTAAAGGCAGATAATAAAGGCGAAGGCGGAATTTTTAGTTTATATGCCCTGGTGCGGCGGCAAAAAAAATGGCTGGTATTGCCTGCAATGATTGGCGGCGCTGCCTTACTTGCGGATGGCATTATTACGCCTCCCATTTCAATTACTTCTGCTATTGAAGGCTTAAAACAAATAGATTTATTTGCCGAAATAAGCACAAAAACTATCGTAATAATTGTGCTGATAATACTGGCTTTACTTTTCTTTTTACAACAATTTGGCACAGCTTCAATCGGCAGGTTGTTTGGGCCTATTATGACCTTATGGTTTACCATGCTTGGTGTTTTAGGAATAATGCATCTTACAGATGATGTATATATTTTTAAAGCGTTAAGCCCGCATTACGCCTTTGAACTGCTTACTGCTTATCCCAAAGGTTTTTGGATATTAGGCGCCGTATTTCTCTGCACCACTGGCGCCGAAGCTTTATATTCTGATCTTGGCCACTGCGGAAGAGGCAACATTCGCATTTCGTGGATATTTGTAAAAAGCTGCCTTATATTAAATTATCTTGGCCAGGGTGCCTGGCTGCTTGCTAATTACAAAGGCGTTAATATAAGCGGGCACATTGCAGATTCATTCAACTCCTTTTTTGGAATGATGCCGCAATGGTTTAAACTGGCCGGCATTATTATTTCTACAGTTGCAGCCATTATTGCCAGCCAGGCATTAATATCAGGTTCATTTACTTTAATTTCAGAAGCCAACGCCTTAACCTTTGGCCAAAAATGAAAATCAGTTTATCCAACGGTTGAAAAAGGGCAGTTGTTTATTCCCGGCATAAATACCTTATTATTTATTGGGTGTTCAGGCATAGTGCTTTACTTTCAAAAGTCTGATAATATGCAGGCGGCTTACGGCCTTGCCATTACCATGTGCATGTTAAGCACGTCAATTCTTTTTGCCAACTATATGGTTTCACGAAGGGTTTTATCCATCTGGATATACCTTTATCTCACCGTTTATTTTACCATTGAAATCGGCTTTTTAATTGCCAATCTTCAAAAGTTTCCGCATGGCGGTTATGTAACATTGTTTGCTGGCGGCTTGCTTTTTTTCGTGATGTATGTTTGGTTTAGAAGCCGCAAAATCAGAAACAGGTATATTGAATTTGTGCGCCTTGAACATTATATTCCTATGATACAGGAATTAAGTAACGATCGTTCTGTACCAAAATATGCTACGCATTTAGTGTATTTAACCAGTGCCGATAATCCCAAAGAAATAGAACATAAGATTATTTATTCTATTTTAAACAGAAAACCCAAACGTGCAGATATTTATTGGTTTGTTCATATTGATACGCTGGATGATCCGTACACCATGCGATTATAATGTTGATCATATTATTCCGAATGATATTATCCGCGTTGAATTTCGTCTTGGTTTTCGCATACAGCAACGCGTAAATCTTATGTTTAGAAAAGTGGTGGAAGAATTGGTTGCCAACAATGAGGTTAATATTACCAGCCGCTATGAAAGTCTTGAACGCAATAATATTGTGGGCGATTTTCAGTTTATTGTAATGGAAAAATTTTTAAGCAACGATAATGAATTGCCTTTTTTTGAAAAGATAATTATGAAAGTGCATCTCTGGCTTAAAGATGTAAGTTTAAGTGAAGAAAGAGGTTTTGGATTAGACCCGAGTTTTGTAACCGTTGAAAAATTTCCTTTAATAGTATCATCCACTTCTCCTTTAAAATTGGTTAGAATTTTTTCTGAACAGGAAAATGAATGAATAAAATAATACTGTTTAAAGTTATGCGGCCATAAAATATGCCGTACAAGTGTGCGACGCAAGGAACGATGCCATACTTGCCGCAGTTGATCAAAACAAATAATTACTTAAAATAAAAAAGGCTGCTTCATTTAAGAAACAGCCTTAAGATATTGTTTTAGAAATTAATTATTCAAACCTTAAATCAAGGCCTAAACCACGTAATTCATGCACCAGCACATTAAATGATTCCGGCACACCGGCTCTTGTAATATTATCGCCTTTTACAATGGCTTCGTAAGTTTTTGCACGGCCAATAATATCATCAGATTTTATGGTGAGCAGTTCCTGCAAAATGTTGGCAGCGCCATAAGCTTCAAGCGCCCAAACTTCCATTTCACCAAAACGCTGACCACCAAACTGTGCTTTACCACCAAGCGGCTGCTGTGTAATTAAGCTGTATGGCCCAATAGAACGTGCATGCATTTTATCATCAACCATGTGATGCAGTTTCAACATGTAAATTACACCAACCGTTGCCTTTTGATGAAAGCGTTCGCCGGTTTCACCATCATACAAAAATGTGTGACCCATTGGCGGCAAACCTGCTTTTTCGCAATGCTCTGCAATTTCATCGGTAGTTGCACCATCAAAAATTGGCGTTGCAAATTTTACGCCCATCTTTTTACCAACCCATCCTAAAATGGTTTCGTAAATCTGGCCGAGGTTCATACGGCTTGGCACACCAAGCGGGTTTAAAACAATATCAACCGGCGTTCCATCTTCCATAAAAGGCATGTCTTCATCACGAACAATTTTTGCAACAATACCTTTATTTCCATGGCGGCCGGCCATTTTATCACCCACTTTTAATTTACGTTTTACTGCAAGATAAACTTTGGCAAGTTTTAATACGCCTGCAGGTAATTCATCACCAATAGAAATATTAAATTTTTCGCGTTTATAGCGGCCAAGTTCTTCGTTGTATTTTATGTTGAAGTTGTGCAGTAAAACATTGATGAGATTATCTGTTTCCGCATCACCCGTCCAGCCCAGCGGATTTACATTCTGATAATCGATTGAACTAAGATTTTTTGCGTTGAACTTTGCAGATTTGCCAATCAGCATTTCGCCAAAATTGTTGCTAACGCCTGCAGAATTTTTATCTTTTAAAAGTGTTTGCAATTTTTCGAGCAACACTTCTTTCAGATCTTCTACATTTTTTTCATGAACTTTTTCAACCCTTTCAAGCAATGCTTTTTCACGCACTTTGCCATTCTTATCTTTTTTTGCACGTTGAAAAAGTTTCTTATCAATTACAACACCTTCTGTTCCGTTTGGTGCTTTTAAAGAAGCATCTTTTGCATCACCGGCTTTATCACCAAAAATGGCACGCAACAATTTTTCTTCCGGTGTTGGGTCGCTTTCACCTTTTGGTGTAATCTTTCCAATTAAAATATCGCCTTCACGCACATGAGCACCAATGCGGATAATTCCGTTTTCATCCAAATCTTTTGTTGCTTCTTCAGATACGTTTGGAATATCAGGCGTTAATTCTTCTTCACCCAATTTTGTATCACGCACTTCCAATTCAAATTCATCAATATGAATAGAAGTGAAAATATCGTCTCTTACAACTCTTTCATTAATTACAATGGCATCTTCAAAATTATAACCTTTCCATGGCATGAACGCAACCTGCAGGTTCCTGCCAAGTGCTAATTCGCCATCTTTTGTTGCATAACCTTCGGTTAAGAAATCGCCGTCTTTTACAACCTGGCCTTTTCTTACGGCCGGCCTTAAAATAATAGAAGTTGACTGGTTTGTTTTGATGAATTTGGTTAAGCCTGTATTTGATTAAGATCATCTTCAAAACTCACAAGTCTGTCTGTATCATTGCGTTTATAACGAACATGAATTTCTTTTGCATCAACATATTCAACAATACCATCGCCGTCAGCATGAATTTGAATACGGGCATCACGTGCAGCTTTGCTTTCCAAACCTGTACCCACAACAGGGGCTTCCGGATTGATAAGCGGAACTGCCTGGCGTTGCATGTTTGAACCCATCAATGCACGGTTGGCATCATCGTGTTCAAGAAAAGGAATTAAAGAAGCACTTAAACCAACAATCTGGTTTGGCGCAACATCCATATATTCAACTTCGTTCTTTTCAAGTATTGGAAAATCGCCTGTTTGGCGGCTTGCAATTCTATCTTCAACAAAATTAAATTTCTCATCAACCGGCGCATTATTCTGCGCAATTTTGGCGGTATCTTCTTCTTCCGCACTTAAAAATGTAAGCTTATTCATTTCCACTTTACCATTATTTACTTTATGGTAAGGCGTTTCAATAAAGCCCATTTCGTTAATGCGTGCATGAACACAAAGCGTAGAGATCAATCCAATGTTTGGCCCTTCAGGCGTTTCAATAGTACACAAGCGTCCATAGTGAGAATAATGCACGTCACGCACTTCAAAACCTGCACGTTCACGGCTTAAACCACCGGGGCCTAAGGCAGAAATACGGCGTTTATGCGTAATTTCTGAAAGCGGATTTGTTTGATCAAGAAATTGTGATAACTGAGATGTTCCGAAGAATGAATTGATAACTGAAGATAATGTTCTTGCATTGATCAAATCAACCGGCGTAAACACTTCATTATCACGAACGTTCATTCTTTCACGGATGGTACGTGCCATACGAGCCAGGCCCACACCAAACTGCGCATACAATTGTTCGCCAACTGTACGAACGCGGCGGTTGCTTAAATGATCAATATCATCAATTTCGGCTTTTGCATTTGTTAAGCGAACGAGATATTTGATGATCTCGATGATATCTTCTCTTGTTAAAACCTTTGTTTCAAGCTTTTGCGTTACATCAAGTTTGCGGTTAATTTTATAACGGCCAACTTCGCCAAGGTCGTAACGTTTATCACTGAAAAATAATTTATCGATAATGCCACGAGCTGTTTCATTATCAGGCGCATCGGCACCGCGCAACTGGCGGTAAATGTGCTGAACAGCTTCTAACTCACTGTTGGAAGTATCTTTATTTAATGTGTTATAAATGATAGCGTAATCACCGCCAACATCTTCTTTCTGGATAAAAACACTTTTCACATCAAGCTCAGCGATCATTTCAATGGCGTCTTCATCAAGAACGGTATCACGTTCCATAACAATTTCATTACGCTCAATTGAAACAACTTCGCCGGTATCTTCATCCACAAAATCTTCCACCCAGGTTCTTAAAACACGGGCGGCTAATTTTTTACCAACAAAAGCTTTTAATGTTTTTTTATCGGCTTTAACTTCATCAGCCATTCCAAAAAGTTCCAGAATGTCTTTATCAGTTTCATAACCGATTGAACGAAGCAATGTTGTTACCGGAAATTTTTTCTTACGATCGATGTAAGCATACATCACATTATTAATGTCTGTAGCAAATTCCATCCATGCACCTTTAAAAGGAATTACACGGGCAGAATAAATTTTTGTTCCGTTGGGATGAATTGACTGACCGAAGAATACGCCCGGTGAACGATGCAACTGTGAAACCACAACACGTTCAGCGCCGTTTATAACAAAGGTACCACGGGGTGTCATGTAAGGAATGTTTCCCAAAAACACATCCTGAACAATGGTTTGAAAATCCACATGTTCTTCATCGTTACAGCTCAAACGCAGTTTTGCTTTAAGCGGAACGGCATAAGTTAATCCGCGTTCCATACATTCTTCAATTGTATAACGCGGCGGATCAATAAAATAATCCAAAAACTCCAGCACGAAAATGTTGCGTGTATCGGTGATAGGAAAATTTTCCTTAAACACCTTAAACAAGCCTTCGTTGTTACGCTTATCTGGCGTGGTTTCTAACTGGAAAAAATCTCTGAATGACTCTAATTGAATATCCAATAAATCGGGGGATTCAGCAAGGTTTTTTGTTTTTCCAAAGCTGACCCTGTTTTGCAATTTTGTTGATGACATATCTGATTGATAGTTTTCCGGAAAAAATTTAGATTGAGCAGAACTTACGGGTTCTAAGGCAAGAAATTTAAAGCAATCAATTATTGTTTTTACTGCTTTATTGCCAACAGCCCAAATAAAAGGATTGCAAAGGTAAAGGTTTCAGGTGAAATGTGTGCAATTTTTTAAAAATGTAAGCTGCAACGAAAGTTAAAAAAATCAAAAATAATTTATTTCATTTGAAGCCATTGAAAATAAATCGATTTAAACACTTTAAACTTTAAAAAAATGCTTTTGTCTCAACCACATATTGCGTTACAATCGAAAACAAAAGCATACATGAAAAAGCAAATTATCCTGGTTTCCATCCTGCTTGTTTTAATTAGCGGCATTGCCGAAGCACAATTTTATGGCGGCGGCGGTTTTTATATGCAAAGAGGTTATGCCAGGCCTCCTTACCGGCGGCAACATTACCAGCAAAAACTTCCTCCTTTTAAACCAACTTTTAATTTTAGTATTGGTTATGGCTTTCCAAATCTTGATAAAAATTACATGGCCGAATTTTATAATGATTATAAAGGCAACTCAACGCAAACCGGCCCTGTTACAGCTGCTTTAGATTACCAGTTCAGCCGTTTTACCAGCATTGGCGTTATGGGCACTTATGGCAAGGTAACCACGCCATATATAAATTATAATTCAACAACCGGAACACCTGATTTTACCGGCAAACTTGAAAACTGGAGCGTGCTTTTTAATATGATAAGCTATTTTCCAAGTTATGAAAATACGGTAAGCCCATATATAAGAACCGCAATTGGCGTTAATAACTGGAAGCAGGATTATACGTATCCAAATGGCAGCAAAGCCGCTGTTGCAGATGATCCCACAAGTTTGGCTTACCAGGTTTCTATTGGTGCAAAATTTAATTTTGCTCCCAATGCAGGTTTTTATATTGAAGCAGGTTATGGAAAATATATTGCCAGTGCAGGCCTTACATTCAGGTTTTAAACAACCTGTCTGTATTTTTTAATTAATATTTAAACCACCTGTCGTTCTTTCAATTCCAAATATTTATTGATGGTGTTTGCCGTAAGTTTTTGTGGCGGCGTTAGCAAACTCATAATGCCATGTTTCTGCAGTTCTTTTACAATCTGCCTTTTTTCAAACGCAAATTTATTGGCGATGGTTTGATAATACACGTCTTCCACCGTATGCGCTTTGGCTTGCTGCAAAGCAGTTAATTCAGTATTCTCAAAAAATATAACCAATAAAGGATGATGTGTTGACAATTGTTTAAGATATGGAAGCTGCCTTTCCATGCTGTATAAACTTTCAAAATTGGTAAAGAGAATTAATAAGCTGCGCTGATTTAAATGATAACGAACATAAACATACAGCGCTTCAAAATCGCTGTCCATAAAATCTGTTTGCTGTTTATATAAAGTTTCAAGAATAAGATTTATTTGCGCGGGTTTTTTATCAGGCTGAATAAACTGATTAATTTTTTTTCCAAACGTAAGCAAGCCGCTTTTATCCTGTTTCAATAAAACGATATTGCTTAAAACAAGGGTTGCATTAATGGCATAATCCAGCAGCGTCATTCCTTCAAAAGGCATCTTCATGCTGCGGCCTTCATCAATCAAACAAATAACCTGCTGGCTTCTTTCATCCATAAAATTATTCACCATTAAACTGTTCTTGCGTGCAGTGGCTTTCCAGTTTACGCGGCGGTAATCATCGCCCTGCACATATTCTTTTATTTGTTCAAATTCAAGGCTGCTGCCCAGTTTGCGCAAACGCCTTGAACCACCTGTTTGCAATTGATTGGTAACAGCCATTAACTGGTATTTTTTCATTTGCATGTATGATGGATACACCGCAACTTTTTTTTCTTCACCAGATGTTATGTGGCGGATAACCATGTTTAAGGGGCCGTGTAAAAAAATATTGATGACACCAAAAAAATATTCACCGCGTTGCAATGGTTTTAAAAAATAATCAAACGAAAAATTTTCTTTTCCTTTTAAAGTAAAATTTCTTTTCCAGTTTCTTTCCTGGAACTGAAACGGCAATTCATCAATCACCTGAATATGTATTTTGTATGAACGATGATTGATGAGTTCAACCGTTACTTTGTTATGATCGCCATTGCTGAAACGCACTGCACACAAGCGTTTTGAGGTAACCGGTTTTTTGCCCGCAAACACAATAATAAAATCAAGCATAACCGTTATGCATACACATACAAATGCAACAACTGCAATTTGCTGTAAGAACGAAAAGAAAAATGCAAGAATAAATATTGCAATAATTACTGCACCAATTGTATAAAACAACGATGTGAAATAAAAACGAAGCCAGTAAAAAAAACGTTTGAACATTATCTTGGCACTTCAATGCTATGAATAATTTTTTCTATCACTTCATCTTCCGGCGTGCCTTCCATTTCTTTTTCAGGCGTTAAAATTATGCGATGCCGCAGCACCGGTTTTGCAATAAAAAGCACATCATCCGGAATAACAAAATCTCTTCCTGATAAAGCAGCATACGCTTTTGCCGCATTTAAAATTGCAATGGTTGCCCGCGGTGATGCGCCGAGATAAACAGCTTTATCATTTCTGGTGGCAACAGAAATTTTTGCAATAAACTGAATGAGCTTTTCTTCAACCACAACATTTTTTATGAGCTGTCTTAAATGAATAATTTGTTCATCGCTGATAACAGGTTCAACAATATTCAGCACATTATCTTCTGTTAATTGATGAAAGCGTTGAAGAATATTTATCTCTTCTGCTTCGCTTGGATAAGGCACAATTATTTTAAAAAGAAAACGATCTAACTGCGCTTCCGGCAAACGATAGGTGCCTTCCTGCTCAATCGGGTTTTGCGTGGCAATAACCATAAAAGGATTGTTCATCACATGCGTAATGCCATCCATCGTTACCTGTTGTTCCTGCATCACTTCAAACAATGCTGCCTGTGTTTTTGCAGGCGCACGGTTTATTTCATCAATCAAAACAATGTTGCTGAAAACTGGTCCGCGTTTAAATTCAAATTTGCCTGTGCCGGGGTTAAAAATGCTTGTGCCCAGCACATCACTTGGCATAAGATCGGGCGTAAATTGTATGCGGCTGAAACCTGTTTTTAAACATTTGGCAACAAGCTTTGCCGTTAATGTTTTGGCAACGCCGGGCACGCCTTCAATCAACACATGGCCGTTAGCAAGAATGGCAACCATAATTAAACGCACCATATCATCTTGCCCAACAATAATTTTTTTGATCTCATTTTGCAGGTCAAACATGGCCTTGTTTAATTCCTCTACATTTATTCTCTGCTCAAAAATTTCTTCACTCATAATTATGTTATTTGTGTATGAAAACCTTCAAGGTTTGTTTATGTTGTTTTATAAAAATTTTCAAGTAATTCATAATAATCCATCAATTGTTTTTGGGTGATGGTTTCGCTTAAATTTATTGTATGAATGCTTTCTGCAATGGCATTTATTTCATCAATATTTTTATTTGATTTTATGGCAAGCTGCTGCACAAACGCATTATTTATTTCTGCAGTTGATATTTTAAAATAATTGCGCACATGATCTAAAAAATATTGCGTTAGTTTCTCGGCAAGATTTTTATGATCACCTTTTTCGTAATATAATTTGCCAATGGTTGTTACAAACTCAAGAGAATCATTTTTTGGTTTTGCATACGCCGGAATAATGCGCTGTTTGCGTTTAACTTCTGTAATTAAATATAAGCTTAACAACAGCAACGCAATCCAGAATGCCCATTTAAAATTATCGTACTTTAATATAACAGATAACAAGCCCTGTTGCTGCTGGTTATTGTTTTCGTAATGATATAAATAGTATTCATCCCAAACAACTTTTTTTGCATCGGCAGGCAACAGGCTCAACATTTTTTCAAAGTATTCACGGTTCTTTTCATACAGTAAAAAAAAGTTGGTAAATGTTATGGGTGCGGTATGAATAAAAAATGTTCCTTTAATGGAATTGATGGCAATAATATCAGGATTATTTAAAGACGAATAACCCAAAGCAAAAGTAAAACTGCTGTCTGTTTTTGAAAATGCATTTGTAAAATCTGCACCCGGATATTGATAGGAGAGTGGTTCTTTAAAACTTAAAGAATCAAGATGCATACTGGTTGAATCAAACGGATCAAAAGCATGGTGCACGCCAAGCACCAACCCGTAATAATTAAAGTGGCGTTTTGTTCTTACTTTAAAAAATTTGGAAGCTGCACGGGTTATTTGCAAGGTTGAAATAAAAACATAATTGCCTTTTTGCACAAAGCCGGTTAAATAATTCAGGTCATCTTCTGAAGGATCGAATGTTTTGGTTACAATAAATAAAATTTGTTTTTCAGAATCGCTGGAAACGTTTTTCCAGTTTGGCGGCGCATATTTATTTGTTTGAATGATGGCTTTCGGAAATTCTTTTTGCAGCAATGTATAAGCAGCATAAGTGCCGTAAGGAATTTTATCATTTTTATTTAAAGTAATTAGATCATTAAACACATGTTTTTTTTTGCAGGAACAAAAAATACAGGTGATTAAAATGATTGTTACGTATGATAAAATTTTTTTCATATAACCTCATCTCCAACCCCTCGCCAAAGGAGAGGGGCAAGAACATTTTACTATTTTATTTTGAAGTTTGAGGAAATTATTTTTTATGGTTGCATAAACATCTTGTGTAATAAAAAATTTTCCATACCACACGTATTCATAACTATGCATTACGCTGAAAAATTCATTGTAATATTTCGATTGATGTAATTGTTGCAAATAATTCAGGTTGGTATATTCGGGCTGATATTGTATTGCATTTGCATCACTTAATAATTTTAGCGTTTGCAAAAAAAGTAAACGTATGGCAACACGATAATCTTTTTCTTTTTCTGCCTGAAGAATAAGTTTTGTATAAGATAAATGAAAAATATTTTCATGCACTTCATCGTCTTCGTCTTTTACTGCCGATGCAGCTTCTTTAGAAAAAATGCTGATGTTGTTTTGCGTTAAAAAGTAAATAACTGCTGCTGCAAAAATGCCAATGATGATGATCCATATTAATGTATTAAACCACGGCCGCAGCAATAAACTGTTATCTTCTTCATCTGTTAGTTCATGATTTTTTTGATGCAATAAACTGTCGCGGAATTTTGGATCTGTTTTTAAATGCGTTTCTAATTTTTCAATGGCAGGAATATACCAGAAATCTTTTTGTTTTTTTAATGCGTTTACTTCATCATCAATTAAATGGCGCTGTGCAATTTTTTGTTGTGAATAAAGATCGTTTTCATGTTCTTTCTGGTTAAAAAAATATTGCGATGTATCATAAATATGCTGCACGGTTGTATCAACATAACCATCATCTTCATCGTCGTAACCAGGAGAATTAATTGAATCGGTTTTTAGCATGCTGGTTGTATCAACAGCAGTTGTATCTGATGCAGTTTGTGCATTTGCATGATTGATGTTAATAATGCAAAAAATAAAAATAAAGGCTTTTAAATAACTGGTTAAAGAACTGCATTTGCGAAGCTGCAGTTGCGCAATGAACTGAACGTACAAGTGAGTGACACAACAGGCGATGCCACAACGCACCAATGCCGGTAAACCAAAAAATATTTTTAAAAATTTAAGCAGTTGCATGTATTGAAAGCGCAGGATTTAATCTTCGTTTAAGGCGAATGGGATAGATGATAAAATAGCCAATTACAATGGCGAGTGAAACCATGATGATAAACAATTTTAGCCACAAAGGCATATCTGCATGGCGTGTGATGAAGCCTTCGAAAAATGCCGCAATAAAAAGCATGGGTATGTTTGAAAGTGCAATGATGAGGCCTTCTTTTGCGCCTTGTTTAAAAGCGACGATGCGTTTAATGGTGCCGGGAAAAATCCAGCTTTTTGCCAGCACAATACCTGAGCTTGCTGCAATAACAAAAGTGGATAATTCGAGCGTGCCGTGAATCATGATGGTGAGCAAACTATCTTTTAATAAACCATTGTTATAAAACATATATTCAAATGCGCCCACCATAACAGAGTTGTACATTAAACCGGTGATGGTTGTGTAACCAAGCAGGATGCCGCCGCCAAATTCAAGCAAAGAAATTTTTACATTGTTAATAAAAATATAGGCGAATGAAAGAAACTCGTTGCCATAACCATACACGCCAAACGGATGGCCGTTTTTAATGTTTTGCAAGGTCATATCAACGTAATCATCGCCCAAAATTTGACGAACAAAATTTTCATCATTCTTTGCAGAAAAAAAACCAATGGCAACAAACAAAACAAACAGGCAAAAGCTGATTAATAAAACGCGGTGATGTTTGGCAATAATTAATGGCAGCGTAAATTTAAAAAAGCTGATGATGCGGTTGCTTTTTTCTTTTTTGTTTTGATAGATGGCAAGATATTCTTTTGATGCAACTGCATTTAAATATTGCGTGGTTTTACTAACCGGGATAAAAAGTTTTGCTGTAGCCAAGGTCTTCAACCAACTGAATAAATTCCTGCGCCATTTCATCGGGATGATGGCTGGGATGATCCTGAATTTGTTTCCAGCGTTCACGGTTTCGTTTTATAAAAAAAGCTTCTCGCATTAAAAGTTTCGGTTTTAAGTTTTGAGTTTTTAGTTTCATAGCATTTACCGGCGCGAAAATTAGAATTAGTTTATCTTTCCGCCAATTGTTTATGGAAAAAATAAAAATTGAAACCAGCTTTAATATTGAACTTGAATTTGAAACGCCCGAATTTCATAAACGGCTTTTTGCATGGCTGATTGACTGCATTGTTCTTGTTGCTTATTATTTAATTGTCAGCGGTTTTTTAAATAAGGCAATTGCAGGTCATACAACTGATAACGACCTGCCTTTTTTGTATAATATTTCAGCCGTGTATTTATTATTGTTTGTGCCAATACTACTGTATCATTTAGTTTGTGAACTTACCATGAATGGCCAAAGCATCGGTAAAAAATTAATGCATATAAAAGTGATGAGTGAAGATGGTGCAAGGCCTTCCATCTATCAATATTTAATTCGCTGGCTTACGCGGCCGTTTGATTTTTTCTTTTTTGGTTTGGTTGGATTATTAACGGTTGTGCTCAGCAAAAAAAATCAGCGGCTTGGCGATATGGCCGCAGGAACACTTGTAATAAAAACCAAAATTATAACAGATATTGATGACACTGTTTTTTTTGAATTGAACGATGATTATGCGCCGCGTTATGCAGCCGTTATGCGTTTAAGCGACCGTGATATGAATACCATTAAAGGCATATTGAATAACAATAAGCACTACAATAATTTTGATGTTGCGGCACGCATCAGCGAAAAAATACGCAGCGTACTTAACATTACCGATTATGAAGAACCGGTTGTATTTCTTGAAACGCTGTTAAAAGATTATAATTATTTTTCAAATAAAGAGTAATGCGGTAATTTGATTTGATAAAACTTTTATGCGGGCGCTGAAAATTATACGGCTCATCTTTACTTTTTATAAAAATTTTTTTGTAGCCGCTTTTATAATCACCGCCTGTTGTATTAGCATTTTCTGGAAGTATGGTATTAAAACGTTTGCTGTTTTATTTTGGTTTAAAATTTTTACACTGGCATTAATGTTTTATTTTATTGAAACCTTTAAAGCAAAAGAATTTTATTATTACTACAATTTAGGAATTTCAAAACGCACACTTTGGATAACAACGATTATTATTGACATTGTTTTATTTATCATAGCATTGATGTTAACAGGCAAATTAAGATGATTCATACATTTGAAGTCGATAGTATTTTGCTTGAATTTGGAACGAGAAAAATTTTATCTGATATATATTTCAAATGCGAAACAGGAAAAATTACCGGCATTTTAGGAAGAAACGGCCAGGGCAAAACCTGTTTAATGAATATTGCATACGGAAGTTTACAAACCAAAGATAAATCTATCAGGTTTGATAAATTTTCGGTGTTTAATGCCTATAAACATCCTAAACTTTTAATGTATTTGCCGCAATTCAATTTCATTCCCAAATCGCTTTCATTAAAAAGAATTTTTCTTGATTTTGGTTTAGATTATTTAATGTTTGAAAATTATTTTCCCGGCTTTAAATCAAAATATAAATCGGCCCTAAAAGATTTATCAGGCGGAGAAAAGCGTTTGATTGAAGTGTATGTTATTGTTAAATCAGCAACAATGTTTGCTATGCTTGATGAACCTTTTTCGCATCTTATGCCTTTGCATGCAGAAAAATTAAAAGAGATAATACTTTCAGAAAAAAATAATAAAGGTTTTTTAATTACCGATCATGTGTATAAACATGTAACAGATATTTGTGATAACCTGTATGTTTTAACCAATGGTAAAACGCATTTCGTTCAAAACATTGCAGATATAGAAAAGCTTGGTTATGCAAGGCTTTAAACTTTTTTCATTGCTTATCTTCGCCGCATGGAAGAATTGTTACAGCAAATTAATGAGCATACAAAACAAATTGAATCTTTCACTGGCGGTAACGGCGAAGCTGCAGAAACATTCCGCATAAAATATCTCGGCACAAAAGGCATTGTAAAAAATATAATGCAGGAAATGAAGCAGGTGCCTGCCGATAAAAAAAAAGAAGTTGGCCAACTGCTGAATAATTTTAAAAAACTCGCCGAAGAAAAATATGAAACGCTGAAAGCCGCAACCCAAAACACAGAACTTAAAACTCAAAACCTATTCGATTACACTTTGCCTGGCGATGATATTACCATCGGCACACGCCATCCTTTAAGCATCGTGCGCAAACAAATTATTTCCATTTTTAGCAGGCTCGGTTTTGTGCTGGCCGAAGGCCCTGAAATTGAAGACGACTGGCACAATTTCACTTCTATGAACATGCCCGAAAATCATCCCGCACGGGATATGCAGGATACATTTTATGTGCAAAAAAATCCTGACTGGCTTTTACGCACACATACCAGCAGCGTGCAGGCACGTGTAATGGAAAAACAAAAACCGCCCATCAGAATTATTTGCCCGGGCCGCGTTTACCGCAACGAAACCATCAGCGCAAGAGCGCATTGTTTTTTTCACCAGGTTGAAGGTTTGTATGTTGATGCTGCTGTAAGCTTTGCCGATCTTAAACAAACGCTGTATTTTTTTGTGCAGGAAATGTTTGGTAAAGAAGTAAAGATCCGCTTTCGCCCTTCCTATTTTCCTTTTACAGAACCAAGCGCTGAAATGGATATTGATTGCTTGATTTGCCATGGCAAAGGCTGTAACGTTTGCAAGCATACGGGCTGGGTAGAAATTTTGGGCAGCGGCATGGTGCATCCGAATGTGTTGCAAAATTTTAATATTGATGCTGAAACCTATACCGGCTTTGCATTTGGAATGGGTATTGAAAGAATTTGCCAGCTTAAATACCGGGTGAATGATCTGCGTTTATATTCGCAGGATGATGTGCGTTTTTTAAAACAATTTGCAGGCGTTATTTATTAAAAGTTTTTTTGGTTACCAGCAGCAGATCTTCGTGGCATCGTCCCTTGCGTCGCAACACTTGTACTGCATATCAATAAGCAGCAATATCCTTCGCTTAAAATTCAAAATAAATTTTATTGCAGCAATCAAAATTTTTCATTCAGAAATATTAAATTAGCTGAAATTTTTTGCCCTTTGACCTCAATAAATTATCAAAGCGTTTATCACAAAAATGAAAGCCGCATATTGGTTCAGTTTAAAACCAATCTTCTATGGAATAAAAGAATGCAAAAAGTGCCTGGCGTTAGGTGGAGCAAAACTTTAAACGGATGGACAATACCCGACACCATTGAAAACCGCATTAAATGTAATTTGCCTTTAGTTGTTAAAACGCATAATTCAACTTATAATATTACCACGGCCATATTACCATATAAGCCTGCAATTTCAAAACAAATAATTCAGCCGCAGGCAATGCAACCATCAATAAAAAATCAGCAAACAACAAAAGCAGTATTGTGTTTTATAAGTGAGGGTAATAAAGCAGAGCTGCAAAAATTTTTACATCAGCTTTATTTAAAAGCATACAGCCCAAAAACAATAACTACTTATCGTAACGAGTTTGCTCAATTGTTGTATAAATTAGGCAACAGGCCGGCGCAACATTTAGAGCCCTACCAGTTGCAGCGCTATTTTTTATATTGTATAAGCAAAGGCTTAAGCGAACACACTATACACAGCCGCATAAATGCTTTAAAGTTTTATTATGAACAGGTATTGCATAAAGAAAAAATGTTTTTTGAAATACCAAGACCAAAGCGCCCTTTGCAATTACCAAAACTGTTGAATGAAAATGAGCTTGCCCGCCTGTTTAACGCTGTTAGCAATAAAAAGCATAAAGCCATTTTATTTACTGCATATAGTGCCGGGTTGCGTGTAAGTGAAGTGGTAAATTTAAAGTTGAAACATATTGACAGCCGCCGCATGCAGATATTTATTGAACATGCTAAAGGCAAAAAAGACCGTTATGTAAACCTTAGCCCTTTGCTGCTTGATATTTTGCGGCAGTACATAAAACAATATAAGCCAAAGCCAAAAGAATATTTATTTGAAAGTGCGCAAACCGGCACGTGTTATCCGGCAAGAACCGTTCAGCAAATATTTTATACGGCTAAAGAAAAAGCAGGTATAAAAAAAGAAGTTGGCGTGCATAGTTTGCGGCATAGCTTTGCCACGCACTTGCTTGATAAAGGCACTGACATAAAGTATATAAAAGAGTTGCTCGGCCATTTTAATATAAAAACAACAGAACGTTATTTACACGTAAGCAAAAAACAGTTAGTAAATGTGTTAAGTCCGTTCGACGATTTATGGAGAAGTGAAAATATTGAATGGTAAAATGCATCATGTATTTTTTTAAAGTTTAGCTTAATAAAAATGTATTTGGGATTGAGGTGGCGAAGCTTTATAATGATATAATAAAACAATACAAAAAGTATAACATTAAAATATTGATTTACAGGGCATCAATTTAATTTGGAAATACGTCTAATATCATAAATATTTGTGT
>CAVSVA010000002.1:0-182992 GCA_963731245.1 uncultured Bacteroidota bacterium
TTCAGCAATAAAAACATTGCCTAATAAGTATTCTGCAAGTTTTTTATATTGATCATCCACTTCAATTACATCCAGCGCTTTAATGGTATGTTCCGGCTGATGCGTTTCTGCATTGATGTCAGAAATTTTATCAAGCAATAAAAAATTCGCTTTGCCTTTTTTGCTTTTATCTAAAAGATCAATGGCGTGCATGCCTTCTTCAAGATTATTTACAATATAATAATTAAGATAAGGCGATAACACATTTTCAAGCGCTGTGCGATATTCCTGCTGCACATAAATTATGTCTGAAAATGGGCGCATGTGTGTTCCATTGAGCATTTTTATGCAAAAATTTTACGCTTTCAGGATAACCTTCCATTGAATCAACAAGGCTTTTTAAAAGATCATGTTCATTGCGTTTTGCATCAAGTTTCTGTTTTTCTTCAGTAAGTTTTGCACGCAAAATTTAAGCTCGCTTTGCGATTGTAAAATTTGTTGTCTTGTTAATTCGTGCTGTTCTTTTAATTGCTGCAACGATTGTTGTTTTTCTTCCAGCGCCTTTGCTTTTATTGCAACATCTTCATCCAATTGTTTTATTTGTATGGAACGATTTTGCTGCTCCTGCTCAGCCTGCGTTAAACTGCGCTGAATATTATGCACCGAAGTTTCAGCAACAGCTACTTTTTTTTCCGCATCAAATTGTTTGCGCTGCGTTTGCAAATGCGTGCTGCGCACTTTATCAGTTGAAGCACGTTTTTCATCAAGCAAAACGCGTTTGGCTTCTGTTTCTGTTTTAGATGCCGCAAGTTTTTCTTTCAGTTGTTCTAAATTCTGCTCTTCTTTTTGCTGCTGCAATTGTGTATATTGAATCGAGTCTTCAATATTTTTTAGCTGACCGCTTGCACGCACTAAAAATTCTTTTAACGATGCATCTTTTTCTTTTAAATAATGCAACCGCTGGTTTGCCAGATTTTTTTCGTTTTCTTTTAAACGCAGTTGTTGTACCAATTCATTAAAATGATGCTGCTGTTGCTGCAAAGCTTTTTCCTGTGTAATAAAATCAGTTCTATCTTTTTCCAGTTCTGCTTCGCCGGTTGCAATGGCAGCTTCGAGCGCATGTTTTTTATCTGTTTCTTCTTCCTGCTGTTTATTCAGTTCTTTATAAGTAAGATTAAAACCTTCCAGTGCAGCTTTTGCCAGTTCAACTGAAACCAGCTTATATTCTTTTTTTATTTCATGATATTTCTCTGCTTTTTTTGCCTGGCCTTCTACAACCTTTAATTGATTTTGTATTTCAAATAAAATATTCTTCGATACGGTTGAGATCGTTTTCTGTTGCATCTAATTTTAGTTTCGCTTCTTTTTTTGTTTTATAAATGGTGATGCCTGCGGCCTGTTTAGCATTTTACGGCGGCTGTTATCTTTATCTTTAATAATATCATCCACCATTCCTAATTCTATGATGGCATAACTATCATTGCTTACACCGGTATCTAAAAATAAATTATGAATATCTTTTAACCGGCAAACAACATCATTCAACCGGTATTCGCTTTCGCATTTTTAAAGAAGCGACGGGTAACAGTAACCTCGTTAAACTCTGTTGGCAATAAATTTTTTGTATTCTCAAAGGTGAGGCTCACTTCCGCAAGCCCGCTGGCAGAGCGGGTTTTAGAGCCATTAAACACAGGCGCTTCTAAATTTTCGCTGCGCAGTTGCGAAATTTTTTGCTCGCCAATAACCCATCTTATCGAATCGATAATATTGCTTTTACCGCAACCATTAGGGCCGATAATTCCGGTGATGCCTTCATCAAAATTCAAAGTGGTTTTATCAGCAAAACTTTTAAACCCTTTTATTTCAAGCTGCTTTAATTTCATAAATGCTTTTTATCAACTGCAGTTATAAACGTTCTTTTTATCAGAAGTTATATACAATCTTGTATGCGAACATAATTATAATAACAGATGAAGAAATTAACACTGTTTGCACTGTGGAGAATTGGTGGAAAGCAAAAAGTTGCGGTTTAAAGATGCTATGAAAATATGCAGTAGAAGTGTTGCGACGCAACCGTGATGCCATGAAAAGATGCAGCTTGTAACCAAAAAAGTTCGGTATTATGGAACCACAATTTTATTATTAACACGATTTACATCGGCCATGCGCTGACTGGGATCTATTTCAATTGATTTTATATCGGTAACCGGTTTTGAAAGGCTGAAACTATATTCCGGATCAACCCATTTCCATTCATCATGCACAATTCTTTTAATATTATTTTCTGCGGGTTTTGCGCCATACATTAAGTTCATAGGAATGTAATGCATTTCCTGAGAGCCATCTTTATACATAATTAAAACATCAATGGGCATTGGCATTAAACCCAAACGTTTTAATGTAATAGAAGCATTGTTGCCATTCATATTTATATCGCCGATGGCATAGTCGATTGTTTTGGTAGTGTATATCCAGTATTCTTTATACCACTGCAATTCTATGCCGCTCACTTTTTTCTGCAACGCGAATAAAATCGTTTGGATTGGGATGTTTAAACCGCCATTCATTATAATATTCCAGTAAAATTTTATCGAGATTATCTTCACCAACAATATATGCCAGCTGCGATAAAAAAATTGAGCCTTTTGAATACGCAGCAACGCCATAAGCATAGTTGGTGTTGTAATGATCTGCATGTGTGCTTAAAGCTTCTTCCTTGCCAACTTTTACAATTCTAAAATAAGAATTATAAGAATTGATGAATGCAAAGCCGGTGTCTTGCTTCAGCCATGCGCTTGTTCTTTGTTCTGCATACGTTGCAAAGCCTTCATCCATCCATGGATATAAACTTTCATTGCTGCCCATCATGCCCTGGTACCAGCTATGCATAAATTCATGAATAGCGGTGCCAACACTTGCGCTTTTTATAAGCGTTGCCATTGGATATTCCATGCCACCATCGCCGCCTTGTATAAATGAATAATTTTTATAAGGATAAGCGCCAAAAGTTTTTGCTATGTATGGATAAGCTTTTTCAATATTGTTGGCAACATTTTCCCCAGCAGCTTGCAATGAATCTACTTTTTTATACACAAAATAAAACAGCGGGCCGTTTGGAATTTGTTTTTTGATCATGGTGTAAGCTGTATCTGCAGCCCAAACAAAATCGTGCACATTTTGCGCAGCAAATTTCCAGGTGAGTTTACCGTTTACCGTTGACTGTTGACCGCCCTTGATTCGGTTAACGGTTGACGGTTATCGGTTGACGATTGATAACCATATCCAACTTCATTTGCATTTTGAATGGTTCCGGTGCCAGCAAGCATATAATTTTTATCAATGCTGATGTTTACATTGTAATCGCCCCAAACACCATAAAATTCTCTTGCGATGTATGGATTTGCGTTCCAGCCCTGGTAATCATACTCTACCATTTTAGGATACCACTGGCTCATGCTGTAACGAATGCCTTCGGCATTATCTCTTCCGCTTCTTCTAATTTGAATTGGAACCTGGCAATTAAATGCAACTTCAAAATTGTTTTTTGAATGCGGAAGCAACGGCGTTTTTAAATCAACTTCAAGTATAGTTTCATGATAAATTAATTTTTGATTTACGCCGTTTAATTTTACATAAACTGTGCTGTCATAACCAATTTCATTTGGCTGTAAATGCAAGATGCGGTCACGCACACGATCATCCCAATCACGAATTTCATTGCCTTCCCTGTCGGTTCCTAAAACAGTTTTACCCAGTTCGCGGCTGCGTACATCCATCATGCTGTTTGGCTGAAATGCATTCCAGTACAAATGAAAAAAAACGCGGTTTAAAGTATCAGGAGAATTGTTCCAGTAATCAATTTTTTCAACACCGCTAAAACGATTTGCGGCAACATTCATATCAACATTTATATTGTATGCAATGCGCTGTTGCCAGCGATCGGGTTGTGCATTCAACATAAAAACTAAAAAACAAAAAATTAAAACAAAAAATATTTTTGTGTTCATCTTCAAATTTATTAAGAAACAAAAATGCCTGGCATTGCAATATTATTACAAATAGCCAGGCAAATAATTTATAAAGCTATAGATTCTTTCAGCAGCTTTCCATTTGAATCAAAATATAAATTCTTTTTTAAAATTCCTGATTTATATGCGTTGATGCGATACTTAAGCGGCTTGCCTAATTCCTGCAATTCATACACAGCATTTTTTTGCCAGTCGGCATATTTGCTTTTTTGAAATCCATCTTTTACTTCGTTGGGCAACTGATCAAAGTTCACTTTACATTCACTGCCCTGCCATTCACCTTTTGAAGAAAAATCAGCAGAAATGGCTGAGTTGTTTAACTCAAATGTAGCTTCAAAGTATTGCAGTTTATCTTTCCATTCAACGTGGGTGGCGTGCGGGTAACGGGCAGCAAAAGCATCAGTAACTTCAGCAGGAATTTTTCTTATTTGTGCATTTGAAAAAATAACAACCGTAAAAAATAAAAAGAAAAGAAATATTTTTTTCATAAGGAATTAAAACTTGCCTTCAACAACAATTACAATTTCGCCTTTTACATTTTTGTTTGAAAAATAATTGCAAACTTCGTACAAACTTCCCTGATAATTTTCTTCAAACATCTTTGTTAACTCTCTGCTAACACTGCATTTTCTTTCTTTACCAAAATATTCAATAAAATCTTTTAAAGTTTTTACAACACGAACAGGACTTTCATAAAAAACCATTGTTCTTTCTTCTGTTGCCAATTGTGTAAGTAACGTATGACGGCCTTTTTTTAATGGCAAAAATCCTTCAAACACAAACCGGTTAATTGGTAAACCACTATTTACCAATGCTGG
Source organism: uncultured Bacteroidota bacterium (assembly GCA_963731245.1). Classification (GTDB taxonomy): domain Bacteria; phylum Bacteroidota; class Bacteroidia; order Chitinophagales; family Chitinophagaceae; genus Parafilimonas. Next base: position 4,826 of record CAVSVA010000002.1, read on the forward strand.
AACAAACGCTGTTGCACCGGGCAAACATTCAACCTTAATATTGTTTTTTAAACATTCACGCACCAATAAAAAAGCAGGGTCTGAAATGCCGGGCGTGCCTGCATCTGTTATTAAAGCCATTGTTTTTCCGGCTTGTAATTGTTCAATTAAATGATGAAGAATTTTATGTTCGTTATGCTGATGATATGGCGATAAAGGTTTTTGAATTTGATAATGCTGCAGCAGCTTTGATGAAGTGCGGGTATCTTCACAAAGAATAACATCAACTGCGTTTAAAATTTCAAGTGAACGAAGCGTTATATCTTTTAAATTACCAAGCGGTGTGGGAACGAGAAATAACATAATTTAAAATGTGGCAATTTGAAAATTTGAAAAGGTTGTCACTGCATTTTCAAATTTTCAAATTCAATTTATTCGCAATTAAACTTTGAATAAACTTTGTAATATGCTTATTACTTCATTAAGCTTTTGGTTCTTAATCTTGCTAAACTTTTTTATAATTCGAGATTGTTCAATAGTAAAAAGTTTATGACATTTTACAGCAGAACTTTCAGGAAGAATTCCGCTTTCCAAATCATCATCGTTTAACCCAACCTGAAAAATTATCTTTATAAAGATTACTTGTTATTACGCAAATAACAATATCCGGAAATTTATTGTTGTAAATATTATTTGAAAGTACAAGCGCAGGCCTTCGCTTTAATGCAGATAAATCTGAATAAGGAAAAGGAACTAAAATAATTTCGCCTTGTTTATACATTATCCCATGCGCTTTTGTGTGAAGTATAATTTTGCTGAATAGACGTTTCAGTTAAATCGCTGGTATCTTCACCTAAATACAATCCATATTTTTCTTCATACAACAATTCTACAAGCCTGTTTACTTTTCTTAAAAAAGGCTGATCTTTAAGTAAAGCAATTTCTTCTTTCATTGCGTTGTATTCATCAACAGGTATCTCAATCGTTTGATTCATACAATAAAATTAATTAGTTTGCCATTTCAATTTCATAAAATTCCATCACAGGATTGGCGAGTAATTTTTTAGATGCATCATCAGCCAATTGCTTTGCTTCTTCTTCTGAATCAGCATTAATTTGTAAAGTTATGTGCTTGCCAATGCGCACATCACTCACTCCATTAAAACCTAAATTTTTTAACCCTTGCTGCACAGCTTTTCCCTGCGGATCGAGTAAATCTTTTAACAACATAACCTTTATCTGAACATTATACGTCATAGCGAAGTTGATTGTTTATGAAGCAAAGATAAAATTACATACACTAAAAAACTTAAAGGCACTGCCAGCCAGTGAATAAAAAATGCTGATATTATTGCTACAACTGCAATAATTATAAACGGCATTAATTTTTTTGTATTGCTGTTTGCAAACTTTAACGCAAGCATTGGTTTTTTTGAAATCATAAGCCAGGAAAGAATTATGATTAATGCATACCAAAACCACGGACTGATTAAAATAATTGTGATGATTTTAAAATTATTCGTCCAATAAATTAACGGGAAAGATGCCACCAATAAACCATTTGCGGGAATGGGCAAACCTTTAAAATAATTTGTTTGTCCGGCATCAATATTAAATCTTGCGAGCCGATAAGCGCCGGCACACGCAACAAAAAAAGCAGGCAATAAAAATATGGCGCTTACACTTAAACCATTTTCCTGCTGTGCAAAACTTAAACGCAAAAACTGGTAAATAATTAATGAAGGTGCTACGCCAAAACTTACCACATCAGCTAAAGAATCTAACTGAGCGCCGATTGGTGATGTTGCTTTCATCCATCGTGCAATAAAGCCATCAAAAAAATCTACAACAGCAGCAAGCCCGATAAACAAAGAAGCCATAAACATTTGTTGCGGAATACTTACATATTGAGTTCCGAGATCTGTAACATCAGGAACCAGGGTAAGATCGTTTGAGTTATATAAAGGCACCAACCCCGGCTGCAGAATATAAACGACAGCAATGCAACCAAAGAGAAGATTGAGCAGTGTGATGATGTTTGGAATTTGTTTCATTATAAGTCGATAGACCATAGTCGACGGACGATAGCATTAATCTCCGAGTGAATTTATTAATGCCTGAATCATTCTAACCAAGGTTTCAATTTGAGTATAAAAAGTTTGAAATTTTTCTTCGGTAACATAGCTTCTTCTTTTAGCTAAAAAAAGACAACCCACAACTTCAAGCGCAGAACGATTTGCGATTTGTAAAAATCTTTTGAATTCCACATTTGACAAACCAGTTGAACCTTCAACGATATTTAAAGAAACAGAATCTGCGGCTCGTTTAATCTGGCTTGAAAGAGAATACAATTCATGTTTAGGAAAAGTTTGAGCAAGTTTATCAATATCATCAGCTAAATCTAATGACAGTTGCCAGACTTTTAAATTTTCAAACTTGAATGCCATCTCATTATGTTTTATACTGTTGTCTATCGTCTGTCGACTATGGTCTGCCTTGCATCAATTTCTCAATCTCCTCCGCTTCTATCGGAATATTTTTCATCAGATCAATATTACCATCTTTCGTTAACCAAACATTATTTTCAATGCGAATGCCCATGCGCTCTTCTTCAATATAAATTCCGGGCTCAACAGTTAGCACCATGCCTTCTTTTAAAGGTTCTGTAAATGTTCCCAAATCATGCACATCTAATCCTAAATGATGCGAAATACCATGATATAAATATTTTCTGTATGCACGATTTTCTTTGTCTTCATTCTTTACATCTTCTTCTTTTAACAAACCGATTTTTTGAAAAATTTTTGTTGCCTCATCACCAACTTTTTCATGATAATCTGCAAGTATTATCCCGGGTTTCAATAAACTTTTTGCATAATTATGCAAATGCAAACATGCATTGTACACTTCTTTTTGCCGCTCTGTAAATTTTCCGTTTACAGGAATTGTTCTTGTTAAATCTGCCGCATAACCGCCATAGTTTGCGCCAAAATCCATCAATATTAATTCACCATCTTTTGCTTCTTCATTATTAAAAATATAGTGCAATGTTCTTGCCCGGTCGCCGCTTGCAATTATGCTTGAGTATGCTTCACCTTTTGAACGGTTACGTAAAAATTCATGTACAATTTCTGCTTCAATTTCATATTCCATTACTCCGGGTTTTATAAACTGAAGCAAGCGGCGAAATGTTTTATCTGTTATATTAATTGCTCTTTCAATTACTTCAATTTCATATTTTGTTTTTATTGAACGCAGTTTGAATAAAATTTTTGCTGCACGTTCGTAATTATGCAAAGGATAACGCTCCTTCATTTCCTGAACAAAACGATAATCACGTGTTGCATAAAAAACTGTTGATTTACGATCATGCTCATTTGTGTTTAAATAAATGGCATCTGCTGCATGAATCCATTTTTGCAGCAGTGCATCTAAACTATCTAACCAAACAACGGTTTGCATGCCCGACATTTCTTTTGCTTCTTTATCCCGCAGCCTTCTTCCATCCCATTTTTCTTTTAGTTCAATTGGCCGAATCAACACCAATACTTCTCTATATTTTTCATCCGGATTATCCGGAAATAAAATAACCATCGTTTCTTCCTGTTCAATACCGCAAAGCCAATACAGGCTTGTATTTTGCTGAAATCGATATAGTGCATCCGCATTGCTTGGCACCTCATCATTGCTGTTAAAAATGGCAATGCTGTTTGGCTTCATTTCATTTACAAAGCGCTTTCTATTCTCAATAAAAATTTGCGGATTTAATGGTAAATGTTTCATGAATGTAATTTTTGTCCGAAAGTCCGTTTAACCGGAAGTCCGGAAGAATATGTATGCTTGTTTTATCTTTCTGACTTACTGACTTTCGGTCTTTGCTGACTTCATCAACTCACCCCACTTCCTGCATCTGTATCTTCATCAGGATTTATAAAGATCAATTTACCGGCTGCATTTTCAGCCATTAAAATCATTCCATTACTTTCAATACCACGCATTTTTCGCGGCGCTAAATTTGCAACAACCACAACTTGTTTTCCAACAATTTCTTCCGGTTTAAAATGCAATGCAATGCCTGAAACAATTGTTCTTTTTTCAAAGCCTAAATCAATTTCAAGCTTCAATAATTTATCTGCTTTCTCTACTTTTTGTGCTGATAAAATTTTGCCCACACGCAGATCAAGCTTTGCAAAATCATCATATTGAACGGTTGATTTGTTGACTGCTTGAATAGTTGATAGCTGAACACTTTCAACTTGCTGCGGCATCTCTGTTTTCACTAATCCACTTTTCAACTTTTCAACTTGTAAACTAATTTCCTTATCCTCAATTTTTCTAAATAAAATTTCAGGCGCACGCAAACTGTAACCAACTTTTAAAAGATCCGTCTTTCCCGCATTTTCCCAATCTAAAATTCTATCAACAACCTTCATCATGTGCAACATTTTTTTTGCAGTGAAAGGAAGAAACGGATTGATGAGTATTGCAAGATTTGCGCAAAGCTGCAAACAGAAGTGTATGCAATTATCTATTTGTTGCTGCGAGCTTTGAGCTTTGAGCTTTAGCTTTCTTCACTGCTCGCCGTTAATTGCTGAGGTTCGAGGTCTTTTTTCCACGGCTCTTTTTCCTGCATGTATTTATTGCCTTTGCGGGAAAGATCAATCACTTCAAACAAAGCTTCGCGAAACTTAAACGCTTCAATCGCATCTTCAATTTTTACTTTTGAATTTTGAATGTCTGTAATCAAATTTCTATCAACATCATCCATCACATCTTTATGCAATTTCGGCACTTTGCCGCCGCATAATTTATGCATCAGCACAAATGTTCTGTTTACAAAATTTCCGAAGATGCTTGCGAGTTCGCTGTTATTTTTTTCCTGGAAATCTTTCCATGTAAAATCATTGTCTTTTGTTTCAGGTGCATTGCTGCATAAAACATAACGCAGCACATCTTCACAACCGGGGAAATCTTTCAAATATTCATCAACCCAAACTGCCCAGTTGCGTGAAGTAGAAACTTTATCGCCTTCAATATTTAAAAATTCATTGGCGGGAACGTTATCAGGCAAAACAAAATCGCCATGTGCTTTTAACATTGCCGGAAAAATAATGCAATGAAAAACGATATTATCTTTTCCAATAAAATGTATCAACCTCGTATCTTCACTCTGCCAGTAATCTTTCCAGTTATCAAGTCAACTCTTTTGTTGCGCTGATGTAACCAATCGGCGCATCAAACCAAACATATAAAACCTTTCCTTCAGCATCCGGCAACGGAACCTGAATTCCCCAGTTGCTGTCACGCGTCATTGCACTTGGTTGTAAGCCGTTATCTAACCAGCTTTTGCATTGTCCGTAAACATTATTTTTCCATTCTTTATGATCTTCTAAAATCCATTGCTTTAAAAAGAATTCATAGTTCTGCAAAGGAAAATACCAATGCTTTGTTTTCTTTTTGATGGGTGTTGCATCGCTTAAAGCGCTGCGTGGATTGATAAGCATTTCAGGACTTAATGATGATCCGCAACGTTCGCATTGATCGCCATAAGCATTTGGATTTCCGCAAACAGGGCAAGTGCCGATAATGTACCTGTCTGCTAAAAAAGTTTTTGCTTTCTCATCAAAATATTGCTCACTTTCTTTTTCTTCAAACAAACCTTTATCATATAAATTAAGAAAAAAATCAGATGCTGTTTTATGATGAATGTTGTTTGATGTGCGTGAATAAATATCAAACGAAATACCCATCTGCGCCAAACTATCTTTTATTATCTTATGATATTTATCAACTATTTGCTGCGGAGTTACGCCTTCTTTCATAGCGCGGATGGTGATGGGAACGCCGTGTTCATCGCTTCCGCTTACAAATTTCACATCCCGTTTTTGGGCACGCAAATACCGCACATAAATATCGGCGGGTAAATAAACTCCCGCTAAATGGCCAATATGTATAGGACCGTTAGCATAAGGCAAAGCCGCTGTAATTAAATATCTCTTAAAACCGCCATTCCTGAAAGGGGAGTTTTTATCTTCAATTTTTATATCGTAATTATTTTCAGGCACTTTGTTAATTATTCTACTGGGTAAAGGCAGCAAAAATACGTGAACACTTGCTAAACCTTTCAGAAATTGAGTAAAGGAAGGCACAGAAGCCGGTTTATTCAGCTAAAATTTTTCATTGGTTTAAAGGCGTTTTAACACCGGGCATAATGGCTTATTATTTGTTTTATAAACTGTATTGTTCATCATTAAAAATAGTTTTTATGAAAACAAATAATTCATCTGATAAAATGAAAAATAAAAGTGAGGATGTTAATGAAAGCAGGAATTTGCATGATCCAAAAAACGCTGATAAAAACAGGATGCATCATTCATCTGAAAGCAGTGCATCAGAAAACAGCGGCGATTACAGAAGCAATAAAGGCACAGGCATGAGCAGCGAATCTGGTTCAAGCCAAAGCGATCGCTCATGGCAGGATACCAGCGGCAGTGAAAGTTCATCAAACAAAAATTCAGGTAACGGCAATATGCATAAAGAAAATAATGAGGCAGGCGATTCAAACAAAAACATGCGGAGCGAAAAAATGCATAACGAAAAAAAATAAATATTGGAATAGGATAAAATAAATTGCTGATGTTTTAAACGGCCTTTGCTTAATGCAGAGGCTTTTTATTTATTGGTAAAAATTTCGGCTGCATTTTTTTCAATTGCATCCTGTTCAGGAACTTCTTCCGGTTGATGCATGTCAACACCAATGTGGTGCGTTTGCACCATTTTCCAGCCTTTAAAACCGGCATATAACATAACTAAAAATCCGAATACGGTTAAAATAATATTTGCTTCAATGGCAGGATGTGAGTTATTTAAATCAGTAAACAATACTACAGCGCTTGCAGTAAAAAAACCGAGTGAAAGTACATTGGCAACCATGTGATGCAAGCCGGTTGATTTTGCATCCGTTAATGACGGAATAGAAAGCCAGTCTATTAACCCGGGCACAGTTGCAACAGCAGCCATTGTTACTGCTGCGCAGTTTGCAACAAAAGCTACATGAAACCAAAACATATTATTTGTGTTTGCATACACAATGCAGCAAAGCATTGTTGCTGTATTAAACGCAATTGGAAAGGGCACCAGCATTGGATGGAGCGGATGACCCAATAATTTTATTTTGCTTTGCATGTAATAAATCACGAAAAGAATATGCCACTCTAAACCCCGAGGATTTTTGAAATCCTCGGGGTTTACTTTAAAACAAGCTTATTTGCTGCGGAATTGTTTTTAGTGAATGACTATTATTCTTCTCTTGTTGTTTTAATAAATACTGTTGAAGCCATTTTGAAGTATCTAAAGAGCCATCAATTATATACCAACCCCATTCTCCATACGTATATCGTTCATCTTCTTCATAAGTTATTTCCTGCACTTCATGTGTTATAAAATAACACAAGCCAAAAAGATTTCTATCAGGAACAGCAATTTGTTCTGCCAGTTTTACTTTGTTATAAGGCATAAAAACATTTAATGGTTTGTCTTTATGTTTCCCTGTGCGATTAAAATCAGTATATAAATCTTCAAATGTTAACGCATCTGTTTGAATGATGAGATAATGATTTTGCTTTTCAGGATGCTGCAAAAAGTAAATAAACTCAGGCGTATGTTTTATAACAAAGTCTTCCATTAAATCCAGTTTGTAGTTAATGCATCTATTCTTTTCATTTGCTCAATGGTAAAGCCCAGCACTTTTATAATATTTGAAACGTGTTTTATTTCTAATAAACCAAGCTTTCTGCCTTTGCGGTCTTTTAAATATTTATCCAATACCTGGTAACCACCAATGTAAAATTCGTACACTTGTTTTGATACCGGATAAAAATATTCCTGTTTGTTGAAAAATAGTTTATCGTTGTTGAAAACTGGTTTTTCTACTTCATGGTTATTAAAGTCTGCGCAGTGAATTTTTTCTTCAATAACATTTAATGCATCATTATTCATTAAGTGCGCTTCAATTAATTGCCAACCTAATGCACTTAATTGTTCAAAAAAATTTTTATCTTCTGTAAACGGAATGCGTGGAAAATCTATTTTTAAAAATTCTGCATATTTGGTTCGATAAGTTGGTGAATGAAGAATGGCGTAGATGTAAGAGAGAATTTGTTCGGGTGTGAAATTGAAGGTTGTATTTTTAATAAATTCTAAAAATTTATTTGAGAAGTTGGCTTCATAACCTTCATGTGTTTTAATAAATAATGGAAATGTCATTCCACCACCTCTATAAAAAATATTTAAATCAACTGGTGAATTTGATATAAAACATAAATCCCAAAGCGAAGACCCAATATTTTGCCCTGCTCTCCCAACGATTAACCCGAAATTTTTAAATAAGAAATTAGACATGACTTTTTTCACAAGACGAGCAACTAAAACATCATCAAAATAAATAAGTCGATTATCAAAAGGTCTGTATTGTAGTGAAACAATTTGAGCATCTTTAATTCCTGTTTGTTGTAAATGATTTCTTGCTCTCTTTAAATTCCATTTGTCTTTATCTTCAAGTGGCAACTTAAATTCACGTGCAACTTCTTCATCAGTTAAGTTTGAATCAATAAATGTTTTTAGATTATCAATAAGCTCTTGTTTGCTTTGATTTATTACTAAGCCATCTCTTTTTGTAACGATGCCGTTAGAGAATGTTTGAAAAATTTCATTTAATTTATAAAACTGATTGTAAAGATTTTCCTTTTCATTCAATTTTTGATTTAATAATAAAAAAGGCATTTTTGGTTGAATATGATTGAATGGAATATTCTTCAAATCTTATTCCCAACCATTTTTATATTTCACTTCTCTTGTTCCCCACCAATCTGTATGAAATATTTTCTTTTCCAATCCTTTCTTCTTAATCATTATACTTATGGCAACGCCTTGTTCAATATCAAAAACATTTTCATCGCGCTTGCCTTCAGGCGTTTTTTCTTTCTTTTTATTGTTGCCATGCAGGTCAATAAAATAAAGCTGGTTAAAGCTGTTCATCAGGCTTTGCCGCATACCACGAAAAGTAGGATTATCTAAAAAAGAATGATTGGTAATAATGCCAATAATGCCTTCTTCTTCTTTATCCATTTTATCTTGCGCAAAGCGTATAAATTTTACATAATCATCCTGCAGCCATTTCGGATTGCGTTCACCCAACGGTTTTCCATCCACAAAAAAATAATCCATCAGCTTTTCACCAATCCATGTTTTTATTTTGTATTCACCATCCTTTTTTGCAACAGCCTGTATAGGTTCTGCTTTATTGGTTGATGTATTCCATGTATATCTTTTATTATAACGAGAACCTTTACTTAAATGCACTTTATGTTCACTTGGATTTTTACTGTGCCCTGCATACGGCGGATTACCTGTTATCACCAAAATCTTTTTTTCTTTTACTTCCTGTGCACGATTTGTTTCTTCACTTAAAGCAGGCAATAATGGAATGCGGGTTTGTTTATTTGCCGGCTCTAAAGTATTGGTAAGATATACCTGCAACCGTTCGTCGTTTTCCAGTGGATAACCTGCATCCTTTAAATACTGACTCAGCTTTAAATGTGCAATGGTATAAGGCGCAATTAAATATTCAAAGCCGTAAAGATTCTTCAAAATGTGTTCCTTAACCATTAACCTGCGTTCAGCAGTTTTTGGCAAAGTGTTATCAATAATGCGCTGCATAATATCAACCAAAAAAGTTCCGGTGCCGGTTGCAAAATCAAGAACGGTTACTTTGTTCATATCTGCCAAACCATCTTTAATATTAAAAGTGCTTTTTAAAATATCATCAATAGCACGTACAATAAAATTTACAATAGGCGGCGGCGTATAATAAACACCTTTTGCTTTGCGTAAAGCTTTATCATAAGCCGCAAGAAAATGTTCATAGAAATAAATAAACGGGTCGGTAACAGAATAATTTGTTTCATCAAAAATATCTGTTGTTTTAGTACGCCTGTAAAATAAGCTGCGCTGAATTTCCTGCTGGTCGAAGTTGTTCATAATGGTGAGCACTTCTTCAACAATCCAGCGTGTTGGTGCATATTGTTTGTTCTTTAACTCATCAAGAAAATCAACTAACTCTTTAATCAGTTCAAAGCTGTGCGGAATAAATTCTTTTGCATTCAGTAATGTTACAGTTTGAGCATTTGCATTTAGCTTGGCAAGAAATAAACCATAAGCAAGGTTTTGTGCAAAAGCATCTGCAAATTCTTGGATGGTTAATTCATGAAACACATAGGTTTTGAATGTTTCATACAAACCAATAAGTTTATCTTGTTTATTGTTGTTATGCTGTTCGGTTAATTCTTCATACAAAAAATCTTTTAAATATTTTGCACGCACTGCTAATGCTTCTGCTAATTTTTTTGCAGTAGCAATTTTTACCGGCGGCTGACTGTAAAATTTTAAAATCAGTTCTTCAACTTGATGAACATTTTTTTCGTTAAGTACAGTATTGCGATTTAATAAATCCCAATCTGTAAAAAGCGTTTTAGCTGTTATTTCATCGCCTTTAATCCAAACAAATTCTTTGTAATTGGTAAGAAGAATATTATCGTTAAGCGCTTTATATTTTTTTATTTGATTGCTGTTATACAATTTCGAAAGATTCTCATCTAACTTTTTATTTTCAACATAACCAATAATACTTCCGGCATGTGAAATTTTAAAATCAGGCGCACCAAAACCTTGTTCTCTCTTTGGTTCATGAATTATTTGCAACCTGTGACCGTAATGTTTAGCAATTTCTTTTAAAAGCGTTTCTAATGCTGTGCGATGCGTGTGTTCTGTTATTTCTTCAAGAGGTATTGATTGAAGTGCTTTAAAGTAATCATTGAAGTATGCAGCCATGCAATAGTTTTAATAAAATTGAGCTGACAATTTAATGAATATCATAAAAACAAAAATGCCGCATTCAATAACGCGGCATTTATTTAAGTCGAAAATATTTTTACAACGTTTTTAGCACATCATTCATATTTCTAACTGCATCTGCACTCTTTGCAAAGGCAGCTTTTTCTTCATCATTCAATTCAACTTCAACAATTTTTTCGCAACCATTTTTACCAATTACAACAGGCACGCCCATGCAAATATCTTTCTGGCCATATTCACCATCAACAAAAACGCAGCACGTAAATAATTTTTTTTCATCACGTACAATCGCTTCCACCAATGCGGCGCCTGCGGCGCCGGGCGCATACCATGCAGAAGTGCCAATTAATTTGGTAAGCGTTGCGCCGCCAACCATTGTATCATTCACAATTTGTTTTTGCTGATCTGCACTTAAAAAATTAGTAACAGGAACACTGTTCCACGTTGCCAAACGAATTAATGGAATCATTGTAGTATCGCCATGACCGCCAACAACAATTGCATTTAAATCTGTTGGGCTGCAGTTTAAGTGTTGACTTAATTGATATTTAAAACGGGAACTATCTAAAATTCCGCCCATACCTATTATCCTGTTCTTTGGCAATTTGCTTGAAGTTAAGGCCAGGTATGTCATCGTGTCCATCGGGTTGCTGATGATTATGATGATTGCATTTGGCGAGTGCTTTAAAATGTTTTCAACAACACCTTTCACAATGCCGGCATTGGTGCCAATCAATTCTTCTCTTGTCATGCCTGGTTTACGCGGCAGGCCGGATGTTATAACCACAACATCGCTGTTTGCCGTTTTTGCATAATCGTTTGTGCTGCCGCTGATGCGTGTATCAAAACCAAGCAGGGCTGCGGTTTGCATCATATCCTGCGCTTTACCTTCAGCAAGGCCTTCTTTAATATCAAGCAATACAACTTCATGCGCCAATTCTTTGCGCACAATGTTATCGGCACAGGTTGCACCAACAGCACCAGCGCCTACAACAGTAATTTTCATTCGTAAAATTTTATAGTGAAAAAAAATAATTCGGGCTTCAAAGGTAATAAGCAAAACGCTTGTTAATAATTTTGATCTGTATAAAGTTTATTTTTTTAATTGCCGGATCGAATGCCTGTCTCATTATTGAAACCAATGTGGATAAATTCAAGCATTTCCTAATAAGGATAAAAAATTTTCCACTTTCTATACAGTTTTTTATGCTGAATTTCCAAAGGCAGAAAATATACTTTAGCTTTGCATGACCTCTGAGAATTTTCATTTCTCCGGTCAACGGAAATAATCAATAGCTTAATAACAGTGATGAAAACAACACACAGAAAATCTGTGCATGTTTTCTTTTTTTATTGAATAAGAATATGCTGCACAGGTGTTGCGAACTGCAAATTAAGTTCAAAAAAAACTCAGCATGTTTACTGGAATTACTGCAATTGATATTTAATAAAACATAAAACTTATAACATACAACTAAAACTTTTTTATGTCGAAATACATTTTTGTTACCGGTGGTGTAACCAGCAGTTTAGGTAAAGGCATTATTGCCGCATCGCTTGCAAAACTGTTACAGGCAAGGGGTTTCAGGGTAACCATTCAAAAATTTGATCCATATATTAATGTAGATCCCGGCACATTAAATCCTTATGAACATGGCGAATGTTTTGTAACGGAAGATGGCGCCGAAACTGATCTTGATCTTGGCCATTACGAGCGTTTCTTAAATATTTTTACGTCGCAGGCAAACAATGTAACAACAGGAAGAATTTATCAAACCGTAATTAATAAAGAACGTGCCGGTGATTTTTTAGGAAAAACAGTGCAGGTGGTTCCGCATATTACAGATGAAATTATACGCCGCATGTTGTTGCTGGGAAATGATGGCAATTATGATATTGTGATAACAGAAATTGGCGGAACAGTTGGCGATATTGAAAGCCTTCCGTTTATTGAAGCAGTGCGCCAGTTGCAGTGGGAGCTGCCCGAAGGCGATGTGTGCGTTATTCATCTTACATTAATTCCTTACCTGCGTGCAGCCAAAGAATTAAAAACAAAACCCACGCAACACAGCGTAAAAATGCTGAGTGAAACAGGCGTGCATCCTGATATTATCGTTTGCAGAACAGAAGAATCTTTAAACAATGATATTAAACGAAAAATTGCTTTGTTCTGTAATGTAAAAGCAGGAAGCAGTAATTGAAGCGATGGATGCATCTACCATTTATGAAGTGCCATTGATGATGTTGCGTGAAAAACTGGATATTATCACTTTAAGAAAATTAAATACCACACTAGTTCCTGAAGCGGATTTAAGTAAATGGAAAATCTTTCTTGATAAACTGAAATATCCAAAAAGCAAAGTAAATATCGGGTTGATAGGAAAATATATGGAACTGCAGGATGCATACAAATCAATACTGGAAAGCTTTATACATGCCGGCGCAATAAACGAAGTAAAAGTGCAGGTGGTTGATGTGCACAGCGAAACCATAAACAAGCATACTGTAAAAGAAAAATTTGAAGGTCTGGATGGCTTACTGGTTGCACCTGGTTTTGGCAAACGCGGCATTGAAGGAAAGATAATTGCGGTGCAATATGCAAGTGAAAATAATTTGCCATTTTTTGGAATTTGTTTGGGCATGCAAATGGCTGCCATTGAATTTGCAAGAAATGTTTTGGGAATTGAAAATGCACATTCAACTGAAATGGATGCACAAACTTCTGACCCGGTGATTGACATGATGGAAGAACAGAAAAAGGTTACAAAAATGGGAGGCACCATGCGGTTGGGTGCATTATCCATGCGAAATAAAACCAGGCACTTTAGCACACCAGGTTTATGGTAAAACATTAATCAGCGAAAGGCATCGCCACCGCTTTGAATTTAATAATAAATATCTTGAACGGTTTGAAGCCAATGGAATGATAGCAAGCGGTATAAATCCTGATACGGGTTTGGTTGAAATTCTCGAAGCAAAAAATCATCCGTTTTTTATCGGCGTTCAATATCATCCTGAATTAAAAAGTACGGTTGAAAAACCTGCACCTTTATTTGTTGAGTTTATTGCCGCTGCAAAAAATTTCAACGAAATGCGCAGCCAGGTTAAAAATCCTGTGCTGCAAAGCGAAATGATATAGTTCTCTCCCTAAGATGCAAAGACTCGCAAAGGTTCTAAGTACTTATATTCTTTAAGGTTCTTTTTTTACTTTGCGGCTTCGCTTGAAATCATTTCTTAACTCCTGCTGTAGTTAGGTGCTTCTCTTGTTATTTCAATATCGTGTGCATGGCTTTCACGCATGCCTGCATTGGTAATTTTTACAAAAATTGCATTTTGAAGATCGCTTATTGTTTTAGCACCGCAATAACCCATGCCTGCACGCAAACCCCCGGTATATTGTGCCACCACTTCACTTAAAAAACCTTTATAAGCCACACGGCCTTCAATACCTTCAGGAACAAACTTTTTTATATCATCTTCCACATCCTGAAAATAACGGTCGCTGCTGCCCTGCGCCATTGCTGCAATACTTCCCATGCCGCGATATTCTTTAAATTTTCTTCCTTCATAAATAATAGTCTCGCCGGGGCTTTCCTCAGTGCCGGCAAAAACGCTGCCCATCATAACTGTATCTGCGCCTGCAGCCAAAGCTTTTACCATATCACCTGTATAACGAATGCCGCCATCAGCAATTAAAGGAATGTTTGAATTTTTTAAAGCAGCGGCAGCTTCCATAATGGCCGTTAACTGCGGAACGCCGGTGCCTGCAACAATTCTCGTAGTGCAAATAGAACCAGGGCCAATACCAACTTTTACCGCATCAGCGCCGGCTTCAGCCAAAGCTTTTGCGCCGGCTGCCGTTCCAATATTTCCGGCAATAACCTGCAGGTTTTTAAAACTTTTTTTCAATGATTTTAATGCTGATATAACGCCTTTGCTGTGGCCATGCGCACTATCTAATGTTACCACATCAACACCAACATTTATTAATGCAGATGCACGCTCGTTAATATCTTTTGTTATGCCAAGTGCAGCGCCAACAAGCAATCTTCCAAATTCATCTTTAATGGCGTTTGGATAATTTTTTATTTGAAGTATATCGCGATAAGTGATAAGACCAGTGAGTTTGCCGCTTTTATTTACAACCGGTAATTTTTCAATTTTATATTTATGCAAAATAATTTCGGCTTTTTTAAGATCAGTTCCGTCGGGTGCTGTGATGAGATTTTCTTTCGTCATCACTTCGCTTACTTTTTTCTTTTTATCGGTTTCAAATCTTAAATCCCGATTGGTGAGAATGCCAACAAGAATATTTTTATTATCGATGATGGGAATGCCGCCGATCTTGTTTTCCTTCATTAATTTCAATGCATCACCAATGGTTGCATTTGCAAGCAAAGTAATTGGGTCGATGATTAATCCGCTTTCGCTGCGTTTAACTTTTCTTACCTGTTCGGCTTGTCTTTCAATCGTCATATTTTTATGAAGAATACCAATGCCTCCTTCTCTTGCCAAGGCCATTGCAAGACTTGCTTCAGTAACTGTATCCATTGCTGCGGAAAGCATTGGAATATTTAATTTTAATGATTTTGTGAGCCTTGTTGAAGTATCGGTTTCTCTCGGAAGAATTTGGCTGTAAGCCGGCATTAAGAGAACATCATCAAAGGTTAAACCTTCACCAAAAAAACGCGCCTGCGTTGAAGCATTATTTATTGTTGCCATGTGCAAAGATATAGCGGCAAACGATTGAGTGCAAATTTTTGGATTTAGATATGAGTTGTTTGAATAAAACAGATGCGGTTACACTTTAAGTTTTTGTTGCCATGAAAAATCAGCAGTACAAGTGAGTGACACAACCGTGTTTAATTAAAATACAAAAGCCGGCAACAAAAAATTCTATGTATTCAACTTTACGAAACCGCCATCAATAGGATAATCGCAGCCGGTGATAAATGAAGCTTCATCACTGCATAAATACAAAGCAAGCTGCGCAATTTCTTCGGGATTGCCCATGCGGCCAATGGGTTGTGTTTTAGAAAGCTTATCAAACATTTCAGCTTCTTTACCAGGATAATTTTTTGCAAGAAAGCCATCAACAAAAGGTGTATGCACGCGACCGGGAGAAATGCTGTTGCAGCGAATATTATATGAAAGAAAATCTTTTGCAACAGAAAGCGTCATGGCAATTACGGCACCCTTTGTTGCGGAATATGCAAACCGATCATTCAAGCCAACAAGCGCAGCAACAGAAGCCATGTTTACAATGCATCCGCCCTTTTGTTTCATAAAAGGCAGCACTTCATGCAAACAATTATAAACGCCTTTTATATTTACGTTGATCAATCTTTCAAAATCATCCGGCGGCGTATTTTCTGCGGTGCCAATGTGTGCAATGCCGGCATTATTAATTAAAATATCAATGCTTATATGTTGCTGAATAATTTGTTCAATAACATTTTTTACTTCAGGCTGGTTTGAAATATTGCATTTATAAAAAAATGCTTTATTGCTTGCATTGATGATTTCATCAGCAACATTTTTAGCGTTGTCATTAACATCAAGTATGCAAACGGTTGCGCCTTGTTGTGCAAACAAAACAGACATGGCTTTTCCGATGCCGCTTCCGCCGCCGGTTACCACTGCAATTTTATTGTTTAAACGAAACATGAGGTTAAGTTAAAAGTGAAAATTAAAAATTAAAAAAACTTAGACGCCGTTTAATAAGGTGAAGGGCTAACGCTTGTCCAGCCGCCATCAACAATCAAACTTTGCCCGGTTATATGCCTTGATGAAGGCGCAACCATAAACAGTGCTGCGTTTGCAACATCTTCAACGGTTGCAGGCTTGCCCATTGGCGTAATGCGGCTCCATGTGCTGATGTAATTTTCGTCTGATGTTGTGCGTTCGGTAATGGTTGCGCCGGGCGCAATGGCATTGATTGAAATATTAAATGGCGATAGTTCAATCACCAATGTTTTTGCAAGCATTTCAAGCGCTGCTTTTGTAATGCCATAAGCTGCTAAGTTTTTATGCGCCTGGTGGCCGGTTACAGACGACATTAATAAAATACTGCCGCCGCTTTGCTGTTGTTTTATTTGGTTGGCAGCAGCCTGCGCAAGAAAAAAACTTCCGCCTATATTTACATTCATCACGCTTTGCAAAGCTTGTGGTTTATAATCAAAAAAATCTCCGAACAAAGTGATGCCTGCATTGGCAATAGCAATGGTTAATTTACCAAATTTGCTCACTGCTTCATTAACCATAGTTTTAATAAACGAAACATTAGCAGCATCGCCGGCTAAAGCAAAACAGTTTCCATGTTCAGCAATTTTTAAAGCCGCATTTTTTGCAAGTTGTTCATCAATATCATTCAATAAAACAGATGCACCGTTTATGCACAATTGTTTTGCGATTTCAAAACCAATGCCCTGCCCTGCGCCTGTTATTATTGCAACCTGGTTTAAAAATTCGTTAGAATGCATTTTATTTTTTGTTGATTGCTTTAATCAATGCATAATTTCTTGCGGCATAGCGCCATAATTTGCAACAGCATTCAGCATATCCTGCCCAAGACCGCCTTCCGAAAAACGCGTATTACCACGGCGACGGATATATTTTTCAGCCTTATCAATATATAAATTATACAAGGTAAATGTTTCAGATAAATCGAGCGTTGGCTTGTTTAATAACAGCAACTCACTTTCCGTTATCGCGGTTGATGAAAAGCACCAGCACGTGCCTGAGCGGTCCTGGTTTTTTACAGGTGTCGCCGCATTATTTTCTTCAACCGTAAATTGTTTTGTTTGTGTAAATGCTGCGCAGTATATCATCAAACTAAAAACAAAAAGAATTGCTTTCATAAAGCTTTAAAACTATTTGAAAGAAGCTAAAATAACCAATAAAGAAAAGCAGGTTTTAATTTTATAACAATTTAAACTTTCCTTCAAAGAAACATATCTGGAAAACTTTATCATATAATTTAAAAAGCAAACCGTTTTTTTTGCATTTTGAAACTACTTTCAAAAAATGTTCAACACACAACAACCAGCGTTTCTTCTTTTACAAGACGGTACTTTTTTGCAGGGCAAAGCATTTGGCAAAATTGGCACTGCAACCGGCGAAATTTGTTTTAACACCGGCATGACGGGTTACCAGGAAGTTTTTACAGATCCAAGTTATTATGGCCAGGTGCTTATAATGAACAATGTGCACATTGGCAATTACGGTACAAATAATTTTGACCAGGAAAGCAGCAGCGTTAAAATTCGTGCATTGATAGGGCGAAATCTTGAAGAAAAATTTTCAAGATATAAAGCGTCTGATAGTCTTGATGATTATTTAAAAAGAAATAATATTGTTGCCATTGAAGGCATTGATACACGTTCACTGGTATCGCACATTAGAAACAGCGGCGCCATGAACTGCATTATTTCATCTGAGATAACTGATAAAAAATCTTTGCAGGATGAATTAGATAAAGTACCTGATATGGATGGGCTCGAGCTGGCATCAACCGTTAGCACAAAAGAAATATATGAAGTGGGTGATGCAAATGCGCCTTTAAAAGTTGCCGTTGTTGATTATGGTGTTAAACAACACATTCTTACTTCGCTTGCCAATCGCGGTGCATACATAAAAGTGTTTCCTGCAAAAACCGCTGTTGAAGAATTAAGAGCATTTAATGCTGATGGATATTTTATTTCAAACGGGCCCGGAGATCCTGCAGCCATGCCTTATGCGGTTAGCACCGTAAAAGAATTGTTGAAAGAAGATAAGCCGCTGTTTGGTATTTGTTTAGGCCATCAGTTGCTTGCTTTGGCAAACGATATTCCAACATTTAAAATGCATCACGGGCACAGAGGCTTAAATCATCCTGTAAAAAATCTTATTAAAAATCATTGCGAAATCACAACACAAAATCATGGCTTTGGTGTTGATCCTGAAGCTGTAAAAAATAATGATACAGTTGAAATAACGCACCTTAATTTAAATGATGAAAGTATTGAAGGCATTCGCATGAAAAACAAACCTGCTTTCAGCGTGCAGTATCACCCGGAAAGCACGCCAGGCCCGCACGACAGCCGTTATTTATTTGATGAGTTTATACAAATGATGCAATCAAAATAATTGTTTTCACAACTTCATCATAAGTTTATTTTTGATGCATGAACCGCATTGAAAAGCTGCTTGAATATTTACAGCAATCACCGCACGATAACTTTTTGCGTCATGCTTTGGCGCTTGAATATATTAAGCTGCAAAAAGATAATGAAGCAGAAAATTTATTAGAATCTGTTTTAAAAGATTCGCCTGATTATGTTGGTTCATATTATCATTTAGCAAAATTGTTAGAAAGAAAAGGTGAAATAAATAAAGCTATTGCATGTTATGAAGAAGGAATGTTACAGTGTAAAAAAATAAATGATCAACATGCGTATAACGAACTGCAGGCTGCGTATGAAGATTTGATTTATTGATACAATTTACCTTATAATCGCATTTAATTTGATTGATATATTTTTATAAAAAGTTCATGTTATCAACAAGCTGGAACGATACTATAATTGCATTGTCAACACCACCGGGTATTGGCGCAATCGGCGTATTGCGTTTAAGCGGCAGCCACGCAATTGAAATAGTAAATTCGATTTTTATAAGTAAAGATTTAACTGCGCAACCATCGCACACATTGCATGTTGGCATTTTAAAAAATAATGATGAAGTTATTGATGAAGTAGTGGTTTCATTATTCAAATCACCGCACTCCTACACCGGCGAAAATATTGTTGAAATTTCCTGTCATGGTTCTGCTTTTATTCAACAAAAAATTATTGATGTATGCATTGAAAAAGGTGCACGACTTGCAAAACCCGGCGAGTTTACACAACGTGCATTTTTAAATGGAAAGCTTGATCTAACGCAGGCTGAAGCCGTTGCAGATCTTATTGCCAGCAATACAGAAGCCAGCAGAAAAACAGCGCTGCAAAACATTCGCGGCGGATTTTCGAATGTGCTTAAACGATTAAGAGAACAATTATTAAAATTTTCTGCGTTGATAGAACTGGAACTCGATTTTTCGCAGGAAGATGTTGAGTTTGCCGACAGAACGCAACTGTATAATTTGGTTACTGAGGCAACAGAAATTACAAATAATTTATTGCAATCTTTTAAGTTAGGCAACGTAATTCGCAATGGTGTTCAGGTGGCAATTATTGGTAAACCCAACGCAGGCAAATCAACTTTATTAAATTCTTTATTAAATGAAAACCGTGCAATTGTAAGCGATATTGCCGGCACAACCCGTGATACTATTGAAGAAATAATAAATATTGAAGGCATTTTATTCAGGCTTATTGATACTGCGGGCCTAAGAACCAGCAGCAACGAAATTGAAACCATCGGCGTTGAAAAAAGTTTTGAAAAAATGCGCACAGCCGATATTGTTATTTATTTATTTGATTGCGCACATGAAACCAAAGAACAGGTTTTTAGCCAGCAACATGAGTTAAGATCTCTCAATAAAAATTATATGCTTATTGGCAATAAGCTTGACGTGATGAATACGGATGACGTTATTAAAAAATTTGATGGTATTGATGTTTTATTTATTTCAGCAAAAGAACACACGCACATAAACCTTCTTAAAAAGCAATTGGTTGATGCAGTTACATCCGGAACTATTGAAACCGAAAATATTGTTATTACCAATGCAAGACATTTTGAAGCATTGCAAAAAGTAAACGAGGCATTAACCGATATTAAAAAAGGTTTGGATGAAAATTTATCAGGCGATTTAATTACGCCGGATATAAGGCGTTGCCTGCATTATCTTGGAGAAATAACCGGCCAAATAACTAATGAAGATCAGTTGGATTATATTTTCAGCAAGTTTTGTATCGGGAAGTAATTATCCTTTACTTGTTGCAAATTATTGTTTGTTGTATCGCTTTATTACTTCACCAACAATTCCACAACATCATATCCTTTAATATTAAATTGATCGTTAATCTTTATCATTTTTTTTGTTGAAACCTCTGTAATGTTATGCGGCTTTAATTCATGCCATTTAAATGTTGTTGATTGAATTGTTTTTTCAGGATTAAAAATTCTTACCATAAAACCGCCGTTGTTTTGCGGGGTGATGCTTGTAACAACAATTTTATCATTGCTTAATTCAAAAAAATTTTGCGTCAATATCGTTTTTTCATTTACAGAAAATGCAATTATGGGTTGCGTAAATTCCATTGCAGATTTTTCCTGTTCATCATTTTGTAAAATTTCGTGTGGCCTTAAAACATAATTATAATTACTGATGCCTTGCTGATCTGCCTTATAATTCGTGTGCCAGTAATTATTCATTACATAACTGAACCATGTTGATGTTGGCGCTCCTTCTTCACGCCATTTTTTATAGCTCTGATTAACACTAAGATTTTCATCAACCATCGAATCCGGCGCAGCCATAAATGGTTCTAACATCATTAACTGAATGCCTTTATTATTATCAGATGCATCAAGCCAGCGGCGGGTGCTTAAAAAATCCATATTCGAGCCGGGTAACTGATCTTTTAAATATTGCATGTTTCCATAACCAACATCAATTGTTGTTTTCTTTAAATTGTTTGCAAACGGAAAAGAAAAATAAACAGCTTCTTTTGTACGCACATCTTTTTTATCAATAATATTCTCCAAAAAAATTTTATCATCATTTGCAAGCAACGTTATTTTTCTTATAACATTTTCTGCGCCTGGTGCAGATGATTCAATACTTATTGTAACTAAGTTTAATCCTTGCTCTTCAACAGTTACTTTAACTTCATCATTTGAAACTGCATCTGCAGGGTTGCGGCCCGGCACATACCAATAACCATTCAATCCCTGGTTTTTAAAATCACCTGAAAAATTATAGCCATCTTTTTCAAGCGTTGTAATGCTGCCATTTGCTTTATTCCAAACAAAAAATATTTTTCCATTAGAAACAGAGCTATCTGTTATTATAAAAGAATTTTTTTGCAATGATTGCTTTGTATTATTTTTTATATAGAAGTATGAAACGCTTAACGGGCTTAAGTTTTGGGCAATAAAAACGCTTCTTCCATCAGATAATTTTTGCAACGGATATAATTTTCCTTTTTCATCTGTTATAAATTCTGCATTAATATTTGATGGCAAATACACAGCGCCGTTGCGTTGCCATGATAATGTATTTACAACCGCAATTTTTTTTGAAGTTGTGTCTGTTAATGGCTGCAATAATTCAGTAGTAAGATGATCAATTTCTTTACCTGCATCAAGCATAAAATTTTTCTTGATGCGCCATTGTTCTTTTACAAATGGTGCATCAGGTTCTGAAATACTGTTATAAGCGCCCCATGTATGTTCTGTAAACATGATGATGTTTCGCCATGCATTATAAAAATCATTTTCATTGTATTTTTTTGGTGCAAGCATTGCATATAATGTTGTTAATTGCTGGCAACGCAAACTGTTTTCACGATTAACACCTTCTTCTTGTGCGGTGGAAGCAGCACCGTCTTCCCAATACGGCGTTATATCACCTTTAACAACCGGAATCTCTTTACCATAGCGGCTTTCAAACGTTTCAAACATTTTATTTACAGTGTTTAAAACAATCTTTGGCCATTCATATTTTTCATTCCACTGTTTTACAAAATCTGAAATTGTTGTATCAATCGGCCCGTTATCCGCAACAATATTGTAACGCCATTGCACCATTTCGTACGGATAATTTCTGGCCGCTAACTCATTTAAATAATCGGCAATTTTTTTGGTGCCTGAATAAAATACGGCGCCGGGTGCAGTGCCGTGCCATGATGAATAACCTTTTCCCGCCGTCCACAATAAAATTTTTTCTTCACCTGAAGGTGCTTGCAACCATACCGGTTTATCGCCCCATTGTTTCACAAAATAACCAACCCTGTCACCAAGATAAGGACTGTTTTTACCAAGATAATTTGGCCCGTCTGAAAAATATTTTATGCCGCCTTTTGCAAATGCAGTTACAGTTGCCCAGGCAATTCCAGGTACATCAGAAATCATTGCGCTTTCAATGGGCAAATTAAATTTGTTACGCAGCATTTTTGCATAATCTGTATAATGAAATACTTCTTCAGGCATGCTTAAACCTGTAAGCATATTTGCATATAAACCGGAAAGGCCAATGCTGCCATTTTTTACAGCAGCAAAAAATCTTGCGCTATCTGTTGGCGAAGCCTGCTTTAAAAAATTTTCCACCGCCCAAAGCGATTCTATATTCCATTTAAATTTTGCATCTGCAGGATAATCTTTTGTTTTATCAATCATGCGCAGCGCATCGTAAATATTTTTGATGTGGATTTTTTCAACATCTGTTTGAAGCGCAGAATAACCAATATCTGTATGCGAATGATGGATAAAATCTATTTCTCTTTTTTATAACCGGTTGCATTTGAACATAACTGTTTGATAAAATTGTATCGCCATATTTTATCAGCACATGCACACTGTCTTTTTTTAAAACAGCCGTTACCGGTACATCAAAATTGTTCATGCCTTCATTCAAATCAAAAGAAAAATTTTCGGTTTTATTTACTGTTACATATAGCTGTTCTTTTTTACCAAAATGTAAAATGTTCAGCGATAAAGGTTGCTTTCCGTTTTTCAATAAAAATGGCATCGCCGTTATATCAGCCTTTTCTTCAAAGGCATATTTAAACGTCATAAACCAATCGTTGCTTTGCTGTGCTTCGCCAATAAGTTTTAAGCGCAAAGGTTCACCGGGTTTTATGCGTGATGAAGGAACTCTTAAATATAAAATGCCATGTGCATCATTGGCGCCATCTGTTTTTAACTGCGTGAAAATAATTTTAGTGCTGTCGTTTGCAGCAAAACTCCAGCGTGGGTTTTTATTTCCGGGATGTGTTGTAATAATGAGTGCTTTATCATCATTAATATACAAATCAAAATTGCGATCACCGCTGCTGGTGCCTGTTGAATGCCCGGCAATCCAGCGAAAATAAACGTATGGAGATTTATTGTTAACCGGCACCAGCGCTGTTTGCCATTCAATTACTTTTTTACCATCGGTTGCACGTGTAAGCAAAGCTTCATTTACATAATCAGGAAAAGCAGAAAAATAATTAATGTCTTCGCCGATGATCTTTTTTTCATATCCGCTGATCCAGTTAATATTATCACCAAAAGGTGTTTGGCCGAATGCATGTTGAGTGATGAAAAATAAGAATCCAAACAAACAAAATTTTCTCATTATTAGTTGGTTTAATTTTTCGAAATGCTCAGAACTTTTGCATAATTTTCTTTACATGGCGCTGTTTAAAAACCAAGAATTATAAATGAATTAATATTCATCATTCAAAGCAAATACAGGTTGGCGATACATCCATTGCCCTGCTGTAAAATCAGGAAACTGAACCGTTTGATGACCTAATTCAATTGATTGTTCGCTTAACGGTGTTATCGCACTCCAAGTTGCTGCATCATATACATCCAACGGCGTTGATGTTTTGCGTTTGATGGATTCAATAAAAGCATGTATCACAAAAAAATCCATGCCTCCATGCCCGGCGCCTTCAGTGTCTTTGCTCCATCTTGCCCACAAAGGATGATCGTATTTATCAAACCATGTTTTTTCATTATCCCATTCATCATCCTTCGCAGATTTACCTTCAATATAAACGGTTTGACTAACATCCATCCATAACCCATTCGTGCCCTGAACACGAAAACCCAATGAATAAGGCCGTGGCGAATCAGTATCATGCTGCAATAAAATTGTTTCACCGTTATTGCAATGAATCATCGTTGTTACAACATCACCCAACTTAAAATTTATTTTTGCATTGGGATGATTTTCGCCGCCAACTTTTACAATATAATTATGCAAGCCTCTTGTTTTACTTGCATAAGAACATAATGAAAGAAAACGGTTGCCGCGATTTATGTTGATATAATTTGCAAGCGGCCCAATGCCATGCGTAGGATACAGATCACCATTGCGATATACCGAATGATTGGTTCTCCATTTCGCTTCTGAAAAACCATTTGCACCAAACTCAGCGCCGGTACCACCTTTATTATCGGTTAATAAAACGCCGCGTAAATCGTGCTGGTAACCGCCTTGCAAATGAATTAATTCACCAAATAAATTTTGCCGCACCATATTTAAAACCGCCATCACATCTCTGCGGTAACAAACGTTTTCAAGCATCATTACATTCGCTTTTTGCGCTTCGGCAGCACGCACAACATTCCAGTGATCTTCCATTGTTATTCCAAGCACTACTTCACAACCAACATATTTTATACCTGCATCAAGCGAACCGAGAATCATAGGCGTATGCCACTCCCAGGGCGTTGCAATTACAACGCCATCCAATTGTGTTTTTGCCAGCATATCTTTCCATGCATACACATTACCCGTAAAAATTTCAGGCATTTTTTTCTTGCTTTTGTTCACAATATTTTTTGCCCAATCAAGCATCTGTGCATCAACATCACAAATGGCTGCCACATCAACATCATCTCTTCTTAAAAGCAACGAAAGATGACTTTGCCCTCTTAATCCCGTGCCAATTAAACCAATTTTTACTTTGTTATCTGCATGGTTAGCAGCCATTGCGTTTTTTGATAACAAAGCAAAAGACGCGGCGGTTAATCCTGTATTTTTTATAAAAGACCTTCTTTCCATATATTTTATTTTGAAGGATGAAATAGTATGAACAGAACGTTTACTTAATTATTATTTCAACGTTTTTATGCACATCAAACTTCCCGCAATCAATCATAAGCAAACCGTTTTTTTCATTTAAATAATGATATTGCGATGATGAAAGTTTTTTGTTGTTGATTATGATTGATGAAGGCTGCTTCGTTGTATGAATCTGCAACACATAATTACGCTGTGGCAGCATGTTTTTATAATTTCCTTTTATTGCATCAATATTTATTATTGTTGATGATGAAGATTGATTACATGAAATATTTGTCATAGCAAATTTGTCTTGTTTATATTCTCTTGTCAATCCATCATCTTCATATAATTCATAAGACGATTTCTCGGAAGGATAAATATTCAGCGTTAAAGTATCTAAAGGTTTTTCTCCGTCATAATTCATTTGTGGATACATGGGAATGATTGAACCTGCTTTCACAAACAAAGGCAGTTTGTCCAATTTAGCTGAATAATTATTCAGCCATTGTTTTCCTTCGTATACATCACCATTCCAGTAATCAATCCATTTGCCTTGCGGAAAATAAATGCTGTCGCGTTTTTCTTCCGGCTTCCAAACAGGTGCAACCAAAAAAGATTGTCCCAATAAAAATTCATATTGCGTGCTTGTACTCCACGTTACAGAATCATCTTGATTTTCCAACACCAAACCACGCACAGCAGGCACGCCGGTTGCATGCGCTTCATGCATCAGCGTGTACATGTATGGCGTTAAGCGCATCTTCAATTGCAAATATTTTCTGTTGATGCTCGTGTAAGGTTCGCCGTAAATATAAGGCTGCTTATCTTTTTTTGCCCAGCCGCTCATCACCATAAAAACCGGCGTAAAACATTTCCATTGCAAATCGCGAACATAAGTTGAATCGCTGCCGCCAAAAATTCCATCCACATCGCCCGTTGCACAATTAAATGCACTCAAGCCAGAACCAATAACAGTTGGAATATGAAAACGTATATACTCCCAATTCCCTTTTTGGTCGCCGCTCCAAACCACACTGTATCGTTGTGTTCCAGCCCAACCCATCACACTCCAAACAAAACCACGAGAATCAGAATTATTTTCAATGCCATTATATGCAGCACGACAACCATCCAATGCATATTTATAACCAGGACCAACCCACGCAACATCCAGCTTGCATAAACGCGTTCCATATTTTCCAACTTCAGTTGCAATTTTATCAACGCCATTTTCTGTCCATAAACCCGTATAAAATCCGCGTTTGCGCAATTCTTTTACGGTGCTGTCTAACTTCACATAACCGCAACCATAACCATCATTCGGCAAAATCCATCCATGCGGCATATTGTTTTCAATATATTTATCGGCAACTTTCCAAATTACATCCGGTGTTGTTTGCGGCTTTTTATCGCGGCCCGGTTTGTTATAACAATTTGCATCACCCAAACTTAATTGCCAGCGTGCCGGCATAAACGGGCGACCGCAAATTTGCGTGTAATCATTCAAAATATTTTTTAATGATGAATCAACAAAATAAAAACAATCAAAACGGTTTTCGTTGTGCGATAACTGCATGTTTGAAGTGAAATTATACAAGCCAATATCAAACGTGTTGCGCAATGCGCCATAGCCATTTGTGCTCATATAAAACGGAGCAGGATTCGCTCTTCCGCCATCATCCCAACCGCCGCCTTTTTCAATTTTCATAATGTGATCGCGATGCGAAAAATAACCGTTCTGCATGCCGCATCCATAAAAATATTCATCATCAGCGCGACTTAAATATTGCGTTGTTTTTGAGCCAAAGCTTAATGGATGTTCTTCTTTAAAAACTAATTTATTCTTTGAATTGTATAAAGAAATAAGAATTGGATTTTTTTGAATGATGAGCTTGCATGAATCTGTTTGTACATAAATATTTTCATTATCATCTTTAATTGAAAGCGAAAAATTTTGCAGATGATAATTGATAACAATTTCTGTATCGGCAGGATTGGTAAACTCACCATCAGGCGCTAACCACATTCTAAAAATATTTTGTTTATAAAAGATGATTTTAAGTTTTGTAATGCCGCTGGCTAATTCAATCCCATTTTGAATTTTTTGATATGAATCTAATTTTCCTAACGATGCGCTGTCTTCACTAATTACTTCGTGTAAACTATCGTTCAAATTATTTTCATCGCCATTTAAATTAATTGCAAATGAAACTTTATGCAATGGACGATTTGCCAAATTAATATTTGAAAAACTGATTTGCTTTTCTTCTCCGCTTGCAATTGGATTTTCTTCTGCATCAAAAATAATTGGCTGTAACGCTTTGCCATCAAGGCTTGCAGCAATTTGTATTTTTTGATTGATGGTTTGTGAACCATAATTTTTTATGTTCAGCGTTAAGCTATCATGCGCACTAAATTTATTGCCGCTTTCATTTTGCGAAACCAATCTTGCAATACCGATATCTTTTTTAAATGCTTCACTCAAAGAAATATCATCCACCATCCAATACCATGCTTCTAATCCTTTCCAGTAAAAACGCAAAAAAACTTTCGGCTGGTTAGCTGCCCATTTTGAAATATTAATTTCTTCTTTTAATGGTGTGAGCATATCCGTTGCACTTTTTACATCATGCCGCACATCCCACTCATGCCAGTGAATGCTATCGGTACTTACACCAACAAATAATCCTGCTGTATCATTCGCATGATAATTCCACCAGCGAAATGTTTGCTGAAATTTTAAAATCACTGACGAATGATTGGAACAATTTATTGGCGCAGAAACAACATAACCATCAGGATACTGATGTTTTTTAATCCAGCTATCAACATCTTCATCGGTAAAATATCCCGCCTGGAATTGCAAATGATAACCACGGCTTGCAGAAGCAATCGGCGGCGCCTGTTGCTGATATTGATAAGAACCCGGATATGGTTGGTTAGTAACAATCCACTGCGGATCCCAATTACCCACTTTTGGAATGTACCAGCCGGCGGGTAATTTGCCTTCAGAAAAATCTTCTGAATAAAATGCTTTTGTTTGAGCAATTGAAAAATGGGCAAGCGAAAAAAAATATATAAGTGCTAATATATTTTTTATTTTCTTCATTATAACTGGTGCTTTAAACTGTTCGGTTTTTTTTGAATGATATGTGAAACGATACTGGAAAATTTTTTTTCACTTTGAACAAGCAACTTTAACAATTGGGTTTGATTTGCAGCCCGGTAAAAATTTTGTCCGTTATAAGTGCTGCCATAATACACATCGTTATTTAAATAATCTGAAAGAAAGCGCAATGCCTGCATGTAAATCATAAACTTTCCGGCATACACGAAATTGTTTAATTCTTCTTTGCTCAACTCATTATACATTTCGCTGAGGTAGCCTTCTGCAAGCGCAACAAAAATTTCTTCGCGAATATGAATTTTAGAAATATCTTTTTCTTCTTCATCAACATCAGGCACGCAGGTTCTTATCATATCACCAACATCACTTATAAAATATCCTGGCATTAAAGTATCTAAATCAATTATGCAAATACCTTTTTCTTCATCATTAAAAAGCACGTTATTAATTTTTGTATCGTGATGTGTAACCCTAAGCTTAAAATTTTCAGATGCTTTTATTTCTTCAAATTCTTCAACAATATTTTTTTGACTTTCTAAAAACTGTATTAATTCTTTCGCATTCTTTATTCTTTCTTTTATGCCTGATTTTTTTGCCTGCAAAAACTGCGTATAACGCAATGTGATGTTATGAAAATCGGGCAGCGTAATTTTTAATTGCTGTGCCGGAAAGCCAGCAAGCAATTTTGTAAGCTCGCCAAATTTTTTTGCTGCTTCAAATGTTTGATGCGTGTTTTTTGCAACATCAATAGTGTGCGAATTTTTTACGAAAGGAAACATTCTGTAATAGCCATCTTGCGGAATAAAAACCAGATCTTCTCCTGAAAGTGTTTTTATTGGTGTGAGAAAATAATATTCAGGGCAATGAACGGAAAGGTAACCGGCTATGGAATGAACATTTTCAGAAATATATTCCGGATGCTTAAAAATATTGGTGTTTATCTTTTGCAGAATGTAGGCATTGTTTTCATTTTCAACTTTCCATGTATCATTTATTAAACCATTTCCGAAAGGAATTGCAAATGAATCAGCATCAAAACCATAAGCGGGTAAAACTTTTTTGATCATGTTATTTATCTGGCTTCAAACATAAATAAGAAACCTTTTTAAAGGTTATGCAAACGATTGTTGAAATTAAGTTATATGATATTAATACAAATAAACAGCAAAAATTTAAGTGACATTTTTTAGCACTTTCCAAATTTCTTCTGCAGCCAACTTATTGCCGGCATCATTTAAATGCACGCCATCAACCGTAAGCACGCCGTTAATTGCATTTGCAGTGTTATAATTTTCTTCATACAAATGAAAAAGCGCATGAAGATCGCAGAGCGGAAGATCATCTTCTTTGGCAATATTTCTTATTATTTCTACGTACTTATTCAGGTCATTATAGTGCTTATTTGTGTGATCATTTCTTTCGCCGATAACAGCGGGTGTAATCAGCATCACTTTAATTTTATTTGCCTGCAATTGCTGAATGATAGCCCGATAAAACTTTTCAAACGTATTGGCATCCGTTCCGGTGCCGGAAGTGGTTTTATGCCAAACATCGTTAACGCCAATCCATATTACAACAATATCCGGCGATTGTGCAATTACATCTTGATGCAGTCTTAAAAACAAGTCATATATTTTATTGCCGCCAATGCCTGCGCCAACAAGATCACAGGTGGTAATGTTTTGCTTTGCCAGCATATTTTTTATGAATGAAATATAGCCGCCGGCTTGTGCACCCATTTGCGTTATAGAGTCACCGAAAAAAATTATTTTTTTATTTTTCTTTTTTGAATCTCTGATAAAAGACAGAAGCAAAACGATGGCTGTAAAAAGAAAAATCCAGATGAGTTTGGTTGAAATGTTCATGCATAAATTTTAAGCAACATCGTTCATTACCGGCGTGGTTTCTTTGCCCATCTTTTCAACAAATTTTCTTTCATCAATAATATAACCATTACCTCTTGCGCAAAAATGCACGTGCAGGTTTTCAATGCTCATTGGGTTGCCTTCAGGTATATCAGCAATGTTTGTATGCATTACTTCGTGGCCATCAATTATAACAATCAATCCGCTGCCAATAGCTTCCATTTTATTTCCTTCAGTAATTATCATGCCGGTATCTTCACCCAAACCAATACCAATACATGCCGGATTGGCTGCAACAGCTTGTGCAAGCCGCACAAAACGGCCGCGTTTTTCAAAATGAGAATCGAAGATTACGTTATCAATCATGCGCAATCCTGTGGTAATTTTTACTTCTCCTTTTAAGTGAGCGCGAAAAGGATTTCCTTCATAAATCATGGTGCTGCTCATTGCCATAGCGCCTGCAGATGTGCCCGCCACAACAATATTTTCATTAAAATATCTGTCGCGAAGTGTTTTTAAGAAAACGGTGCCGCCAAGCATTGCCGTAAGCCGCATTTGGTTGCCGCCGCTTAGCATAATACAACTGCACTGGTTTAAACGTTCAAGATATTCTGGCTGCTGCAAATCTTCGCGGTTGCGAATGTGCATTAAACCAACATTTATACAGCCGATTTTGCCAAAAGCATTCAGGTAGTTTTCACCAACCTGGAATGGAATCATAGATGCTGTAGTAACAACTTCAATTCTTTTTTTTATGCCGCCTGCTTCTTCAACAATACGGCGAAGAATGCCGAGCTCAAAAAAATTAAGATTGTTTTTATGAATCTCACCTTTTTCAACTTCTGTTCCTTTATCTTCTGCGCCGCCGATTGCGATTAGCTTTCCTGATGGTATTTGCATTACTCAAAATAAAAACTGGTTATGCAAAACTACGATAAACGTTTTTTTAAAGTTGTATATAAACACTTAAGGTTTATGTGAGTGAAGAATATGAGTTAAGAATTAAACAGTTTTTTATAAATTATTTGCTTCATGCGCCCGAGATGATATTCATTTAATTAATCTGCATTGTACATCATTCTATAATTTTATATTGCCGAATTAAAAAAATGCTTTGATTTTTGCGTGCATTTGCATCAGCAGGCCGAAGCTGCCATACATTCAACAGCACAAGTGTTGCGACGCAAGGAACGATGCCACGAAGACCGCAGATGGCCACCAAAAAATTATATTTGAACAATGAGCGAACTGAAAGTTTATAATTCTTTAACCAGAGAAAAGGAAGTTTTTATACCGATAACGCCAAAACATGTTGGCATGTATGTATGCGGCCCAACGGTAAGCGGCGAAAGCCATCTGGGCCATGCAAGGCCATATATTACGTTTGATATTGTGTATCGCTGGCTGATGCATTTGGGTTATAAAGTTCGTTATGTGCGCAACATTACAGATGCCGGTCATTTTGAAGAAGAAGGCCGTGCTGCTGAAGATAAAATTTCTAAAAAAGCAGTTCTTGAAAAGCTTGAACCGATGGAGTTGGTGCAGAAATATACCAACTTATTTCATTGGGCAATGCACCAGCTAAACAATCTTGACCCAACCATTGAACCAACGGCAACAGGGCATATTGTTGAACAAATTGGGATGATCGAAAAAATTATTGCTGATGGTTATGCCTATGTTACAAATGGCTCGGTGTATTTTGATGTAGAAAAATATAATGATGATTTTTCGAAAAAGGGTGAACCGTATGGCATGTTAAGCGGGCGTGTTTTGGATGAAATGATTGATACTACAAGAGATTTGGATAACCAGGAAGAAAAGAGAAACACAGCCGATTTTGCTTTATGGAAAAATGCACCGCCTGAACATATTATGCGCTGGAAAAGCCCGTGGGGTTATGGTTTTCCGGGCTGGCACATTGAATGCTCTGCAATGAGTACAAAATATTTGGGTGAGCAATTTGATATTCATGGCGGCGGTATGGATCTGCAGTTTCCGCATCATGAATGTGAAATTGCACAAAGCAATGTTTGTAATGATAAAATTCCTGCGCGTTACTGGATTCATAATAACATGATAACCATCAACGGCAAAAAAATGGGCAAGAGTTATAACAATGTTATTACACTTACGAGTTGTTCAGCGGTAATAACCCGGTGTTGCACCAGGCATATCATCCCATGGTTATCCGTTTTTTTATTTTACAAACACATTATCGTTCAACTTTAGATTTTAGTAATGAAGCGTTGCAGGCATCTGAAAAAGGCTTAAAGCGCTTGTGGGAAGCGTATGAAAATTTAAAGAAGCTGCCAACAGGTAAAGGTCAACAGTCAACAGATAAAGAGCTTGATGCAAAAGTGAATAAATTTTTAAGTGAGTTTGATGAATTTATGAACGATGATTTTAGTACAGCAAAAGTTTTGGCAAACATGTTTGAACTGGTTCCAATAATTAATGGCATAAAAGATAAACATGTTGCGTTAAATGCGTTAAGCGATGAAACAATACAATTGCTTCAACAAAAAATGAAATTATATATTGAAGATATTTTAGGATTGCAAATGCACATTGCTTCAGATGATAATAAGCTTGATGGCATCATTAACCTTTTGATCAATATGCGCAAAGATGCCCGTGCAAAAAAAGATTATGCAGCCAGCGACAGAATTCGCAATGAACTGCTTACACTTGGCATTCAGTTAAAAGATGAGAAAGATGGCAATATCAGTTATACAATAAATTGATTTTTGGCTTTAGCGCAACACACTAATTTAATTTGGCAGGCATGAACAGAAATTCCATGTTATCGCAACTTGATGCAAACAAAACATGGGATGTATTAATTATCGGTGGCGGCGCAACAGGCCTGGGAACTGCGCTGGATGCGGCTTCCAGGGGCTTTTCAACCATTCTTATTGAAGCAGAAGATTTTGCAAAAGGCACATCAGGCCGGTCAACAAAACTGGTGCATGGCGGTGTTCGCTATCTTGAGCAGGGCAATTTTAAACTGGTTCGAGAAGCATTAAAAGAAAGAGGCTGGCTTTTGCAAAATGCACCGCATATAACACATAAACTTGGCTTTATCATTCCTGCGTTTTCATTCACACAAAAAATATATTATGGTGCAGGATTAAAATTGTATGACGTTCTTTCCGGTAAACTGAGTTTAGGAAAAACAAAATTTTTAAGCAAAAAGGAAACAGAAAAACTTTTGCCAGGCATCAATCAAAAAAATATAAACGGTGGTGTTATGTATTTTGATGGCCAGTTTGATGATGCACGCCTTGCCATTGATATTGCAAAAACAGCTGCTCAATACAATGCGGTGTTGCTAAATTATTGCGAAGCCATATCCTTATTAAAAACAAAAAATAAAGTAAGCGGTGTTGTAGTTTATGATGCCATTAATGATATAAATTTTGAAATAAAAAGCAAAACAGTTATTAATGCAACCGGTGTTTTTGCAGATGATATTTTACAATTGGATAACGAAAATGCAGAAGATATTGTTACGCCTTCGCAGGGTATTCATCTGGTAATTGATAAAAAATTTTTCCCGGGTAATAATGCATTAATGATTCCTAAAACAGATGATAAACGTGTGTTGTTTGCATTGCCCTGGCACAACAAAATTTTGCTTGGAACAACTGATACAGAAATGGAAGACATCAGCGATGAACCCATTCCATTACAGCAGGAAATTGATTTTGTTTTGCAACATGCCAATCGTTATTTAAAATCAAATATTACATTAAATGATGTTAGCAGCACCTTTGCAGGTTTGCGTCCGCTGGTAAAAACAAAAGGCGTTACCAACACATCTTTGTTAAGCAGAGATCATGTAATAATTGTATCGCACGCTAACTTAATAACCATCACCGGCGGCAAGTGGACAACCTATCGCAAAATGGCTGAAGATGCTATTAACAATGCCATTTTTGTTGCGAAATTTCCATTCAAAAATTGCATCACAAAAAATTTAAAAATAGCAAGCAGCGAGTTTGATGATATTAATTATGATGATGCAATTGAAAAAATATATTCAGCAGAAAACATAAAAAAATTTGTTGAAGATGAAATGGCGATGAGTATTGAAGACATTCTTGCACGCAGAACAAGATTATTATTTCTTGATGCAAATGCTGCAATGCAAGCAGCACCGTTGGTTGCCAAAGAAATGGCAACTGTTTTAAACAAAGATGACGAATGGATACAAAGCGAAATTGATAATTTTACACAGCTTGCAAAAAATTATCTGCCATAAATATTGTTTCAATGTTTCAGAGTTTAAAAGTTGTAAAGTGTATAATTTGAGAACTATAAACATTGAAACATTGAAACATTGAAACTTTTGAAACATTTAAACTAAAAAACATGACTGCTTTTACCGGTGAACT
Source organism: uncultured Bacteroidota bacterium (assembly GCA_963731245.1). Lineage (GTDB taxonomy): Bacteria > Bacteroidota > Bacteroidia > Chitinophagales > Chitinophagaceae > Parafilimonas. The sequence goes on from CAVSVA010000002.1 coordinate 39,818, forward strand.
TGTTGGCACAGCCATATTAATTATTTTAGGCGATGGTGTTGTTGCCAACGTTTTGCTTAATAAAACAAACGGCTTTAACAGCGGCTGGATCGTGATAACAATGGGTTGGGCGATGGCGGTTTTTACCGGCGTTTTTGTTAGCGCATCAGCAAGCGGCGCACATTTAAATCCTGCGGTTACCATTGCGCTGGCATGCGCCGGAAAATTTAGTTGGTCGCTTGTGCCCGAATATATTTTAGCGCAAATGTTGGGCGCAATGATTGGCGCTTTAATTGTTTGGATTGCTTACAAACAACATTTTGATGCAACAGAAAGTGCAGCTTCTAAACTCGCCGTGTTTTGCACCGGCCCTGCTATTCGTAATCCTTTACATAATTTTCTTACAGAGTTAATTGGAACATTTGTTTTTATTGTTGGCGTGCTGCATATTATTTCACCTGCAAATACACTTGGTTCTATCAGTGCATTACCGGTTGCGCTTCTGGTGTTGGGTATCGGGTTAAGCTTAGGCGGACCAACAGGTTACGCGATCAATCCGGCAAGAGATTTAGGACCGCGAATTATGCATGCCATTCTTCCCATAAAAAATAAAGGAACAAGTGATTGGCAACACAGTTGGATACCGGTTGCCGGCCCTATAATTGGCGGCGTGATTGCTGCATTTTTATTTAAATAATATTATTTATTACAACTGCGATCAATTGTTTTTTTATCAGCATAACATGCGGTAAAAGATCATATTAAAAGATTTGCAAAACAATTAGTGGCTGCTTATTGCAGCATTAACTTTGCCTGTTTATGAAAAAAATTGTAAGCACCGTTGCTATCATAATAATTATTGCTGCAGTTGTTGTATTGTATATTGTGTTTGCACCGGCAACAAAATTTTCAAACAATGTTCGCTATTTATATGTGCGGGATAATGCTTCTGCCCAGCAACAAATAATGCATGAGTTAGATACCGGTAACATTATTAGAAATGTTGGTTTTTTTAAGCTGATTGCAAAGCAAACAAATGCCTGGAAGAATGTAACACCCGGCCGCTTTGAAATTAAAAAAGGAGAAAGCATTTTTTCAATTCTGCGCACTTTACGCAACAATCATCAAAGCCCTGTTCGGTTAGTGATAAACAAATTGCGCATTCGTGAAGACCTTGCAAAAATCATCGGCAAAAATTTTTCAACAGATTCCATTGCAACATTAAACTTTCTTTCAAATAATGATTCTCTTTCACAATTAGGTGTTGATACAAATACATTGATGACATTAATAATTCCTGATACTTATTTTTTAAACTGGAATGCATCACCCAAAAAAATATTATTGCGTTTAAAAGATGAACAGCAAAAATTCTGGAGTAAAGATGATCGCATGCAAAAAGCTGCTGCGTTAAACTTTACACCAAACCAGGTTTATACCTTAGCTTCAATTATTGAAGAAGAAACCAATAAAAATAATGAGAAAGGAAATATTGCGAGCGTGTATATGAACAGGCTTAACCGCGGTGAAAAATTGATGGCAGACCCAACAATAAAATTTGCGTTGAAAAATTTTGGCTTGAAAAGAATTTATACAAAATACACAACCATTCCATCACCATACAATACTTATATAAACAAAGGTTTGCCGCCCGGGCCAATTTGCACACCGCAAGCTGTAACTATTGATGCGGTTTTAAATGCGCCTAAAACAGATTATTTATTTTTTGTTGCAAAAAGCGATTTCAGCGGTTATCATCAATTCACCAGTAACTTTGCCGAGCATGAAAAATATGCAAAATTATACCAGCAGGCTTTAGATACTTTAATGGCTAAAAAGCTGCAGGACAGTTTACGTAAAACAACACAGCCTTGACGAAGTTTGAAAAATTTGTTACCAATCTTTCACCGGTGGCTTTTTTAATTCGCCGCAGCAAAGCAATTATTTTACCTGGTTTTCATGGCTTGTGTTTATACGATGTTGTTCGGTTTTTTTTTAACCAGATAAACAAAATCGGCTTGCGAGACCGTGCATCTGCTATTGCATTTAATTTTATTATGGCTATACCGGCAGCAGCCATTTTTTTGTTTACACTCATTCCCTATTTTCCTGTTGCAAAAAATTTGCAGGATGAATTGTTCAGCTTTATACAAGATGTGCTGCCCAACACAGAATCGCGTTCGCTAATTATGACAACCATGCTCGATCTTTTTAATAAACCAAAAACCGGTTTGTTATCAATTGGTTTTATACTGGCACTTTTTTATTCGTCAAACGCAGTGCTTGGCATCATTCGTTCTTTTGATGCATCGTTAAAAACAAAACGAAAAAGAAAATTTTTACAACGCCGTTTACGAGCCATAAAACTTACACTTGTTTTAATAACGTTGTTAATAATAACCATGCTTCTTTGCATTGGGCAAGGTGTTTTATTTACCGGGTTTTTAAAATGGGTTGGCCTAAGCCTGAAAGAAAGAAATTTTTGGACAGATCTGCTTCGATGGTGCATTATACTTATGTTGTTCTTTTTTTCTATTGCATATATTTATAAATATGCGCCATCAATACCAAAGCGATGGAAACTATGGTCGCCGGGTGCAGTGTTTGCAACATTTCTCATCGTATTAACCACATGGCTTTTTGCAATTTGGGCGCAGCATTTTTCAAGTTACAACCGCATTTACGGTTCCATTGGTGCATTGTTAATTATTATGCTGCTAATTTTTATTAATTCATTAATGTTGCTGATAGGTTATGAACTTAATGTAAGCATCACTTATCTCAGGCAAAAAATAGAAAGTAAAAAACCAAAAGAAAAACGGATGGAAGAACCCGTTCCATTCACCCGAAACAGGATCATAAAAAAATAAGCTGCTGAATATTTATTTTTATTTTATCAGCAGTTGTGCCTTGTGGCATCGTTCCTTGTGTCACTCCCTTGTACAACATATTTTCATGGCAGCATTATTTCAGTCTTTACAATAACATTTGAAACATTGAAACACTAACCTCTAAAACCTAAACCTTAATTATATTTGCCGCAATGAGCATACAACAAGAAAACCGTTTTCAAACAATTATTTCGCACGCAAAAGAATATGGATTTGTTTTTCCTTCCAGTGAAATTTATGATGGTTTAAGCGCCGTGTATGATTATGGCCCGTATGGCAGCGAGTTGAAAAAAAATATCCGCGATTACTGGTGGAAAAGCATGACGCAGATGCACGAAAATATTGTGGGCATTGATGCGGCAATTTTTATGCATCCAACAATATGGAAAGCAAGCGGCCACGTTGATAATTTCAGCGACCCGATGATTGATAACAAAGACAGCAAGAAGCGTTATCGTGTAGATCATTTAATTGAATCACATGCAGAAAAGTTGGCTTTAGAAGGAAAAAAAGAAGAAGAATATGCGCTGCTTAAAACAATGGATGAACTGCTTGCCAAAGAAGATTATTCATCATTAAAAAAATTAATTGAAGACAATAAAATAACATGTTCTGTAAGCGAAACCTGCAACTGGACTGACATTCGGCAATTTAATTTAATGTTTTCCACTGAATTTGGCTCTGCAGTCATCAGAAGAGCAAAATAATATTGTTTATCTGCGGCCTGAAACTGCGCAGGGCATTTTTGTAAATTTTCTCAACGTTCAAAAAACGGCAAGATTAAAAATTCCGTTTGGCATTGCGCAGGTTGGCAAAGCATTTCGCAATGAAATTGTTGCGAGGCAATTTATTTTTCGCATGAGAGAATTTGAGCAGATGGAAATGCAGTTTTTTATTCGCCCCGGCACACAAAAAGAATGGTATGAATACTGGAAAGAAGAAAGATTAAAATGGCATTTAAGTTTAGGCATTCCAAGAGAAAAATACCAGTTTCATGATCATACAAAGCTTGCACATTATGCAGATGCGGCGTTGGATATTGAATATGAATTTCCTATTGGTTTTAAAGAAGTGGAAGGCATACATTCAAGAACAGATTTTGATCTTTCAAATCATCAAAAATACAGCGGCAAAAAGCTAACTTATTTTGATAACGAGATCAACCAGCATTACATTCCTTATGTTATTGAAACCTCAATTGGTTTAGATAGAATGTTTCTTTTAATTCTGTCGCACAGTTATGATGAAGAAATAATTAACAAAGATGATGGCAGCAAAGACAGCCGCGTTGTATTGCATATTCCTGTAAAAATTGCTCCCATAAAACTGGCGGTTTTGCCGTTAGTTAAAAAAGATGGCTTGCCAGAAATTGCAAGAAAAATTGTAAAAGATTGTGCGCCTTTTTTTAAATGTTTTTATGAAGAAAAAGATACCATCGGAAAAAGATACAGAAGGCAGGATGCAATTGGAACGCCGTTTTGCGCTACAATTGATCATCAAACAAAAGAAGATGGAACTGTTACATTAAGACACCGTGATTCTATGCAGCAGGAAAGAATTCACATCAATGAAATAAAAAATAAATTGCTTGAATTGCTTTTATTCTAAAAAATATTAACCATATAATTCAAGGTGAATGCTTTTTTTATCATAGCCCAGCGCTATAATATTTTGTTTAGCATCATCAATCATATTTTTCCATCCGCATAAATAAAAATGCGCTTCTGGTTTTTTATTATCAATAATATTTTGATAAACAGCATGAACATATCCATGTTGTATGGCTTCATTTTCTCTGTCTTCTCTTGAAAAAGTTGGTATGTAGTAAAAGTTTTCAAGCTCATTGCTCAACGCTTTCATTTCATCGCCATATAATCCATCACACAATTTTCTGCAACCAAAAATCAGGTAAATATTCTTGTGTTCTATGTTATGCAGTTTAATAAAATGCGTCATCGAACGAAAAGGGGCAATGCCCGTTCCGGTGCAAATAAAAAACAGGTCTTTATCAATAAATGGCGGCAACGTAAACACGCCTTGCGGGCCGCGTAACGGAACTTCTGTTCCAACTTTAACTTCGTTAAATAAATAATGCGTACCCAAACCGCCATCAAGCAAAACAATTATAAGCTCAATAATATTTGTGCCGTCAGGATGTGATGCAATTGAATAACTTCTCCAGCGCCTTGCTGGTTTATCCGCAATGGGAAGATCGAGTGTTACAAATTGCCCTGGCTTAAAATCAAATATTGAAACTTCAGGAATTTCGATCCAGAAACGCCAGGTTAATTCTGTCATTTTTTCAATCTTAATAAACTTACCTGTTCTCCAGGGCTCTGGCATAACAAAATTTTTGAGTAAGATACAAATTCAATTCATTTAACTAAAAGTCTTTATTTATTTTTTAAGAATGCACATCGTAATTTCGCGTTGTGTTTATGAATTTGGGTGAACTGCTGAATAAGTACAAAGAACATCCCCGCCTTTTTTACCTGGCGGACAGGCTTACGTATGCAGATTATCAAAAAATCTTTCTAAAAAATTTACAGGGCAGCAGCGCAGAATTTGTATTAGCAGCGCTTTTTGATAAATATCAATCACACAAAAACAATAATGCTTCAACACATTTAGTTGTTTTAAATGATGCGGAAGAAGCTGCATATTTTCATAACACGCTCGAAAATCTTACACAGGCGCTCAATCTTTTTTACTTTCCATCTTCATTTAAAAACAAAAAAGATTTTAAGCATTTAAACAGCAGCCATGTAATGTTGCGCACAGAAGCGCTTACAAAATTGTCTGTTGCACCAAGCGGAATTATTATTACTTATCCTGATGCGCTGTTTGAAAAAGTTGTGCTTTCAAAAACTTTAAGCAGCAACATCATTCATATAAAAACAAATGATACGCTTAACCTTGATAGTTTGCTTGAGTTGTTTGTGATGTATGGTTTTGAGCGAACTGATTTTGTTTATGAACCAGGGCAGTTTGCTTTGCGTGGCGGCATTTTAGATATTTATTCTTTTGGAAACGAAAAACCGTATCGAGTTGAATTGTTTGGTAATGATGTTGACAGCATAAGAATTTTTGATCCCGAAACACAGTTGAGTGAAAGAAAATTATTGCAGGTTTCCATCATACCAAATATTGAAACGCAGTTTGAAAGTGATGATAAAATTTCTTTGCTTGAATTTTTGCCGCAACAAACTGTTGTATGGATAAAAGATTGGGATGTAATTAAAGAAACCATTAATGAGCAGGAAGAACAATTGGGAGATTTTATTCAGTCAACAGTCAACAGTCAACGGTCAACAGATGAAGAGGACGATGACAGCACTATTTTAAAAACTGTTCAGTTAAAAGATTTTGTTCCCGCTGCAACTTTAGAAAGAGAAATCAATAATCATCATTTGGTTGAATTTGGTTATAAGCCGCATCTTTCAAATTTTGAAATCGAACTCAATACAAAACCACAGCCTGCTTTTAATCGCCAGTTTGATTTATTAATTAAAGATTTAAAAGCACATGAAAACAAAGGTTATTCAATTTACATTTTTGCAGACCAGGCAAAGCAGTTGGAAAGATTACATACAATTTTTAATGATCTTAATACTGAAATAAATTTTACACCGGTTGCAACTTCTATTCACGAAGGTTTTGTTGATGACGATTTAAAAGTTGTTTGTTACACAGATCATCAAATTTTTCAGCGTTATCATAAGTATAGAGTTAAACAGGCTTACAATAAAAACAAAGCGCTTACACTGCGCACGTTAAAAGAATTACAACCCGGAGATTTTGTTACGCATATCGATCACGGAGTTGGCACATACAGCGGTTTGCAAAAATTAGAAGTGAATGGAAGGTTGCAGGAAGCGGTAAGAATTATTTATAAAGATGGTGATATTTTATACGTGAATATTAATTCGCTGCATAAAATATCAAAGTTTACAGGCAAGGAAGGAACAGCGCCAAAGGTGAATAAATTAGGCAGCGATGTTTGGAATAAATTAAAAGAAAAAACAAAAACAAGGGTAAAAGAAATTGCTTTTGATTTAATTAAGTTATATGCTCAACGCAAAGCCCAGCTTGGGTTTGCGCATACGCCGGATAATTACATGCAAACAGAACTGGAAGCATCTTTTATTTATGAAGACACGCCAGACCAGGCAAAATCAACGGAAGATGTAAAAAAAGATATGGAAAGCACTTCGCCGATGGATCGTTTAATTTGCGGTGATGTTGGCTTTGGTAAAACTGAAATTGCCATTCGTGCTGCATTTAAAACCTGTGTTGATGGAAAGCAGGCTGCAGTTTTAGTTCCAACAACAATTCTTGCATTTCAGCATTATAAAACTTTTAGTGAACGCTTAAAAGATTTTCCGGTAACGATAGATTATATCAATCGCTTTAAATCAGCCAAAGAAAAAAAAGAAACACTAAAAAAGTTGAAGAAGGCAAAGTTGATATCATCATCGGCACACATGGTTTGCTTGCAAACACGGTTAAGTTTAAAGATTTGGGTTTGATGGTTGTTGATGAAGAACAAAAATTTGGCGTAGCACATAAAGAAAAATTAAAAACATTAAAAGCAACCGTTGATTGTTTAACGTTAACCGCAACGCCCATTCCACGCACATTGCAATTTAGTTTGATGGGTGCAAGAGATCTAAGCATCATCAACACACCGCCGCCAAACCGGCAACCAATACAAACAGAAGTGCAGGTGTTTAATGAAGATGCCATTCGCGAAGCAATTTATTATGAAACAGAACGCGGCGGCCAGGTTTTCTTTATTCATAATCGTGTGCATGGTTTGGCTGAAATGGCTGCATTAATTCAAAGTCTTTGTCCTGATTTAAGCATCACGTATGCGCACGGACAAATGGAAGGCGATCAGCTTGAAGAACGTTTGCTTGATTTTATTGATCGCAAATATGATGTGTTTGTTTCAACCAACATTGTTGAAAGCGGCGTTGACATTCCAAATGTAAATACCATCATCATCAATAATGCGCACCAATTTGGCTTGAGTGATCTGCATCAATTGCGCGGAAGAGTTGGACAGAAGTAACAAAAAAGCATTTTGTTATTTGTTTGCGCCATCAATGGCAACGTTGCCAACTGATTCAAGAAAACGTTTGCAAACATTAGAACAATTTAGTGAGTTGGGAAGTGGTTTTCAAATTGCGATGCGTGATTTGGATATTCGCGGTGCAGGAAATTTATTGGGCGGTGAACAAACCGGTTTTATGGCTGATATTGGTTTTGAAACGTATCAGAAAATTTTAGATGAAGCCATTCGTGAATTAAAACGCACATCATTTAAAGATGTGTTTAAAGAAGAAATAAGCAAGCAGGATGATTTTGTAAGCGATTGTACCATTGATACCGATCTTGAAATTTTAATTCCGGATGATTATGTTGAAAGTATAACCGAGCGTTTATCGTTGTATACAAGATTGGATAATTGCGAAAATGAAAAAGAATTGCAGGCATTTGAAAAAGAGTTGACAGATCGTTTCGGGCCAATTCCACATGAAGTAAAAGATTTAATTACAACAGTGCGTTGCCGCCGGGCAGCAGTTGATCTTGGTTTTGAAAAAATGACGTTGAAAGATAAAACGCTGCGTTGCTATTTCATTAATAAAAATGATTCACCTTATTTTGAAAGCGATGTGTTTAAAAACATTATGCAATACTTACAAACATCAACCAATAAAGCAAGATTAAAACAGGTTGGTAAAAACTTTTTGCTTGTTGTAAATGATGTTGATGATATGGATGTGATGCTGCAATTTTTACAGCGAATGCACGATGATGTGCTTAAAAAGGATGAATTAATAACCGCCTGAACTATTAATGTTGCCCAGCTATTTTTAAAAATTTTTCATGCAGTAACAAAACCTGCTGCAACACGGATTGTTGCTCATCATTCACAATAACAAAGTCACACAACTTCATTTTTATATTTTCATCAATCTGGTTGTTCATGCGTGCAAGCGCTTCTTCACGTGTTGCACTATCGCGATGCATTACCCTTTGCAAACGCAAATGCTGTGGTGCATACACACCAATAACATAATCAAGATGTGCTGCAGCGCCCGCTTCAAACATTAAAGCTGCTTCTTTAATTACGTAAGGTGCTGTTTGTTCATTCATCCATTTTTCAGCAGCTTTAATGGTTACCGGGTGAACAAGCGCATTTAATTGTTCTAATTTAAATGCGTCATTAAAAACTATTTCAGCTATATATTTTCTGTTCAGAAAATTTTCTGTGTAAGCATCGCTTCCAAATAAATCAATAATATTTTTTTTAAGATATTCATCTGCATTCATAATTTTTTTAGCAACATCATCCGCATAAAAAACAGGAATGCCTAACACCAAAAAAATTTGTGAAACGGTTGTTTTGCCGCTGCCCATTCCGCCGGTTAAACCTATTTTAAGCATGATATTTTTTTTACAAAAAAATCCGGAATCTTATAAAAATTCCGGATTAAAAAAATCGAAGGTGTTATATTACTTCTTTTCAACTTCAACAGAAGCGGCTTTATTTAATTGCTGCGTCCACTCCATACTTATGGCAGATTTTTCAATCTTCATATAACTGCCGGGGTTCGTTTCAAGCTGCAGCGTGTTATCTTCATTCACCCTGTTTATTGTTCCATGAATGCCGGCAATAGTTACAATCCTATCTCCTTTCTGAAGATTCTCTATAAACTTTTTTTGATCTTTTGCTTTTTTTGCCTGCGGACGAATCATAAATAACCAAAACACTAAAATTATTGCGCCCATCATTATTAAAGAAAAACTCGAGCCACCAGATTGGCCACCCGGAGGTGCCATTAAAAAAAAGGAAAACATTTGTGTCATTGTTCAATTATTATTTAATGAAAAATTTAAAATTATTTTTTTGATGAAGAAGCATCTGCCGCAACTATTGTTCCTGAAAAATTTAAATATCTTGATCCTTCATTTGTATTGTACCGTAACAAAAACGGTTTTATGCACAACACCCGGATGACTTTTTTTTGTATCAAACTGTGCATCAATTTTTCCCTCGCTTCCAGGTGCAATTGCCTGTTTTGTATAATCAACCAACGTGCAGCCGCAACTTGGATGAACATCGTATAAATACAAAGGTTTTTTGCCGGTATTTGTGCAGATGAAATTCAGGTTTACTACATCGCCCATTTTTTTGGTACCAAAATCAATGGCCGTATCATTCCATTTAACCGTAGTGTATTTTGAAGAATCGTTTAAAACGGCCAAAACTTCTTTCGGCGTTTTTTCGCCATTGTTGCACGATGCAATTGCAGCGCTTATAATAACAAAGAAATAAAACCTGCTTCATATAATTAAGGCGGCAAATGTACTGTTTTATCAATTTGTGTTTTTTGATTTGAATTCTGTTTTATGAATTTTTTGCTGGCTAAGTAAATCTTTATGAATGCCGTCTAAAATTCCGTTTACAAAATGCCCGCTTTGCGCTGTGCTGTAATCTTTTGCAAGATCAATGTATTCGTTGATGGTTACTTTTGGCGGAATGGTTGGAAAATATAAAAATTCGCAAACGCCCATTTGCATTAAGATCATATCAAGCACAGCAATACGATCCGGATCCCAGTTTTTTAAACGTGCTTTTATGAGTTCGGTTACATAATCTTTTTTATTCATCACCGTTTGCAGCAGTTCTTTTGCAAATATCTTTTTTTCTGCATCAGGCATTTGCTGCAGGTTTAATGAAGATGGTTTCTGCAAAAAATTTGGCATCAGCATTAATACCATTTCTGCATCATCAAACCAATTGGTAAAATTTTCTTCAACGTGCGAAATAAAATTTTCGTTTGGCAACATCATTTCAGAAAAAATAAAATCCAATATATCTTTTTCAGCTTTTATATCACGGCTTTGCTGCAAAATGTATTGTTTATATGTTTCAGTTGCAACAAGCTCATGATAAACTTTACGCACCAGTTCATCTGTATTTTCAAAATTGAATTTATATTTTAATAATGCCTGCTTAAAAGAATTGTTTTCAATTATTTTCCAAAGCAATGTGTTGCCTGCAAGTTTTATATTGATGTTTTTATCTTCAGCAGTAGCCAAATGTTTTGAGGCTTTTATGTTTGCATCTTTTTCTGCATAGCGGGCAACCTGGGTAAGAAAAAAAATAAGGTAAGCAAATAAACGCGGCGTTTGATCAAGACGGTTTTCTAAAATTTTAACTCCGTCTGCATCTGCAATTGTTTTGCCTCTTTCCAACTCGTATAAAACCTGCATTACTTTAATCCGGATATTTCTGCGCGTTACCATCTTTTTGCAAGAACTTGATTGAGCGCGAAGATAATTTGCAGACGTTTATTAAAGGCAGAAATAAATAATGGAATTGTTAAGACTGATCCTGCAACTTTTTTTGCTGCACCTGTTTTGGTTTTATATGTTTTGATTTTCTTCTTTTCAGCTCGCTTTTAATTAATAAAAGTTCGCGGCTGGTTTGGCCGTTCATGCTGCTGTTTTCCTGTGCACGGCGCATGAGGTAAGGTATCACATCGCGAATAGGGCCAAAAGGCAAATATTTGCTTACAGAATAGCCGGCTTTGGCAAGATTGAAAGTAATGTTATCGCTCATGCCATATAGTTGCGAAAAATGAATATGTTCATGATTGTGCGGAATGCCCTTTGAATCCATTAATTCTGCGGCGTGTAAATTACTGTATTCGTTATGGGTTGCAATTACAGTTGCAATGTCTTCAATATTATCAATACAATATTCAACTGCTGAATTAAAATCGCCATCAGTAAAAGATTTATCCTGTTGTATGGGCGATGGATAACCTTTTTGCGCAGCTCTTAATCTTTCTTTTTCCATGTAAGCACCGCGAACAATTTTTACACCTAAAATAAAACCTCTTTGTTTTGCAATGTTGTGATACATTTTCAGAAAATTCATCCTGTCGTGCCGGTAAAGCTGGATGGTGTTAAACACAATGCATTTTTCAAGATTAAAAATTTCCATCATTTCAACCGAAAGCCTGTCGATAGGGTCTTGAATCCAGCTTTCTTCGGCATCAATTAAAACGCCTATATTTTTTTCAGCAGCTTTTTCACAAATATCATACATGCGTTCTCTCACCCTTTCCCATTCAGCATCTTCTGCTTCATGATCGTGAACACCGCTGCGCAAACGAGGTGCAGAATTTAAAGTTTTCAATAAACCAAATCTTGCGATGCCTGTAACTTTTATACTGATGTATGGAATGTTAGGTTGTGTTGCCGCATATTCAATTACGCGTATAAATTCATCTTTTGCTTTATCAAAATTTTTTTCGCCTTGTTTTGCTTCAACACCATAATCTAAAATAACCTGCACACCATATTTACCTAATTTTTTTGCAATAACAGCCGTTTCTTCAAGCGTTTCTCCGCCAACAAATTGTTTGAAAATTGTTTTGCGAATTACACCGTGAATGGGCAATCCTGTCTTCATTAAAAACGGCGTAAGTCTAACACCAATAGCGGCAAACCATGGGTAGTTCATTGATCCGAAAAGAAAGCGCCCTGCCTGCAATTCTTTAGTTGTTTTGTAGGCAAATGCTGTTTCTGTATTATTGAAAGATAAACGCATGGCGTAATTCTTATGCGAATATCGGCAAGTAAATACGAAGTAAAAAATATTAAGCCCAACACAATGTTATAATTCATAGAGATTTTATGCGCAACTTTTGTTGTAAAAAATAAATACTATTCTATGATAAGCTAACAACTGTTCACTATAACTTTCAAACAATTAATTTTGTTACCTGAATTGTTTGCATGAATTATATACCACAAAATAAAATTCGCATTGTTACAGCCGCTTCTTTGTTTGATGGCCATGATGCAGCCATAAATATTATGCGCCGCATTTTGCAAAGCAAAGGCGCAGAAATTATTCATCTTGGTCATAACCGCAGCGTAAAAGAAATTGTTGAATGTGCTATTGAAGAAGATGTGCAGGGCATTGCGATAACGTCATATCAGGGTGGCCACATCGAGTTTTTTAAATACATGAAAGATTTGCTGGATGAAAATGGTTGCGGACATATAAAAATTTTTGGCGGTGGCGGCGGCACCATTCTTCCGCAGGAAATAAATGAGCTGCACAATTACGGCATCACGAGAATTTATTCGCCTGATGATGGAAGAAAAATGGGTTTGGAAGGAATGATTGAAGATGTGATTAAGACAATGTGATTTTATACTGAATGGAAATGGTGAATACAAAAAACCAATGACACTTGGCGAAGTAAAAGATGTACGAGAAATTGCAAGACACATTACCAATGCGGAAAACGGTCAACTGAATCAAATGGTCAACGGTACAGATTGAAGAGCAACTTTCCGGTTCTTGGAATTACCGGAACCGGCGGCGCAGGAAAATCTTCTGTTACCGATGAAATTGTTCGCCGCTATTTAAATACATTATACTGATAAAACAATTGCAGTTATTTCAGTTGATCCTTCCCGCAAAAAAACCGGCGGTGCTTTGTTGGGTGATAGAATAAGAATGAATTCAATCTCTCATCCGCGTGCATACATGCGTAGCATTGCCACACGTGAGATAATACAGCATTGAGTGCTGCATGTTGAAGAAGCATTAGAAATTTGTAAAGCACGCAAAATTTGATTTCATCATTTTGGAAAGTGCAGGTGTTGGCCAAAGCGATGCTTCAATTTTAGATTATTGCGATGTGAGCATGTATGTGATGACGCCTGAATATGGCGCAGCATCTCAAGTTGGAAAAATCAATATGCTTGATTATGCAGATATCGTTGCCATCAACAAGTTTGATAAAGCCGGTGCGCTGGATGCATTGCATGATGTGCGCAAACAATATAAACGCAATCATCAGCTTATGGAATGCAAAAGATGAAGAGTTGCCGGTTGTTGGAACCATTGCATCACAATTTAATGATGCGGGCGTTAATGAATTATTTGAAAAAATAATGCTGGACAGTTGAAGAAAAAACAAAAGTTGATTTTGGAAAAATCTGAAGTGCATGCATTTAAAAGATACTGCTTCCAAATCGTAGATTATTCCGCCAAAACGAGTTCGTTATTTATCTGAAATTTCTGAAAACAACAGGGAGTATGATACATGGGTTGATGAACAATGTGCACGATTGCTTCAAAGCTTTATCAACTTAATGGTGCTAGAAAATTATGGATGATGTTAAAGCAGCATCGTCAAAAGCCTCACTTTGGACGAGGGTTTAAGTGAGGTCATTAAGCATTATGAAAAACAACTTAATCCTCATTGCAAAAAATTAATTGATAACTGGAATGCCTTAAAACAAAAATATTCTAAAGATTTTTTTGAATACTCAGTTCGTGGATAAAATCATCAAACAACCATTAATAACAACATCATTTAAGCGGCACAAAAATTCCAAAACTTGTTTTCCAAGATATAAAGACTGGGGCGATATTTTAAGATGGCAATTGCAGGAAAATGTTCCCGGCGAATTTCCGTTTCACTGCCGGTGTGTTTGAATTAAAAAGACAAGGAGAAGACCCCACAAGAATGTTTGCTGGCGAAGGCGCGCCGGAACGCACCAATAAACGTTTTCATTATGTTTCACTCGATCAGCCTGCAAAGCGTTTAAGCACCGCATTTGACAGCGTTACCTTATATGGTGAAGACCCGGATCATCGTCCGGATATTTATGGAAAGATTGGCAACAGCGGTGTAAGCATTGCTACTGTTGATGATGCAAAAAAATTATACAGCGGTTTTGATTTGTGCGATCCAAAAACATCTGTGAGCATGACAATTAATGGGCCTGCGCCAATGCTTCTTGCATTTTTTATGAATGCTGCAATTGATCAGCAATGCGAAAAATGGATAACTGAGAAAATGGATCAATGGTCAATGGTCAATAGTCAATTGAAATTCAGAAATTCGAACATTCATGATAACCAACTTATTATAATCCAGCCTCGCCGGAAAGATTGCCTGAAGGTAATAATGGTTTAGGTTTAAAATTATTGGGATTAAGCGGTGATGAAGTGTTGCCGAAAGATGTGTATGAACAATATTAAAGCATCAAGCATTAAACCAGGTTCGCGGAACAGTGCAGGCAGATATTTTAAAAGAAGACCAGGCGCAAAACACCTGCATTTTTTCAACAGAATTTGCATTGAAATTAATGGGAGATGTGCAGGAATATTTTATTCAACAACAAAGTCCGCAATTTTTACAGCGTTTCTATTTCCGGTTATCATATTGCAGAAGCCGGCGCCAATCCAATAACACAACTTGCATTCACTCTTGTCAAACGGTTTTACTTATGTAGAATATTATTTAAGCCGCGGAATGCAAATAGATGATTTTGCTCCAAATCTTTCTTTCTTTTTCAGCAATGGAATGGATGCGGAATATAGTGTGATTGGCCGCGTGGCAAGCCGCATTTGGGCGAAAGCGATGAAGTATAAATACAAAGCGAACGACCGTTCGCAAAAATTAAAATATCATATTCAAACATCCGGTCGAAGCTTGCATGCGCAGGAAATTGATTTTAATGATATCCGCACAACACTGCAAGCTTTATATGCGATTTATGATAATTGCAATTCGCTTCATACAAATGCTTATGACGAAGCGATCACCACACCAACAGAAGAAAGTGTGCGCCGTGCCATGGCAATTCAATTAATCATTAATCGAGAATTGGGTTCTGCAAAAACAGAAAATTTTATTCAAGGTTCTTTTGTCAATTGAAGAATTAACTGATCTGGTGGAAGAAGCTGTGCTTGCAGAATTTGATCGAATCAACGAACGCGGCGGTGTGTTGGGTGCAATGGAAAGAATGTACCAGCGAAATAAAATTCAGGAAGAAAGTTTGTATTATGAACAGCAAAAACATACAGGAGAATTGCCGATTGATTGGTGTAAATACTTTTCTGAATAAAAAAGGTTCCCAACTATTATGCCGAACGAAGTCATCCGTTCTACCAACAGAAGAAAAGGAACAACAAATTCAAAACCTTACATGCATTTCATAAACGAAATGAAAATAAAACTGTTGAAACAGTTGAAGCAAGTTGAAACAGTGTTGCTGTTAACAACGGAAATCTTTTTGAAGAATTAATGGAAACTGTAAAGTATTGTTCACTCGGGCAAATTACTCATGCGTTGTACGAAGTTGGCGGCCAGTATCGCCGCAACATGTAATTAGTCATCGTCTTTCTCAATCATTATTTAATATCTTTAAAGCATGAGCAATAAGTTATGCTTTGCAATTTGTTTTGCATTTATTCTTTTAAAAGCAAACGGTCAAACAACCATTGCAAAATGGAAGGATGATAAAAAAGCAGCGGTTTCAATTACGTTTGATGATGGCAATCGCAATCAATTTAAATATGCATTGCCCATACTTGAGCAATTAAATTTACCTGCAACATTTTATATCATTACCAGGGCCAATTACCGGCTCACAATATCCACGGAAAATTTATTGGAAGAAATGTTGATGATATTATTAAAGAAACTGCATCAATTCCTACAGATTCAACCAATTATTTTGAGCGGGCTTCTGCAGCAAAATATTTAGGTTATATCGGTGCAGATGCCTTTTACGATCGCAGCGCAATTTTGTTTGAAGACGGAAAGATCAGATAACGCATATCAATAATGGATACGCTGTATAATAAAGTAAGAAATGGTGCTGTTGAAAAAAGGAATTGAATATAGCGATGAAGTATCACAGGAAATAGGCTTAAGTTGGGACAGCATAAAAGTTTATGCAGGCAAAGGATATGAATTTGCAAGTCATACCGTAACCCACACACATCTTGCTGTTCTTGATACAACTAACATATAATTATGAATTGTATAAAAGCAAAGAAGATATTAAAAATCATTTGGGTGATGAATACACATTTGATGCTGAAATACCTTTTGGCATTGAACATCCGCGTGCATTAAAATATGGTTTTCCTGCTTATGAAGCTTTGCGCAATATGATGAAAGATAGTTTTATGCTTGAAATAAATCGTGGTTACAAAACTGAACCCGGCTCATCAAATAAAGAATATGTGCAATGGCAACGCGGACCGCTTTCTACAACTACTTTGGCGCAAATGAAATCTTATATTGATACCATACTTTCTCATAACAATATTTGGCTGGTGCTGGTGTTTCATGGCATTAATGGTTTGGGTTGGGAAGCATTGCCAGATTCGCTGCTGCATAACTATTTTCAATACATCAAACACAATGAAAATAATTTATGGATTGCCACTTTTAAAGACGTTGCAAAATATATGCGTGAACGAATGCATGCTTCTGTTAATGAAAATAAAAGCGATAAAAATATTATTGTTCATGTAACACAAACATTAGATAGCACATTTATAACGTGCCGCTTACCTTAAAAACTTATGTGCCTTTAACCTGGAAGAATGTTGAAATGAAACAAAAAAATCAACTTGAAAAATTGCAAATACAAAACGATGCAAAGGGCAATTACGTTTTGTATAATGCAATGCCCGGCAACGAAATACGCTTAACAAATAATAAATAAAATATTAGTTTATAAATGGCAACTATTTAATTATTGCTGTAATAATAAAGCACATTACTGTTGTTTGCATCAAAAATTTGTTTGCTGTATTTTTTAATATCATCAACAGTTACTTCGTTGTATTTTGTAAGTTCCTGGTTTATTAAATCTGCATCACCCAGCAATTCATAAAACGCCAAACTGTTTGCACGGCTCATCACCGTAATATCTTCAAAAGCAATTATGCTCTCAGTTTTATTTTTTACTTTTTGTAATTCATCTTCATTTACATTTATTTCTTTTATTTTATTAAGCTCTTCTTCAATTGCATCTTCCGCCACCTGGATGTTTACGCCTTTTACAAGCTTGCCTTCAATGGCAATTAAGCCTGCATCAAGACTTCCAAAATGATAACATTCAATATTGCTGAACAATCTTTTTTCTTTTACAAGCGATTGAAATAAACGTGATGATGCACCGCCGCCTAAAATTTCTGTGATAAGATCTGCTGCATGATAACCTGCATCTAACCTGCCCGGCATGTGCCATGTTTTATAAAATGCATCTAATGGCACATTTGCTTTTAATGATAATTTACGCGGTGATGTTTGTGTTGGTTCCTGCGGCAGATTGCGTACATATTTTTTTCCGGGTTCAATTGAACCAAACCATTTTTCTGCAAGCAGCTTTTACTGTTTTCTGTTTTCACATTTCCGGCCACAACAAGAATTGCATTTACAGGGCGGTAATATTTAAAGAAAGAAATTTTTTACATCATGCAAGCTTCGCATTTTCAATATACTTAAATCTTTGCCTATCGTCATCCATTTATACGGATGCATTGTGTAAGCAAGCTCACGCATTTTATGCCATGCATCGCCATAAGGTTTATTAATGTAATGTTCTTTAAATTCTTCACATACAACTTTGCGCTGCACATCTAAACTTTTTTCACTAAAGGCCAGACTTAACATTCGATCACTTTCAAGCCAAAACGCTGTTTCAATATTTTCTGCCGGCAACTGGCAATAATAATTGGTAAGATCGTTTGTTGTATATGCATTGTTTTCGCCGCCGGCCGCTTGCAACGGCTCATCATATTCAGGAATATTAATACTTCCACCAAACATTAAATGCTCAAACAAATGCGCAAAGCCGGTTTTATCAGGGCTTTCATCTCTTGCGCCAACATCATACAACACATTTACAACGGCCATTGGCGTTGAGTTGTCTTCATGCACCAAAACACGTAATCCATTATCTAAAACAAAACGGTTATAATTAATCATATTTATTGTTTCAATGATTCAAAAGGTTCGATAAGTTCGAAAGCTGCAATATCAAAAAATATTTTCAATATGATAAACATATAGTTGAAGTAAGACGCAAGAAATAAGAGATGGCAGAAAAGTTAGCTCTGCACACTAAAACATTGAAACAATGAAACTTTGAAACAATGAAACTTTAAAGTATGCTTTTAACTTTCATGTACATCACTTGCGGTTGGCCATCTCGCATTATTAGTATTCTAATCCTTGCTTTGGCGTTTTGCATAAGCACCTTGTAGATTTGAATATTATTGCTGAAATTAGTTTCAACACCAATTATAATATCGCCAAATTTAAAACCGGCTTTTTCTGCGGGTGAATTTTTTATAATATCTGTAATAGTAATTGCTCCGTTAATTAAATAAAACCCAAGACCAGTGTATGAATAATCAAAAGAATCTGAAAAATGTTTATTGGGTTTTATATAAATTTCCTGCTGCGGATAGTTAAGTACAACATTAAAGCGGCGCAAAATATCATTGCCTATTAATCCACCCAATGCAGGATAGCTGGTAACATTATATTCATCGCTAAAAACGTAAGACGGCACATTGCGAAAACGATACGGACCAACCTTTAATTCTTTTACTACAGAAAGCAACATATCCGTTTTGCCGCCAAGACCTTCAGCCTGCGTTAAATACATTTTTCTTCTCTTTTTAAACACGGCACTATCTTTCGCAAAATCATCATTCATTAAAAAACATAAACCTGCGCCGGTATCAAGGTAAAACTTGCCGGTAATATCTTTATTGTCTCTTACTTCTGCCCATTGCATTGGCAACGTAGAAAACTGTGGTTTTAAAAGATAGCCGCCTTTGGGATATTTATACGTGCCCGGAGCATACACTTTCAATTGCTGATTATCATAATCAATATAAACAAGATAACGGCGAAAGAAACTGTATCCAATAATTCCGTCTATATGCATACCATACGCGCTTGATAGAATATCATAATTGTTTATGTGAAAATCGAGTTTATCAACGGTTATGCCTTCAAGATGCAACGTATGATTGTTTGTAAAAGAAACGTATTTCATGCCCGCAATGCCACGCACAATTCTATCGGTAGGGATGGGTTTTAACTTATAATATTCGCTGGTTATTGAATCGAGTGAAATACCGCCGCTGCCTGTATCCAGCACAAAATTTAAGCTGTCTTTATAATCATCAAACGTTGAATGTAAAATAATAATGCCGCCTGTTAATTGTGTAAATGGAATGGTAGTGATGTATTTTGCAGGCGGCGGCACAAATTCTTCCTGCGCATATAATTTGCCGGTTGAAATAAAAAAAAATATCGCATACAAAACGTTTAAACGAAAGATTTTAAACCGTCTGAAAATCCAAATAAAAAAATCCTTATAACCCATTTTATTTTTATTCTGCTATATGAAAATACATTTGCCCGAAATGGCATCCAAACCTTTAATATAATTTACAGTTACAAAAGGATGAAAAACAATCATCAACGCATATTCTTCAGTAATTTTGCTGCAAGTTAGAAATGGCACCGTTTTATTAAAGACAAAAAGAGAATCATGAATGTTGCAGCTTTATACGAAAAAGCATTAAACTTTGAATTTTTAAGTGTTGAAGAAGGCGTGTATTTGTTTGAACATTCACCGCTAACAGAATTAATGCACATAGCCAATGAACTGCGTAAAAAACAAGTGCCTCATGGGAAAGTTACCTGGCAAATTGATCGCAATGTAAACACAACAAACGTTTGTATTGCCAACTGCAAATTTTGTAATTTTTACAGAATTCCCGGCCATGCAGAAGCCTATATTACAGACATGCCGGTATATAGAAAAAAGATCAGCGAAACATTAAAATATGGCGGCGATCAATTGTTGTTGCAGGGCGGTCATCATCCCGATCTTTGGCTCTGATTTTTACACCAATACATTTCAGGCAAATAAAGCAGGAATTTCCAACCATAAAATTGCATGCGTTAGGGCCGCCGGAAGTGGCGCATATCTGCAAGCTTTCAAAAAAATCACATCGTGAAGTTTTAATTGAATTGAAAAATGCAGGACTTGATTCTTTGCCCGGCGCCGGCGCAGAAATTTTGGTTGATCGTGTGCGAAGATTGATAAGCAAAGGAAAATGCGGCGCTGATGAGTGGCTGGCCATAATGCATGAAGCGCATAAATTAAATATTACAACAAGCGCCACGATGATGTTTGGCCATGTTGAAACCATCGAAGAGCGTTTTATTCATTTGGCACGTATTCGCGAAGTGCAGGCAATGAAACCAAAAGATGCAAAAGGCTTTTTAGCTTTTATACCATGGACGTTCCAGGATGTTGATACATTGCTGGCACGCATACGCGGTGTTCATAATTTAACCACTTCAGAAGAATACATACGAATGATTGCGATGAGCCGCATTATGTTGCCCAACGTAAAAAACATTCAGGCAAGCTGGTTAACTGTTGGCAAGCAAACAGCGCAATTGTGTTTGCATGCAGGTGCAAATGATTTTGGAAGTATTATGATTGAAGAAAACGTTGTAAGTGCTGCCGGTGCGCCGCATCGGTTTACATATAAAACAATTCAGCAGGCAATTAAAGAAGCTGGCTTTGAACCACAGTTGCGCAACCAGCAATATGAATGGAGAGAAATTCCTGAAATGATTGTTGAACAGGTAATTGATTATTAAATTTTATACAATTAATTCGCCTTGCGTTTTTGTAAGTTCTTTATAAGCTGTATATAATTGTTCACGAATTGTTGAGTTGATTTTATTGTGAATTTTTCTTCCATCAATTTCATACACAGGCGTTAATTCGCCCATGGTTCCGGTTGTAAAAACTTCATCTGCATTATAAAATTCTGCAATTGAAATATTCTTTAAAAACACAGGAATATTTAATTGATGTGCAAGCTTTATAACATTCGTTCTTGTTATTCCGGGCAAGCAGGCATCAGCATTTGGCGTTAACAATAAACCATCTTTCACCATAAAAATATTGCAGGCATTTGTTTCTGCAACAAAGCCAAGATTATCTAACATAATTGCATCATCAGCGCCGCAATAATTGGCTTCAATTTTTGCAAGAATATTATTGAGCAAATTGTTGTGATGAATTTTTGAATCAAGATGCATGGGCGAGTTGCGGCGTATGTGCGATGTAATTAATTTAATTCCTTTTTCATTATCATAAACCGGCGGTTTATATTCAGCCAAAACAATTAAGCAACTTCCATTTTGATTTAAACGCGGATCCATTCCTGAAGTTATTTTTTCACCACGCGTTAACGTTAAACGAATATGCGCATCATTAAAAAAATTATTTGCTTTTAATGTTTGAAAAATTGCATCACGAATAAATTCTTTTGAAGGAATATCTGCAAAAGCCAATGTATGTGCAGATGCCTGTAAACGCTGAATGTGTTCGTTTAAACAAAACACTTTTTTATCGTAAACTCTCAAACCTTCCCACACCGCATCGCCGCCCTGCACCGCACTATCAAACACAGAAATTTTTGCTTCGCTGCGATGATATAATTTGTCTTTAATAAAAACCTGTATGTTTTTGTTTTGCGGATAAAATTGTTGTTGCATAATGTTAGTTGTAGATGTAAGAAGTAAGATGTAAATAATCTAAACTCTCACTTTTCACATTTCACTGTTTCAATTCATACACCACAGCTTCATACGGGCGAAGCGCCGTGGTATTATTTGCAGATGCATAATTATCAATTAACAAACCTGCATTGCTTATATCAATGCCTGTATTTGCAACCGCCGGTGTTGATGAAAAATTCAGCATCACCAAAATCTTTTTATTATTTAATTCTCTTGTGTAAGCATAAACCTGCGTATTATTTTTATCAAGCAAAGTATATTTTCCATAAACCAATACAAGATTATTTTTTCTAAGCTTCACTATTTTTCTAAAATAATTTAAACAACTGTTACTGTCTTTTTCTTCGGTTGCAGCATTTATTGTTGTATAATTTGGGTTAACTTTTATCCACGGCGTTCCTGTTGTAAAGCCAGCGTTTGCCGAATTATTCCATTGAAAAGGCGTTCGGCTGTTATCTCTTGCAGAAATTTTCTGTGCGTTTAAAAATGCCTGCAGATCACCGTTTTCATCTTTTATTTTTTTATACATGTTGAGTGATTCAACATCGCGATAATCGCTGATGCTATCAAACTTAATATTATTCATTCCGAGTTCATCTCCGTTATAATAATAAGGCGTTGCACGCATCGTCATTAAAAAAGTAGTGAGCATTTTTGATGAAAGTGCACGAAATTCGCCTGTATCATTTCCCCATCTTGTAACCATTCTTGGCTGATCGTGATTACCTAAATAAATTGTTCCCCATCCTTTATTTTCAAACACGCTATCCCACTTTGAATAAATATTTTTAAACTCAATTAAACTGTAACCTTTTGGATCGGGCACTTTAAACTGGTTGGGCAAATAACCTAAACTCACACCTTCAAAATGATACAGCATATTTAATTCATGCCTGTCATCATCAACATAATCATGCGCATCATCTGTTGAAAGACCGATGCCTTCTGCAACCGTCATCACATTATATTTTCGTAAAACTTCACGGTTCATTTGCTGCAAATAATCGTGCACATGCGGGCCATGCGCATAATATTTTACAAAGTCGCCATGATATTGCGCAGGCAACGGCGGAAAAGTTGTATCTTTTGAAATGAAAGGAATTACATCCATCCTAAAACCATCAACACCTTTATCAAACCAAAACTTCATCATGCTAAAAATTTCTTCACGAAGCTTTGGATTTTCCCAATTAAGATCAGGTTGAAAATCTCCAAAATAATGCAGGTAATAAGCGTTGGTTGCGGTATCATATTTCCATGCATCATTATTCACATCAAAAAAACTGTAACGCTGCGAAGGCTTGCCTTTTTCTGCAGGCCACCAATGATAATAATTTCTGTAAGGATTATTTCTTGAACTGCGTGATTGTTTAAACCATTCATGCTCATCGCTGCTGTGGTTTACCACCAAATCCATTACTAATTTTAATCCGCGTTCATGCATGCCTTTTAACAGCGCATCAAAATCATCCATCGTTCCAAACTGCTGCATGATGTTTTGATAATCGCTGATATCATAACCATTATCGCCGTTTGGTGAAGAATAAATCGGGTTTAGCCATATCACATCAACGCCTAAACTTTTTACATAATCAAGCTTTGAAAGAATGCCTTTTAAATCGCCAATGCCATCGCCATCACTCATCTTTAAAACTGCGCGGATAAATTTGATACACCACTGCTTCTTTCCACCATTTTCGGTTTAAGCCTGAAGTATCTGAATTTGATGTATTCATTGTTGTTTGATTGGAATTATTGCAGGCCGAAAGAAAAATCAGTAAACTTAATGCGGATATAATTTTATTCATATAGCAATTTGTAATTGCAAGATAAAAGTTTAAACAGCTTTAATTGAATAAGGAAATAAATGTTCGTAATAAATTTTGCTTTCTTCATACAACGGTTGAAGATGTAAAGGCAATTCGCGTTCGCTTGTTTTTTGTTTTTCAAAACCTGTTGACTGGTGCACATTATCGTACCAATACTTTGCCCAAACACCATCATAATTTTTTGCACCTGCAGGCCAATGCAACATTTTTTGTGTGAAAGAAATTTGCAATGCATTGCATAATTGAATCATCACATCTTCAGGCGATTTTAAAATTTCATTTGAATCAAGCACAATGCAGGAAAGATTTTTTTCTTTGAGATAATTAAAAAGCCACCATTGTTTTTTTATGCCCATATCCTGCATGGTAACATCATTTCTAACCTGCGCATACGAAGCAATAATTTGTTTTGGATTACGGATAAAAATGATGTTTTGTGTGTGTGATAAAAAATTAAGATTGATGTTTTCCAAATGATGCGTCATTTGTTTAAAGAAAGAAATTGGTTTATGATGATCAGCAAGAATGATAGTATCAATTACTTTTTCAGCATCATTTTCCTGCGATTGTAAAATCTCATTTTTTCCCGGATGATCGATGCCTGTTGTTTTTAAATAATGCGCATAAAAAGGTTCATCAAATACAATCGTATCATCGCGTTGCGCAAATGCATACATCATTGCTGTTGAAATGTTGCGCGGGCTGCTCCAAAGATTAATGCGTGTTGTGTTTTGCATATAAAAAGCCTTGAAGATTTCACCGAACCTTCAAAGCTTACATAATTATTTATTCCAAAATCCTTTCCTCAATCTTGCCTGTTTTTTTATTTTTTAAGATGAGTTTTTTAGCGCCGTAATGCGTTACTTCTTCTTTCACCAAATAATTGTCGGCATCATAATCAACTAAATTGCTTGCTTTAGAAACACCTTCCTGTCCGCGCCAAACTTCAAGTTGCACGGGTTCCCACAATTTTGTTTTGGCAGATTTATACGCCGCATCAATAATGGCATTTACAACATAACCATCATAAAAAGTTTCTTTAGGTTGCGCACCATTTTCAATACTCCTGAACATTTCTGTAAACATGTGATTATAACCAAGGTCATTTACTTCATCCCCAACGGGAAACAGCCAGCCGCTGTTGCTTTCCGCTTTTTCTGCAACATAATCAGCGCCTTTGCCGGTGGTGAACATTTCAAATCCTGTACGTAAAAAATTATTAATCCAAATTGTTCCTTCAGTACCCATTACTTCATCTCGCAAATCCATGCCGCCGCGAAACGTCCAGCTCACTTCAAACTGCGCAATGGCACCATTTTCATATTTAATTAAACCAATGGCATGGTCTTCCGCTTCAATCGGTTTCACCTGCGTATCTGCCCAGCACATTACTTCAACCGGCTTAATATCTTTTCCAATAAAATTTCTTGTAATTTCTATGCAATGACAACCTAAATCTAAAATGCAACCGCCGCCAGCCAGTTCAATATTCCAAAACCAATCGCTGTGCGGGCCCGGATGTGTTTCTCTCGATTTCGCCCATAAAATTCTTCCCAACGCTCCATTCTTTACACTTTCATGGGCTTTCAAAAACTTTGGCGTATAAACAAGATCTTCGAGATAGCCATTAAAAATGCCGGCTTCTTCAACAGCTTTTAACATGCGCAACGCTTCTGCTCCGTTACGGCCCAAAGGCTTTGTGGTAACAACCGGTTTCTTGTGTTTACAACAAAGCATCACCGCATCTTCATGCACATTATTGGGCAATGCAATACAAACCGCATCAACATCAGGATGCGCAATGGCTTCTTCCATTTTAGAAGTGTGGTGTTCACAGCTATAATCATCCGCAAACTTTTTTGCATTGGCTTCTTTGCGTGCATAAATGCTTATGATTTTGTCTTTGCTTCTCTGACCTTGAATTGAATCGGCATAAAAGCGACCAATAAAACCGGAACCAAGCATAGCAATTCGTAACATATAAAATGATTTATTTGTTGAAGATGCGGCAATTTCGTTTATATGTTTATATCCCGCAAAAAATATGTTTATAATCCCTGCCTTTAACTGCTTTTAAAGTATAAAACGCGTGCATAAAAGAAACAAAAAAAATTTGGAAAACGCTTTTGGCCAATTGTATATTTACATAACAAGATTGAATTTAATGCGGCTGCTTAAACTGACCAGCATTTCGGTGGTGGTTGCAGTAAGACAGAAGCAAAAAATGAAGATCTAAAGACTCGAAAACGCAAGTTTTCCGGTCGCTTAAATTAAAGAACTTCGGTTCTAAGGTTTAATGAAGGCAACAGGGTTAGTAAGTAATTTCTGTTGCTTTCTTTTTTTATATCATACCCAAATTTTGCATTAATTATCTTCTCTTCATTATCCTTGTTTTTCCTGAAGTAGCTTTGCTTCGCGAATGGAAAAAACAAATTTCATAGATTATATAAGAATTTTTTGCCGTAGCGGGCATGGCGGTGCAGGCAGCAGACATTTTATGCGCACAAAATTTAACCCTAAAGCCGGCCCTGATGGAGGCAACGGCGGAAGAGGCGGCCATATTATTTTACGGGGTAATAAACAGTTATGGACGTTGTTGCATTTGCGGTATTATAAAAATGTAATAGCGCAAAATGGTGAAAGCGGAAATAAAAATAACAGAACCGGCGCTGATGGCAAAGATGTTATTATTGAAGTGCCGCTGGGCACTATTGCCCGCGACGAAGAAACCAGTAAACTGGAAGCAGAAATTTTAGAAGATGGGCAGGAATTTATTTGGTTGCCCGGTGGCAGAGGCGGTTTAGGCAACGCAAATTTTGCTACTGCAACCAACCAGGCGCCCGAATATGCGCAACCTGGTGAACCGGGCATTGAAGCCTGGAAAACACTTGAACTAAAAGTGCTGGCCGATGTTGGTTTGGTAGGATTTCCGAATGCAGGCAAATCAACTTTGCTTTCTGTTTTAACGGCTGCCAAACCTAAAATTGCTGATTATGCTTTTACAACGCTTACGCCGCAATTAGGTATTGTTGAGTATAAAGATGGAAAATCGTTTTGCATAGCAGATTTGCCCGGCATTATTGAAGGCGCCGCCGAAGGTAAAGGTTTGGGGCACAGGTTTTTGCGTCATATTGAAAGAAATGCGGTTTTGCTGTTTGTAATTCCGGCAGATAGTAAAAATCAAAAAAAAGAATTTGAAATTTTATTGTCGGAACTTAAAGAGTTTAATCCTGAAATGCTGCAGAAAGACTTTATAATCTGCATCAGCAAAGCAGATATGTTAGATGATGAATTAAAGGCTGGTATTGAAAAAGAATTGCCTCAAAATATTCCCCACATATTTATTTCTGCAATAACGCAGCAAAATTTGGTGGCTTTAAAAGATTTGCTTTGGAAAACCTTAACTGCTAAAAACTAATAATGTTCAAAGAAGGTTACCTTCTTTCATAAATAGTATTAATGTGTATAATTTACACATTTTATTTCTAATTAGAACATAAAAGTTAACTTTTAAATTGTTTGCCTGATGATTGTATTGCTTCGCGATTGAATGCTAATGAAAATTGAATTGAGTAAATAACGATGAATAGGCTCCGTTTTTCAGAGCAAATTCATGAAGCAATTAAAAACACTAAAAACAAAAAATCTCATGAAACAGGCATTCTTAAGATCTTCAGCAAAAAAATTTATTGCAGCAGCCTTTTTATCTGCATCTGTATTATTAACTTCTTTTAGCAGCCATGCATCTGTTCGTCCGGCTAACATTGAAATATTATCAGGCGAAAACACAAACATACAGTTTACCGGAAGCACGAACGATGCTTTACTTTTTAAGGTTCATATCAACAACGAAAAGGGTGATAATTTTACCGTAACCATTAAAAATAATAATGGTGATGTATTGTTTTCCCGCTCTTTTAACGATGTGGACTTTCAAAAAGATTTTAAAGTATTAAAGAGCGAAAACGATGGTAACCGCTATTATGTAACAGTTACTTCAACGAACCAAAGCCTCGATGATAGTTATGTAATTAGCACCGTAACGCGTACGGTGGACGATGTGGTAATTAACAAACTTTAAGCTAAGGCTCTTTTTTTCCAAATGCCTTCTGAATGCCATCTTTCAGAAGGCATTTTGTTTTAAGGGCATTCTAACATTTTATTAGAAGATTTTTGGCAAGCGCCGGCGTATATTTGCAGTTCGATAAACAGGAATCTCTGTTATAAAATTATCCAATTTATCCGCTTTAACTAAAGTCAATTTAATGAAAAAATTATTGTTAACCTGTACGGTTTGCATTGTAGTATTTACGTCGATGATTGCAGTAAAATCAACAAATTCTGTTGAAAAAGCATCAAATAAAACGATGCATATTGTTTCAGGCACAGATAATTCTGCTGAAGTAAATAACTGGATTGATTCTTTATATTCAAACATGCATTTGGGCGAAAGCGGCCTTTCACGCAATGTTTTTTATGAAGCCTGCAAAGGGTACGAATACATGCTTGCTCAAGATAAATTATCAAAACAAGGCATTTTAACCATTTGCGATTACAGCCAGTGCAGCAGCAAAAAAAGATTGTATGTTTTGGATTTAAACCAGGAAAAAATTCTGTTTAATACTTACGTGTCTCATGGCAGAAATTCAGGAAATGAATATGCGACCAGTTTTTCAAACAGCGAGAACTCACTTAAAACTTCTTTGGGGTTTATGCGTACCGCCGAAACTTATGTTGGAGATAATGGCTACAGCATGCACCTTGATGGTATGGAAAGTGGGTTTAATGATAATGTGAGGGCACGGGCTATTGTAATGCATGGCAGCGATTATGTAAACGGCCAAAGAGCTTTTAACGGCACCATGATGGGGCGCAGTTTTGGTTGCCCTGCCGTGCCTGCAACAGAAGTTAAAAAGATTATTGATTGTATTAAAGACGGCAGTTGTTTTTTTAGTTATTACCCTGATAAATACTATGTAAAAGCTTCTAAAATATTGAATGCAAATTTTGTTTGGCCGGTGGCACAGCCTGTTACACTGGCTTCTGCTAAAATTAAACTTCCGGATAGTTTATCTAAATTACTGTTACCAAATATTGCTGTTAATTAAGCCGTTATAATACCTTTTACAAGGATGCATAAAAATTAGCCATTTCATTTTTTTGTTTTACTTTTGCCGCCTTAAACAAGAAGAAGAAAAAATCCGGATGCAATTAAATTAATCAAGATGTCTTATTTAACTACTGAAAAAAAAACAAACATTTTTACCGAATTTGGTGGTAAAGCAGAAAATACAGGTTCTATAGAAGCGCAGATCGCTTTATTAACCGAACGTATTACAAGCATCTCCAAACATTTAAAAACTAACAAAAAAGACTTCGATACAAACAGTGGTCTTATGCACATGGTTGGCCAGCGTAAACGTTTGCTTACCTATCTTCAAAAACATAACCTGCAAGGCTATCGTGCATTAATTGAAAAGCTCGGTTTAAGAAAATAATTTAAAATAAAAGAGAACGATCCCAACTGAATGAATGGTTGGGATTTAATTTTTTATTTCTCTAAAACATTTGTTTTAAAGCGATTTCTTGCTTCTTTATTGCCTGCAATTTTTCTTCGTTTTTTTAATTTTTTAATTCCATATTAATTATGTTATCTCAGCCAATACAATCAAGTTTTATACTTCCTGATGGCCAGGAAGTTATTATAGAAACAGGAAGGCTTGCCCGCCAGGCCGATGGCGCCGTAACCGTTCGCCAGGGCAATTGCATATTGCTCGCAACTGTGGTTGCTGCCAAAGAGCCAAAAGAAGGCCAGGACTTTTTTCCGCTTACTGTTGATTACACGGAAAAATTTGCTTCTGCGGGCAGAATTCCCGGATCATTTTTTAAACGCGAAGGTAGATTAAACGATTATGAAGTGCTCATCAGCCGTTTAATTGATCGTGCCTTTCGCCCACTATTTCCGGAAGATTATTTTTGTGATGTGCAGGTGCTGGTTACGCTTATTTCGTCCGATCCTGAAATTATGCCTGATTCGCTGGCCTGCCTGGCTGCAAGTGCGGCGCTAGCAGTGTCAGATATTCCTATAAAAGAAATCATTTCTGAAGTGCGTGTTGCAAGAGTTGATGGTGAAATGATGGTAAACCCAATCCGTTCACAGCTTTCAAAAGCTGATATGGATTTTATGATCGGCGCCACAGAAAAAAATCTGATGATGGTTGAAGGCGAAAGTAAAGAATGCAGTGAAGAAGACCTTGTTAATGCTTTGCAACAGGCACACGATGCCATTCGCACACAAATAAAAGCACAACAGCAACTGCGTGATAAAGTTGGTTCAAACGAAAAACGACAATATGCTGTAGTTGAACACAATAATGAACTGAAAGAAAAAGTAAATGCTTTTGCAAAAGATCGTTTATACCAGGTTGCCACAGGCGGCACTGCCAAAGCAGAACGCAGCGAAGCTTTCAAACTAATAAAAGATGAGTTGCTTTTGTCGTTAGGTGAAGATGTTACCGAAGATCACATCAAACTTGCAAAAAAATATTATGAAGATCTGCAGTGGGAAGTGGTTAGAAATATGATTCTTGACGACAGGAAGCGTTTGGATGGCAGAAAATTAGATGAAGTGCGCCCATTAAATATGGAAGCAGACGTGTTGCCTTCGCCACATGGATCTGCATTGTTCACAAGAGGTGAAACGCAATCTTTAACTACCGTTACTTTAGGAACTCCTTTAGATGAATTGTTAGTTGAAAGTGCTGCAACAAGCGATTCAAATTTTATCCTGCACTATAATTTTCCTCCGTTTTCAACCGGCGAAGTAAAACCCATGCGTGGCCCGGGCCGCAGAGAAGTTGGTCATGGTAATCTTGGCATGCGCAGCTTAAGGCAAATGATGCCGGGCAAAGATTATCCTTACACCGTTCGCATTGTAAGTGATATTTTAGAAATCAACGGTTCTTCTTCAATGGCAACTGTTTGTGCGGGTTCGCTTGCATTAATGGATGCAGGCGTTCCCATTCCAAAACATGTGGGCGGCGTTGCCATGGGATTGATAACAAGACGGCCGATAATAAATATGCAATTCTTACAGATATTTTGGGTGATGAAGATCATTTAGGTGATATGGATTTTAAAGTTACCGGAACCCGCGAAGGTATTTGCGGCGTGCAGATGGATATCAAAGTTGATGGTTTAAGCATGGAAGTGATGCGTGAAGCATTGGAGCAGGCCCGCAAAGGAAGATTGCATATTTTGAATGCGATGTATGAATGCAATGCCGGCTGCAAGAGAAGAAGTAAAACCGCATGCGCCAAGAATGGAAAAATTAATCATTGATAAAGAATTTATTGGTGCCGTTATAGGGCCTGGTGGTAAAGTGATACAGGAAATTCAGAAAGAAACCGGCACTACAATTAACATTGAGGAAATTGGCGATATTGGTGAAGTAAGCATATTTTCATACCAATAAAGAAAGCGTTGAAAAAGCATTGAAATGGGTTAAAGGAATTGTAGCCGTTCCGCAGGTTGGCGAAGTGTATGAAGCGAACAGTGAAAACCATTCAGCCTTATGGCGCATTTGTAGAATTTTTACCGAAGAAAGAAGGTTTATTGCACATAAGCGAAGTAAGCTGGAAACGCCTCGAAACCATGGAAGGTGTTTTAAAAGAAGGTGATATAGTAAAAGTTAAACTGATTGGCTTAGATCAACGCACGGGTAAATTTAAATTAAGCCGCAAAGCGTTAATGCCAAAGCCTGAGCTTAAACCAAAACCGCAGGAATAAAATTTATTCTAACAATAAAAAAAATTACCGTCTCAAAGCATGAGGCGGTTTTTTATTTTAGAAATGCAAATAAAAAATGTGCGGTTTAATACTTGTGTTTATCTACATGCTTAAATGCATTATCAACAAAAAATTGTTGAACAAATTCAGGCACCATCCTGCTTATATGATAATAAATTTTGTTGATAGTGCCGGGAATAATTCTGGCCCTGCCTTTCAGCATTTTATCAATGGCTTCTTTTGCTACATGCTCGGGCAATAAAATAGAACGCTTTGCAATACCTTTTAATTCTTTATTAATGGCGATGGTTTTTTCGTTGCTGTCTGTTCCGCCGGGGCAAAGCACGCTAACGAGTACGTTGTAAGGTTTTAACTCAAGCCGTAAAGAACGGCTAAAAAAATATACATAAGCTTTTGATGCTGCATAAACCGTTTTTCCGGGAATCATAAAAAATCCGCCCATGCTTCCGGTATTCATAATATGCGATGGTACGTTGGCTTTTAAATTGTTTAACAACAACCGCGTAAGCATGGTTACTGCATGTATATTTAACTGCAATTGCCTTTCATAAAAACAAGTTTCGGTGTGTTCAAATTTGCCTTTTGAACCAACGCCCACATTATTAATAAGAATATTTATATTAAAATTGTTTTCTTCAATCCAATTATACACCTGCCGAAAAGAATCTGTTTTACTCAGATCAGCTCCAAAACAAAAACATTCAATTTTATACTTTGATTTAATTTCTTCAACTATATTTTCAAGCTCAAACCCCGGCAAAGCCACCAATAATAAATTCATTTGCCGGGAAGCACATTCAAGCGCCAAAGCCTTACCAATGCCTGCGCTTGCACCTGTAATTAATGTGTATCTGTTCATTCTTAATATTTATAATTGATGAGTAAACTTTATTGTTGCTCATCAAACTTTGTTCGGTTTGTGATTGCTGTTTAACCAGTCAATTGTTTTTTTCAAACCTTCTTCAAGTGATATAAAATTATAACCAAGTTCTCGTTCTGCTTTTTCGCTGCTAATGCTCCAATCATAATAATATTTTCTTATCCATGGCGGCGTTAATAATGGGGGCTTACCGGTTATGGTTGTATATAACTGCATCGCATTTCCGGCAAGCATCATTGCCCAAACCGGCAATTTTATTAAATGAATTTTTTTGCCTGTAAGTTTTGCAAGCAAATTAAAAAATTCAATGTACGATGCATTAACGCCGCCTAAATTATACCTTTCTCCGCTCCTGCCCTTTTGCATGGCAAGTATGTGGCCGTTTACAACATCATCAACATACACATAACTTCCTGTTCTCTTTCCATCGCCCGGCATAATTTTCCATTTACCGGCCATGTATAATTTAATAAGCCTTGTAACCGCATTGCTTTCAGTAATAATGCCAGCCCCGTAAACCCGCGGCGGGTTTACCATAACAATGTGCATTTTATATTTGTTACAATAATCACGGCATAAAGCTTCAGCCTGTGTTTTGCTTACTTCGTATTCAGTAAATGGTGCGCCAATTCTTTTATCATTTTCTTCAACCGGTTTGCTGCCAGAAGGGCCAAGTGTTCCGGCTGTTGATGTAAAAACAATTTTTTGTATTGATGCATTTCGTGCTGCATCAAAAACATTTTTTGCGCCTTCAACATTCAGTTTATAATAGGTTGAACGATGCTTTGCCCAAACCCTTGCATACGCCGCAAGGTGATAAACCTGCTGGCAATTTTGCATTGCTTTTTGTATAGATGAAACATCAGTAATATCGCCCTTAAAAATTTTTATGTTAGCATGGTTTAAAACACCGGCTTCAACATTGCGGCATAAAGCATGAACAACATTTCCTTCAGCGGCAAGTTTTTTGGCAAGATTATTTCCAATATATCCAGTTGCGCCGGTTAAAAAAATATTCATAACAATGCACGCTTAATATAAAAAATTAATCAGCGTAAAATAATAAAATTTTTATTGCTGTTGTGTGTTGCAAGGTTAAGTAAGTAAATTTGAAATCTTTATTTTTGTTTTTTTAAGCAAGGAACTTTCATGAAGAAAATAGAACTCGAAATTGTAGCCTTATCGCATAGCATTACGCAAACACATTCGTATGCGGTGGTTTTGGGAGAAGTAAATGGTCTCAGCCGCTTGCCAATTGTGATTGGCGGATTTGAAGCGCAGGCTATTGCGGTGGCTTTGGAACGAATGCAACCCAGCCGGCCACTTACTCACGACCTGATGAAAAATTTTATGTATGCCTTTAATGTAGAGTTGATGGAAATTATTATCAACGATTTGCAGGAAGGCATTTTTTATTCAAAACTGGTTTGTGTAAATGAACATGATACCGTTGAAATTGACAGCCGTACCAGCGATGCACTTGCACTTGCAGTACGTTTTGGTTGCCCCATTTATACCTATGAAAATATTCTGGAAAATGCAGGTATTTTAATGGAAGATGAAAACAAACGAAAAGCTGAAATTCCGGTGCAGGATCCCGGATCTTCTTCTGCTTACCGCGATTTAACCAAGATGAGTTTGGAAGAATTGCAGAAGCTGCTTACTGAAGTTTTAGAACATGAAGATTATATACGCGCCATCGAAATAAGAGATGAAATCAACAAACGACAAATAGCATTTAAACATTTTATTTTGATAGGTTTTCCTAACTGCAAAATTAATATCGGTTTAAATGTTCTTGGCAAAAGAGAAGATGGTTATCATAACATTGAAACCATTTTTTATCCGCTTCCATTTTATGATGTGCTTGAAGTAATTCAATCTGAAAATGCATCGCAGCAATGCCAATTATTTCTTTCAGGAATTAAAGTTGATGGAAATGCTGAAGATAATCTTTGCATAAAAGCATATCATTTATTAAAAAAAGATTTTCCGCAATTGCCCGCAGTAAAAATTTATTTGCATAAAGCAATTTCTGTTGGTGCCGGTTTGGGCGGCGGCAGTGCAGATGGCGCTTTTATGCTGATGCTGATGAATGAAAAGTTCAAACTAAATTTATCTGTTCAACAATTAATGCAGCATGCGCTTAACTTAGGCAGCGATTGCCCGTTCTTCATCATTAATAAACCTTGTTTTGCACAGCAACGCGGCGAAAACCTGCAGCCTGTTTCAATAAATTTATCCGGTTATAAAATAGTTATTATTAATCCGGGCATTCACATAAATACTGCATGGGCTTTTACGCAGGTAAAATTTTCAAACAATAAACTCATAAAAAACATCAATACAACGCCTGTTGAAGAATGGAAAAATATTTCTTTTGAACGATTTTGAAATGCCCGTTTTTGAAAAATATCCTGAAATAAAAAGCATCAAAGATGAGTTGTATAATTTTGGCGCTGTGTATGCATTAATGAGCGGAAGCGGAAGCACTGTTTTTGGTATCTTTCCAAAACATCTTATAATACCATACAAAAATTTTCCTTCACATTATTTTATAAAAGAATTGCTTTTATAATTCACTGTATATTGCTATTTTTAGATTTGTGTATCAATTACACAATATATATTTTCGCCTCGTAGATTGCAGGATAAACCACTTACAATTATTCTTAATTTTTTAAAAAATTATTCGTTGGCAACTGAACAAATACATACAAATGAGCAGTCAATTATTTCAACTGATGACAAAAAAAAATTGAATGGTGATGATACGTTTTCAAAAGCCGCAATGAAAAAAAATGAAATAATTCCGGCTACTGAAAACACTGATGAAACAAAAAAACCAATTGTTGAAAAAAAGAAACCGATCCCAAAACCACAGCCAAAAAAAGCAGCGCCAAAACCTGTTGCAAAAAAATCCACATCAAAAAAAATAAAAAAAAATAATGAAGCTGCTGCTATAAAACAAGATGAAAATTTGCCTGTTGCAATAACAATTAAAAAAACAAAAAACGCAACAAAAAAAAACCACTCAACTGCAACTACAAAAATTATTTTGCAGGTAAAATTTTATACCAAACCCGGTGAATCAATTTACATTACCGGCAATCATGAAATTTTTGGTAACAACATTTTATCAAATGCTTTGCCCATGCAATTTTTGAATGAAGAAAGCTGGGTTGTTTCGGTTGATATTAACGCTGCTTCTGTTCCAACTTCAGGCATTGAATACAATTATGTGTTGAAAAATGCAGATAATTTTTCTGTGTTTGATTGGGGAAAAGATAAAGTATTAACACCGGATATTTTTAAGTATGAAGAAGTGCTGATTGAAGACTCATGGAATTATGCGGGTTATTACAGCAATGCATTTTACACAGAACCTTTTCAAAATGTGTTGCTGAAAAATAATTTTACTCAAATACAAATTAATGAGCCAACCAATTTTACGCATGTTTTTAAAATAAAAGCGCCGTTGCTTAAAAAAGATGAAACAGTTTGCCTGCTTGGTTCTGCAACAGAAACAAACGAATGGAATGAAGATTCGCCTGTTTTGTTAAGCAGAAAATTGAATAACGAATACCACACGGTTGCACTTGATCTTTCAAAAACAGATTTTCCTTTGTTTTATAAGTACGGCGTGTTTGATACGGCGAATAAAAAATTCATCAGGTACGAAGAAGAAAAAAACCGTATTTTATTTCATGCACATGCAGCCGCAAAAAATAAAATTGCCATTATTAATGATGGGTTTATTATGCTGCCTGATAACACATGGAAAGGCGCCGGTGTTTCTATTCCTGTATTTGGTTTGCGCAGCAAAAACAGTTGGGGTGTTGGAGAATTTGCCGATATAAAATTGCTGGTTTACTGGGCAAAAAAAACCGGTTTGCAATTGATACAAATTCTTCCGGTAAACGATACAAATGCAACATCAACATGGGTTGATTCATATCCGTACGCTGCTATTTCTGCGTTTGCATTGCATCCAATGTATCTTGATCTTGATGCTGTTGCCGCTGCAAAAAACAAAAAAATTTTAGAGGCTGCACAACAAGAAAGAGAAGCACTCAACACAAAAGAAGTGGTAGATTATGAGGCGGTAAATAAATTAAAATGGACGCTGGTTAAACAGCTTTATGTGGCACAAAAAAAGACAACATTTTTATCCGCAGCCTACAAATCTTTTTTTAATAATAATAAGCACTGGCTTGTGCCTTATGCGGCTTTTTGTTATTACCGCGATGTGCATAAAACAGCAGATTTTAATAACTGGCCAAATAAAAATTATGATGCAGATGAAGCTGCTGCATTGTTTGAAAATAAAGGAACATCAGATGCAGTTTTGTTGCATTGCTTTGTTCAGTTTCACCTGCATTTGCAGTTGCAGGATGCAGCCGCTTATGCACATAAAAACGGCATAATAATTAAAGGCGATATCGCAATCGGCATTTACCGGCATGGTGCTGATGCATGGCAACATCCCGAATTGTTTCATATGAATTTACAGGCTGGCGCACCGCCGGATGATTTTGCGGTTAAAGGTCAAAACTGGGGCTTTCCAACATATAACTGGCAAAAAATGCAGGCCGATAATTTTGCCTGGTGGCGCCAGCGCTTTGAGCAAATGAGTTATTATTTTGATGCTTTTCGCATTGATCATATTCTTGGTTTTTTTAGAATCTGGAGTATTCCAATGCATTCGGTTGAAGGCATCATGGGCCATTTTGAACCCTGCATTCCCGTTCATATAAATGAGTTTTATGAAAGAAATATATGGTTTGATTACAATCGGTATACAAAGCCATTTATAACTGACCAGTTATTGCATGATGTGGCTGGTAATGAAGCTGATTATTTCAAACAAAATTATCTGCATCCTGATGGTTTTGGCAACTATGTTTTGAATGAAGAATTTTCAACGCAAAGAAAAGTAGAAGAACATTTTTCAGCAATTGAAACAAGTGATAACAACAGGATAAAGCAAAAATTATTTGATCTTATTTCAAACGTAATTTTATTTGAAGCAGAAAACTCAAACGGGCAACAATTTCATTTTCGTTTTTCAGTTGAATCAACAAAATCATTTCAATATTTAGATCAGCATACACAAAGCCAACTGCGTGATTTGTATGTTGATTATTTCTTTCGCCGTCAGGATGATTTCTGGATGAAAGAAGCCATGAAAAAATTGCCTGCTTTAAAGCGTTCAACCAACATGCTTATCTGTGGCGAAGATCTTGGCCTTGTTCCCGGTTCTGTGCCCGAAGTAATGAAACAGCTTGGCCTGCTTAGTTTAGAAATTCAGCGCATGCCCAAACAAACAGACCGCGAATTTTTTCATCCTAACGATGCGCCGTATTTAAGCGTGGTTACACCTTCAACGCACGACATGAGCACCATTCGCGGATGGTGGGAAGAAGACCGTGCTAAAACGCAACGTTTTTTTAATTACCAGTTAGGCCAGTGGGGCAATGCGCCTTATTTCTGCGAGCCATGGGTAAATAAATTAATTCTCATTCAGCATTTATATGCGCCTGCAATGTGGAGCATATTTCAACTGCAGGATATACTTGGAATAAGTGCGGTGTTGCGCCGCGAAAACCCGCACGAAGAACGTATTAATGTACCTGCCATTCCAAAATATTACTGGCGCTATCGTATGCATTTATTTTTAGAAGATTTATTAAATGCCGATGAATTTAACAGCGAACTGAAAGGTTATGTTGAAGCTTGCGGCAGAGCGCCGGTAAACGAATAATTCTATCGCCATTTATCCAGGAATTTATTGATGCTAATAGAATTATTGCTGCTGAATCTCTATGCACTAATGCTTAGGTTAAAAATTATTACATCATTCAAATCATAAAAAAACTGTAATTACCAGAGCCTGCATAAAAAAATTTAAACTTTTATTACTAAAATTTATCACAGTTTTTGCAATATTTATCAACCTTCTGCATTATACAAAGGAGCATTTAAACATGAGTATGAAAGCCTATCGCCTGCTGCGCAACAACAAAGAAGAAGGCCCGTTTACTGCCGAAGAAATAATTCAAAAAAATTTAAAGCCATACGATCTTATTTGGGTGGATGGGCGCAGTGCCGCCTGGCGTTACCCCGGCGAAATGCCTGAATTTAAAATGTATGTTCCATTGCCGGCTGATGAAACTAAAACTGCTCAAACAAATAAGCAGGCTGCTATTGCCATAAACGAAAGCATTATTCAGCCTTCAATAAAACAACCAAAACCAAGGTATAAAGTTTCT
This sequence comes from uncultured Bacteroidota bacterium, assembly GCA_963731245.1. GTDB lineage: Bacteria > Bacteroidota > Bacteroidia > Chitinophagales > Chitinophagaceae > Parafilimonas. The sequence goes on from CAVSVA010000002.1 coordinate 78,956, forward strand.
GCTGCATGGAATAAAATTCAAACGGTTACAACACCTGTTTATGCCAATCTTATTGCTGAACCTGAAAAAAATGCAGCACAAAAAAAACCTGTATTACAAGCAAAATCTTTAAGCTGGGAAGAAGCCTGGCAGGATTGGGAAAAAGAAAAAATAGTAGCGCCGGTTGCTGAAACAACAAAAGTAAATGCTGTAAATCTTCAGCAAAAAAACATCAGTAAAAAAAATTACAATGCCGTTCTTGAAACAAAATATGCTGAGCCGCTTGATTCTTTAAAAGATAAATACATTGAAAACATTCTGCAGCAAAAGCAAAAAACAAAAAGAAACTTTTCTTTTGGCAAAGCTGCTGAGTTTATCATTCCATCTTTTGCGCTGATTATAATTTTCAGCGTTGGATATTGGTTTTTGCATCACACAAATCAAACAGCAAATGTGTTAAATAATGTGTTGTTGCAAAAACAACAGCCGGCAAAAATTGAAAACGCAACAAACACTATTCCGCTCAACACAAACAATGATGCTGTAAATAATACTGCACAGGTTGCTAACGAACCGCAAAATATTGCCTCTTCAAATGCACCTGTTGTAACAGACCAGGCTAAAGACAGGAAAACAAATTATGTGCATGCCGCAAAACTCACTTTACCCAAACAGCAAAATAAATTTCCTGCAACAGAAATTGATTTATCAAAACAATCATCCCAGAAAAAAACAGATGGAACCTCCAGGCAATTTGCTAAAGATGAAGTGCGTAATTCGCAATCATCATCAAATAACGGAGATATAAATAATGCTGATGAAAGAGCTGTTCGCCGCAGAACAAATGCAGATGTTACAGCCAATCAATCAACACCAAAAAAAGAAACGGCTGTAATAAAAACCGACAATACAAAATCAGTTGACCGGTATGTAAATGCACCTCAGTATATTGCGATGACAGATGGCAGCGCAGATTTTAAAATACAAAATATAAGCGATGTTGATCTTGATTTAGTGGTGGTGAATGTGCAGTATTACGATGCTTCCGGCCGCTTTAATAAAGGCGAAACTTTATATGTGCATAATTTAAAAGCAGGAAAAAATGTAATTGTAAAAACACCAAAAGATACCAGCTCGCAGTATGCAACATCAAAAGTTTCTTTAGTAAGCTCTGATGCAAATAATGTGTACATCGTGAGCGATAATTAATTGTTTAATGAACGCTTAATTTTGCAGCACAATTTTTTTACAATGCCTGTTGAGCGCAATGCAAAACACATATTATTATTTGGAGCAGGCAAATCTGCAACGGTTCTCATAAATTATTTAAAGCATCTTTCAAAAAACAAAAACTGGCTGGTTACTGTTGCAGACAGCGATTTAAAAACAGCGCAGCAAAAAGTTGGTACGCAAAAAAATGTTGAGGCTGTTGCGGTTGATATAAATAATGATGATGAAAGAAAAAATTACATCAGCAAAGCAGATCTTGTTATTTCTTTAATGCCGCCTCAACTGCATTATTTAATTGCCGCTGATTGTTTAAAATATAAAAAACATTTGCTCACTGCATCGTATGTTGATGAAGCCATAAAAAAACTTGCATCAGAAATTAAAAACAGCGGCATTTTATTTTTATATGAAATGGGGCTTGATCCTGGCATTGATCACATGAGCGCCATGCAGCTTATTCATTCAATAAAAAAACAAGGCGGAAATATTACTTCATTTAAATCGCATTGCGGCGGTTTAATTGCGCCCGAAAGTGATGATAACCCATGGCATTATAAAATAAGCTGGAACCCGCGTAACATTATTATGGCCGGCAAAAGCGGCGCCGTTTATAAAGAAAATAATGAAGAAGTTATTTTAAAATATGAAGAGTTGTTTAACCCGCATAACGGAGTTGATGTGCCGGCATTAGGATGGTATGCATATTACGCAAACCGCGATTCGCTTGGTTATATGAAATTATATGAACTGGATGAAGCGCATACTTTTATGCGCACAACATTAAGGCATCCGGATTTTTGTTTTGGATGGAAAAATATTATCGATCTTAAATTAACTGATGAAGAAAAAATATATGAAACAGATGGTTTAAGCATATCAGATTTTTTTAAAAAGCATTTTGAAAAACATGGTTTTAGTGAATGGCTTACCAAACTGCTTGGTTCAAGATTTGAATATGCAAAAACAATGATGGAACAATTGATGAGTCTTATGCAGGCAGAGCAGGAAGCTTTAAAAGAAGGCGAAAAACCCGATGATGATTTTATGATGATTGATGAAAAAGGTGAACTTACCACTTTAAATGTTGATGAAATAAAAAGCCGTGCCGCCGAAAGTGTTGCTGTTCAAATGCATGAAGCCAATCTTATTTTAAAGCAATTATTTTTTTTAGGATTGAACGATGAAACGCTTATTAATAAAGGGTGCTGCAGCGCTGCAGATGTGTTGCAGTTTATTGCAGAAACCAAACTGGCATTACAGCCAACCGATAAAGATATGATTGTAATGCTGCACGAAATTGAATATGAAATAGATCAAAAAAAATCAACACTAAAATCTTCGCTTGTTGTAAAAGGAGCCGATAACATTCACACTGCAATGGCTAAAACTGTTGGCTTGCCGCTTGGCATTGCAGCAAAACTTATTCTTGAAAATAAAATTAAAGAAACCGGTTTATGCATTCCTGTGTTGCCATCTATATATGAACTGGTTTTACAAGAACTAAAAGAGTACGATATAATTTTTCATGAAGAAGAATCGTAAAAAATTATTGCTTCCATCAAACAATTAAACCAATAAATTTTCAATGCTTTCAAAGGCGGTTGCAGGCGGCATATTTTCCCACAAAATTTTATAAATAATTGTTGCAACCGGAATATCTACTTTCAAAATAGTATTGGTTAAAAAAATGCATTTGCTTGCGTTGTAACCTTCTGCCACCATTCCTAATTCAAGCTGTGCGGCTTTTACAGAATAACCTTTTCCAATCATATTGCCCAACATTCGGTTGCGGCTGTATAAAGAATAGCACGTTACCAAAAGATCTCCCAAATAAACCGAGGCTGCATAATTAATATTAGCGCTTGATGCTTCATGCTTAACTTCTCTTAAAAATCTAACCATTTCGTTGGCAGCATTTGCAATGTAAACGCTTAAAAAATTATCACCATATTCAAGTCCGTGTGCAATGCCGGCACCCAACGCATAAATATTTTTTAAAACCGCCGCATATTGAACGCCGATTATATCAGGGTTAATAAGTGTTTTAATAAATTCTGTATTAAAATGCGCCGCAAGTTCTTTAGTTGCAGTTACATCCAATCCTGAAAAGGTTAAATAAGAAAGCTTTTCGGCAGACACTTCTTCTGCATGGCAAGGACCCAGCACTGTAAAATAATCTTTCAGATCAACATTAAAATTCTCTTCAAGATATTCATTCAGCAACTGATTTTTTTCAGGAAGTATGCCTTTAATGGCTGAAATAATTTTTTTGTTTGAAAACGCATCTTTATTTAATGCACTTAAAGTTTGATGCACATATGCTGATGGCACTGCAATTACAAGCACATCGCAGGCTTCGATAACATAATTAATATTGCTGCTTAACTGCAAGCGGTTAACATCAAAATATGCGTTGCTTAAATAATGCGGGTTATGCCTGCGCTGGCTTAAATGCGTTATCGTATCTGTATTGCGCACATACCAATAAATATGTTCGCCGCTATCCGTTAAAATTTTTGCGAGGGCTGTTGCCCAGCTTCCGCTTCCAATAATACCAAACTGCATAAAAAAATTATTTATTCATCGTTCAGCAACTCTCTTTCCACTTCTTCCATCTGCACAATATCCCAGGCCTCGGTTATTGTAGGTGCAATATTTAAACTATCATCTAATTCCATTTTTTTAACAACAGCAAAAACTGCTGGCTGTATTTCGCAGAGCACAAACGAAATATTTTGTTCGTAAAATTCGTTTTGCGATGCAGCTAATATGTTAACGTAGCTTTCTGTAATGTTTGCAACGTTCTTTAAATTAATAACAATATTTGTCTTATGTTGCAGATACGATTGCATAAGCTCTTTAAATTCCGCTGTTAAATTGTCAGAAGAAAAATCCGATTCCGGCGTTATCATCGTAAATTTTTCTCTGGTATCAATTTTGAAATTCATACGTTTTATTATTAATCATTTTAACACCTTGTGCATAACTGATTTGTAATAGACCTCAAAAATATTTCTTAAACTTGTACAAATACTAACTAAATGGATAACAATTTTTCCGCCCAGGTAAAAGAGATCATATCCTATAGCAGAGAAGAAGCCTTGAGATTGGGAAATGATTTCATCGGCACAGAACATCTTTTGCTGGGTTTAATAAGAGATGGAGAGAATACAGCCATAAAAATATTGAAGCAACTTAATGTTGATTTATACGAATTACGCAAAGAAGTTGAATTGGCTGTACGCGATAAAACAGGTAAAAATATAGCTAACATTAACAGCCTTCCTTTAACCAAGCAGGCAGAAAAAGTAATACGCGTTACTGTGCTTGAAGCAAAGGCTTTAAAAAGCCCGCTGGTTGAAACAGAGCATTTAATGTTATCTATCTTAAAAAACAAAGAAAACATTGCTACACAAATTTTAAATCAGTACGACGTGGATTACGATTTATTTAAAACAGAGTTGGGTGTTGTACGCAGCAATGAACCGCGTAGCGAATACACCGAAAATGAAGATGATGATTTTGAAGATGAAAGAAAACAAGGTTATTCATCGCAACAGAAAAAAACAGCAGGCAATGCAAAAAGCAAAACGCCTGTGCTGGATAATTTTGGAAGAGATATTACCAAGCTTGCAGAAACCGGCGCTTTAGACCCCATTGTTGGCAGAGAAAAAGAAATTGAAAGAGTTTCGCAAATCTTAAGCCGCCGCAAAAAAAACAATCCCATTTTAATTGGTGAACCGGGCGTTGGTAAAACGGCCATTGTAGAAGGTTTGGCTTTGCGCATTGTGCAAAGAAAAGTAAGCAGGGTTTTGTATGATAAAAGAGTTATCAGTCTTGATTTGGCTGCACTTGTTGCCGGCACAAAATATCGCGGCCAGTTTGAAGAACGCATGAAAGCAATAATGAACGAGCTTGAAAAAAACCGCGATGTTATTTTATTTATTGATGAAATACATACCATAGTTGGTGCAGGCGGTGCCAGCGGTTCGCTTGATGCAAGTAATATTTTTAAACCTGCATTAGCAAGAGGCGAACTGCAATGTATTGGTGCATCAACTTTAGATGAATACAGAATGTACATTGAAAAAGATGGTGCATTAGATCGCCGTTTTCAAAAAGTAATGGTTGATCCGCCAACTGTTGATGAAACCATCCAAATATTGAACAACATTAAACCGCAAATATGAAGATTATCATAATGTAGTATATAGTGATGATGCTATTGATGCCTGCGTTAAATTAAGTGATCGTTACATGACCGATCGTCTTCTTCCCGATAAAGCAATTGATGTGCTGGATGAAGTTGGTGCAAGAGTGCATCTTAAAAATATTAATGTTCCGCAAAATATTCTTGAGCTTGAAAAGAAAATAGAAGATATTAAGGTTGAAAAAAATCGTGTGGTTAAAAGCCAGCGTTTTGAAGAAGCTGCGGCATTGCGTGATACCGAAAAACGTTTGGGCGAAGAATTGGAAAAAGCAAAAACAGATTGGGAAGAAGAAAGCAAGCATAAACGTTACCCGATAGATGAAGAAAATATTGCCGAAGTGGTAAGCATGATGACAGGCATTCCGGTAAAGCGCATGGTACAGGCAGAAACTGAAAAGTTGCGCAAAATGGCAGAAGACATGCAGAAAATGGTTGTTGGCCAGGTAGAAGCAATTACAAAAGTGGTTAAGGCAATTCAGCGTAACCGTGTTGGTTTAAAAGATCCAAGAAAACCTATTGGCACATTTATATTTCTTGGCCCAACAGGTGTTGGTAAAACAGAATTGGCAAGAGCACTTGCCAGATATATGTTCGATACTGAAGATGCACTGATGCGTATTGATATGAGCGAATACATGGAAAAATTTACGGTAAGCCGTTTAATTGGTGCGCCTCCGGGATATGTTGGTTATGAAGAAGGCGGACAGCTTACAGAAAAAGTTCGTCGCAAACCATACAGCGTAATTCTTTTGGATGAAATTGAAAAAGCGCATCCTGATATTTATAATATTTTATTGCAGGTTTTGGATGATGGCCAGTTAACTGATGGTCTTGGCAGAAAAGTAGATTTCAAGAACACCTTAATTATCATGACATCCAACATTGGCGTTCGCCAGTTAAAAGATTTTGGTGAAGGTGTTGGTTTTGCCACAGCTAGCAAGAATGCAAAATGCTGATGAAAACAATAAAGCTGTTATTGAAAAAGCACTTAAACGCACTTTCTCGCCGGAATTTTTAAACAGGATTGATGATGTGGTTATCTTCAATTCACTTAACAAAGAAAACATCTTTGAAATAATTGATATTTTAATGAAAGGTGTTTTGAAACGCCTGAACAATATGGGCTTTAGCCTTGAGATAACTAAGGAAGCAAAAGAATTTATTGCCGACAAAGGTTATGATGTGCAGTTTGGTGCAAGACCTTTGCACAGGGCAATTCAAAAATATCTTGAAGACGTTTTAGCTGAAGAAATATTAAATATTAATGTAAAACAGGGCGACGTTCTTATTGCTGATCTGGATAAAGAAAATCAAAAAATAAAATTTGAATTTGGCAAAAAAGAAGAAGAAGCTAACGTTTAAATATTAAATTGGTTTAAATAAAAAATCCCGGTTTTTAAGAGCCGGGATTTTTTTTTAATTTATACCAACCTGCCATTTTATTACGTTTACCAAATAGAATTGCTTATTTAAGTAGTTACAAATTCTAATAACCATAATTTAAATATCTTTCCTATAGAAAAATAAATCTTGTTACCAAATATCCAATTATTATGAGGCAAATAACTTCTTCATTTTCCGTTGGGCAGGCAACCTGCAATACTGCATTTACGTATTTTTATTTCATATATTAATCCTTGAAATTTGGAAACTCTATACAAATTAATCAAGGGTTGTGTTGAGCGGGATTATAAAAGCCAGCAGATTTTTTACGAGCACTATTATGGCTTTGCGTTAAAAACAGTTTTCAGGTATATTTATAAATATGATAAGGCTACAGATGTTGTTAACGATAGCTTTGTAAAGATTTTTAACAGCATAGATAAATTTCAGTTAGCAAAAGAAAAATCTGATACTGAAAAAATTTTAATGGGATGGATGAAGCGTATTTTAATTAATACCGCCATCGATGAATTAAGAAGACAACAAATAGCACCGGAAATTGCAGAATTACCCGATTATATTTGGGAAGAAATAGATAGAAGCCAGGGTGCGGATCAAAGAATTTTATATAAAGAAATAATTTGCGAAGTAAAACGGTTACCGCCATCTTACAGAAATGTGTTTAATATGTTTGTTATAGATGGATTTTCGCATAATGAAATTGCCAAAGCTTTGGGTATTTCTGAGGGCACTTCGAAATCTGCATTAGCAAAGGCAAAAGCACAATTAAAGAAGTTTTTGGAAAAAAGATTTTCACAAAAAAGCTATGCTTTACAAAAATGATAATCTTGAAGAGTTGTTTAAAAAAGCAGCTGATGATTATCCTTTAAAAACTGACAATCCGGATTGGGACAGTGTTGCTGCAAAATTAAACAGTTCTAAAATTGTTGCTGCAAAGAATGTAAAAGTTCTTAAGTATGCAGCAGTTATGTTTTTATTATTGATAACTTCATCAATAATATATAATTATCAATTTAAATTATCTGAAAATAGAAAGCACGGTGTAAAAAACAGCGTTGCAGCAAACGTTCAATTACCTGAAATTAAAAAATCAACACAACCAAAAAACCATTCTGCAATTCAGTTGGCCGGAAAAATTAAAAACAGCAGCTCAGAAAATTTTACAATTATTACCAACCAAAGCCGGCAATTAATGCCATCTGATCAAAATTTAATTGCAGATAATACTGATTTTAAAACCAATCAACAAAAAACTAAAGATGAACTTTTATTGGCTCCTGTTGTAAAAAGCAACTTTGCAAATATCACAAACGGCAGCCAGCTATACTTACATAATGTGCAGCAACCGGGCATTAGCGTTAATGAAATTAATTTTAATAATGTTGATACAATCACTTCATGTAAATCAGCTAAAACTGTAATAAAACTGCATCCGGTTACTGCAAAATTTTATGGAGTGTTATATGCTTCGCCAGAATTTTCTACCGTAAAATTTCAGCATATTGATAATCCGGGTAATAAAATAGGTGTTGCGCTTGGTTATAAAATCAATAAAAAGCTTTCTGTTGAAATTGGCTTGCAGCGTGAACATATAAACTTTTATACTGAAGGCAAATATTTTGATACATCCGCTATTAAATTAAAGCCAAACACTGTGTTGAACGATGTTGATGGAAAAAGTAAATTAACAAGTGTTCCCTTAACGGTGAAGTATAATTTTTCATCACATAAAAACGCACATTTTTTTGCCGCAGCCGGTGTTAACGCTATACTGGTTACACACACAGAAAGATATAATTATTCTTTCTCAAAAAACGGAGTTGAAGGCAAACATAACAGAAATTATAGTTGGGTAACCGGCCCTAATTATTTTACAGATATAATTGCAAGCGCAGGTTACGAAACAAAATTGTATCGTTGTTTCAACATTAAAGTTGAACCCTATTACCAAATACCGCTTCATAATCTCGGTGTGGGTAAAGTGCCAGTTACCAGTTGCGGAATTAATATAGGCATTGTAAAAAATTTAAAATAAAATTTAAGCTTTGTTTGATGTGTTTAATGTTCCCTCACGCCCGGCCTGAAAAAAACAAATCTTTGGGGGTTCTTTAGAGTGGTAAACTCAGGGCCCCGCCTTTGGCGGGGCTTTTTTTATGGCTTAATTTGTGCTTCATAAAAATTATTTTTGTTTCCTGAAATCTTATTTATGAAAACAGTTTATTATTTTTTACTAAGCTTAATTATATGCTTTTCTGCATGTGCACAATCTTCTGTAAAAACTGATGCTTCTAACGCAGGATTAAAATTGCCAAAAGGATTTGTTGCTTTAAAAGTGGCTGATGGTTTAGGTGAAGCAAGACACATTGCAGTTGCAGCCAACGGAGATATTTTTGTTAAGCTCTCAAAGCTTAAAAATGGTAAAGGCATTTATCTTTTACATGATGCAAATAAAGATGGCAAGGCAGAACAAATGACCGGCTTTGGAAATTACACAGGTACCGGCATGTATTTAAAAGATGGTTACTTGTATGCATCATCAGATGAAGAAGTATTTCGGTATAAGCTTGGCGCAGATAATAAGCCTGTTGATGAAAATAATCCTGAAAAAATAATTACTGGTTTAATTGCAAGACACGAACATGAAGCAAAAGCTATAACATTAGATAATGATGGAAATATTTATGTAAACATCGGCGCGTATTCAAATTCCTGCCAGGAACAAGACAGGGCAACTGGTTCAATGGGTATTAAACCCTGCCCCGTACTTGATTCGGCAGCGGGCATCTGGCAGTTTAAAGTTGATAAACAAAATCAAACTTATGGCGATGGTGTGCATTATGCAACCGGTTTAAGAAATGTGGTTGGTTTAGATTGGAACAAGCAAACCAATTCGCTGTTTGTAATGCAGCATGGTCGCGATCAATTGCATGATATTTTTCCGGCAATGTTTACCGAAAAACAAAGTGCAGACCTGCCTGCAGAATGTATGTATGAACTGCACAAAGGCAGTAATTGCGGATGGCCTTATATTTATTATGATCAATTTCAGCATAAAAAAATATTAGCGCCCGAATATGGCGGAGATGGAAAAAAAGTATACAACGGCGATGCGCAAGACCCGATAGTTGCTTTTCCGGCGCACATGGCGCCAAACGGTTTATTATTTTACACGGGAAATATGTTTCCTGAAAAATATAAGAATGGCGCATTTGTAGCATTTCACGGCTCATGGAACAGGGCGCCGGAACCGCAAAAAGGTTATTTTGTTGCATTCGTTCCTTTTAAAAATGGAAAGCCAAGCGGTGATTGGGAAATTTTTGCAGACGATTTTGCAGGCGGCCCGCAATTTATGCAACCTGGAAAAGCAAAACATCGCCCTTGTGGTTTGGCGCAGGGCCCTGATGGTTCTTTGTATGTAAGCGATGATTCGGGTGGAACTATTTACAGAATTATGTACACAGGCAAATAGCATGAAAAAAATTATTGTAGCTGCATGTTGCATAGCTTTTATTGCAGTAAGTGCCCAGCAAAAACAACAAACATCAAAACAGCGAGGCGCCATTTTATATAAAAAATATTGCCTTACATGCCACCAGGCAGATGGAAGCGGCGTACCCCGAATGAACCCGCCGCTAATAAAAACATCTTATGTAAGCGGAGATAAAATCAAATTAATTAAATGGGTTTTGCAAGGCTCTGTTACGCATGTTGATATTGATGGAGAAAGTTACAGTAACAATATGCCCGCCCAAAATTATTTAACCGATCAGCAAATTGCAGATGTGCTCACTTACATCCGCAGCAGTTTTGGCAACAAAGCAACCGCTGTTATTCCATCTGATGTTAAAACAGTTAGAGCTTCTTTAAAGTAGCCGCGTACATTCTTATCACGCAAGAAAAAAAAATTTTACACGTTTAAAAGTTATGAAGCAAAGCATACTGATATTAATATTTGCGCTGATCTTTTTCTCGCAGCAATCTTTCAGTCAATGCAAAACTTACCAGCTTGATGCAAAACACGATACCATTAATTGCACTGATCTTGAAAATTTAAAACAGGGCAAATGGGTTACACGTGTTGTAAATAATCATGGTGAACCTGGTTACCAGGAAGAAGGTTTTTATAAAAATGGCAAGAAAGAAGGCGCATGGATAACTTATAATTTAATGGGCGATGTAATTGCAGAAGAAAATTATAAATGGGGAAATAAAGATGGCATTTGCCGCTATTATAATTTAATTGGTTTGGTGCGTGAAGAAAGCTGGAAAGCAATAGATCCGTTGCATCCGTATGATACGGTAAGAGTGTATCATTTAGATAATCCTGATAAATACGATTTGAGGTTGATGAAGGTTGAATCTTCAACCGTAAAACACGGCACATGGACGTATTATGACCCTGAAAGAGGAACCATTACCAAAACCGAAGAGTATGTAATAGATCAATTAATACCTGAGAAAAAATCAAAGATAGTTTTAGGCGATTCTTCGGGCACTTCACACAGTGCTTCTGATTCCATTTCGCAGGCAAATAAAAATAAGCCGCCTGAAGTTTTGGAATATGAAAGAAAGAATCAAAAAAAGAAAATAAAAGTGCGTGATGGTGCAACCGGCGTTAATTAATCGTTCTCTGTTTTCAACTCTTCCTGCGCAGGTTTATAAACAAGTATTTTATCAATGCGGTTGTTATCCATATCCATTATTTCAAATTTAAACCCATGCCATTCAAACTGCTCGCCTGCTTGCGGAATGCGTTCAAGTTGACTTAATATAAAACCGGCAAGCGTATCAAATTGCTGTTCATCTTCATCAAAATAATCGGTGTGCTCAAAGTAGCTTAGAAAATTATAAAAAGGTATTTGCGCATCAATTAAATAGCTGCCATCTTTACGTTCAACAATTTCATACAACTCTTCATCAAGATGCGGCACTTCGCCAACAATGGCATCAAGAATATCATTTAAAGTAACCAAACCCTGCAGTGTTCCATATTCATCAACAATAAATGCATAATGCGATTTTAATTCTTTAAACCGTTCAAGCAGTTTATAAGCAGAGTTATTTTCAGGCACAAAAAAACCTTGCGTCATCACATCGCTTAACGGGGTTCCGGGTTTTGCTTTTATTATATTTTTTAAAGAAACAATGCCTTTTATGTTATCAATTATGCCATCGCAAACAGGATAAATGCTGTGAATTTTTTCATCAGGCATTTGATGAATATCATCAACTTTTAAATTAATATCTAACCAAATAATATCGCTGCGGTGCGTCATCAGCGAAGTAATATTTCTGTCGCCAAGATGAAATACACGTTCAATAATTTCCTGCTCTGCTTCTTCAATGGCGCCTTGTTCAGTTCCTTCATTTATAATAGCTTTTATTTCATCTTCCGTAACATTTGATTCAGCATGTTTTAGTTTAAATAATCTAATAATAAAATCTCCTGATTTTGTAAGCAGCACAACAAAAGGATAACTTATAAAAATTGAAACACGTATAAATGAAGCAAACGTTTTTGCAATTCCTTCAGGGTTGCTTAATCCAATTCTTTTTGGTACAAGTTCTCCTATAACCAGTGTAAAATAGGTAACAATAATAACGATAATTATGGTTGCTGCTATTTGGTTATATTGACCGAGAAAATTAAGTTTTGCGAGTGATAATGCAAATTGGTGTGTTAATTCTTCGCCAGAAAAAATACCGTTTAAAATAGCAGTGAGTGTAATACCAATTTGTGTGGTTGAAATAAATTTATCAGGATGGTTGGCAAGGTCTAATGCATCTTTTGCGCGTTTATCTCCCTTGTTTGCTTTTGCTTCCAATCTTACTTTGCGGCACGAGACCAGCGCAATTTCCACCATCGAAAAAATTCCGTTCAAAAGAATAAGCCCAAGAATAATAAATATATCAATCATAAATCTGTAAAACTAATCAATATGTTTTTGTAAAAAGAAACCAGATGCAGCCTATTGCCATATTTCATTGAAATCAATATTTGCAATACATTCTTCAAAATTAAAGTTGTAACAGAAGGAATGGCCGCTTTGCATGCGCATGTATTCACCACTTTTTAATTCAAAAATTTCTGCTTCTTCAATATCAGGTGAAATAATAATGAAGTAAGGAATATGTTGGGATTGATACAGATCAAACTTTGTATGCCTGTCTTTTAACGCAGTTGCAGGTGATAGAATTTCTGCAACCAATGACGGTGCAAAATCAAGAAACTTTTTGGTGATTGGCTTGCATACAACCAGCATATCAGGTTGCAAGATTGTATCTTCAAAAAGTTTATAATCTATGGGTTGATAAACAGTACATTTTTTACATTTTTTTAAAGCTGATATAAATTCAGCAGTAATTGCAGCCGCTATCCTTTGATGTTTGGGAACCGGCTGCGGGCTCATTGCATACGGAACGCCTTCAATCAATTCCCAACGCCCCTCCCACTGCACATAATCGTCGTATGTATAATGTGGTAATATTTTAACAGCACTGCTCATTATTACAAAAATACAAATTACATTTTAAGCAGTTAATTTGCCTGCAATGTTTTCACTTCGGGCAAGCCAATTGTTTTGTTGTAGATGAATGCTACTAAAAAACCGAAAACACTTCCAATAATTGCACCGCCAATAATATCGGTTGGATAATGTACGCCAACATATACCTGCCCGTAACTGATGGATGCAGCCCAGAAAAAAAACAGGTACGTCCAGTTTTTTAAATAGTTTCTTAATGTGCAAAAAATAAAAACTGCGGCGCCAAAATGATTGGTTGCATGTGAAGATGGAAAACTTAAGCCGCCGCTGCAATGGTTTAATAACATGCGCACATGATCAACCATATTCGGATCCTGGCAGGGGCGCATTCTTTGCACCCAGTGTTTTACAAAGCGGCTGCTGAACTGGTCTGTAATGGTAACATTTAATGCAATAAATACAATCCACGTCCAGGCACGCCAACCAAAATTCATCAGCATAAAAACGAGCAAAAATAAATACACCGGGTACCAGGTAGTTGCATCTCTCCACCAGGGAAAATTGTTATCTAAAAAAGAATTTGTCCAAACGGTGTTTATCTTATAAAAAAGGTTGGTATCCCAATTTAAAAATGATGGCATAATTAAGTATGAATTTTTTTTGCAGCAATAATCATTCGCGGTGAATTTTTTTCGTGATATGGATTTAAATCATAATCACCAAAAACATGTTCAACTATTAAACCCTGGTAAGAAAGCATGTCTGTAAAATCGCCTAAAGAAAATTTTTCTACCTGTTCAGTAAAAATTTCATCTATATTTTTAGCTGCATCTTTTACATGTATGCGCTTATAAAAATATTTTTCATCAAACCATTTTTCAATATCAAATAAAACATCATTTTGCTCAATTGTTTCTTTATGTTTTAAATTTTTTTCCGCAAAATGCACATTCAGGTAATCTATAATAAATACACCATTTAATGTAAGGCTTTGTGCAATGGTGCGCATGGCATCGTTATGTTCACGCATTGTTTTAAAATAGCCAAAGCTTGTAAAAAAATTAAAAGCGTAGTTAAAATAATTTATATAAAAAGGCAACCGAATATCGTGAATATAAAAATGCAGGTTATTGGTTTCATATTTTTTTGCTTCAGTTATTGCAGATGGGCAAATATCAATACCCGTTACATTAAAACCTTTTGCTGCCAAAGCTATGCTGTGCCTGCCTTTGCCGCAAGCTGCGTCTAAAATAAAACTGCGTTCAGGTATTTGCAGGCAGGCAGTAAGTTTATCAATTAATGCAACAGCTTCTTCTTTATCTCTTTTATAATAAAGAATATCGTAATAAGGCGAACTAAACCATATTCTAAACCATTCATTAATATTCATACCAAAATTTATAACTTAAATATTTATTAACCTGAAAACGGCATCTTGTTTTTTACGGTATGTTTGCGCACTGCAAATAACCGTAAAAAAATGCCTTTAATAAAAAGTATATCAGGATTAAGAGGAACGATTGGTGGCAAACCTGCACATTCATTAAGCCCTGTTGATATTGTAAAATTTTCTGCGGCTTATGCTACATGGCTTAAACAGCAAACAAAAAAAAATGATCTTTCTGTTGTTGCAGGAAGAGATGGCCGCATCAGCGGATCTTACGTTCAGCAACTGGTTATATCAACTTTAATTGCAAGCGGCATACATGTTATTAATGTTGATTTAAGTACAACGCCAACGGTTGAAATGGCTGTTATTTTTAATAATGCCGATGGCGGAATTATTATTACAGCAAGCCATAATGGTGCAGAATGGAACGCTTTAAAATTGCTGAATAATAAAGGTGAATTTTTAAGTGCTGCAGATGGCGAACTTCTTTTAGACATTGCTGAAAAAGAAAATTTTAGTTTTGTTGGTGTTGATAAACTTGGCTCGGTTACAAACGATACAACCGCACTTGAAAAACATATTGAAGCCATAATTCAATTACCATTGGTTGATGTAGCATCTGTAAAAAAGAAAAAATTTAAAATTGTTGTTGATTGCATTAACAGCACCGGTGCGCTTGCTGTGCCTGCTTTATTAAAAGCGCTTGGCATAAAAGATATTATTTTATTAAATGAAGAAATAAACGGCAGGTTTGCGCATAACCCTGAGCCTTTGCCCCAAAATTTAACCGGCATTAGTAACGAAGTAAAAAAGCAACAGGCGCATCTTGGTATTGCAGTTGATCCTGATGTTGACAGGCTTTGTTTTATTTGCGAAGACGGCAGTTTATTTGGCGAAGAATATACGCTTGTTGCCGTTGCTGATTATGTGTTGCAAACAACAAAAGGCAATACGGTGAGTAATCTTTCATCAACACGGGCATTAAAAGATGTTACAATAAAATATGGAGGCGAATATTTTCCAAGTGCTGTTGGCGAGGTTAACGTGGTAACAAAAATGAAAGCTGTTGATGCAGTTATTGGCGGCGAAGGAAATGGCGGTATTATTTTGCCGCAGTTGCATTATGGCAGAGATGCGCTTGCAGGCATCGCCATTTTTTTAACCTATCTTTCTCAAAGCAATAAAAGTGCTTTGCAGTTGCGCAAAACATATCCTGATTATTTCATCAGCAAAAATAAAATTGAACTGGATAATGGTATTGATGTAAAAAAAATATTTGGTCATCTTCAACGCAAGTATAAAAACCATCCTTTAAATACAGAAGACGGATTAAAAATTGAATTTGATAAAGACTGGGTGCATTTGCGCACAAGCAATACAGAACCCATTATTCGCATTTATGCTGAAAGTAATTTTGAAACTACTGCTGATAATATAGCACGCCGTTTAATGGCTGATATAAAAGAATACATGTAAGCTTGAAAAAAAGCTTACTGCTTACACTTAAATTTTGCTGTTTTATTTGTTAAAAGCTGAATAGTTTTTACAATCATTTATGGTGAAGGATGTTTAAATACTGAACCCGCAGTTGTTGCACTAAAATAAAATGCTGCAGATACACCAAAAAAAGTAACATTATTATCTGCATATCTTCCGCTGTAAAAATATTGGCCGAAAAATACATTGAAATGAATTTTATCATTAAAAGCATATTCAATACCATTGGTTAGCTCTGTAAGAAAGGCTTGCCTTGCATTAAAAATTAAACCAACACCAGCGGTAAATGTATTGGTGAATTTTCCCTGTTGAAAAACATTAAGGTTTGGCCGCAATTCAATGTATGTGCTTGTATCTCTTCCCGATACTTTACTTAAAGTTGTTTTGCCAACATCAATACCAAGACTAAATACATCCCATTGCTGCCCTAACTCAAATGCAATATTTGCTTTATCTGCAACGGTGCCTGCAGTATTGGTAAGGCTTGGCGCCAATGAAATATATGTTTGAGCAAAACTTGTTCTGATTATTAATAAACACATCACGCAAAAAAACAATTTCATTTGTTACAGGTTTATGCATGAAAACTATAACAAAGAAGCTTATACAAACCGGCATGTTTACAACTTGCATGTGTGTGTTAATTAAACAAGTTTTATAACTTATGATGTTAATCAAATAAAAAAGCCGGCGTTAACCGGCTTTAGAAATTGTGTAATGCATTTATGCGCAACAGGTGCAGTTTTCGCAAGTGCATATTTCACAGGTACAATTTGGGTTACCGCATGTTGGCCCTGTTTGATTTATCGCTTGATTCATAATTTTAATTTTTATTAAAATAAAGATACGATTTATAAAAGTTTTAAATTCTTTGCAAAAAAAATTATTATTATTTTATAATATAACCATCACCTGTTGTAAGAAAATTTATAGTGTCAATATGTTTTTTATTTAAAGAATCTGTTGCTTCAGCAAAAACCGTAATGCGATATGATGATTCTTTATGACCTCGTATTATTATGTTTTTAAATCCTTTATCAGTTTCCCGGTCGGCAACAAGGTTTTGAATTAAATATTGGTTTTTATTATAGTTTCCGGTGCAGGAAAAGCTTGCAAATATTATCAGTAATATCACAACAATTTTAAAACGCATAATAATTGTGTGCGAAGATAATATCAATATATATTATCATTGCGGCCGTAAACATTATTAATATATTTAGTTATTTTTAAATAATGACTTCAGCAGATATTGAGTTATTGGTGATGGGATTTTTAATAGGTGCATTTGGAACTTTGATAGGGGCTGGCGGAGGATTTATATTGGTTCCTGTTCTTGCATTATTATATCCTGATATGAAGCCAAATTTAATTACCGCAATTTCACTTGCCATTGTATTTTTAAACGCATGCTCCGGTTCTTTTGCATACAGCAGAATGAAGCGTATTGATTATAAATCTGCAATTGCATTTGGCCTGGCCACTTTGCCGGGTTCGGTAATCGGCGCACTTTTAACCGGTTATATACCCAGGCGCATTTTTGATTTTATACTTGGAATTGTACTTATTTTAATTGCAGCATTTCTTTTTATTAAACCACAGGAAGGCGCTTACGCCACTGCAAAACAAGGCAGCATAAACACCCACAGAGATTTTACCGATAAAATGGGCAATCATTATACCTATTCTTTCAACATCCGCACAGGCATTATACTAAGTTTTTTTGTTGGCTTTCTTTCCAGCTTTTTAGGCATTGGCGGCGGCATAATTCATGTGCCTGCACTTATAAGTCTGCTCGATTTTCCGGCGCATGTTGCCACAGCAACTTCACATTTGGTGTTGGCAATAATGGCGCTCTCCGGCACCATCGTTCATTTAATTAACGGCACCTTGCAACAAGGTATTAAAATAGCGTTATACATTGGCGTTGGCGTAATTGCCGGCGCACAAATAGGCGCCTATTTTTCTAATAAAGTTAAACCCAAAGGCATCGTAAAAGCCTTAGCCGTTGCGCTTGCTGTTGTTGGCATAAGATTGCTGTTTAGCCATTGATGGATTATATTAAAACTGCTATTTTAAAGAAGCAATAAATGTTTGCGCTTTTATAAAAAGCAATGCATTTATCTTCGCAGGCATGATTGATTTTAGAAGCGATACCGTTACAAAGCCATCGCCTGAAATGCTGAACGCAATGTTTACGGCAAAGGTTGGTGATGATGTTTTTGGTGAAGACCCAACTGTAAATGAACTGGAAGAAAAAGCGGCTGCAATGTTTGGAATGGAAGCGGCTATTTTTTGTGCAAGCGGCACAATGACCAATCAAATTGCTATTAAATGCCACACGCAACCTGGCGATGAAATTATTTGTGATAAGCTTTCTCACGTTTATCAATATGAAGGCGGCGGCATTGCATTTAATTCTGGTTGTTCTGTAAAATTAATTGATGGTGATAATGGAAGAATAAATGCAGTGCAAGTTCAAAATTCAATCAATAATAAAAACGATGTTCACAAGCCAATTTCCAAATTGGTGTCATTAGAAAATACAGCTAACCGCGGCGGCGGATGCTGTTATAATTTTGAAGACATTAAACAAATAAAAAAAATTTGTGAACAAAATAATTTATTGCTGCATTTAGATGGCGCCCGTTTGTTTAATGCGATCGTTGCAAAAAATGAATCCACGCAAGAGCGGGACAGGTCAGCAAAAGATTATGGAAAAGTTTTCGACAGTATTTCCATCTGCATCAGCAAAGGTTTGGGCGCACCTGTTGGAAGCGTTCTCATCGGCACAAAAAATTTTATTACCAATGCAAGAAGAATAAGAAAAGTTTTTGGCGGCGGAATGCGGCAGGCTGGTTATTTAGCTGCTGCCTGCTTTTATGCTTTAGATAATAATATTAGCAGATTAAAAGAAGATCATCATCATGCAAAACAATTAGCAAATGCTTTGCAACAAAAAAGTTTTGTTTTAAACATGCTGCCCGTTGAAACCAACATTGTAATATTTGAAGTAGCTAAAAATTTTTCAGCCTCTGAAATTGCAGATACATTTAAAAAACATAACATTTCTGTTATCGCCATTTCAAAAACACAAATAAGAATGGTTACGCATTTAGATATAAATGCCGCTATGATTAATGAAACATTGCAAGTAATTAATCAGTTGTAAATTCGCTGAAACACTAAGCCGAAATCTTAAATAAAATTAAATGCTACCGAAAATTAATCCGACAAACACGCAAGCCTGGTTATTACTTACAAAGCATTATGATGAAATGCGCAACGTTATTATGAAGCGTTTATTTAATGAAGATGCTGATCGTTTTAAAAAATTTTCTTTACGGTTTCAAGATATGTTATTTGATTATTCAAAAAATATCATTACTGACAAAACAATGCAGTTTTTGTTACAATTGGCCAATGATTGCAAAGTGAAAGAAGCGATTGAAGCAATGTTCAGCGGCGATAAAATAAATGAAACGGAAAACCGCTCTGTGTTGCATATTGCATTGAGAAATTTTAGCGACAAACCGGTGATGAGTGATGGAAAAGATGTAATGCCGGATGTGCAAAAGTGTGCAAAAACAAATGAAAGATTTTTGCGAAAAAATTCACAGCGGCGAATGGAAAGGTTATACAGGCAAAAAAATAAAATACATTGTAAACATTGGCATTGGTGGAAGCGATCTTGGTCCGGTGATGGTAACTGAAGCTTTAAAACCATATTGGATTGAAGGCATACAGGCGTATTTTGTAAGCAATGTGGATGGAACGCATATTGTTGAAACGTTGAAAAAAATTACACCTGATGAAACACTGTTTTTAATTGCTTCGAAAACTTTTACCACGCAGGAAACCATGACCAATGCGCACACTGCACGAGAATGGTTTTTACAAGCCGCAAAAGATGAAAAATGAAGTTGCCAAACATTTTGTGGCATTAAGCACCAACGAAAACGAGGTAAAAAAGTTTGGTATTGATCCGGCACAACATGTTTGAATTTTGGGATTGGGTTGGCGGACGATATTCGTTGTGGAGCGCCATTGGTTTATCAATTGCATTAACTATCGGTTACGATAATTTTGAATTGTTATTAAAAGGCGGTCATGAAACTGATGATTCATTTTAAAACAACAGCATTCGAGAAAAATATTCCGGTGATAATGGCAGTAATTGGCATTTGGTACATTAATTTTTTTGAATCGCAAACAGAAGCCATTTTCCTTACGATCAATACATGCACCGCTTTGCTGCTTATTTTCAGCAAGGCAATATGGAAAGCAATGGCAAATATGTTGACCGTAATGGCAGCGAAACAAATTATGCAACCGGGCCAATTATTTGGGGCGAACCGGGCACAAACGGGCAACATGCATTTTATCAACTTATACACCAGGGCACTATATTAATTCCGTGCGATTTTATTGCGCCTGCCATTACCCATAACCCGATTGGCGATCATCATGAAAAACTTTTAAGCAACTTTTTTGCACAAACAGAAGCATTGATGAATGGCAAAAGATGAAGAAGAAGTAAAAGCTGAATTGCAGAAAGAAGGCAAAACACCTGAAGCAAATTAAAAAGCTGGTTCCGTTTAAAGTATTCGAGGGCAACAAACCCACCAATTCATTTTTAATAAAAGAAATTACGCCGCAAACATTGGGCAATTTGATTGCTTTGTATGAGCATAAAATATTTGTGCAGGGCGTAATATGGAATATTTTCAGCTTTGACCAATGGGGTGTTGAGTTAGGAAAACAACTGGCTAAAAAAGTGTTGCCCGAATTGGAGAATGATGAAAAAATTACTGATCATGATTCATCAACCAACGGTTTAATAAATGCGTGGAAAGAAATGAAAGATCAGGCACCGAATAATTAACTATCTGTAAATAATTCCAGCTTTATTTTTGTTGATATTTTATGATGATGAAACGCATATTATTTATTGTTATAACCGTTGCCATTTGCAACGCAGTCTTTAGCCAAAACGATGAAAAGGCAAATGTTTTAGCTGTTGAAAGAAGTGTTGCGGATGCTTTTACAAAACATAATCTTGTAAATATTAATGCTGCTTTTGCAGATGATGCTACAATTATTACATCAAAAGGAGATGTTGTAAATAAACAACAGTTGATGCAGTTTGTGCCAAACATAAACAGCGTAACTGTTTCTGAAATGCAGGTAAAAATTAAAGGAACTATTGCGGTTATTACCGGCGTTGAAACAGAAACCGGAAAAGATAATTCAGGCAGCGCTTACTCAAATAAATCGCGTTTTACAGATGTGCTTGAAAAATCAAAAGGCCAATGGCAAATAATTTCAAGCCAGGCTACTTCTATGGATCAGCAATAAAATAATTTAATGATCAATGCAAGCTTTTGCATGATCTTAATATCCATTTTAAAATAATTACTAATAAATTTTTTGAATGATTTTTATTATGAATGAATATTTATTCATTATTCAAGAAAGAATAACTGTAATTAGTTGGCGGATTAAAGGTTTCTTTAATAGTTCTTGCACTTAACCAGCGATATAAATTAAGCATACTTCCAGCTTTATCGTTGGTGCCGCTTGCTCTTGCACCACCAAATGGCTGCTGGCCAACAACTGCGCCGGTTGGTTTATCATTCACATAAAAATTACCTGCGGCATACCTTAATTTTTCGGTTGCCTTTAAAATTGCATCCCTGTCTTTTGCAATTATACTTCCTGTAAGTGCATAAGGAGACGTTGTATCAATAAGATCAATGGTTGCATCAAACTCATTCTCATCATAAACATAAATGGTAAGCACCGGGCCAAATATCTCTTCACATAAAGAAACATATTTCGGATCTTTTGTTTCTATAATTGTTGGTTCAATAAAATAGCCTTTGCTCTTATCATAATTGCCGCCAGCAATAATTTTTACATTAGCATCTTTCTTTGCATTATCAATGTATTTCACAATTCTGTCGAATGCTTTTTCATCAATCACTGCATTTATAAAATTGCTGAAGTCTTCAACACTTCCCATTTTCATTGTTTTTAATTCAGCAATTAATTTTTGTTTTATTTCTTCAGCAAGATTTGAGGGCAAGTATGCTCTTGATGCGGCAGAACATTTTTGACCCTGAAATTCAAACGCACCGCGGGCAAGTGCAGTAACAGTTACATCAACATCTGCAGATGCATGCACAAGCACAAAATCTTTTCCGCCGGTTTCACCAACAATGCGCGGATAAGATTTATACTTTGAAACATTTTCACCAATCGTTTTCCACATGTGATTAAAAACGCCGGTGCTGCCGGTAAAATGTATGCCGCCAAAATCGCGATGATTGAAACAAACACCGCCCAGCGTAGGCCCGTCAACATAAATTAAATTAATAACGCCGGCGGGCAAACCCGCTTCTTTTAAAATGCGCATGAACATTTGCGCCGAAAAAATTTGCGTATGAGCAGGTTTCCAAATTACAACGTTGCCGCAAAGCGCAGCACTTGTTGGCAGGTTGCCGCCGATGGCCGTAAAATTAAAAGGTGTTACAGCAAGCACAAAACCTTCGAGCGGGCGCCACTCGGTGCGGTTGTGCATACCAGGCGCAGATATTGGTTGCTGCTTATATATTTCATTTAAAAAGTGAACATTAAAACGAAGAAAATCTATTAACTCACAGGCACTGTCTATTTCTGCCTGAAATGGATTTTTGCTTTGTCCGAGCATCGTTGTTCCGTTCATGTGATAGCGGTATTTACCCGCTATTAAATCAGCAGCTTTTAAAAAAATATGCGCCCTTTCCTGCCATGGCATATTTGCCCATGCTTCTCTTGCTTGCATGGCCGCATCAATTGCCTGTTCAACATGCGTTTTATCACCTTCATGAAAATAACCAAGTGTATGTGCAATTTCATGCGGCGGATGCAACGCAATTTTTTTTTCTGTTCGCACTTCATCGCTGCCGATATACATAGGAATATCAATTTGCTGCTGCCTTAATTCTGATAAAACTTTTTTTAACTTTTTTCTTTCCTCAGAACCGGGTGCATAAGAATAAACAGGCTCATTATCAGGCATCGGGTAAGAAAAATATCCAAGGCTCATATTCAAAATTTTGATTGCAAAGATAGCATAGAAGTTTATGGTTTTATAAAAGCACTTGCTGCATAAAAACATTAACTTTCACAATTCAGTTTACAAAAAAATTTAAACATCATTTAAAAAATCAGTCTAAAAAACAAATTTTATTTTATGAAAAATATCGTTTTAATGTTGTGCTTTATAAGCATTGGATGTTTGCAAGCACAGGCGCAGGATTCAACCAAACACACAATAAAAAATAAGCTTGATGCAAGGCATTTTACTTTTGTGCCAACCAGTATAACGCCAGCACGCGGAGGTACAAAGCAATTAACCGGCGGATATATTTTTAAAATTTCGGGTGATACCTTAAAAGTGTATTTGCCATATTTTGGCAGAGCTTACAGTGCTCCTATAAATTCTTCAGATGCCGGTTTCGATTTTACGAGTACCAATTTTACTTACGCAGTTACTGCCGGAAAAAAAGGCCGTTATAATGTTGCCGTAAAAACAAAAGATAAAATGTATAACACTGATTTTTTGCTTACAGTGTATGATGATGGCTCAGCATATTTAAACGCAAATAACAGTAATAGGGATCCGGTTTCTTATAATGGAAATGTGAAAATAAAATAATTAGATTTTATTATTAGATTAAAATTTTAATTGCTTTTAAATAAAACATAAAATGCGTGATAACTATAATCACTAATAAACGAAAATTATATTTGCCAAAACCTACTGATGGAAAGTAAAAAAGTAAGCGACAGCATTACGGTAATGAATGAAATTGTTTTGCCCAACGATACAAATGTTTTTGGCAATTTAATGGGCGGCAGGTTAATGTACTGGATGGATATTGCCGCAGGCATTACGGCTGTTAAACATTGCAATGCGCCCTGCATGACGGCAAGTGTAGATAATTTAAGTTTTAAAAATCCTATAAAGCTTGGCAATGTTGTGCGCATTGAAGCAAAAATTACAAGAGCATTTACAACATCAATGGAAATTTATTTAAAAGTTTGGGGCGAAGATAATTTGCATCAATACAGGTATGAAAGCAATGAAGCATATTTTACTTTTGTTGCGCTCGATCCAAACAATAAACCACGGCCAGTGCCTGCTGTTATTGCAGAAACTGAAGAAGAAAAATTGCTGTTTGATGGTGCTTTAAGAAGAAGACAGGTGCGTTTAATTCTTGGCGGTAAAATGAAGCCAGATGATGCAAGCGAATTAAAAGCATTGTTTGTAAATAATTAAACACCTGAATTTTCATAAACCATTGTTAACAAGCAATATTGTTTATGCAATATTTTTAAAAAAACATCTTTTAAAAAAAAATTATTATGAGAAAAATCTTACTGGCAGTTTCTGCAAGTTTATGTTTAATTATTGCACATGCACAGGTTGCTGATAATATTATTAAACAACGCACCATAAATACAAACGGGCATTCAGAACTTGAAATAACGCCGAATGAAATTTATGTGCAGATAGAATTGCGTGAATACAATAAAAAAAATGGTGATAAAGTAGATATTGAAACAATAAAAAATCAATTCTTATCCGCTGCAAAAAGTATGGGCATTGCAGATACAGATGTAGTGGTGCAGGGTTATTCAGGCTGGGATGGAAATTATTGGTGGTATCAAAAAAATAAAAAGAAAAACCCTGATATGAAAGCTGGAATAACGTATGAAGTGAAAGTGAAAACGGTTGATGATATGGATAAACTGGTTGATAAATTAGATGACCAGGCAACACAAAATTTTTACATCAGCCGAACATCACACAGCAACATGGAATCAATAAAAAAACAATTGAAGATACAGGCTGTTAAAAATGCGAGGGAAGAAGCAATTTTTTTAGCCAGCGCATTGGGCGATAATGTGGGAAATGCATTAACCATTAACGATCCGAATGAAAGCAGCGATAATCCAAGGCCATTATATGCAACAGCAATGATGAAAGTGGCAAACGCAGATGGAGAATCTTCTCCGCCAATGAATGTAGATTTTAAAAAAATTAAAATTCAGTATGATGTAAATGTAATTTTTGAATTGAAATAAAATTTATAATCATCATGTTCAAATCAGCAGGTACAATTATTTCTGCTGATTTTTTTATTATAAATTGAAACCATTCAATTAAAGATTTTGCTTTTTACTTTCTATTTTTGAATTTCACCCTGTTGCATGTTTAACAACAATCTTTTATACCAAATTGCCCTAACACTTGTGCCGAATATTGGTTGCATTCATGCCAAAACATTAATTGAAAAATTTGAAACTGCTGAAAATATTTTCAAAGCAAAAAAGAAAGAATTGAGTGCCGTTGAAAATATCGGTTTAATTAAAGCAGCCAGCATAAAAACGTTTGAAAATTTTTCATCAGCGGAAGATGAAATTAAATTTATTGAAAAATATAAAATTCAACCCTTATTTATAACCGATAAAAATTATCCGCAACGATTATTAAACTGTTATGATCCGCCAACACTTTTATATTATCGCGGCAATGCAGATTTAAATACTTCAAAAATTATAAGCATCATCGGCACAAGAAATAATACAGATTATGGTAAACAGGTTACTGAAAAATTAATAAGCGAGTTTAAAGAATTAAATGTATTAATTGTAAGCGGCCTTGCTTTTGGCATTGATGTCATTGCACATAGATCTGCTTTGCAAAACGAGCTTGAAACAGTTGCCGTGCTTGCGCATGGGCTGCATACAATTTATCCGCAACAACATAAAACACTTGCAAAAGAAATAATGCAGCATGGCGGTTTACTTACCGAATTTCGCAATGGCGATAAACCGGATAAACATAATTTTCCAAAGCGCAACCGCATAGTTGCCGGAATGGCTGATGCAACGGTTGTGATGGAAACTGCCATTAAAGGCGGCAGCATGATTACCGCTGAACTTGCTAATAATTACAACCGTGATGTATTTGCGCTGCCTGGAAAAATTACGGACGCAAAAAGCGCAGGATGCAATTATTTAATTCAAAGCAATAAAGCCGTTTTATTTACAAATGCAAAAGAACTGACGGAAGCTTTAGGTTGGCAATCAAAAAAAATAAATAAGAAACAACAAAAAGAATTATTTATTGAATTAAATGATGATGAAAAAATTATTATTAATATTCTTAAAGAAAAAGATGCAACGCACATTGATGAAATAAATATTCGCAGCAATCTCAGCAGCAGTTCCGTTGCTGCAGCCATTTTAAATTTAGAATTACAAAATGTGATTGCGGGTTTACCGGGAAAGATGTATAAGATTTTGTAGTTGCCGGTTGCAAGATGCAGGTTTTATTTTACTTCTTTGTAATTAGTAAGTTGCAGCTTAAAATTATTCTTCTTCAAGTTTTACGCCTTCATCTTCCAAATATTTTCCAATACAAAAAATATTATTTTGCCAAAGCTCAATGGGTTTATTCCAGTTTATCCAAAGCCAGTCTTTATCTTTTTCAGCAACCAAAACCTGTTGTGTTGCTGTAAAAATCCAAATTATTTTTTTTGTACCGAATTCAAGCAATATATCCGTTTTGCGTTTTATATAACCTGTTTCAGTCATGTCTTCTAACTCAGCAGTTATATCAACTTCAATTTGCAACTCTGCAGGAACATCTGCGTACTGCTTTGAAATTTTTGAAGCAGGAAATACTTTCTTATCATAAATTAAAATATCTCCACCAAAATTATTTTTATGGCTCACGTGCAAACCTGGTTCACCAGTAAAAATTCTGTACAAATTTCCGTTAACAACAGAAAATAATATTTTTAATAAGTATTCTATAATTAATACCTGTAAAGAACTTGCTCCCATAATTGATTCAGCGTTTAGGTTGTTGCGAATGGCTTGCTTATAACCTTTATAATACAAAGGCTTGCCATCAAGAATTTCATATATAAATGAATCTGGAACTTTTTTGCGGCGTGCAGTTTTCTTTCTTTCAATCATCAAACCCATACAAAAACATTTACCCAAATGTACGAAACTTGCAAGCGAATTATTTTAATGAACAATTACATTTGCGCAAATTGAATTCATGCAAAAAGATACAGCCGTTTTTTCTCTTATACAAAAAGAACTCGAACGCCAGCGCCGCGGAATAGAATTAATTGCCAGCGAAAATTTTGCCAGCCTGCAAACCATCCAGGCAATGGGTAATGTAATGACGAACAAATATGCTGAAGGTTATCCGGGCCGCCGCTATTATGGCGGTTGCGAAGTGGTTGATGAAAGTGAACAGCTTGCTATTGACAGATTAAAACAAATTTTTGATATAGAATATGCGAATGTGCAACCGCACAGTGGCGCACAGGCAAACGCAGCAGTGATGCTGGCTTTGTTGCAACCCGGCGATGCTATTCTTGGTTTAGATTTAAGTATGGGCGGTCATCTTACACACGGTTCTCATGCAAATTTCAGCGGCAAATTATATCAGTCGCATTTTTATGGAGTGAAAAAAGAAACGGGCACTGTTGATTATGAAATGCTCGAAGCAAAGGCAAGAGAAGTGAAACCAAAATTAATTGTGTGCGGCGCCAGCGCTTACAGCCGTGATTGGGATTATGCCCGCATAAGAAAAGTTGCGGATGAAGTGGGCGCATTAATTATGGCAGATATTGCACATCCCGCAGGTTTGATTGCAAAAAAATTATTAAACGATCCTTTTGAGCATTGCCATATTGTTACATCAACCACACATAAAACTTTACGCGGCCCACGCGGCGGAATAATAATGGTAGGAAAAGATGCTGAAAATCCGCTTGGATTAAAAGACATGAAAGGCAACGTCCGTATGATGAGTAACGTGCTTGATATGGCTGTTTTCCCCGGAACGCAAGGCGGCCCGCTTGAACATATTATCGCTGCAAAAGCGATTGCATTCGGCGAAATTCTTACAGACGAATTTACAGATTATGCAAAACAAATTATTGCAAATGCACAGGCAATGGCAACTTCATTTCGTGATAAAAATTATAATAGCATTAGTAATGGAACCGATAATCATTTATTGCTGATTGATCTGCGCAATAAAAATATTTCAGGTAAAAAAGCAGAACAGGTTTTAGGCAAAGCAGATATTACTGTAAATAAAAATATGGTTCCGTTTGATGATAAATCTGCATTTGTTACAAGCGGTATTCGCGTTGGCGTTCCCGCAGTTACCACACGTGGAATGAAGGAAGAACACATGCAGTTTATTGTTGATTGTATTGATGATTGCTTAACACATGCAGATGATGAAGCTTATCTTTCAAACATAAAAAAGAAAGTGAATGAGTTTATGCAGCAATTTCCTTTATATCCTGAATTAGGATAGAAATTGCTTATTTATCTTTCAAAATTTCGTGGATTAAAAAATTAACTTTGTTGCTGAATTTCAGTTAACAAAAATTCATTTACGCTTTTAGCACATTCTCTGCCTTCATTAATTGCCCAAACAACCAATGATTGCCCGCGGCGCATATCGCCAGCTGCAAATATTTTTTTATTGTTGGATTGATATGTTTTGTTATCTGCTTTTATATTTTTTCTTTCATCCAAATCAATATTCATTTCACGCAACATTCCTTCGTACTGCGGATGCATAAAACCCATTGCCAATAAAACAAGTTCACAAGGCAATTCTCTTTCGCTTCCGCTTACCTCGGTAAAGCCTGTTGCTCTTCCATCTTCACCCAATTTCCACTCAAGATTTACCACTTTTAAAGCACCCAGGTTTCCGTTTTCATCATGCATAAATTCTTTTGTGGCAATAGCCCATTCGCGGTTAGCGCCTTCTTCGTGCGAAGAAGTTGTTTTTAATAACATTGGGTAAGTTGGCCAGGGCATGTGATGCGTTCTTGATTTTGGCGGTTGAGGCAACAATTCAATTTGCGTGATAGATTTTGCACCCTGCCTTTTTGAAGTGCCGATACAATCGCTGCCCGTATCGCCGCCGCCAATAACAATTACATTTTTATTAAAGGCATTTATAATTTCAGGATAAATATTGCTTTCAATGTTGCTGTTTGCAAACGGATTTTTTTCTGCGTTGAATTTATTTTGCTGCTTTAAAAATTCCATAGCAAAATGAACACCTTTCAGTTGGCGGCCTGGCACAGGCAAATCTCTTGGAACGGTTGAACCGCCTGCTAAAACAACGGCATCATACTTATCAAGAATTTCTTTTACTGAAATGTTTACACCAACATTTGCGTTGCATTTAAATTCAATGCCTTCTTCTTCCAATATCTGAAGCCTTCTGTCAATTACCCATTTTTCTAATTTAAAATCAGGAATGCCATAACGCAGCAAACCGCCGGGCGCATCATCTCTTTCAAAAACCGTAACCAAATGACCGGCATAATTTAATTGCGCAGCGGCAGCTAAACCTGCGGGGCCAGAACCAATAACGGCAACAGTTTTACCTGTTCTGATATTTATTTTTTTGGGTTGAACAAAGCCTTTATCAAAAGCTATTTCAATAATATGTTTTTCTATTTCTTCAATGGTAACGGGCGGTTGATTGAGGCCAAGCACGCATGAACTTTCGCAAGGTGCCGGGCAAATGCGGCCGGTGAATTCAGGAAAATTATTGGTTGAATCTAAGATATCAAACGCTTCTTTCCAGTTTTGATTATACACGGCATCATTAAATTCCGGAATGATATTTCCAAGCGGGCAGCCCTGATGGCAAAACGGAACACCGCAATCCATACATCGAGCTGCCTGGTGATTTAATTCAATATCACTAAACCTTCCAACAAATTCATTGAAATTTTTTATTCTTTCATGCACCGGAACTTTTATCGGCGCTTCTCTTTCAAATTCTAAAAATCCTGTTGGTTTGCCCATAGTTGCCCTTTCCCTAAAGGGAAATTTTAAAGTGAATAATTTTATGCTTCAATATTTATAAACCTCTCTCATGTCATTCCCGCAGAAGACGGAAATCTCCTTTTTTATACTACATCTTTAAGTTCATATCATCAGATGCCCAATTAAGTTGGTATGATGTGTAAGTACCTGTGTTTTACTTTGCCTTCATAATTTCAAAATCACATCAGCTTCTCTCACGTCATTCCCGCGAAGGCGGGAATCTGCTTTAATCGTTTTCTATGCGCTCACATTTACAAACTGCTTTTTGTCCATCAACACCTTTTTATAATCCTTAGGAAATACTTTCACAAAATTCTTTAACTGGTTATCAAAATCATCCAGCATAAATTTAGCAACAGTGCTGCCTGTATTTAAATAATGATTATTGATGAGCTCTTTTAACACACACTCATCTTCAGCGCTTACAGGATCAAGATCAACCATTTCTTTATTGCAATTTGCGGAAAAGTTCCGTTCACATCATAAACATAAGCAATGCCACCGCTCATGCCTGCTGCAAAATTTCTTCCGGTATTGCCAAGAATTACCGCAACGCCGCCGGTCATGTATTCACAACCATGATCGCCAACACCTTCCACAACAACAGATTGCACCTGAATTACGCACGCAAAAGCGTTCACCGGCTTTGCCGCGAATAAATACTTCGCCGGCCGTTGCGCCATAAAAAGCAACGTTGCCAATAATTATATTTTCTTCCGGTGTAAATGATGCATTTTGCGAAGGATAAATAATCAATTTTGCGCC
This sequence comes from uncultured Bacteroidota bacterium, assembly GCA_963731245.1. Taxonomy (GTDB): domain Bacteria; phylum Bacteroidota; class Bacteroidia; order Chitinophagales; family Chitinophagaceae; genus Parafilimonas. The sequence goes on from CAVSVA010000002.1 coordinate 109,860, forward strand.
GCTTAAACCTTTGCCAAAATAATCGTTGGCATCGCCTTCCAATTCAAGCGTAATGCCTTTTGTATTGAAAGCGCCAAAGCTTTGTCCTGCCGTTCCGTTAAATTTAAAATGAATAGTATCTCCGGCAAACCCGCTGCTTTATGCACTTTGGTTATTTCGTTTGAAAAATTGTTCCGGTTGTGCGATCGGTATTTTTTATATCAAATTCTGCATATATTTTTTGTTGATGATGAATGGCAGGCTTGTGCTGTTTCCAGCAATTTCCAGTCGAAAACATCTTGCAAGCCATGATCCTGGCTTTCACTGCAAAATACAGCTGCATTTAATGGTGCTTTTACTTTATACAAAACTGCAGATACATCAATATTTTTAAATTTCCAGTGATGAAATATTATTGCGCATTTCTAAGACAATCTGCCTGGCCTACCATTTCATTCACTGTTCTAAAACCAAGCTCAGCCATGATTTCTCTTAATTCCTGCGTAATGAATTTAAAGAAGTTAACTACATGGTCGGCATTGCCGGTAAACGTTTACGCAAATTTTCATCCTGCGTTGCCACACCAACCGGGCAAGTATTTAAATGACACTTACGCATCATAATGCAGCCTTCAACAATTAATGCAGCCGTTGCAATGCCCCATTCTTCGGCGCCTAGCAATGCAGCAATCGCAATGTCTCTGCCTGTTTTCATCTGGCCATCGGCCTGCACCACCACCCTATCTCTTAATTTATTTCTAACCAATGTTTGATGCGTTTCTGCCAAACCTAACTCCCACGGCAAACCTGCATGACGAATAGAACTTACCGGCGATGCGCCTGTGCCTCCATCATGACCTGAAATCAACACCACATCTGCTTTTGCTTTTGCAACACCGGCAGCAATTGTTCCAACACCGGCTTTGCTTACCAGTTTTACGCTTACTCTTGCCTTACGATTAGCATTCTTCAAATCAAATATTAATTGAGCCAGGTCTTCAATAGAATAAATATCATGATGCGGCGGCGGCGATATTAAACCAACGCCCGGTGTTGCATGGCGTATTCTTCCAATCCAGTCATCTACTTTATGGCCGGGCAACTGGCCGCCTTCACCAGGCTTTGCACCTTGCGCCATTTTTATCTGCAGTTCATCTGCTTCAGTTAAATAATAACTGGTAACACCAAAACGCGCTGATGCAATTTGTTTAATAGAACTGCGCATTGAATCGCCGTTAGGCAGGCGGTTATAACGCACGTCATCTTCCCCGCCTTCGCCGGTATTACTTTTTGCCGCCAAGCCGGTTCATGGCAATGGCAAGCGTTGTATGCGCTTCCCACGAAATAGAACCAAAACTCATGGCGCCGGTTGCAAAACGTTTGTAAATATTTTCAGCAGGTTCTACTTCATCAATTGAAACAGAAGGACGATTTTTTTTGAATTGAAACAAGCTGCGCAATGTGCACGCTTTTTCGCTTTGATTATTTACAGCTTCAGAATATTTTTTAAAGAGTTTATAATCGTTTATTCTTGTTGAATACTGCAATAAGTGAATGGTGGTTGGATTGAATAAATGAAATTCGCCTTTCGCCCTCCATTGGTATACGCCGCCAACAGGCAAACGCTCACTGAAATTTTCTTTTTTGTTGAAAGCATAATATGCCTGGCTAAAACTTCATTTGCAATTTCATCAAGGCCCATGCCTTCAATGCGTGAAATTGCCCCGGTAAAATATTCATCAACCACTTCGTTATTTAATACCAAGTATTTCAAAAATTTGTGCGCCCTGGTAAGATTGCAAAGTAGAAATACCCATTTTTGAAAACACTTTCAGCAAGCCATCATTCACAGCTTTTATATAATTTTTTTTCAGATCATCATCACTTAATTCCTGTCGGCAGCTTGCCGTTTTCTTTCATATCTTTTATAGAAGATAAGGCGAGATATGGATTAATGGCCGTTGCACCAAAACCAATTAAACAGGCAAAATGATGCACTTCCCAAATATCGCCGGCTTCAACAATAATTCCAACCTGGCCGCGTAAACCTTTGCGGATAAGATGATGATGAACAGCCGCAGTTGCAAGCAATGAAGGTATTGGCGCATGTTCAGAATCAATGGCACGATCTTGTAAAATCAATACTTTAAAATCTTCGTTCACGGCATCTTCGGCATAACGGCAAAGCCTTTCCAAAGCCTTTTGCAGAGAACCTTTTTTTCCATCGGCCCTGAAATAACATTGTAATGTTTTTGCCTGAAATTTACCGGTATCGATGCTGCGTATTTTTTCTAATTCAAAATCGCTAAGCACCGGATGTTTTAATGAAACGCTGTGACAGGCAAGCGGATTTTCAACCAAAATATTTCCGATGTTGCCGGCAAAAGTTCTTAGCGACATTACCATCCTTTCTCTAATCGGATCAATTGGCGGATTGGTTACCTGCGCAAATAATTGTTTGAAGTATGAACTTAAATGTTGTGGCTGATCGCTTAAAACAGCCAGCGGAATATCGGTACCCATAGAACCAATTGGTTCTTTGCCATCAGTTGCCATGGGCGCAATTATGTTATCTAATTCTTCTGAAGTATAACCAAATGCCTGCTGGTATTTAAAAACCTGTTCATGCTTTAACTGAGAAAATGTAACGCGTGGTTCAGGCAGTTCTTCAAGCCTTATTTTATATTTATTCAGCCAATCTATGTAAGGCTGCTGCGAGCAGATAGTCTTTTTTAATTCATCATCACTAATAATTTTTCCCTGCTTCAATATCAACAATAAACATTTTGCCGGGCTGCAATCTTCCTTTTTCAATTATTAAAGACGGATCAACGGGCAGCACGCCGGTTTCAGAAGCCATAATAACGCGGCCATCTGCAGTAACGCAATAGCGTGATGGGCGCAAACCATTTCTGTCTAATGTTGCACCAATAATATTTCCATCGGTAAATGTTATTGAAGCCGGGCCATCCCAGGGTTCCATAAAAGCAGAATGAAATTCATAAAATGCTTTTTTTTCTGCATCCATTTTTTCATCCTGATCCCAGGCTTCGGGTATCAGCATCATCATTACATGCGGCAATGAACGGCCGCAAAGCGTAAGCAATTCAATCATGTTATCCAAACACGCAGAATCGCTTTGGCCTTCTGTTACAACAGGAAATAACAGGTTCATTTCTTCTTCAGAAAAATAAGGCGATGTAAACGATTTGCCGCTTGAACGCAGCCAGTTTAAATTGCCCTGCAGCGTATTTATTTCGCCGTTGTGTGCTATATAACGAAAAGGTTGTGCAAGCTTCCACGAAGGAAAAGTGTTGGTGGCAAAACGTGAATGCACCAAACCAAATGCGCTTAATAATTTTTTGTTTGTAAGATCTGTAAAATAATTACGCACCTGCGTGCTGGTGAGCTGGCCTTTATATACAATTGTTTTGTATGATAATGATGCGATATAAAAACCAACATCATTTTTATCAATTGTTTTATTGATGAGATGCGATGCATAATTGCGCAACACAAAAAGCTTTCTTTCAAATACATCTTTATCATGAATGTGATTGGGGCACCTGATAAACACCTGTTCAATATGCGGTTCAACACTCAATGCTGTAAAGCCAACATCAATACCATTTACAGGAACTTTGCGATAGCCCAGCACTTTTAAATTTAATTCATCAGCACATTTATTAAACAAGCGGCGTGCTTCTTCAACTAAATTATTTTCTTTAGGAAAAAAAATAACACCCACACCATATTTTCCAAATTCAGGTAACGATATGCCAAGCCTTAAACATTCTTCTGCAAAAAAATCATGCGGCATCTGAATCATAATGCCGGCACCATCGCCTGTATTATTTTCGCAACCACACGCACCGCGATGCTCCATATTTTCTAACACGGTTAATGCATCAGCAATTGTTTGAAAAGATTTGTTTCCTTTTATATCAGCAACAAAACCAATCCCGCACGAATCGTGTTCAAAAGCAGCATTATACAGTCCATTATTACTTGCCATAGGCACGTATATTTTTATAAAAATTAAATAATTTATTTTTTCTTATGGCAGGCGAGATGTTCAAAATAAATAAAACAATTAATAACAAGTGTTAGTTTAATAAATAAAGTTTTCACAAGTGTGCGTAAACAGGTGTTATTACTTTGAATGGCCAAAAAATTGCACAAAAAAAGGCTTTCGAATGAAAGCCTTTTAATAATAAAATTTTAAAAAAATTAATTTACCGGAATATTTTGCTGCGGCGTTTCTTTACCCGGAATAATGGGCAAACTTACCTGCAACACACCATCAACATAATTTGCTTTTATGTTTGATGCATCAATACTTTCATCAATGGTAAATGTTCTTTCAAAACCACCGCGACTGTATTCTCTTTTAATCCAGTCGGGGCTTTGCAAACCTTCCTGCGGTTTATATGAAATTATTAAATCGCTGCCTTGTGTTTTAACACTAAAATTTTCTTTCACTCTTCCCGGTGCAAACACTAAAACTTCATAACTGTTTTCGGTTTTATACACGTTTACGGGTGCACGAAAAATGGATTGCATAAACGGATGATTTCGCCTTCCGTGGGCGGCGCCATGTTGCGCAAATGAATGTTTGTTGTACATAATTTACTGTTTGTTTTATTCTTAATTAATAATTACGGTTTAATGAATCAGGGTTTTGTTGCTGCTGATTATGATGATTTTTATCATCGCGATAACGTTGGTCATAGTTGTTGTAGCAATGATGATAGCGGTTATAAAACGAATATCGTTCATTGTAAAAACCTGACCTGCCAAGCACAACATTTAAACTGATGATTGTTATAATAGCTGATATAAATGCTATAAAAAATAAACTGCCTCTTTTCATAAAAATATTTTTTGTTGAATGATTATTCGGTGGAAGAATTTGTTGCAAATAATTCGCTTTCCATTTTTTTAATGAAAGCTTTTCGTTCATCATCACTCATACTTTGCCAGCGTTGTGTGTACGATGGATTCCAGAAATAATTTTGATAATTTCTGTTCCAGTTATTGCGGTTCCATCTTCCCCATGCAAAAAACCGGAATGCAAAAAATATAAGCAGAAAAACAAAAAAGAACCGAAATGGAAACGGTGTAAAAAATATGGCTGCGCCTGCAACCGCGCCAATTAATATGGCTTTTAAAATTTGTGTCGTCTTCATAAAAACTAATTTTAAGTGATTACTTTATTAAGAAGACGAACAGAAAAATAAATTACTTTAAAGCTAAAAATTATTTATTGCTGATCGTTTGGTTTCTGGCAACGTCTTTTCCATTCTTCACGAAATTTTGCACGCTCTTCATCATTCATATTCATCCATTTTTGGCGCCATGGCGGCCCGCCGCGCCACATGTTTGGTTTGTGGCTTCTTCTTCTAAATCCAAAAAATAATATTCTGCATAAAACAAGCAAACCAACAGCCTGCCAATAAGTAATACGTTCTGTATGCAACACCGCAGGAAAAATAAAATTCCACAGCAACATTACAACAAAACCCAACAGCAATACTGCTGCTATTATAATAAACGGCAGCTCAAAAAACAATCTCTTTTTATTACGAGGCATAACATAAATTTAATAATTCATAAATTCATTATACAAATCTTCAAGCCTGTTGCGCAAATGCTTAACCGCATAACGCTTTCTTGAAATAATCGTTTTTAAATTTTCTTTTTGCATGTCTGCAATTTGTTGCAGCGTTTTATCTTCCAGTTCATTTAATATAAAAACATCCCGCTGATTTTTAGGAAGTTCTTCCAGCGCATTTAATAAAGTTTCCCAAAATAAATGCTGCAATTCTTTTGCATCAGCATTATTTGCATCAGCTAAAAAAATATCAGCAATATTTAATGTATCAGCATCATCATCATTAAAAAAATCATCAAGACTATCTTCTTTTTTCTTCCTGTATTTATCGGTTATTTTATTTCTGGCTACGCTGTGCAGCCAGCCGCTCATGCTGTTTATTTCATCTGGTTCTTGTTGGTTGCTTAACTGGTACCAAACATCCTGCAAAATATCTTCTGCATCTTCGTTGGTGGGCACACGGCTGCGTATAAAACCAAACAATTGCTTGCCATAAGATTTTATAGTTTGTATGATGTTATTTTTTTCTGCGGCCATTTCTGCTGTGCCTGCCATTTATAAGAAGACGATTGAAAGATAAGTTTACTTTAAAAATTTTTGATTGATGCCGGTAATTAAAACTGCGCAAAGTTTAAGTTTAATTTATTTTTGATTGATGCAACAACCAATTGGTGTTTTTGATTCGGGTTATGGCGGCTTAACTGTATTAAAAGAAATTTCAAAACTGCTGCCGCAATACGACTATGTTTATCTTGGCGACAATGCAAGAGCGCCTTACGGCAACCGCTCTTTTCAAACAGTTTATCAATACACCTGGCAATGTGTGCAATGGTTTTTTAAACAAAATTGCCCGCTGGTTGTGCTTGCCTGCAACACAGCGTCTGCAAAGGCTTTGCGCACTATTCAGCAAAATGACCTGGTAAATTATCCTGATAAAAAAGTTTTAGGTGTTATTCGGCCAACCACTGAAATTATTGGCAATTATTCAAAATCGAAACATATTGGCATAATGGCAACAAACGGCACGGTGCAATCAAAATCTTATTTAATAGAAATTGAAAAATTTTTTCCGGGTGCAACAGTTGTTCAGCAGGCTTGCCCCAATGCTGGTTCCGTTAATTGAAAACAATGAAATTGAAAATGAAGCAGCCAATTATTTTATTTTGGAATACTTAACCGGGTTGATGCAGAAGGATGAAAAAATTGATACGATATTACTGGCCTGTACGCATTATCCTTTAATTAAAAAAAATATTGAAAACTTTTTATCTGAAAATATTAAAGTGATTGCGCAGGGAGAAATTGTTGCAGCCAGCTTACAAGATTACCTGCATCGCCATGCAGAAATTGAATCGCAGCTTTCAAAAAATAAATCGGTAGAATTTTATACAACAGATTCAACAGAAGATTTTATAAATCATGCAAGCATATTTTATGGTGAAGATGTTGATGCAAAACATGTGGAGTTATGATTATTTTTTTGACCGATAAAAATATACCTGTTTTATTGTTGATGCCGAAGCTGCTCAACGATATGCAGTACAAGCGTTGCGATCCGCGAATTTATCGGGACAGGGCGCAACGAAGATGTATGAAAAACAAATGCCGGTACTCATATTTTCTTGCATTTTAAAAATGATTACTTTCAGCTAAAATTTTTATATGAAAACTTTTACTTCCGGTTTTTTTAAAGCATTATTTATTTTAATGATGATGCTTTTTTCGGCTGCTTTTTTTAGTTGCCACAACTCATCTAAAACAAGCACCACATCAACAGATACTTCATCGGCCAACACAATGGCAGACTCAAGCAAAAGTATGATGAGCACTGCACCTGCCACAGATACAACCAGCGATACCACAAGAAGCGGCCAACAGGTTCCTCCTGGTCATTAAACAGTTATTTATTTGTTTTTTTATTTACGGCTTGCATGCGTGCCTGCGCATGTGTGTGATGAATTTTGCCTAAACGATTTGTAAGCCATGCCTGTATTCTATGATGAAAAGGCGTCATTAATGCGGCAATAATTACAAGAATAATAATTTCGAAAACCGGAGAATTACTTGTTGTTTTTGCAATCAGCGGATGAATTAATAATGTTACATATTCAAAAAGTAACAGCAGCGAAATAATACCCGAAGATTCAATAATTTTTTTGTGCACTTTTTTACGACTTATAAAAATGCTTATGAAAAAGCATATTGGTATTGCAACGCCAATCATAAGCAATTGCATTTTTTCGTGGCGGTTTTCTGCTTCTTTTAATTTTGCTGCGGCAATTTCGTTTTGCCGCAACTGTTCCTGGATAGTTAAGCTTTGAAGCTGTTTTATTTTTTCAGCACTTTCAACTGAATCTTTAATACCAAGCATAATTTGCTGGTAAGCAAAAGCGCTGTCTATGTTATGTTGCTGTTTATAGAATTGCGTTAAAAATGCACTTGCATTTAAAGCATCATTTAAAAAATAATTTTTTGATGCAAGATTAAAACTTTCATTAGCATAATAGTAAGCAGAGTCTTTATTATTCATTGCAGAAAAAACTTTTGCCATACCTAATTCGCATTCTGCAAGCGTATTATCATCCTGCATTTTTTGCAGGTAAGGCACGCTTGCTTTATAACTTTGTAATGCATTTAAAAACTGTTGTTGTTTAAAATAAATATTGCCCATGTTATTTAAAGAGGTTCCTTTCATTAAATCATCTTGCTGCACTTGAGCAAGCGCAAAACATTGTTGGGTGTATAACAAAGCAGAATCAAGCTGATTAAGCTTTTCATAATTATCGCCAATATTTAATTTTGAATAAGCAGCAAGGTTGTTGTAGTTATATTTTTTTATAATTGAATCAGCTTTGTAATTATAATATAAAGCTTTTTGCAGATCCTGTTCGCTGCTGTAAACAAGTGCAATGTTGAGGTAAACAGAAGCAATGTTATCCATATAACCGCGTTTTTCTTCGATCTTTAATTGCTGTAAATAATATTCAAGCGCTTTAGGATAATTATCAAGCCGGTGAAATGCGCCTGCAATGCGATCGAGCGACCATGATTCTCCTTTTAAAAACTTATTTTTTATTGAAAGATCGTATGCTGTTTCGGCAAACATCAACGCAGAATCTGGCCTGTACATTTGATAATAATAGCTAAGATTGTAAAGCGCAACAGCTTTATCAGTATCTGATTTTGTATTTGCCAGTAATGTTTTTAAACTGTCGATAACCGTTAATTGTGCATTGCAGTAATTCAATAACAGCAATAAAAAAATAGTTGTAAATAATTTCATAGCGGTTAGTTTATGGTACTTTTATTACACCAATACTTTATAATATGCTCAAAGTATCAAAACTTTTTGCTGCTGTTATTTTTTTCTTTAATAATGGTAACAATAAAAGCTCAAAATAAATATGCTTTAATTGTCGGCGTTAATAATTACTATAACAGCCCCGGCGTATTAAACGAGCTAAGTCTTCATGGTTGTGTTAATGACGCCAAATCAATAAAAGGGTTGCTTGTAAATCGCTTTGGTTTTTCTGAAAATAATATTACCGCTATTTATAACGGCTCTGCAACCGCAGAAAATTTGCAGAATGCATTTCAGCAAATATTGAATAAATGTAAGGCCGGTGATGCTGTTGTTTTTTATTTCTCAGGCCACGGCGTATGGTTTACCAATAATTATGATTTGAACGATACCATTAAAAAAGGTATGAGCCAGGCAATATGTTTAAGCAACCTGTATGCGCCGCATCTTGGCTGTTTGATGAGAGATGCAACACTTAAAAAAATTTTTAACCAGTTTGTTGATAAAAGAGTAATTCTTACATCCATTTTTGATTGTTGTTTCAGCGGCAATCTTGCAATGGATATGGTGATGTTTAGACATAATAATTATAAATATTTAAACTCACCCGAAAACTCTAAGTCAATGCCCATGTATTATAATTTGAAAGACCCGTTAATTGTTTTTGATGCCGAACAAATTCGCCGGCCATCAGAGCGTTTTAATTCTGGCTTTCTTTCACTTTCCGGCGCAACTGATGTGCAGAAAGGGCAGGAAATTACAGATGAATCAGGTTTTAAACATGGTGTTTTTACAAAGGCATTATTGCAGGTTTATAAAACCAACAGCGCTTCTTTACCGGTTAATATATTGTTTCAAAAAATAGATTCTTGTGTTCAACTTCAAAGGTATCCGCAAACACCGGTTTATCATTATGATCAAACAAGACTTATAAAAAATTTAATCGGACTTAATGATAATGGCTTAAAAGATTTTATCACCGCAGCATGTATTTCATCAACAGGCAATACTGTTGTTTTAAATGCAGGATCAAACGCCGGCATATTAACCGGAAATATTTTTATTGATACAAGCAATCAGTATAAAACCGCATTAAAAATAATTCAGGCTAATGAAGATACTGCTGTGGCCGTTATTATTAAAGGCAATGCTTCGCTTTTAAAGAAGGGAGATATTTTTAAATCAACTGATAATTATACAAGTTCTGCACCCATTATTAAAGTGTATGTTCCGCAGTCAACTGTTTCCATATCGCAATTCAATATTCTTTTTAATAAAGAAGTTTTACCGTTAACAAAAGACAGTCTTTATTCTGATTATAAAAATTGGGATATAGATAGTATTGAAAATATTTTTTTTAATGGAACTCATTTTAATAAAAGAAAAACTTCTTACGCGTTTTTTATTTTTCTTCCTATACCAACAACAATAGCTCAGGCTATAAAAAATAATTTAAACAGAAATCAGAATATAGAACTTGTAAATTCTATAAATAAGGCAGACATGGTTTTATATCTTAATTATGTAAAACAAGAAGCAGATAATACTGCAGGTTTTGTGTTTACTTTTCATGCGCCTGTTACAGTTACAACAGAATTTGGATTTCGTTTTTTAAGTTATAATGCAGAAGTTTCTGAATTGAGTGCAAACGAAAACGCTGCAAACAATGTGGCTGTTGCAATCAATAAAATGTGTCTTGATTTATTGCGTGGAGAAACAAGCCGTTGGTTTAATATGACTTCAAAAAAAATTAATTAAGCGGTTGCCACTTCTTTTTCCCAGCCGGTTTCTTTTAAAGCCGGGTCTTTTTCTTTTTTTAAAAAATCTCCTTTTGAAGAAGCGCTGCCGGCATTGTTATTCATCAACGCATCATCAGGCAAAATTTTTACAGGTTCTTTCCATGAAGTGCTTTCATCGTTATAAGCAGGATTGGATAAAGAATTGTAACAACATATCAAACTCCATCTTGGTTTATCGCTTGTGTTGGCTTCTGAACGATGCAAAATATTGCTGTGAAAAAACAACGCATCGCCGGGTTGCAGTTCAACATAAATATGTTCCATTGTTTGCAATGCATGGTTTACCATCGTCATATCTGCACCAACCTGTTCGCCTGCAAAACCATGATTTACGCGGCCCATTTTGTGCGAACTTTTTATAACCTGCAAACATCCGTTGGCTTTGTTGGCTTCGGTTAAAGCAATCATTACGCTTACCAATTGATCGGGAAATAAAAATTGATTTTTATACCAGTAACCATAATCCTGGTGCCACTCCCATGCGCCGCCAACACGTGGTTCTTTCTGCATTAACTTGGTATGAAAATGACAAACGGGCGAATTGCTATCCAACAATTTTGCAACAGAATGCACCATGCGCTCACTGCGCAACATGCAGCTGTACACATCATCACCCGGCGTAAACCATAATGTAAGTTTTGTTTTTTTACCGGTTTGATCATTTAGGTCAAGCGCATTTGTTTTTACAACATCATCTGAAATTGCGATAGTGTACAGTTTATCAATTTCTTCTTTTGAAAAGAAATTTTTTACGATTACATAACCATCGCGGTGAAAACTTTTTACTTCATCTTCGTTTAAAACATGTGCCATAATAATCGTTTATAAAATGAAGATAAAATATTAAGATCGAAGTTTATAATTTATCAATTTTAAGATACCCAATGTGCAATTCATCTGCTGTATTTTGTGATGAAGAAGAAAGCTGAATGCAATATTTTGCTTTTGCATTGCCTGGCAAAATATCTTCTATTTCATACAGGTCATCTACATCAATTCCATATTTATCATCAACATGAGAAACCGCATTTTCAAAACCGCAATGTTTGTAAAATGCCGTTTGTTTTGCATTGCGAACTGCTTCGCCTTTATCTGCTGCGGCAGTTAATACTTTATAATGATATTCTTCAAATTCATTTGGTTTATAACCGCCAAGATTTATAAAGAAAAGCTTTGCTTTATTGTTTGCTGATGCAATTGAATTGCGTTCTGTAATTTTTATTTCGTAATCATCAATGTGCGTAATCTGTCGCCATGCATCAATATGAATTTTTCCTTCAGCTTCTTTCCAAAATAAAATCATTTGCGGCATTAAATCTTTTAACGAATTTCCTATTCCAAAAAAAATATCATGTTGTTCGGTAAACCTGCCGGGCGGTTTACAACCTAACATCACCATAAATAATTTAAGATCGCTCATAATAAAATCAATAAAAATAATCATTGTTTATTATTTTATTTATGCAGTATATCATTCACCGTTTACCACTCACAACACAATAGATTACCTTTGCGCAAATTTTAATGATGACAAGTTTTGAAGATTTAGGATTGAATGAAAATTTACTGCAATCGATAAAACAATTGGGTTTTGAAACACCAACAACGATTCAGGAAAAATCAATCCCTGTTTTATTAAGCGGAACAAAAGATTTTATCGGGCTTGCGCAAACAGGCACCGGCAAAACCGCAGCATTTGGCTTGCCTTTGCTGCAATTAATTAATGTAACAGATAAATTTCCGCAGGCATTAATTGTTTGCCCTACAAGAGAACTGTGCATACAAATTGTAAACGAAATTGAACTGTTTAAAAAAAATATACGTGGCATGCAGGTGGTTGCCGTTTATGGCGGCGCAAGCATTGGCTTGCAAATAAGAGATATTAAAAAAGGAACACAGGTTGTTGTAGCTACGCCAGGCCGGTTAATTGATTTGATTGAACGCAAAGCCATCAATCTTGAACAAATAAAATATGTTGTGTTGGATGAAGCTGATGAAATGCTGAACATGGGTTTTCAGGAGGATATTGAATTTATTTTACAAAACACGCCCAAACGTGAAGCAACCTGGTTATTCAGCGCAACCATGCCGCCTGAAATTAGAAAAGTTAGCAGGCGTTATATGAATGATCCGTTTGAAATTACAGTGGGCAAAGCAAATGCAGGAACTAAAAATGTAGATCATCAATATTTTGTTACTTCTGCACAACATCGTTACGAAACATTAAAACGGCTGATTGATTTTAATCCCGGTATTTATGGTTTGATATTTACACGCACCAAAGCTGATGCCCAGGAAATTGCTGAAAAACTTACGCGTGAAGGGTATGATATTGATGCGTTGCATGGCGATCTTACGCAGGCACAACGCGATAAAGTAATGGGCCAGTTTCGCGATAAAAGTTTGCAGTTATTAATTGCAACAGATGTTGCAGCACGTGGCATTGATGTGCAGGGCATAACGCATGTTATAAATTATGAACTGCCTGATGATACAGAAATATATACACATCGCAGCGGCAGAACCGGGCGTGCAGGCAACACCGGCATAAGCATGAGCATTGTGCACATGCGGGAAATGTATCGTTTAAAACAAATTGAAAAAATTGTGCAGCAACCTTTTCATCGTTTGGAAATACCAACCGGAAAAGATGTATGCCGCAAACAATTTTTCTTTTTTATGGATAAGTTGCTGCAGGCCGATATTAGTCATGGTGATTATGAAACATACATGCCGATGCTTGCAGAAAAGTTTGCAGATATTTCTAAAGAAGAAGTGTTGCAAAGAGTTGCTGCGCTTGAATTTGACCGCTTTTTAAAATATTATGAAAATGCAGAAGATTTAAACGCAAGAAATCAAACCCGCGATCTGGGCAGATCGAAAGGATTGAGAGGAAACGAAAGAAGGGATGATAGAAATAAAGGCAGGGAAAGAAACAGGAATTATAATGACGGTGACTACACAAAATTATTTGTAAATCTTGGAACAAAAGATGGCTTTTATAAAGCAAGTTTTTTGCAATTTATTTTGGATATGAGCGATCTTAAAAAAGATGTGCTTGGCAAAATTGATATGAAAGAAATGAATAGCTGGATTGAAGTTGAACAAGGCGCTTCAAAACAAATGATCCGCTCTATTGACGGAAAAAATTATAAGGGAAGAAGAATAAGAATGAATGAAGCAAACAGCAGGTAATTATTCATTTAAAATTTATCCGCCGCTGCAACGTGCAATACCCGATTTTGCTTTCTGATCAATTGAATCTTTATAATCATGATCCTGCATGGCAAGGCATTTTTTATAATATTCAATTGCTCTGTTTTTGTTGCCCTGCTTTTCATAAATCATTCCTATTTGCAAAGCAGCACGAGCCGCATAATATTCGGTTCTGTTTTCACCTAAAGAAATTGCAGCCATGTAATTTTTTACAGCCGCATCTTCTTTATGCATATCATCATAAATCCGGGCGGTGCGGTAAGTAAATTCAAGCTTATCTGCCGCATCAGTAAAATCATTAGCGTTTTTATTTTCAAGCAAGGCAATGGCCTGTTGATTATAACCTCCGTCGTTTAATAAACGCGCCTTCAATAAAATAACATTTGGCCAACTGCTTTTTTTTGCATCAGTATATGCCTGTTTATCTGCGTCCGTTTCTGTATCGCCTTTTTTCATGGTCATTTGTTTTGCATTATTTGCAGCAGCCATGTTGCCCTGCAAATAATAACACCAGCTTAATTTTTCACAGGCATCTTTTACATAAAATTTTCCTTTAAAATGCGAAAGAAAATATTCAAAATTTTTTGTCGCATCTGGTAATTCGAGAGCACGCATTTGAATATAACCCATTTCAAAATTCCATATCGGCGTTTGCATGTAAGCAGCAGAATTATTTTTGTTTTGAATGATGCTTCTTGCATATTCATTCATCTTATTGTTGATGGCAAGATTGGCCGTCATATATGCCATCAAATGATTGTTTACAAGATCCAGTTTTTTTTGATTGATAAGCTGAAACACTTGCTCTGGTTGATTTTGAATATAAAATGTGATGTAGCAATAATAAAAAATTGCTTCGTTTGAAAACAGCTTTGCGTAAGCATCGTTGCTGTTTATAACACTTTGCATTAAAGCCATTCCGTTACTGATAGAACCTTTAATACCAAACAAACCTGCAAGCCATTTATAACCATCCGGAATGGTGCCGGCAACAACCTGCATTGGCCCGTAAATCATATTGTTTGGAACAAATGCCGGAAACTTTTTTTTATTGTCTTTTATTAAAGAAAAAGCTTTGCGAAAATCCCAGCCTGCACCCCAACGCTCACCGAATTTTATTTCAACACAAGCTTCCTGAATTAGCACAACACTGCGACAATAATTATAAAAAGGCGATGAATCAGGACCATCAGAAAGTTTATCTAAATATTCAGAAAAATGCGGCTTGCGTATCTTTAATTCAGCAGGATCTTCATTAAAAAATAAAATAAAAAAATCAATATAACTTTCTAAAAAATCAGGAATTAAATTATCAGGATTTTGCTGCCTTTCCAATGCAATAAACTTTTGCCCGTTTGCAAGGCGAAGGCTGGTTATTTCTGAATATGCCTGCTGGCACGTTGCATCAAAGCTAAACACTTTGCCTGCCTGCGCTGAAAAAAAAATACAGCAACAAAACAAAAAAATACAAGCTATTTTCTGAGTAAAAATTTTCATTAGCCCGAAAATAAAAAAGGACACTGAAACCAGCATCCTTTTTAAAAAGATAAAGATGTTAATATTGATTTTATTTCTTCATTTCAACAGCTGCATTCAACTCATCATCAACCAAAATACGGCCGCAGTTTTCGCACACAATAATTTTTTTGTGCTGGCGAATTTCGCTCTGGCGCTGTGGTGGAATTGCATTAAAACAACCGCCGCAGGCATCTCTTTCAACAGGAACAACAGCCAAACCATTGCGGTAACTTTTGCGAATGCGATCGTAAGAATACAGCAAGCGATCATCAATATTTTCCCTTGCTTCTGCAGATATTTTTGAATATTGCTTTTCTTCTTTTTCTGTATCGGCAATTATTTTTTCAAGCTCGCTTTTCTTTTGTTTTAAAGAAGCATCTTTATTGGCAATAAGTTTTTTTGTTTGTTCAAGCGCTTTTGCTTTTTCAGCCAGTTCTTCATTTGCATCACGAATATGTTTTTCAGCCAGTTTGCCTTCCAGCTCCTGCATTTCAATTTCTTTGTTGATGGCTTCATATTCGCGGTTATTTTTTACCGCATCACTTTGCTTCTGGTATTTTTTTACCAAAGCATCGGCATCTTTAATAACATTTTTCTTTTGTTCAATAAATTCTGTGATGCCGTTTATTTCTTCTTCAATTCTTGTTTGCCTGCTGTGCAAACCCTGAATTTCATCTTCAAGATCGCTTACTTCCATTGGAAGTTCGCCCTTTAAAATTTTTATTTCATCCAGCTTGCTGTCAATTTTCTGCAAGCGTACCAGTGATGAAAGTTTTTCTTCAACTGAATATTCTTTTACTGCTGCCATAATAAGTTTAAATGTTTAACTGTTTCAAAGTTTCAACGTTAAATAAAATATTTAACCGGATTGGTAACTTTTTTTGTTTTGAGGACGGCAAAGTTAGGGAATTTAGCCTGTAAAACCTCATGCAGCAATTCTATGGTAAATTGTTCGCTTTCCCAATGCCCGATATCGGCAATAACCATTTTGTTGTTAGCATCGAAAAATTCATGATATTTTACATCGGCTGTTATATAAAAATCGGCTTCAGCGGCAAGGGCTTTGTCAATTAAAAAACTTCCGGCGCCGCCGCAAACTGCAATTTTTTTAACAGGTTTTTGTAATAATTGCGTATGCCGAATTACCTGCAAATGAAACTTATTTTTAAGCAAGTTTAAAAAATCATACTCGTTCATTTTCTGTTGTAATTCGCCGCATAAACCACTTCCGGTTTTAAAAAAATTATTTGAGAGAGAAATAATATCATAAGCCGGTTCTTCGTATGGATGCGCTTTTATTAATGCATCAATAATTTTATTTTTAAGATATGACGGAAAAACTATTTCAATCTTAACTTCATCTTCTTCATGACGAATATTTTTTTCGCCAACAAAAGGATTGGTGTTTTCACCCGCCTTGAATGTGCCTTTGCCTGCTGCATTAAAACTGCATTCGCTGTAATTGCCAATAAAACCGGCGCCTGCAATAAACATAGAAGTACGCACTTTTTCTGCATAATTAACCGGAACAAAAGTGTACAGCTTCATCAGCATGCTTTCTTTTGGCAATAAAATTTTTCGGTTAATAAGATTAAGCCTATCAGCAATTTTATTATTAACGCCTTCAATTACATTATCCAAATTTGTATGAATGGCATAAATAGCAACATCATTTTTAATGGCGTTTATGATTGTTTTTTCAACATAATTTTTGCCGGTAATTTTTTTTAATCCTTTGAAAATAATCGGGTGATGTGCAACAATCAAATTGCAATTATTGGCTTTGGCTTCTTCAACAATTTCTTCGGTTGCATCAAGTGCGCAAAGAATGCCGTTGCAATGCCAGTTGCTGTTGCCGGTTATTAAACCGGCATTATCATACTCTTCCTGCAAAGCAGGCGGAGCAAAGGTTTCAAGCACGTGAATGATTTCAAAAATTTTCATATTGCAAATTAATAAACCTTGAAGGTTTTTAAAACCTTCAAGGTTTAACAACCTTTGAAAAGCAATCAATCTCAATAAAAAACCGAAGCTCAGCTTGCATGGTTATTTTTGTTTGATGGAAGATGGAAAACATTTTTGTTATAATGGAAAAATTTTACCGGCAGGAAAATTAATTATTTCAGCGGATAACCGCTCCTTTCGTTTTGGTGATGGTTTTTTTGAAACCATGAAAATGAAGAACGGAAAAATTTTTTTAAGCAGCTTACATGCAGAACGCTTATTTTCTTCTTTACAAATATTACAATTTGAAAAGCCGGATTATTTTACGTTTGATTATTTATTAAACCAGGTAAAAACAACTGCTGAAAAAAATAATCATTCACCATCAGCCAGAGTGCGCATAACTATTTTTCGCGGTGATGGCGGTTTGTATGAATATGAAAATAATTTTCCCAATTATATCATTCAAACATGGAAAATAAATCCGCAAGTTTCATTCAATAAAAATGGCTTGATAACAGGTATTTATACAAAAGCAAAAAAAACATGCGATGATTTTTCGCACATAAAAAGCAATAATTTTTTGCCTTATGTAATGGCTGCCATGTGGGCAAAAAATAATAAGCTGGATGATGCTGTTATGCTTAATAATTATAACCGCATTGCAGAAACAACTATCGCTAATATTTTTTTAGTTAAAGATGGAAAAATTAAAACACCATCGTTACATGAAGGTTGCATTAACGGTGTAATGAGAAGACATTTAATTCAATGTTTTAAAAAAGAAAATATTCCGTTTGAAGAAACAGAAATACATGCTGAAGATATTGCTGAAGCAAATGAATTATTTCTCACCAATGCAGTGCAAGGCATAAAATGGGTTCAGCAATGCAATAATTATAATTATGATTTTAAGTTATCAGCCTATTTACACAATAAATTTTTATTGCATTTTTAAGCATGTTTGTTTTCACATTCTATCATACATTTATCTTTTACACTAAAAGTTTATTCAATGAAAAAATCCATTTTAGTTTGCCTGTATTTTTTTGCATTTGTCTGCACAAAAGCAAATGCAAATAAGTTATTGTTTTTAAAAATGATACTTCTATCAATAACCAACTTACCGCACAACAAAAAGCACAAGGCTGGCAATTATTATTTGATGGAAAAACGTTGAATGGCTGGCGCACTTTTAAAAATGAACCAGGATTATGGAAAGTTGAAAATGGAATGCTTTGCAGCTACAGCGCAGACACTGCACATGCCGATTTAATAACCGACAGCATGTATAAAAATTTTGAGTTAAGCATTGACTGGAAAATTTCTGCCGAAGGCAACAGCGGAATTTTATATATGGTAACAGAAGATTATGATGCTTCTTTTTTAAGCGGGCCGGAATATCAATTAATTGATGATAATGGCTATCCTGAAAAAATTGAAGACTGGCAAAAAACCGGCGCCAATTATGGCATGCAGCCGCCCGCAATGAATGCGGCGCATAAACCCGGTGCATGGAACACAACAAAAATTATAGTAAACAATGGCCATGTTGAACATTGGCTGAACGGAAAAAAAATTGTTGAATATACTGTTGGAAGCAACGAATGGAAAAAGCAAAAATCAACCGGTAAATGGAAAGATGATGCCGGTTATGCTGCATCAAATACAGGCCATATTGCCTTGCAATCATCACACAGCCAAATAAAAACAAGCGGCATCTGTTTTAAAAACATCATGCTAAAACAATTGCAGTAATTCCAACATTTTATCAACACCTGTGTAAAACATTCAAATATTAAACCGGGTTACTTTTTATTTGCAACCTTTATTAATCTTGAATTAAATAATTATTTCAACTATGGTACAGAAAACCTATTTCAAAACAAAAGATTATTGCAAAGTAAAATTTACAACAAACTTTGACAATGCAGAAACAATTGAAATATTAGGCCTGAACAGCGACTGGCAAAAGGCAATAACAATGAGTAAGAAAAAAGATGGCAGCTTTACCTGCGATATAACGCTTCCTAAAAACAGCTATCACGAATTTAAATATCTTGTAAACGATAACATTTGGCTGAATGAAGCTGAAGCTGATGGTGAAAATCAAAACATATTTGGCGGAAGCAACAGCGTTATCAACGTTTAACTTATCTTATCATCCATAAATTTCGCAGTATTTTTTTTGTGAATACTGAAGTGCGATTTATTTGCTGAACTGTTTCAAACTAATTTATTCAACAAGTTTGTTTTAAATTATCGGCTGATTAATGAATTGTATTTTTGAACGCATTAATCAGTTTAAATGATTTTTTATAACAGGAACAAAATAAATTCAGTTGTTGCTTTTTTTGTTTTGATTTTCATTTCATGCACTTCAAACAAAAAAAATAATACCGAACAAAGCGCATGGCTTTTGCCGTTTCATAAGCTTGATTCGGTAAATCCTGTAATGCAGCCGGGTGAATTAACTTTTATTTGTCCTGTTCAGCACAAGCCTGTTAAATGGGAAGCAAAGAATGTATTTAACCCTGCGGTTGCAGTTAAAAATGATACGCTTTTTATGTTGTATCGTGCACAGGATAGTGCAGGTTGTTCACGCATTGGTTTGGCAAAAAGTATTGATGGCATTCATTTTATAAGAAATGCTGCGCCGGTTTTATTTCCGGATAATGATGCATATAAAAAATATGAATGGCCGGGCGGTTGCGAAGACCCTCGTGTAACGCAAGACAGTGCAGGAACGTATTACATGACTTATACGGCGTATGATGGCAAAACTGCAAAGCTTATGATTGCCACATCAGCAGATCTTTATCACTGGAAAAAATACGGGCCTGCGTTTACTGAAAAGCAGTATGAAAACATGTGGTCTAAATCGGGCTCAATTGTTTCAACGTACTCAAACAATAAAATTGTTGCCGCAAAAATTAATGGCTTATATAAAATGTTTTGGGGCGATAAATATATCTGGCTTGCAAGTTCAGCAGACTTAATTCACTGGCAACCTGCGAAACAAAAACCAGATAAAGATTACGATTCCATTTATCAGGATTTTAATATTTCTGCTTTACAGATCGCAGTACCTGTACGCAAACATAAATTTGATTGTGATATTGTTGAAAGCGGGCCGCCGGCAATGCTTACTGATAAAGGCATTTTATCAATCTACAACAGCCGTAATATTCCTTCAATTGGTGATACAAGTTTGCCAACCGGCACTTACACTGTTTCTCAGGTTTTACTGGATAAAAATGATCCTGCAAAAATCATCAGCAGAATGAATAATTATTTTTTAAAACCTGAACAATCTTATGAACTTTCAGGCGAAGTAAATAATGTTTGCTTTGCAGAAGGGCTTGCATTTTATAAAAATAAATGGTGGTTATATTATGGCACTGCAGATTCAAAAATTGCTGTTGCAATAAAAGAATAAATGTGTATGAAATTTAGTGTTGATATAAATGAACAGGAAATTTTTCCTGTTATTTATTTAAGAAATGATGAAGAAAAAACGCTTGCAGAAATTTATACTTTCGGCGCATTACTGAATGCTTTTAAGGTTTCAGATTCAGAAAATATTATTGATGGGTTTACATCGCCGGAAGATGCAAAAAATAATATTACCAATAGTTTTAAAAGCGCCAAATTAAGTCCGTTTGTATGCAGAATAAAAAATGCCAAATATTTTTTTAATGATCATGAACACAGCATTGGTAAATTTTTTTTAGGTAAAGAAGCGATTCATGGCTTATTGTATGATGCTGTTTTTTCCATCATTGATCATGACGCAAATAATGAAAATGCTTCGGTTGTTTTACAATATCAATACACAAAAAAAAATGAAGGCTTTCCGTTTAACTATACATGTAATATTACTTACAGGCTTCAGCAAAATAATTCGCTTACAATTATAACTTCAATAAAAAATAATTCAGATGCAGTAATGCCGATATGTGATGGATGGCATCCGTATTTTAAAATTGGTAATTCTATCAATGATTTATTGCTGCAAATAAATGCAAGCGCAATGCTTGAGTTTAATGAAAGCCTTGTTCCAACAGGAAAAATTATTGCTAATAAAAAATTTTTGCAGCCCGAAATTATTGGTAATACTTCTTTAGATAATTGCTTTTTATTAAATGACAACAATAAGCCTTCATGTGTTTTAAAAAGCGATAGATCTGGTTTGGAATTAATTATCAAGGCGGATGCATCTTATCCGTATTTGCAATTATTTACTCCGGATCACCGCAACAGCATTGCGATAGAAAATTTGAGTGCGGCGCCTGATGCTTTCAACAATAAAGCAGGACTTAAACTTTTAAAACCAGGCGAGGAACTTTCTTTTAAAACAACCTATTGCGTATCTGTAATATCATAAATGCACCACCGCAGTTACACTTATTTCAACGTTTACATTTTTAGGTAATCCTTTTACAGCAACCGTTTCGCGTGCAGGAAAATCACCATCGAAATATTTTGCATAAACTTCATTTACTTCAGCAAACAAATTCATATCACTTAAAAAAATGGTTGTTTTAACTACATGCTGAAAACCAAGATTTGCTTCTTTTAAAATCGCATCAATATTTTTCATTACCTGGTTTGCTTCTTCAGCAATGCTGCCAGATATCAATTCGTTTGTATCAGCATTTATTGCCACCTGCCCGCTTACAAATAATAATTCATTGGTTTTAACTGCCTGGCTGTACGGGCCAATTGGCGCAGGCGCTTTTTCTGTTCTTATAATTTGTTTAGACATAATAAACTTTTATTTCAATCAAATATAATTAACGCAAGTGTTTTATGTTCACTATTAGTTTCTTACAGCATTATTTTTGCAAACATGCACATTGTTATCCGATCAACAGAAAATCAAAAAAAAGAATTGCTTCAAAAAGGTTTTAGCAATAAAGTGAGCGTGCAATGGATTGATGAAAATGAAAAATTAGTGTTGTTAAAAGCTGATGCATATTTCGATCTTGCTTTTAACGATACCAATTTAACACGCAATGAATTTATACAGGATAAACCTGTTTTTGTAAACGCAGTTAATTGCACCTGCAAAGAAATTAATAAACCAAATTATATAAGGTTGAACGCATGGAATGGATTTTTAAATCGTTCTGTTACGGAACTGGTTTGCTGCAATGATGCATTAAAAAAAACCGCAGCAGAAGTGTTTAATGAAATTAACTGGCAGTTTGCGTTTGTTGCAGATGATTATGGTTTTGTTGCCGCAAGAATTATTGCGATGATAATTAATGAAGCTTACTATGCACTTGAAGAAAACGTAAGCACAAAAGAGCAAATTGATATTGCGATGAAATTAGGAACAAATTATGCTTTTGGCCCTTTTGAATGGAGCGAAAAAATTGGTTTAAAAAACGTTTTAAACCTGCTTCAAAAATTATCGGGTGAAAATAAACGTTACTCAATATCGGCTTTGCTTGTACATGAATCTCAACAATTTTAAACAAACAAAAATTGGGCATCATACTTAATATAAATACTGCCTTAGAAACCGCTTTTATTATTCTTAGCAAGAATACCGAAATAGTTGCAGAAGCGCAAAGTGATGCGCAAAAAGATCATGCTTCGTTTTTAGAATCATCCATCAAAAAAATTTGCACCGAAGCAGGTATAAGCTTAAATGAAATTGATGCAGTTGCTGTTGTTAACGGCCCGGGAAGTTATACCGGTTTGCGTGTTGCGCTGGCTTCTGCAAAGGGCTTGTGTTATGCGCTGAAAAAACCACTCATTTTACTTAATACGCTTGATGTAATGGCTTATGCGCTAAAGCTTCAATCGCCAATAAATAATAAAAATATTTTATTTTGCCCGTTAATAGATGCACGCCGCATGGAAGTTTATACGGCATTATACAACAGCGATCTTTTAATTATAAAAAATTATACGGCAGAAATTTTAAATGAACTTTTTTTGCAGCAGGAAAGAAAAACCAACATCATTATTGCGGGTGGCAGCGGAAGCATAAAAATGAACTCCATTTTGCATGATGAAAATATAGTGCTTGTTTCAACGCTTTTACTTCGCCAGCCAATGGCAATTTTATCACACCAGGCTTTTAATAATCAAACTTTTTCAGCGCTTGCCTACAGCGAACCATTTTATCTTAAACCGGTTTATTTCAGAAATAAATAATATATAATAAACAGGCATAATTTTTAATACATAATTAATAATTATTTATGCGCAAACCTGTAGTTTATGAATAACACTCCGCCACAGTTTCTTATTATTCATGATAAAGCAACTGACGAAGATTTGAAATTGGAATTTTTGCGATTAAAAAAAGCTGCACTGATTCTTCGTGCATTAAACCATAAGCTGCGGCAGCAGTTATTAAAATTAATTGATGAAAACAATAAAATTACCGTTACTGAAATATATGTTAATTTAAGGCTTGAGCAATCGGTGGTTTCCCAGCATCTTGCCATTTTGCGCCGGGCAGGAATTGTAATTACAAAGCGTGAAGGAAAATTTATTTTTTATTCGCTTAATTACAAACGCATCAAAGAAATAAATGGCTTTGTAGAACAATTGGTTAGTTAAACTGCGCTTATAAACTAATTGTATTTTTGCTTAAATTTTTTTATGTATATCGAGCAATTATATACAGGTTGCCTTAGTGAGGCCGCTTATTATATTGAAAGTAATGGCGAAGCTGCTATAATTGATCCGCTTCGCGATATTGAAGAATATATTTCTCTTGCAAAAAAAAGAAATGCAGTGATTAAATATATTTTTGAAACGCATTTTCATGCTGATTTTGTTAGCGGTCATATTGATTTAAGCAAAGCTACAGGTGCTCCTATTGTTTACGGGCCTGGTACTAAAACAGCATTTCCTGTATATATAGCAGAAGACAATGAAATTTTTAAACTTGGAAATATTTCCATTGAGGTTTTGCACACACCCGGCCACACTTTAGAAAGCAGTTGTTATCTTTTAAAAGATGAAAACAATAAAGATCATGCTTTGTTTAGTGGAGACACATTATTTGTTGGTGATGTTGGGCGGCCAGATCTTGCGCAAAAAGATGAATCGTTAACCACAAACGATCTTGCTGGTTTAATGTTTGAAAGTTTACAGCAAAAAATTATTCTGCTTGCAGATGATGTTATCGTTTATCCGGCGCACGGGGCGGGCAGCAGTTGCGGAAAAAATATCGGCACACAAACCTCAAGCACCATTGGCTTTGAAAAGCAAAATAATTATGCATTAAAAGCACAATCGAAAGAAGAATTTATAACGGCAGTAACAGAAGGGCTTGAATCTCCTCCGCAATATTTTCCGGTTAATGCAAAAATAAATAAAGAAGGTTATGAAAGCCTTGATGCTATTCTTCAAAAAGCACTAACACCTTTAAATGTTGAACAGGTAAAAACGTTCAAAAAGAATGATGAAATTATTTTGCTTGATACAAGAACAGAATTAGCTTTTACCGAAGGATTTATTCCCTCGTCAATATTTATTGGTTTAGATGGCAGGTATGCAGAATGGGCAGGCAGCCTTTTACCTTTTAACAAAACACTTTTAATTATTGCAGAACCGGGTAAAGAAAAAGAAAGTATTATACGGTTAACGCGTGTTGGTTTTAGCAAATTTGCAGGTTATCTTGAAGGTGGCTTTGCATCGTGGAAAAAGGCTGGTGAAAATATGGATATGATCATAAACATTGAACCTGATGAACTTGCCATGGATATTCCGCATGATGACAGGCTTGTTGTTGTTGATGTAAGACGTGAACCAGAATATGCTGACGGGCATATAAAGAATGCTGTGAATATCCCGTTAAGTACACTGGTCGATCCTGCAAGCATGGCCAATTTAGAAGAAGATCAAAACCTGTATGTGCATTGCGGCAGCGGCTACAGAAGCGTTATAGCATCGTCATTATTAAAAAAGCAGGGCATTCATAATTTATACAACATAAGCGGCGGATGGAATAAGATTAAGCTTGAACAAAAAATAAAAACTGAAAAAGAAACAAGCGTGCTTAATTAATTTTAATCTTCTGCAAGGTTAACAGGAATTTCAATTGTAAAAGTGCTGCCCTTACCTAATGTGCTTTCCACTTTTATTTTTCCTTTATGCGCATCAATAATGCTTTTTACATAACTCATTCCCAAACCAAAACCTTTTACATTATGAATGTTGCCGGTATGGGCTCTGTAAAATTTTTCAAAAATGCGTTTAACTGTTTCTTTACTCATTCCAATGCCATTATCCTGAATTTGTATAATAAAAAATTTTGCAGTTCTATGTGTTGTTAATTTAATAACCAGGTTTTCTTTTGAATATTTTATGGCATTATCAATAAGGTTGGAAAGTATGTTTGTAAAATGCACTTCATCTGCATATACCAGATCATTAACAGCATTAAAAAAATATTCTGCCCTCCCATTTTTTTCCTGTAACTGCAGTTGAAAATTATCAACAATACGCGGCAACAATTGATGAATATGCAGCGGTGAAAGATTTAATCTAAACTCCTGTTTTTCCATTAATGCTGCCTGCAAAATTGTTTCAACATGCTTATTCATGCGTTTATTTTCATCTTTAATTATGTTGTTGAAGTATTGCCATTTTGCACGATCGTTAATAACTTTTTCATTCTTTAATGCATCAACAGCAAGAGAAATTGTAGCTAATGGTGTTTTAAATTCATGCGTCATGTTATTAATAAAATCGCTTTTTATTTCGCTCATTTTTTTCTGGTTAAGCATGGTTCTTACTGTTATGTAAAATGCTGCAATGATGATTACCGTAAATAATGCAGAAAAAATAATCATCCATGTTAACGATTGCCATACCTGTGTTTTAAAATGTGGTATGATGATCCAGATGTTTTCGTTCGGAGGAAAACCAGCCGCCATTGAACCCGAATTTGGAATGATGGGCATAAAGCGCCGCATAAAATGCGTTGTATCTGCAGATTCTTTTTCAAAATGCTCGCTCTGCATTTCAATTGAATAATCATCTGAGTTAGATGTTACAGCAAATTCAAAACGTACATTTTCAAGCCCTTCTTTATTCAAAGCTTTAATAAGTTTATCCTGAATTTCTGCGGTTGTATACCTGTCTGCAACGTTTAATATTCTTCCTAAGTTAAAAGACAGATCATTGGGAAATAATTGCAGCCCCTGCCGCTTTCCCAGGCTGTAACCGCCACCCATTGAGTGCCGGCTTAATTCGTCGGCCACATCAAATAAAGCTTTATCCACTTTTTCAACAAAGCGCTCTTGCTGAATTACCAGTTGATTTTTAAACCAGTTTATTTGAATGATGATGATGCCTATAAGCGAGAGAGAGATCAATACAATTATTATAGGAAAAACTTTTTTCATTTAAACAAAGATATTGCTGTTGCAGGCTGCTGAAATTAATAAAATATCTTTATCAGCAATTTAACTGGCCTAATTTTATCATTATAAAAACAAACTTAATTTCAATTTCGTTATTTGTTTATTATGGAAAAAATTCAGCCCGGAACAATACTTATTGCAGATCCTTTTTTAAAAGATCCAAATTTTTTGCGCACTGTAATTTTTTTGTGCGAACATAAAAATGAAGGCAGTTTTGGTTTTGTTTTAAACCGAAAAATTGAGTACACCATCGGCGATTTGATGAATGATTTGGAAGGATGCGATTTTCCTGTTTTTTATGGCGGCCCTGTTCAGCAAAATACGGTACATTTTTTACATCGGTGCCCGGGTTTAATTACGGGCGGAGAAAAAGTTACGGATGAAATTTATTGGGGCGGAGAATTTGATGAAGTTGTTTCTTTGCTGCAAAAAAATAAACTTACACCAAAAGATATACGCCTGTTTGTTGGTTACAGCGGCTGGGGAGAAGAGCAGTTAGAAGATGAGTTTAAACAAAATACCTGGCTTACAACATATAGTTCTGAAAAACTGGTTTTTGCAGATGATGTAAATACAATTTGGAAAAATGCTTTAAAGCAATTGGGCGGCAAGTATGAACAGTTAATACATTATCCGATTGATCCGCAATTGAATTGATGTAAATAAAAAAAGACCGCTTGTTGCGGTCTTTTTTGTTTATTATTTAAAGTTATTGTTCAGTAACCTGGAAAGTGATGTTTTGTTTTTGCCGGTAAATAACATTACGTCCGTTTTGAATAGCTGGAGTCCATTTAGGGCCTTTTTTAATAACCCTAATAGCTTCAGCGGCACAACCATAACCAGGATCTGTTAAAGCCTGCACCTGTGAAACATTTCCTTCTTTATCTACAAGAAAAGAAACGGTAACTGTATAATTACCCGGAGGTGCTCCGTTATCTGCAGGTGTTTGTGCATTTAAATTACGTTCCAGAAATTTATTCCAGTCGCCGGGAAACTTTGCTTCAACCTGCACGCTGGTAAACTCTTTATCATAATCTGCTTCCTGTGTTTTAGGAGCAGCCACCTGGCCTGTACCGGCCTCTTTAGGTGCTTCAACCACATCAGATTTATCGCCTGCCTGGTTAAATGCGCCTATTTTAGTATCATCCAGTTTTTCTTGTTCAGGCGGTTTTTCTTCTGGCTTAACTTCTTCGTCTTTTACAATTTTAGGCGGAGTGAACTTTGTAACTTCCACTTTTGGCGGCTCTTTTGGCGGCGGCGGCGGCGGTGGTGGTTCATTCTTTTTTTCCGGTTCTTTAATATCTTCTAACTGCACATCCTGCACAACCATTTGCTTTGGCTGCCGGTCGCTTATAGCTTTCGCTATTTTAGAAACTACAAATATTAATACGCATACGCTAAGCATTATAATCAGCGCTCTTATCATGCGCCTGTTATACGATTTGCGTAATTCGTATGCTCCATATTCTTTATTCCTTCCTTCAAAAAGGATATCAAGAATATCAGCATTCATTATTTTATTCGCTTCCATTAATAATAAGATTTAATTTTTAGATGCATAATGCTTTACTTTCCACAAAAATTTTTTTATTCTCCTTCGGTTCTTCTTATAAGCTGA
The DNA here is from genome assembly GCA_963731245.1 of uncultured Bacteroidota bacterium. Classification (GTDB taxonomy): domain Bacteria; phylum Bacteroidota; class Bacteroidia; order Chitinophagales; family Chitinophagaceae; genus Parafilimonas. The sequence continues at coordinate 138,246 of CAVSVA010000002.1, forward strand.
TCTTCCACCGGAGAAATATCAACAACAGCATAACGCTTTACTACATTGATGCTCATCTCATCTAAAATATCAATAAAATTTTTGTAATTACTTTCATCATTTGGTTTGATAACCACAACGAGATTTGTATCAGCCTGCTGCTTTTTTCTTATAATTTCATCACGAATGTCTTTAAAATTTGACGACTTAAAATTTGAAGCATCCGGTGTAAGTTCGCCTTCGTAATAAAAAACGTTATTGTTTTTGCCCAGTAAAATTGTAAGCGCACCCGACTGCTTAATTTTATTTTGATCTTCGGGTTTTACTTTATCATCGGGCAGGGCCAGGCGCATAGCTGTTGGCTGGCTCATTGTTGTGGTGAAAATAAAAAATGTAATCAGCAAAAATCCAAGATCGCACATTGGAGTAAGGTCAACTCTTGTTGAAAGTTTTTTTGCTTTTTTAACGCCCGGGCCTTTTTTGTGGCTTCCGCCGCCCGAGGTATCCATCTCTGCCATATACTAAACTTTTTAAGTTAATAAATTACATTTCACTTTTGCCGCTCATGTTAGCCCTGTACAGGTCTGTGCCATTTGGTACAGGTACCGGGTTTGTTACCATTTGAAATTTAAACTGATCGTTCTTTTTAAATGCGGTAAGAATGTTTTTAAATACAGGATATTTTGCAACATTATCTCCCTTCAGGATCAAATTTAATTTTTGTCCCTGGTAAGCAGTTACAGCAGCGGCAATCCAATCTGTCATTTGATTATTTAATGTATCCGAACAAGGTATTCCCGGCAAACTCGCCCCGGTCATTTGATCTGTATTTAAATGTGCCTGTTGTTTTAACTGCGCAACAGGAACACCAATAAAAGGAGCTTTTACCAAAGCGGCAACTTCGCCTGAAGACAATCCCAAATTATGCTCTTTGTTGATGGCATTGATCATGTCTTCTTTCTTATCCCGGTCGTTTTTACTATCGCCTACAGAAAGAAACACTTTACCATCTTTATTTAAAGAGATCAGGAGTAAATTGGTTTCAGGCGCAATTTTATTGGCAACCGAAGCCGGTGTATTAATAGGCACTGCTTCCGAAGGTTTAAACTTGGTAGTTAATATAAAGAAAGAAAGAAGCAGAAATGCCACATCACACATTGCCGTCATATCTACGGAGGTGCTTTTTCTTGCAATTTTTGGCCTTGCCATTGTATAAAGTTTATTTTTTAGGTAAGATGCATCACTCAAAAAATTTCCACAAACTATTTGTAGTTTGAAGCAAAACTTTGTGTTAAAGTAAATCCTGATTCATCTATACCAAATGTTATTGCATCAATTTTTGTGGTAAATACATTGTACATAATAATAGATATGGCTGATGTGCCAATACCAAGTGCAGTGTTATACAAAGCTTCAGAAATACCTTGAGATAATTTCTGTGCTGCTTCGCCGCCACCGCTTTCACCAAGTGAAGCAAAGGCGCGAATCATACCTATTACCGTTCCAAGCAATCCCAACAAGGTTGCCACAGATGCAATGGTTGAAAGAAATACAAGATTTTTTTCAAGCATGGGCAATTCAAGTGCGGTGGCCTCTTCTACCTCTTTTTGAATGTTTAAAACTTTTTGTTCTGTTGTAAGCTCACCATTGCCTATCATTTCTTTGTATTTGCGTAACCCTGCTTTCATAACGTTTCCAACAGAGCCTTTTTGCTTATCGCAGGCAGCAATAGCTTTATCTACATCCTTATTTGCAAGATTATATTGCACAGTGCGAATGAACTCTGCAATATTACCAGTGCCCGTAGCTCTTGTAACGGTAAGCAATCTTTCAATTACAAATGTAATAACGGTTAATAAGGCACCAATTAAAATGGGTACGATAATGCCGCCGAGATACATTCTGGATAAATTGGTTTTAGCACCCTGGTGATTTGGCCAAAACCCACCACTTGCATCTGGTTGCGTGAAGTTATCAGGATTGCCAATAATAAAACGCCAGATTATGTAACCAAGAATTAAACACGTGAGTGGTGCAAGCCATGAAATAGAGTTACGTGATCTCTTAGGTTGTACTGATGAAATGCTTCTTGCTGCTGCTGTAGCAGTCGGTTTTGTTTCAGCCATAACAAACTTGATTTTAGGTTTTTAAACTTTTGTTTTCAATTTATAATTTTCAAAAAAAACAATTCATCCTTTCAAGCAATCAATGAATTGTGTTTCTAATGGGCTTGTAAATTAGTTAAATTCTTCAAAGCAACAATTTTTACTAATTTTATTTTTAAAATTTTTTCTTTAAATCTCCCTTTCCAATTAAATAACACATTTAACACCTGCATAATTTTACAACCGTTGCTCCGTAAATTTAATTCCTGATTATGAAAAATAAAATTGTAGTTGCCATTACCGGCGCAAGCGGTTCTTTGTATGCAAAACTGCTTTTGGATAAACTTATGCAATTAAAAGACCAATGGTTAAATGTTGCAGTTGTAATAAGTGATAACGCAAAAAAAATATGGCAAACAGAACTCGGTAATGAAGCATATAATAATTATGCTGTAAACTATTATGATAAATATGATTTTGCTGCACCGTTTGCTTCTGGTTCTGCACAATATAATATTATGATGGTTGTGCCTTGCAGTATGGGCACACTTGGCCGCATTGCAGCAGGCATCAGCGACGATTTAATAACACGTGCTGCTGATGTAATTTTAAAAGAAAGAAGAAAATTAATTCTTGCAATACGCGATACTCCTTATAATCTTATTCACATAAAAAATATGGAAGCGGTAACGCTTGCAGGTGGCATTATTTGCCCGGCAACGCCTTCTTTTTACAGCAGGCCTGCAACCATTGAAGAAGTTGCCGCAACTGTTGTAAACCGCATTATAGATTTGGCAGGTTTGGAATTAAACAGTTTCCGCTGGGGAATTGATAAATGATGTTCTGCTCATGTCTGCATAAATTATTTATGTTTGAAATGCTGTTGGTTTAATTAGCAATTCAAATTAAATGTTTGAGCATAGCCGAGAACTTTTTATTGAGCGAAGCCGAAATAAATTTGTAATGATCATCATTCAAATTATATAAAAAGCTTTATAACAATTGCGGCAATAGCATAAATGCATGAAATTAAAAAAATGCCTTTTGCCGTTTCATCTTTACGGGTATTAAGATAAAGCGTTAACAATACAACGTTTGCGAAAAGTGCAAAGGTAGAAAGTGCAGAAAGAATTGTTCTTTCTGATAATATAACATGAAAAAAATCGCTTAAAGAATAGGTTGGATAAAACTTCCAGCAGTAATAGCCAAGCATACCAAATAATGGAGCAATAATGCCAAGAATAATTCCGAATAAAAGAGAATTGCGTTTCAATGCTTGCTGGTTAAAACTTTCTGCAATTTAGATTTTAATGCATGATTTGTAAGATCGAACTGCACAGGAACCACGCTTATAAAATTATTTTCAAGCGCCCATACATCGGTATCTTTTCCGGTATCAAAATTCTGAAATTCGCCGGTGAGCCAGTAATATTTTTTTCCGCCGGGATCGTTGCGTTCATCAAAACGTTCTTCATATTTGGCATAAGCCTGCCTGCACACTTTTAAGCCCTTTAATAATTCTTTTGGCGCCGGCGGAATGTTTACGTTTAAACAAAGATGTTTATCAATTTTTTTATAAAGCAATTGTTTTACTAAAAGATTTGCATAATAACATGCGCCGCTAAAATCTGCTTCAATACTATAATCCATTAAAGAAAAACCAATGCTGGGAATGCTTTCTATTGATGCTTCGAGCGCAGCACTCATAGTGCCTGAATAAATTACATTGATAGAATGATTAGCGCCATGATTGATGCCGCTTAAACAAATATCCGGCTTGCGATGCAGCACTTTATCAACGGCAAGTTTAACGCAATCAACCGGCGTTCCGCTGCATTGATAAGCTTCTATATCATCAAAAGTTTGCACAGCAGTTAAACGTAAAGGATAACCAACGGTAATGGCGTGGCCCATGCCGCTTTGTGGTTTATCAGGCGCAACTACAACTATTTTACCTAAATCTTTTACGGCTTCAGTAAGTACTTTAATGCCGGGTGCATTAATTCCATCATCATTCGTAATAAGAATTATTGGCTGTTCCTTTTTAATTGATCGTTTTGCTTTTGCCATAAACTTATGCAAGATAAAAGTTGATATTTAAGATTGAATGTTTAAAGTTTACAAGTTTTAATTTAATAAACAAAAACAGCCCTGAAAAATCAGAGCTGTTACTTATAAACTTATTACTTAAACCCTAAAATTTATTTGTATTGCGGCATAATTCCTTTTGCCAATTCAACCATTTGTTTTAAGCCGTCATCAGGCAAATTTCCTTTCTTAAATTCAGCCAAAACATTTGGGAATTTATTTTCCATTTCCAAAAGAAAATGTTCTTCAAATGCTTTATATTTATTTACAGCAACGCAGAGCAAACCTTGTGTTCCGAGATAAATAATAGCCACTTGTTTTTCAACCGGTACCGGCGAATATTGAGGTTGTTTTAAGATTTCTACATTACGTGCACCTTTATCAAATACCAGATTTTGTTGATGCATCAAGATCGCCACCAAATTTTGAGAAGGCTTCCAACTCGCGGTATTGAGCCTGGTCAAGCTTTAACGTACCGGCCACTTTTTTCATTGATTTGATCTGCGCATTACCACCCACACGAGCATACCGAGATACCTACGTTAATAGCCGGACGAATACCTGCGTTAAACAAGTTGACTTCCAGGAATATCTGTCCGTCGGTAATTGAAATTACGTTGGTTGGAATATAAGCGGATACGTCACCTGCTTGTGTTTCAATAATAGGCAATGCAGTTAATGAACCACCACCTTTTACCAATGTCTCTGATATGACTCAGGCAGATCGTTCATTTGCTTGTGCAACTGCATCATTAGTGATAATTTTAGCGGCACGCTCCAGTAAACGGCTGTGCAGATAAAATACATCACCAGGATAAGCTTCACGGCCCGGTGGACGACGTAATAACAATGATACTTCACGGTAAGCAACGGCTTGTTTTGAAAGATCATCATAAATAATCAATGCCGGGCGTCCGGTATCGCGGAAATACTCACCAATAGCAGCACCTGCAAATGGCGCAAGAACTGCATAGGAGCAGGGTCGGCGTGCAGAAGCTGCAACAATGATGGTATAAGCCATCGCGCCGTTTTCTTCCAACGTTCTCACAACGTTTGCAATGGTTGAAGCTTTTTGACCGCAGGCTACATATATACAATAACCGGTTTGCCGGCATCATAAAATTCTTTTTGGTTGATGATGGTATCAATACAAATCGCAGTTTTACCTGTTTGACGGTCACCAATAACCAACTCACGCTGGCCACGGCCGATAGGAATCATCGCATCAATAGCTTTGATACCGGTTTGCAAAGGTTCTTTTACCGGCTCACGATAGATAACACCCGGCGCTTTACGTTCCAAAGGCATTTCATAAGTTTCGCCGGCAATTGGGCCTTTACCATCAATTGGCTCACCTAAGGTGTTAACTACACGGCCAACCATGCCTTCACCTACTTTGATAGAGGCAATTTGTTCGGTGCGTTTTACTTTATCGCCTTCTTTAATATCGTCCTGACTCGCCCAGCAATACCACACCCACATTATCTTCTTCAAGGTTCAATGCGATGCCTTTTAAGCCGTTTTCAAACTCAACCAACTCACCGATCGTACTTTATTTAATCCATAAACACGTGCAATACCATCACCCACCTGGAGTACGGTACCTACTTCTTCTAATTCAGCGCCGACATTAAAATTGCTTAACTGCTGCCGAAAAATCGCTGAAATTTCATCTGGTTTTATTTCTACCATATTATAAAAGTTAATAGTTTATAGTTATAATTTTTTAATTATATACTATCAAACTTCAAAATCATTTCTGTATCTTCTTAATCTTTCCCAATCCAAGTTCAGATACTATCTTATATTATGCACGTAAACATTTTTTCTTAAACTGTTTGTTTATTTCTCTCAGATCACGCAATACAGATACATCAACCAGATTATTATTAAATTCTAAAACAAAGCCGCCAATCAGTGGTCATCAACCGTCGATTCAACTCCACATGTTCAAAATTTGCTTCTCCCTTTACCTTAGCAACAATGGCATTTTTTAAATCATCACCATTTCTGTTGCCGTGGTAAGCTTTACTTTATGAATGCCTTTTATTGCATTGTATTGTTGAATAAATGCATTGATAATTTCAGGCAAGTCTTCTTCACGGCCTTTATTAATAAGCAGTTTTATAAACAGCGTGTTAACTCTGAAATATTATTTTTTGTAACCGCATTAATTACAGATTGTTTTTTATCTGAACTTATAACAGGGCTGCGCAACAGATTTACAAAATCGCGACTCGCTTTTACAACTGTTGCAAAAACAGCATATCCTGATACACAACTTCTAATTGATTTCTTTCTGCTGAAAGATCAATTAGACTTTTGGCATATCGTGCTGCTAATCGTGGATTAGGCATTTTATCAATTTGAATTTGTAGATTTGAGCTTCGACAATGCTACGAGCTTACGGCTCACAGCTCATAGCTTCAAGCTATTCTTTAATTTAATTTTACTTCGTCTGTTAACTGTTTAATATAGTTTTCCTGTTTTGCTTTATCATTCAGCTCCTGGCGTAACACTTTTTCTGCCACTTCAATTACCAATGCGCCAACCTGGTTTTTAAGATCTGTAAGCACCGCATTTTTTTGCAATTGAATGGCAGATTGCGCATCAGCCAAAATTTTATCGTATTCAGCTTTTGCTTTTTCTTTTGCATCAGCCACCATTTTATCTGCGGTGTGCTTTGCATCTTTTAACATGCCTGCTCTTTCTTCACGGGCTTTTGCCAGCAAAGATTCATTTTCACTTTTCATTTGCGCCATTTCTGCTTTAATTTTTCAGCAGATGCCAGCGATTCGGCAATAGCTTCTTCACGCTGTTTTAATCCGCCTAAAATAAAGGCCATGCAAATTTCTTAAGAATGAAAAACACAACAAGAAATGCGAGCAGCGTCCATATAATTAAACCTAAACCCGGTGTAAGTAATTGCATATATAAAGCCCTCCATCATCCGCCGCGGCGGAAGGGTATTAAAAACTTAATTATTTCAAAGTAATTCATTGCAATAAATTGTACTTAAAATTTCAAACGCCAAAAAATCCCTTTTAGGGATTTAGGGCTTTCTTATTTAATGAACATTGCAAGAATACCAACGATAACGCCAAACAAGGCAACACCTTCTACAAGCGCCGCAGTAAGAATCATGTTTGCACGAATATCGTTAGAAGCTTCGGGCTGGCGGGCAATGGCTTCTACTGCGCCTTTACCAATTTGACCAATACCAATACCGGCGCCTATTGCCGCTAAACCCGCACCAATAGCACCACCTGCATTTGCAAAAGGATAGCTACTTAAAATTACAGTCATTAAATCCATGGTTATGTTTTTTATATTGATTAAAAATTTAAACAAGCAATTTGTCTTCGTGATGACCTACATCATTATGGCCGCCTTCAAACGCCTGGCCTATAAACACTGCCGTAAGCGCTGCAAATATGTACGCCTGCAAAAAAGCAACTAATATTTCAATAAAATAAATAAATATTACAAAAGCTACTGAAACCGGTGTAAAACCCCAGCCGGCGCCAACACTTATTGCTCCAAAAATAAATATGAGTGATGTTAAACAAATAATGATGATATGCCCTGCAATCATGTTTGCAAACAAACGAATGCAAAGTGCAAAAGGCTTTGTAAATATTCCCAATATTTCTACCGGAATTAAAATGGGTTTTATGGCAATAGGCACCGGCGGATTAATAATGTGCGCCCAATAATGTTTGTTGGTGCTAAACATAATAACTACAAACGAAATAACGGCAAGAATAAAAGTAAAAGCTATATTACCTGTAACATTTGCCGTACCGGGAATTAAACCTACCAAACTATTAATTAAAATAAAAAAGAAAACAGTTAATAAATAAGGCAAATATTTTCGATGTTTTGCACCAAGATTGGGTTTGGCAATATCATCTTCAACAAAAATAATTACAGGTTCAAGCAAACTTTGCAAGCCTTTTGGCGCAGATACAACGCCTTCGCCTTTTTTATAACGCTTTGCAACAGAAAGCATCACCCAAACCAATAATGCAAGCGCTAAAATCATTTGCACCACATTGCGTGTTGGAGAAAGATCATACACTTTTATGCTTTCATCAATCTGGCCATTTTTATCTGTTGCTAAAATTTGCCCATCGTGATATTTTGTATCATCAAGATGTAAAGCCTCAATTTTTTTATTGGTTAATACTTCATAATCTTTATATATCTGCGTGCCTTTATTAAATTTTGAAAACATAAAGGCAGAAAAACCTCGTTGCGGAGAATAAAGAAATACCGGCAACGGAATAACGGCTTCATGCTCTGTGCCGTTGCTGCCTTCAAATGAAAAAAAATGAAACTCATGGGCATCTAAAACGTGACCAAAAATAACTTCGTTAGGGTCAAACTCTTTTTTTTCTTCTTTTTTTGTGCTTTGCTCGGTTTCAGGCATCTGATCCTGCGCAAAAACAGAAAATGTAAAAAGTAAACAAAAAATGCTGAAACCCGCTGCCAGTAAAGATTTTACGCTTTTGAAGGTCATAAATGGCCCTTAAATTTTGCGCAAATATACAGGGATGCATCTAAATAATAAAACGATATTGGAAACAAAAATCAAAGAATAAAATTTGGTTTATACCGGTTGATTTTTTTACGCTTCTTCCGTAACAAAAAATCGTTAATTAATCAGCTTTTATTTTTCGATTCGCTGTTTCTGTCAATAAATTCAGGCTGCGTTTTAAATTGCTTATCTTCTGTGCTTTTGTGAGGATATGCCGATTGGTTGCCTTCATCATTAATAGAATTATTTTCACCTTCACGCACCGGATTATCTTTAAACTGTTTATCAGTTCTAACTTTTTTATTTTCTTTTTTTGATGATGATGCTTCGTCGCCGTTCTTTTTTTTCATGTTGATCATTTTTCAGAAAGGTTATCAAAATTGTCTTCACTTACCTGCTCTGTTTCATCGAAAGCGCTTGCAGAACCATCAGATTCAATTTCATCATCATCTTCTTTTTCATTTTTAGTTTTAAACAGTTCATCTTCATAAACTGCAGCGGTTTTTTTAGGGCCTTCGTTGTTGTTTGTTTTTGATTTTGTCATACAATAATTAAAGAAAATTTTATGCCGTTTTATGCAATTTCAAAACTTGTAAAGCTGTTTCTTTTGCAGCGCTTAATGCAGCTTCAACGGTGCCGCCCGGCGTGCCTTCAAACAACGCTTCGCCGGAAAAAAATATGGTTTCATTTACAGGCTGGCGCAAAACTTTTCTGGCTTCAACAGTTTTTATTGTGTTGAATGAATAACCGCCGTTAATATCAGGCTCTTTGCACCAGTTTGTAATTTTTGATGCCTTTAATTTATATTTCAATTCTTCAACGCTGATGTTAAAAGCATTTGAAAGCGATTGCAATGCTTTATCAAGAATTTCAGCATCTGTTTTTTCTTTTAACGCCATTGCTTTTTCGCCGCCAACCCATCCGGTTAATATTGAATTTTTAACAGGAAGCTGAGACCACCACGTTGCTATTTCTTCATCAGTTAAAATAAAACCTGCCTCTTTTTTTTGATTCCAGAAATTTTCGCTGAACTGAAGAATAATTTTTATAACGGCGCCAAAACCAATATTTTTTGCCGCCTCGATGTGTTGAGGAATGGCAGGATGAAATTCAATATAATCTTCGCTGTTTGCATTTGCCTGCAGCACGCTTGCCGGAACGGTGATGATGAGCTGGTTGCTTTTAAAAATACGGCTGCACATGGTTAAAATATTCACTTCATTTTTTTGCCAGTTAATTTTTTTTGCGCAACAATCTGTATGAATAATGCAACCATTTTTTTTGCATTGCGCCTGCAAATGATCAATCAAAAGTTTATAGCCGCCATCAACTCTGTATTGAACTCCCATGTCTTCACTCCACTCTCTGTACAAAGCTTTTGTGCTTGCGGTTGAAATTTCAGCAAGATCAAATCCGCCGGCAAAATTTTTTACTGAATTAATAAGCGAAGCATATTTTTCATCCTTAAAAAATGTATGTAAAAAATCAGCCAGCGGCATGTCTTCTTTTAAATCATGCATTTGTTTCATCAGCTTATTCCAGTCTTCAGCAAAATTTTTTTGCTTATTAAATTTTCCTTTTTCAAGATGAAACATTGTATCATTAATGGCATGATATGAAATGGATGCTTCTTTTAATAAAGAAATTGTTACCGGCAAATTGCCGTGAATAAATTCAGCGCCGGTTTCTATAGGTTGAGAAAAATTGTTGTCATCAAGCGTAAATACTCTGCCGCCTAAACGGTTTTTTGCTTCAAGAACAATAACCTGGTTGTTGTGTTTAGAAAGTTCATACGCAACCATTAAACCTGCTGCGCCTGCACCAATTACAATTATTGAATTCATGCAAAAAAAAATTTTATAATAGCGCAGGTGTTGAAATGTAAAATAAATAAGCGCAAAAAGTGAGCAGGAAATTCAGTGTTTAAACGGTATTATTTATAACTCAAACAATAATTGCTCGTCGTTATCTTTTACAGGAATTTGCCGGATAAAATTATCATAACCTTCTTCATCATCATGATTGCTGTAAACGCCGTAAGCATCAAGGCTGTAGCCAATAAACCCATCCTTCGCTTTTATTAAATACAGAATTGACATATCTGAAGGATCTGAAACGCCTTCAAATCGATAGGTTTTTACTATCGTTAAATCTTGCGGCTGGTATGCTTTATCTTTAAAAGTAAAACCTTCTTTCGTCCACCTGAATTCATTGTCATAACCTTTAACAGTTAGCTTATTTAATATCTGGCTAAGCGTATTCATTTCATCTTTTTGCGGCATAAAATAGTTTTTAATGTGAAGTCAATTCTTATACCAATAGTAAACTTTTAATTGCAAGCTGTAAAAAAATTGCACTGAAATTTTATTCAGCTTCTTCTTCACTAAGTTCGTGCAATGCGACTGCCATGTTATTTGATTTTACAAATTCGCACCAATGACAATCAGGTTTACCGCAGCCTGTATAAAAATCATGCTCCTGAATTTTATTCCCACGTTGTTTTTAATTGCTGTTTTACGGTTGTAATATCTTCAGTGCGTTATATACACTTTTTCTTTGCGATAAAATTTCTTTTTATCAGGTTCAATAAAATCAAATTCATTGCTCACCGCAATCCAGTCCCGGTTATAATTATCAAGTAATATTTTATAGAAAACAGCCTGCCGCCAGTAATCGCCGCCATTTGGAATTTTTTCCTGCGGCGGTTTTAATTTGTCTTTTGCTTTATCCGGATCTCCGGTTTTATAATCCACCACATTTACTTCTTTACCAACAAATTCAAGTTTATCTAATTTGCCTTTTAAGCGGCACACCATTCACTAACAACATTTTTAATGTTGCTTTCCAACCGCAACAATTTTATTCCAGCTGATGCAAATATAATTATCGTAATAAGTTAGCTAAGAACTTCTTCCCCATATTCCAATCCTGCTTGCAAACTGTTCTTTGGTAAAGCTTTCGCGATGGCGATGCATAACCATTAAAGTCATTTATAAATTCTTCTTTAATGGAAAACATTTTTGTTCTCCTGCATTTTTTTGAACAATTGTTCCAATGCAAAATGCACTGCAGAACCAAACTCTGTTGCTTCATTTTTTGGTGAAGGAATGCGAATTAAGATTTTTAAAATAAAATTCAAGCGGGCATTTTAAATAATTGTTCAGCGCCGTTACATTCATCACAAATCTTTCCAGCAAACTGTTGATATATTCTGTCTTCAATCTTTTCAATTTCCGGTTGAACTTCGTTTTCAAATTGCAACATTTGAAACTCCGCTTGGTATTTGCGTCAATAAAAACTTTTTCTGTTTCCAGTTCATGCATATCTAAAATTTCTGCAATAAACATAGAAGGTTCTAGTTCTTTTCCATCATTTTTAAAACAACAATAAGAGATAAATAAATTTTGCTCGGCGCGGGTAAGTGCAACATAAAAAAGCCGGCTTAATTCTTCATCGGCATGAGCCACCTCACCTCGTCCTTCTCCAAAGGAGACGGGGTGAGGTAAAAATATTATCAGGAAATTTATAACCACCAAAAGGTTTGCGTTTCTTTTCCCAAAAGCTTGCATTGCATCCTGCAAAAAAAACATATTCAAATTCCAATCCTTTTGAACCATGTGCAGTTAATAAATTCACGCCTTTATCGTTACCGCTTACTTCAACTAATGGCAGAGATAAGACTTTCGCTTTGCATCAGATCAAACAACTTTATCAATTGTTTAAATCAAGATTAGGATTGCGATGTGTTTCTTCTTTTATAAAATCAAACAAACCCGTAAGCACCTGCAGCAGCCATATTTTTTCATCACTTTTCATCATGTAACCCAGCACGCCGCCTCACGAACGATACATTCAAACAAACCTTGCAAGTGTTACATTCGGCACTTTTGAAATGAGACTTTCCATAGCTTCACTTGCTTTTTTCAAACCTTCATTCATGCTTTGCGAAAACAGATCGCGAACAGGTTGTTTGCTTCTTTCACCAACAATTTTCTTATAGAAGTTTTATCTTTCTGAGAATTGTTTATCCGCAACTTCAATACTTACTCTTGCAATTTCTATGGGCGGAATATTAAACCAATCGTAATGTAAAATCTCAAACAGCAATTCATCGCCGCTGTAAGGAATATCATGTTCAAATGATAAGATATCTTAAAATACTAATTATTTTTTTTGCAAAAGGAATAGCATGAGAATATTTAAACTGCGTTTGCTGTAATATGGAATTTTTTTCAGCTTAAAATATTGCGCCAGTTCTTCGCCATATTTATTTTCTTTATAAATAATGCCAATCTTTGCTGGGTTCAATTCCTTGCGGCTAAAATCTTCTTCAACTTTTTGCGTGATGCCAATCATTTCCTGCCGCTGCGTTTCATAATTATAAATGATCGGCTTATGGGCAAGATGTTTTATTTTTTCATTGGATGATAAAAATCTTTGCTCAGGCCTTCGATTTGTTTTATTAAGCGGTCATTGTTTTTATCGATGATGGTTTTTGAAACATCCAGAATGCATTGTGTTGAACGATAATTGCTGTGTAAGCACAACCGTTAGCAAATCATTTTTATAACTGTTGGCAAAGCCCAGCATGTTCTCCACATTCGCTCCCTGAAAACGATAAATGCTTTGATCATCATCGCCCACAACAAATACATTTGGCTTATCCCAATAATTAATCAGCAATTCAACCAAACGATTTTGTGTGCCGCTGGTATCCTGGTATTCATCCACCAAAATATATAAAAACTGTTCCTGGTAACGCAGCAATAAATTCGGGTTTTCTTCAAATGCTTTTATCACCCAGTTAATCATGTCATCAAAATCATACAAATTATTTTTGCGCATCAGTTGCTGAAAATTATCAAACTCATTTACAGCAGCACGCAATTTTTCCATGCTTCTCAATTTCTTCTTCAATCTTATCAATCCGCACATCGCCTTTTTTAAAATCTTTCGGTGGCACGTTTGGTAATGTATTCATCACGTCGCTGGCAAGACGAATTTATATATGCACTCTATACGTTCATTGATAAATTGCGGAGACCAGCCTTCCCGCTTCATAGTGCTGAATAAAGATTGCAGGTTATTGATCTCATAATACACATCGCCACGATACCGTTTCAGCGGATGATTTTTTGGAAATGAATCAATGAGTTGTTTAAATAAATCTATGCGCTGCAGATCAGAAACAGGGTCAAGCGCAGTCTTTTCAAACAGGCCAAGATTATCCTGTATCACATCATTACAAAAAGCATGAAACGTATAAATATTTACCTTGTATGCATCAGCGCCAATGAATTCTAAAATGCGTTTGCGCATGGCGATAACACCGGCGTCTGTATAGGTTAAGGCAAAGAATATTTTGCGGCTGCGTATCTGTATCCAGCAATATTTTTCCGATGCGTGCAGAAAGAATTTGCGTTTTCCCTGTGCCCGGCCCGGCAATAACCATTACCGGCCCTTCGATAGTATCAACGGCTTTTTTTGCTGCTTGTTCAGACGGTCGTATTCTTTGTTGAATTTTTGTAATTGGTAGTTGTTGCGGGGCATGGTGTAAAGATAAACACGCTCAAATTATTAAGTTTAAAATGGTTTACACATCAACTTTAAAAAAAGTTTTTTAACAACTATTTTTTGATATGATTAAAAAATTTAGCGAGAGGTTTATTCAATAAATAATTTTAAAGATTGCCTTCCCGTATTGGTTGTAGCAACAAGAAAATAAAAACCATGCGGCAATGAAGAAACATAAATTTGTTTTGTGCTGATGCCTGCCGGATGATCGTATAACATGGTTGTAACTTTTTGGCCATTTTCGGTAAATAAAGAAAGCTCATATTTTGTAGAAACAGGATTGCTTATTTGAAGTGTGATCACATTTCTTACCGGATTTCCTATAACATTCATTTGAATGCTGCCATCATGTTTTATTAAAACGCCGCTATTGGCATAACTTATAGATTGCTGGCTATAAACCGAAGAAAAAATAAAAAGAGCAGCGGCTAAAACAGTATAAATCTTTTTCATGATGCTTCATTTTAAATTTTTAAATACTGTGCTCTTATTAGTAATGCAAAAGCTTTGCCGGATTATTCAGCAATTATTTTATTAACCTTTAAAGCAAGAAATTAAGTAAGAATAAGATATAATTTTTGCGGGAATTTTTCAGGTAACATTTGCCCAGTTATCTCTTTCATCGGGCGAAAATTTCCAGGGCGCAAAATTATTTTCAATGTTGCTGAACATGGCATTCCATTCCTGCGGCGCATTGCTTTCTTCCATTATTAAAAATCTTCTTAACTGTACAATAACATCAAGCGGATTTATACTAACAGGGCATTCTTCTACGCAAGCCTGGCAGGTTGTGCAGGCACGCAATTCTTCTTCAGTAATATAATTATGCAACAACGTTTTATTATCATCAATAAAGTTTTTGTTTTGGTTGTATTTTTGCGCCAACTTCTTCTGCCCTGTCGCGGGTTTTCATCATAATCTAATCTGCGGGCTTAAAATTTTTCCGGTGATGTTTGCAGGGCAGGCCGCAGTGCATCTTCCGCATTCGGTGCAACTATAAGCATCCAACAAATTTTTCCAGCTTAAATCAAAAATATCTTTTGCACCAAACTTTTTTATGATTTGGTTCTGCTTCGTTGGCGCCAGTTCGGGCTGCATGGCATACAACACTTCATTTTGAATTTCAGGCATATTGTCCATTTTGCCTTTTGGCTGAAGCCTTGCATAATATGCGTTTGGAAAAGCAAATAAAATGTGCAGATGTTTTGAATAAGGAAGATAATTTAAGAAAGCAAAAATGCCTGTAATATGCAGCCACCAGCAAGTGCGTTCAATATCATTAATGAATGATTACTCATGTTTGAAAACAAAGGCTGCAAAAAAGACGAGAATAAAAAATTGCCGGTAAGATGCTGGCCATATTCGCCATAACCCGCGTTGCTGCAATGTGGTATCGGCAGCATTCATCGTTAAGAAAAAAACTCATCAATAAAATCTCCGTAATTAAAATATAATTGGCATCGCTTTTTGGCCAGCCATTCAATTCCTTCATCCATAAACGTTTTACATGCAAAACATTTCTTCGCAATAAAAAAATAATGCAACGATTAAAACACCAACTGCTAAAAATTCAAATGCATCAATCAGCCAAGGATAGAAACTTCCCAGCGGTTTGGAAAAAATTCTGATGCGTGCCAAACAAGCCATCAATGGCTATTTCAAGCACTTCAATATTTATAATAATAAAACCGGCATAAATAATAAAATGCATTATGGCAACAAGCGGGTTACGAAACATTTTTTTTTGTCCCAATGCAAGCAGCAACACATTTTTCCAGCGTTCAGGTTTATTATCGTTCAGAGCTTCTTCTCTGCCCAACAAAATATTTTTTCTTATACGAATAATATTTTTTGCAAACAGCCAAACGGCGATAGCTGCTATCAGTATAAATAAAATTTGAAAAACAATCTGCATACACGCGTTTAAATGTTTCAAAAAGTTTCAACGTTTCAAAGTTGTTTAAAAAAACATTGCAACACTTAAACGCTGAAACTTACTTGCCGCGAAGATAAAGTTTTGCATTTAGGCGGTTCTGTAAAAACGCTTGCTTATTTTTGATAGCATGGAAAACAGAACAATTCTTTCGGGCGAAGTTCTTACTGAAAAACTGCACCGCATTGCGCTTGAAGTTGCAGAGCAATTAAGCGAAGATGATGCAGAACTCATTATTATCGGCATTGAAGGTGCCGGAAAATTTGGTGTGGAAGGCGCCGGAAAATTGATTGCTTCAAAGGTTTCGCATTATTTAAAACAATACATTTCATCTTCTATAAAAATAATTTCATTGCACCTGGATAAACATAAACCTGCGGTGATTACTTTAAGTGAAGAAATAAATTTTGATAACAAAAATGTTTTGCTGGTGGATGATGTTAGCAATACCGGCAAAACTTTATTGTATGCATTAAAACCTTTTATGCAGTTTCATCCAAAACGAATACAAACGCTGGTAATGGTTGAAAGAATGCACAAACAATTTCCCATTAAACCAGATTATGTTGGATATTCTATTGCAACGGCGCCTGACGATTATGTTCAGGTTGAAGAAGCAGATGGAAATATAAGCGCAGTGCTGGTTTCGGGAGAATGATTGATTTTAGCTTTTGTAAAAAAATCATGGATACAATTGTTCGTGCAGTGGCTGATGAAATGGATGAAACAGAATATTTGTTAAGTGATCCTGTTCATAAAAAAACTTTTACAATCTATTGAAGAAGTAAATAATCATTAGGGCACTGAAACGCAATAGCTATCTAATAATCAAATAAATATTTTGGATAAAAATTAAATCGGAAAGAGTATCCCAATGCGAGCATCACTGCCTGTACTCCAGACCTGCTCTGGACGTTGGCTGGAAAGCTTTTAGAAAAACAACAGCCCGTAATCCATTAGACTTATAGCTAACATAGTAACACGTTTCGTTTTGACTATAACAAAAGGCGTTTTGGTTATATCTGCTATTTGGTACGTTCACAATTTTGCATAAACAAAAATAGAATATGAATATTGTACTTACAGGTTCTTTAGGGCACATAAGCAAACCACTCACAGAAAAGTTGATACAAAAAGGACATTCGGTTACAGTGATTAGCAGTAAAGCCGGAAAGCAAAAAGACATTGAAGCATTAGGAGCAAAAGCGGCTATCGGTTCAATTGACGACGCTGACTTTCTTATAACCTCATTCAAGGGTGCGGATATCGTTTATCTTATGGAACCGCCAATCAACTTCTTTGACCAAACTGCCGACGTTGAAACGTATTGGACAAATATTGCCCACAATTATGTAAGAGCTGTTCTGGAATCAGGCGTAAAACGTATAATATATTTAAGCAGCATTGGCGCACATACAGATAAAGGCAACGGAATGTTGCGTGTTCATTTTTATATAGAAAACATGGTCAAACAATTGCCAGACGACGTTTATATTAAATTTATGCGGCCTGTCGGTTTTTACTACAATATGTTTGCGTTTATACCAAGCATAAAAGCGCAAAATGTAATTGTTCAAAATTATGGCGGTGATGAAAAAGAACCGTGGGTTTCCCCTTTGGATATTGCTGCTACCATTGCAGAAGAAATGGAACAACCGTTTGAAGGAAAAACGGTTCGTTACATAACAAGCGATGAAGTGTCACCCAATGAAGTAGCAAAAATTTTAGGCACAGCTATCGGAAAACCTGATTTAAAATGGGTAGAAATTTCTGACGAACAATTTTTGAACGGGTTAGTAGCCGCCGGATTTAATGCAAAAGCGGCAAAGGGCTTAGTGGATATGAATGCGGGAAGACGAAATAATTTGTATGAAGATTACAACCAGCACAAGCCAACATTTGGCAAAATAAAGCTGACCGATTTTGCAAAAGAGTTTGCAGCGGTTTATAATAAACAATAAGGAGTTCACTAAAAGATATTAATATGAGTAACAATAAAATTGCATTAGTAACAGGTGGCAGTCGTGGCTTAGGAAAAAGTATGGCTATTGCCCTGGCTAAAAAAGGTATTGATGTAGTGCTTACATATAATTCAAACAAAGAAGCAGCAGATAATGTTGTTGCAGAAATTCAATCATTGGGACAAAAGGCTTTTGCATTGCAATTGGATACAAGCAACATAAAATTGTTTGATAATTTCATTGAACAAGTAACGGAATATTTGAAAGAAAATACAGGAAGTTCCAATTTTGATTTTCTTATCAACAATGCAGGCACGGCCTTGTATGCACTTGCAACAGATACAACAGAAGAACAGTTGGACACTATTTTCAACATTCACTACAAAGGTGTGTTTTTCTTAACCCAAAAAGCGTTGCCTTATATCAACGACGGTGGCGGGATTATCAATATTTCATCCGGCCTGGCTCGTATGGCTTTTCCGGGTTCGTCTGTGTATGCTTCCATGAAAGCTGCAGTTGAAGTTCTTACACGTTATTTGGCTAAGGAATTAGGTTCAAGAAAAATTCGTGTGAATGTAGTTGCTCCCGGTGCTATCGAAACAGATTTTGGAGGAGGAAGAACACGAGACAACAAAGAGATTAATGCACATATTGCAAGTCTTACAGCTTTGGGCCGGGTTGGTTTGCCCGAAGATATTGGTGGCGTTGTAACTTTTCTTTGCACACCCGATGCCTATTGGATAAACGGGCAACGAATTGAAGTTTCAGGCGGACAAGCTTTGTAAAAAACTATTTTTTAAGATATGGCAAATGCAAAACCAATCAGAATAAAAACCATAACGGAATTTCACAGGTTGCGAAGATTACCGCAACCTGAACATCCGCTAATCAGTGTAATAGATTATTCTAAAATGGAAGATTTGCCCAACGAAAATTCGGCGGGCGTCCTATTCGATTTCTATGCTATTTCTGTAAAACGAGGCGTAACAGGCAAGATGAAATACGGTCAACTGGAATATGATTTTGATGAGGGTATTATGTATTTCATAGCTCCCAATCAGGTTTTTAGCAGAATTAAAGACAGGGACGATGAAATATCAAAACCTTCCGGTTGGATTTTACTTATACATCCCGACTTTTTTTGGAATTCGCCTTTAGGGAAAAGCATCAGGAAATATGAATTCTTTGATTATTCGGTAAACGAGGCACTTTTTCTTTCAGAGAAAGAAGAAGCAACCATTAACAATATTATTCAAAATATTCAGCAGGAATATCATTCCAATATAGACAAATTCAGCCAAAGCATCATCATTTCACAAATAGAGACCTTGCTCAACTATGCGGAAAGATTTTATCAACGTCAGTTCATCACGCGGCAAATAAACAATCATAAAATTTTGAATCGCCTTGAGGAAGTACTTACCGATTATTTCAACAGCGAAAACTTGATAAGCGAAGGATTGCCAACCGTTCAATACATTTCTGAAAAATTAAACACATCGCCAAATTATTTACGAAGTTTACTTAAAGTGCTGACAGGGCAGAATACACAACAACACATTCATCAAAAACTGATTGAAAAGGCAAAAGAAAAGTTATCTACTACTGACTTATCAATAAGTGAAATTGCTTACGAGTTAGGCTTTGAATATCCGCAATCGTTCAGTAAATTATTTAAGATAAAAACCAATCTCTCGCCATTAGCATTCAGGCAATCTTTTAACTAATAAAAAATTAAGGACTACCAAAAGCCCACGCTATGAACAGGCATCCAAAATATTTTTGTAAATAGCGCCGGAGTTTTCATTATCTATGCGCAAGCACTGTCCGGCAATATTCATCTATTGCCTTACTCCTATTTTGTTTTTAAAAAATGAACTTACTCTCAACGCTTGTTCCTGTAATTCTGAACATCATATAACTAAGAAGAATTCATTGTCGAAGCAGCATTTATCTACTTTAAATAAAAGGCTGCAAGCCGGTTTTGCATAGCAGAGTAATGCTCATGAACAATATAGTAATGTTCCAATTTGCTGTAGAATTAAGGAAACGTTTGCCAACTGTTTGATGCACTTAGTTACTTCAAGCATAACAATTAAATACTAATTTAATCAGCCTTTTGCCGGCACTATTATTTTTAAAAAGCCTTTACGAATAGCTGCCCACACAAAATTGAAAAAGCTTCCATACTTATGATCTCTTTGTAAAACCACCGCTGCACTTCTCACTGTTTTACCTTTTTCGGGATTATTTTTTCTGATTAAAAAACTGTTGGCAATAAAACTCGTAAAAGCCTTGCTTTTTAAACTGTCTTCAGCATTACCTTTTTTAAGCACAGTTAATTTCAGATCATTATACCACACTGTTCCGCTTGCTTCTGCAGAAAAATTATCTCCTTTTATATGCGCATTGCCTTTATGTTCAATACCGTTGTTAATACTAAATAATCCGAGCGGCTTAGCCAGAGGATTTACAGTTTCTTTATTAATAGAATCAATTTGTACATCAGCGGAAAAACCACCATTAGAACGTTTAAAAAGGTTAAATACAATGTTCGCTTTAATGGGAACTGTTTGCATAAACAGCCCCGATGCAGCAGCAACCGACGTATGATTCGTTGCTATAAAAGCCGGCATATTGGTAACATTACTAACGGTTCCGGTGATGTTGCTAAAATATACTTTGCCGCTTTCCATGCTTTCAGGACTGAACTCTTCATATTCCACCTTAAAATTGTGAATATTCAACCGGTGTATGTTTAGCTTGATTGGCACATTCATTAGTAATTGCTGGGGAAAATCATCATAAGTAAATTGATGTGAGTGCGGTAATCTTCTGTCAAGGTAATCTTTAAGTTCACCATTATCAATAGTTGCTGAACCAGCAATGAAGCAATTGGTATTCATCAATTGCTGCCAGTTAACTTCATTAAAAATAATTTTTGGAAAATGAAGTGTAAACATATCATCCATTGTTGTAAGTTTTTTTTCAAACTCTGTTTTATTTCCTCTTGGCAAAAGGGAAACGTTGTTGAATATAACTGAGTGCTTTGAAGCAGCAACCGATATATTATCTATTTTAAAAGTGTAAAGACTGTCAGGTGTTTTAATAAAATAATTATTTGAAGAAAGCAGCAGGTCTTCAGCAAAAAAGAACCTGTTATTATCAAATTGAGTAGAAGAATCAAACAGAAACTTTCTTAAGCTGATACTTACATCATTTAATTTTTGTGTTTTATTCTTTTTGCTGATGGTAGTATTTATCAGGCTTCCATTATTTATTTCAATAGCATTAATAGCAATGCTGTTAAATTGTTTTTTTATCTTTTGATAAATGCTTTCTGTGCTGTCTTCTCTTCTTTGTTGCGCATTATACGGTTTAATATCATGATATACCTGAACTACAGGATGCCTGATATATATTGTATCAAGACTGATATTTTTTTTATGAAGAAAATCTAAAAGAGATATTCCTTTTACATGTAAAGTATCAAACGCTATCTTAAACACATCATCAGGAGCTTTTTTAGCAAGATTTAGTTTGGCAAGAACAGCAGAATCAGGAATCAGCGTTACATTAATCATATCAAATGCTGAGGCAGCAACATCTGCATTTACCTTTTCAATTGAAAGATTATATAAACCGCCTGAACCATCTTTAGCCAGTTGCTCTAACTTAGCTATTACTAACGGGCGTAAATCTATAGCAGACTTTGCGTTTGAATAATCAGGCTGTATCGTTTTTGTTTTCAGTACATAAAATCGCAGCAACAAATAGCCGGAAATGATAATGACAAGAACAATGGATATTATAAAGCCCGCTTTTTTCATTAAAACAATTATACACAATACTACAGTTTAAAGATGAACCGGTTGCAATCTGTTAAATAGGCGTAAGATGTGTAATTGTTTAGCATAGTCTATGGCTTACGTCAGTAATGAAATTATTTTTACAATAATCCAGCAGATAGTGTACAACATGTAGCCTTTAATACTTTTTCAACTTTAAATCTTTCTATAAAAGTTAATTGATTTTCTCAACCATTGCAGCACTTTTTAAAATCCGGCGTATGTATTAATAGAAGTGTTACTTTAACGGAAGTTCTCTTTGAAAAATTTTCATCTTATTGGAAGACATTAACAACATTATAAAAGGTTGCATTAACAAAGAGCATAAATGCCAGAATATAATTTATGAGCATTACCGCGGCTTTGCTTTAAAAATTGTGTTCCGCTATATCTACAGGTATGAGAAAGCGATAGATGTTGTGAATGACGGATTCGTAAAGTTGTTCAATCATTTCGAAAAATTTAAAAGCGGCAGCGACGAGGATAATGAAAAAATATTAATGGCTTGGTTAAAGAGAATAATGATTAATACTTCGATTGATGCGTTGCGCAGGGGAAATATGCTTCCGGAAATTGGCGGCATACCAGATGATGTTTGGGAAATCACAGACAATAATCATAACGCCGACAAAATTTTATTGTACAACGATTTAATTACTTTAATAAAACAACTTCCGCCGGCTTACCGCATTGTTTTTAATTTATATGTTATTGATGGATATAATCACAGCGAGATTGCAGACATGTTGGATATGTCAATCGGTACATCAAAATCAAGTCTTTCAAGAGCAAGAATGATGTTGCAGAAAAGCATTAAAAAAATGGAAGAATCAAAGCTATGCAGGATATAGAAAATAATATGGATGAATTGTTTCGCAAAGCGGCGGAAAATTATGCGCCGAAAAATGGCGAAAGCCAATGGGAAAATATTTTGCCTGCGTTATCTAGAAAATTCAACTGAAGCATCAACAATTAAAAAATATAATTCAAAAAAAGGATATAGCTTTTTTATTGCTCTTTTTATTAATAATATTTTCTGCAATTATGCTGATAGAATTTTCCGGCAGTAAAACTGAATTAATACAAACAAATAAAACCGCTGAAAAAATAAAGCATGGTAATTCAAATGTGAACAGTGATAATACAAATAAGAAATCATTTTCTTTTTTTCATAATAAGATCAAAGAAAAAAAATCAGGTTATTCAGGCTATAATAAAGTCGAAAAAATAATTAAAGAAAACGATAATAAATTATTTCAAATTGCTCAACTCAGTAATTCATTAAGTATTACAGCAAACACTTTAAAAAACTCAACTGTTAGATTAAAAGATAATGAAAAAAATATTGAGAATACGCAAACTGATTCAATAAATAAAACAGTTAATCAGCTTAATAATATTGACAGCGTTCAAAATACTGCTAACAAAAAATTTATTTCAATAAACAAACAACGTAAACTATATATTGGTTTTGTTGCAGCACCCGAATTTAATCAAATAAAAAACCAGGGAATAAAAAAACCGGGATTTGATATTGGTGTGATTGCAGGATACAAGCTAAGCAATAAAGCGTTTTTAGAAACAGGAGTATTGCTGAATAAGAAAAATTATTTCAGCGACGGCAAATATTTCAGCATGGATAAAATTGGCGCTGCAATGCCTGCCGGAATGGAAGTAATGAGCCTTAAAGGAAGCAGTACTTTTTTACAGATTCCAATTAAACTTAAGTATGATTTATTGCGTAAAAAAAATGCAACAATTTTTTCTTCAGCAGGCATTTCATCTTACATAATAACCGATGAAGAAAATGATTATCTCACTTTATTAAACGGCACCGAGCAACAGATGAAAGGTTCTTATAAAAACGTAACGAAATATTTTGCGGCAACTTTTGATGTAAGTGCCGGTTATGAAAATAAAATTGGAAAATTTACAAGCGTGAGAATTGAACCTTATGTGCAAATTCCGCTGAAAGGTGTTGGTGTTGGTTCAATGCCGGTGATGAGTGCAGGCTTGCATGTTGGTATTATAAAATTTATTCGATAGAAGTAATCTTCTCTCAAATCTTATTCTCCGGAGAATTTCTAAACAATATTTTTTAACGACAAAAAAATTTTATGCTTACAAAAAAACTAACCCATTTAATGGGTGGAATAACTATTGCTGTTATTATTACATTTGCTTCCTGTAACAAAGATCTTAACAACAAACAAACTTCTGCGCCACAATCTGAAACATCTTTAAAAGATATGATTTCAGAAAATGGTAACAATCCTGACGATGCAATGCTTTCAGAAAATGGTTCTGCAGATGCATCAGTTGCAAAAGGAAAATCAAACTGGCAGGGCGGCTATGTGTACACAGAAAGTAACGATGCAGCAGGAAATAAAATTCTTATTTATACTCAAAACGCAGATGGAACTTTAAGCTGGAGCAACTCCGTTTCTTCAGGCGGCGTGGGCAGCGGAGCCGGACTTGGTTCACAAGGTGCAGTTGCACTTGATGAGCAACATAAATGGCTTTATGCAGTAAATGCCGGCGGTAATTCGATATCTTCTTTTTGGGTTCACAACGATGGCAGTCTTACACTTGCCGATACAAAAAATTCCGGAGGTATAAAGCCAATAAGCCTTACTGTTTACAATAATCTTTTGTATGTGGTAAATTCAGGCAGCGATAATATTTGCGGATTTAATGTTGATGCTAATGGTATGCTTGCAAAAATTAATGGTTCATCACAGTCATTAAGCGGTACAGGTGCAGGTCCTGCGCAAATTGCTTTTCATCCAAGTGGAAAAATTTTATTTGTCACTGAAAAAAATACAAATAAAATTTCTTCTTTTAGATTAGATGCGCAAGGCGTTGCTGCTGCAGGTATATTTAATTCATCTGTTGGTACCACGCCCTTTGGATTTGACTTTGCGCACAACAATAATAATTTTTTAATTGTATCAGATGCAGCAGGCGGTGTTGCAAATGCAGGTGCATGCACATCATATTCATCTGATAAATGGGGAAATACAAATGCGGTAAACGGTGCTGTGCCTAACTTTAAAAGTGCACCATGTTGGGTTGTTGCTACGCACTACGGCAGGTTTGCTTTTGTTACCAACACAGGAAGCAATTCAATTTCTTCGTACTATGTATCTCCTTTCGGTGCAATATTTCTTGTATTTTTTGCTAATACGCCGGCTGATGATGCGCCTATTGATATAACAGTCAGTGGCAACAATCGCTTTGTGTATAACATCAATTCAATGTCTCATACAATTACTGAATACAGAAGAGGATTTTTAGGAACTTTAAATCATATTGGCAAAGTATCTAACCTGCCTGCTTATGCTTCCGGCCTGGTAGCGTTCTAAATTATAATTAAACAAATTAATGCTGTAAGGCAAAGGATTTAACCAATGTTGAATCCTTTGCCTTTCTATGAAAATCTTACAACGTTTTATTTTCAGATGATTCCTATTTTATCAAGAGGCAAAATAAAAAAGCCGCCATCAGATTAACGGGAAGAGTTCGTTATTCGTGCTCTATAATAAGCCTGCAAGTAATTGCGGGCTTTTTTATGAATGATTATATAAGCAATGGTGAAGGAGCGCATAAAGTAAAGCGACATTTTTTCTATATTGCTTTCATTTCGTATAAACCAAGACCGAGAAGAATTAGGGAGAGATAAAACAGACACTTTACTGATTGCTTCCGGTTGGACAATTCAGGATAAGAACAAAATAAACTTGAATGCCTCTCCCGGTATAGTGGTTTAATGAAGCAAGCACATTAACTTGTAGCGATAACTGTGCTTTGATGCTTACCAGAATTTATGGAGTAGATTCGGGCAGTATGAAGAAGAGCCTTGAATTACTACTTTTAAAAAGTAAAAGAAAAAATTTAAGTGACCGAAAAAAGACTGAAGTAGAAAAAAGCTTTAGTGAAGCTTACAATTTCTTTGAAGAAAACGGATACAAAAAAAATATTACAAAGTTGAAAGAACTTGAATTGAATTTTCTTTAATTAGAAGATACTATAGCATACGTTAACGAGTGACGTACGCCTTTAAAGAACGTTTTGGTTAATTACTTAATTTATAAGTTATTCAAAGCTATTAGGTACATGGAAAAGTTGTCCTTGGTTTTTCCGTTTGCGTAATGAAGAAAAAGAGATCTTTTATCATCAGTTTGAGTTAACAATATTTCAGAAAGAATATCCTCGCTTATTTGTTCTAACAAGCCATCTGTGCAAAGCAGCAAACAGTCATTTTCTCTAACATCGTCTATATGATACAAATCTATTTCGGAAGCATTTCCATAGGCGCTTAAACTGCGGGTTATTACATTTCTTTTCGGATGGTTTCTGGCTTCTTCCGGAGTAATCTCGCCATGCTTTACCAAAGCGGCGACATAAGAATGATCTTCAGATCGCCATAATATTTTTCCATTGCGGAAGAAATAAATACGGCTATCGCCGCACCAGGCGGCTGAAACATGGGTAAGACCAATATAAACCAACGTTAGCGTAGTGCCCATGCGGGTGGCATTAGGATGGGTTAAAGAAAAGTTCTTCATTTGTTTTAACACATGCTGTTGTGCTAAATTTATTTCGGTTTTTGAAAGTATATCTTCAGCAGGAGGATGCGATACAAAATAATTTGAAAACTCTTCGCAAGCTATTCGGCTCGCCTCTTCACCAAAATTTTCACCGCCAATGCCGTCACATACCAGGAACAACCGGTATTGCTATTATTGCTTTCCCAGGGTGCCGGATATATAGCATCCTCTAACGTTGGCCGGCCGCCAATGTGATTAATATAATTCGATATGTTTTTATAGTAATCATTTTTGCTCATCGGTAGACTGAAGTCACCATTAACTAATATCCGGATTGGATCAGTTTCCCCTGATTATTATAGAGTTTCCCATACCCGTTTGGCTTACCATTCGCCCACATGCCATCATACTCTGATCCATCTGTATAATACATGTTTGCCTTCACCGTCCCGCTATTCCATCTATATAATTACCTTCGTACATTCCGTGGTCATTATAATAATAAGTGCCTTGTCCATTTCGTTTTCCTGCTTCCCAGATTGCCGCTATAAATGCTACCTATCAGTAAAAGTCATTCAGTGCCTTCACCCTGTATTACACCGTTTTGAAAATTCCCATCATAAGTCTGCCCATTATTAAAATAATATTTGCCGTTCCCATTAAAATTGCCTTTCGAAAATTCACCAACATACTTATCGCCGTAATATTGTCCGTCTTGGTTAATATAAAGCGTACCATACCCATCTTCTACGCCATTTTTGAATTCACCAACATATTTGTTTTTATTGGCGTAGGGTAAATGAGCCAGAACCATTCATTTTACCATTTTGAAAGGGTCCCTCATAAACGTCAAATCCATTATCCTCTTTTAATATATTCTGTACCATTACCATCGGCCTTCCCATTTTTTGATGGTCCAATGTATTTGTTACCATTTTGAAATGTTTTTGTTCCTTGACCATTTGGCAAATTATTCATTATCCAGCCGGTATATGTATATGGAAGAATAACTATATTCCCAGTATTTTTATCTGTATCTGCTAATTGAAAAGACTTGTTTGTAACGTAAACCGCCTTTTCGGGTTCATTAGGCTTAGTTGAATCAAAGGTTGTGTTGCCCATTGTAATAGCAGTATCGGTCTGCATCGTGGTGGAGGTAGAGTCCTCCAAAGTGGAGGATGTGGATCGGGCGGATACCGGTTGCCAGGACTTCCAATTTCTAAATACCCAGAAAGCGGCAAAGACAAACAATAGCACTGAAGCAATAATCGCGACCGTCTTAACGGGAAAAGAAGGTTCGGATTTTAAGGTTTTAGAAGGTTTAATCTTATCAAGCTCAGCCATTACATCTTTTGCACTGGCGTAGCGTTTTGAAGCATGTTTTTGCAGGCATCCTTTTATAATGTTACGATAAGCCACAGGTATTGTTGCAAGGTTAACTTCGGTTTCGGCAATCTGCTCCTGGCTGCTAAATGGTAATGTGCCCGTAAGCATGCGGTATAATATGATTCCAAACGCCCAAATATCTGTGCGCTCGGAAATGCTTTGGTTTAACCCAAAAGTTTTTTGAAAAAATTGTTCCGGCGCCATATAAGTTACCGTGCCAACACCAAACGTAGTAGCGCCAATGTCTTGTGACAGGCTATCGCGGCTAATGCCAAAATCAGTGATCTTAACTACTTTTCTGCCCATCCGGTCTGTCTTGAACAATATATTAGCCGGTTTTAAATCACGGTGAATAATTCCCTGTTCATGCAGGTAGCCTATGCCCGCCAGTATTTCTTTTGCAATCAGATATTTTTTCGCTTTCGCTCAAGTGACTTTATAATTAATAACGGTTCCTCCGTCTGTATTCGCATTCCCACTCAGGCGATCATCTAATGAACCGGCATCTGCAAACTCCATAATAAGCACGGGGAACTTTTCTTCTTTCTGCATCACATTTGTATGCAGCAAATAATCCAGCCCGATATAGCGGATAATATTAGTGTGTGATAAATACTTGCCCTTCAAAAATTCATTCTCCAGTGAATATCTATTGCTGTTCAGGGAACCTGCCAGTACCGGATTGAACTACTGAACTCCTGTATATTTTTAGTGCTACCGGGTCTCCATTATTATCTCTCGCTTTAAATACTTCCGCAAAAGAACCATCTCCAATTTTATCACTTTCAGGGTTCCACTCATATTGGTTTAGTTTCATGGTTTGTAAATATTTATATCGCTTTTCGAATTTTAATATTGTAAGCTTATTTACCTTTTAAATTAGAACTTAGTTGAATCTTTATGCGTTGTATCTGTCATCATCATTTTTGATGTGTCTGCCATCATACTTGATGAATCTGAAGGTGCTATTGACGATGTGTCTATATCCACCGTTGATGGATTTTTTCTCACGTTCGGTGTATAATCTAATATCGAGTTATCCACTTTTTTTCTACTTTGCAAAACACTTTTATTGCCTACCATATTTCCCTCCTTATCAATAAAGTATATACTGTATCCAAACGAATTTTTATCAACAACCAGAGCATAACCATTTTTAAAGGATTTAAAAACACCTCTAAACTTAAGTGGTATTATTTCGTTTCCTACTTTATCAATAAATCCCCAATGGTCATTCGAACCCACCGCCGCTAATCCCTCGGAAAAGTCTTGGGTTTTAAAAATATCCCAATCATTCTCATATTTTAAAGGAATAATGACGGCGCCTGTTTTGTCAATAAAACCCCATTTACTATTTATTTCCACTCGAGCTAATCCTTCGGAAAAATGACTTGCATCATCGTATCTAAAAGGTACAACCACATCCCCTGTTTTATTGATAAAACCATATTCATCATTAAATTGTACTCTAGCTAAGTCTTCGGAAAAGTCATCTGCAGCATCGTATTTAAACGGAACAACTACAAGACCGTGTTTATCAATAAAACCATATTTTATTATTTTCGGTGAAGTGCTGTCTGTTCTTGGTAAACTATGAGGTGTCATAGCAAATTGATCAGGAATATCTGATGAATCTAACGAAACTTTCGCCAGCCCCTCATGAAAATCTCCTACAGAATAGTATTCTGAATTTATAATTTGAGTGCCTTTTGTATTAATAAAACCCCACTTGCCATTTGATTTTACTTGCGCTAATCCCTCTGAAAAATCTTCTACTTCATCATAATCGAAGGAAATCGCCTCATTTCCTTTTTGATCAATAAACCCCCATTTACTGTTCAATTCGGCTTTTATTAATTTACTTAGAGAAACACTAACGCTATCAAATTTTAGCGGCACAACAATATTGTCATTTTTATCAATAAACCCCCATTTGCCGTTTAATTTAGCAGCTGCCATTCCACTTTTAAACTGTTTTATGTCATCATACTTAAACGAAATAATTGTTGCCCCTGTTTTATCAATAAATCCCCATTTTCCATTTAATTTAACACCTATTAGATCATCTCTTATAAAGTAAAAGCTTTCAGTAAAATCGCTAAAGTCTTCATTATTAAATTTATAATCTTGATATTGTATTGGTATAACTATATTACCTTCTTTGTTAATTGCACCCCATTTATCGTTTAATTCTACAGGTGCTATTCCATCCTCGAAAAAAAATGTCTGGTCGTATTTAAAAGGAATAACAATCTTATCTAATGACTGGTTCAAAAAGCCCCATTTTTTTGTAGCGGTATCAATTGTAGGTATTAATGTGTAATCAATGGTTACCCCTCTATTCATACTTTTATAAACAAAAAAACCTGCTCCTATCAATAAGGCAATACATGCAGCAATAATCGCAATCGTCTTAACAGGAAAAGTTGGTTTAGGCTTTACTGCTTTTGTTGGTTTAATCTTATCAAGCTCAGCCATTACATCCTTTGCGCTGGCATAGCGTTTTGCAGCATGTTTTTGCAGGCACCCTTTCACAATGTTACGATAAGCCGCAGGCACCGGTGCAAGATTAACCTCGGTATCTGTTATCTGCTCCTGGCTGCTAAATGGCATACTGCCTGTAAACAAA
Source organism: uncultured Bacteroidota bacterium (assembly GCA_963731245.1). Classification (GTDB taxonomy): domain Bacteria; phylum Bacteroidota; class Bacteroidia; order Chitinophagales; family Chitinophagaceae; genus Parafilimonas. Next base: position 168,839 of record CAVSVA010000002.1, read on the forward strand.
CGGTAAAATATTATTCCGAACGCCCATATATCGGTGCGCTCAGAAATGCCTTGGTTTAACCCGTACGTTTTCTGGAAAAACTGTTCAGGTGCCATATAAGTTACCGTGCCTACGCCGAACGTAGTAGCACCGATGTCTTGTGTCAGGTTATCGCGGCTGATACCAAAATCAGTGATCTTAACAACCTTTCTGCCCATCCGGTCTGTCTTGAACAAGATGTTAGCCGGTTTCAAATCCCGGTGAATAATTCCTTGTTCATGCAGATAGCCTATGCCTGCAAGAATCTGTTTGGCTATTGATATTTTTTCGGTTTCATCAAGTACTTCAAAATTAATAATGGTTCCTCCGTCTGTATTCGCATTTCCGTTTAAGCGGTCATCTAAAGAACCGGCATCTGCAAACTCCATAATAAGCACCGGGAACTTTTCTTCTTTCTGCATTACATTTTTGTGCAGCAGGTAATCAAGCCCGATGTACCGGATAACATTGGTATGCGATAAATGCTTGCCCTTTAAAAATTCATTCTCTAAAGAATACCTGTTGTTCAGAGAGCCTCCAGTACCGGATGAAGCCACTGAACTCCTGTATATTTTCAATGCTACCGGGTCGCCATTATTATCTCTCGCTTTAAATACTTCCGCAAAAGAACCATCTCCAATTTTATCACTTTCAGGGTTCCATTCATATTGGTTTAGTCTCATAATCCTTTAAATTTTCCGGTTGGTATATTATTATCTGATGGTATCTTTTCTCTTTAACGATATAGCAGTTAGCGCATAAGTAATCACGCTAATAATAAGTATTGCCAATAAATTACTTTCAAAACTATTAAACAGGGTAACTATTGAATTTTCATCTGGTTTTAAACTCTTATTATAATAAAAATCGTCTAACGCTAATCCTGGTTTAAAAGGTCCTTTTTGTAACCTTGTTAAACCTTCAGTTCCCCACCTGCCCAGTGTAAAATAGCTTAATACATCAATTTTTACAGTAGTCATACGTTCTACAATTCCTGCAAGCATTATCTGCGGCATCAATGCAATGGGAACTACTGTAAGAACTTTTTCAGTAGTAGAAAAAAATGAAGATAGAAATAATCCAAAGAGTGTAGCCGCACAGGCAATATAGAACATAAAAAAAGCACTGTTTAAATAACTACCCAGCACACTATCAGACGCAAACCCGAAACGCAGGTATATGATGGCAAGAAAAATAAAAACCTGCAATAATGCAATTGCAGAAAGAACCAGCCATTTTGAAAAAATGTAAGTATGAATATTAAGGTTAAACATCCGCTCACGCTTATAAATATTGTATTCGCTTACAATTTCTTTTGAAGAATTGCTTACACCAAACCATATAGCAGAAATTGCAACCAGCATCATCACACTTACTTGTACAGAATGAAAAATAAAGGCTATAAGCCCTGCAATAATAAATGGCTGGGCAAACAGCAGTAGCAGATTTTTTTTGTCACTTATTTTTATTTCAAGGTATCGCCTCGTCAACCAGTAAAGCTGCTTTAAAAGATTGTTCTTTTTATCTGCACTTACTTCTATTTTAGCCTGTTGATAATTTGTTTTTTTTGAAGGAGCTAAATAATACTTTTCAAAATCGAAGTTTTTTCCACCACAGATGTTATACACTTTAATGATGTTATCAACTCCAAACTTATGCAGCAAGCTATCTTTTTGGCCCTGGTGAACGATAAATCCTTTCGCGGCAAGAAATATAATCTTATCTGCATAGTCAAGATCTTCCGGCTTATGGGTAACCATAATTATGGTGGTACCGCCTGCTGCCAGCTTTCTCAGGGAATCAAGAAACTCTTTGATTGATTCTGGATCAAGTGGAGAAGTTGGCTCATCAAGAAACAGTATGGAGGGTTGGCTAAGTAACTCGACAGCAATACAAACACGCTTGCGCTGCCCTCCCGAAAGCTTTTCAACTTTTTGATTGTGGAGTTGTTCTTCAAGGTTGAGCCCTGCCAGCACCTGGGCTATTCTTGCATTGATTTCTGCATCAGGTGTACCATCTGGCAACCGCAGCTTAGCTGCGAGGTAAAGCGTGCGGTTTACTGTAAGCTCTTTATGAATGGTATCATCCTGCGGAACATAACCAATTTTTCTTTTCAATAGGTTATAGTTTTTACGCAATGAAAGACCATGAATAAACACTTCGCCTGCTGTCGCAGGGTTATCTCCGTTTAAAGCTTTTAACAGGGTAGATTTTCCGCACCCGGATGGCCCCATTAATGCAACGATTTGGTTTCGGGCTACCTCGACATCCAGAGCATGAAGACCCACAGCATTTCCGTATTTTTTTTCGAGGCCAACTGCCCGTATCGCTACTTCCTTGCGCAGGTCGCTGTAACCTTCGTCAATACTAAATAAATGTAAGTGTATTACAATGGCATCCTGCTCATTAACAACTCTCGGTTGCTGCGGTCGCAGCCGTTCACCATTAACAAAAGTTCCGTTTGTTGAATCTAAGTCTGTAACCCAATAATGCCCGTTGCTGTAAGTTATTTCTGCATGATGGCGGCTAACAATTTTGTCATTCGCTTCTGCATCAGGCAAAACAATATCATTTGTTGCTGCCCGTGCCTATTTTTATCGGTGTTTTTTCTTCGATTAGCTTTTTAAATATTTTATAAATTGATTTATTATCGTTCTTTATAGAAGCAGGTTCAGATGGTTTTATATTTCCTGAGAAGTAATCTTGTGCGGCTGACGGCTCAAGCGACCAGATAATATCCGGAGCTTTTTCTTCATTCACCGGAATTGAAACTGACTTCAGCGCACTAAAGGTAAAACAGAAACCAACTATGCTTAGCTTATCGTTTGCATTAAACTCATGCCAGCCACCGGGTGTTATTGGCAGGTTGTTTATAAGAACACCGTTTTTACTAAACTTGTCAAAAACCTTCAGACGGCCATTTTCAATTTTTAATTCAGCATGACTGCGCGACATCATATCATGGTCAATTTCAATGTCGGCACCATAACCTTTACGGCCAATAGAAACGGGTATCTGCTCTTTTAGCTCATAATTTATTCCAAGTTGCTTTATAGCAGCAACATATGTAGCATATTTATTAGAGTTAGCGTTCATTATAAATTAAAACGAATTATTTTGGTTAATGTGTTCTTTGGCTGGTTATATGTTTTTTTCGCTTAAGCAATTTATATTAATTAAGGCACAGTGAGCATTGATTATTGGGTACAGCAATTTCTATTAATAGAAAAGGGTTGCGTAAATATAATATGTTTTCTATTTTTTATTGCGCCTCTGCAATAAATTCAAAAACGCAGTAGCTAATTCTTTTAAACTTTGAGCAATACGTTCGCTTACTTGTAAAGCTAAAAAGTCTTTTCTTTACTTATGAGGATTGTTTTAAGATTTTTATTTGCCAGTTTCTTCAGGCCGGTAATAACATAATTTGGTCGATTTTAGTCGATTAAAAAATGATCAACTTGAATTAAAGATAGAAAGCCTTGAAATTTGAAATTGTTGCAAAGACTGAAATCACTCTGCTGAAGCGAGGTAAGCGATAGTTCCTCCTTCACCCAATAGGGTAGTGTTTTTTATCACTAACATCTGGCTATAGTTAAAACCGAGATTTTTATTATGTACATAAGTAAGTTGGTTATAAATTACCAATGTGCGATGATTAAAGAATGCGATATTCTATGTATGGTGGATTACACTATCATGAAAATTTGTTGAAACAGTTTGACTGTTATTACTTCAGTGCATCAGCAATTAAAGATATCGAAGAAAAGCTACTGCATGTTTAATTAAAGCAACTGGAAAATCCATATACCACTATTTTAGATCATGCTACAGTAGACAACTGCTTATTCGTCCGGTTATCCAATCAATTTTAAAAAGTAATTGATGCTCTGCTGCAAATAATATTGGATACTGCTCTGTTGGTAATACAGATGAGCTTGCTTCACAGCCATTATTAAGGCAATTTTTCTTTTTTTATATCGATCGCCAGACGTTTGAAAATCAGAAGTAAATTTGCAATTTAAAATGACAATTTATAAGCTTGGTTAACGCTTAAATACTTCCACTATAATCTATTTACAACACTTCCATACCATGCTTGTGTGTTACAAGATTTTCTTTCCGTGAACAAAATATGCCGTAGATCACAATAAATACAAAACAAAAACAAGGCACAACATATGAAATCTGTACGCCATAATTATCTGCAATCAAGCCTTGCAACGGAGGAAAGAATGCACCACCAACAATGGCGATATTTAATAATGCTGAACCTTTTTCAGTAAAGTCGCCAATTCTTTCAATACTTAAACTAAATAAAGTAGGAAACATGATTGAAATAAAAACACCTAAGCCAACAATAAAGTATGGATTAAACGAAGAATGTGTAAATGCAATTAAAAGATATAATACAATCATGCCTGTTCCAAATACAGCAACCAGTTTTCCTGCTGAAAAAAACTTGAATAAATAAAGACTGATAAAACCAACAATAGTTGCCACTACATAGTACGCAGTTAAAAATTGCGCAGCCTTATCCGGCGTGAATGCTGCAACATTTTTATCCTGCAAGTAATTGATAAAAAAACCGGCGGTGCAAGCTTCTGCTCCAACATAAAAAAACATAATAACAGCACCCCAAAATAATTGCGGATATTGCCTCGATTTTTTTAAGATAGAAAAAAATGAAAAGCCTTTCTCCATTTGTGGTTTAAAGGCAGGCAGCACAGAAAAATAAATGAATACAGCAAGTAAAATCGTTCCAATTCCTAACCACATGTAAGGTTTATAAAAGGAAATATTTTTATCAGCACCATAAATTAAGCTTGTACCTAAAACAGGTGTTAACGAATACCCGATTCTTGAAAATACCTGCACAAAATTTATACGCATGTGTGCACCTTCAGGCGTGCCTAACATAGTTGCAAGCGGGTTCGCAGCTACGTTAATAAGTGTTACACCAATTGATACAACGAATAAAGCAATCAGCGCTAAAATATAAGAAGATGAAAAATATGCAGGAATAAAAATGCTGCAGCCTGCACCGCAAATAAGCAATGCTGTAAGCAAAGCAACTTTATAACCATACTTTGAAATATAATAAGAAATAGGAATGGGAAAGATGAGATAAACAAGATAAAAAGATTGCTGAATGCGTGTTGCCTGCGCATAAGAAAGATGAAAAAAGTTTTTGAGTGAAGGAAGCAAAATATCATTCATGCAAATAATTGCGCCAACAAATAAAAACACATAAGCTACTAACAGAAGAGTTTCCATTGATGCTTCATTAATATTTTTTTGAATGATTTTTTTATAGTTACTTATCAGTAGGTAGCGCGTCCTCCGGAAATATCATAAATAAACCCGGTTGAAAAGCTATTCTCATCCGAAACAATAAAACAGGAAATAGCCGCCACTTCTTTACCGTTCCCAAACGGTTCATCGGAATTTTTGCCGTCATATAAGCAAGTTGTTCAGCAGAAGTATTTTCATTCATTGACGTTTTAATTACAGCGGGCGCCAAACCATTAACCGTAATATTGGTATCTGCAAATTCTTTTGCAACACCTTTTACCAAACCAATAACGCCGGCTTTTGTTGATGAGTAACCAATCATGCCGGGATTACCTTCTTTACCAGCCATTGAAGAAATTAATAACAATCTTCCTGTACCGGTTTTTTCCATTTGCATCAATGTATATTTTGTGATAAGAAAACTGCCTTTTAAATTCACATCATACAGTTTATCAAAATCAGCGGTCGGATAGTCGGTTATTCTTGTGCCCGTTGGTCCTACATTCCCGCACAATTCACCATAATATCAATTTTATAAAACGTGGTTACAACTTTTTTTATGGTTTTAGATAATTGTTCTTCATCGCTTATATCAACATCGTAGCCTTTAACTAAAATATTTTCATTTGTAAATTCCTTAATTGTTTTTTTTAATAAAGTTTTATCTATATCAAACAAAATCACAGTTGCACCTTCTTTACCAAGCCTGCATGCAATGGCTTTACCAATGCCATTTGCAGCACCTGAAACAACTGCAATCTTGTTAATAAATCTTTGAAACATTTTGATGGAATTAAAAAATGAAAAATGATTTTTTTTAAACAAAAGGCGTTTTATAAATTACCTGCCCGTTAATAATAATTTCCCCACTAACCAGGTATTTTTTTATTGTTTCTTTATTGATGGTTATACCCAAACCCGGTTGTTCAGGTACATGTACATAACCATTACTATCTATATTAATTTTTGTTTGAGTGATGTCTTTCGCCAGCGATGATAATTCAACAGGACACTCGCACAGTTTATCTTTTTCAATACCGGCAAAAGGTTGCAATGAAGCGCTTAAAGCAAGGTTTGAAGTAAACGTGTGATTAACATAAGTAATACCTTTTTGCTTTGCGGAATCTGCTATTTTTTTTGCGACCGTTATGCCGCCAATTCTTCCTGTATCAATTTGTATGAAAGAAATACCAGCATAATTCATCATTGCAATTGCTTGTTGAAAACTGCTGCAACCTTCACCGGCAGCAATTGCAATTGATGGTTGTAAAGTAGAAAGTTTTTTATATGCATCTAATTCAAGATTAGCAAAAGGTTCTTCCAGCCAATATGCGTTTACGTTTTTCAAAGCCTGCAATCGCTCTGTTGCTAATGCAACGTTATCATTCCAGACAGTACCTGCATCTATCATTAATAAAATATCATTACCAAGCGCTTCACGTGCGGCTGATATATGTGCTTCATCTTTTTCTGTACCAATTTTTCCAAAATTGCCCCAACCAAACTTCACCGCTTTAAATCCGGCAATTTTTGTATTGAATGCCTTATCGAAAGTTTCTTCGGGTGTATCACCAAACAGTTGCGAGGCATACGCTATTTTTGGAAAAGATTTTTCGTAACCCAATAACTTGTAAACAGGTTCATTTAATTTCTTACCTAATAAATCCCATAAAGCAATATCAATTCCTGAAAGTGTATGCGATGCCTGCAAAAGGTCAAATGAATTTTTATGAACCGAGGTTGCTATACTTTCAATATCTTTTACATCATTCAACTGCACGCCTTCAACCGAATACCTGATTGGCTTACATGCGCTGTGCGACATAGGACATACATAACTTGCAATACTTGTAAGCGGCGACGCTTCACATTCACCCCAGCCTTCAATACCATTAGCTATAACCCTTACCAGTAAAGCATCTTGGCTGCCATCGCCAACATCAAACACTTCAGGCATTGATAAATAAAAGAAATCAACTGAGTCAATTTTCATTAATTATATTTAATGTGCTTTATTGTCTCCATCAAAAAAAATAATGTGCAATCACTAAAATGTTATCGTAAGCCCGCCATCAACTGTTATTACTTGTCCCGTTATATATGATGCATCTTCGCCCGCTAAAAAAAATGCTACACCCGCAATTTCACCGGCTTCTGCTGCACGCTTTAAAGGCAGATGTTGATTGCTTACATAATTATCTTTAAACCATTGGGTATCCAATTCATTTACACCATCAACAACAGACATTGCCGTATTTACAAAACCAGGTGCTATCGCATTCACCAAAATATTTTTATCAGCAAGCTCCAACGCCATTGCACGGCAATATTGATTAATGGCAGCCTTTGCCATAGAATAACTGCTTGCATGTGTTTCTGCCCGCGTACCATGAATGGAAGTGATGTGTACAATTCTTCCGCCTTGCTTCATAAACTTTACAGCCAATTGTGTTATTAGTAAACAACCATTCAACATAATGTCAAACGTTACACGCCATTGGTTAAGTTCCATTTCCAACGGATTTGTTTTTGCGAAAACACCGGCACAATTAATTAATGCATCAATATGATTCCAGTTGTGTTGTATTATTTTTTCGCCTTCTATAATTGTTGCTTTATCTGCATAACTGCCTTCTAACAAAAGATGATTTCCTTTGGGAAGTTGCGTGAACACATCTTTTAGTTTTTCAGACTGAATATCGTTTACACATACATCATAACCTTCGTTTGCAAAACGCATGGCAGCTGCTTTTCCAATGCCGGATGCAGCGCCTGTTATTAAAACTTTTTTTCTTTGCATTTGTAATATTATTTCAAACTTTCTCCTGCATAAATTTGTACTGTTGTTTGCAATTTTTCTCCCGGTTTTAGTGTGCTGCATTGCCTTAATGCTTTAGCTTCATTTACACTTACCGGCATTGCAGTTGCAGGTTCTAATATTACTGTATAGTGATTAAGAAAACCGCCATATGAAGCAAAATACCATTGATAAGGAAACACTTTTTTATCATAACGATACCGGAACATATCATTGCTTTTAGCGTTTATCAAACTCATTTCAGCTTCATCAATGTTATACAAGTAAAAGAAATCAACACTATTATTTTTTTCTGGAATTATTGATGCATTTGTTCCTTCTATCATCGCCCAATTAAATTCATTCATGTTTTTAAATCTTGAATAATCAGGGTCAACAGCTTTTGCTTTTTTTGCAGAGGTTATTAATTGATCACCTTCTTCAATCTTTAAAGCAGCATGCAACTTCCATAAGAAATTTCTTTCAAATCCTGAATGATTACATATCGTATAATCAAGATTTATTAGCGGCGCATTATTATCGAGTGAAAATTTTTTCTGGTATGACAAACCGCTTAGTTCTAACAATCCAAACATTGAAATTTCACCTTCTTTTATTTCATATTGTAATGGTGTTGTCCACAATTCTCCATGGTCAGGATAATTAATGCCATCAACTGTTTCAGGAATATCATTCGGGATTAATTCATCAATGCCGCCAAAAAAATTTGAATCATAATCTGCACCGGGTTGTTGAATTTCTAATTGCAAATTTTCATTGCGCCATAAAAATTCTTTCTTCAATTTTTTATTATACACACTTATAATCTTTCCACCGACTGCAGAACCGCTTCAAACTTTATATAATCGTTTTCGCCTGTTATTACTTCTACATCATTAATATGTTTATGAGAGATTATCACCTGGTTTTTATTACTTATTAAAATGTATGAATTATTGTTTTACAAGTTTTATTACAAAGCCGCCTCCCGGCGCAAGGTGTATTTTCATTGTATCATTTTTATGAATGATGGTATCAGATAAAATATAATCGCCTGCATAACGGTCAGCATTTACACCATCTTTACAAACAGTTGCAGTATAATTTCCCGGTTCTAAAAAATCGAATTTCATATCAATATCTCTTGCCAACCAATTGCTCATACCACCAACAAACCATTGATTATTTTTTTGTCTTGCCGTTACAATATATTCACCCACTTTTCCATCTATAACATTTGTTTCGTCCCATGTGGTGGGAATAGCAGCCATCAACTCTGTAAACTTTGGTTCAAGCCACGCTTGTGAAGGATTGCCGCCAAATATTTCCATCGGATTATCATACACAACAAACATAGCAAGCTGATGGCATCGTGTACCTTGCGTCATCACATTTCCTTCAATTGTTCTGAAACCTTTTTTTGTTGCGTTGTTAAAAACCAACGGTTCATAATCAAAAGAACCTTCCAGCATTCTTGTATAAGGCAACGTAACATCATGATCCGGCGATGCTTTATCACTGCCAATATTATATTCCGAACCCAGCACGCCTTCCCTTGTAATATTATTAGGAAAAGTGCGGTTAAAACCTTTGGGCGGATATGCACCGTGATACATGATCATGATATGATGTTCCGCACATGCTTTTGCAATGCGATAATAAAAGTCTACCATCTTTTGATCATTCCGATCCATAAAATCAGTCATAATAAAATCAACGCCCCATCGGTTAAAGCGGTCTAAAGCACTATCAAGTTGGCGGTCTAAAGTATTTGCCAGTGTCCACATACTAATTTTAATTCCGTTTGCTTTTGCATAAGCAACAAGTGTATCCATATTAATATCTGGATTGATCTTAAACATATCCATATTATCGCTCCATCCGGCATCCATCATTATGCGATTAAAGCCGAAGCGTTTGGCAAAATCAATATAATATTTGTAAGATGCCGTGTTAACCCCGACTTGAAAGGCACATTAAAAAGATTTACGTTGAATAGTCCATTCATCAGTTCCTTTCCCGGACGAACCCAAGATGCGTCTCCAATCCTGGAAGGCGAAGCAAGCCTGTAAACAATATCGTTCGAAGGCAATTGCCGATCTTCATCAGCAATCATTAATATGCGCCAGGGAAAAGTGCGGTTGCCTTTCGTATGAGCGATATAACCAGCTCTTTTTGTAACAAGCATTTGAGGATAATCGCCACCGCTTATTTTTTCTTCTAAAGGATAAGGCGCAAATATTGCGTTCAACACATTTGAATTTGCGCCCGTTAAAAACAAACCGGGATAATCTTCAAGGTCTGATTCTGCAATGGCAATTTTAGGATTGGATGGAGGTGCTACCAAAACAGGTGAATAACCAACTTCCGCATTGCTTATAGAATCAAGTTTCCGCAACGGATATAATTCTTCAAAACTTGTATGAAAAATATCAGCATCACTTCTTTTATGTATAGATGGAAAATAAGCAGATGAGGCATTGGCAAAATGAAAGGAAGCAATTTCATTTTGAACGGTGATTGAATCTTTAAACAATGTAATAAAGCGGTAAGCAATTCCATCATCATATGCTCTGAATTCAATTTTATACGGCTGTTTAAATGTTATAGATAAGAGATTGTAATCGTCTTTAATCTTTATTCTTTTCTCAGGAACAGGTGAAATGATTTCATTATTTATTGTTTTAAGTGAATACGATTTAATACTGTTGTTAAGCGAAAAACTTTGATCATTATTTAATAACAGATCAGCTTCAGAAGTTTGCAGCAGCGAAATTCCGTTTTCATATACAGCATATTTCATGTCTTTATCAAACCATACTTTAATACATATTTTTTTTGATGGCGAGCATACACGATAAAGTATCTGTACAATATGCGTTGAACACGCTGCACATAAAAATGATAAGCAAAAAAATATTCTTCATATACTTTTAATTAAACCGATCATGATTTTTACAAACAACAAAGCAATTCAATATAGATTTAATAGCCAGGATTTTGTGTTAACAATGGATCGGCTGCAATTTCACTCATAGGTATAGGAAAGAAATAATTTGCAGGATCTTTAAAGACCCGTACAGGATCATAATCAAGATTACCGCCTGTATTTGGTACAACGTAACTATAGTGTAAACTTCCGTTTGTGTTTTTGGTAATGGAAACGCCCATCGCTGTCATATTGTTTACCGTGCCAGCAATCTTCCATCTTCTTACATCCCAAAAACGATGTTCTTCAAAAGATAACTCAACTTTTCTTTCATTTTGAATTCGCTGCCGCATTTCATCTTTAGATAAGCCCGATGGTAAATCAGGCATGCCTGCTCTTTCACGTATCAAATTTATCGCACCATACGCATTTGCAGGTCCCTGCGCTTCATTAATTGCTTCTGCATAGTTTAATAAAATTTCAGCATAGCGTATATAAATCCATGGCTGGTTGCCCTGACCCGAACCTAATGTAACGCCTGTTGCATCATACACTGAAGGATCAACAAATTTTGCAAGCAGGTAACCTGTTACTGTTTGATTTTGATTAAAGTCTAAACCATCCGGGTTCACAAAATCAATAGTGCTCTGGTTTAAAGTTGAGCCCTGGTGGTAAATATCAACGTCTAATCTTGGGTCGCGATTGGCGTAAGGATTTTGCGGATCATAACCTGAACCCGGATCTGTAATAGGTTTGCCATTCAGCATTTCATAAGAATCTACCATTTGCTGTGTTGGCGTGTACATAATATTTCCACCTCTTGAAAATGGCATAACGCAGTATTCAAAAGTTAGTCCCGGCCATGGATAATCATCCTGGTGACCCTCAGAAGCTTTCCCGGATTGATTGATTGTAATAAAAATATCTTCTTTGTTTGCAGGATCATATTTAATGAACATATTTTTATAATCAATCCATGGCACCAGGCTGTATCTTCCCAAATCCATAACTGCTTTTGCCGCATCAGCCGCTGCCTGCCAGCGCGCAACATCGTTGGAAGTATTAAACAGCGGGCTTGCATAAAACAGCAGTACTCTTGATTTAATTGACATAGCAATGCCCTGGTCAATCGTACCAAAATTAGTAGCTACAGCAGGCAACTCTGTTATGGCAGAATCAAGTTGCGAGATGATAAATTGAAAACATTCATCTACCGTATTTCGAGCAACAGAAAAACTATCATTTAAGCCAAAAGTGTGGGTAATGATGGGTACGCCATTATAATGTTTTACCAAAGTAAAATACCTGAAAGCACGGAGGGCTCTCATTTCACCGGTTAATCTTTGTTTATCATTGTCAGATAAGCCTGGAACATTGGCGATGTTTTCGAAGAAAGAATTTTCCTGGGCTATGTAGTTGTAATTATTTGCCCACACTTGTTGCCTTGGGTATGGGTTTCCATCAAAGGTACCTGTAAACCCTTCGCCATTTGGCGTGGGATCAATCAAGCCTTATTAACAACATTCACACCAGTGTAGGATTCATACGCAGAAAGGGTTTCATCTGTTGCACCTGCCAGCATAAACGCCTGCCAGTGGCAATTATAAAATCCATATGCAAGATCTCTGTAATTATTTGTAACCAGCGCTTCTGTAAGGTTAGGATCGGAGAAAAGCGTGGTACCAGAAACACCGGTGGTTGGTGTTATATCCAGCAGGTTTTTTTTGCATGATATTGTTGTAAGTGCAATACCTGTTATCACCACAAAAAATATTTTTTTCATCATTATAATTTTGAAAGAATGAGTTAATAAGATTAAAAAGTAATGGAAGCGCCTATGTTAAACGTTCTGTTTACAGGATATGCCAATCCTTGCCCGTCAACTGCTTCCGGGTCTAAACCTTTGTATTTTGTAATAGTAAAAACATTAAATGAGTTTATATAAACACGTAAACCATCAACCCCATATTTCTGTAATCCGGCACTTTGTATGTTGTAAGCCAATTCCAGATTTTTAAGTCTTAGAAAAGCGGTATTGCTTAAATAATAAGTATTGGGAATTCCCTGCGGGCTGCCATACACTTCAGCGGCACGCGGCTTATCGGTTATGTGCCCCGGCGTAGATCTGCCTGTATAATCTTCAATAGTAAAATTTTGATTTCTGCCTGATACGGCCCTGAAATATCGTTGTGCTTTTGCCTGTCCCTGAAATAAAATATCAAGACTGAATGCCTTATAAGTAGCACCAAGAGAAATACCATAAATTATTTGTGGTATTGAGTTTAGAGATTCAACGATCTGGTCTTTTTGATCTATTATACCATCACCATTTATATCTGCAAATTTTAAATCACCCGGCACCGGCGGACTGCCCAATGTATATGTTGCATACTTATTAATTTCATCCTGGGTTTGAAAAACGCCAATTGCCTTATAAAATAAGCTTGCACCAACCGGTTGCCCGGTTAATGCCTGGTAAGCAGGTTTGCTTGATAGTTTTTCATCCTGGTAAATTATTTTATTTTTTGCATAAGTTATATTGCCTGATGCATAATAATGCACTTTGCCAAAATTACCATGATATTCTACAGATGCTTCCAATCCTTTATTATCAACGATGCCAATGTTCTCATCCGGCAGCGAAATACCTGTGTACAAAGGAACGGATGCACTTGGCGGAGCTAATATATTATCTCTTCTCTGGTGAATAACATTAAACGTCAAGCTTAGGGCATTGCTAAATAGCGCCGCATCTAAACCAAGATTGGTGGAAGTTTGCGATTCCCACGTTGCATCAGGATTACCAACAACACCCGGAGAAAATGCCGGATAATTTACAATTGTTCCGTTTGCATTATTATAAAATAACCTGCCATTGGGATTGATATAATAAAATTGGGCAAACTGAAAAGGAGGAATATTATCATTACCTAATTTACCCCATGAGCCGCGAATTTTAGTGTGTTTATAACAGGCAAGCTGTTTTTAAACCAGCTATATTGCGAAATAACCCAGCCTGCCGAAACACTTGAAATAAACCCAGCGCTTGCTTTCAGAAAAAACATCTGATCCGTCATACCGCAATTGCCCTTCAATAATATAAGTATTGTCGAACGTA
>CAVSVA010000003.1:0-235000 GCA_963731245.1 uncultured Bacteroidota bacterium
CCGCCCTTAATTTAAAAGGCAAATCATTTTCAAAGTTTCCAATTGTCAATTTCCCAATCTATAATTCCTCTTCTCTCTCCAGCATCAATATCGCACTTTGCGGAACGATAAAATACTTCTCGCCCTGATACATAATTTCTGTAGCGCCACTTAATAAAAAAATAGCAAGGTCGCCTTCTTTAGCCTGCAAAGGCAAATATTTTATCTGTTTCTTCCCATTCTTCCATGGCTCATCTTCTGGCGGCATGGGAATGGCATAGCCCGGTCCGATTTTTATAATATAGCCTTGCTGAACTTTTTCTTTTTCCTGAATGCCGGGAGGAAGGTACAAGCCGCTTCGTTTGTTCGTTTAGCTTTGGGGCCGAATTAAAACACGGTCTCCAATAATGATCAGTTTCTTCAAACGATTGTCAGGAGTGAGATGCATGAAACAAATGTAGTTTAAAGGTTGAATGGTTTAAAAGTTTAAGGAATGCCGAGCCCAACTTTAAACTTTACGCGTTAAACCTCCCTTGGAAAGATATTTGATTTTAACCCGATGGGACAAACGGAAACGCCGTTACATCGAAATGCGTTAATTTTATTGTCAATTAAAACCCATTAGTCATGGCAGACAAGAAAGCAAAAATTTTATTATGCGAAGACGATCCGAATTTAGGAAGTGTTTTGAAGAATTATCTGGAATTAAATGATTATGACGTTACGCTGGAAAGGGATGGCCGCCTTGGCCTGGCTGCTTTTCAGCGTGAACAATTTGATCTCTGCCTTTTAGATGTAATGATGCCGAATATGGATGGATTTACATTGGCAGAAGAGATCAGAGACATTGATCCTGATGTGCCTCTTTTCTTTTTGAGCGCAAAAACTATGAAGGAAGACATTATTCAGGGATACAAACTGGGTGCAGATGATTACATAACCAAGCCCTTCGATAGTGAAGGTTATTGCTTTATAAAATAAAAGCCATTTTAAAACGCAATGAAGAATTGAACCGGGAGGCGGAAAACCGTGAGTTTGATCTGGCTTCGTATCATTTTAATCCAAAGCTTCGCCAGCTTTCGCATGGAGGAAAAACGCAAACACTTTCTCCAAAAGAAAATGAATTGCTGAAAATGCTTGCTGAGCATATGAATGATTTGTTACCTCGTGAGCAGGCATTGAAAAGAATATGGGGAAGTGATACGTATTTCAATGGACGGAGTATGGATGTTTATATTGCCAAGCTGCGTAAATATTTAAAAGACGATACGAACATTGAAATTGTGAATATTCATGGAAATGGATTCAGATTGGTTGCACCTTAAAATAATTTGTTTTAATTATAAAAGCTTCTGAAATTTCAGAAGCTTTTTTATTTATTCAAAATACTTCGGTTATTACTTTTCCTACACAGCCACTTGGCATTTGAAAATGTAACATAGCTGCAACCGTTGGTGCAATATCTGTCATGTATGTTTCACGGTTGGTATTGCCGGCTTTAATATCCCATCCATACCATAACAAAGGAATATGTGCATCATAAGGATTCCATAATCCATGAGAAGTGCCCATTCCATTTCCGGCAACATAACCGGGTTTTAAAATTAATTGAATATCTCCGCTTCGCTGCGGAAAATAACTGTTGCTGTACATTTGTTTTTCAACCGCAGTTAAAGTAGTGTTGCTGATATTTTTTAATGAAAACGCTCTTGCTATTCCCGGCCTTTGTTCGGCTACTGCAATAATTGTTTTAATAATTGAATCTTCGTTTAAATTGAGCGAATCAATTTTTTCATGATTTAATAAGATCTGATCTTCATTTAAACCTTTTATAATATCTGGCGAGCCATATTTTACAAACATTAATTGCCTGATGGTATTTATAAAAAAGTTATCATCAAATGCGCCGCCTGGAAGGTTATGTATTTTAGCAAATCCCGGGCTGTTTGCCACGCCATGATCTGCTGTAAGAAAAACTAGATAATTGCCGCTGCCAACCTGCTTATCTAAAAAAGATAAAAAATCGCCAAGCACTTTATCAAGTTTTATATAATCATCCAACTGTTCCCACGATTCAGAGCCAAATGTGTGACCAATATAATCAGGTGAAGAAAAACTTACGGTCAAAAAATCCGTCGCAGTATTTTTTCCTAAATTTTCATTTGTGATGGTTGTTTCTGCAAGCGCTTCCAGCAAAGTATTGCCATAAGGCGTTACATCAATTTTGCCATAATCTTTTTTTGCAAAGCCGCTTAAAGTATATGGAAAATGTTTTTGATCTGCGCCAAAAGGTTGCCGTTCATAAGGTTCTTCATCTGCGCCGGCATACTTTTCATAAACATCTTTTGGCAAGCTTAAATTCCAGTTGAGGTTGTATAAAGAATCCGGAAGTTTTCGTTTGTTGAAATTATTTAACCAGCCTGGCAAATCATTTATGTAATAAGAACTTGAAATAAAATTTCCGGTTTCAGGATCATACCAGTATGCGGCATTTGCCAAATGGCCGGCGGGAAAAATAGCAGCCCTGTCTTTAATGGAAAGTCCAATAACTTTTGATGAAAAATTTGTAGCCAATCTTAATTCATCTGTTACAGTGGTAACTTCTAAATTACGCGGACTCATTTGGCCTGCATCATCATTTGCACCAATAGTTTTTGCAGAATCATCATCTGCACAATACACCAATTTATGCTTTGCCTTATCATACCATGTATTTCCAACAATGCCATCAATGGCAGGCACTGAACCTGTATAAATGCTTGTATGGCCTGCGGCGGTTACTGTTGGCGTGTAAGGTATAAAAGTATTATCGCAGCTAAAGCCCTGGTTAAGCATTCGTTTAAAACCGCCGTTGTTGCTGTATAAAGAATAGAATTTATAGAGATAATCCCAACGCATTTGATCAACCACAATGCCCACAATAAGTTTAGGACGTTTTACAGAGTCGCCAGGAGGTTGTGTAAAGCCCGTTGCATAAAAGCAAAAAGCAAGAAGCGTTAAAAATTTATATTTATTCATGATGTGCATGACAAATGTAAGCGTAATGATTAAGTAATTTTAAGTGAAAATTAATTCTGGAAGAGTAAATTGAAAATATGAGTTGAGCCGATGGCCTTAATTTATGATGTATGTTTTAATTGCCAGAAATTTGCGTTACTTAAATTTGTCAGTAAAAAAAGGAATATTTAATTGCGTTGAAATGTTCTTTATTTAAAACTACCTGATAAAGTATCTTCTATCTTCAAGATAGTGATGAAACATTATGATAAACTCTTTGAGATGAACAATAAAAAATTAATTCAGAGTAACTTAATAAATGCATTAGTTGGTATCGTCGTTTTTATCTCAATATGCTTTCTCTTCCAAAAAATAAATTTATTTAAGTTACCTAATCAATCTTTTGGTTCTATAATTATAGAATCATTTATTGTGGCAACAGCAGTTTTCATTTTTAGAACATATATTAGAAGATCTGGCTTAAAAAAAGAAATAACAATGAAAAGTAAAAAATTAATTTTAGCTAACTTTATAGGTATACTAATTACGATTATTGCATTTGTATTGATCTCTCTTCTTTTTAAAAAATTAAATTTCTTTGATTTTAATAGCCGCTCCTTTTACAGTATTATTATAGAAGGATTGGTTTTAGGAGTTGGAATTTTTATTTTTATGAATATATATTTAGGAAAAAAACGAAACGACGAATAGAAAATACAGTAAAATTTTTTTATGAAAAAATAAAGGCTGTTTGATTTAGTCAAACAGCCTTTTAATATTAAAAAATATCTGCGATTCCTGGTTGCAAATTTTGCAGATTTTCTAACTAAACTTATTGATACATTTTTTCATAGTATTCATGTGCCATGCGATTACTATCAAACTGAACACGCACATCCCGCATACCATTTTTTCTAATCTGCCGCCAGGTATCAGCATTTTCATAATATAACGGAATAATCTGGTTTTCCAAAATTTCATACACTTTATTCAAATCATATTCATCCTGTTCCTGCACGTTCATATTGTTGTAATCTGCAATCGGCACACAAAACCATTATTGCCGTTATTAATGAATTCAGGAATCCATCCATCATCTGTTGAAAAATTTACAGCGCCATTCATGGCTGCCGTCATTCCGCTTGTTCCTGATGCTTCACGAGGCACACGCGGATTATTCAGCCAAACATCTGCAGCTTGTTTTAAGCGTTTACTCAAACCCAATTCATAACCAATAAGCACCGCAACATTTTTATAATTCTTACTTAAATGAACAAGATTATTAAACTGCAGTTATTGCCGGATAATCTACCGGGTAAGGTTTGCCTGCCCAAATAATTTGAACAGGAAATTTTTTATTATTTATCAACGCATTAAAACGTTCCATATCATAGGTAAGCAAATCGGCTCTTTTATAACCCGCAAAACGCCTTGCCCAAACAATGGTTAAAATGCTGGCATTAAAAATTTTCCCGGTTTGATCTGAAATAATTTCAAATGCACGTTTTTTTAAATACCATTTTCTGTCATCAAAACGCCAGTTATTATTTTCATCCATTGAAGAATACAATTGCTTATCAGCCCAATAACTCCAGTTCTGCGCATTGGTAATTGATGTAATCGGGCAAATGCCTTCATACTTGCTCCACATTTCTCTTGCCACTTTTCCATGCAATTGAGAAACGCCATTTGCAATTTTTGCAAAACGCAATGCCACCAGCGAATGGTTAAACTGGTTATCTTCAATGCCGGTTAATTTTCTTACTTCATCAATACTAAAGCCGCAGAAATAGCTCATTTTTTCGCAGAGATAAATATCATGTTTTTCATTGCCCGCTTCTTCAGGTGTATGCGTTGTAAATACAAGATGCTGCTTTTAATTGCTCAACACTTTTATATTTATTTAATAGATAGAATGCAGAAGAAATGCCATGCGCTTCATTCAAATGATAAAAATCAGGATTGAAATTTAATTCATCCACAAGCTTTGCGCCGCCAATGCCAAGCAGCATAAATTGTGCAACTTTGGTTGAAACATTAGCATCATATAAACGGTGACAAATTGTTTGCGAAACATAATCGTTCTCCGGCAAATCTGTACTCAATAAAAAAAGCGGTGCAGATTTAAACGTATTGGGGTTAAGATAATAAGCCTTTACCCAAACCGGAACATCATGCACAATTATTTGAAATTTAATACCGGTATCTTCTAAAAAACTGTAAATTTTTTCCATCCAGGTAACCTGTAATGTTTGATCCTGGTTACGTGCCTGGTCGTAATATCCATACTTCCATAAAATACCGATGCCAATTAAATTTTGCTTTAATTCGTATGCACTGCGCAAATGCGAGCCTGAAAGAAAGCCGAGGCCGCCACTGTAAATTTTCAGCGGCTGATGAATTGCATACTCCATTGAGAAGTAAGCAATTTTTTTAGAATAACGATCATCAATGTTGTAAGGAACCTTGAAATTTTTAAAATCCATAGCTGGTGGTTTTGTAAAACGCGCCGCAATATAGTGCGAAAAAAGTAAACGTATTTTTTACACATTACGAATGCAAAAATTGGGCAGGTGATACTGATATTATTTTTCGTGAGGATAATTATTTTGCTTTTTTACGGGGCGTAATTTTCTTTTTAAAAGTAAAATCGAAAGGGCAGGTAATACCGCGATGGTTGCCGCAGTTATCCTGCTCTTTAATTTTTATGCTGTTGCCTGTAAATTTAAAATTAATAACGCACGGGCCGGCGTTTTCAGTAAACACAGCGTTCTTATCGTTTGTCATGCGCATCATTCCTTTTAATTCGCCGGTGCAATTACCACTTTTTTCAAAGTGAATAAAAAATGCATACGCGCCTGCATTTTTTCCATCACGCACAGAAATAAAATTTTTTGCATCAGCCACATAATCGCCGCTGTATTTATTGTTTGAATGTAACGTATCAATCGGGTTAATTATTTCATTGGTTTTATCAGTGTCTTCATTTGAATCATGCAACACTTCTGCAAAAGAATTTGATCCTGCATTAAATGCAAAACCATTTCTGCTGTACAGCGATGTTTTATCAGCAGATTTTTTTTCTTTCTTTAAAATAAATGTTGGTTCTTCTGTAATAGTTAAACTGTGTTTGTAGGCATCATCCTGGTTATTGTTTATTAAAAAAAATGATGTAAGAAATTTGTGCTTGTTGTTTAATACAAAAACGCTGACGATTTATTTTTTTTGCTGATGAAATGGTTGCGAGGATAAAATCTCTTTCTTTATTATGAATGATGCCGGCCGGATGAATTATTAATTGATTATTTGAGCTAACCGAAAATTTATTTACCGCAGAATCAGGGATAAACTGTTCAAACACTGTTTTGCTTATTACAAGCGAATCACCAAAATGCTGCAGTGTTGTATCAGCAATGGTTACAGGTAAATTTAATTGCGGAAAAGCTTTTAAAAAATCATCAGCACTTATTTTTTCATTTCCTGAATAATCAGGTGTTGCATTTTTGCAGCTTTCAATAAAAATAATCACTAAAAAAAGAAACAGGTATTTTCTCATGCTAAAAAATCTTTCGCTAAAATAATTTTTTAAATGCAAAGCAACATAATAAATTTTTATTTTTAGATTTGCCTAAAAATAAATTTAGTGCAACCTAATTATTCTATAACTGAAGAAAATTATATTAAATCTATTTATCATTTACAGCAACTTCAGCAGTCTGTAAGTACAAATGCTTTAGCAGATCATTTAAAAGCAAAACCCGCTTCTATAACAGACATGCTGAAAAAGTTACAGTTAAAAGGTTTAATAAATTATAATCCTTACAAAGGTTTTCGTTTAAGCCGTGATGGCAATAAAGCGGCACTTATAATTATTCGCCGTCATCGTTTATGGGAATATTTTTTGGTAGATCAACTGCAATTTAGCTGGGAAGAAGTGCATGAGGTGGCAGAAGAGTTAGAACATGTGCGCAGCAAAAAGCTGGTTGATAAACTGGATGCATTTTTAGGCTTCCCAAAATTTGATCCGCATGGAGATCCAATTCCTGACGGCAGCGGAAAAATAAATGTGCAGCAACAACTGCCTTTATCAAATTTGCCGTTAAATAAACAGGCAATAATTACTTCGGTTCAAAACCAATCAAGCGAACTGCTTTCTTTTTTAAGCAGCCGAAAAATTATTATTGGAACAAGGCTTGAAATAAAGCGCAGGCTTCCGTTCGATAATTCAATCGAAATAAAATGCAGGAATAAACAACTGATTAATATAAGTGAACAAATAGCAAACGCAATACAGGTAAACCCGTTATGATTACGTACGATACACAAAATTCTTTAAGCAACGTGCACGAAACCATTGATGCAACAAAGCCCCGCAAAGGCTGGAAAAGAATATTGGCGTTTATGGGGCCGGCTTACTTGGTAAGTGTTGGTTACATGGATCCGGGCAATTGGGCAACCGATTTGCAGGGCGGCGCAAAATTTGGCTACACGCTTATTTGGGTGTTGCTTATGAGCAATCTTATGGCTTTATTGTTACAAGGTTTAAGCGCAAGATTGGGTATTGTAAGAAGAAAAGACCTGGCGCAGGCAAACCGCGAAGCTTACCCGCCTGTAACAAATTTTTGTTTGTATGTGCTTGCTGAAATTGCCATTGCAGCCTGCGATCTTGCTGAAGTTTTAGGGATGGCGCTGGGTATTCAGTTGCTTACAGGTTTGCCGCTTGTTTACGGCGTTTCTGTTACGGTGCTTGATACATTTCTGCTTTTTTATTTGCAGAAAAAAGGCATGCGTGCCATGGAAGCATTTATTATTGCGCTTGTTCTTATTATTGGTTTATCTTTTATTATTGAAATAATTTTTGCAAAGCCTAACGTTCATGAAATAGTAAAGGGCTTTATTCCAACTTCATTAAACAACGAAGCTTTATATATTGCTGTGGGAATTATTGGCGCCACGGTTATGCCGCATAATTTGTATTTGCATTCTGCACTGGTGCAAACAAGAAAAATAAGAAATACAGAACCCAGCATTAAAAAAGCAATAAAATATAATTTAATTGATAGCACCATCGCATTAAACGCAGCTTTTTTTGTAAATGCCGGTATATTAATTCTTGCAGCTTCGGTATTTTATTTTAACGGGCAATCATCTGTTGCAAAAATTCAGGATGCACATCGTTTGCTGCAACCAATGCTGGGCACTGCAGCCGCACCCATTTTATTTGCTGTTGCTTTAATTGCATCAGGACAAAGTTCTACAGTAACGGGCACATTGGCCGGGCAAATTGTGATGGAAGGATATTTGCATTTGCGCATCAACCCATGGTTAAGAAGATTGCTTACACGGTTGCTGGCAATTATTCCTGCAGTAATTATTATTTTAATTTATGGTGAAGCGCAGGTTGATAACATGCTTGTGTTTAGCCAGGTTTTATTAAGCCTGCAATTGGGTTTTGCCATTATTCCTTTAATACATTTTGTAAGCGATAAAAAAACAATGGGAAACTTTGCAATTAAAACACCAACAAAAATTATTTCATGGCTTGTAGCATTTGTTTTAATTTTTTTAAATGTAAGGTTGGTAGTAAATGAAATGGTTGATGTTTTATCAACGCCGGGCCACATTATTTTAAAAATTATAATTATTGCGGCTGCACTTGCATTTGCCTGGTTGTTCATCATCATGACTTTCTATCCGTTTTATTCAAAAAGAAAAAGAACTGCAGAAAAAGGCATTCATGGCACAACACCTCTTTTGCAAAATCTTTCGGTGACTCCGTTTAAAAAAATTGCTGTTGCGCTCGATTTTAAAAATCTTGATGAAAAATTGATTGCACATGCATTGCACCAGGGCTCAAAAAATTCAACCTATTTGTTATTGCATATTGTAGAAACTGTTTCAGCAACGTTTTCAGGCACCGCCACAGATGATGAAGAAACAAGAACCGATGATGCCCGCTTGCAGGCACTTGCTTCACAATTAAAAAAATTAGGCTATACCGTTGAAACGAAGCTTGGTTACCAGCATCGTGTAAACGAAATTGTGCGCATTGTGCAAAGTTTTAATGCAGATATTTTAATTATGGGCGCACACAGGCACAGAGGCATAAAAGATATTGTGTATGGTGAAACGGTAAACCAGGTGCGTCATAAATTATCGTTGCCGGTTTTAATTGTTAGCTGAAAAATTTTTGTACCGGCTGCAGTATTTCATGGCATCGTCTGTTGCGTCGCAACACTTGTGCAGTTGATTCTTTATGCAACTTTATCCCTGCCCATTAACAAAGCGATTCATTCGTTCTTTTATAAAAGCAATTGTTTTTGCATAAGCATCTGCAGCGGCTTCTTTATTATTGTGTGCACTTGAAGGATTGGCAAAAGCATGATCTGCATCATATTCATACACAGATAATTTTTTGCCTGCTTGTTTCATGTTCACTTTAAATTCATCAACAACCTGCGGTGTTATCCACTGATCTTTTTTTCCAAAAAAACCAATCACATCACAATGCAATTGTTTTAATTTATTAATATCTTTTTCAGGCATTCCATAATACATAATACAGCCAGCAACATTGCTGCCGCCAGCAATAGCTGCCTGCAAACTCCAGCCGCCGCCAAAGCACCAGCCAATAGTAAACACTTTTGCATTGGCACCGGCTAAAGCAAACGCACCATTAATTATGCTCATCGCTCTTTCTGGTTTTACAGACTGCATAAGTTTTCCTGCATCTTCCGGTGTGGTGGCAACTTTATTATCATACAAATCCAACGCAATTACGTTTGCGCCAAGATCATTGCACAGCTTTTCGCTTTGCTGTTTTATATAATCATTCAAACCCCAATATTCATGAATTACAAAAATGTAATAATTTGTTTGCTTTGATGCTTTCACCATCCAGGCATGAGCATCTGTGCCGTCAGCGGTTTTGTAGGTTATATCTTTTCCATTTTCGCTGTGATAAACAAATGGCAACGGCGCATCATGACTCATAATAAAATCTTTATCATTGGCAAGTGAAGCAAATTGCTGCATCGCATTTGGTGAACAACATGCAGGTGATTGCGCAAATAATGATGAACAGCTTATCATCATCATAAAAAATAAAAATATCTTTTGCATAACTGAAATTTATACGTTAAAAATAATTTTTTTATTGATGATGATTGCAATGATTTATGTCAAATCTATTTCTTCGTGCAATGCTGGAATTAAAACATCTGCAAAGCCTGCCTGTTGCAATTTTATTCGAAAATCCTGCTGCACATTGTATTCGCCATGCACAATAAAAACTTTTTTTACTTTATCTGTTTGCTGGCATTTTAAAAAGTGAAGCAGATCATTATAATCGCCATGTGCACTCATGCTGCGCATCACACCAACTTCTGCATGCACATCATATTCTTCACCAAAAATTCTTACCTGTTTTGCGCCATTCATTAATAAACCACCTAACGAATGCGGCTCACAATATCCAACAATTAAAATGGTGTTTCTGCTATCGTTAATGTTGTTTTTTATGTGATGTTTTATGCGGCCAGCATCTGCCATGCCGCTTGCAGAAATAATAATCATCGGCCGGTGATCATCATTCAAACTTTTACTTTCATCAACAGTTTCAATAAATTTTAATTCAGGAAATTGAAACGGATCATCATCTGTTTTCAGCAATTGCTGAATGTTGTTATTAAAATTTTGCGGATAATGTTTTACAACTTCCGTTGCTTCATAACTTAACGGGCTATCAACATAAACAGGAATATTTTTTAAACTTCCATGCAAACTAAGATCATTTAAAAAATATAAAAGTTCCTGCGTTCGGCCCACGCTAAACGAAGGAATGATAAGCTTGCCTTTTTTTTGAAGACATGTTTTTTCTATCCATGTAAAAAATTCTTCAGGCGTATTTGCAATTGACTGATGCAAACTGTTTCCGTATGTGCTTTCAATAAGAACATAATCAGCCTGCGGAAAAATATTTGGCGGCCGAAGTATAACATCATTGTACCTGCCAACATCGCCGCTAAAAGAAATTTGTGTGGTAAAATTATTTTCGGTGATGCGCACATGCACGGCAGCACTGCCTGTTATATGGCCGGCATCTGTGTACAAAACTTCAATGCCCTCTTCAATGGTAAACCAGTTATCATAGTCAACAATTTCAAACAGCGATAAAGCTTGCTGCACATCGCTTACATCATATAAAACATCGTAGGGTTCAAGCCCTTGCTTCGCTCTTTTTTTATTAGTGAATTTTATATCATCTCTTTGAATCTCTGCACTGTCTGCAAGCAGAACGGCGGTTAAATCTTTTGTAGCAGGCGTGCAAAAAATCTTTCCTTTAAAGCCTTCTTTAACCAGCTTCGGAATAAGCCCGCAATGATCGATGTGCGCATGAGATAAAAGCAAATAACTTACAGAAGATGCATCAAAACCAAAATTGCTGTTCAGTGAAAACGTGTCTTTACCCAAACCCTGAAACATGCCGCAATCAAGCAAAACTTTTTTATTGTTGTTTAAAGTGATAAGATGTTTTGAACCGGTAACCGTTCTTGCTGCGCCGTGAAAAGCAATTTTCATAAATTAATATTAGCAGTTAAAGATAAGCGCATGAAGTAACTGCGTATTAATTTTTTTATCTGCTTAAAAACCGGTTAACTTATATTCTAAAGCTTAGAAGTGAAATTGCTTTGCGAAAATTTTCAGTTTTCTGTTAATTTGCTTAATGCTTTTAAAGCTCGTTATACAGAACTACGCGATAATAGATTCTATCGAAATAAATTTTTCTGATCACTTTAATATTATTACAGGCGAAACCGGCGCTGGTA
Organism: uncultured Bacteroidota bacterium; assembly: GCA_963731245.1. Classification (GTDB taxonomy): domain Bacteria; phylum Bacteroidota; class Bacteroidia; order Chitinophagales; family Chitinophagaceae; genus Parafilimonas. Next base: position 11,805 of record CAVSVA010000003.1, read on the forward strand.
AAAGTATTTTGGTGGGTGCATTAAGTTTAATATTAGGTGAACGTTCAGATTCATCCGTATTACTTCATAAAGAAAAAAAATGTTTTGTTGAAGGAATATTTAATATTCAAAACAGAAAAAATGTTTTCCGGTTTTTAAATGATAATGATTTTATTGCTGATGATGAACTGGTGTTGCGCAGAGAAATTGCAGCTAACGGAAAATCCCGTGGATTTATAAATGATACGCCTGCAAATCTTTTACAGTTAAAACAACTCACATCAATGCTGGTTGATTTGCACCAGCAGTTTGATACACTTGAATTGGGTGATGCAGATTTTCAACGCGAAGTATTGGATGCTTTGGCAGAAAACGAAAAATCTTTATCGCAATATTTAAGTTTGTTTAATGAATGGAAACAAACGCAGTTGCAGCTTGAACAGCTTACATCTCAAAAAAATAATTTTCAAAAAGAACTTGATTACAACCAGTTTTTATTTGATGAACTGAATGAAATTGATTTAAAAGAAAATGAGTTGGAAAATTTGGATAATGAGCTGCAGATTTTAAATAATGCAGAAGAAATTAAAACTGTATTAAATGCTTCGGTGTATGAATTAAAAGAAAGTGAGCATCCAATTGTTCAGTCGTTAAAACAATTAATAAACAAACTGAATGCATTTGCTTCCATCAATAAAAATTTTGAAGAAATTATTAAGCGTTTGCAAAGCACGCAAATTGAACTTGCAGATATAAGTAATGAACTTGAAAGTTTAAATGATGATGTGCATTATGATGAAGCACGCATCAATTTTATTAATGAGCGTTTGGCGCAGGGTTATCGTTTACAAAAAAAACACGGCGTTCAATCAACCAGTGAATTACTTGAAATAAAAAATAATTTGCGGCAAAAGCTTGATGCAGTTTTAAACATTGATGAACAAATTATATCAACACAAAATAAATTCGATCAGCAAAAACAAAAGCTTGAAATAATTGCTGAAGAACTGTCTTTAAAACGAAAAAAAGTTGTTCCATCGTTTGAAAAAAAAGTAAACGCATTGCTTGCGCAGGTTGGAATGCCGAATGCAAAAATTAAAGTGAGTATTGCAGATACAAGCCTGCATCAGTTCGGAAAAAATGCAATTGAATTTTTGTTTGATGCAAACAAAAGCAACCGTTTCGAAGCCTTGCGCAAAGTTGCAAGCGGCGGAGAATTAAGCCGGCTAATGCTTTGCATAAAATCCCTTATCTCAGAAAAAATAAATTTGCCCACTTTAATTTTTGATGAAATTGATACAGGCATTTCGGGCGAAGCCGCAAAACAGGTTGGTATTATTTTAAAACAATTATCAGCACAAAGGCAGGTTATTTCTATAACGCATCAGCCGCAAATTGCAGGTAAAGCTGATGCACATTTTTATGTGTACAAGCAAATAAAAAATGATGCGGTGCAAACAAACATCCGCCTGCTGAATAAAGATGAGCGCATACAGGCAATTGCGCAAATGCTTTCGGGAGATACACCAACTGTTGCTGCAATTGAGAACGCAAAAGAAATGATCGGTAATTAATTCGCTTGTTAAATTGTTTATTTCAAACACATTTCCAAAGTGCATCAACAAACCACTGCCTGCTGTCATAAAAATATTCAATGGTTTCAAAGCCGCTAATTTTTGCAAGTTCATTTGTTTGATGAACTGCATATTTGGTTGATATTTCCATATCAATTGTTTCATATTCATCAAAATCTATAAACTCGGTATCACCAATAAAAACGCGCTGTTTTTTTGTGCTCACCAAATAACTTTTGCATTCACCGCTTTCAGGATTATACACAGGAAAATGCGTAAAATTTTCAATTATAAAATCAGCATTTAATTCTTTATTTATTCTCTTTAATAAATTAAGATTAAACGCTTTTGTAATGCCTTGTTTATCGTTGTACGCATTTAAAATTATCTGCGGATCTTTTTTAAGATCAAAGCCAATTAACAAGTAATCGCCGGCTTTTAAATTGTTTCTAACTTCTTTACAAAAGGCAATAGATCGTTCATAATTCATATTGCCAATATTACTTCCCATAAATAAAACCAGTTTTCTTTTTGATGAAAGCTGGTTTGCCTGTTTAAGCATATCAATATATTCTCCGTTTAACCCATGAATATTTAAACCACGAACTTTTTTTGGCAGATCTTCTTTAATTAAATCAATAACATGTTTTGAAATATCAACCGGAAAAAAAGTAAAGCTTTTATTTCTTCTAAAAATTTGCCTTAATAAATACACTGATTTACTGCAATCGCCAGCGCCCAATTCAATCACATCAAAATTCTTTTCTGATGCAAAAACAGTTGACGTAATATCTGATGACTGCGATTTTAAAATCTCCATTTCGCAGTTGGTGAGATAATATTCATTACAACGCATTATTTGCCGAAACAGTTCATCGCCCTGTTCATCATAAAAATATTTTGAATTAAGATTTTTAGGTGATGAACGCAAGCCTTGCATAACATCTTTATAAAATATGGCGTTGATTTTTTGTGCTGTTGCAAGCTGCATACTGATAGTTTGTTGTGATGTTATTTAAAAGCCGTGACTGAGCGCCGAGTTACGAGCAATTTACCCACATTTTCAAAAAAGCTCACAGTTCATAGCTCAAAGCTTATTCTATTTTGCTAATCTTATGCCTGTATATTGCCATCTTAACGGCGGATGAAAAAAATTACGATAAGTTATCCTGCTGTGATTTGGCGGCGTTACCTCACTTGCTCCACGCAACACTTTTTGATTTACCATAAACTTGCCGTTATATTCACCAATTGCGCCCGGCGCTTTTGAAAAACCGGGATAAGGCAAATATGCACTTTCGGTCCATTCCCAACGTTTGCCCCAGTTAAATTTTGGTGCAGCAACTTCCCATTCGGCTTCTGTTGGCAAACGCAAATTTTTCCATGATGCATACGCATACGCTTCATAAAAACTTACGTGACAAACAGGTTCATTCCAATCAATTGGCAGCAAGCCATTCAGTGTATAATTCATCCATTCCCCACCAATAAAATGCCAGTACATCGGCGCATTAATTTGATTTGCTTTCACCCATTCCCAACCTTCCATGTGCCAGTACACAAAATTTTTATAACCGCCAGCGTTTATAAATTCCAAATATTCCTGGTTGGTTACAAGCCCGCTTAAAACTGAATAATTATTCAGGTAAACTTTATGGCGGTTTAGTTCATTGTCAAAACAAAAACTCTTGCCTTCAAAGCCAATTTCATAAACACCTTCATCAATATAAATCCATTCATTTTCTTTTTTTGTAGATGGATTTTTTTCTTCATGAAACAAAGCAGGAAATAGCGGATTATTTCCCAAAATATATTTTATATCAGTTGCTAATAATTCCTGGTGCTGTTCTTCATGGTTCAATCCAAGCACAATTAAATTTTTCAGATCATCGCTTAAATTATAGTTTAAAAAGTTTTGCATGGCGCCATCAACATGCTTACGATATTTATAAATTTCCTGAACAGACGGCCTGCTTAAATTACCGCGATCTGTGCGAATAACTCTTGCGCCGGCAGCTTCATAATAACTATTAAAAACGTAATTATAATTTGGATTGAACTGCTCATAATTTTCATCGTTTGGTTTCAACACAAATTCTTCCCAAAACCATGTTGTATGACCGAGATGCCATTTGGGCGGACTAACGTCAGCCACCGGTTGCACTACATAATCTTCTGTTTCAAGATTAGCACAAATGTTTGTTGAGCGGTTGCGCACTTGTTGGTAGCGTTCGAGTAAAGTCATAATAAATGTTGATTAATATTTTTTAGGTTCTGTGCTTGTATGCCTTACACGCAGAATAAGTATTTCATTTTTCCATACGCGATACGCAACCCTATACTTGTGCAATTCAAAAGCTCTGTAACTGCCATCGTTGTGTGCTTTATATTTATCAGGGGAATAAATTTCAGGTTGCAACATGAGCTTTTCAACCTTTTCAAAAATTTCTTTTTTTACCTTCTCTGCATTTTGAACTGAATTTTTAGCAATATATTTTATTGCTGCTTCTAATTGTTTTGAAGCTGTTTTAGACCAGGTAATTTTTCTATTTATCATTTAGCCAATCGCTTGACATTTTTACAACTTCATCATGTGTAAAGAAATCTCCACTTTCAATTTCTGCTTCTGCTTCTTCAATTTCTTTGTTATATTGTTCTATGCTGGTTCTTTCAAATTCTTTACGACTTGATAAGAAAGTTTTTATTAGCTGAATAACAGATTTCTTTTCGTTATCATTCAGCTGAGTAAAATAATCATTCATTTCTTCGTCTATTGCTGTTGTTTTCATAACATCTTATTATTTCAAATTTACTTATTTATTTACGTTTATAATTTCAGCTCAGCAGAATCTCATTCATGCAAATTATTTCTCTTTATCAACATACGCCGTCAATTCACTAATCGAATGAATATTCAATTCATCACTTTGTTTTTTCCGCATCATTAAAGCATACGCATTATTAAAGCCAATTGGTTTTAACCAAACTAAATTATATTTCTCTTTGAACTGATTTAAAACATAATTATAAATGCTATCGCGATTTTGATGCAAACTATTTATAGTATTTGCAGATGCATTTAAAATAGCCAGCAAACCAGTGCCGGTATATTCAGGATACAAATCAATTTGGTTATTTGTTAGTGGCATCAAAACAAATTTTTGTTCCGCCCAGGCCTGTTTTTGTTGCTACGTTAAAATTGGTATAACCTTTAATCAGCATTGAATACATGCTTAGCCAAAATGTATTGTTCACCAAAAATTTTTGAACCTAATGCGTATTGTTCCTTTATTGTCGTTTCGCGATTGTTGGTATAAATTAATTTTGCCATTAAAAAATCTTTTGCTACTTTTTCGGGCGATTGGTGAAGATAGTCGGTTCGATAATTTAAATCCGTCATCATCGTATCATTAATTTTTCCTGAAAGCATATTCAATACATTTTCAAGTTCAGGATATTTTTTCAGCACATCATCTCTTACTATGGGCGCGGCATAATATGGCGGAAAAATATTTTTATCATCATCCAAAACAACAAGATCATAAGCCTTCAAACGCCCATCTGTAGTGTAGCCGCTGATAACATCCAATTTTTTTTCATAAGCAGCCTTATACATCACCGCATCACTAATAACAAAGTTTTGAATCTTTAGTGTATATTGATTTGCAGCCCAGGTTGCCATCTTGCCTGCCCATAAATTCGGGCGTAAAACCAGCCAGCAATTTGTTTCTTTCAGAAGACGGAATTAAATAAAATGATGATAACAATAAAATAACGGAAAGACATTAGCCCGGCAACTTTCAATTTTTTAAGATTAAATGTTGAATACGGGATAATAAAAAATCAAACAAAATAGCCAGCATAGCTGCCGGGATGGCACCCGCCAAAATCATGTTGGTGTTGTTGAGAGAAATGCCGCCAAAAATAAATTCGCCTAAGCCACCCGCGGCAATATATGACTGCCAATGTTGCCACACCAACATTAATAACCGTAGCGGTGCTGATGCCTGCAAGTATTACGGGCAAATGCCAGCGGCAGCTCAACCTTAAATAACATTTGCCATTTGCTCATACCCATGGCCATGGCGGCTTCCTTAATACATGTTGCATCCACTCCTGTAATACCAGTATAGGTGTTCCTGATGATCGGCAGCAACGCTATAAAAATAAGGCAACAATTGCAGGCTTCGGCCCGATGCCTAACAGCGGAATCATAAAACCAAGTAAGGCAATGCTCGGAATGGTTTGCAAAACGCCTGCAATACCCAAAACCGGACCCGAAGCTTTTCTTTTTCGTGCAATAAAAATCCCCAACGGCAAACCAACAAGAATCGCAATAATAAGTGAAATAAATGTTAGCCCGATATGTGCAATGTTTGCGTAAGCAATTTGTCGCTTTGCTCCGAAATAAAATGCCAGAGAGTTTGTTGCTGCTCATCCATGCGGTTGCTTTTTTGTATTGATAAAAGGCATGACATCAAGTCTCGAAGCACAATTTACCATTTTGTTTATTGTCATTTTTGTAATCAGTACGATTTATTTTCAGTTCAAACTAAATTTTAGTCTTCCAACACAAACCATAAGTTTTAATCAATGCGGCAAATTATCTTTTGCATGCAATTCACATTAAACCACTTTGATCGGCGAAAATTTCGAAGGCATTTTAAGTAGCCTTTAATTCTAATGTAACTGCTCTTTGTTCATCAAAAAAATCTTGCACAAAATCATTTGCCGGTTTAAACAGTAATTCGGCAGGTGTTCCTGTTTGTACAATTTTGCCTTTATCCATCAAACAAATTTTTTCGCCAAATTCAAAGGCCTCCTGCACATCATGCGTAACCATAATAATGGTTTTGCGTTTAAGTTCATCGAGTGTTTTAAAATCGTTGCTGAATATTTGAACGCGTTACCGTATCCAGCGCTCCAAAAGGTTCATCCATTAATAATACAGGCGGGTCTGTAACCAAAGCCCTCGCCAAACCAACACGTTGTTGCTGGCCACCGCTTAGCTCGTTTGGATAAGCATTTAAGTATTTTTTATACAGATGCAGTTTTTCCAGCAATTCGTTAACACGCAATATGTATTGTTTCTTATCCCATTTAAAAAGCTGGGGTACAATAGCAATGTTTTCTGCAACGGTATAATGCGGAAACAATCCGTTGTTTTGTAATACATAGCCAATATTTCTGCGCAATATTTCCGCTGTTCGTCCAATACATTATTCCGATTGATAAAAATTTTCCGCTTGATGGTTCTATCAAGCGATTGATCATTTTAAACGTAGTGGTTTTGCCGCAGCCGCTAGTGCCAAGCAGCACAAAATTTTCGCCTTCATTAACACTAAAAGAAATATCATCAACAGCAATTTGTTGTTTAAATTTTTTTTTAATGTTTTTTACTTTGATCATTTTTAATTTTAAAACCTTCAAGGTCTATTATCAAATGCAACGAACAAATTATTCAACGCTTCAGCATATAAAGGATGTGCAAACACAGCACATCTTAGCACTTCATAACTAATGTTTCCCATTATTGCCAATTGCAACATGCTCATCATTTCACCGCCTTGCTCGCCAATAACGGCAGCGCCTAAAATTTGTTTTGAATCTGCATCAACAATTGCTTTCATAAAACCAGTTGTTTCATTGGTTTCAATGCCACGGGCCACATGCGCCATCGGCAAACAGGCAACTTTGAAATTTATTTTTTTTTGCCTTGCTTCTTTTTCATTAATGCCAATTCTTGCAAACTGCGGATCTGTAAACATGGTATAAGGCACCATGCGATTTTTAATTGTTTCGTCAGCGCCTTCATACAAATTGCCGCAAACAATTAAATAATCGTTGTAAGAAATATGCGTAAAAGCAGGGCCGCCTTTTACATCACCCAATGCATAAATATCCGGTTCATCTGTTTGCAGTTTATCATTCACTTTAATAAAACCTTTATCGGTTTTAATGTTGGTGTTTTCAAGTTTTAGCGTATCAGTATTTGGTGTTCTGCCGGTTGCAATTAAAACATGCGAGCAAGCAATTTCTTTTACATCATCCTTAATTTTTACAGTTGCTGTTATTTTATTTTTGTTTGATGAAAACTTTTGCACCGCAGCGTTTGTAAAAATTTCAAGCTGTTCTTTTTCTAAAAATTTTTTTATTTCATCCGCAACATCATCATCTTCTCTTGATAAAAATTTTTCTGATTGCTCAAGAATGGTAACCTTGCTTCCAAAGCGTTTAAACATCTGCCCAAATTCAAGCGCAATGTAGCTTGCGCCAACAACCAGCAAATGTTCAGGCACTTCATTTAACTCCATTATTGTTGTTGAAGTGAGATAATTAATTGACTTCAATCCTTCAATTTCAGGAATAGTTGCACGGCCGCCTGTATTGATAAAAATTTTATCTGCCGTTATTATTTCTTCGCCGCCATCATTCAATACAATTTTTATTTCTTTATTATTTATAAAACTTGCTTCGCCAAAAATCAAATCAACATGCTGCGTTTTGTGCAAACCACTTTCTGCGCCATTTCTTGAATTTTGCACAATTTTATTTTTGCGATCTATTACTGCTTTAAAATCAACACTAACATCTTTTACATTAATACCAACTTCATTTGCGGTTTGCGCCAAATGCATTACACGTGCAGATGCAACCATAGATTTTGTTGGCGTGCAGCCAACATTTATACAAGTGCCGCCAACAAATTTTCTTTCAATAATTGCTGTTTGCAAACCTTTTTCACCAAGCTTTTTTGCAAGGGGCACACCCGCTTGCCCGCTGCCAATAATTATTGCATCGTAATGTTTCATTTTGTAAATATGATTTATTAAGCGCTGATAAAAATATGTTTTTAATTATCTTTTAAAATTGAAAATTTTAATCAATCAATCAACTGGTGAATGAACAAAAAATAAAATCATTTGTTATTTACAAAAAGTATTTATGGATAGTATTAATAAAAATCAGCCTGAACAAAACACGAATAATTTATCAGGCACCGAAGCTGTGGAAAAAATTAAAGAGCTTGCCAAAAAAGCAGGCAGTTGTTTTTTTTGCACGAGTATTAATAATGGAAGTTTTCAAACACGCCCCATGTCAATAGAAAAAGTTGATGATGAAGGTAATTTTTGGTTTTTAAGCGCAGATGACAGCAATAAAAACAGCGAAATAAACAGAGGCGCATCGGTGCAATTGTTATTGCAGGGATCGGCACATGCTGATTTTTTAAGCATTAATGGCCGTGCAGAAATATCAAAAGATAAAAATAAAATTGATGAGTTGTGGGATGGTATTATGAAAGCATGGTTTACAGAAGGCAAAGATGATCCAAGAATAACTGTTATAAAAGTAACACCCGATGGCGGTTATTATTGGGATACAAAACATGGGCAGGCTGTTGCTTTAATTAAAACAATTATTGGTGCGGCAACAGGTAAAACATTTGATGATTCAATTGAAGGAAGTATAAACGCTTAAGCAGTTAATTTCTTGTTTTTGAAATCATCCGCATAAATTAATTGCGGATGATTTTTTTTAATGATGAGTTGATATTAATAACTTAACCCGTACCCAAACTTATATAGCGGATCTTTAGAATCGTACGGCACATCTTCTTTTTGATTGCGTACTGCTTCCATTGATGAAGGCAATTCTATTGGCAAATGGCCGCCGGGTTTGTATTTACCAAAAATCACATCAAGTACAGCAGCATCACTTGCACCAAAATCTGCGAGCAATCCTTTTGCTTTTGCGCTGATATCAGGAATTACCGCAGCACGATCTAAATAAATATCAACAATAGTTGGAACTGCATTTAAAAGTTGAAGAATACTATCTTTTTGTGTGCCTTTAAAATCAAGATCGCCATGATGAAACATTTTTGCCATTGGTATATTTGATTCAACCGGATACCATGGCGTGTTTAAGCGAATGATGGCAATGTTTGCATCTTCCGGTTTATCTACTATCGTTCCATATTGGCCAGCAATTTTTGGGTCGATATTTTTTACATAAATTTTTAGTGTTCCCTGCTTTAAAGGCAATGTTTTATTATCATTTTTTAATAAGGTAATTGCTCTTCTTTGAGATGCTTCCGCGGCTTTCACAAAATCGGCATTGCCTACAATTTTGCTTGCCTTGGCTTCGTCTATAAACGGATTGTCGAATAAACCGAGTTCAAATTTTTGGCGCAATAATCTTCTTACTGAAGAATCAATTCTTGCTTCGCTGATCTTTCCATCCTTCACCAACTTCACCACCATTTCAGGAACATTTTCACCGCCAAACTCATCAACACCTGCATCAATAATTTTTTTTACTCTTTCTTCTTCGCTTAAATTTTCAACACCCCATGCACGTGCCGGCCAAACAACATTTGCCAAATGTGTATCTGTTATCAAACCCCAATCTGTACAAACAACACCATCATAATGAAATTTATTTCGAAGCAAGCCTGTAATAATTCCTTTGTTATAAGAAAAGCCAACATGCTCATGCATTGAATCCATCGGCACACCATAATAAGGCATGATGGCTGCGGTGTGTGCGGCAAATGCGGCTTCAAAAGGAATTAGATGATAAGCGAAATTATTACCCGGATAAACCTGCCCTTTCTGAAAAGGAAAATGCGGATCGAGCCCTTCAAACTGCGGGCCGCCGCCGGGAAAATGTTTGGTTACGGTGGCTACACTTGCCGGCCCCAATTTCTCGCCCTGAAAACCGAGAATATAAGCTTTCGTCATCTTTGCGGCAAGATGTGCATCTTCGCCAAATGTTCCTGCAATACGCGGCCAGCGTGGTTCTGTAGCAAGATCTGCCTGCGGATGCAACGCTTCTCTTATGCCAACGGCTATATATTCCTGGCGGGCATCATCCGCAAATTGTTTTGTAAGATTTTCATCACCAATTGCAGCAAAGCCAAGCGGTTCGCACCATTGAGAAAATGTGGCTGCGCTCATGGCAAAAACATTATTGGTAAAATGATTTCTTGGGTCTGAAGCAATGGTGATAGGAATGCCGAGACGTGTTGAATCTTCGGCATAATGCTGCATGGCGTTGTACCATTTTGCCAGCGCATCAACCGATGGAATTGCCCACAGGTTAAAATGATTCATCTTTTTTTCATCAACTAATTTTTTTGCATTCGGCGCAAAAGCAAACATGCCTGTGCCGGGTTTATCTTCAATGCTTCCATCATCATTAACTCTTGCGCCGTTTATAAACATCATGCCTGCTTTTTCTTCAAGCGTCATTTGTTTCAGCAGGTCGTTTATTCTTGCTTCAATGGGTTGCTTCGGATCTTCATATACATCTAACTTTCCATTTTTATTTAAATCACGAAACGTAATATTTGTTTTTATAGACGGAGCTTTCCATGCAAAACCAATAATGGCAATACAAATAATAATGGTAAATGGCAACCATATTTTTTTAGCAGGCATAAAATAAATTTATCGTTAGAATGAGTTTTTAAATATAGATGTTTTCATACAATCAACTTATATTTAAATTGAGTTGTTTAAAGATTTACTAAAAAAACATGCCGCTACTTTTTTACTTTTGATTTTTTTAATTTAATTGATTGCAGATGAAACAACTTATTTTTTTAATTATTGCTTTTGTGTTTATTCAAAGCTTTGCTGTTGCGCAGGATTTATATATGCCGCGAAATATTAAAAATGCTTATGAAAAAGGAACGCGTTCATTAAACGGCGCACCCGGCCCCAATTACTGGCAAAATTCAGGCATGTATAATATCGAAGAAACTGTTCATCCCGATACAAAATCAATTTCAGGAACAGAAAAAATTGTGTATTCAAACAACAGTCCTGATACTTTAAAAATAATAGCCATTCGTTTCGTAAATAATATTCATAAACCACAGGCACCACGTTCAGGTTTTTACAGTAAAGATTTTCTTGATTCAGGTTTGCATATTTCATCTTTTAAAATTGATGGCGTTGCATACGATATAAACAGTGAAGAATGGAGCACTGTAAATGCAGTGAGATTGAAATCTGCAATGATGCCACATTCAAAAGCAACGCTTGAAATTGAATGGGATTATCCTTTATCAAAACAAAGCGGCAGAGAAGGCCAGATAGATTCCGCAACATTTTATTGTGCTTATTCTTATCCGCGTGTTTCGGTGTTTGATGATTACAATGGTTGGGATATGATTCCGCATACAGATCGCCAGGAATTTTATAATGATTTTAATGATTACACACTAAGCATAAAAGCACCAAAAAATTTTATTGTATGGGCAACGGGTGATTTTTTAAATCCTGATGAAGTGCTGCAACCCGCAGCAGCGCAGCGTTTGAAAGCATCGTATACTTCAGATAGTGTAATGCATATTGCAACACTTGATGAAGTGCAGCAACAAAAAATTACGCAGCAAAACGATTGGAACACCTGGAAATTTAAAGCAGATAATATTACCGATGTATGTTTTGCTGTAAGCAATCATTATGTGTGGGATGCTGCAAGTGTTGTGGTAGATGAAAAAAATAATCGCCGTTCAAGCATGCAGGCTGCATTTAATAATGATGCCGAAGATTTTCATCATGCAGTTGCATGGGGTCAACATGCACTGAAGTTTTTTTCAACGCAATGGCCGGGCGTTGCTTATCCTTTTGTAAAAATGACTGCTTTTCAGGGCTTTGCTGATATGGAATACCCGATGATGGTAAATGATTCACGTGAAGACAATTTAGCGTTTGCACAACTGGTGCAGGATCATGAAATAGCACATACTTATTTTCCTTTTTATATGGGCATTAATGAAACGCGTTATGCATATATGGATGAAGGCTGGGCAACAACATGGGAATATTTAATTGGTATTGATGAAGTTGGCAAAGCCACCGCAGATTCGGTGTATAAAATGTTTCGCATAAGAAGGTATATTAACGATCCTTCAGGCGAAGAAGATCAGCCCATCATCACCATGTCAACGCAGGTAAGCGGCGCCGGTTATGGAAATAATTCTTATGGCAAAGCATCTTTATCTTATCTCGCTTTAAAAGATTTATTAGGTGATGATTTGTTTAAAACGGCGTTGCATCATTACATGGATAACTGGCATGGCAAACACCCTGTTCCATGGGATTATTTTTATTCGATTAGCACAGGTGCAAAACAAAATTTAAACTGGTTTTGGAATAATTGGTTTTTCACTAATAATTATATTGATTTAAAGGTTGCGAAGGCTCAATCAAAAAATAATCAAACAAGTATAACCATTGAAAACGTTGGCGGCTTTGCCATTCCGTTTGATGCAATTTTAACATCAAAAGATGGCAAACAAAAAACACAGCATTTTACGCCTGCTGTATGGAAAGAAAATCAAAAAGAAATTACTGTTACGGTTGATGATAAAGATGCGCCTGTTTCAGTAAAAGTTGATGGCGGCATTTTTATGGATGCTACACCGGCTGATAATACTTTTAAGTTGTAAGCAAAATATAGTAAGCGATTATTTTATGAAGAACTTTTAATCAGCAGCATAAATAAAAACAGGTTTATAAAGGTGGCATAAAAGCCGCCTTTTATTTTATGATGAGTGTTATAAAAATATTTGTCAACCTGTCATTTTATAAGGTTTGGTATTTTCTTTGATTGAAGGCTGAAAATTAAAACCCAAAGCTGCGCATTGCTATGTTGTACAAGGGAGTGACACAACCGTGTTCAATAGCATTCCGCAGTTGGTAACATAAAAAAATTTATATGCAAAAAGGACAAATAAGGGTTCATACCGAAAACATTTTTCCAATAATTAAAAAGTTTTTATACAGCGATCACGATATTTTTTTACGTGAATTAATTAGCAATGCTGTTGATGCTTCGCAAAAAATGAAAACACTTTCCTCTATTGGTGAAGCGAAAGGTGAATTGGGCGATTTGCGCATTGATATTGTGCTTGATAAAAATGAAAAAACATTAAGCATTATTGATCGCGGCATTGGAATGACGGAAGAAGAAGTTGATAAATATATTAACCAGGTTGCGTTTAGCAGCGCTGAAGATTTTTTGCAGAAATATAAAGATGCCAATATCATCGGGCATTTTGGTTTGGGTTTTTACAGCGCATTTATGGTGAGTGATAAAGTGGAGATTTTTACTAAGAGTTATAAAGATGCGCCGGCTGTTTACTGGAGTTGTGATGGAAGCCCCGAATTTGAATTGTATCAAATTGAAAAAGAGGAGAGAGGCACCCGCATTGTTTTGCATATTAATGAAGAAAGCAAAGAGTTTTTAGAAGACGATCGCATTAAAGGTATTCTTGAAAAGTTCTGTCGCTTTTTGCCTGTGCCAATTTATTTTGAAGACAAACAAATAAATAACACCAATCCAATCTGGACGAAGAAACCTTCTGAACTTACAACGCAGGATTATCAGAATTTTTATAAAGAATTGTATCCGTTTGGTGAACTGCCTTTGTTTTGGATTCATTTAAATGTTGATTATCCATTTCATTTAACGGGCGTTTTATATTTTCCAAAAATTAAACAGAGCTACGAAATTCAGAAAGATAAAATTCAATTATACAGCAACCAGGTTTTTGTAACCGATGAAGTAAAGGATATTGTTCCTGAATTTTTAATGTTGTTGCATGGCGTTATTGATAGCCCGGATATTCCTTTAAATGTAAGCAGAAGTTATTTACAAGGCGATCCGAATGTGAAGAAGATTAATGGATACATCACAAAAAAAGTTGCGGATAAACTGGAAGAAATTTTTAATAAAGAACGCAACGAGTTTGAAGAAAAATGGGAAAGCCTTGGTTTGTTTGTGAAGTATGGAATGATGACTGATGATAAGTTTTTAGAAAAAGCAAATAAGTTTTTTGTGATGGAGGCGACCTCACCCCAACCCCTTCCAAAGGAGACAAGAAGCTACTGCACCTAATAAATTCTTTACTTTAGATGAATACCGAAATGGCAACAGAAAATTTGCAAAAAAATAAAGATGGCAAGCTTGTAATTTTATATACAACAAATCCTGTTCAGCAGGATAGTTATATAAAAGCTGCAACAAGCAAAGGTTATATTGTAGTGAAGATGGAAACGCTGGTTGATGCGGCTTTCATTAATACAATGGAAATGAAATGGGAGAATACAACTTTTAAAAGAGTGGATGCAGATATTGCAGATAATTTAATTGATGCACAGGAAAAAAATGAAAGCATTTTAAGTAAAGATGAAGAAGCAAAACTGAAAGAATGGTTTGGTTTGCAAATTGGTGAAACGCATATTACGGTTGATGTAAAAGGTTTAAGTGCTGATGCGGCGCCTGTTGTTGCAACACGTCCTGAATTTATGCGCCGTATGAAAGACATGGCAAGTGTTGGCGGCGGCATGGCATCTTTTTATGGTCAAATGCCAGATGAAGTAACACTAACGGTAAATGGTAATCATCCATTTTTCAACAGGTTTTAAAAGAAGAAAACAAAGATAAACGTGATAAAGAAGTTCGCAATTTGGCAGACCTTGCTTTGCTTTCACAAGGTTTATTAAAAGGCGAAGAGCTTACTAATTTCATTAACCGAAGTGTTGAATTAATGGAAGGCAAAACAAAGAGCAATATTATTTTGGAAGTATGATAATGAGGTAAATCTTTAATCATATAACTTTTCAAATTAAAGTTACCACAAAATAAAACTCCACTAAAAAGTGGAGTTTGTTGTTTTAAAAAGCTCAGGAATTAACAAACTACGGGTTCTGCTTCTAAAATTTCTTTCGAAACTTTTGATTGGTATATTTTAAAATTTTCAACAAACAAACCGGCAAGCATTTTTGCCTGTGCATCATATTCATTTTTATTTGGCCAGGTGTTACGCGGATTTAAAAATTCTTCGGGAACGTTCGGGCAGGTAAGCGGCATTATCATTCCAAATACAGGATGTTTTTGAAACTGCACTTTTTTAAGTTCGCCGTTCAACGCTGCCTGAATCATTGCACGCGTGTAATCTAATTTAATGCGGCTGCCCTTGCCGTAAGCGCCGCCAGTCCAGCCGGTATTTACCATCCAGATGTTTACATTATGTTCTTTCATTTTTTTGCCAAGCATTTCTGCATACACAACAGGGTGCAGCGGTAAAAATGGCGCACCAAAACAAGTGCTGAACGTAACTTTTGGCTCAGTGATACCGGTTTCTGTTCCCGCAACCTTAGCAGTATAGCCGCTTAAAAACTGGTACATTGCCTGGCCCGGCGTAAGCAAACTTATTGGCGGCAAAACACCGTAAGCATCGCAGGTTAAAAAGAAAATATTTTTTGGATGATTGCCAATGCTTGGATGGATAGCATTTGAAATAAATTCAAGCGGATAACTTACTCTTGTGTTTTCTGTAATTTTTTTACTGGCAAAATCAATTTTGTTTGTGCCTTTTATAAAAGTGATATTTTCAACCAATGCTCCGGGGCGTATGGCATGAAAAATTTCAGGCTCTTTTTCTTCATTCAAATCAATACATTTTGCATAACAGCCGCCTTCAAAGTTAAATACACCTTTATTCGTCCAGCCATGTTCATCATCACCAATTAATTTTCTTTCAGGGTCTGCACTCAGCGTAGTTTTACCGGTTCCGCTTAAACCAAAAAAAACAGCCACATCATCATCTTTACCAATATTTGCACTGCAATGCATGCTCAGTACATTTTTATTTGGTAAGATGTAATTTAAAATGGTGAAAGCGCCTTTTTTTATTTCGCCTGTATAAGCGGTGCCGCCAATTAAAACCGTTTTATGCGTAAAAGATATAACTGCAAAATTGCTCTGTCTTGTTCCATCAGTTTCAGGGTTTGCTTTAAATGATGGCGCATGAATAATCGTCCAGTCTGGTTCAAACAATTCAAGTTCTTCCTCATTTGGTTTAATGAACATGTTGAGCGCAAAAAGATTGCTCCAGGGGTTTTCATTAATAACACGAATATTTATTCTGTAATTTTTATCGGCACAGGCATAACAATCACGAACCCAAATTTCTTTTTGTTTATCTAAAAACTGTGTGAGTTTATCTTTCAGCAGAAAAAAATATTTTTCATCAATGGGCTGGTTAAACCCGTTCCAGTTAATAGAATTTTTTGTTTCATTATCCTTAACAAAAAATTTATCTTTTGGGCTGCGGCCAGTAAATTCACCTGTTTCAATGCATAAAGCGCCTGTATTATTTAACCTGCCTTCGTTGCGCTGCAGGGTTTGTTCTGTTAATTCATCAGCAGTAAGCTGGTAATTGATATTTGCTTTTCTAAATCCTGATTTTTCTAATTGGTGTGTTGGAATAAACATGGTAAATGCTGACATAAATATTTATTATGCTTATAGAAACGACAAAATTATTACACAAATACTTACTATCGTTAGTTTTTTTTGAAAACGATTAAATTATTTTAAACCTTTGGGCTGAAAAACAGACTAATCAAGCGAATTAAGAAAGTCTTAAAATTTTGTATTCATCACTTTGCAAATAAATTTTAATTTTACAACCGATAATAAAAAAAATAAAATGAAAAAAATTGTTCTATTCATGATAAGTGTAGTTGCTGCGGTTACACTTCATGCGCAGGCTCCGCAGGTTAACGATAGCGATATTTCTAAAGTTATCCAGTTTAAAGAACTTGATCACGACTTTGGAAAAATACCTTACGGCAAGCCGGCTGAGTTTACGCTTGACATGAAAAATATTTCTAAAGATTCAGTAACAATTCAGGATGTAAAAGTTGGTTGCGGTTGCACTACGCCTAAATGGCAACCCGGCCCGTACGCACCAGGCCAGAACTTTAACATCGTTATTGGTTTTAACGGTTATACGGAAGGCCAGTTTAATAAAGTGGTCACTATTTATTTTAAAGATGGGTTAAGCCAGCTTATAAAATTTCATGGCGAAACCTATAAAACGCCAGATAATGCTGCCCCGGCTAATGGCGCAGTTCAAGATTTAAAATCGAGAGGTAAATAATGCGTATATTTTTAAGTTGTATAACTGCCCTGCTTTTTTTTACGGCAAATGCACAAACCGATAGCAGCGCTGTTGCGTTTAAAGCAACCACACATTCTTTTGGTAAGATAAAACAAGGCGTTCCTGCTTCAACAGAATTTTCTTTTGTAAACAAAAGCGATAAAAATCTTATAATCGAAACTGCAGTGGCTGAATGTGGCTGCACTACGCCTGATTATCCAAAAACACCTGTTCAAAAAGGTAAAGCCGGCGTTATAAAAGTTACGTATAATGCTGAAAGTGCAGGCAAATTTTCTAAACGGGTTACGGTAAAATTTGCAAATATTGCAAAGCCGGTTATACTTACCATTGAAGGTGAAGTAACGCCATCATAACCGCAAAAAATAAAACAAAGAACCGGTGCATTTATGCCCGGTTTTTTTATGCAGAAAATTATATCAGCAATATAAAACAAGATATTCCCAGGCCTGCAACTCAAAACTTTGCACTGCGTTTAATGTGTATGTTATGCCTGAAAATAAATGTTTAAAATTTCCTTGCAGTAAAGGATGCGTTAGCTTAAATTGAAGCTTGTCTTTATTGCTGAAATTTATTATGGTTAATACTTTACTGTTTAATGTAAACCGCAGAAAGGCAAAAATGTTTTCATTAAGTTCTGTTGGCAGCACATTAATATTTTCTGTTATTAACAAAGCCGCATTAGATGATTTTAATGATAGCAATTTGCTGTAAAAATTTTCAAGAGCAAGCGGTTTATTATCCCACTCAATGGCATCTTTATCAAAAAATTTAAGACGTTTTAAATTTGGTAATTCCTGGCCGCTGTAAATTAACGGCAAACCCGTCCATGTAAACGTAAATACAGCAAGCGCTTTTGCTGCGCCATTGTATTTTTCATACTCTGTTCCGTTCCATGTATTTTCATCGTGATTTGAAGTAAAAAAAAGCTTTAATGCATTTTCAGGATAGTTTTGATATTCTTTTAAAACCTCTTTTACATTTTGCAGCGATGCATAATTTTTTACAAGATTTTCTGTTGCATGCATCCACTTCCATGCATAGGTAACATCAAACACTTTATGGTATTCGGGCACTTCACATTCAGCCAGCCAAAATAAAGGTTTAATGGTTTCGCATTGCTGTTTTGCATCAACCCAAAAATCAAGCGGAACCAAATGCGCCATATCGCACCTGAAACCATCAATGTCACATTCGCTAATCCAGTATTTCATGCATTCAATCATCGCGGCACGCATATCTTTATTCTGATAATTCAAATCAATAACATCAACCCATCCGTGGCGCTCAACAAAGTTTCCTGATGCATCATGTTCATACCAATCAGGATGTTCTTTTGTCCAGTGATGATCATATCCTGTATGATTGGCCACCCAATCAATAATTAATTTCATATCCAAATCATGCGCCTGCTTAACAAGATTTTTAAAATCATCAAGATCACCAAATTCAGGATTGATAGAAACATAATCGCTGCAGGCATAATAACTGCCCAAACTGCCCTGCCTTTTTTCTTTGCTGATTGGAGTAATGGGCATTAACCATAACATTTTTACGCCCATTTTTTTAAGGCGCGGAAGATGTTTTGCAAAAGCATTAAAAGTGCCTTCATCAGTATATTGGCGAACATTTACTTCATAAATATTTGCACTGTTTTTCCATTCATCGGTATAAATATTCTCGCTCATAATAATTATTGCGAAGCAAAATAAGGCAAGAGTTTTAAATAATATTCATTTACATAAATAGCATTAATTTGTTGCTGATGAGCGAAGCAAATCTTTCACGAAAAATAAGTTTGTTACAAGCCAGCGCCATTAATATGATTGATATGGTTGGCATTGGGCCGTTTGTGGTAATGAGTTTTGTTGTGCAAAAATTAAATGGCGGATTTTTTTTATATGCATGGATTGCCGGCGCCTTTTTATCTTTTATTGATGGCATGGTTTGGAGCCAGCTTGGCGCAACATTTCCGCTTGCAGGCGGCAGTTATAATTTTTTAAAAGAAGGTTTCGGAAATAAATGGGGCAAGCCCATGAGCTTTCTTTTTGTGTGGCAAACCATGATTCAGGCGCCGCTGGTTATTGCTTCTGCCGCCATTGGTTTTGCACAGTATTTCAATTACATTATTCCGTTAACAACAATTGAAAATAAAATAGTGAGCGGCACAGTTATACTGCTGATTATTTTTTTATTGTACAGAAAAATTGAAAGCATTGGTAAAATAAGCATACTGCTTTGGACGGGTGTATTTATAATTATGGGCTGGATAATTATTGGTGCTTTTATGCATGGAAATTTTATTAAACCTGTTATGCATATAAATGATGGCCTGCAGTTAAACAGCGCATTTGCCGCAGCACTTGGTTTTGCCAGCGTTAAAACAGTGTACAGTTATTTGGGTTACTATAATGTTTGCCATTTGGGTGGTGAAATAATTAATCCTGAAAAAAACATTCCGCGAAGCATGTTTATTTCAATTGCGGTTATTTGTTTTTTGTATTTGATGATGAACATTAGCGTTGCCTCTGTGCTTTCGCTGCACGATATGGCTAAAAGTAATTTTGTTGTAAGCGAATATATAAGTGCTATATCCGGGCCAACAGCCGCCATAATTGCCACGGCAATTATTTTATGGGTTGCATTTGCATCAGTGTTTTCGGCAACGCTTGGTTATAGCCGCATACCGTATGCTGCTGCAAAAGACGGCGCTTTTTTTTCAGCATTTGCAAAACTTCATCCAACAAAAAAATTTCCTTATGTTTCTTTACTGGTGTTAGGCGCAGTGGCGTTTGTGTTTAGTTTATTGTTCAGGTTAAGCGAGGTTATTACGGCCATTCTTGCCATGCGTATTTTAGTGCAGTTTGTTGGCCAGGCAATAGGTTTATTGTTATTGCATAAACGCAAAGGCAATAATTTTTTTAAATGGAAAATGCCATTGTATCCGCTGCCTGTAATTCTTGCCATTGCTATATGGTTATTTATTTTTTATTCAACCGAAATAAAAATGATGCTGATTGCCGGCACAATTATTTTAGCAGGTTGCATTGCTTATCTCATCAAATCTTTTTATAAAAAAGAATTTCCATTTAATAACAAATGAATTTTTTAAGCTGATTCTGCAATTAAAAGTCATTACAATATCCTTATTGAACATTTATGCGCAAACGTTAACAAAATGAATTTTTATTTGCAGTGAAGAACCTCGTTTTGCTTCCCGTTTTAAAATCTAATATCACCTGCATGTTTTCGTGCATCTATGAACCTGAAAATTTTTACGATTGCAATGCTTGTTTGGCCTGCGGTTTTGCATGCGCAGCAAACCGACAGTACTGCAAAAAACTGGACGGGCACAGTAGCTGCTTATGAATATCTTATTCAGCAAGAAGCAATACATCCAACCATTATTGGCTGCGCCGATTTTAAATCATTGCATCTTGAATCAAGATTTAATTATGAAGACATTAATACGGTTTCTGCATTTGCGGGATGGATGTGGAAGAAAGATGGAAAACTGTCGTTAAGTGCAACGCCAATGATTGGCATGGCTGTTGGAAAATCAAATGGCATTTTGCCGGGGCTTGAATGCAGCGTTTCTTTTTCTAAAATAAATTTTTATTCAGAGAATGAATACATGCTTTCTTTTAAAGGAAAAACAGATTATTTTTTTTATTCGTGGACTCAGCTTAGCACAACCATTTTTAAAAATTTTCAGTCGGGCGTTTTGGCGCAAAGTCTTCGTTGGTTTAAAACAAAATTCGATGTTCAGCGTGGTGTATATGCAGAGTATGCACTGCACAATTTTACTTTTGATATATATTATTTTAATGCCTTTACAAGCTCTCATTTTACAGAAGCATCTATAACGTATGCGTTTTAAAATTTTTCGATCAGGCGATCAAGCACGTGAATTACGATAGGGCAAAATTCTGCATTTTTTAAAGTGATATTTTGCCGTTTTACAAACACATCTTCATCGGTGTACGGAAATCGGTGGCAATCTGAAGGGCGCACTTCATAAATGCTGCAATAATTATCATCGTTTAAAAATGGGCACGGTGTTGATTGCACAACATAATCTCCGTCTTCATCAATACGCAAATATTTTTCTATAAAATCGCTTTCTTTTAAATGCAAATGTTTACTGATGCGTTTTATATCAGGTGTTTTAAAACGCGGCGAATAATTTTTGCAGCACATGGCACAATTCAAACAATTTATTTTATTAAAAGCTTCTTCATGCAAAGCCGGTAAGGCTTTCAGCACTTTATTTTTATCAGCTTTTTCTAAAAACTGTTTATATTTTTTTTGCTGATGTTTATCGCTTTGCTGTTGCATCGCAACAAAAGTATTTCTATAATTTCTCACACATCATTCACATTCCTTAATTTATTTTTGCGCTTTCATTTACAATGGATTCAATAAGAGAACAATGGCTTATTTTAATTTCAACGCCAATTTATTTTATAATTATTGGGTTGGAATTAGTGCTTTCGCATATAGGCCATCGCAAAGCATACACTTTAAAAGATAGCATAACAAACCTGTATTTAATGTTGTTGAATTCAGGTATTGATCTTGCTTTTCGGTTGGTATATCTTGCCATTTTGCAATACTTTTTTTTACATGCGCAAATGCACTGGCATAATGCATTTTTATATTGGCTGATATTATTATTGGCAGAAGATTTTTTATATTACTGGCTGCACCGCTTCGATCATGAAATACGTTTTTTTTGGGCAACGCATGTTACGCACCATAGTTCTGAACAATTAAATTTTTCTGTTGGATTTCGCTCATCCGTATTTCAGCCTTTGTATCGTTTTATATATTTTATTCCGCTTGCATGGTTTGGTTTTAAACCGCTTGATATTGTGTTCATGTATTCAGCCACACAAATATGGGGCATTTTTGTGCACACAGAAATGATAAACAAATTAGGTTGGCTTGAATATATTTTAATAACGCCTTCGCACCATCGTGTGCATCATGCATCCAATGCAAAATATCTTGATAAAAACATGGGAATGTTTTTAGTGGTTTGGGATAAATTGTTTGGAACATTTCAGGCTGAGTTAGCAGCAGAAAAATATCAGCCAATAAAATATGGGTTAACAAAAAACATTGAAAAGCCAAATGCGGTAACCATTGTTTTTCATGAATGGAAGCAAATGTGGAAAGATGTTTTTCAAAGAAATATTTCGTTTAAAGAACGTATTGGTTATTTATTTGGGCCGCCGGGCTGGAGCCACGATGGAAGCAGAAAAACAAGCGAGGAAATGCGTGCAGATGAAGATAATTCCATTACTAAAATAAACTCTAACTGCGATTTGCAGCATCAGGCGAACTCTTTAGAAATTTCGGCATGAATGTTTGCTATAATAATGTCATCATCAAAAAAAATATTTCCGTCTTTTAAATGTTTTTCCAGCGGTTGCAACTGTGGCATGGGTAATTTTTCTTCTATCATGCTTTCTAAATGAAATTCTAAAGCATCTTTTATATTTTGCAATGTTTCTTCAATAGAATCTCCTGTGCTAACACACCCTGGTACATCCGGTAAATATGCTGAATAATTATGCTCTGCCTTTTCTATTACAACAACAAAACTTTTCATACTTTAAAATTAATTATTTTAATTGAGCTTGTTTTAGAATACTGTTTTCGGTTCCTTTTTTTAAATCATCACTTTCCTTTCCAGGCACGGTAACCAGTCCGCTTTTTACCGGGTGCTTATATTGACGATGACTTCCTTTTTGCCTGCATAAATACCAGCCATCTTTTTCAATAAGGCGAATTATCTCTTTTACTTTCACAAGGCTAATATATCTTAATTTATATTGGTTGTCATTTGCAATTTCGACCCACTAACCCCGGATTTTTAATCTACTTAAAACACTGCAATTTTGCTTCTCATATGTTTTTACTTTCTCTTTAAATAACAATTCTTAGTGCTAACTTTGCGCTTCTTTTTTAATTTTCAACGCATAATTTACTATAAATAAATATGAATTTATTTGAATTACAATCAAACGAGTTTGCACAAAGACATATTGGTCCAGACGCTGATGAAACAAACGAAATGCTGAAAGTTATTGGCGTAAACAGTGTTGATGAACTGATTGATAAAACTGTGCCTTCATCCATCCGCATGAGGCATGAATTGAATTTGCCGGATGCAATGAGCGAACACGAATATCTTCAACACATAAAAAAAATTTCTTTAAAAAATAAGCTGTTTAAAAATTATATCGGCCAGGGTTATTATGATACCATAACGCCTTCTGTTATTCTGCGCAATGTGTTTGAAAATCCGGGTTGGTACACGCAATACACACCTTACCAGGCTGAGATTTCGCAAGGCCGATTAGAAAGTTTGTTGAACTTTCAAACAATGGTGAGTGATTTAACAGGATTGCCGATTGCCAATGCTTCGTTGTTGGATGAAGCAACAGCAGCAGCAGAAGCAATGACGATGTTTTTTAATTTATTGAATCGCGATCATGATCACATTGCACATGCCAAAGTTTTTTGTTGACAATGAAATTTTTCCGCAAACAAAAGATGTATTAATTACCAGGGCAAAACCAATCGGAATTGAATTGATTTTTGGTGATTATAAAACTGCTTAAATAGATGAAACTTTTTTTGGCGCGATCGTTCAATATCCAAATGATAAAGGTTCAATTGAAGATTACCGCGAATTTATTCACGAAGTGCATAAAAACAATGCTTTTGTTGCAATGGCAACCGATTTGCTTGCGTTAACCTTATTAACTCCTCCCGGCGAATTAGATGCTGATTGTGCTGTTGGTTCTGCACAACGTTTTGGTGTGCCGTTGGGTTACGGCGGTCCGCATGCAGCTTTTTTTGCAGCAAAAGATGAGTTCAAAAGAAACATTCCCGGACGCATAATTGGCGTTAGCGTTGATGCGCAAAATAACCGTGCATTGCGCATGGCTTTGCAAACAAGAGAGCAGCACATTAAGCGTGAAAAAGCAACGTCAAACATTTGTACGGCGCAGGCGTTGCTGGCAAATATGGCGGCAATGTATGCGGTATTTCATGGTCGCAGATGGTTTGAAAAAAATTGCAGAACGTGTGGCTGTGTTAACGCAAACTGTTGCTGGAAGCATTGCTGCACGGGGTTATGAAGCTTGTATCGCAAAATTATTTTGATACGATTGTGGTGAAGGTTGATGATGTAAAAACATTCGTGAAAAAGCAGAAAGGCAGCAAATTAATCTTCGTTATATTAATGATAATCTTATTGGAATTTCTTTGATGAAACAACAATGATATGATGATTTATATGATGTCATTAATTGTTTTGAAAACGATATTGATGCAGTTAAGTTTTTCAATTGAAGAAGATGCACGTTTCGAACACATTCCATCTGTTTGCAAAACGGACTTCAATTTTTAACGCATCCTGTTTTCAATATTCATCACAGCGAAACAGATGATGCGTTATATAAAATCTTTGGAAAATAAAGATCTTTCATTAAACACTTCCATGATTTCGCTTGGCAGTTGCACGATGAAATTAAATGCTGCAACAGAAATGATGCCTTTAAGCTGGAATCAGTGCAGTAAAATTCATCCGTTTGCACCGAACAGAACAGGCAGGCGGTTATCAGTATATTATAAAAGAACTTGAAAATTATTTATGTGAGATAACAGCTTTTGATGCATGCAGCCTGCAGCCGAACAGCGGCGCACAAGGTGAATATGCAGGTTTGTTAACTATCAGAGCTTATCATGAAAATAATAATGAAGCGCATCGTAATGTAATGCTGATTCCCATTTCTGCGCATGGCACCAATCCTGCATCGGCAGTAATGGCGGGAATGAAAGTGGTGGTGGTAAAAGCTTTGGAGAATGGTTATATTGATGTAAATGATTTGAAAGCAAAAGCGGAACAACATGCGGACAAATCTTGCGGGCATTATGATTACGTATCCAAGTCACGTATGGCGTGTATGAAGAAACGGTAAAAGAAATTACGGAGATTGTTCATCAACATGGCGGACAGGTTTATATGGATGGCGCGAATATGAATGCGCAGGTTGGTTTAACTGCACCAGGTTTAATTGGTGCCGATGTTTGTCATTTGAATTTGCATAAAACATTTGCCATTCCGCATGGCGGCGGCGGCCCGGGCATGGGACCGATTTGTGTAAAGAAACATTTGGCGGAATTTTTACCGAGGCATTTCGGTCAACAGTCAACAGTCAACAGTCAACGGTTAACAGCCGTTTCTGCTGCTCCTTATGGTTCTGCATCTATCTTACTTATCAGTTATGCATATATAAGAATGTTAGGTAGAGATGGTGTGAAAAAGGCAAGCGAATATGCCATTTTAAATGCAAATTATATGCGGGCAAGATTGGAAAATGATTATGATATTTTATACTTAGGCACGCATGGAACTTGTGCGCATGAATTTATTGTTGATTTGCGGCCATTTAAAAAATCTGCTGAAATTGAAGCGGAGGATATTGCCAAGCGATTAATTGATTATGGTTTTCATGCACCAACGATGAGCTTTCCTGTTCCTGGTACAATTATGATTGAGCCAACAGAAAGTGAAGATAAAGCCGAGCTTGACCGTTTTTGCGATGCAATGCTTACAATTCGTGAAGAAATAAAAAGTATTGAAGAAGGCAAAGCAGATAAAAAAGATAATGCCTTAAAAAATGCGCCGCATACACAAGCTGTTGTTTGTGCAGATGAATGGAATCATGCTTACACGAGAAAAGAAGCAGCGTTTCCTTTGTATTATGTTACGCTAAATAAATTTTGGCCTGCAGTTGCAAGAGTGAACAATACATACGGAGATCGCAATCTTGTTTGCACCTGCGAACCTGTAAGCGCTTATGCAGGTGAAACCGTAGATGAATAACATTGCTGCAGTTGCAGTGTTGCGACGCAACGAAGCTTAATAGCATTCATTAGCTCGTTACCAAAAAATCTTTTTATTTATTTGCTATGAAATTATTGCTTGGTATAAACAATTTTGCTGCCATTGCAGAATCATGCTTATAAATATCGTTGCGAAAATTAAGCTTGCCATTGGCATCAACAAAAGCGGTGTAATAACTTATCATAACCGGAACCGGATTTTTAAGTGTAACCCATTTTTCTTTTTTTAAATTCATCAGGCTATCTACATTATGGCTGCTGTATTTAGTGGTATCATCACGCAATAAAAACATGGCAAGTTCTTTAGGATCACTCAAGCGAATACATCCATGACTTAAATTACGTTTGCTTGAATTGAATGCGCCGTGATTGTTTGTGTCATGAAAATAAATATCGAAATTATTCGGAAATAAAAATTTTACCCTGCCTAAAGCATTGTCTGGCCCGGGAAGCTGGCGCACTGCGGGAATGCCTTTTCCAAGCGAACCGTAAACTTCCATGTGATGATCTGCGAGATAATTTTTGTTGCGTTTTATGCCCGGCAAAATTTCTTTTTTAACAATACTTGCCGGAATATTCCAGTACGGGCTAAATACAATATATTTTAAATTGCCTGTAAAAATAACTGTGCCGGTTGCAGCCGCACCAACCACCACATCCATACTAAACTGAAGTTTGCCGCTATCGTACACATACATTTTATATTCAGGAATATTTACGGTAATTGATGTGCTGTCGTTCATCTGCGGCATCCAGCGCAGCCGTTCAAGATTTACTAAAATTTGCTCAATTCTTTTTGACGGCGATACATTTAATTGTTTAATAAAATTGTGCCGATAACACCATCAGGTTTTTGGCCCATTCGTGTTTGAAAATTTTTTACCGCTGTTACAAGTGAAGAATCAAATACATCTGTGGTATCACTTTCTGTTAAATCGCCCAAAGCAAAAAGTTTTTGTTTTATGGTTGAAATAACGGCGGCCGTGTTGCCTTTATGCAAAGATTTTGGCGGATAAGCGATGGAATCCCAATTGCCGGATTGATCTATTTTGCGATAAGCAGGTAAATAATTCAGCAGCTTTTTATAGGCATCACTCAATGGCAGCGCAGAATTTTCTATGTCTGATTTATTTGCAATAAGCGAATCAAGCAAAACAGAAAGATCGAGTTTTTTACGCGGAATAAACCAGCCAAGTTCCTGGATATTTATATCGGCGCCTTTATACACTTTTGATGCGTATAAAAAAAACTGGCCGGTAAGTTTTAATTCGGTTTCAACTATATCGGGTGAAGTTTTTATTATCGTGTCTGCTGTATCTGTTTTAAAAGAATCCACTTCATTTTCAAGCTGCTTGTTGTATAACGAACTGTCGTTATAAACATTTACGGCATTGCCAATAAGATTCATAAAATTAAAAGCCTGTTCAATCATGCCGCTGCTGTCAAACCAGGCGCATTGGTAATTGCGCAGTTTATAAAAATCGCTGTACTGCTGGCTGTATTTCTGGTATTCAGGATGACTTGCCAAAAACGAGTTAATTGCATTGCTATCTATAAATAAATTATTGAATGAAGTTTTTTTATTGATGCTGTTATCAACCTGTATTTCTTTTTTTGAAGTTTTTTTAAAAGGATTGTTTTTGCAGGAACCCGCAATAATTGCCAGGATAAAGGCAAACAAAAAAAGCTTTCTCATGTATTTACTTTGTTCTATAATTACAATTATTAAACCAATGCAATATCAAAGTTCACTAATTGCACAAATTGCTGCAAGCGCACAGCAATATCATCTTTTGTAATTTCTTTTAACCGTTGCGTACCAAATTTTTCAACACAAAAACTTGCCAGCGCCGAACCAACAATAATTGCTGTTTTCATGTTTTCGAAAGATATGTCCTGTGTTTTTGCAAGATGGCCAATAAATCCACCGGCAAAAGTATCACCGGCGCCGGTTGGGTCAAATACATCTTCTAATGGCAAGGCAGGCGCAAAAAAAACATGATCTTCATGAAATAATAAAGCACCGTGTTCTCCTTTTTTTACAATTAGAAACTTCGGGCCCATCTCTAATATTTTTTTTGCAGCTTTTACCAGCGAAAATTCACCGCTTATTTGCCTTGCCTCGCTGTCGTTTACCAGCAGCACATCAACCATAGTAAAAACTTTTTTTAAATCTTCCAAGGCCGTTTCAATCCAAAAATTCATGGTATCGAGCACAATAAGTTTTGGTCTCTTTTTAAATTGTTCAATTACACTTTGCTGAATGGCAGGCACTAAATTTCCAAGCATTAAAAATTCTGAATCCTGAAAATGTTCAGGCACTTTTGGGTCAAAATCTGCAAGCACATTCAAATCGGTAATCAGCGTGTCGCGTGTATTCATATCCAAATGATAGCGGCCGCTCCAGAAAAAAGATTTTTTATCAGGAACAATCACAACGCCATCTGTTGCAACGCCTCTTTGCTGAAGGCTTTTTAATTCTTCCTGCGGAAAATCATATCCTACAATTGAAATTTGCTGAACGGGCTTTACAAAATTTGAAGCGGCATATGCAACATAAGTGGCCGATCCGCCAACAATTTTATCCGTTTTGCCAAAAGGCGTTTCTATGGCATCAAAGGCCATTGAACCAACAACAGTTAAACTCATTTTTAAAAATTAAGGCGCAAACGTAAATCAAAAAGTGCATCAAAAAAATCAAAGTATAATTATAAAAAAACCGTTCCTGTTATCAGGAACGGTTAAGGAAACATGAACAATCATTTTGTATATATATATAAACGGATAAAACAAGCCTCGTGTTTACTGCATTAAAATTCTGTTTTAAAATTTTTTAAAAGTAAACTTAATAAATTATTTATTGGTTTCACTTATTTCTTTTATAGACTGTAAAATAATTTTACAGGCGTGAATAATTTCATCATTTTGTATAATTAAAGGAGGTGCAATGCGCAAACAATCCGGCGCAAACAAAAACCAATCTGTTATGCAACCGTTGCTTACGCAGCTATGAATAATGTTTTGTGCAATTGCTGCAGAATGAAATTGCAAAGAAGCCCATAAACCAAAATGATTTATTTTTTTTACAGAAGGATGTTGCAGTTGCGCAACAAGCAACGCTTCTTTATTTTTTACCTGGCTGATATAATTATTTTGCAGCAAAACTTCAAAAGCAGCTTTGCCAGCAGTGCAACTTACCGGGTGGCCGCCAAATGTTGTTATGTGGCCAAGAACAGGATTAAAACTTAAGGCCTGCATTAAATTTTTATTGGCTATAAAAGCACCCAAAGGCATTCCGCCGCCAAGCGCTTTTCCTAACAATAAAATGTTGGGAACAATATCAAATTGTTCAAAAGCCCACAGCGTTCCGGTTCTTCCAAAGCCGGCCTGTATTTCATCAAGAATTAATAAAACGCCTTGTTGCGTGCAGGTGTTGCGCAATTGCTGCATCCATTTTTTTGACGGCACGGTTATGCCGCTTTCTGCCTGAATGGTTTCCAAAATAACGCAGGCAGTATTTTCATCAATCAAATCAAAAACTTCATCGCTGTTATAATCAACATGCAAAATTCCCGGCAACAACGGGCGAAATGCATTGCGGTAATATTCATCGCCCATAACACTCAATGCGCCTTGCGTGCTTCCATGGTAACTTTTATTAAACGCAATGATGTTGGTGCGATTGGTAACACGTTTTGCAAGCTTTAAAGCGCCTTCTGTGGCTTCGGCGCCGCTGTTGGTAAAATATACAGAATTAAGATCAGGCGGCAGATGTTGTGTAAGCATTGCTGCATAAGCAGTTTGAGGTGATTCGATAAATTCTCCATACACAATCAGGTGCATGTATTTTGCAATTTGCTGCTGCACTGCTTCAATAACTTTTGGATGCGAATGGCCAATGTTGGCAACGCTAAAACCCGAAATAAAATCAATGTATTTTTTACCGGCTGCATCGTATTGATAAATTCCTTCAGCTTTTATAATTTCAAGCCCAATTGGCGCAGGTGAGGTTTGCGCAACATGCTTAAAAAATAATTCCCTGTTAGAAATAGCGCTCATTATTTAATAAATTATTTATAAGTTCGGTATCTGAACTTCAAACTTAATTATTATGGCTGTTATAATTTCTTGTTTAGATAAAACTCCGCAGTTCGGCTCAAATTGTTTTTTTGCTCCCAATGCAACGGTGGTTGGCGATGTA
This sequence comes from uncultured Bacteroidota bacterium, assembly GCA_963731245.1. Lineage (GTDB taxonomy): Bacteria > Bacteroidota > Bacteroidia > Chitinophagales > Chitinophagaceae > Parafilimonas. Next base: position 42,469 of record CAVSVA010000003.1, read on the forward strand.
ATTATGGGCGATGGATGCAGTATTTGGTTTAATGCTGTTGTTCGCGGTGATGTAAATTATATACGCATGGGCAACCATGTTAATGTGCAGGATGGCGCTATAATACATTGCACTTATCAAAAAAATGCAACTATAATAGAAAATAATGTTTCTATCGGGCACAACGCAATTTTGCATGGCTGCACTATAAGAAATCATGTGTTGATAGGAATGGGCTCGATTGTTATGGACAGATGTGAAATAAAAAGCAATTCCATCATCGCCGCCGGCGCCGTTGTTTTGGAAGGAACTATTGTAGAAGCGGGCTCAATTTACGCAGGTGTTCCCGCAAAAAAAGTAAAAGATATTTCAAAAGAAAACCTGCACTCCGAAATTGAACGCATTGCCCATAATTATATAAAATATGCCAGTTGGTTTTCTGAAATAAATGCAGCGAAATAAAAAAACAATTTGTCTAAATTCTTTAAGTTGGCCGCAATTATAGCTTTGCTTATGAGACATCCGGCAACGAGCATTTCAATCAAACTTTAGCAGCAGTTTTTAATATTATTTTATTGTAATTAAAAACTTTTAAAGTTTTATTACGTATTCTATGAACGAATTTTGCTAATAAGGTAACTAAACAAAATGAAGCCTTTTGAATATACCAGCCAAACCGAAATGGTTATAAAAGAAAGCGGAAACCTGCAGGAGTTTTACCGGCTTGCAAATGTATTAAGCAAAACACGTCATGTGCATTTGTTGTCAAAAGAAGATGATGCAATAACGGTGGAATGGCATTATAAATACCGTGGCAATGCATTATCGCTGCAATACAGTGTGTATAATGGCGTAACACTTTTATACAATGGCAAAGACAAAAAAACTGCCGATAAAATTGCAGTGCGTTTACGTGAAATTTAATAATCGCTTTGCGTAATCGTTTGCAGAATGTTGTAATAACTTATATAACGTTCCATAAAAATTTTTCCTTCTTCCACAGCTTGTTTTACAGCGCAACCAGGTTCTTCAATATGCAGGCAATTATTAAACCTGCATTGCTGCAAAAATTTTTTCATTTCAGGAAAATAATGCGATAGTTCAGTGCGGTTCATATCATCAATTGCAAATTCACGAATGCCCGGCGTATCAATTATTTTTCCGCCAAAAGGTAAATCAAACATTTCTGCAAAAGTTGTGGTATGCATTCCCTTTCCGCTCCAGTTGCTTACTTCTTTGGTACGCAATTCCAACTGCGGAAGCAAATAATTTATAAGCGTTGATTTTCCTGTGCCGCTATGCCCAAAAAACAAACTTGTTTTATTTTGAAGCAATTGTTTTATTTCATCTAAACCATCAAAAGTTTTCATGCTTGTTTTATACACTTCATAGCCAATGCTGCGATATATGTTTTGCAACTTTTCAAAAACATTCCATTCCTTCTTTGCATAAATATCTGTTTTATTAAAAATAATTATTGCCGGAACGTGGTAAGCTTCTGCTGCAACAAGACCTCTGTCAATAAAACCCTGCGATGTTTTTGGATCTTTTAAAGTTGCCATTAATAAAGCCTGGTCAAGATTTGAAGCAATAATGTGATGTTGCTTTTTATGCCGCGGCGAACTGCGGGCAATATAATTTTTACGCTGATGAATGTTGTTGATGATAGCGCTGTTGCCTGCTTCATCTTCTAATTCCACATCAACCATATCACCAACAGCAACCGGGTTTGTTGAAGTAATGTCATCAATTTTAAAAATGCCTTTTATGCGTGCATTATAAACCGCGCCGCTTTCAGTTTTGGCTGAATACCAACTGCCTGTTGATTTATAAATTGTTGCAAGCATTTAGCGAAGATAGATAATGAAGTTATTAGGAGACAGAGATAGGAGTCAGGAGAAAAAATCATTATTTAATTTAATTTATTTTGAGAACAATCTTGTCATCATTTACTTTCTTAAACCTTAATAAAATTTTAAACTAAGTTTTAAGCGTTGCATTGGTTTATAAACTTCGCATTCTGCCTGCGGTGTTTGTTTACATAATTAAAGTGGAATGAGCTTTGCAGGATAGAAAATACAAATTTAGTTATGCATAAATTTAAGTTAAGCGGAAATGCTTTTGAGCCGCGTGCTACAAAATTGTATGAAAGCAGCAATGTAATTAATGTTGGCAAAGCGGGCCGGATAGCTTCTTTGGCGGCGGGTGCTTTTTTGTATTCTTTTTCTGCTTCGGGCAAAGAAAATTTTATGAAAAAAGCGTTGCGTTACGGAGGCATTTATTTTTTATACAGAGGCATTTCCGGTAATTGCCCTATTACAGCTTTTATTCAGAAAGAAGAAGAGAAAGCGCATGTTCCTGCAATAAATATCCGAACCTGTTTTATAGTAAGAGCGCCAAGAAAATTAGCGTACGATTCATGGCGTAATCTGGAAAGATTGCCGCGTTTTTTAAAGCATATAAAAAAAATTAAGGTGATTGATGAATTGCATTCTCAATGGATTTTTAAAACACCCGGCCGTGCTCCTGCAATTGAATGGAACGCAGAAATAATTGACCAGGAAGATGGCCGTGAACTAAGCTGGCGCTCTTTGCCCGGCTCTAAAATTGAAACAGCGGGTAAAATAAATTTTGCCGATACTACCGGCGGCACGGAAGTTACGGTTTTAATAACCTACCGGCCGCCTGCAGGTTATATTGGTTCTGTTGTTGCAGGCTTTATAAATCCTTCATTAAAGAAAATGGTTGAGCAGGATTTATTTAATTTTAAAAGATATATTGAAGCAAAGGCAATAGAATATAGTCATGATAATGATTAGGGAAACTTTTTAAACAAAGTATATCTTAATAAAATTTCCAGTAATAAATAAATTAAAGCTGCAATAACCAACGGCAAAAACTTTTCGGTGTAATGATTATAACTGGTTACTTCAATTTTTGATTTTTCTAATTGGTTAATGCTGTCGTAAATTTTTTGCAACGCTGTATTATCTGTTGCATGAAAATACTGGCCGCCGGTTTGCTCTGCAAGTTTTTTTAATAATGGTTCATTAAATTCTAAGGTTTTATGCTGCACAACAGGGCCTAAAGGCGAATCAACTACTTCATCCACTTCTTTTTCTGAACCTACACCAATTGTATATATTTTAATGCCATAATATTTCGCCATCTGCAAAGCCATATCCGGCGGAATAGTTCCGCCAAAATCTACACCATCTGTTAGTAAAATAATGATCCTCGATTTTGTTTTGCTGTTGCGCAGCCTGTCAACACTGGTGGCAAGCCCGCTGCCAATTGCAGTGCCTTCATCCTGCAAATAACCACTTTGAATGTTTTGTATCTGGTTTAAAACTGCATTATGATCTGTTGTAAGCGGACAAAGCGTAAAACTTAAATTGCTGAATATTACAATTCCTATTTCATCGCCCGGCCTGTTACGTACAAAATCTGTTGCAACCTGTTTAGAAGCTTCTAATCGGTCGGGTGTAAAATCTTTTTCTGTCATGCTGCCGCTTATATCAAAACACAACATAATATCAATGCCTTGCCCCTGGTTTTGCGTTTCAGTAAATTTTTCACGTGGTCTTGCCAAAGCAATTACCAAACAAATAATGGCAAGGCATCGCAATACAAAAAGTGCATGCGTTAATGAAGTTCTGAAACCTGCCACCGGCTTTACAAAATGCGTTGTGGTAACCAGCATTGATGCCTGTTGTTTTTTATTACGCCGGATGTATTCATAAATTAATACCGGCATTAATAATAACGCACCTAAAACCCATGGATAGGCAAATTCAATATTTTGATACCATTGTGTTAGCATTGTTTCTTGCTTCAGTTACAGATTTATCAACCTGTTGAAGACTTTGTATTATTTCGGTTAACATGTTTTTACTTTCCTGCGGCAGCGGCATGTATTTGGCAAATTTTACAGATGCATTCAGTTCAAATAATTGCTGAAATTTTAAACGCAACTGCGGCTGCATGTATGTTTTTAATTTTGAAAATATTTCAGTTGATGTAAGCTGTAATGCATGTACGTACATCATTTCTTCAAAATATTGCCTGATGATAAGATCGGTTTCTGAATGAAATTTTTTTATTTCTGTGTTTGATGATAACGGTTGTTTTTCCAGCGCCTCTAATTTTTCCAAAGCACGTTGCAAAGGCGTTCCCTTTAAAATAATTTTTGGCGCTGTTATAACTTTCTTTTTTCTTTTTTTAATAACGATGAGAATGATGATAATGATTAAGATGAGTGCGGTTGCAATAATGTAAGGCATCCAGTTAAAAGAAGTTTCAACATCAATAATATCTTTTATTGGATGATAATCCTTCATGGAAGAAACATCAACAGGCAACACAGTTAAATATATTGGCTGCGTTGCTAACTGAATTTGTTTGCCTGATGTTTTATCTTGAATAACAAATAAAAAAGGGCCAAGCTGCCACCTGCCAGAATCAAATGAAGTAAGTGTAAAATTTTGCTGATAAGTGTTAATGCCGTTTACCGTTATGGTATCTATTGATGTGCGTTTTAAAACTTCTGTATGTGCAATAGTATCCTGCAATTGCGGCCAGCCCGAAACAAGTGAAGTTGCATTGCCAACATTGCCTAAATTTAATTGTAAAGTAACCTGCTCGCCTAATAAAATTTTATCCCGGTCTAAAGAAGCCGAAACTTCCTGTGAATGAATGCAAATGAAAGCTAAAAAGCAAAAAGTAGAAAATAAAAAGATTACTGACTTTAATTGATTTGATGATCAGACAACTAAACGATTTGCACCGATTGTAAACGGTTGACCGTTGACAGTTGACTTCTTCATCATGCCCGCTTCATAAAAAATTCCTGCAATGCTTTTATATAATCATCTCCGGTTGCCAGTTGAATAAGATCTGCACCTGCAAGCCGAAAATTTTGCCTGGCATCTTCCTGTATTTTTTTATACTGGTATGTATATTCCTGCTGCGTTAAAGCATCTTTTGTATTTAATAAAATAGTTGCACCCGTTTCAGCATCCTGCAAGTGCAATAAGCCAATTTTTGGTAATTCAATATCTCTTTTATCGTGCACCTGAATGCCAATAACATCGTGCTTTTTTGCAGCCACTTTTAAAGTTCTTTATAACCGGCATCAGCAAAATCGCTTAAAATAAAAACAATGCTTTTATGCCTTGAAACGCTGTTGCAAACTGCAATTGCTTTTACAATATCTGTAGTGCAGAGAATGTGAGTTGATGCGTAACATTTCACGAACCATATACAACACATGATCTCTGCCTTTTTTGCAGGAATATATTTTTCAACTTTATCGCTAAAGAAAATCAAGCCGGCTTTATCGTTATTGTTAATGGCGGAAAATGCAAGCACAGCGCATATTTCAGTTATTAGATCTTTTTTGGTTTGCTTGAAAGTTCCAAACAAACTGCTGGCACTCACATCAACCAGTAAATACACGCTTAACTCACTTTCTTCTTCAAACATTTTGCTGTAAGTGTGATCCCATGCGTGCAGAAACATTCCAGTCAATAAACCGAATATCATCACCATGTTGATATTCGCGCACTTCTTTAAACGCCATGCCCCTGCCCTTTAAAAGCCGTATGATATTCACCCGTAAACAAATGATTGGTTAATCGCTTGCTTTTTATTTCCAGCGTTCGTACTTTTTTTAATAATTCGTTTCCTTCCCCATGAAGTTTCAATGTTCAGAGTCTCAGTAGCTTATAGGTTGAAACATTATTTCGTTTTATCTTTTATCATAACTGCAAATTAATTCCAATTAATCAAAGTTACGTCGTACTACTTAACGCATGTTTTTAATAGAGTTTCGTCCAATGTTCAGGGTTTGCTGACCAGTTGAGCGGGCTTTCGCTAAATATTCAATAAACAATAATCAAAAATCAGATTCACTTTTCACCACTGCCTTACAACTTTTATGGCACATTAACTGTTTTAAAATTTCAGAAATAATTGTTTCTGACTTTACATTTTCTGCTTCAGCTTCATAGGTTAACCCAATGCGGTGGCGCATTACATCTTTACAAATGGCTTTAATATCATCAGGTATTACAAAACCTCTGTTTATGCATAAAAGCATGTGCTTTGGCAGCCAGTGCAAGATTAATGCTGGCTCTTGGCGAAGCCACCGTACGCAATAAGGTTCTTTATTTTGCTAAACCAAATTCTTCGGGATAGCGCTTGTTGCAAACACAATATCAATGATATATTTTTCAATTTTTTCATCCATATACACTTGCCTTACGAGGTTTCGGGCATGTTATAATTTGTTAAGTGGTAATTACCGCATTTACTGTTGGTGCAGCTTACGCCCTGCACCTTGCTGACGAATGATTTGTTGCTCTTGCGCACGGTCGGGATAACCCACAATTACCTTCAGCATAAACCGGTCAACCTGCGCTTCGGGCAAGCGGATAAGTGCCTTCTTGTTCCAATGGATTTTGCGTAGCCAAAACAAAAATGGTTCTTCTAATTTAATACGTATGTTCACCAATGGTTACCTGTTTTTCCTGCATCGCTTCCAGCAAAGCACTTTGCACTTTTGCAGGAGCACGGTTGATTTCATCAGCCAAAATAAAATTGGCAAAAATGGGACCTTTGCGTACCACAAATTCGTTGCGTTGCTGGTTGTAAATCATGGTTCCGATAACATCGGCAGGCAACAAATCGGGCGTAAATTGTATGCGGCTGAAATTTGCCTGAACGGCCTGCGCCAGCGATTTTAATGGTAAGCGTTTTTGCCAAGCCCGGCACGCCTTCCAGCAACACATGACCATTGCTTAACAAGCCAATGAGTAAGCCGGTCAATCATGTAGTGCTGACCAACAATAACTTTGCTTAAAGCGTTGCGTAATGTTTCTATAAATAAAGATGCCTGTTGAATTTTTTCATTCAATATTCTAATGTCTTCTCCTGTTTGCATAAATTAATTTACTAATTAAATCTTTGCTGAAAGTACAAAGTAAAACGGCGCAGTATATACAAAAAATTCTATTTCAATTTTGCGCAAATATTAACCAAGAATTATGCCGTGAGGAAACAGCAAAAAATGTTTATCGTTGCTTTATCAATATTTAAAAATAAAAAAGCAGCTTTAATAAGCTGCTTTACTTTTATAGAAAAAAATTTAAACTTTCTTTTTTGCCTCAGCGCCTCCTAAAGGTTTGTCTTTTACAAATCAACCAATATTGGTGCTGCAACAAAGATGGATGAATAAGTACCGGTAATAACACCAATCAACATGGCAAAGCAAAACCGCTTGTTACTTCACCACCAAAAATAAACAAAATCAAAATGGTTAAGAAACACCGGTAAGTGATGTCATAACGGTGCGGCTTAATGTTTGATTAATCGCTCTGTTAATGATCTGCTCTTTTGTTGCGCCACACATCAAACGAGTGTCTTCACGAATACGGTCATAAACAATAACTGGTATCATTCATCGAAAATCCAATTACAGTTAAAATCGCCGCAATAAAATACTGATCAATTTCCAACGGAAACGGAACCACTCCACTAAGGAAGCTGAAGACAATTAATGTTACCAGCACATCATGCAGCAACGATACAATGGTTCCTAACTGAATACCGCCAATCGCGGAAGCGAATAAAAATGTACAAACAAATAACAATGATAGCAATGATGGTGGCTTTTGTTGCGCCACGATTTTAAATCGTACTGAAATGGAAGGCAACACTATTTGCGAGCCTTGTTTATATTTGTTGTTAAACTCACTGTAAGATGTCCTTGTGGAACAAAATTTTATTTTTTAAGCCGGTGAACAATGTATGTTCAACAGTTGAATCTACATTGTTGCCAACCTCATGTATTTTATACGAAGTGGTAATGTTCAACTGGTTTGCGTTATCCACTGTTTTTACAACCGGATATTCACCAAATACTCCTTTCAAATCATCACAATACCTGGTCGTTGTATGGGCTTGATTAAAGCGAACGGTATAACTGCGGCCACCTTTAAACTCAACACCTTCATCAAATCCATGAAAAAACGAACCAATGCCAAGAACAATACAACAACTGAAATTCCGTAAGCTATTTTTCTGTATTCAATAAATCTGTAAGAATCGTGCTTAAATACCTTTTTTGAGAAGGCGGTGAAGTATTGAAAATGGCCGTTGTTTGTTGTATAGAAATCTGTAATCAAACGAGAAATAAGAATACCGCAAAACAATGAGAACGTAATACCCAGCATTTGCGTGGTAGCAAAGCCGAGCACCGGCCCTAATCCAAAAATAAAAAGAATAGCCTGCTGATAAGAAATGTGGTAACGTGAGCATCAAGCACGGGTGCATACGAACGTTTATAACCATCGTTTACAGCAATAAGATAACTCTTTGCCTCTTGTAAGTTCTTCTTTAATTCTTTCAAAAATAATTACGTTGGTATCTACCGCCATGCCAATGGTAAGACCAAGGGCCGCAATGCCAGGCGCCGTTAGTGTTGCACCCAGCGCAGCCAATATGCCAATGGTAAACAAGAGGTTTAAAATTAATGCCATGTTAGCCACCCAGCCGGCTGTATTGTAGTACACAAGCATCAGCACAAAAATTACAATAAACGAAATGACGAACGCCAAAGCACCACCATTTACGGCTTCTTTAGCCGAGCGTTGGTCCAACCATCTGTTCCTGGGCAATTTTTGCCGGGGCAGGTAATTTTCCCGATTGAAGTATCTGCGCTAAGATCCTGTGCTTCTGTAGTGGTGAAGCTACCCGAAATTTGAGAGTTGCCATATGGAATTGTCGTTTATCACATTCGGGGCACTGTACACCACATTATCCAACACAATGGCAATCGGGTTTGCCCACATTGGCTGTTGGTCATTTGTGCCCAAAACTTGTGCCTACTTCATCCATTTTCATGTTAATGGCAGGACGACTTCTTTCATCATAATCGCCTGGCTTGCTTCGCTTACATGCTCGCCTTCCAGCTTGGCTGTGCCATTGTCTAATGTTTTTACAGCATATAAGGCAAGCAACGTTTTGATTGCGCATTATCTTCGTTTTCAGGTTTGCCATAAGCAAACACAAGATTGGATGGGAATTTATTTTTTACAAAATCGTGGTGTAAATAATTGATTAAGTGTGCCGTATCGTTTTACCTGCACATAACCAACTCAGCAGGGAAATGTTCTTGCCCGGTTGTTTGATCTTGTTGCGGTTGTGTAAATTGCACCAGCAGTAACGCAACGGGTTGTCATTTTTCCTTATCGCATTTGAATCAATCGGTTGTTTTTGTATTTGTTGAATCGATTTTTGATGAAGATTTTGTGCGCATTGTTAAAACCACGAAAGCGAAGTATCAACCGCGGTAGCAGCGCCGGAAGGTTAGCTGTATCGTTGCTGTAACGGTAACTTTTTTGCTGGTATCTATTTGCTGTGGTTGATTTCAGTTATTGATGCACCTTTTAAGTAATCAGATAAGATTTTTCTGCAGCAATAGAATTCCTTCGCAATATCAGCTACATTGTAAACTTCAAAAAACTGAAGGTTAGCAGTTGATTGCAAGATATTTTCTTACGCGTTCAGGATCATTAATGCCAGCCAGTTCAATGTTTATAATACCTTTTGCAGGGTCGGGATTAATGTTCGTTCGAAGCCACACCAAACCGATCAATACGCGTAGTTAAGAATATTGCGTAGTGTTGGTAAAAGCGCTGTTAGCCTGCTGCTTAAATAATCCGGCAACCGCATCGTTAGATGAAGTATAATTTTATTTTCCCATTGCTTCGGGTAACAAAATAAGGAGCCAGTTTTGCGCCGGCACCTGCCGCTTTTTAAATTCTGTTGTCAAACAAGCGTTATCAAATCCGCACCACTGTTGGCTTTTTTGCAACCGCTGCATCAAGCGCTTTATTAAACGTCAGCATCTTTTGTATAGTTGGCGAGTGATTTAATTAAACCATCCAAACCTACTTCCATTGTTACACTCATGCCGCCCTGCAAATCAAGGCCAAGCGCTAATTCTTTATCCTTTGCGCATTGGTAAGTGGTTAAACCAAAAGGGCCAATGTTGCTGTCTTTGGTGCTGTCTATCAAGTAAGCCGTAATCTTTGTTTTTTTAATTTCGCAAGACTATCGTTATAAGCATCCTGCATTGCTTTGTTACCGGGATATTTTTTTGCGGCAGTACCATAAATAGCCTTCACCCAGGAATCAGCTTTGTCGCCATAGACATTCGTGACTGCGCACAATCCAGGTAAAAGATAATTGGTATAAACAAATTAATATAAGAGCAATCGTGAAAAAACGCACCAAACCTTTCAGTTGCATAATTAAAACGTATTTACTTTTTTTTTGAGAGCGGCAAAGATAGTGGTTTGACTTATATTGAAAAGACAAAATGCGTTAATGTGCCATAACTATAAAATTGTGCTGCATTGCACGCTGATAGCCGATTTGAGATTGTAAAACACCAAATAACCGATTGTTCCGGAAATATTTAATGAAAACAATGGATCAGCTTAATAATTTTTCATGATCACAATCGCTGCTGTGGCAATTATTTGCTTTTCTGCAAAAACGAAAATTTAAAATATGTGCACCAATAATGCACGTTGCCGCGGGAAATAACAGCAGCAATTCTTTTGAAATAAATATTTCTTTTAAAACCAAGAAAAATAATCCGGTAAAAAAAATAACAAGCGGTAATGTTTTATGATGATGTTTTTTAAAACCATGCGATAAAGCATAAGAACCAATAATACCTGCAAAAGCAATCATGCTGTATTCAAAAATTTTACTGTGCAAAATTTCAAATCCAAACAACGGAAGGCTTGTAAAAAATAAAGGCAAAACTGCGCAATGAATGGCGCAGATCAACGACGCGGAAATACCCAATGCATCAACATTTATTTTTTTTGAAATTGCTTTTATCATCAAACACAAAAATATCTGTTTGCAACATCGTTGCAAAATTTATTTCGTTAACAAATACTTGCTTTTGCGTTTCATAACTTTGCTGTAATGAATAAAAAAGCAGTTGGTTACATTATTTTTTTTGTGGTGCTTGTAATTGCGTTTTTAATATTTGTTTTTGCTGGCACAGATAACTGGAAAGCAAAATCGCCGGTTATTGGTTATGTTAAGCCTTTCGTTTTTACTACGCAAAACAATAAAAGTTTTACTGAAAAAGATATGGCCGGAAAAGTGTGTGCTGTAAATTTCTTTTTTACTTCATGCAAAGGCGTTTGCCCGATTATGAATAATAATCTGAACAAAGTGTATGATGATTTTAAAAACGATAACAACTTTTTAATTGTATCGCATACCTGCGATCCTGAAACAGATTCTGCTGCCCGTTTAAAACATTATGCAGATTCGATGAAGGTTGATACGCATAAATGGATTTTTTTAACCGGAAGAAAAGACAGCCTTTATTCCGCAGCAAGAAACAGTTATTTAATTGATGATCCGAATAATAATGTTGGCAGCATAAACGACCAGTTTTTGCATTCGCAGTTTATTGCGCTGGTTGATAAATTTGGCAATGTTCGCGGCCAGGTTTATGATGCATTAAAACCCGATGAATTAAAACTGATGGAAAAAAATATCAGGTCTTTATTAAAAGAAAACAAACCGCCTTCAACTACTGCAACGGGAACTTCATTTGCAAATTAATTTGGTAATGAAAGAAGCAACTGCAGATATATTAAAAAATAACCAGCTCAGCATAACAGATAACCGGCTGAAAATTTTAGAGCTGTTTAAAACAAACAGCAAAGCGCTTTCTCATGCAGATATTGAAAGAATGAGCGGTAAACATTTTGACCGCGTTACCATTTACCGAACGCTGCAAACTTTTGTTGACAAAGGCATCATTCATACCATTCCAACTGCAGATAATTCTATCATGTATGCTTTGTGCAAAGAAGCGTGCAGCGAAGGTCATCATCATGATGATCATGTACATTTTTTATGCGAAACATGCGGCACAACTTATTGTTTAAATAACGTAAATATTCCAGGTGTAAATATTCCAAAAGGATTTTCTGTTCATCAAATAAATGTGCTGGTGAATGGTGTTTGTAAAAATTGCAAATAACATTTCACCGTTATTTTTATGCAAGGATTTAAAAAGTTTATGCGCAAATGCAACTAAGAAAACATTATTTAAAAGGCATATTTTTTTTCAGCAATCATTTTATTGGCAATTCTTCTTTTTGCAGCTTTTGAATTAAACGGCTGCACTTTGGTAAATCGTTTTAAACCAATGTGCATAATTCTTAATTCATCACCATCTGCAAAAGCATTCATCGCATCTTTTCCATGTTTATTAATTCGATCTGCAGCATCATAAATAAATGAATCAACAATATCTTTTTGTAAAGAAATATTTTGTTCACCCCGTTGCTCGGTAAGTTTTATCAAACGCAACAAACAACTTTCTGCATGAAATGTATCAATTGCCATGTCAGCAATATGCATCAAAACTTCCTGTTCTTTATCAATATTCATCATCAGCTTTTGCACGGCAGCACCTGCAACCATTAATATTGCCTTTTTAAAATTGCGGATGTATTTTTTCTCTCATCGTGCAAATCTTCATCGCTCTCATTAAAATCAGGAATGCTCATCAGTTCATTTGAAACAGCCATCGCCGGGCCCATTAAATCAAGCCTTCCTTTCATCGCACGTTTTAATGTCATATCAACAATCAGTAAACGATTAATTTCATTTGTGCCTTCATAAATGCGGTTAATGCGGCTATCGCGGTACACTTTTGAAATTAAATATTCATCACTAAAACCATTGCCTCCATGAATTTGCACGCCTTCATCCGCAGCAAAAATCAGCACCTCACTACCATACACTTTTAATATGGCACATTCAATGGCATATTCTTCTGCAGCGCCCAACAAAGCTTCCGTAAGCGTTTTACCTTTTGCTTCTAAAGCCTGTTGCTTTGCATCAATCCATGTGGCTGTGCTATACAAACCACTTTCGCAAGCCCAAACACGAATGGCCATTTCCGCAAGCTTTTGTTTGATAGCACCAAAGTTTGCAATGGATGTTTTAAACTGCTCTCTTGTTATGGCATATTCAACAGACATAGTCAATGCGCTTTTTGCAGCCCTGGTTGGTTGCAGCGCATAATTTTAAACGCCCAATATTTAAAATATTGAAAGCAATAATATGGCCTTTGCCAATTTCGCCCAACACATTTTCAACCGGCACTTTGCAATCCTGAAAATATAGTTGCACCGTTGATGAACCTTTGATGCCCATCTTGTGTTCTTCAGGCCCTTGCGTAAAATCCTTCAAAGCCGCGTTCAACAATAAACGCCGTAAATTTATCACCATCAATTTTTGCAAACACAGTATATACATCCGCAAAGCCACCGTTGGTTATCCAGCATTTTTGGCCGTTTAATATATAATATTTTCCATCATCGCTCAAACGTCGCTGTTGTTTTTGCGCCCAATGCATCGCTGCCGCTGTTGGGTTCAGTTAAACCATAAGAACCAATCCATTCGCCGCTTGCAAGTTTTGGAATATATTTTTGTTTTTGTTCTTCGGTTCCAAAATATAAAATGGGCAACGAACCAATGCCGGTGTGTGCTGCAATGGCAACCGAAAATGAAAAGCCATCGCCAAGACCTTCATTAATTATGGTTGATGTAATAAAATCTTTTCCAAGGCCGCCATATTCTTCAGGAAAAGATGTGCGAGCAAACCTTGTTCGCCGGCTTTTGAAAGCAGCGAACGCATCAATCCTTTTTCCAAACTATCAATTCGGTCTAAAATGGGATATACTTCAGTTTGTAAAAATTGCCGGCACATATCAAAGATCATTTGTTGCTCTTCGCTAAATTCTTCTGCGAATAAAAACATCGTCAGCACTGCTTTCTTTAATCAGCCATTCGCCGCCTTTTAATAATATTTTATTTTGTACAGTTTCCATAATCAATGGTATTATATTTTTTGTTTGTCAGCTTTTGTAATGTTATCAGCTTCGTTGTGTCACTCCCTTGTACAGCATATCTTTATTCAGCTACGAGCTTCCATTTAAATTATCATATACTTTTTGCAATACTTTTTTTACGGTTTCAATATCTTCTTTTTTTACGCCGGTTAATGCCTCATCCATAGTTTTATTGGCCAATTCAAGCGTAGTGTTTTGCAACGCTTTGCCTGCATCAGTTAAACAAACAAGATTAATGCGTTTATCATTTTTGTGCGATGCACGCTTCAGCAATTTTTGCTTTTCCAAATTATCAATTAACCTTGTAATACTTGGCTTATCACGATACGTGCGGTTACATAATTCCTGCTGACTTAAACAATCTTCTTTCCATAAATGATACAGAATTGTCCATTGCTCAATCGTAATATCAAGCCCTGCATTCCGAAAATTTTTTTGCAATCTTCTTGCAACAGCAGTGCTTGCCATGCCGTTAATAACACTGTATAATTCTCCTCTTTTAAAATGGTTTTGCAACATATAGTTGTTTATGCAACTATTTTCAAAATTATATATCTTTAGCACATAATCTGCCAATTAAAATAAATTTTTGTGTTAAGATAAATCTTTCATGCGCCAGCTTTCTTTAGCATATTATTCTTCGTGTATAAATTATTATGTGTTTGGAAGCGGCAATAAAATTTTATTTTGTTTGCATGGCTATGGTGAAGATGGAAATTCATTTGCATTTCTTGAAAAATATACTGGCTCATCTTACACTTTATATGCAATTGATTTTCCCTTCCATGGTAAAACCGAATGGAAAGAAAAAAAAGCTTTTACAATTACCGACCTGATTGAAATAATTGGTTTAATTCAACTAGATAAAAACAAACAATTTTCTTTGCTGGCTTACAGCATGGGCGGCCGTGCAGCGATGCATCTGCTTCAAAAGATTTCTGGCAAAATCGATCGCGTTACGCTGATTGCGCCAGATGGTTTGCACAATAATTTTTGGTATTGGATAACCACGCAAACAATTATTGGAAATAAAGCTTTTAAGAAAATCATGAAAAAACCCGGCTGGTTTTTTTCTGTTTTGAAAGGGTTTGATAAACTGAATATTTATAATAAAAGCGTTATAAAATTTGTGCATTATTATTTAGATGATGAAGCGCAAAGAATGATGTTATACAAACGTTGGACCTGTATGCGTAACATAAAAGCAGATCTTCAAACGATAAAAAAAATATGCGCTGAAAAAGATATACAACTAAATTTTTTATTCGGAAAATACGACCGCATTATTTTAAGCAAGCGTGCTGATATTTTTAAAAATACAAATTGTATCAATATAAAAATTCTTGATGCAGGCCATCAATTGCTGCGAGAAAAATATGTGCATGAGATTATAGCATTGCTGAATGGCTGATTCTGGTTTTCTTTGCTTATGCAGTTGCTTATTTATTTCATTTATTTTACTGCAATTTTGCTTGGCCTTTATTTGTTGTTGATTAACCTGTATTTGCTTTGGTTTAGTAAACTTAAAAGTTTTCAGCCGCTGGCAATTCATCCTTCAACAACATTTTCTATTATTATTCCTGCACGCGATGAAGAAGAAAATATTGCTTCATGCCTTCAATCCATTCTTAAAAATAATTATCCAAAAAATTTGTATGAGGTAATTGTGGCCGATGATTTTTCAACAGATGCAACACCGCAAATTGTGCAGCAACTGCAAAAAGAATTTTCAAATGTTCAGCTTATCAGCTTAAAAAATATAATAATAGAAAACATCAATTCATATAAGAAAAGAGCCATTGAACTGGCAATAGCTCAAAGTAAATTTAACTGGATCATTACCACCGACGCTGATTGTATTGTGCCTGAAAACTGGTTGCGCTTATACGATGCCTACATTCAAAAAAATGAACGTGTTTTTATTGCGGCGCCTGTAATGTTTAGCTGCAATAATTCTTTTTTATCCATCTTTCAATGCCTTGATTTTATAAGTCTGCAAGGCATTACTGCCGCATCGGTGTATGCAGGCGCACACAGTATGTGCAATGGCGCAAACCTGGCGTATTTAAAAAAGGTTTTTTATGAAGTGAATGGTTTTAAAAATGCAGATCACATTGCCAGCGGAGATGATATGCTGCTGATGCATAAAATTAAAATGAAATATCCAGCATCAATTGGATATTTATTCAGCAATAAGGCTATTGTAACCACGGCGCCAATGCCACATTGGAAAAGTTTTTTTAACCAGCGCATTCGTTGGGCAAGCAAAGCAACAAGCTATAAAGACAAGCGTATTTTTCTTGTTTTATTATTGGTTTATTTTACCAATTTGTGTTTGTTTGTGCTTTTTATTCTTTGCTTTTTTCATCCGAAATTATTTTTGTTATGGTTGCTTTTTGTTCTTACAAAAGCATTGCTTGAAATGCCGTTTATGTATTGCGCAGCGAAATTTTTTTCGTTGCAAAGATTAATGATCTGGTTTGTGCTGATGCAGCCGTTTCATATTATTTACACCATTGTTTCGGGATGGTTTGGAAAGTTTGGCGTGTATAAATGGAAGGGAAGAAAAGTGAAGTGAGAAAAGATGCAGAATTTACGATGTGAGATGTACGATTTACTACTTCATGATTTCATTCTTAACTTAGCATCATGGCAAGAATAAGAACCAGCAAAGATGGATCGCGTAAAGACGTGATTGTAAAAGCTGCAGCATTATTATTTCATGAAAAAGGGTATAAGGCTGCAAGCATGCGTGACCTTGCAGAGCGTGTTGGTGTTGAGGCGGCAAGTTTATATAACCATATTCGTTCTAAAACAGAATTGCTGCACGATATATGTTTTGATGTGGCCAATATTTTTTTAGAACATTTTAATAAGGTTGAAAGCTCTGATGCCACGCCGATTGAAAAACTTGAAATATTGCTGCGTTTTCATATAAGGCAGATGATTGAAAATTTTGAAGAAGTTTATATCAGCGATAGAGAGTGGCGTTATCTTGCCGACCCATATCTTTCTAACTTTCAAAGCCAGCGCCGTAATTACCGCAAGCGTTTTGCTGCCATAATTGAACAGGGAATTGAAAAGGGTGAAATAAATAAAATTGATGCATCAACTGCGGTGCTTATTGTGTTGCATGCAGTGAGCGGCATTGAAAGCTGGCACCGCAGCACACATAAAATAAGCGGCGAAGAACTGGAAGAAAACATGATTACTATTTTAATTGATGGTTTAAAAAAATAACGAAGGTTTGCATGCATGTCAACACATTTTGAAAAGGTTCGCATAAAACAAGTGCGCAGAGAAACGGATGATTGTGTTTCTATTTTACTTGACATTCCGGAAAACATACAAAATAAATTTTCTTATTTGCCGGGGCAGCATATAACGTTGCGCACAACAATTAATAATGAAGATGTGCGGCGTTCGTATTCATTGTGCAGTTCGCCTTTGCACAATGAATGGCGCATTGCGGTTAAAAAAGTTGATGGCGGCATTTTTTCTGCATTCGCCAATCATACATTAAAGCAAGGTGATGAAATTGAGTTGATGCCGCCGCTTGGTCATTTTGTTTTACAGCATACAACTAATGCCAAACATTACATTTGTTTTGCTGCGGGCAGCGGCATTACACCTGTACTTTCAATTATAAAAACCGGATTAATAAATCAACCCAAAAGCCGGTTTACTTTAATTTATGGCAACAGAACAAGGCAATCAATAATTTTTAAAGAAGAGATTGAAGCGTTGAAAAATAAATTTATTACACGCTTTCAACTGATACATATTTTAAGTCGTGAACATACAGAAGCGCCGCTGAATGAAGGAAGAATAAATGCTGAAAAATGCGAACAGATTTTTAAATATGCAGCATCATTAAACGCAGATGATTTTTTTATTTGCGGGCCAGAAGAAATGATCTTTTCAATTAAAGAATGGTTATTATTAAAAAACATTGATGAAAAGAAAATTCATTTTGAATTGTTTAATTCTTCAACATTAAACCAAACAAAAAACCAGGAAAAAAATGTTGAAGAAAATGCTGCAGAAATTTCGCATGTAACTATTCACCTTGATGGCAGAAGTTTTGAGTTTAATCTGCCATTTTATAATGCCAGTATTTTAGATGCTGCGTTGCAGCAAGGCGCTGATTTGCCGTATGCCTGTAAAGGCGGTGTTTGCACAACATGCAAAGCAAAATTGTTAACAGGCAAAGTTGATATGGATGTGAATTACGGATTAGAGCCTGATGAAGTTGCGGAAGGTTTTATATTAACCTGCCAGAGCCATCCAAGATCAGAAAAAATTATTGTTGATTTTGATGTGAAGTGAGATGAAAAGTTTTAATGTTTCATTGTTTCAATGTTTCAAAGTTTATAATTGCTGCCATGAAAAATCAACTGTACAAGGGAGTGACACAACGAAGCTTATTAGAATTACTAAAGCCTGCCACCAAAAAATTATTTATAAAAAAAGATCGGGATATAAATTTTCTCCCTGTTTTACTGCATAATTATTTAGATCGGTTATGCCTTCTTTTTTTAAAACTTCTTCATCAATAAAAGTATTGCCGGTGCAAATTGCAGCAGCTTTGGCCAATATAAAATAAGCGGCATCTGCAATAATTTCCGGCTTGCGGCTCATATTAATTAATGCTTCGCCGCCCAGCAAATTTTTTACTGCTGCTGTTGCAATGGTTGTTGCTGGCCACAACGTGTTTGATGCGATGTTATATTTTTTTAATTCGCCCGACCATGCAAGCGCCATCATCGTCATACTGTATTTACTGATGGTGTAAGCAATGTGATTGTTGAGCCATTTTGCATCAAGATTTATTGGCGGCGATAATGTAAGTATGTGAGCATTGGAAGCATTTTTTAAGTGCGGAATGCAATGTTGTGTTACTAAAAAAGTGCCGCGGATATTAATGTTATGCATCAGATCGAAACGCTTTGCGGTTGTATGTTCGGTATCTGTTAACTGAATAGCAGATGCATTATTTATAAGTATATCAATGCCGCCAAAAGTTTCAATTGTTTTTTCAACTGCGTTTTTAATTTCCTCTTCATTACGAATATCAACCTTAACCGCTAAAGCTTTACCGCCGGCATCTTCAATTTCTTTTGCAGCAGAATAAATTGTTCCGCCAAGCCGCGGATCTTCTTCAACGGTTTTTGCTGCAACAACAATATTGGCTTCTTCTTTTGCAAGCCGCAGCGCAATGGCTTTGCCAATACCGCGGCTGGCGCCGGTTATAAATATGGTTTTGTTTTTGAATGATGGCATAAACTGAAATGAAAATAATTTTTTTAAAGTATTAACTGCGTCTCAAAATATATTTACAATACAATTGTTTGATGTAACAATAAATTTAAGAGCTTAAAAATTTTTTTACTGCATCTTCTGCTTCAATGCAAGCCTGCCGCAAATCATCGTTAACAATAATTTTATTGAAATGATGTTTGAAGCTTAATTCAAACACTGCTTTATTTAATCTTGTTTGCAAGCTCTCTAAACTTTCAGTGCCACGTGCCTGCAACCTTTTTTTTAATTCTTCTATTGATGGCGGATCAATAAAAATGGTGAGACAATTATTATTGAATTGCTCGTGCACATGAATGGCACCTTTTACATCAATATCAAGCAGCGGAACTTTATTGTTATTCCATATTCTTTTTAATTCGCTTTTAAAGGTGCCATAATATTTTCCTTCATACACCATTTCCCATTCTATAAAATCATGCTCTTTTATTTTGGTGTGAAATTCATCTTCAGTTATAAAATAATAATCAGCACCATTTATTTCATTGCTGCGTGGTTTTCTCGTTGTGGCCGAAATTGAAAAACTGATTTGCGGAATTTTTTCAAGTAAATATTTTGTAACTGAAGTTTTGCCGGCACCGGAAGGCGCTGTAATAATGATGAGCTTTTGCAATTGTTCAGCCATTAAAAATATTTGGGCTGCAAAATACGCTAATCAATTATTTTTGCAGCCCTGTTTAAAACTGTTGTTTTATAAAATGACTCCGTAGCTCAGTTGGTAGAGCAGCTGACTCTTAATCAGCGGGTCCAGAGTTCGAGTCTCTGCGGGGTCACCTGTAGGGACATTGCGAAAAAATTATCGCTTTGTCCCTTATTTTTTTCTCTGAAACCCTTATCCAGATTGTATATTAGCTGAACCGCTTCATTAAGTCGAGTAGTTCGATAATTAAATCCGTCAAAAATCAATTTCTCTGGAAATATCGAACTAATGATTTCTCTTTTGTGAATTGTATCACTTTGTATGTACAAATAATCAAGACGCGAAAAAGTGTTCAGCGCCTTATCAAGTATTTGATCAACATAAAACTGCTCTGTTGATACTGTAGATGATTTTGCTTCGAGTCTTCGTATTTTGTCTTCAGTTTCATTTTTGATTACACGATAGTCAAAAGATGGTCTTTATAAATCACTTTATCAATTCACAATTTCGTCAATAATTTTTCGTCTGTTGCTTATTGAACTTCGTTTAACGCAGTTTAAAAATTAATGCGCTTTCTTTTATCGATTTTCTGTACACGTTTGTCGGTTATTTCACATAACAGAGAAAACATGTACCACTTTTGGAAGTTATCAAAAAAAGTTATTATGGAAACTTCATTCAAAGCAATACTTGTGACGATAAGGAATTTCCATCTACACGAAGTACAGGCATTGGAACAACATCACCGGTTGCTTCACAATTGTTGGAAATAAAATCAACAACAAAAGGTTACTTATTTTATAAAAGGATTTACATTTTTAATTAATAAAACATAATGCGCTTGCAGATTTAAAACCTCTATCTTACACTAAGTTTTATTTCTTATTTTAACGTTCCTCCACTAATAATTGGTTCACCTGAAAAATTTTTTTATGGATGATCAGTCCCTTCTTTCACAATTAGCACAATTAACCGGCGCATTTGTAACTGCGGGTAATACCACATCACAGCAGTTGCATGATTTCCAAACAAATATTGCAACAGCGCTTTTGCAGAAACAACCTGTATCTCAGTTTCAGCAAAGTTTTCAATTTGAACAAATAGAAAATTTCAATACGCAACACCTTACAGCAACAGATCTGCAACAATTACAAAATGTAGTTCAAAACGCAAAAAGCAGTTCGCTTAAAGATAAACTCGTAAGAGTTTTTAAACGTGATGTTTCATTGATAAGCAGCCAGATCAAAGGCAGCATTCCAGATTGGGCAAGAGGCGCAAAAGTTGATCAAACCATCGGCCCGATTGCAAATAAAACCGGGCAGCAATCATGGCTTGATATCTATACAATAATTCCCGGTGTTCAATTGTCGTTGCAAGGTTCCTCGCAGCCTTCAATGATTTTATCTGTTGAGCAGGCGCGTATTATTTTTATTTTTAAAAGCCACACTGATTATACTATTCCGCAATCAAGTTTATGGATTAATGCACATTTAATTTCATCATCTGCACCTGACGATCAATATTGCGGGCTTACCGTTAAAAGCGGCAAAATTCATTTTACAAATGATGTAGAATTGAATGATGCAAAAATGATCGTTCCGCCAGGAACAACTGTTACCGTTACACTGGAATTGATGCAGCAAACCGATACATCTGTTTCACCAGATAATGCAGGCATTGATGCAAAGAATGCTGTGATTAACCTGCCGCAAACTTTCAGCTTTACATTCAGCGATACAGGCAGCCAGCTAACATCAGCTGGTGATGCATCGTGGACGCTTTATCACCAACAAAATAATTTCACTTTTGATAATACCAAACCTTCTTTTTATCTGCCCCAGTTGAACCGTGTTTGTATTCCTTTTAAAAGCTCCATCGCACAATTCAATCCTGTAAATTCTTTAAGCAGTCTTTTTAATATAAATGAAACAGCGAATGTTGTACAATCTGGATGGGGCCTGAGTTGTGCAACGCTTGATATAAACAATCCGCTTGAAGCAAAAGGCATTGGCGCAATGCTATTGCAAACAGATAAAGGTTTAATGGCAAGCTGGGATGGATTACTGGATGTTAATTTGAAAAATAAAGAATGGATAAGCCTTCGCTCACCATGGATTTTATGTGAACCCGGAAGAATAAATATTTCTGATGCAAATGCAGGAAACATTAATGCCAAACAACAATACAAGCTTTGGAAAAATAACAACGGTCAATGGAATTTTATTGATTTAAATTATACAGACAGCTTTTACTTTTTTTATAATTGCATGCAGGCAGGTAATGAAACAGTTGGTGCTACAACCAATTGTATTGGAACAATTGATAAACCTGTTGATGTTGCAGCGAAACCTTTTGCATTAAACAGCAAACAAACAGTTTTTTTATTAGGCTGGTCTCAAAATTTATTTAGTGTTTTATTGCTGGATGATAATTTGCTTGCTGACAATAGCGTTCCAATTCCTTCAGGTGAAATAATTTTTAAACCCGAGGCGCTTGCTTTAAATAATGCATTGCTTACAGTTTCGCCGCTTAAAGGTTTTGTTTTGGGTGGAGAACTTAAGAACAACCAGGAGTTTAGTAAAGCTGTTATGATTGATACTTTTGGTTTAGTTGGATATCTTCCCGCTTTGCCGGATCCTTACGCTGCGGATGTTGATATTTTTAAACGTGCTTATGGGCTTCATTCAAACGATACAAATAATGCAGGTATTAACATGAATGCAATTAATAAATTGCTTGTATGCATTATGTCGTGGAATGATGATACCCAGCCTGCATTAAATTTTTCGTGGGGAGATTTGCCGGCACAAACTGATCCTGCCATTCAGCAATCACCGGATGTATTGCCTGTAAAAGTTTCATTGAACTTAACAAATAATCAAAACTTAGCAGCACAATATTCACAGGCAAAAGTATTACGCCAATCACAAATTCTCACCAATCAATATAAAGCCGCAGGCATAACTTACCAGGCACAAAATAGCAATCCCTCAACATATAACAGGTCGAATAAATTCTTGCAAAACAGCCTTTTTAGTTTATTGGATGTAAGCACTAATGCTGATTTGCTTGGAATAAATATCGGTTTTATAAATGACCGGTTATTCTTTCAAACAACGTACGATGTTGTACCGGTTACCGGCACAACAACAAATACTGATTCAACAAATAATCCTTTGGCAATACAAGGCATGGATGTAGTTGCAACCAGCCATTTTGTAAGAATATTTACAACGCCTCAAATAAGCTGGGAACCTTTACTAAATATTACTGCTCCATTCAACCCAACCAATGATCCGCCTTATGGTATATTAAAATTTGATGATGATGGAACGCCAGCATTAATCGGCAACAACGGTCTTGATACCGTTCCGTTGGCACCATTACCTGTTACAAATGCAGTTGTAAAAAATTATAATACTGATACAAATTTTAAAGCGTGGAGTTTAGTTACGCTTCCAAATGGTTTAATCTCTGTGTGTGTTTATGACCAGGATAATTATTATGTAAAACCTCATCCAAATACATCCGGCGCAACAATAGAACTAATTAAAGCAAGTTTTAATGATGATGTTCAGGCAGGCTTGCAAATAGTTACAAAATCAGGTTATAATATAAATGAAGATAATCATGTCTTCAAAGGTTTAACGCAACAAATGTTTAATGCCAAATCATTATTTCAAAGCGGCACATGGAGTATACTTGGCTCAACCGTAACAGCAATTTTTAATAATGAATTTGGCAATAACGATATCATTGATCGCGGTGTGCCGCTGGAGCGGTATGATTTTACTGGTTATGGTGCAAACGTTTTTAGCAACTGGTTAAATAAGCAGGCTGAAATCGCCTCTGTTTCAAAAACCATTTTTGAAGTTTGGAAAGGAAGAACTTCTCAGGAAGTGATCCAGGTAAGAACCATTCTTTATCCATGGGCTGTAAAAGTAGTAAGAACAATTACTATGTACCGAAGCAGTAACGGTTTTGAGTACAGGGTTGACAGTGGTTGGCGTGCCGATAGTAACGGAGAGTATGATTTTAAAAATCAGTTTCCTGAAAGAGATTCTACAGGTGCTCCGGTGCTTGATGCGGATGGAAACATTCTCTATCAAACTGTACCGGGAGATACACAATATACTTTTCATCCAGGTTTGGTAAGAGGTGTTTACAATGTTAGAAATATTGCAGAAAATAATTTAGCGCCTTATACAAACGAATGGTTTAAAAATACAGGTGCTTATGTTAATGAAGATGATGGCCTGGCCTATGATGTGCATGATCCAACACATCCGCTTACAGCACCGCTTTCGGTAGATTTAAGGCCTGTTTATTTTGATGCAGATGTTTTAATAACTGATGTTGATGGAAGTAAAAATGCCGCAACAGGTGATTTCATCACATCAAAAAAAATGCTTGGTTATATTCAAATTGCTCCAAAAGGAATTATTATTTCACAGGAAGATTTTTCAGATCTTCTCGACCTGCAAAACGGGCTTGGCGGTCCGGTTAATTGTTTATTAAATATCAATGGCAGCAATCAAAAAATGCGCATCAGCCGTGTTGAAGTAAACCATAGCATTGATGAAAGCGGCAATATTGTTTTTGTTTCGGCTGCCAAAGGAATGCCTGTTTTACCTAAAGACGGAAGCTGGAGTATTGTTTTACATGATAAGCCTTCAACAGAAGTTCGCCCGATCACCGATACAGTGGTATCATTGATAAGAAAAGGTGTATTTACTACGGCTGATGATGTAAATAATACTTTTGCAAAAGAAATAACACAGGCATCAGAATTATTTAAAGCACCTGCAGACAGGCTTACGCAACTTGCTTTTCTTCAAAATACAGACACACAAAAAATATTGTATCGCAATCCGTATTTCAATGCCGGCGAACAATTGTTGCAAAGTACATTGCCTGATTATGCTGATGCTTATAAACTATTAAATAGTAACGGCATTTTTCCCAATATAAATAATCTTGTTTCTATTGATTTAGATAAAGCAGGTTGTGCCATTAAAATAATTGATGAAGGCTATCAGTTAGTTGATAAAGCAGCCACTAATGTTTTAAAAACGTTGGAACAACCTTATGATGCTATTGCAGGAGATGCTTCTTCTTTTACATTTATTAATAACCCAGGGATTTTAAAAGTTTATGTTGAATATGGTAATACACCTGCCGTAAAAGATCCATCCACGCCTATTGATCCTTCAGATCTTGGCAACCTTAAATTTGATTTGAACAGCCAGGCAAATAATTGGTTAAACAAGATGAAGAATATGACGATGGTAATTGACCTGGCTACTTTTGAAAGGATTTTTTTAATACAGGGAAAGTTTGATACAGAAAAAGGATATGCACCGCAATTTAATGGTAACGATCCTTCTGATCCGGATCCGGATGATTCAACAGTTGGTCCGAAATTAATTCCGGGAAAAGATCTGGAACCTATTGTTGATATACTTCAAGTACTTGAAGATATCAGCACTTCAGATTATAAAGACATAGCAAAGAAAGGCTTGCAAATAGCTATGAGCAACAGCCCGAATAACTGGGAATATAAATTTCAGGCTGATAAAGAAATTCCCGTCATTCAATTTCCTCCTGCTTATGCCGATGGGCCTACAACACCTATGCGTCTTGAAGCAGGATTAAAACTTGGTGTTTATTTTAATCTTGCAACACCAGTGCCGCCAACCGGTTTGCCTGCTATGAGCGCCGGAGGTTTTGTAGAGTTTGATGGCAAGTTAAGTGTGATGTGCGTTAGCCTTGCAGTAGCCACCATTTATGCAATTGGGCAGGTGTCTCTAAAAATATCTGCAGATACAATTACCGGCCCTGGCCTTTACATGAAATTGGGTTGCGGCATTGAACTGATGGTTGGTATTCCTGTGGTTGGAAATGTAAGTGTATATTATGCAGTTGGTGTCGAAATATCTTTAGATAAAACACAGATAACCGTTGCTGCATTTTTGCTTTACCAGGGCAGGGCAGAATTAGCGGGCGGCCTTGTTACCATTACAATACAAATTGAAGCATCCGGTAAAATACACAAAACAAATTCTCCCGGCAGAACAGATGTAATTGCACAAATGACTTTTTCTATAGATGTAAGCGTAGCATTTGTGATTGATATTAATGAAACAGAAAAATGGCAGGAAGAAAGACAGATCGCATAAATATTCATCAATAAATTTTTTGATCTATGATTTCTAAACTTAGTATAATGGCTTTTCCTCAAAAGCAGGAAGGGAAAAATTTATATCTGAATGTATTTATTGTTGTAAGAAATTTTAATCCGCTTATTGATGATGCAACACTTGGCTTATCACCGGCATGGGTTAAATGCAATTTGCGGTTGCAGGCAAAAGTTATTAATTCACCGGAAGATTATCCAAGGCTTGATTTACCGTCATCAACTTATGATCTTCCTGCTATAAAAATGCCTTTCGAAGCTGAAGCTGTTTTTACTTCATTGCAAAATAAATTTTCTATTACAAAAACTGATCGTGCAACGCTTACAAAAATTAATGATGTAAAAAAATATTTGCCATTAACCTACAGGCAGTCATTCAACTTTACTTCAGCAAAGAATAAAAATATTTGTGTAACAGGTGACGAATATCATTGCGCAGTAAAAAAGAATGATCAGCCAGACCCTGCGTTTGCAGCCACAATAACAGATGATACAAGCTGGGGAAAAGTATTTGCTTTTTGCCTTCGCCACAAAGAGCTTGCAAAAAAATGCGGATTTATCTATGAACAATTAATGATTACGCTTGATGATGATATGTATAAAAACGGTGGATGGTTATATGTAGATCATCATCCTGATTGCAGTTATTTTAGTGCAACCCAAACTGATGAGACTTATACCAAAAGATATGCAGCACGCATTCCTAAGCTTGATCTTACAGATGCTAAGGGAAGAAATTTATTTGCTGCAGTACAATTTCCTGTATTGATTGAAGCACCTGATGCTTCGCCTACACCAGCAGATTATCCTGTTAAACCTTCAACATCTATACTGGATGAAATGTATATTGAAGCTGCAGAATATAATGATGGCTTTTG
The DNA here is from genome assembly GCA_963731245.1 of uncultured Bacteroidota bacterium. Taxonomy (GTDB): domain Bacteria; phylum Bacteroidota; class Bacteroidia; order Chitinophagales; family Chitinophagaceae; genus Parafilimonas. The sequence continues at coordinate 69,448 of CAVSVA010000003.1, forward strand.
CAAGATCACGCATAACTATCAACCGGTAACTAATAATTTAATAAAAGAAGAACAGGATGATGAATACCCTGTAACAAATGATATTGGAATAAGATTGGGTTGGGATGATGAACAATTAGCTGTATGGCATGCAAGGCAATTGCAGGAAGATCCCGAAACAACAGGGCAACGTGCAGATGCACCTTTAGGCGTTTATCAATACAGGATTGATGTAAGAAAAAAAAGTAATGATCCTGCAAATCCAAATAACTGGATACCACTTTGCCGCGTTCGTTATAATACAGATGTAATGCTCGATGCAACACTTATCGGCAAAAAAAATGATGAACTGGAAATGGGAGTTGAAGTATATCCTGCTCAATTAGATGCTGATCCAAATGGTAGTTTTTGGCTGCCTTCTTACTTTACGCAATGGATTGGTAACAGCCTTGTGTTACAAAATGAAGATGCGATTGCAATCTATCATAAAGATGAAATTGCAAGAAATAGTTTGTCTCCCGGAGATTATGATCAACCAATTGAAAAAACTTTTAAAGCCACAAAAAATAATTTTTATAAAGCTGTTGGCCTTGATCAAATTCAATTGTTATATGGTCATGATTATGAGTTCCGGGTGCGCATGGCTGATATAACCGGCGGCGGCCCTTTACTTTCTGATAAACCCATTTATGATTCAGTTGCGCCTGTTACTGCATGCCATTTTGTAAGGCATGTAATTCCTCAAACATTCAACTTCATTACTCCGTTGCCGGCAAAGGATACAGAATTATTTTCCGGAAATATTTTAAGTGTAAAACGGCCGTTGCTTGGTTATCCAAGCGTGCTTTTTACAGGCGGTTATGCTGATACGGTGAATAAATTGATTGCCGATAGCAATGTTGTTATCAACAATAATCTTAAACGAGATATTGGCTTGTATGATCCTGATGTTAACCGTATGGAGATTGTTGTTGAGGTAAGATCTTTAGGAATGGACACAACGATCCGCAAAATAAATCCAAGAGATAATTATGCTTTATTATACACAACAGATCGCTTTTTTACCGGCGAAAATTTTGATGCACCGCTTAATGTTCCATTCACTTTTGTTGATGCACCTGTACTAAATTTTACAGGCAGTCAACAACTAACCGATTTAGGTTTAAATGCATCCGGCAAAACAAATATTGATGAGCGAACCGACATTGTATTACCAACAGCAAGAGAAATAAGAATAACAGTAAGGCCAGTTACCAAAACCAAACCGGATTATTATGGTGGCGTTAATTCTGATGGCAGCAACAGAACTGAATTAAAAGGAATGACCTCAACATTCAAAACAAGAAAAACTGCCACATCAGAATTAAATTTATTTAAGCCAACAGGTGAACTGATGATGATAAGAGGCATTTATCTGCAACCGGATGAACCAATACAGGTTACTGCCGATATAAATAATTCATTGGTTGCAAACCTTGCAACAGATAACAGAATTCCAAACATGATCCAGCGTTTATCAAATGCTATTGGAAGTGATAATAAAGGCATGTCTTTAATTGGACAAGCAGGCCAACGCTGGCAATTTGGAGTAAGCAGGTTTATAAGGCATTCAGCTTCGCCGGATAATACAAGCATTACGTTTGCTACAAAAGACGATTTATTAAATCATTGGATAGTACCACTTACTTTTTTAATTGACCGGGATTGGACGTGGGATGGTGTGCAGGTTATAAGCATGAATATGTATCGCCGCAAAATATTTTTACTTGATGCAATGCGGCAATTAGGTTTTACGGACAGGGAAAAATTTTTAAGTTCATTTAGTGCAGATGATGTTATGAACAACACATCCATAACTTCATTCGCTGCAGAAGAATTAGTAGGTGATCTTGAATTAAAACGTGCGATCAATATACAAGCGCTTGTTCAATCAGACAGAACACAAACCTATTGTTGCTTTATTGATGCGGTTGAGCCAAAGCAGGATGATCCTTCAAAGTTCCCCGATGAAATTTTTGTTTCTTATCGTGTTTCGGTTAATTATTTAAAAGATGGTGTAAACATTCCGGCTCATGATAATGACGTGCATCTTGCGCTTCATCTACCTATAACAATTATTCCTGCACAAATGCCAAAAATTGTGAGCGCAGGTTTGGCTTTCAGCAAATATGTAAGAGATAAAAATTATGCAAACACACAAACAAGAAAAAAATATTTATGGGTTGAATTTGATAAGCCTCCAACAGATCCCAATGATGCTTATTATGCACGCATGCTTGCTTATGCACCCGATACACTACTCGCCAAATGGGATGCAGACTTGTTAATTGCACCGCAGGAACCTTCTCTGCCAATTGAACCTGAACAAATACGCATTATAAGTACAGCAACCAGTGATGATAAAAGTGGTTTAAATGCAATGCAGGAAATGATTCCTGCAAATGACAGCGATGTACATTATCTCGTTCCGCTGCCGCCGGGTTTGCATGTAGATTCATTAGAGATGTTTGGGTTTTTTACGTATGAGTTTCGGTTGGCACATAAAATTCCATGGAGCACAGCACAGGGCAGATTTGGAAGACCGCTAAGAAATACAGGCGTTCAACATCCATCACCACAATTATATTGTTTAGCTGAACGCAATGAATTGCACATAAGAGTTACTGCGCCGTACGCGCAAACTGTTTTTAATGGCCGCAATGTAACAGCCAATCCTCCGCGTACAGAAATATGGGCATTGCTGTATGCACAGGTAAAGATGGCGGATGACAGTGATGACAGAAATATATTACTTGATGATAAAAAGATGATTGTTCCATTTACTCCTTATAATAATCCCACGGGTGTCTTTGTTCATAATTCTGATTCTGATATGGCACCTCAGGGTATTGCAGCATGGAGAAATGATGAAGTAGGAAACCTGCTTTCGTTATATGGACTTCCAAATGATAGTTCTTTAAGTGTGTTATGTGTTGAAATGATGCCGGGCTATGATAACTTTCTCATTAATCCGCAATACAATGCTGCGTATAATGTGAATAATAACCTTGTTTATAATAAACCCATGGATGTAAACACATTTAAAAATATGATACAAAAAAGTAGCGAAGCTATAGATGCAACACGAATGCAAATATTAAACGCTAACCAGTCTGTGCTATCTGATTATGAAAATACGGGTTGGGCAGAAGATACAGGTCCACGGCCGCTTACAAGTGATTTGGGCAATTACAGAATTTTAAGAACATCATTATTAGTTGCTGTGCCTGAGGTTTGTTGCACTACTTGTTAATAATTGTGAAAGATTGTAAAAATTGCATGAAGAATCTACTGTAAGGAATGAATTATATTCTTTTCTTGATGCGCTATCGTCGCGAAACACAGAAATTAGTAATCGAATTATACAATTAATTTAGGAACAAGCCTGGTAATGTTTCAAATTTGAAAGAACACTATTCATTCTAAGCAGCAAACAAATTCGCTAATCGCTTCAAATCTTCAATGAAGTAGTTAGAAAAATGTACCTGCTGGATCACCTTTAACTATCATTTTGGAAAAATTATCGCTTTAAACGGTTATTAAACCACTATGGCGAATTAAGAATCATGGGCTGAATATTTGGTATGGTTGCACAGGTGAAACATAAAACATTGCAACCATCGTTATACTCTGAACGTTTTCGGCTATAATCTTGTCCGATTGCTATAAACTACTCTGTGTAATTTACATCTGATATCCAAATTACTATGCAGCAGCAGCATTCTGATGTTCTTTTCCAATATGAACTGTTGTCTGCTCAATTTGAAAAAGTATTTAATGTTAGCAAAGAATCGTGTGATGGATATGAAGTATACGTAGCGCTTATTGAAGTACGACGAAAACTTGAAGAAATAGAAAGCAATTTTCCAGAACCGCTGTATAAACTTTTTTAAAAGTAGTATGAAATAAAAGCAAAACATTTAAAAAAAATTTGAGCATTTAAAATCTTATATCAATTTGGCTGTCTCAAATTAGAGAGAACTGGTATTTGAAATTCGTCAGCCCGAACTGCTGCTAAATTTATAATTAAAAGTTCATTGCTTATTTCCGTTGCCAAATTTATAACGTCAAGTGATACTATAGCTCAATAGCGAAACAAAAGTTGATGTTGCATTCCTTCAGCCGGTTTTTTGCCAAACCTTTTGTTGCACGCCTTTTTTGCCACGCTTGTTGTTAGTAAGTTGTCTAATTGATGTTAAGTGTCCAAACAAAACAATCGGAACTATAAATGTGGGCAGCCAACTAAACGGAAAATTTAAAATAGCTATGTTCGGTTGGTAAAACGCGAACTTTTGAAATGGTAAAGGTGCTGATAATAATGCATTCACTACAATATTCAGTAAAAGTAAAAGGCAAACAAAGTTCCAACCCAAAATAATTTTTCTGCTCAACTTTCCTTTTGTTAATCCATAATAAGCAACAAAAGGTGCTGTAATTCCTGAAAGGATGTCGAAGTTCCGTCCTTCAAAAGTCATCAGTTGTGGAACAGCCTTATTTAAAAAAAGACACAGTAAAACAAGTTCAACAGGAATTCTTACAACATTCAAATACGTTATATAAGTCAACGGTAAACTGTCTATAAATTGTCTTCCTCTATGTGTTACAAACAAAAAAATAATAGTCAGGATAGCAGGCAAAATTCCAAGCAATAATATTTTTGGTGGAATTGAAACTGTAGCTGAATTGTAGATGTTTTTAAGTGTTAATGTTGCTTGAATAATTAACCAAAATATCAACACAAAAAAAATAATGTATGCTTTTTTATGAGTGTTTTTAAGAGAGATTGAATTGTTTACAGCAAAATAAAAAAGCAACAGTGTGGCAAATGTTGTAAGCCCGAAAATGAGTGGAATATATGTTGGTAAATTTTCTATCATTGTCTGTTAGTTAAGTCAGTAATAAAATGGCATATCACCTTGGGCGTATTTGTTGTTCGCAGGAAGTTTTGAGCAAGTTGTATATAACTACCTGTAGCTCATTGTTATACCGTTAGCCTATTGCCAAACTATTGTAGCCTGCTGCCATTTTTCAGTCCGTGCTATCAATTTCAATGGCATACTTGTCTAAAAGACCCACAACGCCTGGCAAAGAAAATTTTGCTTTTTTAATTCGATTAATCTCTGGATCAATTGAATAATTAAACGAAGTTCGAAAGTCCGCTTTTTCAATAATTGTATTTTCAAATGTCGCTTTTGTTAAATCGCAATTGTTAAAAATGCAACCCGTCAAATCACATTCTGCAAAATCTACTTCATGTAACTGTGCTTTTTTGAAGATTGTCTTTTTAAGTTTTGCCTGAAAAAATGATGAATGCGTCAGGTTGCAGTTGTCAATGCTGAATGAAAGTCCAAATTGACTGCAATTTTCAAAGTGAAGTCCAAGCATTTTGCAATCCTTAAATTTGATGTCTCTTAAGATTGTTTTCGTGAGGTTAATCAAACTCAAATTACAACCTAAAAATTCACAGTCCACAAATATAATCTCTGTAAAATCAGTGTTTGAAAAGTCACAATCTTTAAAAGTGCAATTTTCATATTCGCCTTTTGCTAATGAACCTTGAGTAAAGTTGCTTTTATCAAATTTTTTGTCTTCTATAAAAACGGTATCCATTCTATCTGTTCAAATTTATACTGTATTAATTTACGCTTGCAGAAACGTTGGTGTATTTGTTCGGCGGAGTATTTGAAATTTGTCACAAGTGCATTTTTCTTCATCTTTAGAAATCAAAACATAAAATAATAACAGTTGTAAAAATAAATTTCATCATTAAAATTTAAATGAAAAATTCATGTTTAAGCGAAGTTAGAAATAATTGCAGCTAACGTTCACAAAAGCTAAATTAATTGATTAAAGTTCTCGGTTCATTCCGTTGGTAAATTTATAATGCCAAACCCCTTGTTAGCGGTAGTTGTTCTTTGTCTTATTATTAATAAATCAGTCGGGAAGCATACTGTCATTCCAGTCTCGTATAACAAACGATTTTAAAAGACCTTCAAGGATAAATGGGTCTTCAGTCACAAATTGCTCGGCTGCTGCACGAGTTTTAAATATTGCCATGTTTCCTTTGTCAGCGAAAGGCCCTATACCAATAACATCTCCTCGTTCCACGTATTTGTCAACGATAATTTTATGTCTTGGATAAACGCTCATAATTTTTTCCATTGATACACCTGATGACTCTCCGATTACTACTGCTTTCATAATTTGTATATTTAAATATTGTTCTTTTATTGGTTCTCTTTATTAAGACATTTCCTTCACAGTAAAAAAAATGTTGTTGCAATCATCAATACTTTTTTTGGCAGAAGTTTTTATGTTGTTGGAATTTCTTCTACTAACATTTTATTACTAAGCCTATCATAATAAGTACAAGTCATATTCCGCATGTCAACTATCCATTTTTCAACACCGGCTTCTGCTGCTTGTTTACAAAAAGTAAGATAGTCAGTCTGTCCCTGCTGATGAATTAACAAGCTGTTTTTAAGACTTTCGTTATTTCCTGTTTTTGCAACTTCTACCAATGTCCACTTTGCATTAGCCGAAAGTGTAAAGTTATTTAAACCTTGATATTGAATGCGGCCGTCTGAAACGAAATGCTCATAAAATAAAATGCCTAAAGATTTCATTTCCTGAACATAAGATGGAAAATCAGCACCGGTTTTAACTTTGGAATGCGCTGCTTTGATTTGTTCGATTGTAAACATTGTTTAAATTTTTTTATTGTGATTAATGTTACAAAACTCGAACAAACGATTCACTGCTTTTTATGATGCAAAAAAATCTGCTTGAAGAATTGGTAATTATATGTATTAGGATTTGGGATTAATCGCTGGCAAAGAAATTTTTTTAAGGAACTAAAACACTTTCCCGAAAGATTATTATTTACCACCTTTTAAGAGTATTTGTTATTGCAAAAGTTGAAGATATCTTAGTTGCTTTTTTGCGAAGCAATAGCTGAAGCCTCGAAACTCCTTTCCAAAAAGAAATAATCAACAGATGTAACATCGGGCATTGATTTTGCGCAAAAATTAATTCAGCTTTATTTCAAAAACTAATTCAGCTTTACTTTATGAAGAAATTATACTCCGGTCTTCGCTATACCATTATTGTGGTTGCATGTTGTTTTAATTTTTTATACTTATGCGGGCAACCTCCCACCATCAGTTATCAGCAAATTATAAGCGGACTTTCCGCGCCTGTTGATATTGTTAATGCGCACGATGGAACCAACCGTTTATTTATTGTGCAGCAAGGTGGCATTATTAAAGTTTGGAACGGAACAACCCTCTCTAATTTTATTGACCTTTCTTCTATTATCAGCACGGGTGGCGAACGCGGATTGTTAAGCATGGCTTTTCATCCCGGTTTTAACGGAACTTCTAACCGCTATTTTTTTGTTTATTATACAAACACAAGTGGAAATGTTGAAGTAAGCAGGTATCAAACCACTGCAGGAAATTCAAATACCGGTGATCCGTCAACAGGTGTTGTCATCATTACCATTCCTCATCCTACCAATGCCAATCATAATGGCGGCAAATTAAATTTTGGAACGGATGGTGATTTATATTTTGGCACGGGTGATGGCGGCAGCGCTGATGATCCGCCAAACAATGCGCAAACCGGAACCGTTTTGCTTGGCAAGATGATTCGCATAAATATTGATTCTCCAGGCACTGCAGCGCATCCTAATTATGCTATTCCGCCAGATAATCCTTATGTTGGAAGCGGCACCGTAGCCGATGAAGTATGGGATTTAGGATTGCGAAATCCTTTTCGCTGGAGCTTTGACAGAGCCAACGGAAATATGTGGATTGGCGATGTAGGGCAATCGGCAGAGAAGAAGTAGATTTTCGGCCTGCAGGTAAAACAGGGCATAATAATTTTGGATGGCGGTGTTACGAAGGATACATGCCTACACCCGGCGTTGCGCCTTGCTCGCCCGATCCGCCGGTTGATTATGTGCCTCCCGTGTTTGCTTACCTTCATCCTGCAAACAATGCTCCTTCTATTGCTATAGTTGGCGGCTATGTTTATCGTGGTCCGGATTACAATAATTTCAATGGGTACTATATTGCAGCGGAGTTTTATTCAGGAAATGTTTTTCTTTTATGGCCAAATGGAAAGGGAGGATTTGATTCTTCTACGCAAACCGGCCTTCAAAATTATATTTCAGCTTTTGGCGAAGGCGAGAACGGAACTTTGTATGCAGTGTCAGAAGCTACCAATGCAGCTTACAAAGTGGTAGCTACCGGCGGCGGTGTTTTGGCGGTTGTCCTGAAAAGCTTTACAGTTACACATTTCAGTGATTATAACGAAGTGAGATGGACAACGGCAACTGAGCAAAATACTTCCCGGTTTTATATAGAATACAGCACCAACGGAAATATTTATAACCGTGCAGGACAGGTTGCGGCATCAGGAAATGCAAACGGAAACTCGTATGTTTTTCAACATCATTTTGAAACAACTGTTCCAACATTTTACCGCGTTGCTATTGAAGATGATAATGGAAGTATAACTTATTCTTCTGTAATAAAAATTTCACCGGATGCAGACAACACCATAAAAATTTATCCAACCATTATTCAAAATGGAATACTCAATGTAAGTTTAACCCAGCCTGCAACTTCACTGCAATTAATAAACGCAAATGGAGCAGTGGTGTTTAAAAAGAATTTAATAGGTGTTTTAGGAACGAAAGTTATTAATTTACCACCGCTTGCCAAAGGAATGTATTTCGTGCAGGTAACTGAACAAAATGGATTGAAACAAGAAAAAATAGTGATCGAGTAGAAATTTTATTTTGCTGAAGCATATAAAGCAACAATTTTCAATTACAATAGAATTTACTGTTCGCAACTACATCATAAAGTGTTCGATTTCGAACACTTTTTTCTTGTATTCATCTGCTAAAAGCCTTTACCACAAAGCATTTCAGCACTGGCATTAGCATTGATGTTTTGCTGATGTAATTGTTCAAACCTTACCAAATTAAGTTTCACTAAATTCAACAACATGTTTAAACATTATTTAAAAATTGCTTTGCGCAACATGCAAAAGCAAAAAATGTATGCAGCAATTAATATTGGTGGATTTGCAATTGGCATTGCAGCTTGTTTACTTATTTCGCTGTATATACAACATGAACTAAGTTACGATCAGGATAATCCAAACAAAAATCGCATTTACAGAATTATTGGTGAAGACAACCAAAACGGCGAAGTACATAACGGAGTTAGTTTTCCGGCGCCAATGGCAAGAGCATTGGTGAATGATTTTCCTGAAGTTGAAAAAGCTGGCCGCACCATGAGCAGTGAATTATTTGGCGGTGCTAATAACCAGGTAAGAAGGGCAGACCAAACAAATGATACTTACGAATCTGGTTTTTGTTTTGCTGATACTTCTGTGCTGGATATTTTAAATGTGCACATGATTTATGGTAACAGAAAAATGCATTTATCAGAACCCAATTCAATTGTTATTTGCAAAAGCATGGCAGATAAATATTTTCCAAATCAAAACCCTGTTGGCAAAACACTCATCTTTAACGATAATGCCAAAAATGCCCATAAAGATTGGCGGTGTGATGCAGGATTTTCCATCTAATTCTCATTTGCAATACAAAGGTTTTATTTCATTGGCCGGTATAAATTTTTGGGATGGCGAACAGCAACAATGGACGGCGAGCAATTATCAAATTTATCTTCAGCTAAAACCAAATGTAAACATTGATGCGTTCAATAAAAAAATTACTGCTGATGTTTTAGATAAATATATGATTCCTGCTATGATTGCAAAAGGCCAAAAAAATGTAAGGGAAAGTTTAAAGAGTGCAAGATTGTATTTGCAACCTCTTACTGATATTCATTTGCATTCATACAACCTGCAGGAAGATAATACAAAACATGGCGATATACGATACATCTACATGTTTGCAGCCATTGCCATTTTTATTTTGATGCTGGCGTGCATCAATTTTTTAAATCTTTCTACTGCACGTTCTGCCAACCGTGCAAAAGAAGTTGGCATAAGAAAAGTAGTGGGTTCAAGCCGCATCAATCTTATCAAACAATTTCTTACAGAATCATTGCTGTATAGTTTTTTATCGTTTGCAATCGGCAACTATTATTGCTGTTTTGTTATTGCCTGTTTTTAATAAAGCAGCAGGTACGCAACTTTATTTTCCATGGAATGAATGGTGGTTATTGCCATTGCTAGCCGTTGCTGCATTTATAATTGGTATTGTTGCGGGCATTTATCCTGCATTTTATTTATCATGGTTTAAGCCGGTTAATACATTAAAAGGAAATCTGCGTGCAGGCAGTAAGAATGCAGGTTTGCGCAGTACGCTTGTTGTATTTCAATTTGCTGTTTCAATTGTATTGCTCATCGGCACAACAGTTATTTACAGGCAAATGAATTATATACTCAATTCAAAAATTGGTTTTAATAAAGATGAAGTAGTGATGATAAAAGGCGCTGATGCATTGCGTGATCAAACAACATCTTTTAAAAATGAATTGCTGCGTTTGCCCATCGTAAAAAATGTAAGCATAAGCGATTTTTTACCTGTTGACGGAACAAAAAGAAATGGTAATACATTTCTGGAAAGAAGGAGAACAAAATGATGAAAACAGTGTTCAAACACAACATTGGGTTGTTGATGAAAATTATATTCCAACACTTGGGATGAAATTGATTGCAGGAAGAAATTTTTCAAAAGATTTGCATACAGATTCTGCATGCAACCATTATTAATAAAGCAATGGCAGATCAATTGGGTTATACAAATGCCATTGGAAAAATGATAACAAACGGCGGCGAGCATTTAACCATTATTGGCGAAGTAGAGAATTTTAATTATGAAAACATGAAGCAGCAGGTAAACCCATTGTTGATGGTGTTGGGCAACAGCAACAGCATTATTTCTGTAAAAATAAATGCTGCTGATATGAAGACGTGCGCTTGCATCAATTGAAAAAGTTTGGAAAGATTTTTTGCCGCATCAAACAATGCGTTACGATTTTCTTGACCAGAGTTATGCCACGATGTATGCAGATGTACAGCGTTCGCAATATATTTTTACAGGCTTTGCCAGCACTTGCCATAATTGTTGCCTGCTTTTGGTTTGTTTGCGTTGGCAGCATTTATGGCTGAACAAAGAAATAAAGAAGTAAGCATTCGCAAAGTGCTTGGTGCATCTGCATTAAATTTATTTACACTGCTTACCGGCTAATTTTTTAAAACTTGTTTTTATTTCAATTTGTATTGCAGTTCCTGTTGGCTGGTTGATGGTGAATAAATGGTTGCAGGATTATGCATACAGAATAAATATTTCATGGAGCATTTTTGCAATTGCAGCATTTTCAGCCTTAATTATTGCATTGATAACTATAAGTTTCCAGGCAATAAAAGCAGCGCTGGTAAACCCGATAAAAAGTTTAAAAGCTGAATAAAGATTAATGAAAAGAAGGCATGGTTCTTTGATGCACAATCTCCCTGAACAAATACCATTTATTGTTTTTATTTATCCATGTTAAATCATAAAACATTGGCTCAGGGCCTTTGCCAAGGTCTTTTATTCTTGTCAAAATAACGGTGGCGGTATCACCTGAAATTTCAATATAATAGATTGTTGTTTTGCCATTAATAATATCCCGATGGTTAAAGCTGTTGGCCGTTTGTTGCCTGTTTAGTTGCATGTTCCAAAAGGCGATCATTTGCTTATAATCCATTTTAATAAACGGCCCTTCGTCAACAACGCGGAGCGATAAAAAGCCGGAATCGTAATAAGGTATTAACGCTGCATATTCAGCGCTGTCTGCTTTATCCATAAAAGTTTTTAGAGTTTGCTTTAATAAATTACTGTCTGCAAAAACATAATTACCTGCAGTGTTAAAAACAACTTTATCAAACAAAAAAATTTTGTTGTTGATTGGCGAAGATGCGGATGCGTTTATGCTGTATGCGAACAAAAAAGCAATTAAACATAATAAGTTTCTAAAAAAAACAGGTTTAAATTTTACGACCTCTTCTTTCATAAATTATTTTTTTATTGTTGAAGAAACTTTTAAAAATCAGCGACAGTGGTAATCCTATCATGCATATTAAAATCAGCACAGCTTTTAAAGCGTGTGATGCATTGAATGAAAATTTTGGCGTATTGCTTAAAGGCATAACAATTACATTCATCACCAACCAAATAAAAATGCCAATAATAGCAGCCAGCAAAATAATGTTGATGCGCAGTAAATTTAATTTTGGGTATAGTATAAATAATATTATTGTAAAAGCAAAGGCAATTAAATAATGAAACAACAATCCTAACCATATCATAGATGAACTGCCGGAGAAAGCTTTAGAACCAAATACACCGCTTGCGATAAATTTTAAAACATCTGATGCACCTTTACCGCTTTGCCAGTAGTGATCGGCAAAAGCAGTTAATATATCAAGCGTGCCGGTAATAAAACCAGCGAGCAAAATTATTTTTATTGAAGCATACAAACCTTTATCAAACAAATGCATGATGAACGAAAAATAAAAATTTTATGGCTGCTTACCAACGCCTTTTCATCGTATACAATACATAAGCATACAAAAAACTTTTATTGCACACTATGTTACATTCATCTGTACAAAACTGCAATTGGTAGGTTAATGTTTGCATTTGATAGCACAATTGAATTTATTTATTGATTTGATTGAATTTTGAACAATGAAAAGATTTTCGCTGCATGTTTTATTTTGGGTTTGCTATTACATGCTGTATGCATTTATGAGTTTTTTGTGGGATAAGGGAGTGCTTACTAACCTGCCAATAAATCATTTATTAAAGGTGTCATTAACAGCCTCGGTATTTGATCTTATTCCCCAAATTATTTTTTCATATTACCTGGTATATTACGGCACTACACTTATAGTTAAAAGAAAGGGCAGTTTGGCAATAAACATATTTCAAATAGTGGCGGTATATTTTTTATGTATTATTATCGCCAGGTGTTTGGTAAATTATGTTGAACTGCCTTACGTGTATAAAAGCACAAAATTAGTAACACCGCTTTTTGAAATAAAAAGAGTTTTCGGTGCTATGGTTAACATCGGCTTTGTTGCGGGGCTTATGTTCTGTATAAAATCAGTGCTTGGCCAGTTAGAAGCAAAAGAGAGAGAAAAAAATCTTATAAAAGAAAAACTGGAAACCGAATTAAAATTCTTAAAAAATCAAACCAATCCGCATTTTCTTTTAAACACATTAAATAATATTTATGCACTGGCAAGAAAAAAATCTGAGGATACGCCAGAAGTAGTAATGCGCTTATCAGAACTTTTGCGGTTTATGTTGTATGAATCGAATAACAATCTTATAAAACTTTCAGACGAAATAAAATTTTTAGAAGATTATCTTGAACTGGAAACACTAAGATATACTGAAAGACTAACCGTAAGTTTTCACAAAGAAATTGATAATGATGTTTATGAAATAACGCCTTTGTTGTTGTTGCCGTTTTTAGAAAATTCATTTAAGCATGGCATTAGCGAAACGAGATTTGAATCTTATATAAACATTGATGTAATCGCAAAAGATGGCTGGCTTAAATTTGAAATTGAAAATAATAAAGATGATAGTGAAGATGAAAAATCAATCAGTAAAATAGGGCTTGATAATGTAAAGCGCAGGCTTGAATTAACTTATAAAGAATATAACTTAAAGGTTCAAAACCTTGCTGATGTTTTTAAGGTAAACCTCTCGGTAAATATAAACAGCTATGTTAAAATATAACTGCATAATAGTAGAAGATGAACCGTTAGCTGCAGAAGTGCTTGCAGATTATATTCAACAGGTGCCGTTTCTTGAATTAAAACATATTTGTTCGGATGCAATTTTTGCTATGGAAAAATTAAAGTCTGAAAACATTCATCTTATGTTTCTTGATATACATCTTCCCAAACTAAAAGGGCTTGATTTTTTAGAAGCATTAAAAGCGCCTCCGAATGTAATTGTTACTTCGGCGTACAAAGAATATGCACTGGAAGGTTACGAATTAAACGTAATAGATTACTTGTTAAAACCAATACGTTTTAATCGTTTTTTAAAAGCAGTTAATAAGCTTAATCAACATAAAGAACAAAATATTCCTTCAGCAATTGCATTTACACCTGCAGAAAGAAAATGGTTCTTTTTTAATGTTGGAAAAAAGCGTATTAAAATTTATCTCGATGAAATTTTATACATAGAAAGCCTGCGTGAATATGTACGCATCACTACAAAAGATAAAAGCATACTTACCAAGTTTCAGCTTAACGAAATTGAAGACCTGCTTTCAAAAAATAATTTTTTGCGCATTCACAGATCTTTTATTGCAGCAAAAGATAAGATTGCTGCTTTTACAGCAACAGATGTAGAGATCAATAATAAATCCATTCCTATCGGCAGAAGTTATAAAGAACTTGTGCTTTCTGTTTTACAAAGCGAGTAATGCTTTTGCATCTGCATTGCCTTAATTAACCAGGTTATTATAGCATTACAAATTACAACGGCAAACATCAACCTACCAATAACACTTAACACCTTGCAAGTGCATTAAGTGTTGCTAAATAACACTTTAATACTGAATAAAAATTCATTGATTGAATACACCAAAAACGGGTGCAGCACAAAATCATTTTCATTAATCTGATAGAAATAGTTACAGGCATTACTGTAAAAAATTCTTAACTATTTAATTGAAATCATGATGAAATTTTATTTGTGCTTTAGCATGCTTATGCTTATAGCTGCATACGCATCATCCCAAACTAAATCAATAATGGGGCATGTTATTGATGAACAAGGCAGAGCTGTACCTTTTGCTACAGTAAAAGTAAAAAATGCAAAAACAGGCGCAGCGGCAGATTCTTCGGGCTCATTTGTTATTCGTGCAAATACAGGCGCAACATTAATTATAAGTGCTACCGGTTTTGTTAATAAAGAAGTAGCAGTGGGCAATGAGAATATGATCTCGGTTTCGCTTTCATCTGCATCATCAGAATTAACCAATGTAGTTGTAACAACAGCATTAGGGCAAACACAGAACAAATCAAGAACAGGTTATTCTTCTTCTACTTTTAACACAGAAGCGATAAATAAAAATGCTCCGGTAAGTTTATTAGATGGATTGGCTGGAAAAGTTGCAGGCGCTGATATTTCTCAAACCGGAGGCCCTGGCTCTTCTACCAAAGTGGTTTTAAGAGGTTATGGAGTTATTGCGGGAGGAGGAAATCAACCTTTATACGTAATTGATGGAGTGCCTTTAAGCAATGCCCAGTTTGAAAATAATAATGGTCTTACAAACAGTGCTGATTTTGGTGATGGATTAAGCGGCATTAACCCGAATGATATTCAAAGCATCACCATTTTAAAAGGTACAGCAGCTTCATCTCTCTACGGAAGCTTAGCCCGAAACGGTGCCATTATGATAACTACAAAAAAAGGAAAAGCAGGCAAATTAAAGGTGGAAATAAACAGCTCTGCTAATTTTAGCCAGGTAGATAAATTACCTGAATATCAAAGTGAGTTTGGCCAGGGGTGGGGCGGTATTTTTGTAAATACAGAAAATGGAAGCTGGGGCCCTAAATATACCGGGCAAATGTATCCGTGGGGCGCAATAGTTAATAACTCACAACTTGAAAAGCCTTTTTCTTTTCTGCCAAATAACTTAAGAGATTTTTATACAACCGGCTCAGAATATAATAATACAATTTCTTTATCAGGAGGTACAGATGTAACCAGGTTTTATTTTTCTTACGGAAACGTTACAAGCGACGGTGTCGTTCCAACCAAGTCAGACTATTTACAGAGAAATACTTTTGCTTTAAGAACTAACAGCAACTTCGGAAAATTTGCTTTAAACACATCTTTTAATTATTTAAATCAAAGATTAAATGTGCCCAGTACAGGCCAGTTATCAGCTTCAGGCGGTGGCGTTTTTCAATCTGTATTACAAATACCTGCCGATATTCCCATAAAGGATCTCGCAGATTATAAAAACTTATTTTTTAATACGGATAATTATTTTACCCCTTATGCCGAAAACCCATATTTCACCTTAAATGAAGATGGAAATAAACAAAACCAGGATAGATTTTTTGGTAATGTAGATATGAGCTACAATTTCACCGATCATTTAAGTGCGCAGTTAAGAATAGGAGGAGATTTTACTGATGCCAGAACAATAAGTTGGTTTAACTCAGCTTATCCATCTCCGGGAAGCTGGAATGCCGGTGTTAACACTGAAGGGCAACCCAGAACGGCTGATGTGGGAGGCGTAACGCAGGCATCGGATTTTTATGGAGTAATAAATACAGATGCAATAATAAAATATAATGCAGACCTAACTAAGTACCTGAATTTGCAAGCTTTAGCCGGAGGTAATTATTATCAAACAAGCCAAAGAAGCGAATCTGCCAGCATTACCAATTTAGTCATTCCGGGATTTTATAATTTATCCAACAGTGGTGTGCCGCCAACCACTACAGATAATTCTCTTTATAGAAAAAGAATTGGTTTATATGGACAAGCAATTTTAGCATTTAAAAATCAGTTGTTTTTAACGGGAAATATAAGAAATGATTGGTCTTCAACTTTACCAATAGCTAATAATTCTGTGTTTTATCCGGGCGCAAGCTTATCATGGCTTGCATCTCAAACATTTGATCTTAATAGATCCGCCATTTCTTATTTGCAATTCAGGGCTGCTTATGGTAAAACCGGCGCAGATCCAAATCCTTATTTAGTTAATCCAAGTTTAGCTTCCGGCAATGTTGGGTTGGCCTTTGGATCACTTACGTTTCCTTTTAACGGTGTAAGCGGTTTTGGTGTGAGCAATGTTATTGGCAACCCTGATTTGAAACCCATCTTCACCACCGAAATGGAAGTTGGAACTGAAATACGAATCTTAAATAACAGAATAGGTCTTGACGTAACCGGATACGACAAAAAAACAACAGGACAAATATTTACTGTACCAATAGCTCCTTCAACAGGATATACGGGATTGGTTGAAAACCTTGGAACTGTTAGCAACAAAGGCATAGAAGTTACACTTAATTTAATACCGGTTCAAACAAAAAATTTCTCATGGACAATCAATTACACGTTTACCAAAAATTGGAATGAAGTACTTAATCTAACCGGCGCATCTCAAAACCCGCTGATATTTGGCATTGCAGGCGGACCCGAATTACGTGCAGTTGTTGGAAAATCTGTTGCTTCTATTTATGACATTGTTCCTCAATTATCTCCAGGCGGCCAAATAGTGGTAAACCCGGTTACAGGTTTACCATTAGCAAATACTACTCCTTTAGATAAATACGGGTTAACAAATGGTTTTTATGGAAATGGATTATATAACTATACTATGGGTTTAACCAATGCATTTTCTTATAAAAGTTTTCAATTTGGTTTTTCTTTCGATTACAGAGAAGGCGGAGTTATGTTTAGCCAAACCGCAGATATGGTTCTTTTTGATGGAAATGGAATTGCGACAACTTATAATGATCGTCGCCCTTTTATTGTTCCAAATTCGGTTGTTGCCCAAACTGATCCAAATTCGGGCAAAGTTAGTTACGTACCTAACACAACTTATATCGGGCAACAAAATATACCACCGGGAAGTTCGCTTAATGAAAATGATTTCACCTATCGATATTATTATCCTGCCCAAAACCCGGGATCGGCTGCTGGTATGAGAATAATCAGCAGATCATTTATAAAATTGAGAGATGCGAATTTATCCTACAGCCTTCCGGCAAAATTAGTATCCAAGATTGCCGCCTCAAGTGCTTCAATAGGTATTTATGTACGCAATTTTCTTTTATGGACGCCCAGAAATAACGTATATGTTGATCCTGAAGCAACAAACCTGGGAAACGATCTTGCCGGCCAGTTAGGAGAATTCTCCACAGCACCTTTATCACATCAGTTTGGTGCATCTTTAAAAATAGTTTTTTAAATAAAAGATTTTTTAAAATGAAAAATTTCACCACATCAGTTTTTTGCTTTTGTTTTTTATCGGTTGTGTTTTTCTCAACCGGATGTAAAAAGCAACTGGATATTAATTATAATCCGAGTGTACCAACATTGCAGGAAGGCACGCCAAAACTCGTTTTTCCGCCTGCGGTTCTTGCCACTGCAGGTATGGTTGGCGGAGAGCTTGAAATTGCCGGCGGCATGTTTGCTGAGTTTTTTACGCAGGCATCACTGTCACAACAATATACTACTGTTGATTCGTATGATCTTACAAATACCAATCCTACTGTCAATCGCCCCTGGGACGTTCTATACCCTAATGGTTTAAAAAACTATCAGTATGTGATAGACCAGGCGGCAGCTAAAAGCGATTGGAATTATTATTTAATGGGTACAGTAATGAAAGCTTACACCACCGAAGTATTGGTTGACTTATATGATCAAATACCTTATACACAAGCTTTAAAAGGCGCAAATAATGTGAATCCTAAATTTGATGATGGCTTATCTGTTTACACGAGTTTGCTTAATAGCTTAGATACAGCATTAAGTAAAGATTTTAAAGCCAGCACTAATACAGTACCGGGATCTGCGGATCTTGTATTTGGCGGAGATATAAATGCATGGATTGAATTTGCGAATACATTAAAGCTAAAAATGTATTTGAGAATGGTTAATGCTCAACCGGACATGGCTAAAGCCGGAGTGCAAAGTTTGTATAACAGCAATACCTCATTTCTTTCTAAAGACGCTGCAGTTACAAATTTTACGAATGCTCCCGGATTAGATAATCCGTTTTACGAGCAAAATATCCGAACGCTTAATACACCTACAAATATAAAAGTTAGTACAACTTTTATTTCATGGTTAAAGGCTAATAATGATCCAAGAATTGTGAGTTTTTCAGGATCAACTTCTCCAATATCTGAAGATCAGGGAGATTACACCAATGTAAGCGAATCAGGTGCAGCCGTTTTTGTTCAATCACCCACAGATCCTGTTGAATTTCTTTCATTACCCGAATCATATTTCTTGCAAGCAGAAGCTGATTTAAGATATTTAGGCGGCTTAAATACCCAAAATCTTTACAATCAAGGTGTGGAAGCGGCTTTTGCTCAACTCGGTCTTGATGGTTCATCGTTTGTTGCGCCGGGCGGGGCGTATGCCTATCCATCTGCAGGTTCAATGGATGATAAATTACAGGCTATCATTGTTCAAAAATGGGCTTCTTGTGCGTATGGTTGTCATGCAATTGAAGCCTGGTTTGAAAAAAACAGAACAGGTTACCCATTAACCAGCCCTGTTTATTCAACTGATCCAAATTATGTTCCCGGGCAAATAGTTATTTCTAAAAATTCTGTTTTACCTGCCGGTCAACTTCCTAAAAGATTTGTGTTTCCTTACGATGAAACATCAAGAAATGCAAATGCTCCTCAGTTAGTGCCAATTACAACACCTGTTTGGTGGGGTAAGTAAACAATAATTTTAAAACATTTAAAATGAAGATAAAATCAATTTTAATTTTTATTGCTGCAATTACAACAATAAGCTCTTGCAATAAAGAGAATTTTAATTATCCTCCCGGAAAAGTGGGAATATCAACAATAGTTTATTATGCGGCTATAGCAACAAATGGTGCTAAATTAATTATACTTTATCAAGGAGCTTCTTATACTGATGCCGGTGCTACGGCAACGTTAGGAGGTGTAACTACAACTTATAAAACTGCAGGTACAGTTAACACTGCAGTTGCCGGTATTTACCCTATAACTTATTCTGCTTCTAATGCCCAGGGAAATATTGTAACTGACTTTCGTACCGTTGTTGTTATTGGATCAGATGTTGCCTCGAATGATTTCTCAGGAACTTATTTGAGAACTTCCCCTGCTGGTGTAACCTGTGTTTGGACAAAAGATCCTAATTATAAATATGGAGTGTATGATGTTCAAAATCCCGGAGGGTCTTCATCAGCCACTTCTGCAACTGTTATTGCAGTTAATTACACCGGTACCAATATCAAAATTCCAATGCAAATCTCGCCAACTATTACCGGCCCTATTTATACTTCTGATGAAACCTATACCATAGGGCCACCAAGTATTTACACATGGACAATCCATAATGGAGGTTACGGTGGTTATGCAAGAACATTTACCAAACAATAAACTAATATATAATGAAAACGAAAATACTAACAGCAACAATGCTCCTTGTTGTTTCAATTATTTCCTGTAAAAAAACTTTCATTAACGGAGGAACTGCTACACAAAATATGGCAAATTCATGGTGGGTGAATTTGCAGTTGGGAGGTGCTAATCTTACGTCTACTCCCTACACATTTGTTACATATAATACTTCTGATCATCCAGATTCAATGTGGGTGGATGATTTAGGTAATTTATATAATTTTAAATGTACTGTTGCTGTTGATTATACCAATTTTACATTTAGCACGTCAGGATCAAACAATCTTTATTACCCGGTAACTGTTGTTATAAAGGGTGGAACTATTTTGCCAAAAGCAGGACATTCCCGAACAGGAAAGGTAGTTGATAGCATATACATGAAAGCACATTTTTCTGATGACCCCACTGATACCTTTACAATTGCCGGAACAGCACGAACAGGCTTTCCGGAAGATGATTATTGAGCCATTTAATGTGTTCAGCACTGCGAATTGCAAACTCTATAGAAACACAAAGTTTTTTCTCATTTTTCAATACACGGGTGGTTTCTACCACCTGTAAATTTATATATTTTATATTAAATTGAAAAATAAACTGTCTTCAGTATAATCTGGATGCTATAATTAATGAAGCATTGCACCTGCATTTTTTAAAAACCAACCATTTGTTTCTGCCCCTTCATTGCATGCCTAAAAACTCTTGTTGTAACAATTTGCATTTGGTTATATTCTTAAAATATCCTTTCAGTTTATTGCATGATTGCCTGATGGCTGCCTTTTATTTTTTAGAGATTTAAAAGTTTGGGCTACATTTGTTAACCATTTGGTTAAATTATATGGTTAATAAAGTAAATGATTTGTCAGCCGAACAAAAAATTCTTATTGCTGCAAAAGAAGTTTTTTTTGATAAAGGAATGCTTGGCGCCAGAATGCAGGATATAGCAGATAAAGCAGGCATTAATAAAGCAATGCTGCATTATTATTTCCGTAATAAAGAAAAATTATTTGAAAAAATTTTTACGGAAGCTTTTGAAAAAATTTTCCCAAAACTGCTTACCATACTTGAATCTGATCAATCCGTTTTTAGTAAAATAGAAATGATTTGTGTTGAATACTTTAATCAAATGCAGGTTATGCCTTATTTGCCTGTATTTATTTTGAGCGAAGTAAACCGCCAGCCTGAAGCCTTCTTAAAAAAAATATGGAGCAACCAAAAACCACCGTTAAAAGCTTTTATTAATATGATTGAAACGGCGGTAAAAAAAGGAGAAATAAAAAAGGTTCACCCGTTGCAGTTATTGATGAATATTTTATCGCTCAGTATTTTTCCTTTCATGGCAAAACCATTGCTGCAGCAGGTTACAGGCATCAGCAAAAAACAATATAACGCTCTGATGGAAGAAAGAAAAAAGATCGTTCCCATGATCATTATTCAATCGATCAAAAAATAAATGCACTAAAATTTTCAATATGTTTTTAAAGCGCAAATATCTTTTTATTACCTCCCTTTTTCTTTTTCTGGTTGCATGCAATTCAAGCAAAAACCAGTTTGACGCGTCCGGCACATTTGAAGCAGATGAAGTAATTGTTTCAGCCCAGTTGGGCGGACAATTATTATCATTTAATGTTGAAGAAGGCGACACATTATCAAAAGATGAAGTGGTTGGCAAAATTGATTCAACTGATGTTGCTTTGCAAAAACAGCAGGTGCAGGCCACCATTCAATCGTTACAGGAAAAAACAACCAATGTTGAGCCGCAGGTAAAATTATTGCAGGATCAGTTTAACGTGCAGCAAACGCAATTAGATCATGCATTACAAGATCAGCAACGCTTTACAAATCTTGTTGCTGATGGAGCTGCTACGCAAAAACAATTGGATGACATTACGGCACAGGTTAATGAATTGAAAAAACAAATGCAGGTAACGCAGCAGCAAATTAATGTGCAGCGAAGCAATGTTGGAACGCAAAACAGCAGTGTTTTAAGTGAAAAAAAACCATTGCAAAAACAAGAGGCGCAATTATCGCAACAACTGTCAAAAGCAAATATTGTAAACCCGGTTGATGGTACAGTTTTAACCAAATATGCGGAAGCAGGTGAAGTAACTGCGCCTGGAAAAGCTTTGTATAAAATTGCGAATCTTAGTTATCTCAATTTGCGTGCATACATCACCGGCACACAGCTTTCAACCATAAAGATTAACCAAATGGTTAAAGTTTTTATTGATAGCGGCGCAAAAAATTATCGCCAATATACAGGAACAATAATCTGGATTTCTGACCAGGCTGAGTTCACACCAAAAACAATTCAAACAAAAGATGAACGGGCCAATCTTGTTTATGCAATAAAAATCAAAGTAAAAAATGATGGCTATTTAAAAATAGGAATGTATGGGGAAGTGAAATTATAACCTACAATTGACAGTTGATAAATGACAATGAAATGAATGCTGTAACGGTAAATAATCTATCAAAAAATTATGGTAAGAAAAAAGAAATTCAGGCCGTGCAAAAAATTTCATTTGAAGTATCAGAAGGGGAATTGTTTGGTGTTATTGGTCCGGATGGCGCCGGTAAAACTTCGCTGTTTCGTATGCTTACAACTTTGTTATTGCCCGATGATGGAAATGCAACGGTTGATGGTTCAGACATTGTGAAAGATTATAGATCTATCCGTAACAAAGTGGGTTATATGCCCGGCCGTTTTTCGCTGTACCAGGATTTGAGTGTTGAAGAAAACCTGAATTTTTTTGCAACGATTTTTAATACAACAGTCGAGAAGAATTATGATTTGATAAAGGATATTTATGTGCAGATAGAACCATTTAAAAAGCGTAAAGCCGGCAAATTATCCGGCGGCATGAAACAGAAGCTGGCATTGTGTTGTGCGTTAATTCATCGCCCGGTGGTTTTATTTTTAGATGAACCAACAACAGGCGTTGATGCAGTGTCAAGAAAAGAATTTTGGGAGATGCTGAAACGGTTAAAAGAACAGAGTATTACAATACTTGTTTCAACGCCGTACATGGACGAAGCCGGCTTGTGCGATCGCATTGGTTTAATGCAACAGGGTAAGCTGCTTTCTGTTGGAACGCCAAAAGAAATTATATCATCATTCAAACAAAAAATACTTGCGGTTAAAGCTGATGATATGTACAAATTGCTGAAAGATTTAAATGCATTCAATGAAACAGAGGATGCCTATTCGTTTGGCGAATACCATCATGCAGTTATGAAAGAAAATTATAACAAAGAATTGCTGCAAAATTATCTTGAACAAAAAGATAATAAACATCTCATCATACAAAATATTCAGCCAACAATTGAAGACAGTTTTATGCAACTGATGAAAAGCTAATATGGCAGATGAAACCATCATATCAACCGAACAACTTACCAAGCGCTTTGGCAATTTTACAGCGGTGGATCATATTTCTTTTGATGTAAGCAAAGGCGAAATATTTGGCTTTCTGGGCGCAAATGGCGCCGGAAAAACAACGGCAATGCGCATGTTGTGCGGCTTAAGTTTACCTACTTCAGGCAAAGCAAAAATTGCAGGCTTTGATGTTTATAAACAAACCGAACAGATTAAAAAAAACATTGGTTATATGAGCCAAAGATTTTCTTTATATGAAGATTTAACGGTTAAAGAAAACATTCGTTTTTATGGCGGCATTTATGGCAAAAGCAACCAGTTTATAAAAGATAAAACAGCGGAGTTATTACAACAATTGCATTTGGGAGACGAAGCTGATAAACTGGTAGGCGCATTGCCGTTAGGATGGAAACAAAAGCTTGCATTTTCTGTTGCAATTTTTCATGAACCGCAGATTGTTTTTTTAGATGAACCAACAGGTGGCGTTGACCCTGTTACGCGCCGGGAATTTTGGAATTTGATTTATGAGGCATCGGCAAAGGGCATTACAGTTTTTGTTACAACACATTACATGGATGAAGCAGAATATTGCAACCGCGTTTCTATAATGGTTGATGGAAGAATTGATGCGCTTGATACAACGGTTGCCCTGAAAGAAAAATATAATGCCGCTTCAATGGATGAAGTGTTTTTACAGTTGGCAAGAAAGGCGAGTCGTGCTGAATAATCAGCTACAGTAAGGCGCAAAAATTAAAAATTTGTGCTTTAGTGTTTTCATTGCAAAATAAATTTCTTTAGAAGAAAGGTGTATGAACCAGTTTTTCTCATTTATAAAAAAAGAGTTTTATCATATCTGGCGGGATAAGCGAACGATGTTTATTCTGCTCGGTATGCCCATTGTGCAGATCATTATTTTTGGTTTTGCATTAACCAATGAAGTAAAAAATGCAGAGATAGCAATACTTGATCAGTCAAAAGACGCGGCAACTTCGCAACTCATCAGCAAAATAAATGCAAGCCGCTATTTTACCATTGCTGCCATCTTACATAATCCTGATGAAATTGAAAAAACATTTCAAACAAACAAAGCAAAAATTGTTTTGGTATTGCCTGCAAATTTTAGTGCCGATTTAAAACATTTAAATAAGGCGCAAATACAACTGATTGCTGATGCATCAGACCCAAATACCGCAACAACGCTCATCAATTATGCAACGGCAATTATTACAGATTATCAGCAACAGATAAATGCAACAGCACAAATTCCTTTTCAAATTAACACCCAGGTGCGCATGTTGTATAATCCGCAGTTGAAAGGCGCTTACAGTTTTGTGCCTGGTGTAATGGCAATGGTTTTAATGCTTGTTTGTACAATGATGACGGCCATCACTATTGTGCGTGAAAAAGAAACCGGCACCATGGAAGTAATGCTTGTATCGCCCGTGCAACCGATGAAAATTGTTATAGCAAAAGCAGTTCCTTATTTATTATTATCCTTCATAAACATCAGCAGTATTTTATTATTGAGCGTGTTTGTTTTGGGCGTTCCTATCAACGGAAGTTTGCTGTTGCTGATGAGTGAAAGTATTTTATTTACGATTACCTGTTTATCATTTGGATTACTGATTTCTTCATTAACCGATTCACAACAAACAGCCATGTTCATTGCATTAACAGGAATGTTTTTGCCAACTGTAATGTTAAGCGGTTTTATGTTTCCGATAGAAAATATGCCTTTGCCTTTGCGAGTGTTATCAAACATAGTTCCGTCAAGATGGTTTTATCAAATTGTAAGTGCAGTAATGATAAAAGGAATTGGCTTTGCAGGTGTGTGGAAGCAAACATTGATATTAACCGGAATGACTTTGTTCTTGTTAACCTTAGCGATAAAGAAATTTAAAATAAGGTTGGAGTAAGCCACAAGCTTTGAGCATTGAGCTTTGAGAAAAGAGCAACGTTATTTCGACGAAGGAGAAATCTCTTAATTTTTTTAGGGTTGGATGTTCAGAGATTTCTTATTATCACTCGAAATGACGACGTAAGAAAAATCAACTATCAAAATGCGCACATTAAAATTTTTGTTGCAAAAAGAGTTCAGGCAAATATTCCGCGATAAATCTATTCTGCGTGTAATATTTATGATGCCGGCATTACAATTACTTGTGTTGCCATGGGCTGCAGATTATGAAGTTAAAAATATTAATCTTGCTGTAGTAGATAATGATCACAGCGATTATGCGCAAAAGCTTATTTCAAAAATAACAGCTTCAGGTTATTTCAAACTGGATAAATACACTGCTTCTTATAACGATGCAATGCATGAAATTGAAAATAATAATGCAGATATTATTCTTGAAATACCAGCATCATTTGAAAAAAATTTGGTGAATGAATCTTCATCTGGTTTATTCATTGCGGTGAATGCCATTAACGGAGTGAAAGCGGGTTTGGGCGCATCTTATCTTCAAACCATCATTCAAAATTTTAATGCTGACATACGCATGCAATGGATACAACAGCCACGCTTTAATACAGAAACAACTATTAATGTAACATACTCAAATTGGTTCAACCCATTAATGAATTATAAATTTTTTATGGTGCCCGGCATTCTTGTTTTGCTTGTAACAATGGTAGGTTCTTTTCTTGCTGCAATGAACATTGTAAAAGAAAAAGAGATTGGCACTATTGAACAAATTAACGTAACGCCAATAAAAAAATATCATTTTATATTAGGCAAGCTTATTCCGTTTTGGGTGTTGGGATTAGTGATATTAACCATCGGCTTGCTCATTGCATATCTTGCTTATGGCATAATACCTGCCGGCAGTTTTTTCACGATTTACATTTTTGCTGCCTGTTATTTGTTAGCTGTTTTAGGATTAGGATTATTAATATCAACATACAGCAGCACCCAGCAACAGGCAATGCTAATTTCATTTTTTTTGATCATGATATTTGTTTTGTTAAGTGGATTATATACACCAATCAGCAGTATGCCGGCATGGGCGCAATGGATCACAAAATTTAATCCTGTTTCTTATTTTATTGAAGTAATGCGCATGGTTGTTTTAAAAGGCAGCAGCATTGGCGATATAACTTATAACATTTTTATTGTGTTGGCATTTGCCGTTGTGCTAAATACATGGGCGGTGTTAAGTTACCGAAAAAGAGTGTAAAGCGGTTTATGTTTTCCAATCTGAAAAGTATGTTCTGCATTCATGCATTTGCAAGCGAGTTACCCTCTTTTGATTTCACAGAATTAAATCATATTTAGAATCATATTCAGCTTTTTATCTGGTTTATACCGGTACTAATATTTTACTTCTTTTAATATAATTGCTATACCAATCAATTTAAAAAAAATTTTTTTTGAATAAATAATTTTCCTCTAATATTGTGAACCAGTATGTACTGGTTTAATTTATTTGATTGCTGATTACAAAAGACCAAATTGATTGTGTATGCTAACAAAAAAACTTTTACGAACATTCAGTGTGCTTGCAGCAGCGTTAATTTCTGTAATAACGTTTGGCCAAAGCACATTAACCGGCAAGGTAACCAACGAAAAAGGAGAGGGCCTTCCTTCGGTAACCATAACTGCAAAAGGAACAAGTTCAAATTCAATTACTGATGAAAGCGGAAATTTTAATATCAAGGTTCCCGCGGATGTAAGATCCATCATTGTTAGTTCGGTAGGATTTTCTGACCAGGAAATTCCGATCAACGGCAAAACATCATTAAACGTTGTGCTGCAGGAAAACGTGCAATCATTAAATGATGTTGTGGTAGTTGGTTATGGCACTGCCCGCCGTAAAGATGTAACCGGAGCTGTTGCAAACATTTC
This sequence comes from uncultured Bacteroidota bacterium, assembly GCA_963731245.1. Taxonomy (GTDB): domain Bacteria; phylum Bacteroidota; class Bacteroidia; order Chitinophagales; family Chitinophagaceae; genus Parafilimonas. The sequence goes on from CAVSVA010000003.1 coordinate 96,885, forward strand.
ATCAAAAGATTTTAGTTCGGGCGTTATCAATAATCCGATGCAACAAATTCAGGGAAAAGTTGCAGGGCTTGTTATTACGCAGCCGGGTGGCGATCCTAACCAGAATGTTATTATACGGTTACGCGGTCAAACTTCTTTAACCGGTGGGCAAACACCATTGATTGTTTTAGATGGAATTCCGCTTGATGATCCTAATCAAATTTCTGATATTCCGCCGGGGGATATTGCTTCTTATGATGTATTGAAAGATGTATCAGCAACTGCTATTTATGGTGCACGCGGTGCTAATGGAGTTATTATTGTGAACACAAAAAAAGGCGCTGCCGGAAGAACGCAGGTTTCTTATAACGGGTATGTAGGAGTTGATGAGTTGGCGGGAACTTTTCACCTGCTGAATGCACAACAATGGAAACAAGCGTCGCTTGACGCAGGCGTGCCACAGGCAACAATTGACCAGTTAGACCATGGTGCAAATACAGATTGGTTACATGCAATTACAAGAACAGCTTTTTCTCAAGGCCATAATGTTTCAATAACAGGAGGCAGCAATGGTTTTAATTATAATGCATCTGTAAACTATGTTAACCAAAATGGTATTGTAATAAATTCAGGTAAAAGCCTGATGGGCCTGAGATTTAATGCAGAACAAAAAGCATTGAATAATAAACTTGATATTAATGTTTCATTATCTGCCAACGAAATTGACAGAAAGTATGTTGATTATACCATATTTAGATTTATAAATGTTGTTCCGCCAACTTTCCCGGTTACTGACAGCGGTGGGTATTACCACTTTTTAGGTTTCGATGAACAAAACCCGGTTGAGTACCAAAACCTCACAACGAACACAGGAAAAGAAAGCCTTGTTCAGTTATACGGTCGTGTAGATTATGAACTGTTTAAGGGATTAAGAATTGGCACGCTTGGTTCGCTGTCTTATAATAATCTTCAAACACAATATTTTCAACCAACATTTCCGGTGGTTGGTAACATAAATAATGGTTCTCAAACAAATTCAAATGTTGATTCAAAAAAAGGTGATGTTCATATAAATTACCTGGGCGACTTTGGAAAGCATAATCTTTCCTTAACCGGTGTGTATGAATACAACCAGTTTACCAACAGCAACTTTAGTGCATCGGGTAAAGATTTTTTAGTGGAAAATTTAGGTGCTAATTTTTTAGGCGGAGGAAATCCATCATATAATATTATTAATTCTTATAAAGAGCAATACACGCTTATCTCATTCTTAGGCAGACTCGCTTACAATTATAATCAAAAATATTATGCTACAGTAAGTTTTAGAAGAGATGGGTCTTCAAAGTTTGGTGCTAATAACCGCTGGGGTAATTTTCCATCAGCATCAATTGCATGGCGGTTAACGCAGGAAAATTTTATGAAAGGAATATCATGGCTGAATGAATTAAAAATTAATGCAGGTTTAGGAGTTGTAGGTAACCAGGATGCTATTAATCCTTACAACACATTATTAACTTTAGCGGGTGGTACGCGTTACTATAACCCGTCAAACCCGGCATACTCTTACCCGCAATCTTATTCTCCTAATCAAAATCAAAATGCAGATTTAAAATGGGAAGAAAGGCATGGTGCTAACATAGGAGTTGATTTCGCAATGTTTAATAACAGGTTTAGCGGCAGTATTAATGGTTTTAATGATAAAACTAAAAACCTGCTGTTTACTTACTCTGTTCCTGTGCCGCCTTATTTTGTGCCCACCATACTTGCCAATGTTGGCGATCTTACAAATAAAGGTGTAGATATTCAATTGAACGGAAGCCTTATCCAGGAAAAGAAATTTAGTTGGAGCGTGAGTGGGCAGTTAACATTTGTAAGAACAAAAATTACCAGCTTGTCTGGCACATATAATGGAACCCACATTGCTTCCGATCTTGTGCCTGTTGGTTATGCAATGGGGCGTGGATATGCGCAAAATGCGATCACTTTTCTTAAAGTTGGCTATTCACCTTATGTATTTTATTTACCTGAATTTGCCGGCTTAAGTGATACAATTTCTGCATCGTCTAACAGCAACCAGTTGTATTATACTGCAGATGGTAAAAAAACGCCAAACATTGGCGAAGCACAAAAGAGGTTTATTGATCCAACGCCAAACTTTACTTATGGGTTTAGCAGCACATTTACATACAGCAATTGGTCTTTCAATTTCTTTTTACGCGGCGTGCAAGGTCAGAAATTATTTAATAATTACGACAATCTTGTAAGTAATGTTTCAAGGTTGCCCGGTAATAACATTACAACTACAGGGCTAACAAATGGTATTAAAGGTTCGCAAACAGCATCTGATTACTGGCTGCAAAACGCATCTTATTTAAGACTTGATAATGCTACTTTAGCCTACACATTCAGAAATATAAGTAAGATTCAGTCATTAAGAGTATATGTAACCGGCACTAATCTTTTTGTAATAACACCTTACCGTGGTATGGATCCCGAAATTTCAACCGGTAACAGTAACCAGGCTTATATTGATGATAATTATTCTACAGGTTTTTATCCCAGAAGCCGCTCATTCATTTTTGGTGTGAACGTTTCATTTAAATAATATAACTAAGCAAAAAATAATATCATGAGAGCTTTAAACAATATATATAAAATAGCGATGCTGGCAGCAAGCACTGTTTTATTTTATTCCTGTACCAAATTAGAACAGAATGTGTACAGTGTTGTGCCGAATCAAAACTTTTGGAACACGCCCGAACAAATTGCCGCAGGTATTGCGCCTGCTTATGCAAGTTTAACTGCAATACCAGATGGTAACTATCATGATCTTGCTGAAATTCCCGGTGATGATATGATCGTTCCTGCACGCGGTGCAGACTGGTTGGCTGATGGCCAGTGGATTCAGCTTTGGCAACATACATGGACTTCCACAACAGCGCAGGTGCAAGATTGCTGGGGAGAATTATATTCAGGCATAGGGCAAATAAATTTTATATTAAGCATTGTAAATAATTTAAACCCTGCACCCGCAGATATTAAAAGTATAAATGCAGAATTAAAAACATTAAGAGCTTTATATTATTACTGGGCAATGGATTTGTATGGAAACGTTCCGCTGGTAACAAGCTTTCAAACAGATGCAAGCACGCTTACCAATTCACCAAGAAAAGATGTGTACAATTTTATAGATTCTGAATTAAATAATAATCTTCCTTATTTAACAACAGATGTTAGCACTGCAACTTATGGACGCGTAACAAAATATACAGCATTTTGCACGCTTGCAAAATTGTATCTCAACGCACAAACTTACACAGGTACACCGCAATGGTTAAAAGCAATGCAGATGTGCGATTCAGTAATTATGTCTGGCAAATACAGTTTGGAAGCTAATTACTTTGATAATTTTTCAGTAAACAACGAAGGTTCAAAAGAAAACATTTTTGTGGTGCCTTTTGATAATGTAAACATTGGCGGTAACAACTGGCAAATGGAAACCTTACATTATGATAACGATAAAAATTTTGGCATACCCGGCGGTGCATGGAACGGCTATTGTACCAACTCAGAATTTTATAGCCTGTATGATACATCATCAGTTTATACTGTAAAAGGGCAGAATACTTACAGAACTTATAATGATGAACGAGCAGGCCAGTTTATTATCGGGCAGCAATACAAAGAACAGGTAACATATCCGCCAAACATAAACATGCTTTCTTACAGCACAGATGCAAGTTTGAAGATCCAGGATAATCAAACAAATCTTGATCTTTCTTTCTATCCTGATTTTGATCAAATCAGCAGCCCCGACAGTAAGTTTAGATTAGCTGGTTTAAGAAACATAAAATATTTTCCGCAGTCTGGCGTAAATGTTAGCCAGAGCAACGATATGGTTATCTATAGGCTTGCAGATGTTTATTTAATGAGAGCTGAAGCTTCATTGCGCAACGGCACTGCTTCTGCAACAGATCTGGGTTATGTAAATGCAATTAGAGAAAGAGCTTACAGCGGCGATGCTTCGCACGATTGGAATATGAGTGATCTTACTTTAAACAACATTTATAACGAACGCGGAAGAGAACTTGCATGGGAAAATTTCAGAAGGCAGGATGCAATTCGTTTCGGCACTTTTGGTAATGCACGCACACCGCAAAAAGCAAAAGATGCAGATGATCACTGGCAAATTTTTCCAATACCGCAAAACCAACATACCGCAAATAATAACTTAAAACAAAATCCAGGTTATCCTCCATTTTAAAATCAAATAATAAAAATAAAAAAAGCAGTTCTTTTAACAGGCTGCTTTTTTAGTTTGCAGGCGTAATTATGAAGAGAACGATATTTTGTTTATGTGCTGTTGCATTTTTTTTAAATGCTTGTAATAATAAAAATAAGATTAATGAAAATGATGATACGCCACAGTTATTTCAATTAATGAATTCAACTCAAACAGGCATTAATTTCATCAACACAGTAAAAGATTCGGCTAATTTCAACATATTCAATTTCAGAAATTTTTATAATGGCGGCGGCGTTGGCATCGGCGATATAAATAATGATGGATTGCCCGATATATTCTTTACTTCCAATCAGGGAGAAAACAAATTATACCTTAATAAAGGCAATTTTAAGTTTGAAGATATTACTGCAAGCGCAGGCATACAAGGCATCGGCAAATGGCATACCGGTGTTTCAATGGCGGATGTAAATGGTGATGGCTGGTTAGATATTTATATTAGCAACAGCGGCGATATAAAAGGTGAAAACACAGCCAATGAATTATACATTAATCAGCACAATAATACGTTTAAAGAAGAAGCAGCACAATATGGTTTAGCTGATAGCGGCATTGGTACGCAAGCTGTTTTTTTTGATTATGATGGCGATGGTGATTTGGATTGTTTTGTGTTGACAAACAGCTTCAGACCCATTACAAGTTTTGGTTATGATCGTCATATAAGAAATGTGCGCAGCAACAGGGGCGATAAATTATACAGAAATGATAATGGCCATTTTGTTGATGTAAGTGCGCAGGCCGGAATTTATGGAAGTGAAATTGGTTTTGGTTTAGGCGTTACTGTTGGCGATTTAAATAATGATGGCTGGGCGGATATTTATGTATCGAATGATTTTTTTGAAAAAGATTATATGTACATCAATCAGCACAACGGAACATTTAAAGAAGTGATTGATGATGCAACCGGCCATGTTAGTCACTTGCATCAATGGGAGCGATATGGTTGATATAAACAATGATGGCTGGCTCGATGTTTTTACAACAGACATGTTGCCTGAAAATGATTATCGTTTAAAAACAACAACAAAGTTTGATGATTATGATGTAAATAACATGCAAACTTAAAAACGATTTTCATCACCAGTTGCAAAAAAATTGTTTGCAGTTAAATAACGGTGATGGTACTTTTAGTGAAGTTGCAGATCATGCCGGCGTCGAAGCAACAGACTGGAGCTGGGGCGCTTTAAGTTTTGATTTTAATAACGATGGATGGAAAGATATTTATGTATGTAACGGCATCAGCAAAGATTTAACCAATCAGGATTTTCTTGCGTTTTTTGGTAACGATCAAACACGTGAAGGCATTATGCATGGCGGCTTTAATTATAAAGATTTTATTGATAAAATGCCTTCAACGCCTATAAGTAATTATGCTTTTATCAATCAAAAAAATCTAACATTTAAAAATGAAAGTAAAGCACTTGGCTTAGGCAGCCATCATTCAGTAATGGCGCTGCGTATGGAGATTTAGATGGCGATGGTGATTTGGATTTGGTGGTGAATAATGAAAACATGCCTGCTTTTGTTTATAAAAATTTATCAAGTGAAAAATTGCATCATCATTATCTTAAAATAAAGTTGAAAGGCAATGCGCCAAACACTTTGGGTTACGGATCAAGAGTAACAATTTATTCAAAGGGTAACGAGCAGGTGTTGGAAGAAATGCCTGAACGTGGTTTTGAAAGTTGCAGTGATAATGTGCTGAATTTTGGGTTAGGAAATAAAAAAAAAATTGATAGCCTTGTTGTGCGATGGCCAAATCAAAAACAGCAAACAATTAATAATCATCCGCCAACCGATACAGTGTTTGGTACTGTCGCAGGATAGATGCAATAACTCCCGCATCTTCATCAAACAAAAATATTCAGCCATTATACACAAATGTTACTGCAAGTGTAATTAGCAGGAAACATTAATCATAAAGAAAATAATTATGTTGATTTTGACCAGGAAAGAATGATTCCAAAAATGCTTTCAACAGAAGGCCCCAAGATTGCTGTTGCAGATGTAAATGGTGATGGTTTGGAAGATTTTTTTATGGGCGGTGCGAAGGTGATACAGCAAAATTATTTATTCAAAAGGCTGATGGCACATTTATACAAAGCAAACAATTTGCTTTTGCACAGGATAAAAACAGTGAAGATGTTGGCGCTGTTTTTTTTGATGTGGATGATGATGGGATAAAGATTTAATTGTTGCAACCGGTGGAAATCGAACCATGAATGAAGGCAACTCATTTGTGCGTTTGTATGTGAATGATGGCAAGGGAAATTTTACACGCAGTTTTAAAGGCTGGCCGCCAATAAGTATGAATGCGTCTTGCGTTTGCGTTGGTGATATTGATGGTGATGGATGCAGGATATTTTTATTGGAGCAAGAGATGTTCCGGGTGCTTACGGAAAATTCCTCCAAGTGTTTTATTAAAAAATATGGGCAATGGAAAATTTGTTGATGTACGCAAACTCTTGCTCCTGACTTATTACAAGCAGGAATGGTTACGGATGCAAAGATTGCCGATATTGATAACGATGGAAAAAATGAATTGATTGTTGTTGGTGACTGGATGCCTGTTACAATTTATAAATATCAAAACAATCAATTAAAAAAATATAATGAAATAGCAACAGCAGTGGCTGGTGGAACTGCTTAACTGTTGCTGATTTAAACAACGATGGTAAGCCGGATTTAATTGCAGGCAACAATGGATTAAATTCAAAAATTAAGGCAGACAAAAATCATCCGGCAACATTATATGTAAATGATTTTAATAATAATGGTTCAATAATATGCGTGCCTGTTTATTATAAAACAGATGGCAAAGCATATCCTTTCAATTTATATGGAGATATGATGCTGCAGATGCCATTTCTCAAAAAACAGTTTTTGTATTTTCATGATTATGCAGGGCTTGCAATTGATAAAGTTTTTACAGCCCAGCAATTAAGTTCGGCACAAAAATTAACTGTGCAGCAAACACAAACCTGTGTGTTTATAAATAATGGAAAAGATGATTTTACAATGCATGCTTTACCGCAGCAAACGCAGTTTCGCCGGTATTTGCAGCTATTGCAGATGATTTAAATAATGATGGAATAAAAGATTTATTTATGGCTGGTAATTTTTATGGTTTAAAGCCAGAAGTTGGTCGCTACGATGCGGGATATGGCTTTACATTATTGAGTGATAAACAACATAATTTTTTTTATGATGCAACCATCTGCAAGTGGTTTATTTATTAAAGGTGAAGTAAGAGATATAAAAACTGTTCAAACTTCAAAAGGCGAATATATTATTGTTGCAAGAAACAATGATGCATTGCAGATCTTCAGAAAAAATAAATGATGTTTTCTTTCAATCAACATAAATTTTTAATTGCTGTACTGCTCATCTTCATAACGTTTGCATGCAATAATAACCGGCAACAAAAACCTTTGTTTGAAGTATTGCCTTCATCTAAAACAAACATTCATTTTACAAATAAACTGGTTGATCACGATTCGTTAAACATTCTTGATTATCTATATTATTATAACGGCGGCGGCGTTGCTGCAGGCGATATAAACAACGATGGTTTACCTGATATATATTTTACTGCAAACAGCAAAGGCAATAATAAATTGTATCTGAACAAAGGCAATATGCAGTTTGAAGATATAACCGAAAAAGCAGGCGTGGCGGGCATTTCAGACTGGAACACCGGCGTTACAATGGCTGATGTAAATGGTGATGGCTGGCTCGATATTTATGTTTGTTGTGTGAGTAAAAAGTATGGCTTGAATGGCAAGAATCAGCTTTTTATAAATAACCATGATGGCACATTTACAGAAGCGCTGCTGAATATGGATTAGATTTTGAAGGCTATGCACACACAAGCGTTTTTTTTGATTATGATCATGATGGTGATCTTGATTGTTTTTTGCTCACGCAATCTGCGCATTCAAATGAAACTTATGGTGATACTTCTTTGCGCCGGCATACGAGCAATGTTGCAGGCAGCAGAATGTTTAGAAATAATATGAATGAAGGCAGGAAAAAATTTACTGATGTAACATCAGCATGCGGCATTTATTCAAGTGCGTTGGGTTATGGTTTGGGCGTTGCCGTTGCAGATTTAAATAATGATGGTTGGGATGATATTTATGTCGGCAATGATTTTCATGAAAACGATTATTACTACATAAATAATCGGCAACGGCACATTTACAGAAAGCGGCGCTAAGCATTTCAATCATTATTCAAGATTTAGCATGGGTAATGATATTGCTGATTATAATAATGATGGCCAGCCGGATGTTTTTACAGTTAGATATGTTGCCTGCGGATGAAAAAATTTTGAAAACATATGCAGGCGGAGACAGTTGGATGTATATACAAACAAAATTATAAGAAATGGTTTTCAAAATCAGTATTCAAAAAATTGTTTGCAAAAAAATTTAGGTGATGGCGAAGCATTTAGCGAGCAATCTTTGTTAGCGGACGTTGCTGCAACAGACTGGAGCTGGAGCGCTTTGTTTGGTGATTATGATAACGATGGAATAAAAGATCTTATTTATTTCAAATGGTATTGTAAAACGCCCTGTTGATTTGGATTATATGAAATTTATTTCATCGCCGCAAATTGCACAGCAATTAAATGCAACACATAATTTTGATAAAGCCGTTTTAGATAAAATGCCTGATGGCGCTGCAATTAATTATCTCTTCAAAGGCAATGCAGACGGGCATTTCAGCAGATGTAAGCAATCAAGCAGGAATGGAAGATTCCATCTTATTCAAACGGCGCTGCTTATGCTGATTTGGATAATGATGGCAAGCTTGATTTATCACAAATAACATCAATGCCGAAGCCACGATCTATCATAACATCAATTCAAATCAAACGCATTATTTAACTATAAATTTTAAAGGTAATGATGCGAATAAATTTGGTATTGGCTGCAAAGCATATTTGTTTAACAAAGGAAAATTACAATATGAAGAGTTGATGCTTACGAGAGGTTTTTTATCATCATCAGAACCGCGATTGCATTTTGGTTTAGATACAACTTTAATGATTGACAGCTTATTAATTGTTTGGCCAAATCAATCGTATCAAATATTGCAGAACATTAAAACAAATACAATCCTTACGGTTTATCAAACCAATGCAAAAGATTCTTTTCATTATTCAAATTATTTTCCATCATCAAAACCTTTATTTAAAAATATTACTGCTGATGTAAACTTAAACTGGAAACATAAAGAAGATGCTTTTAATGATTTCAGCAATCAATATTTAATTCCGCATGAACTTTCAACAGAAGGGCCGAAGATTGCAGTTGCTGATGTAAATAAAGATGGATTGGATGATATGTATTTATGCGGCGCAAAAAATCAGCCTGGCGTGTTATTCATTCAAACAAAAGATGGGCATTTCATTCAATCAGCAAATACATGTTTTAAAAATGACAGTGCATACGAAGATGTGAATGCGATTTTTTTTGACGCAGATAATGATGGCGATGAAGATTTATATGTATGCAGCGGCGGCAACGAATTTTCAGGAAACAATCCTTTATTGTTGGATAGATTATACATAAACGATGGCAAAGGAAATTTTACAAAATCACTAAATCGCATTCCAAAAATTTATCAGAATAAATCGGTTGTATGTGCTGCAGATGTTGATCATGATGGCGATATTGATTTGTTTGTTGGCGTAAGTGCAAACTCTTTAGCTTATGGCATTCCGCAAACATCTTATTTGTTATTAAATGATGGCAAAGGAAATTTTTCAGTTGCTGATTCATTAAATAATCCTTTCAAAAATATTGGCATGGTTACATCTGCAGCGTTTGCAGATGTAAATAAAGATGGATGGCCGGATTTAATTGTTGCCGGCGAATGGATGCCTGTTTCAATTTATATAAATGATCACGGAAAATTTAAATTAAAAAATAAGGATGGCTTAACAGGCTTGTGGCAAAATGTAACGTTGAGTGATGTAAACAATGATGGCAATATTGATATTGTTGCAGGCAATTACGGATTGAATTCAAAATTGCATGCAACAAAAGAAGAGCCTTTGAAATTATATGTGAAAGATTTGGATGGAAATGGTTCGTTAGATCAGTTGTTAACTTACACCATTAATAAAAAAGAATATACATTTTTAGGTAAGGAAGAAATTGAAAAACAGTTGCCTTCTATAAAAAAAACATTTTTAATGTACAGCGATTTTGCGGGTAAAACAGTGCAGGAAATTTTTGGTGATAAATTGAATGGCGCATTAATATTAAAAGCACAAACATTAGCCAGTGGAATATTTATAAATGATGGAAAAGGCAATTTCAAATTTCAGCCGATGCCGCTTGAAACCCAGACTGCGCCTGCATTTGCTTATATGATTGATGATGTAAATTACGATGGTTTAAAAGATATAATTGAAGGCGGAAATTTTTATGGCGTGTTGCCGTACGAAGGAAGATACGATGCAAACTGGGGCGATATTTTGATCAATAAAAAAGATCACTATGAATATGTATCGCCTGTAAAAACAGGCTGGTTAATGCGTGGTGAAGTAAGAGATATTAAAAAAATAAAAACTGCAAAAGGTTATATGTATGCTGTAGCAAGAAATAATGACAGCTTGTTATTTTTTCAATCAACACAACACTAAAAAACAGGATAATAAATTTTAATATTCACATTGCTATTTGGCTGAATGATTGTGTCAGCAACATTATATTGTTCTAAAGGTTGTGCAACCTGTTTTAAATGCTTACTCATCATAAAATTTGCTATGGCATTATAAATTGATTGTTTATCTGAAATCTTTCCGGAATAATTTCCTTCAACCAATCTTCCGTTTGATGGAAGCTGTAAAAATTTTATATTATCCGTATTATTTAGTTGTTTATAAACAGGAATGCCAACAGCAACTTTATTATTGTTGAGCTGCGTTTTGTAAAAATATTTTTTTTCTGCAGCAAGTTTATTAAGCTGTATAAACGATAATAATTTTTGATACAATAAAGCAACAATATTTTTTGAAGTATCAGGCGTGTTCGTTTCGGTTGTTAAGATCAGCGTATCTTTTACAGGAACTATTCGTATTAAAAAGCCATACCGGTAATTTACATCCTCCATTATTTTTTTCAGATTGTTGAGATTAACCTGCCTGGAATAATGCGCAATTATATTTCTCTTGGTTAATTCAAAAACACTAATTTTTTCACTCCAGATAACATTTGTTGTTGAATCGTTTACAGATGTAATTTGAATGAGTGATGTTGTTGCTGTTCCATTATCATTTCTTGTTAATAAAACAGCAAGCGGGTTAAGATGATGAAGGCTGTAAGAATAATTGGGCGTTATGGTTGCAAATTGATCGCTGTTAAAATCACCAGTTGCTTTTATGCCATTATTTTTAAGATCAGTGTTCCAGTTTTTCCAGTTATTTAAATCGTTGATCTGTTTGGCAACATCATACAACGATGCTTTAATAACAATTTCTTTTTTGTTATTGAAAGGAACAAAACTGAAAACAAGAATTACAGCAATAAGTGCTGCAGCAATAACAATTTTTTTTGTTTCCATTTATATCAAGCCTAATTATTCAAAGCATCAACCATTGCTTTTACTTCAGCTTCATCAGCAATATAAACATTGCCGTAATCATTCACTTCTTTATTGATGTATGTTACATTGTTTGGTGCAATTTTTCTTGCAGATGAATGAAATTCTTTTGCGCCGCTTTCTTTTTTAAGCTTTGCAATGTTAGATGATTTTACGCCGGCACCCGGCATGATAATAATTCTATCGCCAGCTTTTTCAACTAATTGTTTTAATAATGGTGCAGCATCTGGCGCCGCAGTTTTTTGCCCTGATGTAAGTATGCGTTCGCAACCGCAATTGATAATATCTTCTAAAGCTTTAAAAGGGTTTGGCGTACAATCAAAAACGCGGTTGCATGTAACGCCCATTGGCGATGCCCATTCAACAATGCGCTTTAATCTTTCTGTATCAATCTCCGAATTTATTGTTAGAAATACCAACAGAAATTCCATCACAGCCTAACTGTTTGCACATTTCAATATCATCTTTCAAAATGTCAAACTCTTCATCGCTATAAAAATAATTTCCTGAACGCGGTCTTAAAATTGGGTATAATAAAATAGAAATTTTTTCTCTTACTTTTTTTATAGTTCCATAGCTTGGTGTTGTGCCGCCTTCAATTGGATTGTCGCATAATTCAACACGAACAGCGCCGCATTTTTCTGCAATTAAACATGATTCAAGATGAAAAGCACAAACTTCAAGTATTGCCTTATTTTTCATTGGTCATTTTTTTATTTGAGGAGTTGTCTGAGATAAAAATTGAATTACATATTTATTTGAAGTCATCATTTATTATTCTGTTGAATTAATTAAGATTGATGGAGATTGCACTATCAATATTATCTAATCAAAGCTTCTTCAGTTATTATTATTTTTAGTTAAGGTTACTTTTTTTCCATTCACCATTATATAATCCTTCAAACCATAAAATTTATGAAAAATGAGTTTCACCTTTTCAAACCTGGAAACAAAATTTCCTTCTTTCTTATTTAAGGTTATTACGTTTTCGCTCGGGATTCCAGCTAATATTACGTTTGTAATAATTTCCATCCTGATATTTGAATGTATTTCCATCATCTTCATAATAAGTAAAATTATTTTTGGTTTTACCAAACCAGATATTTAGTTCTAATATGCCATCACCTTTTTGAGAAGTATATTCTATTGGTGTTTGCATAGGAATTATAGCACCGGCTTTAATAAATACCGGCAAATCATTCATTGGAGCTGCAACATTTACTTCCTTTCCCTCCTTCAATCACTTCTTCCGTGGAATTGCGGTACCATAATCCGGCGGGTAAATATATTTGCGCCGAATCTGCTGTACTAACAACAGGAGCTACCAAAATATCATCGCCACATAAAAATTCTTCCTGGTACTTAGTTTCATATACCATTTTATCAAAAGCGTAGCTATATGGTAACGCTTTTAAAATAGGAATACCATTTTCTGATGCCTGATAAAAAGCTGAATATAAATAAGGAAGTAACGCGTATCTGTAACGAATTGATTTTCGTAATTCATCTCTTACAGGTTCATCAAATGCATAAGGTTCATGCGGTTGAAGACTTTTTTCATCGTTGTTATTCCGGTTTATATAATGGTTTATAAACAGCGGCATATAAGCACCAATTTGCATCCAGCGTTCCATTAATTCGCGGTGTTGGATTGCCAATAAAACCGCCTACATTCATACCTACATAAGAAAGACCGGTAAGGTTCATACTTAAACACATTCTTATATCCATCATCATGTGCATATCAGTAGCCTGGTTATCGCCTGTCCACATTGATGCATAACGTTGAATGCCTGAATAAGCAGAGCGTGTAATATTAAAAGGTCGAAGCCCTGTTTGATCTTTTACGCCTTCATAAGTGGAACGCGCCATTTGCATTCCAAAAACATTGTGTACCTGCTTATAGGCAAACGAGTTGTTCTTGTTGCCAAACTGAATTGCGTTTGGTGTAATCTTAACAAGAAATGAAGGTTCATCCATATCGTTTAAAAACCCGGTTATTCCATCGTTAGTATAAAATTTCAAATTATCTTCCCACCACTTTCGCGTAGCCGGATTGATAAAATCTGTAAGATGGCTTGGACCCGCCCAAACAGAGCCGGTAAATAATTTTCCATTGGGAAAACGCGCAAAATGATTGCCGGCAACTCCTTCATCATATAATTTATATCCCTTTTCTATTTTTAAAGCGGGATCAAGAATAACATATAAATGGAAACCGATTTTCTTCAAAGAATCTACCATGCTTTTTGTATCAGGAAAGCTATCGCGATTCCATGTAAATACTTTAAAATGATCCATATAATCAATGTCGCAAAAAATGCCATCGCAGGGAATTTTTGTTTCCCGAAATTTGTTTGCAACCTGCAGCAATGACTTTTCCGACATATAGCTATATCTTGATTGAATGTATCCTAATCCCCACATTGGCGGCATTGTCATTCTTCCGGTAAGATTTGTATAATCACTGATGATACCAGCTATTGTTGAAGCACCAAAAAAATAATAATTCATCTCACCGCCATCAGCTCCAAACGAATAATATTCGCCGGTTCCGGCAAGGTTAAAATCGAAAGTAGATTTATAGGTATTGTCAAAAAAAATACCATAGGTAAGGCTGTCATGAATGCCCATATAAAAAGGCATGGTAGAATATAGCGGATCTGTGTTTGGCGTAAATCCGGCTGCATCAACATTATAATTCACCAGCACTTGCCCGATATGATTAATATCACCCGTTTTTTGACCAAGCCCAATGATCTTTTCATCTTTAAATAATTTTCGATAATCAGTTACTTCTGTTCCTGCCCAAACTATGCCGAGCGTTTCATCATCTCCGGATAATAATTGGTTATTACTTTTTTTATAGAAATTAATTCTCAGCGGATTTTTTTCAACCGCGATAAGTAAGGAATCGGTTGAAAAAATAATACTTGTATCGGTTTCATTAACTTCAGAAATGGTTCCCGTTGGTTCTGAAATTACAGCATAAGACATTTCCTCTTTACTACTATTTTTTGATACTCTTACCCGAATTATATTAGAACTGTAAGCAACAATATTTAATCGATGCATTAGTTGTTGTAACGGAAACTCCATTAGAAATTTTTTTAAACGAAACGTAATTTCCCAACTGTTCAATATCCTGCTGTGCCTGCAATTTATTTGAACAGATAATCAGCGACAAACTAATAAATCCAATAAATATTTTTTTGGAATGGAGATTCATAAGTTTTATTTAAATGGAACATCAACATCAATCATTTTTGTTGGATTGACTGTTTGAACGTTATCACTATTTGCCCAGCTTTTTTTATAGATCATGATGTGTTCAGGAAGATCAACATTATCTAAAAACTCCAGATGTAATTTTCCTGCATCGCCAGTTTTGTTTATCACAAAACTTAAATTGATTTTTCCATAAGGCGTAAGAATGCCGTTGAGTTTTGTAACAGCGCCGGCTCTTGCCCATTTTGCAGGCATGCTTTCAAACAAATGCAAATCTTTTCCATGATCGAGTTCAATCATGTGCACCACCATTCTTATAAATTCTGCGCTTGCCCAGTTATGTGGCATATCACCCACTTCATCATTGCCTTTGCCTTGCGGTTTTTGTTCTTCGCGCCAAACCATTGTTGGTGATGAATGATTGCCGAAATCATATAACAGTTGCGGCACCTGGTCGCCTTCGCCCAACCATTGCAATGCATGTGCATAGAACGATGTAAAGTATGTCCACAAACCGCCTGTCATCCAGCCTGTGCTTACAACCAAACCTTCCACTTTATGATTAGCTAACATGTCTGTGGTTTCTTTGCCTATTTTATGCGCGGTTGAATCGGTATCGAAAACCTGACCCGGGTAAACGCTTTGGCAAAAAGCCCATTGTCCTCTTTGCGGAAACTGGCATTGTTCATTATCAATCATCACGGGCAAATAAGGACTGCCAAATTCATCTTCACGCACATCTTTTACAGCCTTCGCCATAAAGTTGTGATATAATGTATCGTAATAACGTTGCCATTCTGCAGCTTCATCATTTTTACCCAACCATTTTGCTGCGTTGATCGCCCACTTCATTCCGCCCAAACAATATTCTGTATTTGAATAATCATCACCATGCTGAATGCCGCCATCAACATTACCATCAGGCAATAAACCATAATAAGATTTTGTGCTGTCCTGCATGGCAAGTGCCCTCAAATAATTAATGCGTTTTATGCAACCCTGAATAACACTCCAGTTTTTTTCAAGCCATGCTTTATCCTGCGTTAACATTGCATGGCGCGTAAGCATGAACAACACTAAACCATTTTCTTTATGAAACGTTTCAATCATGTCGAAGCCGCCACCGGGCAATTGATAATGCGTTAAATAATCTATGCAACTACGCACGTCAGCTACATAACCCAACATCGTTGCAACTTCAAGCAAATAGCTTCCATCAGCCAGCCATAAACCGCGATAAATTGTTGGACCAACCGAAAAAGATTTATTGCCTTTGCGTATATCTCTCGCCTGGAAAATATTTCTTAATGACGATTCAACAATTGATTGCACGCCGCTATCGGGAACAGAGATCGAGTTTGCAGAAGGACAATTTTTTTGCCACCATGCAATGGCTGTTGCTTCTTCTTTTGATGCCGTTTCAGCACTCGCTGAATATTTTGTTCCGGGTGCAAAAAAACGGCTTACCGTTACAGCCATTTGTTTTTGTTCACCTGCTTTTAATTCAATTGGTTTTAGATTGATGGTATATGCATTGGTTGAATCGTTGTTAACGTTATCAATTGCATCAGAAGTTGAGAGCACTGTTTCTGAACCGATGTTTATTTCATTATCTTGATTTTTAAATTCTTCAACGCCATTATATTTTATTACAGGATAAAATGTTTTATTTTCTGATGAAGTATTTTTTAATGAAACTAAGGTTTGATAACGGCGCTCCGGCATGCGTACATAAGCGCAACGTGCATACAATGCAGCTTTGCTATCTTCTTTGCCTGCAATAATTGAAGCCGTGTTTGGAACGGAACCATTAAACAACCACAAACCATTTACAATCGCATCTCTGTCTTGCGCACCTGGTTTATTACTAACAACAATCGTTAATATGCCATCGTTGTTTGAATCTTTTGCAGCCAATGTATAAACGCCCGGCGTATGCGCACCAAAATCAGCAACGGGATCAATATCTTTTTGCGGTGAACCTTCAACATAAATACGCATGGTGCGTGTGCCTGCCGTATCATATTTACCTTCGCAAAAACCCAACACTGCATTAAATGTTGCGCCTGGTTTTACTTTAATATGAAACTCAATAATGCCTTCGCCGGATAAACCTTTTTTTCCATAAGCCACATCATAAAATGCAGAATCGCATGGCTTATTTGGTTTGCTCCATCCAAATTCTGAACGGCGGCTGTCATATCTTTCAATACTATTTAAAGCCTGTTCCGCAGGAATTTGCAAAAATGTTTTTTGTGTGATATTGATGCCGTTTAATTCTTTTTGTGTTATCGTCATCGGCACTACCGCTGATTGTAATTGCTGGCTTTTCCATGTTAACGGTTCTTTACTGTCAAACATAATGGAGAAAGAAAAATCACGCGGTCCGTCATAACCATAATCACCAAAAATCTGCCCTTCTTTACCTACTAATGTTTTAACAGGATCATCAGGCAAACACATTAATGTTTGCCACCAGGCAGGACTGTATTTGTGGTCTATCTGCATAGTTGAATCCTGGCTGAAGCTTATAAAAGATGAAAATAATAAGCTGCTTGCTAATAAAAATTTGAATGGTTTGAATGATATCATAACAAATGATTTATGATGTATGAATTAATATGGCGCTATAAAAGCAATGTTTATTTTTTAGAACGTTTTTGACTATTATTTTTCAGCGTATAAAAGTGTTTGAGCCGCTGTGTATGTAACAAACACTTGATATATCATTCCTGGTAATGGTCATTTTAAAAGCCCCGTCCGATTGAACTTGTATTTTCATTTTTTTGCCCTGTTCATCCATCGGCGTTGCCATAAGGTTTACAACATGATGGTTGAAACGGAAATTTTTACACCCCGATTTACTTGCCGAACGAATGGTCCAATGTATTTCGTTTTGAGGCGCATCGGCTTTTATACCGATGGCGTATTCAATTAAATACATGATGGGACCAATGCCGCTCCAGCCAACAAAATCATTTTTAACGGGAGTGCCATCTTCATGCAAACCATAAGTGGTGCTGTCAGGTGAATAGTTTTCCCAGATGGTTCCTGTTGTTTTATAAACTTGCGCCACCAGTTTAAGATGCTTCATAGCAATTGTATAAGCTTCGTTAGTGTAACCATAATTTTCCAGCCCGCGTATCACCATTGTATTGGTCGGCGCCCAAACGGAACCGCACCAATAATTGCCGCTGGAAGAGAATCCTTTTTCATCGGCAGCCAACGTAGGCACCGGATTTTTAGTACCAAATGTTGACGGGTTTTTAAGATGACTAACCAACACAGCAGCCCGTTCAGGAGAAGCGACCTTTGCAAGGAGAGTCCAATACCCGGCTACTGTTTTTATATCACCTTGCTTTTCATCAACAGTAAGGTCAGTATAAAACTGTTGTTTTTCATTCCACATTTTTTGGTTGATAAGCGCTGACAATGCCGCCGCTTCTTTTTTATACAGCTTAGCTTCATTAAGCTTGCCGATTGCAGATGCAATATCAGCCATGTTCAAATCGAATAACGCCATCTCTGATGAAATATCAATACCCATTCCGCCCGACTTTAGCAAAGGATTTCTGGGTGAGTTATCCATGCTTGCCCAATCAGTCATATACAATCCGTTGCCCTGCCTGAGATATTTATCAAACGCTTCATGGTATTTTACTAATGGCGCCCAAATGCGGAACAATCTTTTTTTATCGCCTGTTATCAGGTAACTTTCCCATTCAGCCCATGCCAGTATGGGATGATCCATTCCATCTAATGTAAGTATAGGATTAGGCGTTGGAGGCATTCTGTTTACATATCTGATATTAACTTTTTCAAGTTGATTGTTGCTTATGTCATACCCCCAACGGCTGAACAAAGGCGTGTTTTCTGTATCTACCCAGGGTTGATAATCTTTCCCGGTTTTGCGCACGATCTCCCTGCAAATCTCTCCTGACTCGTGTTGCTTAATATAAAAATTATCAAGGCTGCAAATGCCAGGCACTGCAGGGTAACCATAATTGCAGAACATGGTCATGAAACCCGTGTCCCATAAAAAAATATTATCATTAAAAGCGGCATCAATAAACGGAGATATAAACCCGCTTTCGGAAGCGGGTTTATTAAAATGCTTAAAGGCGAGTTCCCAGGCTTTCCAATAAGTAGCCACAAGAAGCGTGTCCTCATCATAAACGGGTGAAGGCAGAATATTTTTTGCGGATGACCAGCGCGGAAGTGAAGCCGGAGATGCACTTATTTTTGAATAGTATAAACCCTGCCTGTTATGCTGGGCGAATAGTTGCTTGCCCCGGCACGTTACGATTAAGAAAATTGAAAAAGTAAGAAATTTAATATACCGCTTCATGTTTAAAATTCTTTTGATTTAAAAAAGTATTTATTACATTATGCATATACCGGTGATCGTCGTTAGAACAAATTAATGTTTACATAATGCTGGCGAATAATGATGATCTATCTTCATTCAATCCTGCCAAAACAAAAAGATGTTGTTATTAATGATGCGCTTAACAAAATTGTTTTGCACGATGTGAATTTTTCATAACAATAATTTTTACTGATATTAATGCGGCGCAACAAAAGCTGTATCCATTTCTTCTAATGTTTTGCCTTTTGTTTCTTTTATAATGGTTAAACTAAATATGAGATTAATTAAACTGAAAATTGCAAATGCCCAGAAAGTGAAGGCTGCTCCTGCTTTTTCAAGCAGCCAGGGAAAAAATTGACCCACTAACCAAACAGCAATCCACAACGCCATTGTGCAAACGGTAACTGCTTTTACACGCACATGCGTTGGAAAAATTTCATTGATGATGATCCATGTTACAGGACCAATTGAAAAGGCAAAGCAAATAATATACACCATCATCAAAACCAATAATAAAATGCCGTGTGTATTATTTGTATAAAAAAGAAAACCACATAAAACCAATGAAATTATAATGCCGGTTAAACCTGTTTTTAATAAAAATTTGCGCCCGTATTTATCGGCATAAGCAATGGCAATAATGGTTGATAAAAAATTTACAGTGCCAATAATTACCTGGAACAATAAAGCATTGCTGGTATTAATGCCGGCAGATTGAAAAATGTTTGGACCATAATAAATAATGGCATTGATGCCCGAAAATTGTTGCAACACAGCTATCACAATTCCAATGATCAGCGGAATGCGAATGGAAGGATGTAATAAAGAAACAGATGCATTTTTTGATCTTGATTTTGCAGCTTTAATATCGCTGAGTTCCTTATCTGCTGCGGGTTTTGAGCGAACGGTATATAAAATATTTTGTGCTTCGTTTTGTTTATTTACTTCAACTAACCAGCGCGGGCTTTCAGGCACGCTTATCAACATCAATAAAAAAATAAATGAAGGAACACACATTACCACGAACATGCCACGCCATGGCTGCGCTAATAATTCATTTGTGCTGTTGTGTGATAATGATAAAATGGATGCATTTGAAAAATAAGCAAGCAAAATTCCGAATGTTATTGCAAGTTGATAATATGCAACCATTCTTCCTCTTTTATCTGCAGGCGCAAATTCTGATATATACATCGGTGAGATAACAGAAGCCATTCCAACACCAATGCCGCCAATCATTCTTGCAACAATTAATAATGTAAATGATGTAGCAAAGCCGCAACCAAAACCAGATAATAAAAACATGATTGCAGCAATAATGATGGTTTTTTTTCGCCCGATTTTATCACTGATAATTCCGGTTGTAAATACTCCGATAATGCTTCCTAATAAACCACTGCTTACCAGCCAGCCTTCTGAAACAGTGCTTAAATTAAATTGTGTTTTTACAAAGCTTACCACGCCTGAAATAACGGCTGTATCAAACCCAAATAATAAACCGCCAAGCGCAACGGCAAAACAGATATAGTTTGTTCGTTTATTAAAATTCATAAGGCAATCGCAATTATTTATTTATTCTGTTTCAGGTCGTTTGTAATCATCATCGTAGCGTTGAATATCGGCTTGCTGCCAGTTACCAAACGCAACTTCCAACACACGCACAGGTGTAGAACCTTTGCATGAAAGACGATGTTTTTCATTTGCAGGAATCCATATTTCATCACCTGCATTACAATCTTTTATTTCATCGCCAACCTGCACTGTTGCGCCATCGTCAATCACGATCCACAACTCTGCTCTGCCCGTGTGCGATTGAAGGCTTAAACGCTGACCAGGCAACACACTCATTAAACTTACCGTGCAATCTTCGTTGAAAGCAAATTGTTTAAATGTGCCCCATGGTCTTGATACAAAAGCAACATCTGGTTTTGCATCAGGAATTGGTTTGGTTACATATTCGCTCATTGTTTTATGCTTTATTTTTTCTTTACAAATATTTGAATCATGAATCACATCATTTCGGCGATAGGAGAAATCTCTGAAATAAAACTCTATGCTTTAAATCTTACAAATGCTTTTATTGTTGCGCATTCTTTGCCTTCACTTTCACCATGCGGACGAATAGTATATTCTTTCACCGCTTCGGGAATAATAAATGTTTCAGCATAATGCACAATAAATGGATCAAATGAATTGGTTGGACTTTCAATAATCGCTTCTCTTCCTTCAATTAAATTCAAAACATTTACGCTGCCATTTGTTTGATGCAAAACTTTTTTTGTAAACCAATGACGTCGCGTTTCTATAAATTCATTTTCATGCAAGCCTGTATATTCTTCGCGCCATCCATCACCTTTATTTATTTCTTTTATTGTATTAAAAAGATGTTGCTTCGTCCATTTAGTTGTACGCGTCCAGTCAATAACTTTTTCGCCATGTTTTATGTTGATAGGACGCGGCTTTCCATCTAAACCTAATCTTCCCCAATCCCATAATTTAAATGTGAAAATGTAAGGCGTTGCACTTATTTCAAGCACCATGCTTCCTTTGCCCGAACAATGAATTGTTCCTGCAGGAATTAAAACATGATCATGTTTTTTTATTGAAATTTTATTCACGAATTTATCTGCATCAAAAGGTTGTTTGCCTTTTTGTGCTTCGGTTAATTCAGCAATCATTTGTTTTGATTCGATGCCTATCTTTCAAACCTAAATAAACATATGCGCCTTCATCTGCATCCAACATATAATAACTTTCATCCTGCGTATAAAACATGCCGAATTTTTCGCGGATATATTCATTGGTTGGATGCACCTGCAGGCTTAAATTGCCGCCTTCAATCGTATCTAAAAAATCAAAACGAATAGGAAATTCTGCACCAAATCTTGCTTCAACTGCATCACCCAGCAAAGCTTTTGGTTGCGCAAACACAACATTAATTGAAGGCGTTTCAAAAACAATATCATTAAATTTCAACAACAAACTATTTTCTTCAGGCACGCCATCAAAACACCAGGCGAAATTTTTTTCGTTCTTATCAAGATCACAATATTTTTTCATCCATTGGCCGCCCCACGGGCCCGGATCAAAAAAAGGAACTACACGAAAAGGCTGATGTGCTGTTTGTTTTAATGCCTTATTAAAAGCGTTGCCCTCAACAATTTTGGGATTATTTTTTTTAACGGTATCAACAACAAAATCCCATTTATGCATTAATGTTTTTTTGTGCCTGTCAACCACGCGCCAATCAACAAAATATGCCTGTTTATATTGCAGTGAAGCTTTAAGTGTTTTATTGTTTACGCCAAGATTACTTACTTCATTTCTGCGCTGGCGAAGCTGGCCTTCCCAACGCGTCATATCAAAATACACCAGCAGGTTATATTTTTCTGCAAGCAGTGTTGCACCAACGCCATAAATAAAAACAGTGCCTTGTTTACTGCTTAATTCTTTTTTAAATTTTTCAATTTTATCAGCATCAAAAAAATCTTTTAACGTTAGTCTTGTTATATAACCAAACACTGCATCGTCTGTTACATCCGGGTAAACCATTTTGCTAATGGTTTCTTCAGATAACATAAAATTTTTGGTAAGAAAAAATTGTCCTTTAAGTTTTGATTGAAGATTGGTTAAAACTTCTTCATCTAATATTTCTGTATAACATTCAAATGCAATAATTTTTTTTGGTGATTGAATTAACTCAATGCAATCATTAATAACAGCACATGTTTTATCCCAGCCTTGTTTGCACAATACGTTTTTTTCTTTTACATGAACAACAGGAAACTTATTATAGTTAGGAACAAAATCAGCCATTATTAATTTTTATTTTAGAGATGATGTGCGATTAAATTTTATTTTGTAAACAATACACGGCGCCATATAAACCTGCATCGGTTAATAATGTTGAAGCACGTATATCAACCTTGCCCCACGGCGTCCATGCATGTTGATGCACTTTATTTTTTATAAGCGGAATTAATTCTTCATGCCTTTGCATAACGCCGCCGCCAATAACCACAACTTCAGGATCGTAAGCATGAATAAGGTTTACAATAGCTGCAGACCATAATTCAATGCAATCGTTTTTAAATTCAATTGCGAGTGCATCATTTTTATCTGCTTCGGCAAACAATGTTTCAAAATCTATAATTGAAATTTTAGATAAAGAACTTTTTTGAAAGTTGTTGTGTTGTATAATTCTTTCTTTTAAAGCCCAGGTTGATGCATAGGTTTCAACACAACCTCTGTTGCCGCAGTTGCACATTCTTCCGTTATACATCACAGAAAAATGGCCACCCAAACAACCTGCCTGAAAATGTTTGCCGCGTAATAATTTACCTTCTGTTATAACTGATGTGCCGATGCCCGTGCCAATTGTCATCACCACCAAATCATTTGTATCTTTTCCTGCACCAAATTTCCATTCACCAACAGCGGCCAGGCGTGCATCATTATCCATAAAAAAATCAACGTTCCAATTTTTTGTTACCCAATCATCCAAATGAATATTTAATGCATCATCATACTTTGCATTTGTGCTTAATATTTTGTTTGATGTTGGATTAACCAAACCCGGAAAACCAAAACCAATTCCTTTAAAATTTTTTTTATCAATGTTATTAGTTGCAAGCAAATCATCAATATTTTTTTTTATTACCGGCAAGCTTGCTTCTAAGCCTTCTTGAGATAATGCAGGAATAATTTTTTTATCAATCAACACATCATTTTTAATCAATCCAATTTTCACTCTTGTGCCGCCAAGATCAATACCAACAAAAAAATCATTCATTATAATTATTTAATTTACCTGTTAACAAGTGCAGGTTTTCCATCTTTTTTTATAAGAATTTTTGAGAAACCCTGTTCGCTTATTATTGCATAATCGTGGCCTGCATCAGAAGGCCAAAATGCACTGAAAGAAAGAATGGAATCACCGGTATTTGCGGTGCGGTGTGCGGTATTGCCTTTGATGTAATGCATGCTTCCGGGAAACATTTTTTCAGCCCAGGTATTTCTGTTTTCATCCATCAAAATCAACATGCCTTCACCTTGCAAAGTGCAATAAAATTCACCGCGGTTTTTAATTTTATGAAAGTGGCCTTTCGTCATAAAATATTCATTTCCTACAACACCGGGATGTATGTATGTTATGCCGTAAAATAAACCACCTTCAGCATTTGGCTGAACCGGAAAGTAAGATTCCACTTCATACACAACAGTTTCAGGATCCATTTTTTCCAATGCGGCTTTATCAAAAAAAATATCTTTTAAGTTTTTTATTCTTCTGTTAATTTTTTCAATGCTGCGGCCTTCTAATTTTTGGTTTATAAATGTTATTTCCGGTTCTAAAATGTTGCTCATGTATTTAATTGATTTTGGAATTTAGAACGATTGCCGGTCTATCATTACAAAAGGGTTTTCAATCACTTGATGTTCTTCGCTCATGATCATTTCAGCTATTGATTTTCCCATTTTTTCAAAGTCGGTGGTTATGGTAGTAATGCCTTCACCAATTATACTTTTTAAACTTGTTTCGTTATAAGAAATTACGCCAATATCTTTACCAAGCTGGCAGTTTTTTAGTTTGGCAAACTTTACAATTTCAACAAGATCGTTATCGTCAATTACAATATATGCATCCTGTTTTTTTGCATCGTTTGGATTAAATTTATTAATTACAGATGTGCTGATCATTTTGGTTTTCGCAAATTTGTTGAAGCCCGCAATAATATCTTTTGTGCGCACTGTTTCAGGAAAAACAAGGAATAATCTTTTATATTTTGCAATCAGGTTTTTATGTGATGCTAATATGGAATAAATGTCTTTTTCAAAATTCTGATAAACACCCGGGTATTGTTTTTTATATTCTTTAAAACCAACATCAAGCAAAAAAGTATTTTTCTGGTCGAGTTTGGAAAGTATGGCTGATGCTTCGTTGCCTGATTCAGGCATTATAATAAACGTATTATAATATCCGGATTGTTCGCGTATAAGCGATTCAAACATTTTGATGTTATGATGATGGAAATAAATATCAAGCGCTGAATCTTTTGGAATGCTGTTAAGCAAGGCATTAAATAATGTTTCTTTATAAGGCGTAAATGTGCTGAAAAGCAAAAAAATTCTTTTGATCTGTTTTGTTTTTGTGCTTAAAACAAAATATCCTTTGCCTGGTATTGAATCAATAATGCCGGAAGCACGCAAATCGTTATAAGCGCTAAACACTGATCCGCGTGCAAGAGAAAATTTTTCAGATATTTTATTTACAGATGGTAAAACATCATCTTTTGCGAGCACGCCATTATCTATATTTCTGTAAATAGATTCAATGATTTGTTTGTAAACAGGTGTGGCCAAAGATGTGTCAATCTTAATTAAATCAGTTATTGGTTTTTTCATTTTTAAAAACTCTGATACGCGAATATAAAAATTTTTTTGTTTATAAACAGGTATATACTGGTATAATTATTTTTGTGTGAATGTGTGCGCCGCTTCTTTGCAGCAGAAGTTTATCTTAACAATTCTTTCGATTAATCAATTGAATAAATTGATTTTTATCAGCCTTATTTATTATTTGTATTAAGTGTTCTTTCACGATCTGCCTTATTTTCGGCATGGGCCTGCGCAATTTCATATTCAAGTTCAGGATCTATATTGCGTTCTTCAACTTTTTTTGCTTTTTCCATCAGTTCATCATGATGCGCCTTCAGCCACTCAAGTTGTTTCTTCCCATAAGATAAACGCGTAAACAATACAAATAAAACAGGCACTATAAAAATAGATATGGTTGATGAAGCAATCATGCCGCCAAGCACTGTTACACCAATTGTATTTCTTGAGGCTGCGCCAGCGCCGGTAGCTAAGGCAAGCGGCAATGAACCTAAAATAAATGCAAGTGATGTCATAATGATAGGGCGTAAACGCAAGCGCACCGCCTGAAGTGTTGATTGAACCAATGCCTCTCCTCTGTCAACCCGCAACTTGGCAAATTCAACAATCAGGATGGCATTTTTTGCGGATAAACCAATTAATGTTATTAAGCCAATTTGTGCATACACATTGTTTGTAAGTGAAGGCACAATTGTTAGGGCAAGTATGGCTCCGAAAGCACTAACAGGCACCGCAAGCATTACAGAAAAAGGAACTGACCAGCTTTCGTATAAAGCGGCCAGAAAAAGAAATACAAACAAAATGGAGAACATAAAAATATACACCGTAATAGAGCCTGCTTTTATTTCTTCATAACTTAAACCGGAAAATTCGTAAGTGTAACCTCTTGGCAAAACTTTGGCTGCCGTGGCTTTTAAAGCGTTTATTGATTGCCCGCTGCTATAACCTGCGGGAATAGAGCCATCTACTTCTGCAGATCGAAAAATATTAAAATGATTTATAAGTGGCGGCGCTTCCACCGGCGTATAACTGATAAGTGTGCTAAGCGGCACCATAGAATCAACAGAGTTGCGCACATAATATTTATTGATGTCTGAAACAAGTGCCCTGTAAGCAGTATCTGCCTGTATTACCACATGATAAGTTCGGTTATATAAAGTAAAGTTGTTTACAAAAAGGCTGCCCATAAACGCCTGCATGGTTGAAAAAACGTCAGATATATTCACACCCATCTTTTCACATTTTTCTCTGTCAACGGTTAAGGTATAACTTGGTGTGTGCGCAGAAAAAGAACAAAATGCAGTAGATGTAGCCGGATTTTTTTTGGCAGTTGTCACAAACCTGTTCACCGCTTTTTCAAACGCATAAATATCATCTGTTGAACTGCCTTCTTCTATCTGCATTGCATAGCCTGCCGCAATGCCTATGCCTCTTATCGGCGGTGGCTGAATTACAACTACACTTGCATTTTTAACGCCTGCTTTTGCAATTCTTTTTCTCAGTTCATCCATAATGCCAGGTATCATTGTGGTCTTTGTTTTTCGTTTACTCCACGGTTGAAGCATGATGAATATAGAACCGCTGTTTGAAGTAGCGCCGCCATTTAAAATATTATATCCTGATGAAGCTGTGTAATGTAAAATGCCCGGCGTAGCACTTACCACTTTCATTAATTTTTCCATCACGTTTACTGATTGAGTGGTTGCAGAAGCATCGGGTAAAGAATAAGTGATAAATAACCGGCCGCCATCTTCTGCAGGCACAAAACTGGATGGTTTGGTTTTAAACAAAAAAAATGCGCCGCCACAAATAACCAGCAATATCAAAATAATAAATCCATAATACCGGATACTTTTTTCTACTCCGTTTGAATAACCAATAGTGATCTTATCAAACCATTTATTAAACCAGTCAAAGAATTTATCAAGCCGGTTTTTTTTGTTATGATGAGAAGGCCGCAGCAACAATGTGCAAAGCGCCGGAGTTAAGGATAAAGCAACGAAGGCTGAAATGATAACAGAGATTGCAATGGTGATGGCAAATTGCTGGTACAATCTTCCAACAATACCGGGGATAAACCCAACCGGCACAAACACAGAAGCCAGTATTAATCCAATGGCTATTATAGGTGCAGAGATTTCCTGCATTGCATGATAAGTAGCTTCTTTGGGAGACATGTGTTTTTCATCAATATAATGTTGAACAGCTTCTACCACAATAATGGCATCATCTACCACAATACCAATTGCCAGTACAAAGCCAAACATGGTTAAAGTATTGATGGTAAAATGCAGGGGAATAAAGAAACAAAAGGTGGCAAGAATAGAAACGGGTATGGCAACAAGTGGAATAATTGCAGAACGCCAGTTTTGCAAAAAAAGAAATACAACAACGGCAACAAGGCCAAGTGCTTTTAACAATGTTCCAAGCACTTCCTGCATAGAAACTTTAATAATGGTAACCGATTCATAAGGCACGATATAATCTACATCAGCAGGAAAAGATTTTTTTAACTGGGCAAGCGTAGTATAAACATTGTTTGCCGTTTGTAAGGCGTTGCTGCCGGGTGATTGATAAATTTGTATTGTAGAACAACGATGACCATCTACAAAAGAATTGCTTGCAAAGGTAAATTTACCCAGTTCAACCCTTGCAATATCTTTCAGGTAAACCATTTGGCCGGTGGCAGGATCAGCTTTGATGACTATTTTTTCATAGTCAGAAGGTTTGTTTAACATGCCGTTTACCAGGATGCCAGTTTCATAAGCCTGGGATGATGGCTGCGGTGGCGCACCAACAGTTCCGGCAGCTACATACATATTTTGTGCGTTTAAAGCTGCGGTAACATCAGAAGGCATAAGATTATAAGATGCCATTTTATTCGGGTTCATCCAAATGCGCATACTGAATTGGTCGGCACGTGCTGATACATCACCTACTCCGGGCACACGCAGAATAGCATCTTCAATAAAAGTAGCTGTGTAATTATCAAGGAAAGTTATGTTATGACTTCCTTTGGGCGAATAAATTGCCACTAACATTAACTGGTCGGGATTGCTTGCTCTAACCGTTAAGCCCAAGTTTGCTTACCACCGAAGGCAATAAAGGCTTTGCAATGCCCAACCGGTTCTGCACATTTAAGGCTGCTATTTTTACATTGGTGCCAATATTAAATGTAACACGAATACTTGCGCCGCCGCTGTTGGTGCTGGTGCTTTGCATATATTCCATGCCGGGTGTTCCGTTCACCTGTTCTTCAATCGGTGTAATTACTGTTTGTTCTACAGTTTGGGCATCGGCACCTGTATAAGAACCATACATAGAAACGCTTGGCGGAGAAATGTTAGGATACTGATCAACCGCAAGCGTGCTCATACAAATTAACCCGGAAATAACAAGCACAACAGAAATAACTATTGCTGTTACAGGTCTTTTGATGAACGTATTTGCTATCATGCCTGTGCAGGTTTATTCAGTTCACGTGACTTTTTTATTTCATATTCCAGCTCCGGATCAATGTTTTGTTCTTCAACTTTTTTTGCCTTTTCCATCAGGTCATCATGATGTGCTTTTAAGTAGTCAAGTTTTTCTTTGCCGTAAGAAAAACGCGTAATCAAAACAAAAAGAACAGGCACAACAAATATGGCAATGGTAGATGCGGCCAGCATGCCACCTAACACAGTTAAACCAATTGTTCTTCGGGCCACTGCGCCGGCACCGGTTGCAAATACAAGTGGAAGCACGCCTAAAATAAATGCAAGAGAAGTCATAATGATCGGGCGCAAGCGAAGGCTTACAGCATCAAGTGTTGATTTTAATAAATCTTCACCGCGGTCAACTCTTATTTTAGCAAATTCCACTATTAAAATAGCATTTTTTGCGGCAAGACCAATAAGCGTAATTAAACCAATTTGCGCATATACGTTATCAGTAAAGATCCGGCACTAAAAACAAGGCAAGTATAGCTCCGAAAGCACCAATGGGCACTGCCAGTAAAACTGAAAAAGGCACAGACCAGCTTTCATATAATGCAGCTAAAAATAAAAACACGAAAGTGATTGAAAACAGGAAAATATAAATTGTAGCGGAGCCAGCTTTTATCTCTTCATAACTCAATCCGGAAAATTCAAAATTATAACCTTCAGGCAACACTTTTGCGGCTACCTGTTGCAGTGCATTTAATGTTTGCGTGTTGCTGTATGATGGTGATGAAAAGCCATCTACTTCAGCTGTTCTGAAAATATTAAAATGAGATATAAGCGGCGCTGCATCTGTAGGGCTATAATTGATAACTGTGCCAAGCGGCACCATATTGCCAGCCTGGTTGCGAACATAATATTTATTTATATCAGAGATCATGGTGCGGAAGGCGGTATCTGCCTGCACAACCACATGAAATGTTCTGTTGTAAGTTGTAAAATCATTGATGTATAAACTGCCCATAAAAGCCTGGATGGTTGTAAATACATCGCCTACATTTACGCCTAATTTTTCACATTTTTCACGGTCAACCGTAAGATTGTAATTGGGCGTATGCGCAGAATAAAAAGTATATGCTTGTGTAATTGCCGGATTTTTGTTGGCTTCAGCAATAAACCTGTTCACCACTCTTTGAAAATCCTGTAGATTATCGCTTGTATTGCGCTGTTCTATCTGAATACTAAAACCGCCTGTTGTACCAACACCCGGCAATGGCGATGGCTGTATCACTTCAACATTAGCTTCTTTAATACCTGCATCGCTAATGCGTTTTTGCAAAACATTTATTATGCCCGGAACCTGTTCGCTTTTTTTATTTCGCTGATTCCATGGCGCAAGCTGGCAATAAATTGTGCCGTTGTTTGATGTGCTTGCGTTGGTTACTACATTTAATCCTGAAAGCGCCGCATAATGTGCTATGCCCGGTGTGTTTCCAACAACACGCATCAGCCTGTTCATCACATTTACGGATGCCGCTGTAGATGCAGCCGCCGGAAGCTGATATGTAACATACAAATTGCCTTCATCTTCAGAAGGAATAAACCCTGTTGGCTTTGCATGAAACAGTAAAAAAGCTCCTATGCAAACACATACAAGAAGTATAATAATGTACTTTGATTTGTCAATACTTTTTTTAACGCCGTTTGTATATTTAGCTGTTAACTTTTTCAAACCAATTATTAAACCTGAAAGAATAATTTATTAAGGCCTTTTGCTTCTTGTTTTATCTGCGTTGGCTTTAACAGCAAAGTGCACAAGTGCAGGTGTTAAAGACAAAGCTATAAATGCCGATATAATAACAGAAATAGCAATAGTAATGGCAAATTGCTGATACAATCTTCCAACAATACCGGGAATAAAACCTACCGGCACAAACACAGCAGCCAATATTAGCGCAATGGCAACAACAGGTGCAGAAATATCTTTCATTGCCAGGTAAGTGCCTTCTTTGGCCGTCATGCCTTTTTCATCAATATAATGCTGCACTGCTTCAACAACAATAATCGCATCATCCACCACAATACCAATAGCCAGCACAAACCCGAACATGGTTAAAGTATTAATGGTAAAACCTAATGGAATAAAAAAGCAAAATGTTCCAAAAATAGAAACCGGAATTGCCAAAACAGGTATTAAGGTAGAACGCCAGTTTTGTAAAAATAAAAACACAACAAGCGCTACCAGGCCAAGCGTTTTTAATAAAGTACCCACCACATCGCTCATAGAAACTTTTACAACTGTTACAGCTTCAAAGGGCACGCTGTATTCTACATCTGTAGGAAATGTTTGTTTGAGTTTTGCCAGTTCGGCATACACACCTTTTGCTGTTTGCAAAGCATTGCTGCCCGGCGCCTGGTATATTTGAAGATAAGATGCCCGGTGCCCATCTACAAAAGAATTGCTTGAGAAAGTAAACTTGCCCAATTCAACCCGTGCAACATCTTTTAAATGCACCATTTCGCCGGTAGAAGGAATTGTTTTTACAATGATGTTTTCAAATTCGGGAACCTTGCTTAAACGTCCGTTCACCAAAATACCCAATTCAAATGTTTGGGCAGATGCCTGTGGAGGCACGCCTGCCGTACCTGCAGCTACCTGTACATTCTGAGTAGTGAGTGCATTAATTATATCTGTTGGCGTTAAGCTGTAAGCCGCCATTTTATCCGGGTTCATCCAGATGCGCATACTGAAATCATCTGTAAAACGACTGATGCTGCCAACACCCGGCACACGCAATAAAGCATCCTGTATAAAAATGTTGGTATAATTGTCAAGAAAAGTAATGTTGTGTGTATTGTTTGGCGCATAAATAGCAACCATCATCAGCATGCTCGGGTTTACTGCTCTCACCGTTAAACCTAACCGGCTAACTACAGCAGGTAATAAGGGCGTTGCAATACTTACACGGTTTTGAACATCAAGCGCAGCAACATCAATATCAGTCCCGATTTTAAAGGTTACATTCATTTGCATGGAACCGTTGTTGGTGCTGTTGCTTTGCATGTATTCCATGCCCGGCGTTCCATTTACCTGTTCTTCAACCGGAATAGCCACTGTTTGCTCAACTGTTTGCGCATCGGCACCGGTAAACTGGCCGTTTACCTGCACCACCGGCGGCGTAATATCGGGATATTGATCAACAGGCAAAACGAAAATGCAAATAATACCTGTAACAACCAACACAATTGATATAACGATTGCAGTTACCGGTCTTTTAATAAAAGTATTCGCAATCATGAAATGCTCTTTTTGATAACGTTGCCCATTATCCTTTTCCTCCGCCTTTGCCCGCTGCGGGCGCTACTTTGTTTGCAGTTGTAATGCTGCTGCCGCTATGTAAAGTTTGCACACCATCAACCACTATTTTATCACCTTCTTCAATGCCTGATTTTATTACTATGTTAGCGCCAATTGTTTGGCCTGTCTGCACTTTTTTTTCTACTGCTACAAGCCTTGGAGCATTCGATGTGTCTGACTTATTTTTTGAACCAGAATCTGAATCTGTTTTTGCGCCTGGTTTTTCTTCGGAATTATGAATGATGGTATCTTTTGCCACATACACAAAATACTCGCCCATTTGTTCTACTACGGCTTTGGCAGGCACTACGAGTTGAGGTTGTGTGTCCTGGTTATGTACCCGAAGTACGCAACTCATTCCTGCTTTTAATGCATGTTTCGGATTTTCAAACACAGTTCTTATTCTTATTGAACCCGTTTGCGGATCAACGGCCCTGTCTATAACCGACATTTTACCCAGATAAGGATATAAAGAATTATCAGGCATAAGAATGGTGAACAATGAATCGGGCATCGTTTCCTGACCGTTCATGATTCTTTCAAAATGCGGCAATTGCTTTTCATTCACCACAAAATCAACAGCCATTGGATTATTGGTTGAAATTGTATTTAAAACGGTTGAACCCACTGTAACAACATTACCCATTTTAACCAGGCTAAAACCAATGGTGCCATCAAAAGGCGCAGTAATTACAGAATAACTAAGATTTGTTTTTGCACTGTTAACCGATTGCTGCTGCTGCCGCAACCTGGTTCTTTGCGTTTTGCAAGGCAATAACAGCATGGTCGTATAATTGCTTTGCAACAGCATGGTAACTGTTTAAATAAACATAGCGATCCGCATCCTGCTGTGCTTCTGCTTCGTTTCCCTCAGCTACTTTTAAATTGGCTAAAGCAGCATCGTAAGCAGACTGGTAAAGCCGCTTATCAATTTCATAAAGTAATTGCCCTTTCTTTACTTCGCTTCCATCTTTTGCATAAATGCCTGTAACATAACCCTGCACCTGCGCAACAATATTTACCTGGTTTAAAGCCTGTGTGGTAGAAGGGTATTGGTCATAATATAAAACCGGCTGTGCTTTTACGGTATATAAATTAACGGGCACTTCCGGCGAAGCAGGTGCAGGTTTTTTATTTCCGTTGCAGGAAACAAAACATGCAACACTAATAAATAATATAAGTAACAATAGTTTCATTTTATATAACGTATTTAATATTTAATATCACCCATTGCTTTTTGAAAATCTACTTTACTTGAAAGCAATTGGAATAAAGCATTTAAATAACCAATTTCGGATGATATTAAATTTGATTCTGCAGTAATAACATTTAAATAAGGAACAATTCCTTCTTTGTATTGAAGCGTAACCACGAAATAAACACGTTTGGCAAGCGCTTCATTATCTTGCTGCACATGCAGGTTGTATAAATTGCTTTTATAACCTGCAAGCGCTGCCGTATATTCAGCATAAATTTGTGCACGAAGATTTACAATATCCCAACTCAGGTAATCTTCTTCAAGCTTTGACCGACGCAAATTTTGCATGCGTGAGAAACCGCTGAAAATAGGAACATTTACAGTTAATCCTATTAAAGAATAAGGATAACCTTTTGAATAAAGTTTAGAAAAGTTATTGTTGGCAAACTGGTAATTATAGTTGTAAAATGCAGACACCGTTGGCAGCGCAGCAAGCTGGTAATAATGGGTAAGCTGATGTTGAATATCTATATTATTTTCATAAACACGGTATTCTATGCGGCGATCATATTGCAACTGTTCTGCAGTATCAATATTTATATCATTTATCATTTGCGCAGAATCGTATGCAATATTAAATTGCTTTTCAGGCGGGTAACCCATTGCCTGTTTTAAAGCAGCATATTGCGGCGTTACATCTTCATTTGCCTGCTTAAGCTGAGCAAGAGAGTTGTTTAAAGAAATGGTAGCTTCTTCATAATCTGTTTCATCAACAATGCCACCTACATATTGATGATAAGAATCTCTTACATTCTGCGCAAGCCTTACCGTATCTTCTTTTAAAATATTAATTTGCTGAAGCGTTAATAAGAGATTGTAAAATGATTTACTTACCGATACATAAACATTAATTTTTGTACTGTCGGTTATTTCCTGCGATTGTTTTACATAATAAGGCGCCACTTTTGAATAATAAATAAGTGAAGGATTGAAAATATTTTGGGACACAGATAATCCGGGAACCGATGTATTGGCAATACCGCTTTGTGTTGGCGTGGTGCCATTGCTATTTACATATCCGGGCAATTGTAAATAATGTGTAATGCCTGCACTTGCAGAAACCTGCGGATACAAACCCGCCTTGTTTATGGCATTAGAAGCTTTTGTAACAGACTCATTTATTTGCGCCTGTTTAAGAAAAGGCTGGTTTTGTAATCCATAATCAATGCATTGTTGTAATGTGAGTGTTACAATAGTATCTTCTGGAGTTTGGGCGTAAGAAAATGCTGCAGCAATTAAAAAAATTGTGATTAAAAAAAACCTAACATTATAAGGAAGAAATTTTTTACGACAATTTAAAAAATGCCATGTTATCATAACTGTTTTACTATTCTTCTATAAACCTTTTTCTCAGCAGCGGATGTATATAAAACTAAGATAATCCACTTATCAATACTATGAAGCGACTGTTTTCTATTGCCGTGAATTTCACATTTTGTTTGATTAGTTAATTCAGCAAAACATGTAGCCTTAATTGCTTGCCGCAATCATTCCATTATCCTATTTAATTCTGTGTTTTAAAATTGTATTTATTTATATTGATGATCTTAGAGTGTATAATCTTTCAATGGTTATGCCAATTATAATGTTTTGTGCAATTATGTTTTAGAAGATAACATTTGTAATGGTGAGCGAAGTAAAATAAGGCGTCTGAACATGCAATTTCAAATCATAATAAAAAAAGAGGAAGCTTAAAAAGCTTCCTCTTAACCTAAAAAGTTTTGGGTAAATTATACTTTTTCTAATTCAAGACCATCTTCTGTAACGGCCATCGAAATGTGCATATATTTTTCGTTATGCTGGCTTACATCCAAACCTTTTTCTTCTTCTATATCACTTACACGCAAAGGCACAATAAAATTAATCAGTTTAAAAATAAGAAACGATACTATAAAGCTATATCCAACCGCACACAACATGGCTTTTAACTGAATAAAAAAGAAAGAAGCGTTTCCATAAGCAAGACCATTTGCGCCGCCGCTGTTAACTGCTTTTGTGGCAAAAATGCCTGTGAGCAACATACCTACCATGCCGCCAATGCCGTGGCAGGGAAAAACGTCGAGCGTATCATCTAAAGAACTTTTTGATTTTATATATACCGCAATGTTTGAAACAACTGCTGCAACAACACCTATAAAAATGCTTTGCGGAACGGCAACATAACCTGCTGCTGGGGTAATAGCAACAAGCCCAACAACTGCACCCACACAAAAGCCGGTAACAGAAGGTTTTTTGCCTTTTAATACATCAAAAAACATCCACGATAAACCTGCGGCAGCAGCTGCGGTATTGGTTGTTGAAAAAGCAGATACTGCAAGCGTATTTGCGCCCAGTGCAGAACCGGCGTTAAAGCCAAACCATCCAAACCATAATAAACCGGTACCTATAAGCACATATGGTATGTTGGCGGGCACTGTTTCTTTATGCTGCATGTGCATTTTTCTGCGTTTAAGCACAATGGCACCTGCAAGTGCTGCGCAACCGGCCGAAATATGCACCACAGTTCCGCCTGCAAAATCTAAAGCGCCCATTTTAAATAAAAATCCATCAGGGTTCCAGCTCCAGTGTGCAAGTGGCGCATATACTAATAAACTAAACAATACTGTAAACAGCACATACGCTCTGAACCGCATTCTTTCTGCTATGGCGCCAACAACCAAACCCGGAGTAATAATAGCAAACATTAACTGGAACATGGAAAAAAGAGATTTAGGTATGGTTGGCGCAAGTGACCATGGTTCGCCCGAGGTAACACCCTTGTACATAAAATGTGAAGCAGGATTGCCAATAAAACCATGAATGGATTGCCCAAAACATAAACTATAACCAACTATTATCCATAAAACGCCAACAACGCCGGCTGCCACCACGCTTTTCATCATGGTTGAAAGAACGTTTTTATGATTTACCATACCGCCGTAGAAAAAGGCAAGTCCTGGCGTCATTAAAAATACCAGCGCCGTTGCAACCAATATCCAGGCAATATCGGCTCCATTATATTTTCCGTTATCAAAATTGGGCAAAGTGGGGGTAAAAATAGCTGCTACAGCAACAATGGCTAATATTATAAAAGGCGCAGCGTCTTTAATTTTTAGTTTGTTCATGGCTATTTTTTTTGATTATAGTATTTATTTTTTATAAAATAATAAGCAATAATATAATTTTTTGAACAAATCGGTTTAAAAACAATACATTTTTTAAAATTATATATTTATATTTTGTTTAAAACTACTAACGTCCTGCTCTAACATTATTCTTATGGTTTATGGAATTTTAAGTAAACTGCATCTGCCAGGTAGTATGAAATTGTGAACGAAAAAGAATTTAAACATACCAGCGATCAGGATTTGCTTGCGCAATATTATAAGCTTGGCGATAACAGGCTGCTTGGTGTTTTGCTGCAACGTTATACGCTGCTTTTGCTGGGTGTATGTATGAAATATTTAAAAAATGAAGAAGCCGCCAAAGATGCGGTGCAGCAAATTTTTTTAAAAGTAATTCACGAACTGCAGCGATACCATGTGCAGTATTTTAAAAGCTGGCTGTATGCAATAGCCCGTAATTATTGCCTTATGCAATTACGAAAAAATAAGGTATTAAAAGAAGCAGAAATTAATGAAAATATTGTTGAGCAGGAGTTTTCGTTACATAACGAAATTGAAAAAGAACAGCTTATTTCTATGGTTGAGGCATCGTTGAACAAATTAAGCGATGAACAAAAAAAATGTATAGTTTTATTTTATCTTGATAAAAAATCTTACCAGCAAATCAGTGCAGAAACCGGCTTTAATTTAATGCAGGTAAAAAGCTACATTCAAAATGGAAAACGCAATCTTAAATTATTGGTAGAAAAAAAACTTGCTGAAAAATAATGCAGAATGTTGATAATATATGGAATGCTGATGATGAGCTGAATGAAGATCAGTTAAGAGATTATTTAAACAACAAATTATCACAGGAAGAAGCGCACAACATTGAAAAAAAAATGGCTGATTCAGCATTTATAAACGATGGAGTTGAAGGCTTGCAGCAATTTTCTTCAGCAGAAAAAATAAATGCATTTACCAGCCAGATCAACGAAGATCTGCATCACAAGCTTAACACCAAAAAAACAAGAGATAAAAAAAACATTCAAAATTTTTCCTGGGAAATTATTACTGTAATAGCGGTTTTATTGCTGTGCATTTTAGGATATGTTTTTATTGAAATGATGCACAAATAAGCCACACCGATTAAGAACGCTGCTTAATTTTTTTGGTATAATTATGGAGCTTAATAAATAACTAAAAACTTTTTTATGGATAATCTTGAAGTTAAAGGCAACTGGAATATTTGGAAAGGCAAATTAAAACAGGCGTACGGCGATCTTTCAGACGATGATCTGAAACATGAAGAAGGCAAAGATGATGAACTTTGGGGAAGAATTCAGCAAAAAACAGGTAAAACACGCGACCAGCTTATAAAATGGTTAAAAGGCGAAAAAACGGATGAATAACGAACGTTTGCCATCAAATCTTCAGCCCCGTAATTGCGGGGCTTTTTTATAAAATTTTTCGAACGATTTTTATTTCATCTGCAACAAGGCTGTCTATAATTTCAAACTCATCAATTACGCTTTTTAATGTGCGCAGCATGGTGCGTGTTTCAGTTTGTTTATCCCGGATGCCCGCTTCAATTTCATGTTGCCTTTGATGTAACAAAGCCTGCACTTTGTTTGTTATAGGTGCGTTGCGGTTAGAAGCGGCTGTTTTTATAACATCTCCTTTCAGCACAAATTCAATGCGTTTAAATTTATCATTTATATTATTTATTAAAGGATAAAAATCTTTGTTATTAAAATCTTTACCAAACTTTTGAATTAAAGAAGACAGCGAAGCAATATGCGCCGTAAGCATATAACTGCTTGAAACAAACTGATGATAAAAAGCAAGGTGTTTATGTTTTCTTTTTTCAGAAAGTACGCGCTGAAAATTATCGCTTAAATTGGCAAGTGCAACAAAAGCTTCTTTTCTTGCAGGTTTATATACAGCTTCATCTTTTTCCGGCGCATTTATCAATAACGCAACTGCATTAAAATATTTTTTATTTGCTTTTATAATAGCAGCTATTAATTCTTTTATCTGCTGATATTCCCACACAGGAAAAACCAGCAACGAAACAGCAAAAGCAATAACGCAACCAATTATGGTATCTAACAACCTGTCTTCAACAACAACTGTAAAATTTGAATTATTTAAAAAATGAAAGCTTATTAAAACATAAATGGTAATGCATACAACACTTATATAATAATTAATTTTTAATAAGCTGTATGCAATAACCATTGTGCAAAGCATTAATAAAAAAGAAAGCGTGCTGCTGGTAATAAAATACAAAAAAATAAAACCAATAATAACGCCGGTAACTGTGCCTAACAAGCGCTGTTTGTTGCGGGTGCGTGAAATGCTGTATGCCGGTTTTAAAATAATGGCGATGGTTAATAATATCCAGTAACCATGGCCAACCGGCAAAAAAAATGAAACGCCGTAACCAATTAATAAACCAATTGTAACGCGTAATGCATGTTTAAACTGGCTGGATGTAAATGTTATGTTTTCCCATAATAACGATAGAGAAATTTCATTTGTTTTTATTTGAAGCTCTCCGGCATTTCGCTTGTATTGTTTGGTTGATGATTTATCATAACCGGAAAAATGATGTAACCGTTTAATTCTTTCGCTTACATCCTGCAGCGCAAAAATTATTTGTCTTAATTTAATGAATAAAGGCAGCGTGTTTTTGTTTAAATGTTTTTTTCTTTCAGCAAGAAAAATATTCATAATATCTTTCATTAATTTATCAATATCAGCATCAGGCCTGGATTGCTGATTAAACTGAACCGCATAACCAATAATATTTAATTCATCTTTTAAGCTGTGAAAGCAGTGTTCTACTGCCTGCAAAATTTCAGTGTTATCAAACTCTTTATGAATATCAGAATAATCTTGCTGTAACGAAATTATTTGCTCAAACAAATCAACGCTGTCTAAAAACATCATCATTATAATTCTTCCTTTCACGGTTGAATCAATCACCAGTTCACGTGTGCTTAAAAGCATTTCGCGCAAACCATCCTGTTCTTGTTGTATGGTAATTTGTTGCTGCCTTAAACGATTGTATAAATAATCATAATCAGGTTTTGGTTTAAATAAACCTGCAAGCGTTTCAGTATAATTTGCAATACTGCGTAAGCTTTCGCCCAACTGCAGTTGAAGATACCGGTACGGTCTTAATCTTGTTAATATTAAACTCATTAAAAAATAACAGGCGCCGCCGGCAGTAAAAAGCAAGCCATTAAACCATGCACTTCCAAAACTTGCTTTACTATCTATATTAAAAATAAAAACAAGTAATGCAACCAAACCTACTGAATTTGCACGATTACCATAAATGCCAATCAATGAAAAAAACATTCCAAACAACACAATAAATATGACAATTAAAACAGGATTATGCTTTAATGAAATGGTAATAACAACCACTAAAAAATTTATGCAAATGCTTGCCAGTATTGCATTGCGGCGATGATGAAAAGGGCCGGGGCTATCGGTTGATCCAACAATGAGTGCGCCAAGCGGAATGGCGCTCATTAACACCAAAACATTATAATGATATAAAATAACCGCCGGTATAATTGCTGCTGCGGTTATTCTTATACCGGTAAATAAATATTGACTGAAAAATATTTTTTTAAATGTTAACTGGTAATCCATTGCCTGCAAACTTAAGAAAGTCGTGAAGTCAGCAAGTCCGAAAGCCTGCAAGAAAATAATTATTTTCTTCGCCTTCTGATTATTATAAGCATTGCAACAATTACAGGAATTATTATTATAATAAATGATGGGTTATATGATGCTAAAAGTTTCATTAGATATAAACGAAGCTATATGAACTTTGAAAGAACCTTTTAAAACAAGCATTTATTTTAATAAATTAAGTTCACTAATTTTGCGCCCGCAATGGAAATAGAAATATTAAAATCGAAAATTCACCGGGCAGTAATTACAGAGGCGAATCTTCAATACGTTGGCAGTTTAACATTGGATGAAGATTTAATGGATGCTGCCAATATTATTGAAAACGAAAAAGTGCAGATAGTGAATGTGAACAATGGTTCAAGAATTGAAACCTATATTATAAAA
Organism: uncultured Bacteroidota bacterium; assembly: GCA_963731245.1. Classification (GTDB taxonomy): domain Bacteria; phylum Bacteroidota; class Bacteroidia; order Chitinophagales; family Chitinophagaceae; genus Parafilimonas. Next base: position 137,990 of record CAVSVA010000003.1, read on the forward strand.
GGAAAACGCGGCAGCGGTACTGTTTGCTTAAACGGCCCTGCGGCAAGGCAGGGTGCAGTGGGAGATGTGGTGATTGTTATTTCTTATGCAACCATGGATTTTGAACAAGCCAAAACATTTAAACCGTGGTTAGTGTTTCCAAAAGAAGGGAATAAAATCTGAACCAGGATTTGGGTAGATGTAAACGATTAAAGAATTATTATTTCTGTTTTATTTAGAGTTACTTTTTTCCATCGCCTTCATATATGTTGCTAAATCTTTATCACCTCTTCCGCTTAAACAAACAATCGTACCACATCATCAGCTTTAAATTTCATTTGATGCAAAGCTGCCAGTGCATGTGCACTTTCAAGTGCAGGAATTATACCTTCCATCTTCGCTAAATTAAAGGCGGCATTTAATGCATTCATCATCTGTTGCAGTTAAAAATTTTGCACGGCCGCTTTCATATAAATGCGCATGCAAAGGGCCAATACCCGGATAATCCAATCCCGCTGAAATGCTGTGTGGCTCTACAACCTGGCCATCTTCGGTTTGCATCACCAAACTTTTACTGCCATGCAAAACACCCGGCTTGCCAAGTTGTGTTGTGGCTGCACTCTTGCCGCTGTTAATGCCGCAACCGGCTGCTTCTACAGCAATAAATTGCACATGATCATCATCTAAAAAATGATAGAAAGCTCCTGCTGCATTGCTGCCGCCGCCAACACAAGCCATCACATAATTTGGTAATTCATTTCCTGTTTTTTCTTTCAATTGTTATTTTATTTCTTCGCTGATGACGCTTTGAAAACGTGCCACCATATCGGGATAAGGATGCGGGCCAACTACACTGCCAATGACATAATGCGTATCGATAGGGTTGTTAATCCAGTCGCGAATAGCTTCATTGGTTGCATCTTTCAAAGTTTTGCTTCCGCTTATTGCAGGAATTACTTTTGCGCCAAGCATTTTCATGCGTGCAACATTGGGCTGCCTGCCGCTCCATATCTTTTCGCCCATATACACAATGCATTCAATGCCTTTTAATGCACAAACCGTTGCCGTTGCCACACCATGCTGACCTGCGCCGGTTTCTGCAATAATTCTTTTTTTACCCAACCGCATTGCCAGTAAAACCTGGCCGATGGCATTATTGATTTTATGTGCACCGGTATGATTTAAATCTTCCCGCTTCAAATAAATTTTTGTATTGAATTGATTGCTTAATCGTTCGGCAAAAAACAATGGCGTTGGCCTTCCCACATAATCATGCAATAAATTTTGAAATTCTTTTTGAAAAGATGCGTCATACATGATCTGCAAATAATTATTTCGCAGTTCTTCTACATTGCGGTGCAGCATTTCAGGAATATATGCACCGCCAAAATTTCCATAATAACCAAAAATGTTTGGTGATTTATAAGTGCCTTTATTATTGGATGTTATTATGTTTATCATCACACGTTAATTATTCTATGAATATTTTTAGTTTATCAGCTTCAGTTTTTCAATTGAGCACGGTTGCGTCGCACACTGCGGCTGATGAATGTTATTCAGCAACTCACTTCAACAAAGTTCTATAACATTAAGCAGTTTATATAAACCTATCAAAATATTTTTATAAACAGCTTAAACATTTTAAGTTTATGTTTTATGCAAACAAGCTTATCAGAAATAAATAAATGGAGCTTCATTCAAAAAGTGTTCTTCCGGTTTTTTGCATCTTACTTTATAATTTTTATTTTTCCTTTTCCGCTTGGTTATATTCCATTCACGCATACTTTAAACAACTGGTTTAATATTTTCTTTGATGCTTTAATTTCTGCAACGGGCAAATATATTTTGCATGTTGCTTTTCATTTAGCCTCAACAAGAAATGGCAGCGGTGATACAACATATAATTTTGTACAGTTATTTTTAATTGTTGTGCTCGCAATAATCGCAACAATTATATGGTCAGTTGCAGACCGCAACAGAAAAAATTACGACAAGCTTTTGTATTGGATAATGGCTTACATACGTTATTATCTTGGCCTTACCATAATAAAATATGGTTTTGAAAAAACGATCAAAGCGCAATTTCCTTTTCCTTTTTATGCACTGAACGAAACCTACGGACAGTCTTCGCCCATGCGGCTTTTATGGGCTTTTATGGGTTATTCAACTGCGTTTAATGTGTTTACGGGTTTAATTGAAATAGCAGGCGGCGTTCTTCTTTTATTTAAAAAAACAACAACGCTTGGCGCTTTGATATGCATTATTATTTTAAGCAATATTGTTGTAATAAATTTTTGTTTTGATGTGCCTGTAAAATTGTTTGCGATCAATTTATTACTCATATCAGTTTTTGTTGTAGCGCCAGATGCAAAGCGATTGATTAATTTTTTCTTTCGAAATAAGGCAGTGCCCGCAATATACTTTCAACCAAAATTTACCAGGAATCAAAAAGTAATTTGGGCTGCAATAAAGTTTGTTTTGATAATATTTATAACGTATTCAAGTATAAAACAGGTGTGGAATAAATACTTGTTTTTTGGTGATGCATCGTTTAAAGGCACACCTTTATTCGGCATTTATAAAGTAGAAAAATTTACAAAAAATAACGACTCTTCAACACACGTTTTAAATGCGCACGAATGGAAAACACTCACCATCATTTTGCCCAATCAGGCATCTGTTGTAACAACGAATGACAGCCTGATTACCTGCAATATTTATACAGATACATTGCATAAAAAAATAAAAATGATTGCAGATGATAATTCATACACGTCAGTATTTTCTTATGCAAAGCCTGATTCAATTCTTCTTATTTTAAATGGAAAATTAAACAGCGATTCTGTTTTTATGTTATTGCGCAAACAGGATTTTAATAATTTTTTATTGTTAAAAAGAAAGTTTCGCTGGATTAACGAAGCGCCATATAACAAATGATTTTTTTACGTGGGAAGTAAGATGTTTTGCGACTGAATTAAAAAGGTAAACCAATGCCTAACTGCACCGCGTAATTATTTCTGATTGCGTTGGTATATTTATCCAGTTCATGATTGCGCCAGGTAAAATTGGCAATATCAAGCCATCCGTTATTTGAAAGCCTTGCAGGGTCTTTTAACTTTATTCCAAAATCAACTCTTATTAAAAAATAATTAAAATCAAAACGCAAACCTGTTCCAACACCAAGTGCAATATCTTTTCCAAGCCTGTTTATATTAAATTCACTGTTTGGATTATTTGGGTCTTTGCGCACGTTCCAAATATTTCCTGCATCGGCAAATAAAGCGCCATTAATATTTACACTGCTGTAATGCGCTAATGGATAACGATATTCAAGATTTGCTTCAAGCTGCATATCTCCATACCGATCGCGAAATGTAGTTGAAGTATCACTTAACAAAGAAGAACCTAAACCCAGTTGCCGCAAACCCCATGCACGCATGCTGTTTGGGCCGCCCGCAATAAATTGCTTATAAAAAGGAAGCGTAACGCCAAGGCTTGGCGATACATAATAGTTATATCCAATGCCGCCAAATGCTCGCATGGCAACAGTGGATTTATGCAATGCAATTGTTTTTCGAAATTCTGCTTCGGCTTTAACAAACTGGTATATTCTATCGCTGATGTTATTTAAACCAGGTATGCATACTTCACTCGAAAACCGTGCATAATTGGTAACATTCGTTCTGCCGTTATACGTAATAATTAAACTTCCACGTACACTGATAACTTTACCGGTATTAAATGAATTGCGCAAAAAAGGGTTTTCTTTAAATGCCTGCGTTAACAACGGCAAAGTATCTAACGAATACAATTCAATGTTTGGAAAACGAAATTGCCATACTTTATTTTTCCGCTTCCAGTCGTAACCATAATTTGCTACAAAAGACCGCAGCCTGAAATAATTCTGCCTTTCAGCATACGATGCATTTGCACTAATAACTGTTCTTCCAAAATCAAAGCGGCCCGGTCTTTTTATTTTAAACGGAATAAACGCTCTTGGAAAGCTGTAGGTTTGCCCAAGCGATATTTGAAATGCCTGGAATAATGAATTGGATTGAATTTGATTTTGCCCTAATGCAAATTCTACTCCGTTTGTAAAGCTGGTTGAAGATTGAACTGCATGCCGCCAAACATTTCTGTTGCGGTAAGTAATATCGAGCGCTAATCCAAAAAAATTTGAAGAGGTTAAAATGTCTCCTGTGTTACGGCTTGCTTCAAGATTATAGGTGATATTTTGTTTTCTGTCAGGATATAAAAAGTAATAAATATCAACCGTATCACCTCTCACTAATGTTCTGGTATCAACCTGTTTCCATGATCCTATTTGCCCCAATGTATTCACCGTTTTAAAAAACAGGTCATCATTATATAAACGATTTGCGTGCAAATAATTAAACTGCCTGAAAATTTTTGGATTGAAATTATTTCGCCGGTAATAAACCGAATAATAGCGATTAACACTTTTATTAAAAAGTTCAGGATGATGCAAAATGCTGTCAGGAAATTCAGCAAAATATGTTTCAGGGTAGTAAGTAATTTTGCCTATATAAAATCTTTTTAAAAAAGATGTATCCTCGTTTGTGTTTGATGTATCAGCAAATCTTCGCTGTTCAATTGTAACGGCCGCAGAAGGATTTTTTTGTTTTTTTTCTTCTGCGTTTTGCAAAAGTTTAATTTGTTCAAAAGGGTCTAATGTAAGTTTCAGTAACGATACATCTGCCGTATCAACAAGCGCTGCAATATTATCTCTGCGCAATAGAAAATAACCGCTATCGCGATATAAAGAAACAAGGCGGTCTAATTCTGATGCGATGATCTCTTTTGAATAAGGTGTTTTGCCTGCTTCTATTTTAGCCGCCTGGTGATTTTTATTTGTGATGCGCTGCAAAGTTGAATCCTGCAAATCATAGCCAAGAGAATCAATTGTAACACGTTTACCCGCATCAACGTTCATAACAATTGTTGTTCTGTATTGAACGGGCTTTGATTGATAAAATGTATCAATAAAAAAAGTGTCGGAAATAACAGCGTCAAAATATCCCTGCGAAAAAAGATAACTGTTCATAAAGCGGTGCGTTATGCTAATGTTTGTTGTATCAAACACCGGAGGATTTTTTAAAGAATATAAAACGCCAAACTTTTGAACTTTTCTTGCAAACAAACTGTCTGACCAATAATTAATAAGGTTTTCCTGCAGCCTTGTTTTTTCATCTTTAATAATATCGCCATTAATATTTATTTTGTTATTGAAAACAAACGGTGTATCAACAGGATAATTTTTTACTTTAACTCTGTCAACAAATAAAAATTTTTGTTCTGTGCATGAGGATAACAAAAAAATAAAGCAAATAAATATTGTAGCCGCGAAAAAATTTTTTACTCTCAAAATCATAAAGAATGATCAGCAGGAATGAGGTCAAATATATCCAAAGTTTGCGCCACAAAAAAAACAGAGACGAAGAAGATTTGTTTATTGCAGAAGGTGTTAAACTTATTTCAGAATTAATTGCTGCTGATTTCAACTTAAAAAAAATTTATGCAGTAAAAGATTGGATTGATGCGAATGCACAAATAAAAAATATTGTTGAAATTGATGAAAATGAACTGAAAAGAATTTCAAATTTTGAAACGCCGAATAAAGTGCTGGCACTTGTTCAGAAAAAAAAATTGGTTCAAATACCTGATCTCAAAAACAAAATAACATTAATGCTTGATGGCATTCAAGACCCCGGAAACCTCGGCACTATTATTCGCACAGCAGACTGGTTTGGTATTGAAAATATAATTGCATCAACCGATACCGCAGATGTTTATAATGCTAAAGTGGTGCAGGCAACAATGGGCAGCATTGCAAGAGTGAATATTTTTTATACTGATTTAAGCTCGTTCTTATCAACCAATAAAATTATGGTTATTGGCGCTGTGCTTGATGGCAAAAATATTTCAGACCTTAAAAAAATAAATGAATGTATTTTAATAATTGGCAACGAATCTAAAGGAATAAGAAGTGATGTTGCGCCTTTTATTCAGCAAAAAATATCAATACCAAAAAAGGGAAATGCAGAATCGCTAAATGCGGCTGTGGCTGCGGGAATTATTTTGTTCTGTTTTAAAGAATAATTTATTTTATGTTTAACGTTGAATGTTTAATGTTTAAAAATGCCGGGTGGAAAAGAAATTTTGAACGCTTAAATATTCAAACAACATTAAACTTTAAACATTAAACTTTTAACTCCTTCCCATTTGCTTTAAAAAAGAAACGTGCGAAATTACAGCCTGGTACATGCGCGGATATTCTATATAATCAATATTATATTCTTTACAGGCATCCCTTATAATTTTGCTGATCTTAGGATAATGTATGTGAGAAATTTTTGGAAAAAGATGATGTTCTATCTGGAAATTTAAACCACCAACAAACCAGGAAATTACGCGGTTCTTTGTAGCAAAATTTGCAGTTGTTTTTAACTGGTGAATGGCCCATTCGTCTTCCATTTTTCCTGATGCCTCATTTGGCATCGGAAAATGTGTATGCTCAACGGTATGCGCCAACTGAAATACAATACTTAAAATAAAACCGGCAACAAGCGTCATAATTAAATAACCAATAACAGTATCAATAACACCAACACTCATCATTGGGATTATTACAAAAATGCCAACACTTATTACTTTATATGCCCAAAAATAAAAATGATCTTTCGGAGTCATCTTTTTTAAAGGCATATCCCCAATTTTACGGGAAAAATATTTTTTGTAATCAGAAAAAAATATCCAGTATATATATAGCCAGCAATAAAAAAACCAAAAATACCAATGCTGAAAACGGTGAAACTTATATTTTTTTTGCGTTGATGCCATTCTTAAAAAAGGCTTTGCATCAATATCATCATCTACACCATCAATATTGGTATAAGCATGATGAATAATGTTGTGCTTCATATTCCACATAAAATGACTTCCACCTAAAAAACCCAAAGTAACCGCAGCCATTTTATTTAAAACCGGGCTTTTACTAAAGCTGCCGTGTGCTCCATCATGCATAATATTAAAACCAATTGATGCAACGGTTGCACCCAAAAAAACGCATTCAATTATAGCCCAAACAGCGGGTGGCGTAAAAAAAACAAGATGAACATACAACGCTGCAAGCGTTATAATTAATATCAGTGCTTTAACCCAAAGCTTATAATTACCAGCGGTTGATTTGCCCGTTGTTTCAAAGTATTGCGAAATTCTGTTTTTTAATTCGGTATGAAAAGATGGTTTTAATTGTGCAAATTTCGGAGTAGTGTTCATGAATGACTGTTAACTTAAATGAGTTGCAAAGTAACGAACTAATAGGTTAACATTAATGCAATCTTATCAATTAAAGATATTCAACACATTATTCTTTTTAAACATGCCATGAAAAAATTATGACGAATAACTCATGAAACTACAAAAAAATGTTTCCCTTAATTAGCGAAAAACGATTAATGCAAAACAAACTTATTTGGGGGTTATGCAGAGCCGTTTCAAGAAATTGAGCGGCTCATTTTATATAACGGTAAGCTGGTAAAAAGCTTCGGGCTCAAAATATTTGTTTGCAAGCTGCTGCAATTCTTTTGCAGAAATATTTTTTATGGTTGATATGCTGTTGTTAAAATAATCTGCGCTTAAATTATTGAGTATATAATTTTTCCAGCGGGCAATGGTTTGAAAAGGCCCGTCGAGATCACCTAAAATACTTCCGATCATATAATTGCGAACAAGATGCAGTTCTTCTTCATCAACAGGCTCATTGCATAAACGCTTCATTTCTTTAAACACTTCTTTAATGGTTGCCCTGCAAACATCGCGGCCGGCTTCTGTTGAAATCATCCATGCACTTTCATGAATATGATTTTGAAGATAGCTGTGAATGCCATACGTATAACCTTTATCTTCTCTAATATTGCTCATTAATCTTGAGCCAAAATATCCGCCGAAAATATTATTTAAAACCTGCGCTTTAATAAAATCAGGATGATGCCTGTTTGGAAACTGCCTTGCAATTCTAACAGCGCCCTGCACGCCGCTTTCATCATTAACAATAAAATGATCTTTTTGGGTTTCAGGATTGGTGTTATAATTTATTATAGCCGGCGTTTGTTTATTACACAACAAAGAACCAAAGTTTTTATTGAGTAAAGTTTCTATATCATCGGGCAAATTTCCTGCAACAAACAACATGCACTTGCCATTAATATAATGCTCATCATAAAAATGTATAAGCCTGTTGCGTTCAAGATTATCATAGTCTGCAATGGAGGCATACCTGCCATACGGATGCGAAAAGCCAAACAAATATTCATCAATTAAACGGTTGGCAACAAAATCGCATTTCTTTAAACTTACTTCAAGACTTTGTTTTTGATTTTGTTTATAAATGGCAAGTTCTTCTTCAGGAAAAATGCTTTCAGTAAGCAGTTCTTTTACTACCGGCAATAACTGCGGCAAATATTTGCTTAAACTATGCAGCTTTACAGAAGCCGTTTCGTTGTAACAATTTCTGTTTAAATAAGCGCCATAAAATTCAAAAAATTCATTTATGGCAAAAGCGGTTTTATTTATTGTTCCGTTTTTAAGCAAATAATTTACAGAGCCTGCTGTAATATTATTTTTTTCGTAGGCGTTGCCTGCATAAAACACCCATTCAATAAGCGCCACTTCCTGCTCAGGTGCACGCAGCGCATACACATCAATTCCATTATCGAGTGTAAAATGTTCGTATGGTTTTAAATGAAGATTAAAATCTGTTGCGTCAACAATTGTTGGTTGTATTCTTCTGTTCAGCATAAAAATTTCAGGTGCGCAAATGTAGTTTAATGTGGCTTACAACAAATTGTTTGAATGATGAAAGCGCTGGTTGAACAAAAATTTTTTACTTTGTTTGTATTAATGGAACCTGGAATTAAAGAATTTTTTAAGCGATTATCTTTAAGCCTTGGCTTACTGATACTATGGATGGCAATTAATATGGTTGCAGGAATTAAATTCGGTTATGCTTTTTTTGAAGATAAAATTTATTTAAGCAACATATTATTTTATGTATGGGCAACAGCAAGTTTAATCGCGTTAATTTTTTTATACAAGAAGATATGGGAAAAGCCGATTGAAGATCTGCATGATCATTAAAAGGTGATCAGAAATTATTCTTTGCTTAGTTCAACGATTGCTTCATAAATTTCTTCTGCATTTGGTTTGCTGAAATAATCGCCATCGCTGCCATAAGCCGGCCGGTGTGCTTTAGCTGTTACTGTTCGTGGCGCTGCATCAAGAAAACGGTAACCCTGTTGTTCTTCCAACACTTTATTGTACATGTATGCTGCTGCACCGCCGGGTACATCTTCATCAATAAAAATAATTCGGCTCGTTTTTTTAAGCGATTCAACAATAGAATGTTCAACATCAAAAGGCAATAATGTTTGCACATCAATAATTTCACAGCTTATATTTTCTTTTTCAAGTTTATTTACTGCATCCATAATTATGCGCAGCGTAGAACCATAAGAAACAACCGTAACATCTGTACCTTCTTTTATTATTTCAGGGATGCCCATGGGCACCGTAAATTCAAGAATATTTGAAGGAAGTTTTTCTTTTAAACGATAACCATTTAAACATTCAATCATCAGCGCCGGATCATTGCTTTTAAGCAAAGTATTGTACATGCCTGCTGCCTGCACCATGTTGCGGGGCACGCATACATACATGCCGCGAAGTGAGTTTATAATCATACCCATTGGTGAACCGCTGTGCCAAATGCCTTCGAGCCGGTGGCCGCGGGTGCGCACAATAAGCGGGCAGCTTTGCAAACCTTTTGTTCTGTATTGAATGGTTGCAGCATCGTCTGTTAAAGGTTGTAAGCCATACACCAAATAATCGAGATACTGAATTTCTGCAATTGGCCGCAGCCCCCGCAAAGCAAGGCCAATACCTTCACCCATAATGGTTAATTCGCGAATGCCTGAATCAAAAATTCTGTTGCTGCCATACTTTAACTGCAAACCGGCAAAAGCCTGGTTTACATCGCCAATCATTCCAACATCTTCTCCAAATGCAACCACATACGGGTTGCTCGCAAACAATGCATCAAAATATTTGTTTAATATTTCATAACCGTTTTGCACCGGTGCATCATAAGCATATTGCGGTTTAATTTCTTTTACATGCAAAGCACTTTTTGCATTATCGCTGTACGTGTATGAGTTGTAAATTGATGCATTCAACAATTTTAATTCGTTGTAATAATCTGTAATTTCTTTATTAGCCGGAAGATTTTTTGTTGCGATTGAAGCCGCAAATAAAGCCTTCAGCACATCTTTACGCAGCGGTTCTGTGTTTGATTTTAGTTGATTGGATATAGTTTGTAATTGATTATATACATCCATATCATTAACTGTTGCAGACTGTATTAATTCAACAGCTTTTGCCGCCTGGTCTTTTACCGGCTGCAAATAATCTTTCCATGCATTGTTACGGCTTTGCAGCACATGCTGTTTTGCTGCAGTTTCCAGCGCCTGCAATTCTTCGCTTGTTGCAATATTGTTTTCAATTATCCATTCACGCATTTTTTTTAAACAATCCCATTCATGTTCCCATTGCAAACGCTCGGGCGATTTATAACGTTCATGGCTGCCTGATGTTGAATGCCCTTGCGGCTGCGTTAATTCTTCTACATGAAAAACAGCCGGCACATGCGTTTCTCTTACTTTATTCAAACCACTTTCAAATATTTCGCACATGCCTGCATAATCCCATCCTTTTACGGTATAAATATCAAGACCGTTTGTATCCGGCTTTTTTTGAAAACCTTTTAAAACAGCAGAAATAGAACCTTTTGTTGTTTGAAGTTCTTTGGCAACAGAAATACCATAACCATCATCCCAAATAAAAACGGCCAGCGGAATTTGCAAAACGCCTGCTGCATTTATTGTTTCCCAAAAATGACCTTCAGAAGTAGATGCATCGCCGATGGTGCAAATGCAAATTTCATTGCCGTTATTAGAAAGATGCGTAAGCGGTTTTAAAGCTTCGCTGTTGCGAAATAATTTTGAAGCCAGCGCCAAACCCAAACTACGCGGCATTTGCGATGCAGTGGGCGCCATATCTGCAGCCACATTTTTTTGTGCGGTCATATTTTTCCACTCACCATTTTCATCTGTATTGGGTGTTACAAAATGGCTAACCATTTGCCTGCCCGAGTTGAAGGGATCATGTGCAGGATCAGGATCTGCATATAACTGCGCAAAAAATTGCTGGATGGTTGCAATGCCCGATGCAAACATCCAGGTTTGATCGCGATAATACCCTGAACGAAAATCTCCGGGCAGAAAAAATTTTGATAAGGCTACCTGCGCCACTTCTTTTCCATCACCAAAAATTCCAAATTTGGCTTTGCCGGTAAGCACTTCTCTTCTGCCAAGAACACTGGTTTCGCGACTTTCAAAAGCAATACGGTAATCATGAATAACTTCATTGCGAAAGTCTTCATAAGAAAGCATATCGCCGGATAATGTGGGTGCAGCAAAACTATCCATAAGGCAAATGTAAGTATTCAAAAAAATAAACAATAAAAACGAAGAATTTAAAACCAGCTTACCGGCGTAACGAATCAGCAGCAGGCGGTTTAATATAAATTCCATCACTGCCTCCAAAAAACTTATCAAAATCTTTGGTGTATGAAATGCTTACACCTTGCCGGGTTACGCGGCCAATGGTTCCGGTATTGCTTGCGCCAAGGCTGCTGTGGTTAAAAATTATTGCACGTAATTTTCTGTCTTTCGAAAGAACTATCTGAACAGAAATATCGGGCAGCCATTGAAAATTATTATTTGTAGTTGCCGCAGCGGCAGCACTTACATTAAAATCGAGATCGCCGCCAAAAGTTATAATAACATTATTATTAAGCAGGCTTTTATTAACTTTTAATTCTACAGCCGTTCGGTCTAAAGCGGTGCCGGAAGTTACGCCGCTTAAACTATAACTGCTGTATGTTTTTGCACCTACATCAAACTGCAAACTTTTATCGCCGGTTAATTTGTATAAAAGATTTGAAACAGCGCTGTTTAAAACACTTGCCACTTTTTGCGAAATAGTATTTATACCGGCAGATTGCACAAAGTTCTGGCTTCCCGAAACTTCGCCATACGATGAAAATGAACCAAACACAATTAACCACGTAACCTGTTTCAGCATTTCGTTTTCATCGCTTTCCATTTTTGCAAGCAGGCGGTTAAAATTATCGTTGCTGCGCAATACGCTGCCCGGCGGAAAATCTAACCTGAAATTAATTTGCGGCTGGCTTAATTTTCCAACAAGATCTGCAATTACATAAACATCTCCGCGATAACCCTGCACATTAGGATCGAGCAAAAAACCTGACGAACTTGTTAAATCACTTATCGATACATTTTTTGCAGTGTACTGTGCCGTTATATTAATGTTTGCGTTGTAAGGATCACCGTTCCATTCAATATAACTGTTTTGATCGGGCAATAATTCAAACGGCTTTTTAACCAGCGATTGAAAATTGAAATTATAATTTCCCTGTTCAATATTGTAACGGCCATTCATGGTAACATCGCCAAGGGCTGGCACATTTACTTTAATTTTTCCATTGCCGGTTGCTTCAATAACATCGCCGGTTAGCTCATCTAAAATTACATCAACCGTAATTTTATTATTGGCTGTAAGATCAAGATCAATATTAAGATTGGTTGTGTTTGATGTATCTGCCTGCACCTGCTCGCCATATTGTTTAAAGATGATAAAATCTGCATCGGCGCTTTTTTTACTGGTGTTGGTTTGAATATAAAAATGAGAAATATCTGCAGGTTCGCCGGTTATTGACATGTGCATATTTTCCTGCGGGCCGGTTAAATTTAATGTTGCCTTGCCGATAACCGTTCCATAAAATGTTGGATTATCTTTTGCCTTTGTATCAAGCAATAATAATTTATCAGTAACCATGCTAAAATTGTAACTGTTATTTTCGAAAGCCGTTTCGTTTAAAATGCCGCTGATCTTTCCTGTATTTCCAAACTTATCTTTTACAATAAAATTTCCCATATCAATTCCATCATTTTTAAAAACAAAATCTGCTGAAGGAATTGTGTAACGCACCTGTGTATATTTTACGGTGAGTGCGCCGCTGTCAAGATGCGCATTGCCGCTTAAATACAAATTATTAAAGTCTCCATGCAAACCGATAGTGCCTGTTGCAAGGCCGGTTATATTATCAAAAAGATTTCCGAGAAAAGTATTTAAGATGCCGATTTTAGCATGATCTAATTTTATACTGGTTTGCAGCGGCGTTTGCGTAGAATCTTTCAGGTTGTAAGAACCATTTGCATCCATCACAAAATTTTGATCATTTGCTTTTATATTAAAAACAATTCTTCCATCATCTGCATTATATTTTGCCGTAACATCTGCAAGCCCTATCGAATCATTATTCAACCTGAACTTTGAAAGATGTATCTGTGCATCTGCATGCAATTTTGTATAAATATCCCGCAGGTAAACATCTCCGTTGGCAATACCTTCCATTTGCGGGCGTGTTACAAACAGCGGAAAAATATCGCCCATATTTACATCTTTCAATCTTACGGCAAGTGCATTTGATGTGCCGCCTTCATCAACAGATTCAATTGAAATTTCCTGGAAGCCTTGCGTAAACTTCATGTTTTTTGCAGAAGAAAAATGATTTCTTATAACCACTTCTCCCTGGTTTTGAAGGTTCCATTTTTTATCATTTAAAACAAAGCTTGACGGATGAAAATTTATGCTTACGCCATCTTGCAACGTGTGTACATCTGCATCAAGTTCCGCATCATTTAATGTAGCATTTGCACGCGTTGAAATAAGCACATGCGATACATCGTTCGAGGCATGAATAGAAATATTTGTGTTTGGAAAATACGTGCTGTCGCTTATAAAAATTTTGCCAATATTACCCGAAAGCAATAAGCTGTCTTTATCACCGGTTCCTTTTAATACAGCATTTTCAAGAGAGTAATGTTTATATTTTCCTTCGGGAATATTTACATTAAAATTAAATTTATTTCCCTCTGCCGTACTTATGCTTCCCGTAAGTAATGCGTTGTTAAAACCAGAAATATTTGAATCGATCAGCGTGGCATATTTATCAAATTCTGCAGTGCGTATGGTTACAATAAAATTCTGATTGCTTAACTCATTTTTTGGCGGATTAATGTATGCGGGATAATAGTGATTAAGAAAAGATTGAAAGCTTTGCGGCAACTGCAAAATTTTAAACTGCCCTTCTGCAGAAACAATAAATTCATTGCTTTCAAGCACTAATTTTTTTTGATGATTTGAATCCAGCGAAGCGCTTAATGTAAGCGAATCAAAATCGAGGCTTTGATTATTATGCGTAACTGTTGCATTTAAAATTTTTGCATAACCTAAAAAATCATCGATGTTATGACCGCGAAAATTTAAATCGAATAAACCGGTGATGGCAATACTGTCATTTGATAATTTTAATGAACGAAGGTTTGCATTTTCAAGATCGCCCAACACATTAAACGAAGGCGCTTCGCCATTAAGATCAACTGAAATATTACTGGTAAAATTAAAATTAGGATCGTTCGCCTTAAAATCTCCTTTAAAATTTTTCTGCTTTATTTCACCATTAAATGTTAAGTTAGAATACGTGTAATCTTTATAACTAAGCGAAATAAAATTGCCGTTTAATTTTGTTGAAATTTTATCCAGCACAAAACTGCTGCCCTGCACTTTGCCGTTAAAAGTTACATTACCCAAATCCGGAACATCAATAAATTTTCCGAGATTAAATTGTTGCGTTTGTATAACTCCGGTATAAGCAGGTTCGCCTTTTTTTGGAAATAGAAGTGATATATCTGTGTTCATGCCGCCAAGCGCACTGGCCAGCGTGCCTTTTGCTTTTACAGAAGTTGAAGTAGCACTAAATGCACCAACAAAATGCACATTGCCCAATGCAGCAAGATCAGGCGATTTTATAGTTGCTATTTTAGGAACGATAAAAGCAATTTCATGGCTGTTGGTTTGCACATTGGCATTGTTTAAAACAACGGTTATTTTATTGCTTTCGGTAATATCTTTAACAGCAAGATTTCCGGATGCATACGTATTGTTTCCATTTTTTATAAACAGGTTTTTTACGGTAAAATCTGAAACCGTTCCATTAAAATATCCATTCATCAAAAAGCGATCATTCCATTTGGAAAGCGAAGGCGCGAAATAAGCAACATCATCAGAATATACAAGGCTGTTTTTAATATTGGCTTTCATGGCAACTTTTTGCACATAGTTGCTCATATCATCAAAGCTTTTGTATTGCATTAAAAAATAATTGCTCACAGTGCTTTTTGCAGTTTTTAAAAGCAGTTTTGAGAACTCCATTTTTTGCGGCGTAAGTTTATACAAAGCCTGAATTTTTTTTAACTTAAAACCGCTTCTTTCTTCTGCGCTTAAATCAATATTCGCAGTTATGGTATCTTTTATAAAATTTAAGTTTTTAATGGTGCCGTTTATTTTTGAAACTTCAATCTGCCTTCCATCAAAAAAATTTTTTAAAGGAACTTCACCCCGCACACCTGTTGCAAAAAAACTGTTCTGAATATTCATTGTGGTTACCCGAAGCCGCAGGCCTGATGGATTTAAATGCATAACCGGATCTTTAACGGTATCTGCATCAACCGATTTATTATTACCATCAAAATTTTCTATGGTGTAAGATGTTTTATCCATATCAATTGAATTGATAAGGATAAGATTTTGCGTTATATCGATATTATCTGCATCAACCAAAAGACTTCCTGCTTTTAATACAGTTTTTTTGCCAAGCCAAACATCATTTTTTAAATACACCACATTTTTTAAATCGAGCTTTTGAATTTTCAGCACAATTTTTTTGCTTTGTTTTCTTGCTTTGTTTGGTGATGTGAAATGATCTATCAAAAACTGGTAATTCCATATTGAATCGGTGCGTTGCTGTTTTACGATGGCATCTTCTAAACCAATATATTTCAGTTCTATATTTTCTTTAAAAAAAAACCAATCTGTTATGCGCAGTTTTAATGAACCGGCATCTAACAAAGTATCTTTATGCTGATCGAGAATAAGCGTATTATTCAGATCCATTTTATCAAACAATGAAAAATTAACGCGGCCAATTTTTACAGTTGTATTAAGATCTTTTGAAAGTTTTGTTGCAACTTTTCGTGCAATAAAATTTTGCACCGGGCTGGTTTGAATTAACAGCCAAACAAGCAGCATAAATGCAAGCACGCCAATAATAAAACGAAGAAAAGTTTTAGGAAACAGCAGCAAAAAAATTATTAACAGGCAAATTATACTAAGAAGAATTGCATTTGGCCAAACAAGCATCCACGCTGCCACGCCCATTGCTGCTCCTAAAAATATTTTCAGAACATTTTTAACCAAATCAAATTGTTATAAGCGTAAAGATAAATTGCAGTGGCTGATTTTTTACTTTAAAAGCAAAGTAAAGCTGTTAATAATTTTACATTGCTTTAAACATAAATTCAAACAACTAAAGCAAATAATTAAACCCTGATATTAAAAGCTTTTAAAAAAATTTTTGTTGTTTCGTTTTTGTTTTTCATATTCGCATCAAAATGCAGCAGCATAATTTAAATAACAATTGGTGGCATACAAACTCTTTTCGGGGCTTGTAACTGCATTACTATAATATATTGCTAAGCCTCGACTAACACGTCGGGGCTTTTTATTTTTATGAATTTTATGTAAAACCAGCATATAGATGAAAAAGATTGAAATTGAAACCCGTTATAAAAAAATACTTTCAGATGTGTTTACGCCGGTTGGAATTTACCTGCGCCTCCGCGACCGTTTTCGTGATACCATTTTATTAGAAAGCGCCGATTTTCATTCGGCAGAAAATAGTTTTTCTTACATCGGCATTAATGCAATCGGCGGCATTGAAATAAGCAACTATCATGAAGTTGAATTAAAATATCCCGATCAAAATCCTGTAAAAAAAGAAATACATAATGCACTGAATGTGCCTGATTTGCTTTGGAATTTTATGCAGCAATTTCATATAAATGATGTTGATGATAAACACGTAAAAATGGCGCAGGGTTTATTTGGTTATTGCAGTTATGATGCCGTGCAATTTTTTGAAACGGTGAAGTTAAAAAGTAGAAATTTAAAACCTGAAATTCCTTTAATGCGTTACCGGCTGTACCAGTATGTAATTGCCATCAATCATTTTAAAGATGAAATGTATATATGCGAGAATATAATACATGGTTTGCAAAGCGAATTGAGCATGATTGAATCGCTGATAAACAGTAAAGACGTGCCCGTTTTTCCATTTAAATTAAGTGCAGAAGAAACATGAAAATGTTACCGATGAAGATTACATCGACATGGTAAAAAAAGGAATTAAAAGTTGCATTCGCGGCAACGTTTTTCAAATTGTTTTAAGCAGAAGATTTTGCCGCAAATTTATGGGTGATGAGTTTAATGTATATCGTGCTTTGCGCAGCATCAATCCTTCTCCGTATTTATTTTATTTTGATTATGGCGATTATAAATTGATGGGTTCAAGCCCGGAATCGCAACTGATCATTAAAAATAAAAAAGCGATCGTTCATCCTATTGCGGGCACTTTTAAACGCACCGGCAACGATGAAAAAGATGCGGCACTTACAGAAGAATTATTAAAAGATGCAAAAGAAAATGCGGAGCACACCATGCTGGTTGATCTTGCAAGAAACGATCTTAAGCCGCTGCTGCGATAATGTTAGAGTAAATCATTTTCGACAGGTGCATTATTATTCGCACGTAATTCATTTGGTAAGTGAAGTTGTTGGAAACATTCGTGAAAATGCGAACCCGTTTCAACTGCTTGCGCTAACATTTCCGCAAGGCACATTAAGCGGTGCGCCCAAATTTAAAGCCATGCAATTGATTGATGAATTTGAACCAACCGTGCGTGGTTATTATGCCGGCTGCATTGGCTTTATTGGTTTTGATGGCAGTTGCAACACTGCTATTATGATACGCACATTGTTAAGCAAACAAAACACGTTGCATTACCAGGCCGGCGCCGGCGTTGTTGCCGCATCGCAGCCGCAAAACGAATTGGAAGAAGTAAACAATAAGCTGGGTGCACTAAAAAAAGCGGTGTTACTTGCTGAGAAATTATAATGACCATAGACCATGGTCCATGGACAATGGACTTTTTTAAAAATGAAGATTTTAGTTTTTGATAACTACGATTCTTTTACATACAATCTTGTTCATTTGGTTGAAAAAATAACGCATGAAAAAGTTGATGTGTACCGCAACGATAAAATTGCTTTGGAAGAAGTAAAAAAATATGATAAAATAATTTTATCGCCGGGGCCGGGCATTCCATCAGAAGCAGGTTTATTATTGCCATTAATACAAGAATATGCTTCAACAAAATCAATTCTTGGCGTATGCCTCGGGCACCAGGCAATTGGCGAAGCTTTTGGCGGAAAGCTTATCAATTTATCAAGCGTATTTCATGGTGTGGCAACAAACTGTCATCTGTCATCTGTCAACTGTCACACTGTTTAAAGATTTGCCTGAAACATTTGAAGCCGGCCGCTATCATTCATGGATAGTTAGTAAAGAAAATTTTCCGGACGAACTTGAAATAACTGCAGAAGATGAAAATGGTTTTATTATGGCATTGCAACATAAAACTTATGATGTGCAGGGCGTGCAGTTTCATCCTGAAAGTGTATTAACACCTGATGGCGAAAGAATAATGAGGAATTGGCTAAATTTTTAATATCCCAAATCAAGTTCAGACACATGAAAAAAATCTTACAATATTTATTTGAGCACAAAACGCTTTCATACGAAAACGCAAAAGAAATATTTATCAGTATTTCTAAGGGCATGTATAACGAAACAGAAGTTACTGCATTTGTAACCGTTTTTTTAATGCGCAGCATTACCCTTGAAGAGCTGCGTGGCTTTCGCGATGCGTTGCTTGAACTATGTGTGAAAGTTAATTTAAACGGTCATAAAACAATTGATATAGTTGGCACCGGCGGCGATGGAAAAAACACTTTTAATATTTCAACACTTGCATGTTTTATTGTTGCCGGCGCCGGCCAAAAAGTTGCCAAGCATGGTAATTACGGCGCTTCATCTGTAAGCGGTTCATCAAATGTTATGGAGCAGTTAGGTTATAAGTTTAAAGCTGAAAGCTCAAAGCTAAATGCTGAAATTGAAGAAGCAAATATTTGTTTTATGCATGCGCCTTTATTTCATCCGGCACTAAAAACGGTTGCGCCCATCAGAAAAAATCTCGGCCTCAGAACTTTTTTTAATATGCTCGGGCCAATGGTAAATCCGGCTTCTCCAACGTTTCAATTAGTTGGTGTTTACAACTTGGAAATGGCAAGAATTTATAATTATCTTTTGCAGCAAACAGGTAATTCGTTTACTATTATTCATGGCTTAGATGGTTATGATGAAATATCGCTTACCGATGATACAAAAGTTATAACCAATGAAGGTGAAAAAATTAAAACGCCTGTTGAATTAGGCAAACGTTTTGTTGAACCTGAAAGCATTTATGGCGGCAACAGCACAGAAGAAGCGGCAAAAATATTTATAAAAATTATTCAGGGTGAAGGCACCTGGGCGCAAAATTCGGTGGTGCTTGCCAATGCGGCAATGGCTTTGCATTGCACAGGTAATTATAAAGAATATGATGATGCGTATCATGCAGCGGTTGATAGTTTGGAAAGCGGCAAGGCTTACGGTATTTTACAAAAATTAATTTCGATGCAATGAATATTTTAGAAACAATTATAGCTGAAAAGAAAAAAGAAGTTGCTGAAAAAAAGAAGAATAATGATGATGATTTTTTCAGATCATCAAATAATAATTTTAACCGAAAATGTTTATCACTGAAAGAAAAATTATTAAATGGCAAACCAAATATTATTGCAGAATTTAAAAGAAGATCACCATCAAAAGGATGGATAAATGAAGCTGCTGATGTATCAGCAGTTGTACCTGAATATAAATCATGCGGAGCAGCGGCGATTTCTGTTTTAACCGATAAAAATTTTTTTGGCGGAGACCTCGAAGATTTAAAAAATGCCCGCAATAAAGTTGATATTCCGCTTTTGCGAAAAGATTTTATGATAGATGAATTTCAACTATTCGAAGCCAAAAGTTACGGTGCAGATATTATACTTTTAATTGCAGCCTGTTTATCAAAACAACAAACAAAACAACTGGCTGCAAAAGCAAAAGAATTGAATTTAGAAGTGCTGCTCGAAATTCATTCAAAAGAAGAAACAGAATTTATTTGTGATGATGTTGATATAATTGGAATTAATAACCGCAATCTTGAAACCTTTGTAACTGATATAAAAACTTCAACGCAGTTAATAAAATTTTTACCTGCAGATAAACCTGTTATTTCTGAAAGCGGTATCACCAATGTTGATACAATTATTACGTTACATCAACTTGGCTTTAAAGGTTTTTTAATAGGCGAAACTTTTATGAAAGCCAAAGATCCTGCGATTGCTTTTGCTGATTTTATGAAAAGCTTAAAGCAAAAATATCATGAGAATTAAAGTATGCGGGTTAACAAACGTAAACCAGGTTCGCCAGTTAAACGAATTAGGAATTGAGTTTGCCGGTTTTAATTTTTATCGCCGTTCACCGCGTTACGTGTATAAAAACATGCCTTCAACAGCTATAAAAAAAATGCGGAGTAAAATAAATAAGGTTGGAATTTTTGTTGATGAAAATGCAGATGAATTATTACGCACTGTTGATGATTGCGGTTTGTATTTGGTTCAGTTACATGGCAACGAATCGCCGCGATACTGCGAAAAAATATCAAATTATATAAGCGTTATAAAAGCTTTTCGTTTAAGTGATGATGATAATATTGAATGGAAAATAAAAGATTATTATGATGTGGTTGACATGTTTATGTTTGATACAGAAACAACTTCGTTTGGCGGCAGTGGAAAAAAATTTAACTGGAGCATTTTAAAAGATCTTAAAATAAATAAACCATTTTTTTTGGCCGGAGGCATTTCGCCTGATGATGTAAATGAAATAAAAAGATTTGCGATGCAGCCGGTTGCAAATGATCTTTTTGCGATAGACATTAACAGCAAATTTGAAATAACACCCGGCATTAAAAATATTGATCTGATAAAATCTTTTCGAAAAGAAATTATTTAAAGGCATTAAAAATTTTTGCTCTTGCTTTCTGCATCATAACTTTTATTTCACTGTTTTAAGCTCAAAATTTTTTGTTCAAATTGTTGCGGTAGCAATGCATTGCTTACTAAAAAATTGCCGATGCGTGTTCTTCTTAAACTGCTTAAATAAGCGCCTGTTTCAAGCGCATTGCCAAAATCATTTGCAATGCTTCTGATATATGTTCCGGTTGAACAAACAATCTTAAAATTAATTTCAGGTAATGCAATGCTTGTAATTTCAAATAAGCTGATGGTGATTTTTCTTGGTTCAAGCTCAACCTGTTTTCCTTTTCTTGCAAGCAAATAAACAGGCTTTCCATTTTTTTTTATAGCTGAATGAAGCGGCGGTATTTGTAAAATTTCTCCTGTAAATTTTTTTACGGTATTATAAATAGTTTCAGTTGAAATATTGCTTACATCTTTAAAATTTCCGGGTTTGCTTTCAAGATCATACGTTGGCGTGGTTGCACCTAAAATAATCGTTCCAACATATTCTTTTTCCATACCCATGTAATCAGAAATTTTTTTTGTAAAATTTCCGGTACATACAATTAATAAACCAGTAGCCAGCGGGTCTAAAGTGCCTGCATGGCCAACCTTAGAAACGCCTGTAAGAATTCTTATTTTTTTTACCGCATCAAAAGATGTCCAGCGCAAAGGCTTATCAATTAAAACAACTTCTCCTTTCAAAAAAGTTTCCATCGAATCATGAACAGGCTTTTGTTTCATGCTGCAAGTAAATTCAAAAACATGAACATCAAAACATACAATATTTTACAATGCCGGCATTACGAATCGTTGTATTTTTTAAAATTGAATTGCCTACTTTTGCCGCCCATTTAAAAATGTACAATATGGCAACAACATCAGATATTTCACGCGGAATGATTTTGAAACTTGATGGAAGTTTATATTCTATAGTTGAGTTTGGTGAAAATAAAACGGCACGTGCTGCGGCTAAGGTTTGGGCAAAATTAAAAGGTGTTGATAACAGCAGAACGATTGAAAAAACATGGAACAGCGGCGAAACAATTTTTCCTGTGCGGGTTGAAAAAAAAGCTTACCAGTTTTTATATAAAGATGACAGCGGCTACAATTTTATGGATAACGAAACTTTTGAACAAATTGTACTTGCAGAAACCATGATTGATGCGCCGCAATTTTTAAAAGAAGGCGGCGAAGTGCTTGTAAACATAAACACCGAAACAGAGCAGCCGATTGCTGCTGAACTTCCTGAAAAAATAATTGTAAAAGTAACTTACACAGAACCCGGTTTGCGTGGTGATACAGCCACACGTACATTAAAACCTGCTACTGTTGAAACCGGCGCTACTATAAATGTTCCGTTGTTTGTAAACGAAGGCGAAGTAATTCGCATTAATACAAAAACCGGCGATTATGTTGAGAGAGTGAAAGAATAGTGAATAGTGAATAGTGAAATTTAGAGACTTTTTTATTACGATTTGTTCATTACTTTATACTGCCTTTTTTCCCGTTCCATTTGCTGCAATTTTGCAATTTGATCGTCAGTTAAAAATTGTTTTAACCTTGCTTTCATTTCTTGTTTAATAGGTTTTATTTGTTCTTTTCTTTGATCTTCCGTTAAAGATTGATCGCTCATAACATTTTTTATTTGCGATTTTGAATCCATTCTTACAGCAATAACAGAATCTGCAGTTGCACTTGATATTTGCAAAGAATCAATCAGCATTTGCTTTTGAATCCCTGATTTATGGCCGCCTTTTTGAGCAAAGGTTGATGAAGTAATAAACGCAGATGCAATGAGTAAAATAACAAAAACTTTTTTCATGATAATTTTTTTAAAAACTGTACGACTTAAAAAAATATCTGAAAGTTTAAATGGGTTTACAGGTATCCTAAAATTTTAAGCATGCTTTGGGCAGTTTGCTGTTTTGCATTAAGCCAGTCGGTAAGTTTTCCGTTTTTATCGTAATTCACAATCACATGTTTTGGCGAAGGAATAAGGCAATGTTTAATACCGCCATAACCACTTATCTGATCCTGGTAAGCGCCTGTGTGAAAAAACCCAACATACAAAGGCTCCGTATTTTTTATATCTGTGCCATTATTTTCGTTTGAAATTTTAGGTAAAAAAACTTCATTAATGTGTTCTTCAGAATCATAGTAATCGTGGCTGTCGCAGGTCATGCCGCCGAGCACTACACGCTGGTATTCGTTTTCCCATTTATTAATTGGCAGCAATAAAAATTTCTCGCCAATGCCCCAGGTATCGGGTAAAGTTGTTATAAAAGATGAATCGATCATATACCAGCGTTCACGATCGTTTTGTGTTTTTTCACCAACAACGCTGTAAATGTGCGCCATGCTTTCACCAACAGTAAAACTTCCAAATTCAGTAAAAATATGCGGCATCGGCACATTTGCTTTCTTACATGCTTTTTTTATGTTGATAACAATTTCATTGATCATGAACTGGTAATCGTACTCAAAACCCAAAGAATGTTTAATAGGAAAACCGCCGCCAATATTTATAGAATCTAACTCCGGGCAAATTTTTTTAAGCTGGCAATACAGGTTGATGATTTTATTTAATTCGCTCCAGTAATAAATATCATCTTTAATGCCTTTGTTTAAAAAAATATGCAGCATTTTAAGCTGAAATTTATTTTCATAGCCTTCAATTTCATCTACATAAAATTCTAAAATATCTTTTGCGCGTATGCCAAGCCTTGAAGTGTAAAAAGGAAAAGTTGGTTCTTCTTCTGCAGCCACACGAATGCCTAATTTAAACGGTTGTTTAACGCTGCGTTTATACATCTGCAACTCAGCTTTATTATCTAAAACGGGTATAACGTTGTTGAAGCCGGTATTAATTAACCTGGCAATTCTTGATGTATAATTTTTTTGCTTAAAACCATTGCAAATAATAAATATGTCTTTGTTTATTTTTTTTCTTTTATATAACTGGTTAATAATTTCAATATCGTAAGCATACGATGTTTCTAAATTAATGTTGTACTTTAAAGCTTCTTCTATTACATAAGCAAAATGCGAACTTTTAGTGCAATAACAATAATTATATGTGCCATCATATTTGTGCTTTTTCATGGCATTCGCAAACATTTTTTTTGCCTTATTTATCTGCATACCTATTTTGGGCAAATAACTAAGCTTTAACGGCGTTCCGTATTTATCAATTATACTTTTAATATCGAGGCCGTTAAACTGAAGGTATCCATCATCGTTAATATCAAAATCTTCCTGCGGAAAATGAAAGGTTTGCTTTACCAGCGAAGTGTAGGTATTATTCATTCTTGGTTATAGTTCATAAAAGTGGCAAATGCCAGCAAAAATAAATGTTTGCTATAATCAGCAAATAAAAAAATCCCGCACGGGCGGGATTATATTTTTTAAAGAAGATTTTTTTATTTAACCGAATCTATTAAAGCTTTAAAATTTTCAGGTTCATTCATGGCAAGATCTGCCAACATTTTCCTGTTCAATTCAATTCCTTTTTTATTTAATTTATGTATAAACTCGCTATATGTTAAACCTTCTGCTCTTACGGCCGCATTTATACGGGCAATCCAAAGCTGGCGATAATCACGCTTTTTTAATTTACGGCCAACATAACTGTAAGTCAGCCCTTTTTCAACAATATTTTTTGCAACGGTATAAACATTTTTACGCTTGCCATAAAAGCCTTTGGCTTGTTTTAAAATTCTTTTTCTTCTTGCCCTTGATGCAACTGCATTTACTGAACGTGGCATAATTATATTTTTTAAGATTGCAAATTTTGAAATGTATGATGAATTTAAAATGGTGAGAATTATTTTTAAGATTTTTTCTTATTATTCCCCTTTAAGGGATAGGGGTTTAACCTATTTAAACGAACAAGCCGCAATACAAAATCTTTGTTTGCAGAGCCGATAACGCCTTTTTTGCGAAGGTGCTCTTTTGCGTTTGTTAGATTTTTTAGTAAGAATGTGACGTTTGAATGATTTCTGGTAAGTTATCTCTCCCGAACCGGTTACTTTAAAGCGCTTTTTTGCGCTTGAGTTTGTTTTTACTTTTGGCATTATAATCTTGTTAAGATTATTCCCTGCTGGTGTTTCCAAACTGTTGGAACTCTTGTTGAGCCTTGTGGGAATTTAAATTTTGGAGCGCAAAGGTAACAGAATAAAAGTTATTGCCAAAGCTTTCAGCTTTTTTAATTAAGAAGTTTGGTTACCGGCATTTGTTTTTCATGGCATCATGGTTGCGTCGCAACACTTCAACAGTATATTTTAATCAGCTTTAGCATTAATTCATTTCATATTTATAAATTGCAAAGGCAAATGAAGATCTGCGTTTTTGCATGCAGCAATTACGCTTTGCAGGTCATCAATTTTTTTACCGGTAACACGCACAATATCATCCATAATTTGCACCTGAACTTTTAGGCCGCTGTCTTTAATAATTTTTACTATCTTTTTAGCGTCGTCTTGTTTTAAGCCGTTAGTTACAGATACTTCTTTTTTTAAAAGCTTTCCGCTTTGATAGGCATCTTTTGAAAAATCAAAAGCACTGGCATCAATACCCTGTTTAACAGAACGGCTTATCAGCACATCAATAACCTGTTTCATCTTCATTTCACTTTCTACTTCCAGCGTTAATGTATATTCCTTTTTATTAAGGTTAATTTCAACAGGCGAATCTTTAAAATCGAACCTGTTTGTTATTTCTTTTTTGGCAGTGTTTACAGCGTTATCTAAAGTTTGAATGTCAACTTTACTGGCAATATCAAAAGAAGGCATAATATTTCTTTTTATCAGGATAAATCATTAAATTACACTAATATAAGTTGTTACAAAATTACTTAACATTAAACCTCATTTCTCATTTTTTGTCAAAACAACAATAAAACAAAACAATCGTTTGTTTTTTGGAACGGGACTTGAACAATATTAAAGAACATTCAACTACATAAAATGAAACAAATTATAAAAAAGATTGCTTACCCGCTATTAATTTTATTAGTAGCAGCATCTTGCAGCACTCCGCGTTATGCTTCTGCGCAAAATGACGGTTATGATGATAACAGCAACCAGGATCAATATAGCCAGAATAATAACAACAATTATGATCAGAACAATCAGTATAACAACAATAACGAGTATGACGATCCCAACAATTATGATGAAAACCCTTCTGACGTAAACATAAACGTGTTTACAGATGCATTAAGCCCTTATGGCAGTTGGGTTGCTTCTGCAAGTTATGGGCGTGCATGGGTTCCAAGATACAGCGGCTTTGTACCTTACTCAACAGGTGGCCACTGGATTTATACCGCTTATGGCTGGACATGGGCATCTGATTTTAGTTGGGGTTGGGCGCCCTTTCACTACGGCCGTTGGGCATACGATCCGTTTTATGGCTGGATTTGGGTGCCTGGTTACGAATGGGGGCCAGCATGGGTTGCATGGAGATCTGGCGGCGGTTATTATGGATGGTCACCATTAGGCCCGGGCATGAGCATCGGTATTGGTATGGGGTTTGGCATTCCTTATAACCGTTGGGTTTTTGCACCTTGCAGATATATGGGTTACGGCGGCATTAATAAATATTATGTACGTCCTTCCCGCAACACCACTATTATAAACAACACAACTATTATTAATAATACAACAGTGTATAACAACAGAACTTTTGTTGCAGGGCCAAACCGCACAGAAGTTGAAAGATATACAGGACGGCCGGTGGCACCTGCAAGAGTGGTTAATGCAGCGCAACCAGGTAATGCTGTGGTAAGAAATAATACTGTTCAAATGTACAGGCCGGGTGTGGTTGCAAAACCGCAGCAGCAAATGCAAAACAGGCCGCAGCTTAACAACCAGGCGCACAGCAATCAAAATCAGCCACAGATTAATAATACACCGCAAAGGCAAAATCAGATAAATGCTGAAAATAATAATCCTGAAAGAATGAACAGGCAACAATTAAATCAGCAAAATACTATGCCTGCACCCGATCAGCGTGACAGAATAAACATGAGCAGGCCACAGCCCAATAATAATGTTGCGCCAAATAATAACTTTAATCAAAATAATCAGCAACAGAATAATCAGAGGATGAATAGGCCGCAAGTTAATCAGCAGCAGATGCAGCAACAACAAATGCAACAGCAACAGATGCAGCAACAACAGCAAATGAACAATGAAAGGCGTGCTTATCAAAACCAGCAAAGAATGCAGATGCAGCAACAAAGAAGCCAGCAGATGAATAATAACCAGTTTAACAGAAGGGAATTTAGCCAGCCGCAGCCTCAAAGACAACAAATATTCAGAGAACAGCCTTCATTCAGGCCATCCGGCGGCAGTTACGAACGCAACAGAAGATAAATAAATAACTATAAAAAAGAGCCCGTAAAAGCGGGTTCTTTTTTTATTTATATACGCTTAATTATTTTGAATTAAAATACTGCCAGAGCAACGCTGATATTTTTCTTGTAAGCACCCATGCTTCGTTATTACTTTGCCAACTTGTATCGGCATTATTTTTTGTAAAAATTGAAAATATATAAGCATTCTTTTTACCGTTCACATACATTACTTCATTTCGGCTTTCATCAACAGCGCCGTTTTTATCAGCCACAAAAACATTTGAAGGTATGGCGCTCATAGCTTCTTCATCCCAATATTGCCTGCCCAATAATCGCAGCATTTTTGCACTGGCTTCTTTACTTATTATTTCTCCGTTTACAATGGCTTCCATAATTGTTGCAATTTCATGAGGCGTTGTTTGTCCCCAGCCATACAAAGAGCGGTTGGCTTCTCTGCCTGTTGTGCGGCTGTTAACTCTGGTGTATTTGTAGCCAAGGCTATCTAAAATTGCATTTATTCTTGCACCGCCGCCTGCTAAACCCTGCAGCCAAAGACTTGCACAATTATCGCTGATTGTAAGCATCAGCATCATCACCTTACTTAATTCAATGGTGCTGCTATCTTTAAATCTCGATAAAATATCATCGCCTTCATCATAAAATAAAGAATCAGTATAAGTTAATCGTTGATGATAGTTTAGTTCACCTTTTTGCATTTTATCCATAATGCCAATTAAGATGGAAATTTTTATAATGCTTGCTGTTGTAAAATGGTGTCTGCATTATGGAATAATTTTATTGTGTTTTAAATCGTGAATAAATATGCCAACATCAACCATGAAAACCTGAATTGAAATCTGTAATTGTTTTTGCAGTTTAGTATCTGTTTTTTGTGCCTGGCTAAAAATGCAGGTGAATAAAAAGAAATAAGTCAATAATTTTTTCATGCAGTATAATTATGTAATGAAGTTAAAATTTTTAAGGATTTGCTGAAAAGAATTAGTTGAGCACAAGTGTGCGACGCAACCGTGATGCCATGAAACGCCGAAGCTGATAACATAAAAATTATTGCGAAAAAATTTTTATGCGAAATTGCATTGATAAAACATAAAATTTAATGTTAACACTACGCTGCACATTAATTCAAACAAAATTATTTTGGGAAGATGCGGCTGCAAACAGAAAAATGTTTGAAGAAAAAATCAATTCAATAAAAGAAAAAACAGAAGTTGTTATTCTGCCTGAAATGTTTTCAACCGGGTTTAGCATGCATCCTGAAAAGTTTGCAGAAACCATGGATGGCGAAACGGTTGCATGGATGAAAAACATTGCAGCAAAAAAGAAAATTATTCTTACAGGAAGTTTAATGATGAAAGCTCCTTCTTCTTTGGAGAAGGCTGGAAATGAGGTCTTTCATAACAGGTTAATTTGGATGTTGCCAAACGGTGATTTCGGTTGTTATGATAAGCGCCATTTGTTTGCGTATGGTGAGGAACATAATCATTATACCGCAGGCAATAAACGATTAATTGCATCGGCAAAAGGTTGGAAAATAAATTTGCAGGTTTGTTACGATTTAAGGTTTCCTGTTTGGGCAAGGCAAACTTCCCCTCTCAATTTAAGTAATGAGGCAGAATATGATGTTTTAATTTATGTTGCCAACTGGCCTGAGCGCCGTTCGCTTGCATGGAAAACTTTATTGCAGGCACGAGCTATCGAAAATCAATGTTATGTTATTGGCGTAAACCGCGTTGGTGAAGATGGTAATAAAATTTATTATTCAGGTGATAGCATGGTGATTGATCCGCTGGGCGAAATTTTATATCACAAAAAAAATGAAGAAGATATTTTTACCATTGAATTAAATAAAGAACATCTTGAAGAAACAAGAAAAAAATTTCCTTTCTTAAAAGATGCAGACAGATTTATTATTAAGAATGACTAATATAAAAACATATCTCGCAGAAAAAATTTTTACAGGTAATGAAGTATTGCATCAACATGCAGTTGTTATAAAAGATGATTTGATTGTTGATGTAATTGCATCAAACAAAATAAATAATGAAACAGAAATTATTCACTTTAAAGATGCATTGATTGCGCCTGCATTTATCGACCTTCAATTATACGGCGCCAATAAAAGATTGCTTGCAATGTATGCTGATGCTGAAAGTGTAAAAGCAATTTACGATTACAGTAAAGCCGGCGGCTGCTCGCATTGTATGCCAACAGTTGCAACCAATACTTACCAAACAATTTTTAATTGCATTGATGCAATAAAAAGTTATTGGAATGCAGGTGGTAAAGGTGTTTTAGGCTTGCATGTTGAAGGCCCGTGGATAAGCAAAGAAAAACGCGGAGCGCATAATACAGACTGGATTTTTTCGCCAACCTTTCAACAGGCAAAAGAACTTTTGGATTATGGTAAGGATGTAATTAAAATAATAACCGTTGCGCCCGAAGTTGTAAGCGAAGAAATAATTGATTTAATTCATTCATACAATATTGTTGTTTCCGCAGGTCATACAAATGCAACATACAAGCAGGCAACGCAATCATTCAACAAAATAAAAACCGCAACGCATTTATACAATGCCATGAGTGCTTTGCAACATCGTGAACCCGGAATGGTTGGCGCAGTGCTTGATCATTCTGAAATTTTTTGCAGTATTGTTCCGGATGGTTATCATGTAAGTTTTCCGGCCATTCGCATCGCAAAAAAAATTATGGGTGAAAGATTGTTTGCCATTACAGATGCCGTTACAGAAACGCATGAAGGTTTTTATCAGCACACATTAGATGGCGATAAATATACGGCCAACGGAATTTTAAGCGGCTCTGCTTTAACCATGAATAAATGTGCAAAAAATTTTGTTGAGCATTGCAATATTAATGTTGACGAAGCTTTACGCATGTGCAGCTTATATCCGGCAAAAGTTATTAATAAAGAAAATGAATTAGGTTTGATTGCAAAAAACCGTAAAGCAAATATGGTTGTGCTGAATGATAAGTTTGATGTTATAAAAACCATTACAGCTTAATTTTATTTCATAATTATCAGCATAATAAATTACATATAAAAACCTCATCATGAAAAAAATTTTAATTGTTGTTCTCATTTTTTTATGCAAGCCTGTATTTACACAAACTATAGACTCAACATGGGTGGTTACGCATTACACTAAAAAAGAAATATACATTTCAATGCGTGATGGTGTTAAATTATTTACAAGCATTTATATGCCTGTTGACAGTGCTGAAAAACACCCGATACTTTTTATGCGTACACCTTATTCCTGCGCACCATACGGTGAAAAAAATTATATTAAATTCTGGCTGGGTTATCTTAAAGCATATTTGCAGGAAGGATATATAATTGCATTGCAGGATGTTCGCGGAAGATGGATGAGTGAAGGTGATTTTGAAAATGTGCGTCCCTTCAATGCAAACAAAAAAGGGAAAGAAATTGATGAGGCAAGTGATACTTATGATGCCATTGACTGGATGGTAAAAAACCTGCGCAATAATAATGGCAATGTTGGCGCAATAGGCACTTCTTATCCTGGTTTTTATACAACAGAAGCAGCTTTGTGCGGTCATCCTGCATTAAAAGCTGTTAGTCCGCAGGCACCGGTTACAGATTGGTTTGCCGGTGATGATTTTCATCATAACGGCGCATTCTTTACAATGGATGCGTATGAATTTTATGTTGGTTATGGCTTTGGAAGGCCAAGACCTTCACCAACTACAATTGCTCCTAAACCTGAAAGATTTTTTACAAGCAACAAGTATGATTATTATTTAAAGATGGGTGCGCTGCCAAATTTTACCGCAGTTGCAGATAAAGACAGCGTTTATTTTTGGGACACTGTAATGAATCATCCAACATACGATGCATTTTGGAAAGCACGCAATGCAAGAGTTGGTTTGTACAATGTAAAACCAGCCGTTATGGTTGTTGGCGGTTTGTTTGATGCAGAAGATTGTTTTGGCGCATGGAATGTTTTTAAAGCCATCGAAAAACAAAGCCCTTCAACCAGCAATCGAATTGTTGAAGGCCCATGGTATCACGGCCAATGGGGAAGTCTGGTAAATCCCGGAACGCATTTGGGTAATGTTCAGTTTAACAGCGAAACTTCCACAGTGGTATCAGCAAAACATCGAAATACCTTTTTTTAATTATTATCTTAAAAGGCAAAGGTTCGCTCGATAGCCTTACAAAAGCAACTGTATTTTTTACAGGTGAAAATAAATGGCACCGGTTTACAGCATGGCCGCCGGAAAAATGTAAAGATGACGGATATTTATTTAGATAAGAATGATCAACTTTCATTTTTAAAACCAACAGCAAAAGAAAATTTTTCAGAATATATCAGCGATCCTGCGCATCCTGTGCCGTATGCTAATGGAGAATTGAATCACAGAACAAGAGAATATATGGACGATGACCAGCGCTTTGCATCAAGAAGAACAGATGTTTTAAGTTTTGAAACAGATACGTTAACTGATGATGTAACATTGGCCGGCCCTGTTATTGCCGATTTAATGGTTAGTCTTTCTACAACCGATGCTGATTTTGTTGTAAAGCTGATTGATGTTTTTCCTGATGATTTTAGTTACAGTAATCCCTCACCCGCCGGGGCCGATGGAGTGGGTTATTTAATGAATGGATATGAAATGCTGGTGCGTGCAGAAATTATGCGTGGTAAGTTTCGTAACAGTTTAGAAAAGCCTGAACCGTTTATTCCAAATAAAATAACCGAAGTAAAATATACAATGCCTGATGTGGCACATGTGTTTAAAAAAGGCCATCGCATAATGGTGCAGGTGCAAAGCAGTTGGTTTCCGTTGGTTGATAGAAATCCGCAGCAGTTCATCGATATTTATCATGCTAAAAACAGCGACTTTATTAAATCAGATATCAAAATATATCATGACGCTTCAAACAGTTCAAAAATTATTTTGCCTTTAATGAAAGAATAAAATCGCAAAAATAAACTGAACATCAATCAGCAAAAAAAATTAAATAAGGCGGTTTACCTTTGCCTGCTTCATGAAACATCTTTCGGCTTTAAATAAATATTTCTGGAAATATAAAATACGTTTGCTCGCAGGCATTTTATTCGTTGTTGCATCAAACTATTTTACTGTGCTTGCGCCTGAAGTAACAGGTTATGTGGTTGGCAAAGTGCAGCAATTTATATCGGGCAAACCTTTTAAAACAACCGAAAATTATTCAGCATCCGTTCGTTTATTAATTAACTGGCTGCAGCGTTTTAACTTCAGCAGAATTGTAATTATCTGCAGTATCATTATTCTTTTACTGGCATTATTAAGAGGCTTATTTATGTTTTTTATGCGGCAAACATTAATTGTAATGAGCCGCCATATTGAGTATGATCTGAAGAATGAAATTTATCACGCATTACCAAAAACTAGATACGGGTTTTTTTAAAACCCACAGCACCGGCGATTTGATGAACCGCATTACTGAAGATGTAAGCCGTGTGCGCATGTATGCGGGCCCGGCCATTATGTATTCATCAATCTTTTGGCACTATATTATTTTTTGCGTGGTAAATATGTTGCGAAAAGATGTGTATCTTACCGCTTGTTGTAATTGCGCCGCTGCCTATTCTTGCCATCACCATTTATATTGTAAACACCATCATTCATAAAAAAAGTGAAAAAGTGCAGGCGCTGCTTTCGGATCTAACAACCAATGCGCAGGAATCGTATTCAGGCATTAGAGTTATAAAATCTTTTGTGCAGGAAAAAGCCATGCTTGGCTTTTTTAAGCAAGAACA
This sequence comes from uncultured Bacteroidota bacterium, assembly GCA_963731245.1. Lineage (GTDB taxonomy): Bacteria > Bacteroidota > Bacteroidia > Chitinophagales > Chitinophagaceae > Parafilimonas. Next base: position 171,421 of record CAVSVA010000003.1, read on the forward strand.
GTGAAGAATACAGAAAAAATGCAGTGAGCCTTGCAAAAGTCGAAGCCATTTATTTTCCAAGCATGACATTATGATTGGATTAAGCACGCTGATTAACCATTTTAATTGGCAGCAACAAGTGTTGCAAATCCGGATAAGGTTGGGCATAATTGTAGAGTTTGTTATTTACATCAACATGCTTATGTTTCCTGTAAGTGCCATTGGCAGCGATGGCAAGCATGATACAGCGTGCATCGGCATCGCAAAAAAGATTAATGAATTTTTAAAAACAAAACCGCCATTGTTTAAACGCTGCAAATGCAAACAACTGCTATTAATGGCGGAAATTGTTTTTAATAATGTTTCATTCACTTATCCGCACACAGGCATAAAAGCGCTGCATAATTTTTCATTGGAAATAAAGCCAGGCGAAAAAGTAATGATTATTGGGTAAAACCGGAAGCGGAAAATCAACCATCGCACAACTGTTGCTTGCGTTTTTATGATCCTGATGAAGGAAGGTGTTTATTAATCGGCGAAAAAATATTAAAAATCAATCTCGTTAAAAACTTTGCGCGAAAAAATCAGCTACGTGCCGCAGGATGTATTTCTTTTCAGCGATAACATTGCAACAACATTAGTTTTGGATTGCCGACAATCAAACATGAAAATATGAAATAGAAAAGATAGCGAAGCTTATGCAGCATTCATAACGAAATTGCATGGCTTGCATAAAGGATATGAAACAATGGTTGGTGAACGCGGCGTAACGTTAAGCGGCGGCCAAAAACAACGCATTTCTATTGCGAGTGCTTTGCTGAAAGAAAGCCCATGTTATGATGTTTGATGATTGCCTCAGCGCTGTTGATGCAAAGACAGAACATAGAATTATCGAAAACCTTAATAAGTTCTTAAAAGATAAAACCACCATCATTATTACGCACCGCATTTTTACTTTCAATAAATTTGATCAAATAATTGTTTTGGATGATGGAGAAATAAATGAAGCACGGCACACATACAGCAATTGCTTACGCTTGAATGGATATTATGCCGAATTGTATAAACTGCAAATCAGCTGAAGATAAAGTTTCGGTTTAATGCAGAATATTTAGCAAAATTTTGGTAATTGCAAAACAATATTATATTTGCTACTTCAAGAACATTAACTAAAACAAACCAAACAAAATGTGGCGTACGAAAATAACGACAAAAAGATGGAAAGCGTTTACAGCAAACGCATTAAAGCCGGAAAAAGAAGAACTTATTTTTTTGATGTAAGAGCAACCCGCGGCAAACGATTATTATTTAACCATTACCGAAAGCCGCAAAAGGTTTAATGATAATGGGTACGACAGGCACAAACTATTTTTATATAAAGAAGATTTCAATAAATTTTGCAAAGCGCATTGACTGAAGCGGTTGATTATGTAAAAACAGAATTAATGCCCGACTTTGATTTTGATGCATTCAATCATGAATATCCTGATGCTGCACCGGTTGCTGAGGCAGAAGTAGAAGAAATTGAAATTGGCACAGATAACATTGCATCAAATAATACATCTGAAGAAGTTGATAAATGGTAATCATAATTTTTTTTCATCGCAAGGCTGTTTATTAAAACAGCCTTTTTTATTTTATATTGGCATCATTAAATCTTTATAAAAAACTTGTATCAGCATAAAACAAATTTTGGTTTCGCTCGTATTTTATCAATGCTAAATATTGCTTAATGAAATTTATCCGCAACTGTACATACTGCCTTGTTTTGCTGCTCACGCATTTTTTTACCGCTAATGCTCAATTATATAAAATTGATCTTGATAAAAAAATAAATAAAGCTTCGTTGATTGTTGAAGGCAAAGTAATTGAACAGCATTCTTTCTGGAATGATGCGCATACCATGATTTATACATCAAACAAAATACAGTTGTATAAGCTTTTTAAAGGAGAGCTGGTATCAAACCAAATTGAAGTAGTAACGCAGGGCGGCAGCGTAGATAATAAATGTTTAATAGTAAGCGACGTTTTGCAATTGCACAAAAACGAAAAAGGAATGTTTTTTTTGATGGAGAATGCACAGAAACTTCATTCGCCGGTTACAAAAAATGTTTTGTTTGATGTGTACAGCAGCGAACAGGGATTTTTGCGCTATGATAAAACCGGTAACAGCGCATTTGCACCTTTTGCAAAATATGATAACATACAACAATCTTTATATAATTCAGTACGACAGCATACGGGCATAAAAGAAAAGATTTTGTATAAAGATGCAGATTCATCTTCTCTTGGCATTTCAGGCGTGGTAAGCAACGGAACGGCTGCAACGGCTATCACTTCCTTTTCGCCCGATACGGTTAATGCCGGCGCTCTTAATGATCCTGCAAATAATATTCTTACCATTAATGGTTCGGGTTTTGGAAGCAATCCTTCGGGCAGCGCTGCCATTGAGTTTAAAGATGCCAATAGTGATAACGCAACGCCCGATTATGAAGTTGCCTATAATTCACCTTACATTCTTTCCTGGACGGATACTAAAATAACATTAAACGTTCCAAGCCGTGCAGCCACAGGAAAATTTAGTGTGGTTGTAAACGATGGAACCTCAGCAACTTCTTCTTCAGACCTGCAGGTTTTTTATGCAGTGCTTAATGCAGAATTTTCCAATTCAGGCAAAAGCTTTGTGCGTGAGCCGCGTTTGATGAATGCCAATGGGTCGGGCGGTTATACAGTGCAATACAGCACAGGCACTGCCGGCGGCGGCGTAGATTTTACAACTTCGCCTGCAAAACAAACCTTTGAACGGGCGCTTACAACCTGGAAAGAAATTGCAGGCGCAAATATTATAATTGGTTCACCAACTTCGCTTGAAAAAGTGGCAGACGATGATATTAATCTTGTTTTGTTTGATAATGATAGCACAGGTGTTCCCAAAATGGCTGATGGTGTTTTAGAATCAACGTACAGTTGGTTTTCTGCCTGCACGCAGGGAACGCAGGTTTTAACTGCACAAAAAACAGGGTTCGATATTTTGATTCGAAATTCAGGCGTATCGCTCGGTTCAAATATTGTATTTGAATATGGCCCTTGTTTTCCTGCAACCGGCACATACGATCTTGAAATGATCATCCTTCATGAAATTGGCCATGCACTTAATCTTTCTCATATTAATGATGATTTTGAAAATGGCGGCAACGGTTATCAAACCATCAATCCCTCAAAACTTATGCATTATGCAATATTAGATTATGTTGACAGAAGATCGCCTGATGCATCTGCATACGAAGGTGCTTTATACACCATAACACCGCAGCAAAAAACCTACGGCAGTTGCGGATCTTTTTGCATCTGAAATGACGCCCTTGCAAGCTGTTGTTGTTTCCAATGATAACTGTCCGGCTGCATTTCCAACAACTGCATTGCAGGATAATACAACCGTGAATTTTGATCTTGTTCATGCAACAAGCAATAAGTTTGTTGATCCTTCTTTTAAACAAATTAATTGCAAGTCAACCGGAACTTCTGTTACCAATAATGCTTATTATGCATTTTTTACCGGCACAAAAACGCAGGTAAGTATGGCTATTAAAAATTATACAACTGTTCCGGCAGAATTAGCATCGTGCACAGGGCAAAGTGTAAGATTGGCTTTGTATGATGTGCAAACTTGCCAGAAAGGGCAGTCATATCCGCAACCGGTAATTTGCTCAACTTTTAATGGCAATGGCACGGTAAATCTTTCTGGCCTGCAACAAAACCATGGTTACCTTTTATATGTTGACGGAGTAAGAAATACAAAAGCTTCTTTTGATGTAGTGTTTAACGGTGATAGCTCAGCTTCAAATGCTGCGCCTGTTGTTACCGTATTTCCAAACCCGCTTACAACAAGTGCATTAAATATAAAAATTGAAAACACTTCCGGTTCATCGTATCAATATGCATTGTTTGATGTGCTTGGAAAGATGCTTTTAACCGGTACGCTCTCGGTAAATTTACCGGTTCAAACATTTTCTATAAATGCAAGAAATATTGCGGCCGGCGTTTATATTTTTAAGCTTGTTGATGAAAATGGCAAGAAGATAGCAACTAAAAAAATCATCAAACAAAACCAATAAAAAAACCTTGAAGGTTTAATAATCCACCGGTATTACTGCATTAATTTATAAGATTTAATAACTCTGGTTATTAAGTAACTTACAACTACCAAATACAACGAAATAGATATAACGGTACTATCATTAAATGATTTAAAAATAATTGACTTAATAAGGATTATTGTAAAAAAAATTATAGCAATAATTGATTTCCAAAAAACCACTTTATTGGTATTTGGAAATATAATTCCGCTGATTATTAACAGTAACGCTAATAATAAAATTTCAATAAATGGATAAGTAAGTTGTTGCATACCTAACAATAAATTTCAGCATAAAAATTATTTTAAACAAAAAAAATCCTGCATTAAGCGCAGGATTTTTTATAAAAATTATTTGATGTTATTTATTCACCTACAACTTCAAATTCAACTTCTGTGGTATTGCCGTTTCCAAAATCAATATTGGCTTTGTATGTGCCTAATTCTTTTACATCGTCAAGAATGGTAATGCGTTTGCGGTCAATTTCATAACCTTTCTGATCGCGAATGGCACGTGCAATTTGTAAAGAAGTTACACTTCCAAAAATCTTTCCGCTTGTGCCGGTTTTAGCGCCAATTTTCAGCGGAGATTCTTTCAGCACATTTATTACTTTATTAATTTCGGCAAGCATGGCTGCTTCTTTTTTAGATTGAACCTTCATGCGTTCATCTAACTGTTTTTTATTAGAACCGCTTGCTTCTACCGCAAATTTGCCGGGAATAAGATAGTTGCGTGCATAACCGTTTTTTACATTCACCAGTTCGTTTGCAGCGCCAAGATTATCTACATCCTGTATTAATATTACCTGCATAAATTTTTAGCTTATTTTAATAAATCTGTTACATAAGGTATCAGCGCCATTTGTCTTGCTTTTTTAATAGCATCACTTACTTTACGCTGATATTTTAAAGAGTTACCCGTAAGGCGGCGCGGAAGAATTTTTCCCTGGTCGTTCACAAATTTTTTCAAAAACTCAACATCTTTATAATCCACGTATTTAATGCCGTATTTTTTAAAGCGGCAAAATTTTTTCTTCGGCTTATCGGCTTTTATAGCGGTTAAATATTTTATTTCATTAGCTTTTGGCATAATTTAAACCTCCGCTTTTTCAGTTCCTGTTGGTACGCCTCTTCTCTTTTTTTCATTGTACTCAACGGCGTATTTGTCGAGTGCAGTGAGTAAATGACGAAGCACTTGTTCGTCGCGTAAAAGCTGAATTTTCAACTTTTCATTGAAGCTGGATGGCGCACTGTATTCTAAAACCCAGTAAATACCTGTGGTTTTTTTCTGAATAGGATACGCCAGTGATTTTAGTCCCCAGGCATTGCTGTGCACAACATTTCCGCCATTGTCTGTAACAAAATCGGAATACTTTTTCTGAACGGCTTTAAATTCTTCGTCAGAAAGCACAGGGGTAAAAATCACCATCAATTCATAATTGTTCATTACCCTTGTTTTGTTTTTAAGTTTTAAATATTAATTAAGGGCGGCAAAAGTAAGAAAGATTTGTGAATTGTAAAGTGATATTTAACAAGATGATGCGGCTCAACTCTTTACAGCATATACTTTCAGGCTTACATCAACATTATTGCCCATTACAGCGCTGCCGCCGCCAACGTTAAAATCTTTTCTGCTGATAGTAAAATTACCGGTGAATATAAGATTGCCATTTTCATTATCAACAGTAAACGGAAAAGAAACTGTTTTAGTTGTACCTTTTATGGTAAGATTACCTTTAACCAAATATCCTTTTTCATCTTTTAAAATATTGGCAGATACAAAATGTATGGTTGGAAATTTATCTGCATCAAAATATTCTTCTTTTTTAAGATGATTATCCCGTGCATCAATGCCGGTATTAATTGTATTTACATCAACCGAAATATCAAATGAAGAATTAGAAACATCTGAAGCATTAAATTTAATTATGCCTTTTAAACCGCTTAAACTGCCTGATGTATTTAATCCAAAATTTTTTATGGTGAAACTAACTTTACTTTTTTCATCAACGGGTTTGTATTGCTGCGCTTGTAATGCAAACGATGTTATTAACAGAAATACAAAACTTAATGCTGCTTTCATTTTTATTTTTTATAATGAATAGATGCGATAATCAGTTAAAAATTATTAATAAAAAACTAAAATTAGCAGAACAGGCTTTTTTAAAAATTTTTGCCATGTGTTGAACGGATAATCTTTTGTGAAAGAAACGGAATGTTGCTCATTAATTTTAAAAATAAACCTGTTGAAAATTCATTGCCCATAAAACGTTGAACCATTCTGCCGGTTGCCAATCTTGATGCAAATTGTTTTTTCCATTCAGCGATATAATTTTTTTCCATCCCGATTCTCGGAATTTTTTGCTGAAGAAAATTATTCATTTCATTAAAAGCAAGTTTTGCGCCATGCATTGCCATGCTCATTCCATTTCCGCATAATGGCGTTATCATTCCCGCAGCATCACCCAACAATAAAACATGATTTTCAACCTGTGTTTTTTGTTCAAAGCTTATTTGAGAAATAGTTAGCGGCGCTTCATACAAAAATTCAGATTCATTAAAAATTTTTTTGAGCGAAGGATTTTTGTATAAAATATTTTCTTCCATTTTTTTTATTGAGTTGTTGTTAGCTGAAAGATTTTTTGCATTGGTTAAATAGCATAAACAATATTTATCATCTTCAATTGCTGATATGCCGCAATAACCGTTTTTAAAATTGTGCAGTGCGATATGATCTGTTGAAAAATTTGTTTTTATGTGGTATTTAACACCAATATAATTATTCAGCTTGTTTGCTTTTTTTTCAGCAAAATTTCTTTTCCATTTTATATCAAGATTGCTGCGCTTTCCAAAAGCGCCTGCAGCACTTTTTGCAGTTATATTTTTTTTGTTGGTTTTAATGATGTGCTGATCATTTTCAAAAACAATATCATTCACTTTTTCATTTGTAAAAACAGCAACACCTTTTTGTTTTGCCAGTTCATGCAAAGCATTATCAATCGTAAACCGGCTGATGCCAAAACCACCAAGGTCAAGGTTAAAATTATAAATCTTACCTTTTAAATTACTAACCTGTAATTTTTTTATAACGGGCAAATTCCATTGCGGCAAAGGCAAACCTAAACGCGTTAAAAAATTGTTGCTTTCAAAGCTTATGTATTCGCCGCAAACTTTATGAAATGGATACGTTTCTTTTTCAAATAATGCAACGGAATATTTTGCATCAGCAGCAAGAATTGCAAGCGATAAACCTGCAAGGCCGCCGCCAATAATAGCAATATCATAATCAGTTTGCATGATTAAAAATTATCAAATATCTAAAGGCCCATTTCCATTCAATAAAAAATTTTTTTATGCCAGCTTTGTATAATAAATCTATCCATTCATTTTTATAAAAACCGCGTGCAACACTTAACGGCGCATCATTTTTAACCAAATAAGATGAAGAAAAAAATTTCGTAATAATTTTTATGGAATGATAGGCAAACCAATTGCGCTGCAGATCATTTATAAAAAATCCAATTGATGAATTTTGTTGCATCCACTGTAACTGATTTATTAATTCATCTTCTTTAAAATGGTGACAAAACAAGCTTGAAAAAATTATATCAGGTTTTGTTTTAAATGCAACTGTTTTATAATCCTGCGCAAGCCAGTTTGCATTTTCAATTGTGTAATCCTGCATTGCAGCTTCTATGCATTCGGGTTTAATATCAATGCCTGTGCAACTGAATTGTATGTTATTTTTTTTGCACCATTTATATAATTGATATAAATTATTTCCATCACCACAACCAATTTCACAAATATGAATTGATTGTTTTTTATTTAATAGTTTTTTAAAGCCATCAAGTGTGATTGTGTGTCCGCCAAGCCATGTATTAATGGTGTTTAGTTCCTGCATATTCTTCCGTATATCTTCAAACGGAATGTCATCTTTATCCAGCAATTCTTTTTTGTATGAACGATGACGCAGGTTTATTGCTTCGTGCATAAAAATGTTTCCATGGTTAAGCCCGGGCCGAATGCAGTTCCAAAAATATTTGCAGGTTCATCATCATTCAAACTCTCTAAAATTTCTTTCAAAACAAATAAAACTGTTGGCGAAGACATGTTGCCATAACGGCTTAAAATATCTTTTGAAAAACGCATATCATCAACACTTAATCCTAATTTTTTTTGAATAGCACTTAAAATTTTTTTACCGCCGGGATGAATGCACCAATGCGTTATATCTTTTATAGATAAGCCCGAATGTTGCGTGGCTTCTTCAACCAAAGCGGCAATATCCTGCTCAATTAAATCTGGAATATAACTGCTGAGCGTGATGATAAAACCGCGATGGCTTAATTCCCAGGCCATATCTTTTTTACCTTTATATGCAACTTTAGAATAGAAATCTGCAAGCTGTAATTTTTTTTCAGATTGAATGCAATTAGAAACTAAAACAGCAGCGCTGCCATCAGAAAAAAGTATAGTGCTTGAAGCACTGTCTGGTGTATATTCTTTTTGAAAATGGATGGAACAAAATTCTGTTGCAACAATTACCACGTTTGAATTTGGTGTGCTGTCGCAAATAAGTTTTGCAAGTTTTAATGCATGAACCGCACCATAACAACCCATAAAATTTACAGATGTTCTAAACACTTCGGGTTTCATATCCATGGCTTCTGCAATTTGCAGATCAAGGCCTGGTGCACTCATGCCGGTACAGCTAACTGTTATAAGATGCGTAATTTCTTTTGCGCTTATTTTATTTTTTAAGCAATCATTTATAGATTGTATCGAAAGTGGCAATGCTTCACGATTATAAATTTTCATGCGTTCATCAAGGTTGGGCAATGGCGCATCCTGCGAAGCAGAAATAAAATTCCAGTGTTTTTCATCCGGCTGCGTATAATCTGAAAGCACCGTATATCTTGTTTCTATATCACTTTGCCGGTACATAAATGCAAGCTTGCGTGCTTCTGTGGCATCAAGGCCATAAATTTTTTGCATTAATGGTATCACATCTTTTTGGTTAAAGCTGTGCTGCGGGACTGCCGTTCCTATTGAAATAATTTCTGTCAAGGCTGATTTAGTATTAATATAGTTATAAAAGCTATGTTGGTACACGTTGATGCAATTTTATTCATGCGCATGGTATGTTTAAAATCTGCATTGTTTATATTTTTATTTACCTGTAAAAACCATATCGTAAAATATATAAGCACCGGCAAAAAGCAAAATGAAAGAATGCCAAACAGGTATAATTTTTTAATTGATGTGAAATGAATGTATAACAATAAAAAAGCAATTGCGTAAATAACTGCGCAAAAAATAAATGTACCTTTTTTGCCAAGCTTCATGCTGATGGTTTTTACATTATCATTTGCATCTTCTTTATGCTGATAAATTTGTGTGATGGGGTAGAAGCCGCCAATTAATAAAGTTGCACAAACAATTCCAATCCATGGCACAGCGGCGGTTATATTTTTATTTGCAGCATTAAAAACGGTAAAAAAAATTAATGCGCCCTGGTTAAGAATTACAATTAAGTAACCAATAAACGCGTACTGTTTTAAACGAATTTTTCTGTAGCTGTATAATCTTGAAAACATGATATAAATAAATATGCACACTGCTATAAGCGGCGAAATTATCAGCGCAAGCAAAACAGCCAGCACATCCATTATAACAGTAAAAACATATAATTGGTTGGTTGGTTGCAAAGGTTTTTCTATTCCGCCGATGCTTGATGTATCTCTGTCCATGTAACTGTTGTAGCCATTGCTTGATGGATAAACCAAGAACATGAAGAATAAAAAATAAAAGCACCGCATTTAAAACATTGATGTTTTGTATGAATGATAATGCAAACCAAAAAACGGGCATCAGAAAAAAAGAAAAGTGGATGCGCAGCAATTGTATGGTGGATCGGTTAATCAAAATAATTATATAACCTCAATAATTATCTGTAAATACTATTGTAATACTTCAATTGCTTTTTTAATCATCGGGTCATCTGCATTGCTTAATTCATAAAAACCTTCACTGCGCCACATTTGCCTTGCCAGCAAATTTTCAACCTGCTGCATCACAAAATTTTTTGCAGAAACATTCAGGTTTTTTAAATCTACGGAATCTTTAACAGCAAAGTTTTGCAGTTGCTTCCATTCATTATCTCCTGCATGAAATTGCTGATGAAACTGTTCAGGTGTTTTAAATTGTTGTAACTGATTTTTATGTGTTATATAATAATTGTACACAAAATTTCTGATCGTTCCTCTTGCAAACAAAGCAATTACAGGTTGCGGCTGCATGGTAGTATCATACGGCACAAAAATATCGGGCGTTATACCTCCGCCGCCATACACCAAATGACCGGCCGGCGTTTTAAATGCTTTGCCCTTTGGCTTTGATGTATCACCAACAATTAATTCGCCATCATGAAAACGATTCACCAATTCTTCTTCATATTGTTCGCGACCTTTATCGTAAGGCTTTTGAATATTTCTGCCAAGCGGCGTATAATAACGTGCCACCGTTAAACGAATGGCAGATTTATCAGACAAATTAAATTGCTGCTGCACCAATCCTTTTCCAAATGTTCTTCTGCCAACAATAGTTGCCCTGTCCCAATCCTGCAAAGCGCCGGCAAGAATTTCACTGGCTGATGCAGAGGTTTCATCAACCAGCACCACTAATTTTCCTTTTTCAAAAACGCCATCTTTGCTGCAACGATAATCCTGCCTTGGCGAATGTTCGCCCTGCGTATAAACAATCAGTTTATCCTGGTCTAAAAATTCATCAGCAATTTCAACGGCTTCCTGCATAATGCCGCCGCCATTATCACGCAGGTCGAGCACTAATTTTTGCATGTTTTGTTTTTGCAGTTTTTCCATCGCCTGCATAAATTCCTGGTAAGTTGTTTCAGAAAATTTATTCAGTTTAATATAACCTGTTGTGCTGTTAAGCATGTATGCTGCATCCAAAGAATAAAGCGGAATTATGCCGCGGGTAATTTTTATTTTTTGTTTTGATGATCCGCGTAAAACAGCAATCATCACATTAGAACCATCGGGCCCTCGCAGTTCTTTACGCACTTCATCGGTTGAAATATTTTTGCCGGTTAAATTCACCGTATCATTTACGCTGATTATTTTATCTCCAATTTGAACACCGGCTTTATATGATGGGCCGTCAGCTATTACATTCATCACATTTACGGTATCATTTATAATTTGAAATTCTATGCCGATGCCCTGGAAATTTCCCTCCAAATCTTCGTTTATTGCATCAAGATCCTGCGCCGGAATATAAACAGAATGCGGATCAAGATGATCGAGCAAACCGTTGATGGCAGGCGTTTCCAGGCTATCCATATCTACTTTATCAACATATTTATTTTGAATAAGGCTCACGGCTTCCTGCAAAGGCGTTGTATTATTGTTGTGCAGAAAAGAATCGCCGCCCGTTGTGTTTTGGCGCAGCTTATAACCAATCATCATTCCAAGCGCCATCACTATTGCAAAAATGAGCGGTAACCAAACCTGTACTTTTTTTCTAACCATAAATTTTTCTCTTTGTATCTTGATGCGAAAACACGAATATCGTAATAAGTGTTAATTGTTTTTTGTTAAACGTAAATAATGGCAACAGTATTAATTGCAGACAGCGGCTCAACCAAATGCGAGTGGTGCTTATTGCATAATGGTAAAAAGAAAAAGATTTATACCACCGGCATTAGTCCTTATTTTTTTAATGCTGAACAAATAGCCGGTTTATTGCAAAAAGAATTGTTACCTAAAATTAAAAATGCTGTTATAGAAAAAGTATTTTTTTATGGAACAGGATTAAAAGATGCCGCAAACAAAAAATTAATAAACGGTGTTTTAAAAAAGATTTTTCCAAATGCGGAAACAGAAGTGCAAACAGATTTATTGGGTGCAGCAAGAGCTGTATGTAAAAATGAAAAAGGCATTTGCTGTATTTTAGGAACGGGCTCAAATTCCTGTTATTACAACGGAAAAAAAATAATTAAAAACAGTCCGGGTATTGGTTATGTTTTAGGTGATGAAGGCAGCGGCGCTTATCTTGGCAAAAAAGTTTTGCAGCATTTTTTATACAACACATTTGATGAAGAACTGATGCTTTGCTTTCAATAAAGAATACAATACAACTGCCGATGAAATTTTAATGCATGTTTATAAGCAACCGCAGCCAAACCGTTACCTGGCTTCGTTTGCACTATTTCTTGCAGAAAACCGCGGCCATTATATAATTGAAAATATTATTGAAGATGGTTTGAATGATTTCTTTTTTACGCATCTTTCAAAATACAGGGAAAGCTGGTTATTTCCCATTCATTTTACAGGCAGCATTGCATTTGGCTTTAAAGATATGCTGATGAATTTATGCAGAAGTTACCGCATGCAGGCCGGTAATATTTTTAAACAGCCAATGGATGGGCTTATAAAATTTCATTCATAAAATATAAAAGCAATTGCTGCATTAGTTTATTTTTTTTGATTGAAGATTTACCTGATGAATTTTTTACGTTACATTAATATTGCAAGAAAAGTTTACAAAGAAATACGGGTTCAAAAACAGTTCAATAAAACATTTCTTATTCCATATCTTGATGAACTTGAAAAAAAATATAACGGAAAGTTTTTGCCCGAGCAGCGAAATAAAATTTTAAATTATTATGGTTTGTTCATCACTTCTTTTTTGTGCAGCAGTTATAAAAAGTTGTATGCAGAAAAACTAAGCAATGAAGAAAGAAAACGGGCAACATTGTTTGGCATTCTTACACCGGTTGGCGATGATCTTTTTGATATTGATAAATTAGATAATGAAAGCATACGCCAAATTACGTTTTACCCTGAAACCTTTACTGCCGCTACATTTGCAGCACACGTAGCCAAAGAAATTCAAACTTATTTGTTAAGTTCAGTTCCGCATAAACAGGAATATATTAAAGCCTCAAAAGATGTTTTAGATATTCAGGTTGAAACCATAAAACAAACAAATATTAATATTTCAAAAGAGGAGATGCGCCGCATAACTTATACAAAAGGTGCGGTTAGTGTTATTATTTATCATCAATGTTTGGATGAAGCTGCAGATGAGCAAATGCAGGAAGTTTTGTTTTTAATTGGAAGCTTATACCAGTTAGGCAATGATATTTTTGATTTGTATAAAGATGTGCGTGATAATATTTATACGCTTGTAAATACCTGTGATGATTATGCTGCGTTTAAAACAGATTTTATTGAACGCGTAAAATTGCAGAACAGAAAAATTTATGCTTTGCCTTATTCAACAAAAGATAAAGAAGATTTTTGCATTGTAATGAATACCATTAATGCAAGAAGTTTGGTTGCAATTGAACAGTTTATTAAAACGCAAAAGCACTACGGCGGCAAAATTGATTGGTGGAAATTGCAACGAAAAGATATGATTGTTGATATGGAAAAACCTGGCAATATTTTAAAGTGGTTAAAATATATTTATACACTTCCGAAAATGGAAGCTGAAGCTTAATTAATAATCTGCAGATGACGGTAATGCGACGCAACGAAGATGCCATTGTTGGCAATGCTGGTATCATAAAAAAATATTTATTCTTTATATGTATTGCGTTATTGTGCTCTCAATTTTCTTATGCACAAAATAAAGATTCGCTTATACATGCATTGCTGTTAAACATACAATCGATGCAGGTAAAACAGAACGGCGAATTTTATGCAGGCATGTTTCGTACATACCGGCAATGCGGCGGCGCACCGCATAATTACCAGCCTGATAACACAATTTTTTATACAGCCATCAGCGCTTTTACATTGCAAAATATGTTGCCGCAATTAAATGCAACAGATAAAAAAATTGCGGAAGAAATTATTGCGAACATCAGAAAAATTTATCCGCTTTATCGTAATAAACACGGTTATCCTTATTACGGTTTTTGGGCAAGAAATGATGTGATTATGCCGCACAGTTATTTTTATAAATATTTAAAACAGGTTTTTGGCCAGGGCGAAGATGCAGATGATACAGTGATGATTTTAATGACAGATAGCAGCAGCGAAAAAGATGTTACTGATTTAAAAAAAAGGCTTGAAGCGGTTGCCAATTTATCAAAGCAAAAAATTTTATCTGCCTTTAAAAGGTATAAAAATATTCCGGCCTACAGCACTTATCTTGGAAGCCGCACCGTGCCTGATTTTGACTTTGCTGTTCAATGCAATATTTTATATTTTGTTTTAGATAAAAAGCTGCCTTTTGTTAAACAGGATAGCGCAACATTGCATTTAATTACTGAGATGGTGCGTAACCGCGAATACATGAAAGCACCGGTTTATATTTCACCGTATTATGTGCGTTCGTCTGTTTTAATTTATCATGTTGTGCGGCTGATGAGTGCTTTTAATATTCCTGAATTAGAAGTGTATAAACAACAATTAATTAATGATGCACAAAACGAGTTTACTGCAAGCACCAATGTGATGGATAAAATTTTATTAAGCACTTCATTAATGAGGCTGGGCATAAAAACGAATTATTTTTTGCCGCCGTTTTCATCAATTAAAGAATTTGAAATGAGCAATCAAAAACAGTTTATTTTTTTTCAGGCAAGAGCTGCGTTTTCTTATCCAACACCTTTTAAGCAAATCATGCTGCACTGGAGTTATATAAATTATTATTTCTATTGCCCTGCATATTATAAAATTTTATGGCTGGAGAATTTGGAAGAACAAATGCGTTTCGTAGAATGATAATTTTTAAAAGCAGCGTTGATAAAAACAAAAAAACCTTACGCAGGTAAGGTTTTATTAATGATACTTATGATAAATTGGTTTAGATAAAATTATTCATCATCGTCAGAATTATCGTGCCCTTGTTGTTTTACAAGTTTGTTATAAATGCCAAGTAATAAAAACGGTGCGGCCCATTGCCCAACAAATAATGCCGTATGTGTTTTGCCAGCAAGCTTGCATGCAAGTGAACAGGTGATTGATCCAAGTGCGGCCCAAAGAAATAAATCAGAAGGTAATTTGGCTGTTTGTTCTTCAATTGCCCGAGCAACTTGACCTTCTTTGTGTTGCGGATTTGAAAGGTTGTTCATGTTATATGATTTATTGATTAATTAATATTCATTATAACAACACAAATAATAAAAAGTTTAGCGTAATAAAATTTTTTCAAAAAAGGTTTTATTTGATGCTCATCTCAGCACTACACCACCCAATGCCGGTAAATTAATTTTAAGTTTATAAGCTTTAGTTGGTTCATCAACCAGTTCACTTTTTATATCAGGATTATACACATCGCCTGTTCCCCAAAACTCTTTGCTGTTGCTGTTAAATATTTCTTTCCAATGCCTTTTTCTTTTACATAAATTTCCCAATCGTGATGCACAAGCGGCGTCATATTTAAAACAACAACACATCATCTTACTGCTTTTTTCCAATGCGTTTATAACCAATAACGGCTTGCTTCCTTTGGTTAAGATCAACCCATTCAAACCCGCCGGGCTCAAATTGTTTTTCGTATAAAGCAGGTTCGTTTCGTACAATTCATTCAACTTCTGCACACAATATTTCATACCGCCATGACTTACATATTGCAATAAATCCCACTCCAATTCACTTTTATAATTCCATTCTTTTGTTTGCGCAAATTCATTGCCCATAAACAACAAGTTTTGCTGCCGGGATGTGTGTACATGTAGGTATACAACAATCGCAGATTGGCAAATTTTTGCCATTCATCGCCGGGCATTTTATAAATCATCGGGCTTTTGCCATGCACCACTTCATCATGGCTTAAAGGCAGCATAAAGTTTTCATCATAAAAATACATCATGCTGAATGTAAATTTATTTTGATAGCATTCGCGATACATAGGATCCATTTTAAAATAATCCAGCGTATCGTGCATCCAGCCCATCATCCATTTCATACCAAAACCCAAACCATCCGCAAAGGTTGGCCTGCATACTCCTGGCCAGTCTGGTTGCTTCTTCTGCAATAGTTTGTACATCTCGGAAAATCTCTGATAAAAAGTTTCATTCAAATGTCTTTATAAAAGCAATCGCTTCAAGATTTCCATTGCCTCCAAATTCATTCGGTTCCCATTGCCCTTCCTTTCGGCTATAATCAGTCGCAGCATAGATGATACAGCATCAACACGCATAGCCATCAACATGAAATACATCGCACCAAAAACGTGCGCTGCTTATTAAAAAGCTTTTCACTTCACCTCTTTTATAATTAAAAATATAAGAGTTCCAATCGGGATGAAAGCCTTTGCGCATATCGGCATATTCGTAAGTATGTGTTCCATCAAACATAAACAATCCATGCGCATCGTAAGGAAAATGCGAAGGAACCCAATCGAGTAAAACACCAATGTCTGCCTCATGAAATGCATCAACCAATGCCCATAAAATCCTGCGGGTTTCCAAAGCGTGAAGTGGGAGCAAAAAAACCCGTGCCCTGGTAACCCCAGCTGCCATCAAAAGGGTGCTCCATTACCGGCATAAACTCCACATGGGTAAAGCCCATTTCTTTTACATAAGGCACCAATCCGTTCGGCTAATTTGTCCGTACGTATTATAACTTTCTTCATCATTTTTATCGGGCCGCATCCAGCTTGCGAGATGCACTTCATACACTGAAAACGGTGCATTTAAAGCGTTACTTCTTCTCCGCGTATTTTCATCCATTCTTCATCTTGTCCAATGGTATTCTAAATTCCAGGTAATAGAAGCGGTGAGCGGGCGTTGTTCCCAAAAATTTGCAAACGGATCGCCTTTATCCTGCACCATTACCTTCAAAGCCATGAATATGATATTTATAAACTTCGCCTTTCAAAACATTAGGTATAAATCCTTCCCAAATGCCGCTATGGTCAAGCCTTACAAACAATGGATGCGTATCAGTTATTCCAGTCATTAAAGTTTCCTATTACAAAAATCTTCGTTGCATTTGGCGCCCACACAGCAAAATAAGTTCCTGCAGTATCCAGTTCACTTCGAATTGCTTATTGCCAAAGAGTTTATACAAGCTATAATGTGTTCCGTTTTGAAAGTTGCTAATGTCTTCTTCGGTAAATAAAGAGTAATTCCAAACCGGTTTGGTGGTATCAACAAAATGGATGTCTTCATATTTTTTATGCATGTTTTCGGGTTGATTTTTTTCTTTTGAAGCAACGTATGTATTATCTTTTTCCGGTGTATTTTTTTTATCTTCTGCCGATTTCATAACGAAACATTTTTAATGAATGGGTGAATATAAAATTAACATTACTTAATTGCTTTACATATTTTTTATAAGATGCATTTAGTTGTATAAACACATCTTTTATGATTTGATATAACTTTGCGCATCAAAAAAATTATATCATAAGCTTTTTATTATGGCTGTATTTAAGAATTCTAAAAGATCAGATGCTATACCTATTGCCGTTTCTCTTGACACAACAAACACAACTAACACACCGGTTGAAACCCTCGAATCTCAAAAACAAATTGTTGATAAACGTGTTTTTTATTTAAGCATACAAGCAGTTGTAAATGCAATTATTATAGGGGGCATTGCAAAATTTTTAGTTTCATTAATATACCTTATCACCAATATTTCTTTCTACGGAAAAATTTCATTTGCCTCTGCGCCCATCACCAATCATTTGGGTTTGTTTATTATAATTGTTCCTGTTATCGGCGGATTAATTGTGGGTATTATGGCACGGTTTGGTTCTGCTGCCATACGCGGCCACGGCATACCCGAAGCTATGGAGCAGGTTCTTACAAACGAAAGCAAAATAAAACCTGTTATCACTTTTCTTAAACCTATTTCTGCAGCTATTTCCATTGGCACGGGAGGTCCGTTTGGTGCAGAAGGCCCGATCATTTCAACAGGCGGCGCACTCGGTTCTGTTGCCGGGCAAATTATGCATATAACTGCCAGCGAAAGAAAAGTAATGCTTACTGCCGGAGCTACTGCAGGCATGGCTGCTATATTCGGAACACCGCTGGCTTCGGTTTTATTAGCTATAGAATTATTGTTGTTTGAATTTTCGCCGCGTTCAATTATACCCGTTGCACTGGCTTGTGTAACAGCTGCCGGAATGCATTATGCTTTATTTGGAACAGAAGCAGTTTTTGCAATGCCCAACATTCCTGAACCAACTTCTATTGCATTAGTTACTTATGTTTTTCTTGGTGCTGCAATCGGTGTTATTGCAGCATTGGTTTCAAAAAGCATTTATTTAATTGAAGATGCATTTGAAAAATTGCCCATTCACTGGATGTGGTGGCCGGCAATCGGCGCCATTGCGGTGGGTATTGTTGGTTATTTTGCACCGTACACATTAGGCGTTGGTTACAGCAATATCAGCGCATTATTATCAGGTAAACTTACTATCCAGTTAATATTAGGACTGTGCTTTTTAAAATTTATTTCGTGGTCAATTTCATTAGGCAGCGGCACATCAGGCGGCACATTGGCGCCGTTATTAACCATCGGCGGCGCCTTTGGAGTTTTGTTAGGAATGTTTGTTCAAAAAATAATTCCTGAAAGCAATATAAATCTTCCTACCTGTGCATTAATTGGTATGGCTTCTATGTTTGCCGGTGCGTCAAGAGCGCTGCTTACATCCATCGTTTTTGCTTTTGAATCTACCATGCAGCCACATGGTTTGCTGCCATTGTTAGGGGCATGCATAGCTGCTTATTTTGTTTCATTTTTTTTAATGAAACATGGTACCATCATGACAGAAAAAATTAATCGTCGAGGTGTGTTCACACCCAACGCTTACGAAGCAGATATTTTACAAAGATTAAGTGTAGAAGCTGTAATGCAGGAACATCCGCCGGTATTAAGCGGCGACAATACAATTGCTGAAGTAAGAGAATGGATAAGCGAAACACCGCAGGAAGATTTGCCCAAATGCCTTTCTGTTGTTGATGATAACGAAAACCTGATGGGCATTGTTATAGTAAGAACAATTCTTGAAACAAAAGTAAACAGCAATACACCGGTAAGTGAATTGGTAACCGGCAAAAATGTGTATGTTTATAACAACAGCCAGTTAAGTTTTGCGGTTGATGTTATGCACCGGTTTAAGGTAAATTTTTTACCCGTTGTTGACAGGGATAACAAGAAAAAAGTTATTGGCGTGCTTACGCCTCAAAACGTTTTTGCCGCTTACAGAAAGCGCAAGCACGAAGAAGATATTTATAAGCGTGAAATATCTTTACGCAGGCGCGGATATAAATTAATTGTACGCGGAAAACAATTGCTTAAAAGCTGATAAATTTTTTCAGGCTAACATACTGGCTTCATCTTGCTGATTATATTTTATTTTTTTTATGGAATGATGTGCTTTCATGCATCATTAATTTTCATTTCATTAATGAAGATTTATAAGTTGAAGCAACAGCGATTAACTTGCTGAAACGTCTTTAATATAATATTAGCATTCGTTAATTGCTTTAATGAATTATTTTTTTTCATTTTGAAGTGTAATCACCCTGCGCTTATGATTAAAAATTTTACGCTGCTATTTTTTTTACTGATTGCTGTTTCTGCCACGGCTCAAAAAGCTTCAATAAAAGGCGTTATAACCGATACATCAAGCAAACAAAATCTTTCAAATACAACCATAAGTTTATTGCGTGCAAAAGATTCTATTTTATATAAGTTTATAAGAAGCAATGCGCGAGGAGATTTTGAATATCAAAAATATAGATTCAGGAAAATATATTTTATTAATCACCTATCCTCATTATGCTGATTTTGCTGACCAATTATTGGTAACAGATTCATCGCAAATGATGTGGGTATTATTAGCATAATACTTAAAGCAAAGCTTTTAAAAGAAGTAATTGTTCATAATACTGCAGGTGCCATCCGAATTAAAGGCGATACAACTGAGTTTGCCGCTGACAGCTTTAAAGTGCAGCCAAATGCAACGGTAGAAGATCTTTTAAAAAAATTGCCGGGAATACAGGTTGATAAAAATGGAAACATTACTGCGCAGGGAGAAAAAGTGCAAAAGGTTTTGGTGGATGGTGAAGAATTTTTTGGAGATGATCCCACATTGGTTACACAAAATCTGCGTGCAGATATGGTTGATAAAGTGCAGCTCTATGATAAAAAAAGTGACCAGGCTGCTTTTACCGGAATTGATGACGGGCAAAAACAAAAAACGATAAATCTAAAACTTAAAGACAATAAAAAGAATGGATACTTTGGCAAAGCAAATGCTAGTGGCAGGAACTAATGGTTATTATGATAACCAGTTAATGTTTAATAATTTTAAAGGAAAGAAAAAATTTGCGTTTTATGGCATTATTTCAAATACAGGAACATCTGGATTAAACTGGCAGGATCAAAATACATATGGTGATAATCCTTTTGCGAATGCGGATGTAAGTAGCGATGGTAACGGATTTCATAAGCATTGATAATTATGATCCGCTTGATTCCTGGGATGGAAGATATAATGGCCAGGGATATCCGACGGTTAAAACCGGCGGCATTCATTATAATAATAAATGGAATGATGACAAGCAATCAATTAATGGCAATTATAAAATTTTGCAGTTGAATGTAAATGGTGAAAGCGCACGCGATCGGAATTTATTTTACCAGATACTTCATATTTTAATAATGATAAGCAAAGTTTTTCTAATCAGATTTTACGCAACAGGGTTAATGGCAGTTATGAATACCAGATCGACTCTTCTTCATCCATAAGAATTACAGCAGATGGTAGCGTTGATCATAAAATCACTGATCTTACCGATTCGTCTGAAGCAAGAGCCAGCGATAGTTCTTTGGTGAATAATGCGCTTCGTAAAACATTCAACCACCGGCGATAACAAGGCTTTTAACAGCAATTTATTATGGAGAAAAAAATTTAAAAAGAAAGGCAGAACCATATCTTTTAATTTCAGAGAAAATTATACAGACAATACTTCTGATGGCTTTTTAAACTCAAGCAATAATTATTATTTAAAAGGCGCTTTTGTAAGAGATACGCTAACAGATCAGTATAAAACAAGCGCCAATGAAAGCCTTTCTTTAAACTCAAAATTAACTTACACAGAACCTTTAAGCAAAGTATCTTCTCTTGTTTTAAATTATGGTTTTATCGTAAGCAACAGCAGTGCCTCAGTTAATTCTTATAATAAAGGCAGTGATGCAAAATATACTGATTTGGATAGCGTGTACAGCAATCATTATTTATTTAATATTGTTACAAACAGAGGCGGCATCAGTTATAATTTATTTCAGAAAAAATTAAAATTAAATTTTGGAACAGATGTTGGCTTTTCTGCTTTTCATCAAACAAATAAATTTACTGATTCATTAACCACAAGAAATTTTACCAACTGGTATCCGCGGGCAAATCTTTCTTACCAGTTTACACCGCAAAGGCGGCTTTCGTTTTGGTACAACGGTGCAACGCAACAGCCTGATATTAATCAAATTCAACCTGTTTTAACCAACACAGATCCTTTGAATATTATTATCGGAAATCCTTTGTTAAAACCGGCTTTTCGTAACGATATGCGGTTTAGTTTTTCTAATTATAAAGTGCTTACAGACCAATATATTTATGCGGGAATACATTCTGATTTTACGGAGAATTATATTTCAACCCGATCTTATGTTGATTCTTTTGGAAGAACAGTTAATCAGTATGTAAACCTTAATGGCAACAGATCATTAGGCGGAAATTTTAATTATGGTTTTAAGCTGAAAAAAATTGATATGAACATCAACGCTTTTTCAGATGTTAATTTCAACAGGTATGTAAACATTGTAAATAATTTATTTAATACAACAAATAGCAGCGATTATACTTTCGGACTTGGATTTTACAAAAGCAAAGAAAAAAAATACGATCTTAATTTAAACACTTCTGCTACTTATACAACAAGCACTTCTTCTATTCAGCAAAATATAAAAACGCATTACTGGACGTTTGATGCAAACCCAACTGCTCACATTTATTTCTTAAAAAAGTTTCAGTTTCAAACCGATTGTGATTTTAATCTGAAACAAAAAACTTCTGTGTTTTCAAATAATGCAAATGTGATATTTTGGAATGCATGGATTGGAAGAACATTTACCAAAAAAGATGCGCTGCTTGTAAAAATAATCGGGCACGATCTGCTTAATCAAAACATTGGTTTTAACAGAACGGTAAACAGCAATTTTATTTCAGAAAATACATACAGCACTATAAAAAGATTTTTTCTTTTATCTGTTTCATGGAATTTTAATAAGGCCGGAACAAAAGCGCCGGAAAACAATTAAAACTCAAAAATTAAAATGAAAAAGTGTTTTATAATCTGGTTAATTCCTGCCTTTATTTTCTCATCAAAAATACATGCACAAAATGCCATTTTTCTTTCGCAGGGAAGAATTGAGTTTGAGCGAAAAGTAAATTTATATGCGCAGGTTGATGATGAAGATGATGATACATGGAAAGACCTGATGAAAAAAATGATGCCGCAGTTTAAAGTAACTTATTTCAACTTATTTTTTAACGGCAATAAAACTTTATTTAAACCAGGCCGCGAAAACACAGATAACAACAAGCTTTGGCAGCAACCTGCTGAAGACAATACGGTGTTTACAAATCTTACAGATTCATTAAGCACAACACAAAAAAATGTGTTTGAACAAACGTTTCTTTTGCACGACAGCACCAGGAAAATAAAGTGGAAAATAACCGATGAAACACGCAACATTGCAGGCTTTAATTGCAGGCGTGCCAATGCATTGGTGATGGATTCAATTTATGTGGTTGCTTATTACACAGATCAAATTATAACAACCGGAGGCCCTGAATCTTTCAGCGGTTTGCCCGGCATGATATTAGGCCTTGCATTGCCGCATGAACACATTACATGGTTTGCCACAAAAGTTTATACAGAAACTATTTCAGATGCGCAGTTAGCGCCTCCATCAAAAGGCAAAAAAACCTCTTCACCTGCATTGCTGGTAACGTTGCAAAATCTTATGAAAGATTGGGGCAAATGGGGCAAGCGTTATCAACGCCAGATCATGATTTAAGTATTCGAAATCTTAATGCAATCCTTATAAATGGTTCAAACAATATTGCCATTACATTGTTACTTTGCTAAAAATATTGCATGAGAATAGGTATTGTTTGTTATCCCACTTTTGGCGGCAGCGGCGTGTTGGCAACAGAACTTGGAAAAGCACTTGCAGATAAAGGCCATAAAGTTCATTTTATAACTTACCAGCAACCGGTGCGGTTAAATGTTTTCAGCGCAAATATTTTTTATCACGAAGTAAGCGTTCCTTCTTATCCTTTGTTCGATTATCCGCCGTATGAACTTGCGCTTGCCAGCACAATGGTTGATGTAATTCTTAATCATGATCTTGATTTGCTGCACGTGCATTATGCCATTCCACATGCATCTGCGGCATTTATGGCAAAACAAATCGTGCTTAAATCAGGAAGAAATATTCCTGTAATAACAACCTTGCATGGCACCGATATAACGCTGGTTGGCCGCGATAAAACCTACGAACCTGTTGTAACTTTTTCAATTAATGAAAGCGATGCCATAACGGCTGTTTCGCAAAATTTAAAAGATGAAACTTACCGTTCTTTTCCCATAACAAAAGATATAGAAGTTATTGAAAATTTTGTTGATAATTCACGCTACAATAAAAAACCGATTGATGCTTTTAGAAAAGTAATTGCGCCAAATGATGAAAAGATTTTAATTCATGCATCTAACTTTAGAAAAATAAAAAGGGTGGATGATGTTATAGAAATTTTTGCCAATGTGCACAGCAAAATACCTTCAAAATTGTTGCTGGTGGGCGATGGCCCTGAGCGCCGTTTTATGGAAGATCTTGTAAGAAAATTGCAGGTGCAGGATGATGTTCGCTTTTTAGGCAAACAAGAGCAGATTGAAGAAATTTTATTGGTGTCTGATCTTTTTCTTTTGCCAAGCGAATATGAAAGTTTTGGGCTTGCCGCTATGGAAGCGATGGCCGCAAATGTTCCGGTTATAAGTTCAGATGCCGGTGGTTTGCCTGAAATAAATATTAATGGTAAAACCGGTTTTACCGCTGCTGTTGGTGATGTGCAAACCATGAGCGATTGTGCTATAAAATTATTGTCTGATGATAAGTTATTGCAGCAGTTTAGAAAAAATGCAAAAGCACAGGCAATGAAATTTGATCTGCAGAACATTGTGCCTCAATACGAAAAATTATACAGCAAATTTTGCAGAATGGTTTGCGAAGCATAGATATTTTTTGGTTATAAGCTGCAACAATAGTGGCATCACGGTTGCGTCGCAACACTTGAACTGCATCAATTCTGTTCAGCAACTATTTAACTACATAAATGAACTGGTATCAAATAAAAAATATCGAAACAATTGATTCACCTGCATTAATTGTTTATAAAGAACGTGTGCTGCAAAACATTCAATCATTAATACAAATGAAGGATGTTGCGCATTTGCGGCCGCATGTAAAAACAAATAAAATAGCGGAGATATGTAAAATGCTTTTAAATGCAGGTATCACAAAATTTAAATGCGCAACCATCGCCGAAGCAGAAATGCTTGCGATTAATAAAAGCACCTGATGTTTTGCTTGCTTACCAGCCAACACCGGTAAAAGCAAATCGTTTGCTGCAGCTTGTTCAGCAATATCCCTCAACAAAATTTTCATGCTTAATTGATGATCTTAATAATGCTGAAATTATTTCAGAAATCTTCTCAGCAAAAAAACTTTCTGTTGATGTTTTTATTGATTTAAATGTTGGCATGAACAGATCAGGAATTAAAACATCGGCAGCATTTGAATTATACAAAAACACTCAAACATTAAAGGGCATACATATTATTGGCTTGCATGTTTACGATGGCCACATTCGCGACACAAATATTGATGAACGCAAACAAAAAACGGATACTGCCTTTGATGAAGCCATAAAACTTGCTGAAAAAATTGAAGCTTTAACCCAACAAAAATTAATTATAGTTGCAGGCGGTTCGCCAACTTTTCCCGTTCATGCACAAAGAAAAAATGTTGAATGCAGCCCCGGCACTTTTGTATTTTGGGATTGGGGTTATAAAACCCAGTTTGCTGATGAACCTTTTAAAATTGCGGCATTGGTTATAACAAGAATTATTTCAATAATTGATGAACAAACCATTTGCACTGATCTTGGGCACAAATCTGTTGCGGCTGAAAACATTTTAGAAAAACGCGTTCATTTTTTAAATGCAGAAAATGTTGAATTTATAAGCCAAAGTGAAGAACATTTGGTTTTAAAAGTTGATGATTCTGCTCACTTTAAAATTGGTGATGTGCTGTATGGAGTTCCGTATCATATTTGCCCAACGGTTGCTTTATATGAACGTGCTGTTGTTGTTGAAAATAATAATGCCATTGATGAATGGAAAACAATTGCACGCGACCGTAAAATAAATATTTGAACTGCAAATTAAAGCTGCACATTGTATCAACTGTACAAGTGTTGCGACGCAACCGTGATGCCATTATTGATGCAGCTGGTAACCAAAAATTATTTCCACAGGTTTTGCGGATATTCGCCTTTTTTAACCAGGTGGTTAATGTCTTCTTCAACAACAGGCGCATCTTCTTTGTATGTAACGCCAAACCATTTTGCGCCGGTTGGTATTACCTGCACTTTTCCTTTACCGGATTTTATAAAATAATCCGTCATCGTTGGAATTAAAAATTCGGCTTTTAAGCTGTCACTGTTTTCATCAAGAAATTTTTGAAACTGCTCTTCGCACAAATCAATAAACTGCGGCGCATAACAAAAAAAGTTCATGCTCACTTTTGTATCTTCCGGCAATACGGTTGATCCGTTTTCATCTTCAAAAACAATTTTATCATCTTTTCTGTAAATTTTTAAACGTTCGATGATGCCCGTCATTTCATTGTTTTCATTTTCAGAAATTACGCCGCGGCTTACGCTGCCGTTTTCGCTTAACGTGTTTGAAAGCTGGTAACCTATAACCGCATACGTTTTTGCATTGCAGCGTGTTTGCAAAAAATCAAAGGCTTTTCTAAAAGCATCTTTGCCATAAAAATCATCTGCATTAATTACAGCAAAAGGTTCGTTTATGGTGCCTTTGCAGCAAAGCACGGCATGTGCAGTTCCCCACGGCTTTACGCGTTCAGGATTTATATTTCTGCCTTCTGTAAAACTGCTTAGTTTTTGATACACATAATCAACCTTTATTTTGTCTTTTAGTTTTGGCTCAACTATACTTTTAAATGCTTCGGCAAAATCTTCACGAATAATAAAAACAACTCTTTCAAAGCCTGCTTCAATTGCATCGTAAACAGAATATTCCATGATGGTTTCGCCGGAAGGGCCAAATGATTGTGTTTGTTTCATGCTTCCATAACGGCTTGCCATGCCTGCGGCTAATATTACTAATGTTGATTGCATATACTTTTATTTCGGGTTGCGAAACTAATGAACAAGTTTCAAGATACAAGAATCAAGTTTCAAAAAAAAGATACAATAAACATGCAACAAACCTGAATTATTGAAACTAAAAAACTATTCATCATCTTTGCCTCAATCAACGAAATTGTTTGCATGAATTTAGAAAAAAATAGTAACGGGAACTGGATGAAAGGCTTGTGGAGCGATGCTAAGAATCGCCTTGAAAAAATAAAGCTTGGAGGCGGAAAAAAATCCATCGAAAAACAAAAAGAAAAACATAAACTCACCGCAAGAGAGCGCATTGATTATTTAATTGATAAGGAAAAGCCTTTTGTAGAAATTGGCGCATTTGCCGGTTATGAAATGTATAAAGAATATGGCGGTTGCCCAGCAGGCGGAACGGTTGCGGGCATTGGTTATGTAAGTGGCAGGCAATGCGTTGTTGTTGCCAATGATCAAACCGTAAAAGCGGGCGCATGGTTTCCAATAACAGGCAAAAAAAATTTGCGTATGCAGGAAATTGCGATGGAAAATAATTTGCCCATAATTTATCTGGTTGATAGTGCCGGTGTTTTTCTTCCGATGCAGGATGAAATTTTTCCTGATAAAGAACATTTTGGCCGCGTTTTTCGCAACAATGCACGCATGAGCGCAATGGGCATTACGCAAATTGCTGCAGTGCTTGGCGCCTGTGTTGCCGGTGGTGCTTACCTGCCCATTATGAGCGATGAAACGTTGATGGTTGAAGGCAATGGCAGCATTTTTTTAGCCGGTCCGTTTTTAGTAAAAGCGGCCATAGGTGAAGATGTTGACGCAGAAACTTTAGGTGGTGCCGCAACGCATAATTCCATCAGTGGCATTGCCGATTATCAATGCAAAACAGAACATGAATGTTTGGATAAAATTAAAAATATTATTAGCAAATTAGCTGCGCCGGCACAAGCAGGTTTTAACAGAATTGCGCCTGTTGAACCTTTGAAAAATTCAGACGATTTGTACAACATCATGCATGCAAATAATTCAAAACCTTATGATGTTGCTGACCTGATTGAATGCATTGCTGATGCAAATTCTTTTGAACAGTTTAAAGAAGATTATGGTAAAACCATTGTTTGCGGTTATGCAAGAATTGATGGCTGGGCTGTTGGCATTGTTGCCAATCAGCGGTTGATTGTAAAAACAAAAACAGGAGAAATGCAAATGGGCGGCGTAATTTATAACGACAGTGCTGATAAAGCTGCACGTTTTATTCTTAACTGCAATCAAAAAAAGATACCGTTGATCTTTTTTCAGGATGTTACAGGTTTTATGGTGGGCAGCCGCAGCGAACATTCAGGTATAATAAAAGATGGCGCAAAACTGGTGAATGCTGTTGCTAATTCTGTTGTTCCTAAAATTACAATTATAACGGGCAATAGTTATGGTGCCGGCAATTATGCCATGTGCGGCAAAGCATATGATCCGCGTTTTATTTATGCATGGCCAAGTGCAAAAATTGCGGTAATGGGTGGCGGCCAGGCTGCAAAAACTTTATTGCAAATTCAGGTTTCCGGCAAAAATGTTAGTGAAGAAGAACAACAGCAATTGCTTGATAAAATAAAAGCAAAATATGAGGAGCAAACAACGTGTTATTATGCTGCTGCACGTTTATGGGTTGATGATATAATTGATCCCGCAGATACAAGAAAGTTAATAAGTGAAGGCATTGCTGCTGCAAATAATAATCCGCATATTGAAGAGTTTAAAGTTGGCGTTTTCCAGGTGTAGATGAAGTTAAAATGCACAAAAAAAAGAAGCTGCTTTATGCAACTTCTTTTTTGTTTACAGACCAACAATTTATTTGCGTGAACTATTCTTGTCTCCTTTTTTAACGTTATACGATTTTTGAGTTCCTGTATTTGGGGTTGCTACAGAGCCGCTGATAGTATCTGTTCCAACTGTATTTGAAGAATCTGTTGGCGGAATGTGCTGCCGCTGATCTGGGTGATAATCCGATGCATTTGTTGTTGGATTAGTGGAAGTAGTATCGTTTACACCAGGGCTTGTTCCCGCGTTTGTTGTTGACTTATTATTGCATGATATCATAAAAAATAAACTTAATAATGATGGTATAAAAATTTTAATAGCTTTCATAATTCTTTTTCTATACAGGTTCAAACATTGTTCCATTTATAAAAAAAGAAAACGAGCCTTAAAAAGTCCGTAATTATTATTTTGAAACTGAAATGGAAATTTTTTTCTACAATAAAACTCAGAAGGTTAGTTTTCCGCTGTAATAATTCAATATCATCGAACGTAAAACATAATCGTATTTGGCTATAATAAGATTTAAGTTGGATTGATCTACATTATTTTTTGCAATTAAATAATCTACCGAATTAATGGCGCCTGTATTAAATTTTATTTCTGCTTCGCGAAAAGATTCTTTAAATGCATTTACCTGGTCTGTTAAAACATCGTAGCGGTTTTTTGCAGAGTTTACATTAACATAAGCCTGCTCAACGTTTTGCTGCAACTGTATTTTTGCAGCGTTTAAAGTTATCTCCGCATCTTTTTGCATTAATTCTGCAGTTCGTATCTGCGTTTTAATTCTCAGATTATTTAATATCGGAATGCTGATGCCAACGCTGAAAGAACTGTTGAAATTATTAGAAAACTGGTTGCTGTATTTTATCTTATTCACAGAATAATTATCCTGCTGCGCAATAACGGGTAATTTATCTGTGCCGCTTACAACATAATTGGTTGTTGTTACTTCTGTTGTATTAACATATTGCTGTTCGGTTGCATTGCTTGAATAATTTGTAAAAAAACCGCCGTTAAAATATAAAGAAGGATATTGCTGCGATTTGTATGTTTTTACTCCATACAATGCACTGTTTCTTCGCAGTTGAGCTGCCTTTATAATAGCAAGATTTTGCAAAGCAGCCCGGTAAACAGAGTCTGCATTGCTTTGCGTATTATCTTCAATATCTGTTAATGCAACACGTTCTAATTTTTGATTTGTATTGTATGGAATATTTAATAACTGTGCCAGCGTAACCTTTGCAGTTTCCAAAGCATTTTGTGCATTTACCACGTTTAATTGATTGTTGGCATATTCACCTTTAAGATCGTACAACTGGCTTGGGCTAATGCTGCCTTCCTGGTTTAAAATATTAAGCCGCTCAACCTGTTTTGCAGAAACATCTGCCTGCTGAATTGAAACAGAAAGCAGATCTTCATTGGTTAACACCTGCAGGTATTCTAAAATAACATTCAATGCAATAAAATCTTTTTGATTTTGCAATTCAAACTTGGTTGCTTCAAAAGCAAGCTTATTTTGTTTTATATTATTTTGAATAGCGAATGCATTAAACAAAGTAAGGCCGGTGTTTAAACTGTAATCAGAAAAATTATTGCTTTGATTTGAATAGATGTTTGTATAAGGATCTATGCTGCGGCCTGTATTAATTCCGGCGCTTAGGTTGCCGTTTAAAGTAGGCAGCATGTAGCCTTTTGAACCCTGCCAGTTTATTTTAGCAATGCCTGATGTAATTTCACTGTGCTGCACATTAGCATTATTTTTTAAGGCAATCTGAATGCATTGCTGTAAGCTTAATTTTTGTGTTGTGTCAGGCGCCTGCGCAATCAATTTCATCATAACCAAAAAAAAACTTACAACAACCGCAGTTATTTTTTTTATCATAAACCTGTGCTTCATAAATTATAATTCTATTCTTCCGTCTAATAAATTAATTATGCGTGAACCATATTCAGCATTTTTTTCTGAATGCGTTACCTGCACAATGGTTACTCCGTCTTCTTTATTAAGTTTAGTAAACAATTGCATAATTTCTTCACCTTGTTTTGAATTAAGATTTCCTGTGGGTTCATCTGCAAGCAATAATCTTGGGTTGGCAACCAGTGATCTTGCAATACCAACCAATTGCTGCTGACCGCCCGATAATTGTGTTGGAAACAAATCTTTTTTGCCAACAATATTAAAGCGGTCGAGTATGTCTGCAACAATGGCTTTTCTTTCAGATGTTTTTGAGTTCTGGTAAATTAACGGCGTTTCAATATTTTCATACACTGTTAATTCATCAATTAAATGATATGCCTGAAACACAAACCCGATGTATTGTTTATATAATTGTGAACGATGTTTTTCTTTAAGTTTATGCACCGGCTCATTCATAAAAAAATATTCACCTTCATTAAATTCATCAAGCATGCCTATTACATTAAGCAGTGTAGATTTGCCTGAACCCGATGGCCCCATTACTGAAACAAATTCGCCTTGCTTAATAGTAAGATTAATATCTTTTAAAAGATAAGTTTTAGCGCCGCCAACCTGTATCCATTTTGAAAGATGCTCTAATACAATCATGCTTATAAATTTATGTACCTGAAGTATATGAAACACATACCAATTGCAGCAAACATTGAAAAGCAACGTTTTAGTAAATTAAACTTGTATTAGTGTGTTCGGTTTTGATACAATTGCTGTTCATTTTCAGCATACGATTTTTATATGCTGAAGCAATAAAGTGTTTACTTTAAAGCAAAGAATTTATTTTTTCTGCAAGCTCAACATCTTTTTCTGTAACCACATCACCCGCATCGTGTGTGTTTAACCAAATTTCAAGATTGTTATACACGTTCGTCCACAACGGGTGATGGTTCATTCGCTCTGCTTCTATCGCAACGCGAACCATAAAAGCAAATGTTTCTGAAAAATTTTTAAACTGCAACTTGCGGTAAAGTGAATTATTTTTTTGCAGCCAGCCTTCGGGAGTTTTCATATTTATAAAATTAAATTTCCTTTGTTTTTAATTTTTTCCTGCATCAGTTCTGTTACCAGTTGTACGCTGTTTATTTTTTTTATGCTTTCCTGCAGGTTAATAAATTTTTCTTCAGGAATAATGTCTGCTTTTATCAACCATAAAAAATCAAAGTGCTTAAATTCAGGCAATAAATATTCACCTTCAAACTGGTTATGATAAATATAATGTTCCGTTTCGCAATCGGTTTCGCAAAATTGGTAAACCTGGAAAAAATAATTGCGGTTCTTTTTTTTTAACTGAACTTCAATATCTGCGTTTAAGCGAAAATCAAAACTTAATTGTGCATTCACCTGCCAGCAAAAACGGTAATTTTTTAACTGGCACATTATGCCTAATAAACGGGTGCCTGTAAAAAAGCCATCTTCAATGCCATTAATATCCAATTTTAATTTCGACATAAAACCAACTTATAATTTCTTTTTCAGGTTTTCTTTTACATCATTAAACCATTCATTTTTTAAAATGCTCAGCACTATTGAATCTCTTCGTTCACCTTCAACTGTTGGCATATTGCTTCGTAAAATTCCATCCACTTTGCAGCCGATAGATTTCATGGCAGCAATGCTTTTTTCATTTCTTGCATCTGCACGAAATTCAACTCTTTCCAAATCCAATTCTTCAAACGCAAATGCAGCAATAAAAATTTGCAATGCTTGTTCAAACCTGTTCCATGAAAGTTTTTTCCATACCATGTATAGCCAAGCTGAATCGTTTGGTATGGCAAGTTGAATATCATAAAATCGTGTGCTGCCGGCATACTGCTTTTGCTGTTTTATCCCAAACAATAAACGGAAATTCTTTGCCTGATTGCTTTTGGCTTCAATGCATCAGCTATGTATTGCTTCATGCCTTCTTCACCGGCAGGCTTTTTTAAAGAATAAGTCCACAAATCCGGTTCATGCAAAGCAAACGGCAGTAAATGTTGTCATAATCGTCTTCTTTCAATGGTCGTAATAAAACAAAATCATCTTCCAAAGTATACATCAGGAAATTTTGCAGTTGGAATCAATCCCCATATTTTTGTGTTTTTTTTACTGTAAAAATGAAAACTTTTAAATTCGTCTAAATAAAATAATTATGTGCGGAATTGTTGGTTATATCGGCACCAAGAGAAGCTTATCCTGTTGTTATTAAAAGGCTTGAAACGATTAGAATATCGTGGCTACGATAGCAGCAGGCATGGCTCTGCTGAACGGCGGTTTAAAAGTATATAAAAAGAAAGGCAAGGTTGCCGAGCTTGGAAAATGATGTAATTGGTAAAGATCTTGCATAGTCACATTGGCATTGGTCATACACGCTGGGCAACGCATGGCGAGCCAAGCGACCGCAATGCGCATCCGCACTATTCGCAAAGCGGCAAATCTGGCAATGATTCACAATGGCATCATTGAAAATTATGCGCAGATCAAAAACGAGTTGATTAAAAAAGGTTACACATTTAAAAGCGATACCGATACAGAAGTGCTTATTGAATTTTATTGAAGACATTAAAATCAATAATCAATGTGCAACTTGAAGAAGCCGTCCGCATTGCTTTGAAAAGAGTTGTTGGCGCATATTGTATTTTGTTGTTGGATAAAGATGAACCCGAAACAATTATTGCGGCACGCAAAGGAAGTCCGCTGGTAATTGGCATTGGAAAGAATGAACATTTTTTGGCTTCCGATGCTTCGCCCATTGTTGAATACACAAAAGAAGTGGTGTATGTAAATGATTATGAAATTGCCATTGTTAAAGCCAGATGAACTGATGTTAAAAAATCTTGGCAACGAAAAGCAAACGCCATTTATCACGAAGCTTGATATGGAACTGGCTGCCATTGAAAAAGGCGGCTATGATCATTTCATGCTGAAAGAAATTTATGAACAGCCCAAACCATTTATGATTGCCTGCGCGGACGTTTGGATGCTGCAAGATCGGAACGATTACCATGAGCGGCATTGAGAAATATGCAGCAACAAATTATGAATGCAGATCGCATCATTATTATTGCCTGCGGAACAAGCTGGCATGCAGGTTTGGTGGCCGAATATATTATTGAAGAAGCTCTGCCGCATTCCGGTTGAAGTGGAATATGCATCGGAGTTTCGGTATCGCAATCCGGTCATGAATAAAGGCGATGTAATTATTGCTATTTCGCAAAGCGGCGAAACCGCAGATACGTTCGTTGCCATTGAAAAAGCAAAAGAACAAGGCGCTATTATTTTGGGCGTGGTGAATGTGGTAGGTTCTTCTATTGCACGGCTTTCTCATGCGGGCGCTTACACACATGCCGGTCCTGAAATTGGCGTTGCCAGCACAAAAGCATTCACTGCGCAGTTGGCTGTTTTAACCATGATTGCTTTAAAAATTGGCATTTGCAAAAGGAACGTTATCGAAAGAAAGTTATTTGATGTATTGTGTAAAGAATTGGAAGCCATTCCTGATAAAGTTGCACTGATTTTAAAAGACGTAAAAGCATATAAAAGCAATTGCTGAAAAATACAAAGATGCGCACGACTTTTTATATCTCGGCAGAGGCTATAATTTCCCGATTGCATTGGAAGGTGCATTAAAGCTGAAAGAAATTTCTTACATCCATGCAGAAGGTTATCCCGCAGCCGAAATGAAGCATGGCCCCATTGCTTTGGTGGATGAAACATTGCCCGTTGTGTTTATTGCTACAAAAGATGAATATCATCAAAAAATCATTAGCAACATGCAGGAAATAAAAGCCCGCAAAGGCAAAGTGATTGCAGTAATAACTGAAGGTGATGAAGTATTGCCAACCATTGCCGATGATGTGATAATTGTTCCCGAAGCAGATGAAATTGTGGCTCCGATGTTAAGCGTAATTCCGTTGCAATTGCTGGCTTATTACATTGGCGTTGCAAAAGGTTTTGATGTTGATAAACCGCGAAATTTGGCAAAGAGCGTAACGGTAGAATAAAATTTTATTGTTACCGGCTATGGTTCTTCGTGGCATCTTCGTTGTGTCACTCCCTTGTACAATAGTTTTTCATGGCATCTGTTAAAGCCGTAACAAACAAAATCATTCTTACAATTATTTTCATCTAATCAAAATATGCAATGCCACAAAACGCAATCATAAAAACACCTATCGAAAAATTGGGTTACAATTTTATAAAGCCTGAATTTTTACCTGCGGGAGAAAATGAATATTATCTGCGCAACCATCAAAACCGCAGCGGCATAAATTACCGCAATCTTTCGGCTTATGAAATTGAAGCATTAGTAAAAAACCGCAATACAAGCGACGACTGGAATAAAATTTTAGTAAGCGATGCATTTAATCCTGAACTGGTTAAAAACTGCAAGTTTTTTGGTTTGGTGCGCATCGGAAAACTTGAACCTTATTTTCTTGAATTCAGCGATTTAAAATATGCAGTGGGTTTATATAATTCCATCATTATAAGTTCTGATTTTGGAGATAATGTTGCCATCGAAAATGTAAATCATCTTTCTCATTACATCATCGGCAACGAAGTTATTATTGCCAACACAAATGAACTGGCAACAACCGATCATGCAAAATTCGGCAATGGAATTTTAAAAGATGGAGAAGCGGAAAACATTCGCATCTGGCTGGAAATATGTAATGAAAATGGCGGCAGAAGCGTAATTCCGTTTACAGGCATGTTGCCCGGTGATGCTTATTTATGGAGTAAATACCGTGATGATGATTTGTTATTGCAACGATTTAAAGAAATAACCGAACAGGAATTTAAAAAAGAACGCGGTTATTATGGAAAAGTTGGCGACAGAACCGTTATAAAAAATTCATCTATTATTAAAGATGTTTGGATTGGCAGCGATGCATATATAAAAGGCGCAAATAAACTAAAAAATCTTACCATACATTCTACTCCGGAAGCACCAACGCAAATAGGTGAAGGCTGCGAAATTGTAAACGGAATCATCGGCAAAGGCTGCAGAGTTTTTTATGGTGTTAAAGCAGTTCGTTTTGTTATGGCTTCGCATTCGCAGTTAAAATATGGTGCACGCTTAATTAATTCTTATCTCGGAAATAATGCAACCATTTCATGCTGCGAAGTGTTGAACTCATTAATATTTCCTGCGCATGAACAACATCATAACAATTCATTTTTATGTGCGGCTTTGGTGATGGGGCAAAGCAATATTCCTGCCGGCGCAACTATCGGTTCAAATCATAATTCAAGATCTGCAGATGGTGAAATTGTTGCTGGTCGCGGGTTTTGGCCCGGCCTGTGTGTAAGTTTAAAACACAATTCAAAGTTTGCAAGTTTTACAATGATTGTAAAAGGCGATTATTTATTTGAACTGAATATTCCTTTGCCGTTTTCATTGATCAGTTTAAATTATAAAAATGATACGCTTGAAATAATGCCTGCTTATTGGTTTATGTATAACATGTATGCACTTGGCACGCAATGCATGGAAGTACCAGGATCGCGATAATCGTATTGAAAAATTTCAATTGCTTGAAAGCGATTATTTAGCGCCCGACAGTGTGAACGAAATGTTTGATGCATTGCATTTACTTGAACTATTTACCGGTAAAGCGTGGCACAAAAAAAATAATGTGCAAAATTTTAACGATGCATCCTGCATAAAAAAAGGAAAAGAGCTGTTGAAAAATAATGATGCAATTGTGCATGAACTTGAAATTACAGCAACAGGTTTTGAAAACTCGAAACGCAAAACAATTATTACAAAAACGCAACAGGCTTATAACGCTTACACCGAAATGATTTTATATTATGGATTATTGCAGTTGATTGAATGGATAGAAAAAAATGAAGTGAAAAGCATCCACGAAATCATAAATGTTACCGGAAATTCATAAACGTAATGCAGACTGGTTAAATATTGGCGGCCAGTTAATGCCTGAACAGGAAGTTGATAATTTAAAAAACAAAATAAAAAATAAAACAATTAACAGTTGGGATGAATTGCATGAAGCTTACATGGTTGAAGGAGAAAAATATGCTTTGCAAAAAATGCAGCATGCGCTTTCTTCTTTGCTTGAAATTGAAAACATGCAACCGGCAGATATCAACTCGGAAAAAATAAATTATTGGTTTGATAAGGCTGTTGAAATTGCTTCATCCATCACAAAAAAAATATACACATCCCGCGAAAAAGATTATACAAATCCATTTAGAAAGATGGTGTATAATTCTGAAAAAGAAATGAACAATGTAGTAGGAAATTTTGAAAGCAACAGTTTTGTGCGCCAGCAACAAAATGAACTTGAACAATTTAAAAAACGCATTGAAAAATTAAGATCTGTTTTACCGGCATGAACATTCGGGAAGAATTGCTGAAAGAAAAGATTCATTCAAAGCTTCAGGCATTAAAAATTGCTGAATATGCAGCTTCATCAACAGAACGTTTTAAAGCATTAATGCAATGTTTTCTTTCAAACGAATACAGGCTTGCGCAGCGTGCAGCCTGGAGTGTGAGTTGGGCCGCAGAAAAAAATGCTGCCATCATTCAACCTTACATAAAAGATTTGGTTGGGCAATTATTACGAACTGATGTGCATGATGCAGTAAAAAGAAACAGTGTGCGTGTGTTGCAAAAAATAAAAATACCGGAAAATGTACACGGCGAATTAATGAACAATTGTTTTATGCTTATCGAATCAAATGCAACGGCTGTTGCTATAAAAGCTTTTGCACTTACCACGCTTTTTAATTTGTATAAAATTTATCCTGAAATAAAAACCGAATTGAAATTAATTATCGAAGAAAGATGGAATCATGAAAGCATTGCTTTTAAACAAAGAGCAAAAAAAATTTTAGCAGCGCTGCATTAAATGCCTATTTGTTATTTACAATTTGTCTCCTGCTGCACACTATTCGCTTTGATATGAAGGTCTATTAAAATCATTTATTATTTACCTTACGTCTTTCAGAAAAAAACCCTATTTTTATTGCTCCTATCTTTTGAAAGATTACAAACCTCACTGAACATCTTTTCTTATTCACATCAAAAAAATTGTTTATTATGAAAAAAATTTCATTATTTATTATTCTCTGTTTCTTCTGTCTCGCTTCCTTTTCTCAAAATTCAAATGTTATGGCTGACAACATGAAACTGTATAAAGCTATTGAAACAGGCGATGTATCTGGCATTAAAAATTACATTGATAAAAATGCTGTTGATCATGAAGCAGGAGCTAATGGCCAGGATGTTGTAGGTGGTGATAGTATTTTAGCCATGTTGGCAACCATTCATAACAGCTTTACAGGTGATCTTAAGGCGGAAGTAATCTCGAGCGCTATGAGCGGAGATTATATTTTTACGCTGGTGCGCATAACCGGAACTACCACTGCTACACCTGGAATGGGAATGCCAGCCAACAAACAAATTGATTCTAAAAGCGTAGATGTAGTGAAAATAAAAAATGGAAAGGCAATTGAGCATTGGCAATTCCTGGATCGAAAAGATATGATGTCAATGATGAGTGGACAAAATAAGTAAAATCTATTTCCATACTTTGTTCTTACTTATCATCTTTTAATAAATATTTCTATCCAAAATAAAACTGTTCCTCCAAATTGCATAAGTTGAAGTTAGCAGATTGCGGCTTAATGTTTAATTCACAACAAACACACGTTTAAATGCAAAGAGCATATATCTGCTTCTCCTCAATAACTCCGGACAGGTCGCGGGAAAGACGTTCGTTTGGTATGAGTAAACACTTAAATGTTCATAAGGCAAGAGGAAAAACACAACCACTTACACGTCATTGCCAACTTGATTTGGCAATCTGCTGTTAAGCACATTACAATTTCTAATTAACAATAAACAGGATTAAATATAAATATCAGATTCCCGCTTTCACGGGAAAGACGAGCAGTTTTGTTGATTATTCTAAGGCATTTATAAAAGCAGGGAACAAAAGCAACCATTTCGCCGTCATGCCCAACTTGATTGGGCATCTGCAGTAAGCACATTAAAGTGTGGGAAACAAATCCTTCCAACCAGGATTGAAATCAGTTATCAATTTATCTTTCCATGCACGATTCCATTTCTTTAATACTTTCTCTCTTGCAATAGCATCTTCAATTCTACCAAATGTTTCATAATAAACAAGCTTATTACAATTATACTTTGCAGTAAATGAGTTTGGATAGACTTTATTAATATGTTCAGGAATTCTGCTAAATAAATCAGATGTAACACCAATGTATAAAACTTATGGTGTACATTTGTTAAGATGTAAACTGTTCCTCCAAATTGCATAAGATAAAGTTAGCAGATTGCGGCCTAATGTTTAATTCACAACAAACACACGTTTAAATGCAAAGAGCAGATTCCCGCCTTCCCGAATAAGTCGGGACAGGTCTCGGGAAAGATGTTCGGTGTGGTTGAGTAACACTTAAATATTAATAAGGCAAGAACAAAAACATAACCACTCACACGTCATTGCCAACTTGATTGGCAATCTGCTCTTTAAATTACTAAGCTTTAACTATAACATAAATTACCCCGCTTATAACAGCAGATTCCCGTTTTCACGGGAAAGACGTGTAACAGGTTAAGTAATTATCTTAAACATTTGCAAGGCAAGAGTAAAAATACAACCACTTACCCGTCATTGCCAACTTGATTGGCAATCTGCTGTTAAGCACATTAATTTCCTAATTAATAATAAACAGGATTAAATATAAATATCAGATTCCCGCTTTCGCGGAAAAGACGTGTAACAGGTTAAGTATTCATACTCTTAAACATTTGCAAGGCAAGAGTAAAAACACAACCACTTACACGTCATTGCCAACTAGATTGGCAATCTGCCGATTAAGCACATTAATATCTAATTAAAAATAAACACGTTTAAATGCAAGAGCAGATTTTCGCCTCTTAAAAGGAGGATACTATTCAAGCGGCTGTTTAAACCAACTTTCAATTGTTCAAACGCCAATCTTATCATTCACAATTTTCAAAATTTCTTTTTCAATTTCTATTGTTTTAGTTTCTATTTCTTTTCCTTTTAAAATAATATCATCAACAAAATTTTTATCATCATAGCCAGATGCATTGATCCGCACATTCATAAAAGCACCAAGCACCGCACTTCTTGCACACAAAGCACCAACACCTGCATCTGAAACGGAATTGGGATTGCCCACTTCGGCCATTGCTTTAATTATTTGCATGCTTTCATGCGCCAGGTTCATTACTTTAAAGGGAATTTCAATTGCAAATTTTGTTGCTTCCTGTATTGCCTGTTTGCGAATTTGTTTTTCTTCATCAGTTGATTTTGATAAACTATCGCTGCCATAATTTGATTGAAAGCTTTTGTATCTGCATCCACCAATTTCATCAATTCATTTTTATAATCTCTGACCTTTATCTGCCCAATCGCTGAACTCTTTCCAGCGTTCATCCCATCCTTTTTTATGCGCTGAAAGATTGGCTACCATTGTTGCCAAAGAAATTCCTAAGCGCACCAACATACGCTGCAATAGAACCACCGCCAGGTGCTGCACTTTCACTTGCCGTTTCATCTGCAAAATCTGAAAGTGTTGTATCTGATAAGTTTGCTGTCAGCTTTATCTTTTAATAAATATTCAATAATTTTTTCTTCTGGTTTAAAAGGCGCAAGCTCATCAAGCCCTAAAGATTTTATGGCAATTTTTATTAATTCTTTTTCTGAAATTCCTGTTGAACGTTGTTGCTTTTCTAAAAAATATTTTCCTGCATCAATCATTGATTTTAACGGAATAAGGCCAACCAATTCGCTGCCTGTAACACGAATGCCGCGTTCATCTGCTTTTTTGCAAACCTCATCAAACGCAATGTGCAAAGGCGTTACACCGATGTTGGTAAGGTTCATAGAAATTTGCGCAATGCCATATTCTTCAATAAACCAGCCAATAGCTTTTACACTTTTTAAACTTCCCGGAATTGTTATTGGCTTACCATTTTCATCTAAAACATTTTTGCCATTTTCTTTTTTTGTACGGCCTGCTTCACGCACATCAAATGCAATGGCGTTTGCACGGCGCACCGAAGTTGTATTTAGATTTACATTGTAAGCAATTAAAAAATCCCTCGCGCCAATAACGGTTGCACCACGCTTTGCATCAAATTCCTGCGGGCCGAAATCAGGCTTCCATTCAGGCAATTTTATCTTCTTAAAAAATCCTTCATATTCACCTGCACGAATAATTGAAAGGTTATTGCCGCTATTTATTTTTTTGCGCATGCTTCATATAAATAAACAGGAATTTTTAATTCTTCACCAACCAGTTTTGCAAGCTCATGCGCATACACAACTGTTTCTTCCATCGTAATATTTGCAACCGGAATTAACGGACAAACATCGGTTGCGCCCATGCGCGGGTGTTCGCCTTTATGTTTGCTCATATCAATTAATTCACCTGCTTTTTTTATGGCTTTAAAAGCAGCCGGCACAACAGCTTTCGGCGTTCCAACAAAAGTTACAACCGTGCGATTTGTAGCTTTTCCCGGATCAACATTTAACAAACGAACACCTTCAACACTTTCAATTTCATCAGTAATTTGTTTGATGATATTCAAATCATTTCCTTCACTAAAATTGGGAACACATTCAATTATTTGTTGCATGATATTTAATATTATAGCTGCAATATTTTTAGCAAACTTAATTGTTCATTATTTGCTTCAACAACTCGCTTCTTTTTTCTTATAAAAAATCATTCCTAAATCATAATAAACCGGTAACAATTACAATAAAAAATAATCCCGCCCTGCAATTTCATAGGAAAGAATGGGAAAAAAAAAAGTTTAAAAACAAAACAATATCCTAAAAACCCAAAAAAAAAAACAACGTTAAAAAAAAAAAGAATTTTATGTTCATGGCTGTTTTAGTAAGTATGGCAACCACCACAAAAAAAGAAAAAGATATAATTGAGAAAAACCACGTTACTGCGTGTGCAGACACATTTCGCTGCATAAATGCTTGTCGGCAATTAAACTTACCTCTTTCAAAAACTTCATCACCGCTGCAGCAAACTCCGGCGTTGCCGCAGCATGATTATGATCACCTGGCGTAACCGCCATTTCACTGTTTGGAAATATTGCAGCAAGCGCATCAGCATTGCCATTATCAGCATCTTTATCACCATGAATAATCAACACACGATTTTTTATTTTGGATAAAATTTCTTTTGGCGTTGATGGCTGGTATTTTTGAAGCAATGCC
Organism: uncultured Bacteroidota bacterium; assembly: GCA_963731245.1. Classification (GTDB taxonomy): domain Bacteria; phylum Bacteroidota; class Bacteroidia; order Chitinophagales; family Chitinophagaceae; genus Parafilimonas. Next base: position 213,035 of record CAVSVA010000003.1, read on the forward strand.
AGTGCCTGCTGATCTAAATTATTTTGTTGCACATATACAACCATCGCATGTAAACTTGCAACCGTATCATATGCCAAAGCCTCATAAAACTGGATACGCCGCGGCCAGTTTGCATTTGTAAAATCTAAACCCATGCCGCCTAAAACAGCCTTGCGCACTCTTTTATCATTTACCAGTAATCTTGCTGTTATAATAGAACCTCTTGAATAACCAACCACATCATATTTATTAATTTTCAAACTATCCATCAGCAGCATTATATCTTTTGTTTCAGCGTCGTTACTGTAAGCTTCATCGTTATGCGGCTTACCCGATCTTCCGTTGCCACGCAGATCAATCAATATTACTTTGTTGCCTGCTGCAAGCAAACTATCAAACAGCGCCGTATGTTTCCATGAATTACTGTTTACAATAAAACCATGCACCAGCAAAACAGGAAAACCATTTCCATGCACTTCGTAATAAATTTTTGTTTGATCGAATGATGAAAAATAACCTGAATCAAACACTGCTTTTTTCTGCGCAAATAAAGTTGCATGAAGTATTGCACATGCAATAATCATCAATAAATACTTAAATTTTTTTTTCATTTTGATGCAGTTAAAATTTTTAAATAGTTCGCAGCTCATTACTTACAGCTTTACATATTTTACATAATAGTTTCCTAAATTGCCTTTCTTTAATTAAACAGGCCTTGCTTATTTCGGATATTTGCCATTTAAAAAAAATCAAGTTACATCATGCGGTTATCAAACGTTATTGCGCTGCTCGTTTTTAGTGTTTTCAGTTTTTCAGTTCAAGCCCAAACAAGTATCAATACAAGTCAAAAAACTGTTGATACAAAAATATGGTATCAGCAAGATTCGGCTGCTGATTTTGTTGACGGCATTAGTCTTAACAAAGCATACGAATTTCTTAAAGGCAAAAAATCAACACCAATTATTGTTGCTGTTATTGATTCTGGTGTTGATACAACACATGAAGACCTGAAAAAAATTTTATGGACAAACAAAAAAGAAATTCCTGGAAATGGTATTGATGATGATCATAACGGTTATGTTGATGATGTGCATGGATGGAATTTTTTGGGTAATAAAAATGGCGAAGATTTAGAAAAAGCTTCAGATGAAAGATCAAGAGTTTATTATAAGTTTAAAGACAAATTCGATGGCAAAACAATTGATACAACTGCATTAAATGCAGATGAAAAATGGCAATACCGTGAATGGAAAAAAGCTGCCGCGGATATGACCGTTTCAAGCGATGAACAAATGGAAGTAATGATGCTGGATGCATTAGATAAAACATTACGCAAGCAAGATGAAGTTTTGCAGCAGGAACTTGGCAAAAAACAATATACCATCAGCGATCTTGAAAATTCTCAGAATTTATCTTCACGCGGAAGTGCGGCCAAAACAAGTTTTCTGAATATTTTAAGAATGGAACAGGTAGATACTTCAACAACAAACACCGCTTTGTTATCAGATCTTGAAGAATATCTTGGCAGCAAAAAAAGTGCGTTGGATAATAAAACTACTGCGCCGCCCGATTATCGTGCGCAAATAATTAAAGACAATTATAATGATATCAACGATAAATATTACGGCAACAACGATATTATGGGCCCCGATGCAGATCATGGAACGCATGTAACCGGCATAATTGCTGCAGACCGCACCAACAACATTGGCGTTAATGGCATTGCAGATAATGTGCAGGTAATGATGATACGTGCCGTGCCTGATGGAGATGAATATGATAAAGATATTGCGCTGGCTATAAAATATGCTGTTGATAATGGCGCCAAAGTAATAAACATGAGTTTTGGCAAAGGATTTTCTCCCGAAAAAAAATGGGTGGATGAAGCAGTGAAATATGCTGAAGATCATGATGTGCTTTTAGTGCATGCCGCAGGCAATGAATCGAATGATATTGATTCGGTTGATAATTTTCCAAACCCGAATTTTTTGTACATAAAAGATGAACCCAAAAATTTTATAACCGTTGGCGCTTACGGAGATCCAAAAGTGAATGATGGAAAATTTATTGCTTACTTCAGTAATTATGGAAAAAATTCAGTTGATGTTTTTGCGCCGGGCGTAAAAATTTATTCAACGCTTCCGCATAGTTACGGTTATCATGATGGCACAAGCATGGCATCGCCGGTTGTTACAGGCATTGCGGCTTTAATCCGTTCTTATTATCCGCAGTTAAGTGCGGCGCAGGTTAAATATGCCATCACAAAATCAGCCAAAACATACGCGAAGAAGTAAACAAGCCCGGAGATTATAACAGTACAGAGCAAACAAAATGAGCGAATTAACTTCAGCGATGGTTTTACAAATGCAGCAGCAGCAGTTGAACTGGCATCAACTTTAAAACCTGATTAATAAAAAAAGAAGAAAAACAACACAGAAAAAATTACAAAATAATCATCGAAAAATAAAATAAATGGCAAGACCGCAACCAAACGAATGTGCAGCTTATTATCAAAAATATATTGCACTGGCACAGGGCAATACAATCAGTGAGATAGTAAATAATTATGCTTTTGATCTGCAGGAATTTTTTAATGGCCTGCCTGAAAATAAAGCCGAGTTTGCTTATGATGAAAACAAGTGGACGGTAAAAGAAGTGCTTCAGCACCTTACAGATGCAGAGCGTGTATTTGCCTATCGTGCATTGCGCATAAGCCGTAAGGATGAAACGCCTTTAGCTTCATTTGATGAAAATGCGTTATGTAAAAAATGGCTTTGCAACCGAGCGAAGTTTATCATCTTTAAAACAGGAATTTAATGCAGTGCGTGCTGCCACAGATATATTTTTACTTGCTTTAAATGATGAACAAATTAAAAGCATGGGCACCGCTTCTAATAATCCTGTTTCTGTAAATGCGCTGGCATTTATTATTTATGGCCATTTGCTGCATCATAAAAATATTCTGAAAGAAAGATATGGTATTTGAACAAAAAGATTTTCAGTAAACCATTCAATATTTAAATAAACTTGTTTTAATCTTAAATTTTTACTGAATAAATATTCATTTATAGTTTAGCGTAAATATGTAAGACAAATTTTTAAATGATGCTTAAATTAGTAACATGAAAATTATTTTTACAATTATTATTTGCTCTTTATTTATGTATGATGCTATTTCTCAGCCGGCATCTGTAATTTTTGATTCTGATATGGGCCCTGATTACGACGATGTTGGCGCCATAACTTTATTACACAGTTTTGCAGATGAAGGCAAAGCAAATATTCTTGCTACTATTGCAAGCACGAAATATGAAAATGTTGCCGCTGTGTTTAGCGTGCTGAACACTTATTTCAACAGACCCAATATTCCCATCGGCGTTCCAAAAGGTGAGGCACTTGAATTGCATGATTGGCAACACTGGACAGATTCAATCGTAAAAAATTATCCGCACGCAGTTAACAGCAATAAAGATGTTGCAGATGCAGTTGCTTTATACAGAAGAATTTTATCTATTCAGCCAGATAAAAGTGTAACCATTATTACGGTTGGCTTTTTAACCAATCTTAAAAATTTGTTGCAATCAAAGGCAGATATGTTTTCGCCTTTAACCGGCGAGCAGTTGATAACACAAAAAGTAAAACAACTTGTAAGCATGGCTGGCAAATTTCCATCGGGAAGTGAGTTTAATATTAACCGCGATTTTCCTTCCGCAAACTTTGTGTATGCAAACTGGCCAACGCCTGTTTTGTTTTCAGGCTTTGAAATTGGTGAAAAAATAAAAGTGGGTTTGCCTTTAATTAACAACAATTCAATTAAAAATAGTCCTGTAAAAGATGTGTTTCGCATTTCAATTCCGCAGGCGCCGGAAGATAGTGCAGGAAGAAAAAGCTGGGATGAAACTGCCGTATTAGTTGGCGTGCTTGGTTACGAAAAATGGTTTACGGTTAAGCATGGAAAAATTATAATTAATATGAAAGATGGCAGCAATTCATGGGCAGATAATACAAACGGAACGCAGGCATATTTGGTTGAAAAAGTTTCGCCTGCTGTTGTTCAAAAATTGATTGATGAATTGATTCAGCATCAGCCGAAATAAATGAATGAAAATTATAAATGAAGTTTGTGGTTAAACGTCACTGCGAGGAACGAAGCAGTCTGTGGATTTGTAAATTAAGTGTTGCAAAAAAGTGAAGATTTCACTAATAAATTATTATAAAACGAGAAGAGGCGGAACAGTTTATATAATGACTAACATTCTTAAAACTGTTCTATATACAGGAGTAACTTCAGATTTAATAATGCGTGTGCAGGAACACAAAACAAAAGCACATCCTGAAAGTTTTACAGCAAAATAAAACATAGTAATACTTGTTTATTATAATAACTTTTCAACAATTGAAGAGGCAATTTTAGAAGAGAAACGAATAAAAGCTGGAAGCAGAAAACAAAAATGCATGCTCATAAATTCAATAAACCCGGAATGGAAGGATTTGTGGGAAGACGTTTGTAAATGGTAATTTCAAGTAACACAAAAAACATAAAATCTATATTTACAATATTATATTCAAATAATCAGATTGCTTCGTTCCTCGCAATGACGATGATGCTCACAGTTTAAACTAATTATTCAAAGATCTTCAGATTTAAAAATGGGACGTAATAAGAACAACAACGATAGCTTGCCAAACATAAATTCAAAAGGCGTTGAACAAAATACTTTTGATGCCATTGTAATCGGCAGCGGCATGACGGGCGGCTGGGCAGCAAAAGAATTATGTGAAAAAGGTTTGAAAGTGTTGATGCTTGAACGCGGAAGAAATGTTGAACATATAAAAGATTATCCAACAGCAACATTGGCGCCATGGGAATTGCCCCGTCATGATACATTTTCAAAAAAATTTTTAGATGAAAATCCTATCGTTGGCCAATGCTATGCATTTACTGAAGCCACGCAACATTTTTTTGTAAAAGATAATGAACATCCTTACCAGCAAACAAAACCATTTTCCTGGATTCGCGGTTACCAGGTTGGCGGTAAAAGTTTAATGTGGGCAAGATGGACGCAGCGCTGGAGCGATCTTGATTTTGAAGCCAACGCAAAACAAGGCATTGGTGCAGACTGGCCAATTCGTTATAAAGATATTGCGCCATGGTATAGTTATGTTGAAAAATTTGTTGGCATCAGCGGTAATAAAGATGGCATTCCGCATTTGCCTGATGGCGAATTTTTGCCGCCGATGGAAATGAATTGTGTTGAAAAACATTTTAAAGAACAAACAGAAAAAAATTTTGCAAACAGGCATGTTATTATTTCACGCACAGCAAATCTTACAAAAGGTTTAAATGGAAGAGGGCCTTGCCAATACAGAGATTTATGCGCAAGAGGCTGCCCTTTTGCCGGATATTTCAGCAGTGTATCGGCAACAATTCCAGTTGCAAAAGCAACAAACAATTTAACGTTGCGGCCTTTTTCTGTAGTGCATTCTATCATTTACGATCAAACAAAAAATAAGGCAACCGGTGTGCGTGTAATTGATGCAAATACCAAACAAACAACAGAATATTTTGCAAAGATCATCTTCTTAAATGCCGGAACAATTAATTCAACATTGGTGCTCATGAATTCAACATCAGCACAATTTCCAAATGGTTTGGGAAATACAAATGATGTGTTGGGTCATTATTTAATGGATCATAATTATCGCGGGCATTTAGAAGCTATGTATGATGGTTTCCAGGATTCTTATTATTATGGAAGAAGGCCTGCGGGCATTTATATTCCGCGGTTTAGAAATGTTGGCAACGATGCGCAAAAAAATTTTATTCGCGGGTTTGCAATAGCTGCAGGTGCTTCGCGTGGAAGAGGCAAAATAACCAACAATACCATCGGCGCAACATTGAAAGAAGATTTAACAGAACCCGGCGATTGGTATATGTGGATGACGGGCATGGGTGAATGTTTGCCTTATTATGAAAATAAAGTTTCTTTAAGCAATGATAAAAAAGATGCATGGGGCATTCCGCAGTTGGTGATTGATTGCGAATACAAAACAAATGAATTAAGTATGCTGAAAGATATTTTAAACAGCGGTAGCGAAATGTTGGAACGTGCGGGTTTTAAAAATATTGAAGCGTATGATGATGGGCAGGCGCCGGGTTTGGGCATTCATGAAATGGGTACGGCAAGAATGGGAAAAGATGCAAAAACATCCATACTAAATGCGCATAATCAAATATGGGATGTAAAAAATGTTTTTGTAACCGATGGTGCATGCATGGCTTCAACGGCCTGCCAAAATCCGTCGTTAACTTATATGGCTTTAACAGCAAGAGCCACAAATTTTGCCGTTGATGAAATGAAGAAGATGAATTTGTAATTTGAAGATGTGCTGATTTGAAAATTTGAAAATGAACTTTGCACTCATAATTCGTAATGGCCATGCACACTCGCAACATTAATATCACCATTCGAAAGTACTTCATAAATCAGCCTGTGTTCATCAGAAATTCGCCGGGACGAAAATCCTTTATATTGATATTTCAATGCTTCCGGTTTGCCAAGTCCTTCAAACGGATGTTTATTAATGTCATCAATCAATTCAAAAAATTTTTTCACCAGCCTTTATTCTCCTTTCGCCCATGCTTTCAAATCTTCAATAACCGAAATGTCAAGAATAATTTTGCTCATGGCTCATTTAATAGGTTTTGGGAAAACTCTTCAAACTCCTGCGTTGTAAAGGGTACACCTTTATTTTCTTTAAGGTTTTTAATGGCTTTATCTAATCGTGTAAAATATTCTTCACGGCTTTCTTTTCTTAAAATTCCTTTTGATTGCGTTTCATTTATACTAATTGTAATTTCCAAATTGTTCTTAGAACTCAGAAGAAATTTTATTTGTTCAAAAAGATTTTCATCAAATTCATCAGGCTTAACAATAAAAACAGCTTCCATAATTCACTTAATTTAATTTTAAAATTAGACAATTATATAAAAAGCGATTGCAGATTTAATCTTAATTATAATTTATGAGCATCGTAGTAATCGGAAGTTCCAATACAGACATGGTTATTAAATGCGCACATTTGCCAGCACCGGGTGAAACAATTTTAGGCGGAAATTTTTTTATGAATGCCGGCGGCAAAGGCGCAAACCAGGCTGTTGCTGCAGCACGTTTAAATGGCGATGTAACTTTTGTTGCAAAAGTGGGTAATGATGTTTTTGGAAAACAGGCAATTGAATTATTCAAGAAAGAAAATATAAACACAGAATATATTTTTATTGACGATAAAAATCCTTCCGGTATTGCATTAATAAATGTTGATGAAAAAGGAGAGAACTCAATTACTGTGGCGCAAGGCGCAAATGGAAATTTATTAGTTAATGATATAAAAAATGCTGAGCAGATTTTATTTGAGGCAGATATTATTTTGGTTCAGCTTGAAATACCCGTTGAAACAATTGAATATGTTGCAACAATTGCGAAGCATCATAATAAAACATTTATTTTAAATCCTGCACCGGCATGTAAGTTATCTGATGAACTGTTAAGCAAAATTTCTATCATAACACCCAACGAAAAAGAAGCTGCAATGCTTACCGGTATTTCAATAAATAATATTAATGATGTAAAGCAGGCTGCGCAAATTTTATCAGCAAAAGGCATTCAAACAATAATTATAACTTTAGGGGAAGAAGGTGCTTTATTATATCAAAATAATGATTTCAGTTTAATGAATACTAATAAAGTAACTGCTGTTGATACAACGGCAGCCGGTGATGTTTTTAATGGTGCTTTAGCGGTGGCGCTCTCTGAAAAAAAATCAATGCAGCAAGCGGTGCAATTTGCTAATAATGCTGCATCAATTTCTGTAACAAGATTGGGTGCACAATCATCTGCACCGTACAAATCTGAACTATGATTTGGGTGGATTTAAAATTATTGGATTTAAATGCTTAAGATATTTTTTATTATTTGAAGAATTATGATTTATTATCTTGTAAATCTTTTAATCTTATAAATCCAGGTTCAGACTATGTTCATTGTTCACAGTTATGCTTTAGCCATAATTTTTTGCATCATCACCATGTTATGCTGGGGTTCATGGGCAAACACGCAAAAGCTTGCGCAAAAAACCTGGCGCTTTGAATTATTTTATTGGGATTATGTAATTGGAATTTTATTGTTCTCCATTTTTTCTGCATTTACTTTAGGCAGCATTGGGCATGAAGGAAGAAGCTTTATGAATGATCTGCACCAGGCAAATTCATCAAACCTTATCAGCGCATTTATTGGCGGAATAATTTTTAATGCAGCCAACATTTTATTTTCTGCAGCCATTGCAGAAGCTGGAATGGCAGTTGCGTTTCCTGTAGGCATTGGCATTGCATTGGTGCTGGGCGTTATATTAAATTATGCGGTGGCACAAAAAGGCGATCCAACATTTTTATTTTTTGGTGTTGCCTTAATTATTGTTGCTATTTTAATAAATGCATTTGCTTATGGCAAAGCAAATAAATCTCAGCAAATTGATGAAACTATCACAGCAAAAAAAGGCATTCAAAAAGGTATTTTGCTTTCTGTTGTTGCAGGCATTTTAATGTCGTTCTTTTATAGATTTATTGCTGCATCAATGGATATTGAAAATTTTCAATCGCCTGCAGTTGGAAAGATGACGCCATATACTGCAGTGTTTATTTTTTCTGTTGGAATTTTTATCAGCAATTTTCTTTTCAACACTATTTTAATGCGCAAGCCAATTACAGGTTTGCCCGTTACTTATAAAGATTATTTCAGCGGAAATTTTAAAACACATTTGGTTGGAATTTTAGGCGGATTAATTTGGGGATTAGGTAATTCATTCAATTTAATTGCAGCAGGCAAAGCAGGGCCGGCAATATCTTACGGATTAGGGCAGGGCGCAACATTAATTGCTGCATGTTGGGGTGTTTTTATTTGGAAAGAATTTAAACACGCACCAAAATCAATCAATAATTTTTTAGCTGCGATGTTTATATTTTTTATTGTTGGAATTGCTTTGATAATTTATGCAGGCAGTTAAAGCTTATTATTTTCTTTCCAAAGTTCATTAAATGTTTTTTCGCTGAAATGCAGGTGAGCTCTGTGTTTTGTCCATCCTTTAAATAAATTGTTCACTACTTTATTTTTTAAATTTCCATTTCCCATATTCATCATGCTGCGTTTCAAACTTGATAATTTCCACATCTTCCATGCAACACGTTCAGCAACCGAACTATCACCTTCAGCAACAGCTTCATAACGATTTTCAAGCAATAATTCATGAAGATTAATTCTCACAGGGCAAACTTCTGTGCAATTACCGCACAATGAAGATGCGTAACTTAAGTGCTTATACTCTTTTAAATTTTTTAAATGCGGAGTAATAACGCTTCCAATCGGGCCGCTGTATGTTGTATCGTAACTGTGGCCGCCAATATTTTTATATACAGGACACGCATTTAAACATGCACCGCATCTAATGCAGTATAATGCTTCACGTGTTTTAGCATTTGCAAGCAAATTCGTTCTGCCATTATCAAGCAAAATCACATACATTTCTTCAGGTCCATCGATTTCATTTTTTTGTTTTGGGCCTGAAATGATGGTGTTATAAACCGTTAGTTGCTGACCTGTTCCAAACGTTGCCAGCAAAGGCAGAAACAAGCTGAGATCATTCATTGATGGAATTATTTTTTCAATGCCTGCAATCACAATATGCGTTTTAGGAAAAGCACAGCTTAATCTTGCATTGCCTTCATTTTCTGTTACCGATATTGAACCTGTATCAGCTATTAAAAAATTTGCACCGGTAACCCCAATTTCTGCTTCAATATATTTTTTCCGGAGTTTTTTTCTTGCAACCATGTTAATTGCTGCGGCGATAAACCTTCAGGAACGTTTAATTTTTCTGAAAACAATTTGGCAACATCTTCTTTGCTTTTATGCATTGCCGGCGTAACAATATGATAAGGCGGTTCATTATCTAATTGCTGAATATATTCACCCAAATCTGTTTCAATACTTTCAATATTTTGCTTTGCTAAAAATTTATTCAGGTGAATTTCTTCCGTTACCATGCTTTTGCTTTTCACCAATGTTTTGCAGTTTTTAGCCTTGCATATATTTCCAATTTCATTCAATGCATCTTCTGCTGTTTCAGCCCAAATAACTTTTGCGCCGCGTGCTGAAATATTTTTTTCAAATTGTTCAAGCATTACGTCGAGCTTTTCAATAGCCTGCCATTTAATGTTCTTGGCTTTTTCGCGGGCAGCCATTAAATTAGAAAACTGTGTTTTTGCAAAAGGAACAACTGCATTATATTTTGCAATGTTGAAATTAATTTTTCTGCGATGATCAAGGTTCGCAGCTTTAACAGTGCTTTTTGCAATAAATGTTGATGCTGTTTTATTCATAAAAGCCTCTCCCTAAATCCCTCTCCGGTGAAGAGGGACTTTTTGAGCGTGATTATTTATATTGGATACAATCGTAATTCCTGATTTTTAATTTCCTATTTATTTGCTTTCTGCATATTGTGCGGCTGCTTCTAATGCATTATAAAACTCTTCGCCATATTTACGAATGATTGCTTCTTTTAAAAAAATATATACCGGAACTTTTAAACGCTTGCCCAATTTACATGCAGCTTTGCATAAATCCGGGCGTGGTTCATAATTTAAATATTCAAGATCTTTATCTTCTTTACTTTTACTTATTCGAATAGGAAACAAATGGCAACTGATGGGTTTTTTCCAGTTTATTTTTCCTTCATTGTATGCTTTTTCAATGCCGCATTTTATAATGCCATTTTCATCTCTAAAACCATAAGCGCACATTTCTCCTTTTATAGTTGGCGTAACCCAGCCAAACTCAACATCATATAAATATTTTCCGTTTTTTTCAATTGATTTAATGCCTTCAGCAGTAAGATATGGTTTTACATTTTCATAGTTGTGTATCAGTTCATCCAATTCATTTATTTCAAGCGGAGCGCCGGCATCGCCATCTTCGCAACAACCGCCTTTGCATTTAACAAGATCGCAAACAAAATGCCTTGTCGCAATTTCATCACTCACTAATTTGTTGTCAATTGCAATCATGCTACAAAGTAAGTCAAAAGTTAAAAGTCAAAATTCAAAAAACGCAGCAATCTTTTTACTTTTAACTTTTGAATTAAACAAGAATCATTTCCACTTAAAAGTATTTATCAGATGCTTCATGTCTTCAACCAAAAACTGGTTTACAGGTTTTAAGGAATCTTCATTTGGCGTTGCATCAAAATATAAAGCGCCGCGTAAAAAGTTTTTTATTGAATCTGTAAGAAAAAATTGGGTTGCTGTTGCCACATTTCCTTCCACCTTAAAAAATTCTCCATGCACGTTGTTGGAAATATTCATGATTGAATCATCGATGTACGTTGCTTTTACCGTATGTTTATTGGTGAGATCAAACGCATCATTCAGCAACTTATCTAATTTATATTTACCAATAACTTTATAACTTAAATAAATGCGTGCATTAAACTGCGGAAAATCTACATTTATCCACCATGGATTTTCGGTTGAATCATTAAAAAAAGTACTGTCTTTTAAAACACGTGCGTACGTTGGATATTCAAATGTGTAAGGATAACCGGGCACATTAAATTGCTGATATTTTTTTTGAGGAAAAATTATTTTAAAATAACCAGCCGGTTTTGGAGTGTAAGATGAGTTGCAGCTAAAGAAAGTAAAAGGTAAAAAGTAAAAAGTAAAAAGTAAACACAAACCGTTGACCGTTGACAGATGACCGTTGACAGATGACTGTTGACCGTTGACAGTTGACCGTTCACTATTTCTTTTCTGCAACATGCGGCTTTATAGTTATTTTGATTTTCTGCAAACGATTTTTATGCATTTCTAAAACAACAAATTCAAAATCGCCGCTGGCTATAACCTGGTTTTGTTGCGGAATTTCTCCGGCAATTTCAAGCACAAGCCCTGCAAGCGAATCACTTTCGCCTTTAACCGGTGTAAAAGTTTCCGGCGGCAAATGCATTAAACGGCAAACATCATTTATCATGGTGCTGCCTTCAAAAATAAAAGTGCTGTCATCAATTTTTTTAAAGCCTGTATCTTCTTCATCAAACTCATCTTTAATATCGCCAATTACTTCTTCTAAAATGTCTTCTAAAGTTACAATGCCGCTGGTGCCGCCAAACTCATCAACCACAACTGCAAAATGAATATGCTTTAACTGAAATTCGTGCAGCAGGTCATCAATTAATTTATGTTCATGCACAAAAGTTAGCGGGCGCAGCAATGTGTGCCAGTCAAAATTTTCTGTATTGTTTATAAACGGCAATAAATCTTTTGTATTTAAAATGCCTGTAATTTCATCCAAATCTTTTTTATAAACGGGCAGCCTGCTGTAATGCAATTCTTCAATGTGTTTTAAAAGATCGGCAAACGAAGTATCATACTCAATGCCGCTAACATCAAGCCTTGTGCGCATAACCTGCTTTACGGTTATGTTACCAAATTTTACAATGCCTTTTAAAATACTTTTTTCTTTTTCTGATGCGGAATTATTTGTTGTAATATCAATGGCATGATCGAGTTGCTCCAAACTGTAAGCGCCTTTTGTTTTTTTTGATAATTGTTTTTCGATGATATCAGAATATTTTACAAGCCAGTTGCCCATGCCATGAAAAAGATAGTAGGTGCCTTCTGTAACAATGCCAAAATTTTTGAGAAAACGAAGGTTATTTTGATTGGCATAAATTTTTGGAATCACTTCACAAAACAAAAGCAGCAAAGAGGTAACAACAATTACTTTAATGGCAAATTCAATCCACAAAGCAGATGGCTGATTGAATTGTAAAATAATATCCAGCAAAAGATTTGATACAATAATAATGGCAATGTTTGCAAAGCTGTTGGCAATTAATAAAGACGCAAGCAAACCTTTAGGATCGCGCAGCAAATCAATAATTCTTTTGTAATAAGGTTGCTCTTTTGTTTTTAATAAATTAATTTCTTTAAAAGTTAATGAAAAAAAAGCAACTTCTGCACCGGCGGCAACAAATGATAACATAATAAATGCAATCAGTAAAAAAACAAGCACGGTTACGGCCTGGGGATCTATTGTTGGATGTATCTGTAAAAATGAAAATTGAGCGGAAAAAATTTCCAAATTATAAATTTTTCGTTAACCGATGTGTTACACATCATCAGTGCAAAATAACAAGATTGAGGTTATTATAAAAATTCAATTAAAAAGGCAGGCTGCCGGTTGGTTCATCTTCATTGGGCGGCTCGCTGCTCTCCGGGTTAAAACCTTCAATTGCATCACTATCGGTAACAGAAGGCGGAGGTAAGTGGCTGCTTTCGCTTCTTTTATCAAGCATTATTAAATTATCAGCAACAATTTCTGTTGCAAATTTTTTATTGCCTTCACGATCTTCCCAACTGCGTGTGCGCAGGCGCCCTTCAATATAAATTAAACTTCCTTTGTGTAAATATTTTTGCGCCAGTTCGGCAAGGCCTCTCCATAAAACAATTATATGCCATTCTGTTTGCGATATAAGCCTGCCATTTTTATCTTTATGCGTTTCAGTTGTGGCAAGCGGAAATTTGGCAACGCTGATGTTTTTTTCCAGGTACTGTATTTCGGGATCTTTGCCAAGGTTGCCAATAAGAATTACCCTGTTTACACCTCTCATATAAAATTGTTTTTATTCGTCAGTGGTTAATAATTCTTTAATACGAATTTAAAGTTATATAAAATTTTAAAGCGTAAACAGTTAATTTATAAAACCTGCGTTTGAAGCGTTTTGCTGTTTGTAAACTGATGAATAAATTTTGGAAATGCCTTGCTTGCAATTTCTTCATTTGTTAACCATGAACCGCTTTTAAAATTAAGTGCAGGTTGATGGTTCAACTCAACATAAATAAAATAACCGCGGATGATTTGATGCGTAAGTATTTGCTTTTTTGCAGCAATGATGCTTATATTTTTTATATCGCTAATGTGCAGTTGCTGCAACAGCCGGTTTTTTATTTTTTCAATGTTCCATTCAGGATTTGCGGTTGTTTCTTCAAGATAAAATTCATGCAGGTTTTGCCAGATGTCTTTTGCCGTTCTTTGCTGCACAAATATTTTATTGTTGAATGAAAAGATGAAATAAGAAAACCATCTTTCTTTTTTAATAATTGTTTTTTGTTTTACGGGCAACAGATGAATTTTATTTTTATTGAAAGCGATGCAGGTTTTATTCAGCAAACAAATTTTGCACAATGGAACCGGTTTGCAAACCGTTGCACCAAAATCCATTATTGACTGATTGTATTCGCCCGGATTATTTTTATCCAAACATTCCTGCGCAAGTTTTGCAAAATTTTTTTTACCTTCTGTTGAATCAACCGGTAAATCAATTCCAAAATATCTTGCTAAAATGCGCAGCACATTGCCATCAACAACTGCATACGGCAAATCAAAACAAAAAGATGCAATAGCACTTGCGGTGTAAGAGCCAATGCCTTTTAAACTTAAAATGGTATTATAATCTGAAGGAAAGTTACCTGCAAACTTTTCATCAATCATTCTTGCTGTGTGCAGTAAATTTTTGCAACGGCTGTAATAACCCAATCCTTCCCACAATTTAAAAACAGCTTCATCTTTTGCATTTGAAAGATGTGTTATGGTTGGATATTGTTCAACAAATTTGTTATAATAATTCCAGCCTTGTTCCACTCTTGTTTGTTGTAAAATAATTTCGCTGAGCCAAACTTTGTATGGATTTTTTTCGCCTTTCCATGGCATTATTCTTTTGTTTTTTTCATGATGCCATTTTAATAATAATTCCCTGAATTTTGTTTTACGCTTCATACTACATTAAGCCATGAACATTATATGTTGTTTTTAATGAACGGTGTTTTTACATCATGATAAAATAAAAATGTCCAGCCTTCTTTTTTACCTTCTTCCCACCACATTCGGCGGAGTTCCATTGCTTTCTTGCCATCAAAATCGTATTTCGCAATAAACCTGTGTTTCATTTGCTGCAACTGCGGCGCATCATCCGCACCAAAAAAAATAGTTTCATTATTTTCTTTTATCCAAAAAACCTGGTGATGCGGGCTGTGTGCGCCGGTAACTTTATATTGAATATAATTATCAATATTGCCTTCATCTTCCGTTAAAAAAACAACCTGGGAATTTTGCTGCAGCACAGAAATTTCTTCTGTTATAAAAGATGGAAAACCGGTGTTCATTGCAAAATCAAATTCACTTTGCTGCACATAAAATATTGCATTGGAAAAAGAAAGATGATAATGCCCAGGCGCATCTTTATAACTTAAGCCGCCGGCATGATCTTTATGCAAATGCGATAACAAAATTTTGGTTACCTGTTCGGGTTTTATGTTGTTTGCCAAAAGATTTTTATGCAACTGCATTTGACCGTTTTGCGTAAAACCAAGCCCGGTATCAAGCAGTAAAACATCTTTATTTGTAACAACAATAAAAGGCTGCACTTCAACCAGCAAACTGCCGCTGTGGCGTTGTTGCAATTCATCTTTACTAACATCAAACGGAACAAAAATTTTGGATTTATCAATTGTAAATGAACCTTCGCTTAAAGCAATTATCTGCATGTTGCAAATTACTTATAATTGGGTTGATGTAATTGCAAACAGCGCACATCATCACTTCAATCAATACTATTATAAATATTTTTTTTATTGTTTTTGAAGAAATATTGTATCTGTGCCTGCTTCAACTGTATGATAAGAAATACCTGAAATTACTGTTGTTGTATCTTGATAAATAGATTGAGTTAAAATAAGTTTATTTCCGTTCAGGCTGTATTTGCCGCCGGAAGGTGTAGATTGTATTGATGAAGATCCCGCAACTGAAACAAGACCTCCGTGCGGAAAATAAATAGAATCGCTGCCGATTAATTTATAAACAGCACTTGAATTGGTTGCAGGAACTGTGTAGGAGAACGGGCCTTCTGTAGAATCAATCAAAGCACCATTTTCGTAAGTGTAACCTTTTAAGCTTGCAGACTCGGTGTAAGTTACGCCGCTGCTGGTAAACACTGAATCGGTGATTATTAATTTACCTGCATTATTTATTGTTGTAAGTGTTACAGGCGTAATTGTTTTTTCATCAATTCCTGAAAGCGCATACTCTTGTGTAGTTTGTGTTTGAAGGTTCATCGAAAGAAAATTCCATGTGCCGGTTATGGCATTGGAAGAGTTGCCGTTTCCATTATTGCCGCCGCCGTTGCTGCCGCTATCAATTGAATCGTTTATTTCTTTTTGACAAGCCGTAAATGCAATAGCAGCAAGCAGAAACAAAAAAAATTTCTTCATAAGGTAAAAGTTTAAGGATTAATTTAAAGCAATTAGTTTTTGCAAATATCAGCAGTTAAATTAATATGAGCTAAAAATTTCTGTTTCAATTTGAATAATTAAATTGTGTGTTATTCATCACCAAAATTAATTGCGGGTATAAAAACATTTTTTAAACACTAATTTTAATGCATGAAGAAAATAAGAATTTTATCGGTTGATGGCGGCGGCATACGCGGTATAATTCCGGGAACTATTTTAATGCAACTTGAAAAAATATTGCAGAAGAAAAGCGGCAGCAGCAATCGAAAACTCGGCGATTATTTTGATATGATCGCCGGCACAAGCACCGGCGGCATTTTAGCTTGTTTGTATTTAATGCCCGGTGAAAATGGCAAAGCAAAATATTCAGCAGAAGAAGCGGTTGACCTGTACATAAAAAAAGGCCACATTATTTTTGACCGCACACTTAAAGAAAAAATTTTAAGTGCCGGCGGCATCGTTCATGAAAAATATTCGCAGGATGCATTGTATGGTTTGCTTACAAATTATTTTGGTGATGAAACACTCAACCATTTTATCAAACCAAGCCTCATAACATCTTATGAAATCACCGATAGAAAATCTATATTTTTTACCAGTGCCGATGCTACCGACGATTTGAATAATTTTAAAATAAGAGATGTTGCGCGTGCCACATCTGCAGCGCCAACTTATTTTTCGCCTGCACATATTCAATCGCTCGATGGCCAAATTTATACACTGGTTGATGGCGGCATGTTTGCAAACAATCCTGCACTTTGTGCGTATGCCGAAGCAAGAAAAACGCTGTTTTCAAAAGCGTTAAATGATAATGATAAAAAAGATAAGCCAACTGCGCAGGATATGATCATTGTTTCGTTGGGAACTGGTTCTGTAAAAAAGCAATATCATTATAACGATTTTAAACATGCGGGCGAAATAAAATGGCTTGAACCGGTGATCGATATTTTAATGTCGGGCAATTCTGAAACGGTTGCTTTCCAGTTAACAGAAATGTATCTTACGCTTGAAGAAGAGTTTCAAAAAAATTATTACCGCATTGAGCCTGGTTTAAAAGAAGCCTGCTCTGAAATGGATGAAGCCACTGCACAAAACATTAATAATTTGTACCAGGCGGGTCTTACTTACGTTCACGATAACATAAATGTGCTTGAAGAAATTGCTGATAAAATTTTAGAGAACGATTGATCTATTAATTTCATCATCCTGTTTAAAATAGTATAAGCCATGAATAAAGTTTTTGCTAACGCAGATGCTGCCATTTTTGATATAAAAGATAATGATACCATCATGCTCGGCGGTTTTGGGCTCTGCGGCATTCCCGAAAATTTAATTGATGCTTTAAAAAGAAAAGGTGTAAAAAATTTAACCTGTATTTCAAACAATGCGGGTGTTGATGATTTTGGTTTGGGCTTGCTGCTTCAAACAAAACAAATAAAAAAAATGATGAGCAGTTATGTGGGCGAAAATGCAGAGTTTGAAAGGCAATTATTATCAGGCGAATTAGAAGTTGATTTAATTCCGCAGGGCACACTGGCAACACGCATTCAAATGGCGGCCATGGGCATTCCTGCTTTTTATACGCCTGCCGGCTATGGAACCGAAGTTGCACAAGGCAAAGAAGTGCGTGAGTTCAACAATAAAAAATATTTAATGGAATATGCGTTGCATGCAAATTTTGCTTTGGTAAAAGCATGGAAAGGAGATAGGATGGGTAATTTAATCTTTCAAAAAACAACACGCAATTTTTCTAAGCCAATGGCAAAGGCCGGAGATATAACCATTGCTGAAGTGGAAGAATTAGTTGAACCAGGTGAACTTGATCCTGATAGAATTGATGTGGCCGGCGTGTATGTGCATCGCATTTTTCAGGGAATGAATTATGAAAAACGAATTGAAAGAAGAACAATAAAAATTCAGCATCAATAAATCTAAAATCTAAAATCGTAAATCTAAAATAACAATGGCATTAGATAAATTCGGCATCGCAAAACGCATCGCACAGGAATTAAAAGATGGCATGTATGTTAATCTTGGCATCGGCATTCCTACACTGGTTTCTAATTTTATTCCTGAAGGAATTACTGTTATTCTGCAAAGCGAAAATGGAATTTTAGGAATGGGCCCTTATCCAACTGAAGAAGAAATTGACGCTGATTTAATTAATGCAGGCAAAGAAACAGTTACATTAATTAAAGGCGGTGCATTTTTTGACAGTGCTGAAAGTTTTGGAATGATACGCGCCGGCAAAATTGATTTAACGGTGTTGGGCGCAATGGAAGTAAGTGAAACCGGTGATATTGCCAACTGGAAAATTCCGGGTAAGATGGTGAAGGGAATGGGCGGCGCAATGGATTTGGTGGCCAGCGCAAAAAATATAATTGTTGCCATGCAACACACAAATCCAAAAGGCGAAAGCAAGTTATTGGCAAAATGCACGTTGCCTTTAACAGGTTTAGCTTGCGTTAAAAAAGTGGTTACAGATTTAGCTGTGCTTGATGTAACACCGCAAGGTTTTTTATTAAAAGAAACTGCGCCGGGTGTTTCAATTGAAGAAGTAAAAGCAAAAACGTTGGGAAGATTAATTATTCCGGAAGATGTGAAAGCGATGAGCGTTTAATTGATGTTTTGAATTGTTGCTTAAAATTGAAAATAAAAAATAACCTTAATGTGGTTATATCAATTTCTTAATTATTTCTTTTTTTGTTTTCATACCGCACTTATTTTTTTTAACACGTTTGGCTGGATTTTTCGCAAAACAAGAAAATGGAATTTAATCACATTGCTTTTAACTGCTTTTTCGTGGTTTGTTTTAGGAATTTGGTTTGGATGGGGATATTGTTTTTGCACTGATTGGCATTGGCAGGTAAGAGCACATTTAGGTTACCACGATCAAACAAATTCATACATTCAATTTCTCGCAAATAAATTAACAGGTATAAATTTTTCTGCTTCTTTGGTTGATGCTGTAACGGCAATTGTATTTTTTACAAGCCTTGCATTAAGTATTGTGTTTAATATAAAAGATTTGAAAAAACGAAACTTATAATTATCAATATACTGTTGTGTTATTCATTCATCAAAACCTTTTTTAAAGTTGAGAATTGATGAAATAAAATTTTGCTTTATGAACGTCATGTCGAGGAACGAGACATATCATAAATTTAATGCTGTTAATAGACAGAGATTTTTTTTCGATAAAATACATGGACAAGGTAATAACAAAAGGATTGTTTAAATGAACATCGAAATTTATGATACGTCTCAAACTCTTGGTAAAGCCGCAGCAAAAAATGCTGCACAATTAATTAATGCTGCAATTAAAAAAAAGGAACGGCAAACATTGTTCTTGCAACAGGAACAAGTCAGTTTAAAACATTAAACAATCTTGCGCATGAAGATGTTGATTGGAATAAAGTAACAATGTTTCATTTAGATGAATACATTGGATTGAGTGAAACGCACCCTGCAAGTTTCAGAAAATATTTGCAGGAAAGATTTATTGCAAAAATTCAATCATTAAAAACAGCATATTTAATTAACGGCGAAACGAATTTTTGGCAAGAATGTAAGCGATTGAATAAATTGATTTCACAACACGAAATTGATGTGGCACTTGTTGGCATTGGTGAAAATGGTCATCTTGCTTTTAATGATCCGCCTGCAGATTTTGAAACAGAAGAACCTTATATTGTTGTTGAGTTGGATGAAGCGTGCAGAAAGCAGCAAATGAATGAAGGCTGGTTTAAAACTTTTGATGAGGTACCGCAAAAAGCAATCAGCATGTCAATAAAACAAATCATGAAATCAAAAAATATTATTTGCTCTGTTCCTGATAAAAGAAAAGCAACTGCAATAAAAAATTGTTTTGAAAATAAAGTCAGCAACCTTCATCCTGCAAGCATTTTGCAAACGCATAAAAATTGTGTTGTTTATCTTGATAAAAATTCAGCATCACTTTTACATCATCATTAATGTTATCAAACAAAATAAAAATATACAACGGCAAAATAATAACACCATTTAAAATAATTGAAGGCGGATGCGTTCTTGTTATTGATGATACTATTGCTGAAGTGAGTGAAAAAAATATTGAAACACAAAATGCAATTGAAATAAATGCGAACGGAAAATATGTTGCGCCGGGTTTTATTGATATACATGTTCATGGTGGTGGCGGATTTGATTTTATGGACGCAACCGAAAATGCTTTTTTAAAGATCGCACAAACACATGCACGATTTGGAACAACATCAATGCTGCCAACAACATTAACATCAACAAAAAAAATGTTGTTTAAAACACTTGATGCTTATGAATCTGCAAATAAAAAAAATATTAATGGCGCACAATTTTTAGGAATGCATTTGGAAGGTCCTTACATTTCAGCAAATCAGTGCGGTGCGCAAGATCCGCGTTTTATACGCAAACCAAATGCAGATGAATACAAAGAAATCATTTCAAAATATTCCTGTATAAAAAGATGGAGTGCCGCACCTGAATTGAAAGGTGCGATTAAATTTGGCCGTTATCTCAAAACAAAAAATATTTTACCTGCAATTGCACATACCGACGCCACATATGAAGAAGTGATGGATGCTTTTGAAAATGGTTATACGTTGGTAACGCATTTGTATTCTGCCATGTCTGGCGTAACAAGAAAAAATGCGTATCGCTATGCAGGTGTAATTGAAAGTGCATTTATTATTGATGAAATGGATGTTGAAATTATTGCTGATGGCGTTCATCTTCCTGCGCCTTTATTAAAACTTATTTATAAAATAAAAGGCGCGGATAGAATTGCATTGATAACCGATGCCATGCGTGCCGCCGGAACAAATGATAAAGAAAGCGTTTTAGGCAATTATGAAAACGGTTTGAAAGTAATTATTGAAAATGGTGTAGCACTGTTGCCTGATAAAACTGCTTTTGCAGGAAGCGTTGCAACAGCAGACAAACTTGTAAGAACAATGATAACAATGGCTGATGTTTGTTTGACAGATGCAATAAAAATGATGACTTACACACCTGCAAGAATTTTAAATGTTGAAAATAAAAAAGGGTCACTTGAAGCGGGCAAAGATGCAGACATTGTAATATTTGATGAGAACATTAATATTGATACAACGATTATTAAAGGGAAAATTGTGTATTCATGTAATGATGAATAATTTTTTTACTTCTTAAATTCAAATGCCTCGGAAATTGGTTGTTTTATAATTAGTAGTAATTGCGATTAAAATTAATTTTGATTTGCTGCACTTCTATGTCTAATGCTCTTTTTCGTTCTTTTTCAGGCATTAATTTTCATCAATAAAATCTGAAATTAATTCTGCAAAGAATGAGCACTTGCAACTACATTGAAAACACGATAGAATAAAATGTCTTGGCTTAATTTAATTTCAATTATTTTTCAAAATCATTTTGCATATAGTTGACTTCTCCATATCTTTGCACCCGCTTTCAAAAAAAGCATAGTTCATTGATACAAAAAGTTAAAGCTGCAAAGAATAAATAAAATCAATTTGATTTAAAATTTATCCCATCTTATCTTTGCAATCCGCTTAAAAAAAATCAATTAGTTTTTTCTC
>CAVSVA010000003.1:237500-325960 GCA_963731245.1 uncultured Bacteroidota bacterium
ACGTGGTAAGCTGCGATAAGCTAAGGGGAGCTGCACACAAGCGTTAAATCCTTAGATTTCCGAATGGGACAACCTCGCTATACTGAAGATATAGCACTCGAAAGAGAGCCAACCTCCTGAACTGAAACATCTAAGTAGGGAGAGGAAAAGAAAATAAACTAATGATTCCCCGAGTAGTGGCGAGCGAAACGGGAAGAGCCCAAACTTAAGCAGCGTGCTGTTTAAGGGTTGTAGGACTGCATTTAGAAATCATCATCAAGCTGAATTTTCTGGAAAGTTAAGCCATAGAGCGTGACAGCCGCGTAGGCGTAAATTGATGAGTAACGAGCAGTATCCTGAGTAGTGCGGAACCGGAGAAATTCTGCATGAATCTGCCAGCACCATCTGGTAAGGCTAAATACTCCTCAGACACCGATAGTGAACCAGTACCGTAAGGGAAAGGTGAAAAGCACCCTAAATAAGGGAGTGAAATAGTACCTGAAACCGTGTGCCTACAAGCGGTCGGAGTCCTGCAGCAATGTAGGGATGACGGCGTGCCTTTTGCATAATGAACCTACGAGTTACTCCTCACTGGCAAGGTTAAGTTCTTAATTAACGGAGCCGTAGCGAAAGCGAGTCCAAACAGGGCGCTTAGTCAGTGGGGGTAGACGCGAAACTTTGTGATCTATCCATGGGCAGGTTGAAGGTGGAGTAACATCTACTGGAGGACCGAACCCATTAACGTTGAAAAGTTCTGGGATGACCTGTGGATAGGGGTGAAAGGCCAATCAAACTGAGAGATAGCTCGTTCTCCCCGAAATGTTTTTAGGAACAGCCTCGGATTTACCGCAAGGTATTAGAAGTATGATAGAGGTAGAGCTACTGATTGGGCTAGGGGGCTTCACCGCCTACCAAACCCTGACAAACTCCGAATACTATCATATATCTCCGGGAGTGAGGCTGCGGGCGCTAAGGTCCGTGGCCGAGAGGGAAATAACCCAGATTAGCAACTAAGGTCCCTAATACATGGTTAAGTTAATCAAACGAGGTGAGACTTCTATAACAGCCAGGATGTTTGCTTGGAAGCAGCAATTCATTTAAAGAGTGCGTAACAGCTCACTGGTCGAGAGGTCTTGCACGGAAAATGATCGGGTATCAAACCATGAACCGAAGTTCTAAATTTCATACTTTGTATGAAGTGGTAGGGGAGCATTGAAATCTGCATTGAAGGCGTATGGCGATGTATGCTGGAGCGATTTCAAAAGAAAATGTAGGTATAAGTAACGATAAATGAAGTGAAAAACTTCATCGCCGAAAGTCTAAGGGTTCCTGATCAACGTTAATCGGATCAGGGTTAGTCTGGTCCTTAGGAAAACCCGAAAGGGGCATCTGATGGAAAACTGGTTAATATTCCAGTACCTGCTATACATTAAAAGTGACGGAGAATGTTAGCCACATAAGCTGACGGAATAGCTGAGCGGATCCTTCGGGTGAGGCGTAGTGGTAAAAGTTCTTCCAAGAAAAGCGAGTATAGCGGCCAGTACCGCAAACCGACACAGGTAGACGGGATGAGTATTCTAAGGCGCTCGGGTGAGCCGTGGAGAAGGAACTAGGCAAATTGACGCTGTAACTTCGGGATAAAGCGTACCGCAGCGATGCGGTCACAGTAAAATGGTTCAACCAACTGTTTAACAAAAACACAGGGCCCTGCAAAATCGAAAGATGACGTATAGAGCCTGAAACCTGCCCGGTGCCGGAAGGTTAAGGAAGGGTGTTCGGCGCAAGCCAAAGCTCCTGACTGAAGCCCCGGTAAACGGCGGCCGTAACTATAACGGTCCTAAGGTAGCGAAATTCCTTGTCGGGTAAGTTCCGACCTGCACGAATGGTCTAATGAGTTGAACACTGTCTCCTCCACGAGCCCGGTGAAATTGTAGTATCGGTGAAGATGCCGGTTACCCGCCACGGGACGGAAAGACCCCGTGAACCTTCACTACAACTTTGCATTGATTTTGAGTAAACAATGTGTAGGATAGTTGGGAGACTATGAAGCAGTGTCGCTAGGCATTGTGGAGTCAACGTTGAAATACCAACCTTTGTTTACTTAGAACCTAATCCCTTACGGGGAACAGTGCATGGTGGGTAGTTTGACTGGGGTGGTCGCCTCCTAAAAAGTAACGGAGGCTTGCAAAGGTACCCTCAGTACGGTTGGTAATCGTACATAGAGCGCATTAGTATAAGGGTGCTTGACTGTGAGGCATACAGGCCGAGCAGGTGCGAAAGCAGGCTAAAGTGATCCGGTGGTTCTGCATGGAAGGGCCATCGCTCAAAGGATAAAAGGTACTCCGGGGATAACAGGCTGATCTTACCCAAGAGCTCATATCGACGGTAAGGTTTGGCACCTCGATGTCGGTTCGTCACATCCTGGGGCTGGAGAAGGTCCCAAGGGTTCGGCTGTTCGCCGATTAAAGTGGCACGTGAACTGGGTTCAGAACGTCGCAAGACAGTTCGGTCCCTATCTGTGGTGGGCGCTAGTAAATTGAGAGGACGTGACCTTAGTACGAGAGGACCGGGTCGCATGTACCGCTGGTGTATCTGTTGTGGTGCCAACTGCAATGCAGAGTAGCTATGTACAGCCAGGATAAACGCTGAAAGCATCTAAGCGTGAAACCTTCCTCAAGATGAGTTTACTTTTAAGGGTCGTCAAAGACGATGACGTTGATAGGCTACAGGTGTACAGTTAGCAATAACAAAGCCGAGTAGTACTAATTACCCGTAAGCTTTAATTTTATTTTTTTGGTTTTTCCAAAAATTTAGTACTCTTTAGTGATGAAAGCTTTTCCAATATGACTTTATTAAGTTGATATGTTGCTTAGTTGAATAGTTGATAAGGATTTACCTGTCAACAAATCAACTTCTCAACCAATCACTACCTTTTTATGGTGGTTTTGCCGAGGGTGTTCACCTCTTCCCATACCGAACAGAGAAGTTAAGCCCCTCATGGCCGATGGTACTGCAAAGAAATGCGGGAGAGTAGGTAGCTGCCGTATTTATTAAAAGCCTTGTAGTTTTACTGCAAGGCTTTTTTATTTAGTGCAGTGCAGGAAACAGATCCAGGTAATCCATTTCTTTAATGCCTTTTGCATGCTACTTTTCTTTTTTTTAAGATAGCCGTTTAAACTCATTGATTTTTATTCCACGGATAAAAGAGCAGGCTTAAATAACCACTCCTTCAATAACCACTTAATTGTCACTACCTTCAGATAGTGGTAAAAAAGAAAAGTATAATACTGTTTGTGCGCTTTTCTTTCATCTTATTTTTACCACATAAATTGCTGTATGAACAAACACGCTTATATATTTCCGGGACAAGGTTCACAATTTAGTGGCATGGGAAAGAATTTGTATGAAACAAATACAAACGCAAAAGAATTATTTGAGCAGGCAAACGAAATTCTTGGCTTTCGCATCAGCGATATTATGTTTGGCGGAACCGACGATGAATTAAAACAAACAAAAGTTACGCAGCCTGCTGTTTTTTTGCATTCAGTTATTGCATTTAAAACATTAAATAATGCAAGCCCCGACATGGTTGCAGGGCATTCTCTTGGTGAGTTTTCTGCACTTGTTGCCAATAATGTTTTAAGTTTTGAAGACGCATTAAAACTGGTAAGCATTCGTGCACAGGCCATGCAAAAAGCCTGCGAAATAAATCCTTCAACAATGGCGGCGGTGTTGGGTTTGGCTGATGAAAAAGTGGAAGAAATTTGTGCAGCCGTATCGGCAGAACTTATGCACGGAGAAGTAGTGGTAGCAGCAAATTATAATTGTCCCGGCCAATTGGTGATCAGCGGTTCAACAGAAGCGGTTGATGTTGCATGTAAACGATTAAAAGAAGCAGGTGCAAAGCGCGCATTGCTGCTGCCCGTTGGGGGTGCCTTTCATTCACCATTAATGCGGCCGGCAAAAGAAGAATTATCTGCCGCAATTGAATCAGCAAATTTTAATGCAGCAAGTTGCCCGGTATATCAAAACGTTGTTGCAACGGCAATAACAGATCCTTCAACAATAAAAAATAATTTAATTGCACAATTAACTGGTGCTGTAAGATGGACACAAAGTGTGCAGACAATGATTAACGATGGCGCAGCGCATTTTACAGAAGTTGGCCCGGGCAAAGTTTTGCAGGGCCTCATAAATAAAATTTCGAAAGATGTTATTACTGATGGAGTGAACTGATTGCTTTAAACGAAAGATTAAATAAATTGACGGATTTATGGCAGAAACTTAATCATAACCAGTAGCTTTCGTTCTATTCCCGGAACGCCTTCAACAAGCTTTCCCTGGAAACTAATTTTTTTAATTTCACCTGTTTTGGTTTCCATCTCAAAAATTTTTGTTTCGCTTACATTATGCATCACTAAAAAATTAATGGCCTCCTGTTTTACTTCGGGTTTTTGCCAAAAAGCATTTTCAAGTTCTGAAATGCGACTGCCTTTTTCTACAGGCCCGTTTAATTCAAACATCTCAACAAATGTTTTGTTGGCTTTTAAAATACGCAGCCGCGTATCAAGCATAAGTAATGCAGATTCTTCGATAGAATCAAAAACGGTATCTATAAATTCGTGCGATTGCAGCAGAAATCTTTCCAGTTGTTTTTGTGCATGAATGTTATGCACCACTTTAACCAAATAAGTATTGGTATCATGTTCAATTAAAACAGATTCACCCGTAACCCATACTTTATTGCCTTCTTTATTTACCAGGTAATTTTCATCGTTTGAAGAACCCTCGGTAATAGTTTGACGAAGTTCTTTTTCGGGTTTTTTATCAGCCTGATCTTTTTCTGTAAAAAGCACTGAAAAGTTTTTGTCAACAAGATCTTTGGCAGAGTAGCCAAAACGAAGATTAAAAGCTTTATTTACATCTACAATTACGCCATCTTTATTCATTATTAAAATACCATTGAATTTGGCGTTATGAAAAAATGTATTGAAAAAGATGGAAGTGTTCAAAGAAATTTTTTTTAAAAGTAAGCAAAAGTAATATGAGTGTGTAATAAAAATACCCCGCATAAAAGCAAGGTATTTTTATTAATGATTATTTTATTTTTTCAGGCACTTCGTTTCTAAATACAACCACACCGTCGAATACATCAACCAATACGGGATTTGATCTGTCGATTTCACCTGCTAATATTTTTTTACTTAACTTATTTACTATTTCTTTTTGTATAAGGCGTTTTAACGGCCTTGCACCAAATTGAGGATCATAACCGGCTTCAGATAAATAATCAATCAAATAATCAGTAAACTCTAATTCTATATGATTTTGCTGAAGAATTTTTTTCAGCGCATTTAATTGTATTTTTACAATATTTTTTATTTCCTTTCTCATTAAAGGCTGGAACATAATTATTTCATCAACCCTGTTTAAAAATTCAGGACGAATGGTTTGACGAAGCAAATTCATTACATCAGCTTTTGTGCGATCTACCACTTCTTCAAGATTTGCTTCGCTTACATTTTGAAAAGCATCCTGTATCAATGAACTTCCAATATTGCTTGTCATAATAATAATCGTGTTCTTAAAATTAACTACACGGCCTTTATTATCTGTTAATCGTCCATCATCCAGCACCTGCAACATTACATTCCAAACATCAGGATGTGCTTTTTCAATTTCATCCAGCAAAACAACGCTGTAAGGTTTGCGGCGAACGGCTTCTGTTAACTGGCCGCCTTCATCATAACCCACATATCCCGGAGGTGCACCAACCAATCTGCTTACGGTATGTTTTTCCTGGTACTCGCTCATATCAATACGCGTCATCATGCTTTCATCATCAAACAAATATTCTGCAAGTGCTTTGGCCAAGTTCAGTTTTACCAACACCGGTTGTGCCCAAAAATATAAATGAACCAATTGGTTTTTTAGGATCCTGCAAACCTGCACGGCTTCTGCGAATGGCATCTGCAACAGCAGCAATTGCTTCTTCCTGCCCAACCACGCTTTCATGCAAATGTTCTTCAAGATGCAGTAATTTTTCTTTTTCGCTTTGCATCATTCTTGTAACCGGAATACCTGTTGCTTTTGCCACATTTTCAGCAATATCTTCGGCATCAACTTCTTCTTTCATCAGCCTGCGGCTGTTGCGGCTAAATTCGTTTAACTGTGATGTATAATTATTAATGATTTGTTCCTGGTCTTTTATTTTTCCATAACGAATTTCAGCAACCTTGCCATAATCACCTTTACGTTCAGCCTGCTCTGCTTCTAATTTTAATTGTTCGATAGAAGCCTTTGCATTTTGAATTTTTTCAACCAGTTCTTTTTCCTGTTGCCATTTTGCTTTTAATGTATCGCGTTCAACACTAAGATTGCTTATGTCTATATTAAGCAGTCGTAATTTATCTTCATCGTTTTCACGCTTGATGGCTTCGCGTTCAATTTCCAACTGGCGAATTTGTCTTTCCAAATCATCTAATTCTTCAGGCATTGAATTCATTTCAAGGCGAAGTTTAGCAGCGCTTTCATCAATAAGATCAATGGCTTTATCAGGCAAAAATCTATCGGTGATATAACGATGTGATAATTCAACTGCTGCAACAACGGCTTCATCTTTTATGCGCACATGATGATGTGTTTCATAGCGATCTTTTAATCCGCGCAAAATAGAAATGGCATCTTCAACACTTGGTTCTTCAATCATCACTTTTTGAAAACGGCGTTCAAGCGCTTTATCTTTTTCAAAAAATTTCTGATATTCATTTAAAGTGGTTGCGCCAATGGCTCTTAATTCACCACGAGCTAAAGCAGGTTTTAAAATATTCGCGGCATCCATTGCACCTTCGCCACCGCCTGCGCCAACAAGCGTATGAATTTCATCTATAAATAAAATAATCTCTCCATCGCTGTTGCTTACTTCTTTTACAACGCTTTTTAATCTTTCTTCAAACTCACCTTTATATTTTGCACCGGCAATTAATTGCCCCATATCCAATGCATAAATAATTTTCGATTTTAGATTTTCAGGCACATCGCCATTTACAATTCTGTGTGCAATGCCTTCTGCGATGGCAGTTTTACCAACGCCGGGTTCGCCAACAAGAATAGGATTGTTTTTTGTTCTGCGTGAAAGTATGTGCAGCGTTCTGCGAATTTCTTCATCGCGGCCAATAACAGGATCGAGCTTGCCCTGCCTTGCCATTTCGTTTAAGTTTTTTGCATACTTATTTAATGCATTGTATTCCTGTGATTGCGTTTGCGATGTTACGGTTTCGCCTTTGCGCAACTCTTTAACTGCGGCAACCAAACCCTTCTCGGTTAAGCCTGCATTCTTTAAAATTTTTGCTGATGCATCGCTGCCTTGCAAAATGGCCAGCAATAAATGTTCAGGCGTTACAAACTCATCATTAAATTGTTTTAATACAGCACCTGCCCGTAATATAACATTGTTTAAATCGCGGCTTATTGATTGTGCTGCTTCGCCGCCGCTTTGCTTTGGCAATTTGCTGATAGCTTCATCCAGCTTGCTATCGAGCAGATTAACGGTAACATTATTTTTCTTCAACAGGTATTCAACAGGAGAATCCTGCTGTTCTAATAAAGCTTTTAATAAATGTTCTGTTTCTATATTTGGATTGCCATTATTAAATGCAAGCTGCTGCGCCTGTTGAACCGCTTCAGATGCTTTAATGGTAAAGTTTCCTAAGTTCATATATCTGTGAAAATTGTTTATTGAATGAATGTTTTATTCAATCATCAAAAAACAATCCAGTAAAAATGAAAAGAAAGTATGGCAGCGGAAAGTAATTATAACTGACTGTAAAGCAGTATTTATTGCAACTGACTGTTATTTTATCAGCATGTTAATTGTCTTTTTTTATAAGCACTATTTTGCTTCTGTCGGTCTTATGAATTGTGTTTATAAAAGAGCCAAAGTCTGCGTATTGAGATGCAGGAAATCTTGAAGCATTTTGCTGAAATTTTCTTACACAAAATATGATGTTGCCCTGGTATTTAAAACTTATGGAATAATTGCCGTAAGCTGTTTGCATGCTTATATTTTTTGGAAGACTTTCAATAGTATAATTGCCGGTTAAATTAATAGTTACCGAGTCAATATGTGTAAAAGCATGATCTAAAACAATATCGTACATGCGTTTTTCTGAAGTATCAATTTTATCTTCAAGATGCGTTAATATATCAGGCGTAATAAAAAAACGTTTGCCCATGGCGGCTGCGTAATTGGTGGCTGTAATTTTTAAATCTTCATCTATTGATGGAACCGTTGCTTTATTTTGTATGTAGTTATAAGCAGTAACATCATAAGTTGGCAAATCAAATTCTTCTTTTAAAACATTTTCTATGTGCTGTTTATCTTCATAATTCAATCTCAATTGCAGGTCATCAGATTCGCAGCCCGAATAATGCGTAAAAACCTTCATATTTAAGTTGCCATTCTCATCTACGGTGCCTTCAATTTTTCTTATAACAGTGTTTTCGGCTGCAGTGTAAGAAGGCGTAGTTACAATATGACCGCCGTTTTCATCAACCAATAAAGCATACCTGTTGCCTGTAAATGTTCCTGCATAACCAGCCGGTTTTGTTTGGCTTGTACACTCCAGCCACACAGAATCTTTTTGCAATGGAACGCAAACGGTAACATGATTAAACTGCGTCATCGGAAAATCGCTTTGAATAGGTTCTTCATCTTTACCTGCTTTAATTAAAACATAATCTGCTTTAATGCCTGCTTCTTTTAACAAAGCGATCATATAATTTGATAATGCCTTACAATCGCCATATTTATTTGTGGCCACATAATTTGCATCAAATGGCTGCCAGCCGCCAACGCCCAACTGCACGCTCACATATCTTGAATTTTGCTGCAGGTAATTATACAGTATGCTTATTTTTTCCTGTGGATCTTTTATATTGTCAGTTAATGTGTGCACCTTCTGTTTTACATCATCAGGCAATACATCTCTGTCTTTGCGCAGTGTGGTTACAAAGTTGCCATAAGATTGCCAGGTTTGCATATTGCCTGAATAATCGCCCACAACAAATGATGTTGGCGCCAGCATAACCGAAGGCATTATTTCCCGCCACGAGGGTTGAAACAATTCAGGTTCTTTTGTGGTAAGATTATTAACCTGCCATGTATAAATTATTTTATCGTTTTTTTGAGTGATCTGCGGCGCTGTTGTTAAATTAAATTGCTTATAACGAAATTTATAGTTTGATGGCGTTTCAACAACAAGCTTGCTTACCTGCACACTCATGTGCGGTGAAATTTGCGGATCCCATGTTGGTAAATAAAACATTTGGCCCCAATCATCTTCTTCTTCGTATTCAACCGTATAAGGATAATTTTTGCAATAAAAATTATGTTCTTTATAACGTGCATCCTGCATTAAGCTAATGCCATCGTAAGAAGCATGATCAGATATATCTTTCTTTTTTACTTCTTTAATTCGCTTTCCTGAAGCATCATACAAATTTCCTGAAAGATCATTTATAGAATTAAACCTGTCGTAAGTGGTTGTATAATCTGCGTATTTATCACCGGCTTCATTTAAAATAGTAAAAACTTCTTTCTCATATAACACTGCTTTTTTTTCATTGATGATGGTAAGATGCATTTCTGAATAACGGTCTATTGCATTGGCGTTATTTTTTAATGAATCGGGCACAAGCATTACATTATAATCCTGCGCTTTTACGGTGGATGCTAAAACAGCAAAGGCATAAAAACACAAAATAAATTTCATCATCATTGCTTTTTAAATACAATTTGTTCGCTTTCTTTTTCAACTATAAATGCAAAAAAATTGCGTAGCGTTTCATAATCTTCGGGATCAAAGGTTGCCTTATTTAATTTAGTGCGGCAACGCAATTGAATATTATCTGCGCTTTGCTGAATTAAATATTCAAACATGCCATCGTTATCGTTTAAACTTACACGTGCAGATTTTGGCAACTCATCTACTTTATAACCTGCGGGAACCTGCATGTTTAAAATATAGGTTTCATCAACACAATAAGGCATTTCTACGGGGTATAAACGCTGTGCGGCTTTAAACGGGTTTTCTTTATATGCACCATCAGCTAAAATTGGGTTGAAGTATATTATATCATCTTCAGGTTTAAAAGTAATATCGTATTGAACTGCCACTGGCATATCAAGCTGCTGCAAAGAATCAATTGTTTTGTTATCAAGATTTACATCAAAAGAAAAAGATTTTTTTATGGCTTTAAAATATTCATCACTGTTCGATTTTTTCATTTTGCTGCGCATATCTTCAGATTGCATATTACATAATGTGTGTTTGTATGTTCCTGATATATTTCCATCGTTTACATTAGATAAAAACAAGCTGGTAATTTCTGATTCATGTAAAGAATCCGGAGAAAGGTCTATTATACTTGGTGTTGATGCAATTAGCCGTGCATCTCCATTATAACAATCTTCTGATAAATTGCCGAAGCCAAGCAAGGGGTCTGATGCATCCAGTAAGTAAGATTTATTATTAACATCAACCTGCGCTATTACATAATTAAACTTGCTGAGGATAGGATACATATCATACGCTTTGCCATGATCTCTTGTGCTCAGCAACACCGGGTTTGCATTATACCCGGCATTTTTAAGCATAGCCAGTAACAGCATATTTATATCAGCCACATTGCCCTTTTTGGTTTGCTGTGTTTTTTTAAGCGGTTGCGATAAATAAACAGCATTATTATCTGTGCAGGTATAATTATCTCTTATAAAAGCATAAATGTTTTTTGCTTTATTTAAATCAGTGGTTTCGTTTTTTGTTGCAGTTCTTAAATCATCTTTAAGCCAGCCATTTTCTTTGTTTAAATCAGCGCCAAAATCG
This sequence comes from uncultured Bacteroidota bacterium, assembly GCA_963731245.1. Classification (GTDB taxonomy): domain Bacteria; phylum Bacteroidota; class Bacteroidia; order Chitinophagales; family Chitinophagaceae; genus Parafilimonas. The sequence continues at coordinate 248,366 of CAVSVA010000003.1, forward strand.
TCATCTTTCATTAATTGATCAACAGTTTCATACCATGTACTTAAAAAAGTTTCAGGCGCCTCATCTGGAAACCGGATAGCAGAAAATTGAAATTCTAATTTCTCGATGTAATTTGATAAGCTTGTAATATAATTTTCTTCTTTTAAAGCGGGAACATTTTTAAAAGCCCAGATATGTTTAATCGTATTGCTTCTTATATTATACGAGCGTGAAGAATTGCTGCCATTAGGATCGAGTACATTAAAATTGTCTGACGATAAAATGGCTGTATCAATAACAGGTGAAAGATATCCGTGCTTTAAAATTACAAAATCAAAAAACTGCGGTTCTTCTATTGTAAACTGGCTCCATAATTCGGGATAACGGCCCTGAAACGTCCATGTAGGAATATGCCTGTAGTAAGGGCTGTTTGTGGTGTAAGTATATTCTATAATCGAACCTTCTTTTAAATTAGGAAAAGTAAATTTTACAACTTCATAATCGCCATCTTTATCCTGGAAGATCAAACTTTTATCCACCTTTGTTTGAACTACTTTTCCATCTTCAAGATTATATGTTGCTGCTTCAAGGTTATTAAGCTTTTCTTTTTCTTCACCTTTAGTATATAAATTAATTTTTATAGTGGCAAGTTCGTCAAAGCTTTTTTTATGAATAAGCTGAATGCGTTCATGCACTGTATAGATCACAGAAAACCATCCGTTGTTATTACCTGTGTGGTGTGATGAACCAATATCATCCAAATACACAGCATCGGCGGAAGAATCAAGGGCAGTATAATCCTGCTTAAAATCTTCAGGCTTAATATCTCCGAATTTAATTTTTATTTCTTTTTTCTGGCAACATGCAGCTATAGAAACAACAAGGCAAAATGCCAAAGCAGTTATTCGGTTGAAAAACATAAGTAGTTAGTTTAAAAATTCTCCGCAATAATACAAATTTTATAATACAGGCTAATTTTTGGTTTAAACAAAATCAGATAAATGCTTAGCCATAAAAGCCAGCATTTATTTTTGTGCCATGCGTAAATTAAGTATGGATGAATTGAACCGCAAAACGGTTGAAGAATTTAAGAAGGCAGAAAAAAATACCATCATTGTTTTGCTTGATAATATTCGCAGCGCATATAACGTGGGCAGCATTTTTAGAACTGCAGACGCATTTTTAATTGAAGCAATTTTTGTTTGCGGATATACGCCGCCGCCAACGCATCGTTCCGTTCATAAAACAGCACTTGGCGCAGTTGATACGGTTAACTGGATGCAGTTTGAAAATATTGCTGATGCCATCAATCAGCTCAAACAAAATAATTATGCTGTTTATGCCATTGAACAGGCCGAAGCAAAGTATTACGCTTGATACATTTAATCTTTCATCAAACAAAAAAATTGCAGTTGTTTTTGGCAATGAAGTTACCGGCGTGCAGGATTTGGTGCTGCAGCAATGCGATGGCTGCATAGAAATTCCGCAACAGGGCACAAAGCATTCTTTAAATGTTTCTGTTGCTGCAGGCATTGTGTTATGGAAACTGGTTAACCCCAACCCTAAAGGGAGTTAAGAAAAAATTGTTTCGGTTAAACGCTTCAAAAAGCGTGGGCGTATTATGCGTGTTTAATAACTAATTTTGCTGCATGACAACTGTGAAGAATTATCTTTCTCTTGTAAAATTTTCTCACACCATTTTCGCAATGCCTTTTGCTTTAATAGGTTTTTTTTTAGGTGTTTATGATTATCCTTTTAATACCAGGCATCAATGGAGTTTAAATAAAGCTACAGGGTTTGAAAATAACCATTTTGTTGATTGGAAATCTTTATTAATCAAATTTTTTCTTGTGCTCATTTGCATGATTACCGCCCGTAGCGCTGCAATGGCTTTCAATCGTTATCTCGATAGAAACTTCGATGCAAAAAATCCGCGTACAGCTATTCGGGAAATTCCAAAAGGAATTATTTCGCCTTCAAGTGCATTGCGTTTTGTAATCTTCAATTGTATTTTGTTCATCGTTTCTTCTTTCTTTATCAATAAAATTTGTTTTTTGCTTTCGCCAATTGCATTGTTCGTGGTTTTATTTTACAGTTACACAAAACGCTTTACCTTTTTATGTCATTTGGTTTTAGGTGTTGGTTTATCGCTTGCACCCATCGGCGCTTATCTTGCAGTAACCGGCCGTTTTGATGTTTTACCTTTGCTGTTTTCATTCGCTGTAATTTTTTGGGTAAGTGGTTTTGATATTATTTATGCTTTGCAGGATGTTGAGTTCGATCAGTCGCAACATTTATATTCCGTTCCTGCAACCGTTGGCAAAACAAAAGCTTTACATGTTTCAGAATTGTTGCATATTTTAAGTGCAGCCTGCGTAATTGCAGCAGGTTTTTATGGCGGATTTCATTTTATATACTGGATGGGCATTGCCGTTTTTTGCGGCATGTTATTGTATCAGCATTCTGTTGTAAAACCAAATGATCTGAGAAGAGTTAACCTTGCATTTATGACGGCCAACGGAATTGCCAGCGTTGTGTTCAGCATATTTGTAATTGCAGATTTGTTTTTAAATTAATTCTGTCAACTGTCATCTTCGATCTGTCAACTAAAAAATAATGCCACGCATTCTTTGTATTGATTATGGAAAAAAACGCACCGGTATTGCTGTTACCGATCCATTAAAAATTATTGCAACTGCTTTAACCACCATCGAAACAAAAGAATTATTTCCTTTCTTAAAAAATTATTTTCAAAAAGAAGCAGTTGAGTTGATATTGATTGGCGAGCCTAAAAACTTAGATGACAGCGATACACATGCCACACCATTGGTGCATCAATTCATACAAAAATTTAAAAAAGATTTTCCATTGATGAAGATTGAAACAGTAGATGAACGGTATACATCAAAACTTGCAGTGCAGGCAATGGTTGAAATGGGCATGAAAAAAAAAGATCGTCAAAAAAAAGAAAATGTTGACCAGGTTGCTGCTGCAATTATGCTGCAGGAGTATTTAAAAAACCTATAACCTATAATTTATTATTTTTGCAATTATGGCAATAATAATAACCATAACAAAAAATGATACCGAGGAAACTATAAAAAAGAAATTAGATTCTCTGGCAGATTCTGCAAATTTTTTAAATGGTTTTAATGCAAAAAAATTTACAGGCAAGATAAAATCTTTTGCTGATGGCCTTGAATTTCAAAGAAAGTTGAGAAATGAATGGAATTAAGATTCTTGCCGATACAAATGTTATTATTTATCATTTTGCGGGAAATGATAAAATTGAAAATTTCTTAAATAATAAAGTTGTTTATATTTCTGCGATAACTTATTCTGAGTTATTGTCTAAGCCACTTCCATCAAGTGAAGAGTTTATTTTGAAAGAATATTTAAATTCAATTCACATTATTCATACAAATGATTTTATATGCGAAATCGCTGCTGGTTTAAGAAAAAGCTATAAAATAAAATTACCTGATGCAATAATTGCCGCCACCTGTTTCTTTCTGAACATTCCTTTAATAACATTCGACGACAACTTTTATAAAATTGATGATCTAAAAATATTAAAGTTAGACCTCTCATGATTTTACCCATTGTTGCATACGGAACGCCGGTTTTACGCTCGGTTGCAAAAGAAATTACACCTGATTATCCCGATCTTCAAAAACTTATTGCAGATATGTGGGAAACGCTCTATGCCAGCAATGGCGTTGGTTTGGCTGCACCGCAGGTGAATAAAAATATTCGCTTGTTTATTATTGATAGTATGCAGATTTTTTCAAACCAAAATGAGGATGAAGAAAAGGTGAATTATCCCGATGAACCCGGCTTTAAAAAAGTTTTCATCAATGCAAAAATAAAAATGGTTGATGGTGAGCCGTGGAGTTATAATGAAGGTTGCTTAAGCATTCCAAAAATAAGAGAAGATGTTGTGCGCCCCGAAACTGTTACCATTGAATATGATGATGAAAATTTTAATCATCACACAGATACTTTTAACGGCATAACCGCACGCATTATTCAGCATGAATATGATCACATTGAAGGCAAACTTTTTATTGATTATTTAAAACCATTCAGGAAAAAATTATTGCAGGGCAAACTCGCAGATATCACCAAAGGCAAAATAAAAGTTGATTACAAAATGATTTTTCCAAAATGAAATTAAAATATGTTATTCTCTTTTCAATTCTGCTGCCTGCTGTTTCGTTTGCCCAAAAAGATTCATTTATTGTAAGTGGAAAAGACACAACTGTTATAATTGATAAAGGCACGTTTACATTAAAGCCTGTAATTGTGCGCAACCACATGGATTATGAAAGTTTGTTGCGCCGTATTCAAAACGACACTACTTTTTACAAAGCGTTTCGCAACCTGCACATTGTAGAATTTTCATCATACAACAACATTCGCATGTTTGATAAAAACGAAAACGTGCAGGCAGGTTATTACAGCAAAACAAGGCAGCATCGTGAAAATGGTTGCCGCTACACAGAAAATATCGAACAAAAAACTACCGGAGATTTTTTTGATAAAAATGGCAACTATAATTATTTAACCGGCGAAATGTATGCTTCTATTTTTCTTACAAAAGAAAAAACATGCGGAGAAGATAATATTGTTGAAGGTCATGAATTTTCAACAACCGGTAAAACCGGAACAGAAAAACATAAAGAACAATTAAAGATGTTGTTCTTTGATCCGGGCAAAAAAATTCCGGGCATTCCTTTTATCGGCGATAAGCTTGATTTGTATGATGAAGATGCGCATAAACTGTATAATTACACGCTCGATTACGATACGTACAAAGGAAATTATGTGTATATATTTTCCATCAAACCAAAAGATGATCTTGGGTTTTTTAAAAAAAATGATATTGTGATTGATGAAATGACAACTATGTTTGATGCTAAAACAATGGAAGTTGTAAGCAGAACATATAAGTTAAGTTACAAAGCTTTTTTGTATGATTTTGATGTAAACATGCAGGTTGAAATGACGCATGTTGGAAACTTGCTTGTTCCTGAAACGATGCGTTATAAAGGTAATTTTAAAGCCATCACAAAAAAAAGAGAACGCGGAGAATTTACAGCAACGTTGTTTGATTTTAAATAAAATTGATCAGGTATTTAATGATAGAATAATTTAAGAAGCGTCATGTCGACGAAAGGAGACATCTCATAATACATAAAACTAAAAAAGTTAAGAGACTCTCTCCTAACGCAGAGGTGACGTTAACTATTTATAAATTACCAATTGAAGTTAAAGTTTAGATGATTTAAGTTTGTTATACCAATGAACAGGTTAGAAGAATTATTTCAGCGTAAAAAAAACAATGTTTTAAATGTGTATTGCACTGCAGGTTTTCCGCAGTTTGACAGCACATTACAAGTAATGAAAGCCTTGCAGGATAATGGCGCTGATATAATTGAATTAGGAATGCCGTACAGCGATCCGCTGGCTGATGGCCCGGTTATACAAGCCAGCGGCAGCATGGCTTTGCACAACGGAATGACGATTGAAAAACTTTTTGCTCAATTGCAGGATTGCAGAAAAGAAATTTATGTTCCCATAATTTTAATGGGTTATATGAACCCAGTTTTGCAATATGGTTTTGAAAAATTTTGCAAACACGCTGCAGCCATTCCTATTGACGGATTAATTCTTCCCGATCTTCCGGAACATGAATTTGAAACAGAATATGCAGCCATCATTCATCGCTACGGATTAGATTTTATTTTTTTGGTTACGCCGGAAACATCTGAAGAAAGAATAAAAAAATTAGATGCATTAAGCACAGGATTTTTATATGCTGTTTCATCTTCATCAACAACAGGCAATAAAAAAGATTTTAATGAAGTTGAAACATATTTGCAGCGTTTACAAAATATGCATTTAAAAAACCCGGTGATGGTTGGCTTTGGAATTAAAGACAAACAAAGTTTTCAATCTGCATGCAAATATGCAAACGGCGCCATCATTGGTACAGCTTATATAAAAGCTATTGAAGATGCAATTGATATTCAGCAAGGCACAAAAGCATTTTTGCAAACAATAATTTCATGATGGTTTAGTAATAAAAATCATCATTAAATTGCAAGCGCGTTTATAATTTTTTGTATAATTATGTTTGAATTAATTAGATACTTAAAACGTTATTTCAACGATAGGAAAATCTCAGCAGTTTAATAAAAAGATTATGAAGAAGTGGATTTTTATTTTTTTGATGCTGCCATTAATACTTCATGCGCAAAGCAAGAAACCGTTTTTAATAACAGGCAACATCAAATCAGTTCCTGAAGGTTCGCAGGTTGTTTTGCTTGGTTTTAACGGCACAGATACGCTTGCAACATCAACCGTAAAAAAAGGAATTTTTGTTTTAAAAGGTGTTGTTGATAATATTGATGCACGCATTATTTTGTTTCCTGCATTACAGCGCAGGCTTGTTTTATTTATGGGTAATGATACGGTGAACATTGCCGGCAGCAGTGAAAACGATATTGTTATTACAGGCTCTGCAAGCAACCGGGATTATGATGAATTTATTTATGATATAAAACCAATTAATGATTATGTAAGTTTTTATCGCAACCAAATGATGAGTGCCACATCGCAGGGTTTGCACGATTCTGCAGCCATCATGCTTAACACTTCATATAATATTTATCAGAACACAATTGACCGTTTTGTTGAGCGTAAAAAAAGTTCTCCTGTTACTGCGCTGCTGCTTGCTTACAGTTACGATACAGACCCCAACCGGGATGTATTATTACTTGAAAAAAGATTTAACCAGCTTGATGGTGCTGCACTGCAAACACAGTTTGCAAAAAATTTGGCGCAGGTTATAAAAGAAGATAAAATTGGTGCGGTGGGCACACAGTCAATTGATTTTTCACAAACCGATACTGCAGGAAAAAATGTTTCGCTGTCTCAATTTAAAGGCAAATATGTGCTGATAGATTTTTGGGCAAGCTGGTGCCGGCCATGCCGTATGGAAAACCCAAATGTTGTTGCTGCATACAACAAATACAAAACAAAAAATTTTACCGTGCTTGGTGTTTCGCTTGATGCGGAAAAACCAAACTGGCTGCAGGCAATTCACAGCGATAATTTAACGTGGACGCATGTGAGCGATCTGAAACAATTTGATAATGCCGTTGCAACCCTTTATCATATAAAAGAAATTCCGCAGAATATTTTGGTTGATCCAAACGGCAAAATTGTTGCCCGCAATCTTCGCGGCGATGCACTTATGCAAAAGCTGAATGAAATTTTGCAGTAAGTTTTTTTATCATCAAATTTAAAAAAGAAAAAGCCGGTTAATTTAACCGGCCTTTCAAGGTGTTATCAAAGGCTTATAGGCCAAAAACGTAACGGAAGTGTAACCTGTTGCGGTGTTCCGTTATTTATGGTTAACGTTGCTTTGTTATTGCAATCGCCATCACCATAATTAAGGCGTTCATTAAATACAGTGCCTTGTGCAAGCACAATTTTAATTTCTTCTATGCCTGAAGAACGATAAATGCAATCGCCCATTTTAATTACCGGATGCTGCGGATCTATCCATGATGACCACGTAAGCGCAGTGGCTCCATCAAGCACTTCTGATCCGGATGCATAACCTGTAATCTGGTAAATATTATCTTTTTTAGTGGTGGTAGAATCGCCTGCTGTTTGCATCCAGTGTGTTACAGCAATAAAAGTATTTGTATTGCCTTTATTATCTGTAAACGTTTTGTTGGTAACAATTTTTAATGCAATCGGACCATGCATATTCATACTGTCTATATACGTTTTTACATTGCCCGAAACGTTAACACTGTCAATCCAAAAATCGCTGAAAGTTGTTTCGGTTAAAAGCGTGCCGGGTGCAGCATTTTTCCAGCGTGCATAAACGGTAATTAATTTTTTACCGCGGCGGGTTACGCCATCAGGGCCGGGGCAGCCGTTTCCAAAATCAATTGTTTCAAGATGTGGATAAACAAAACGCGAGGGCGAATAAGTTACAACCCTGCAAGATGAAGAATCACCTGCCGCAACAATATCACTACCAAGCACATCAGACACATCATTACTTTGCTGGTAACCTGCATTGGAAACAGTGTTGGTTGCCTGCATTAGCATTGATTCTGTAGATGTGGTTGATGACGTTGAAGTTTCAGGAACTCCATTTTTTTTGCACGATGTTAAACTAACGCACAGCAAGGCAGTTGCAGAAATAATACTGCTGAATTTCCATTTCATAGTTTATGTAGTTTAGTTGAAAGATGCGTACCTGTGTTTCATGAAGTAATACATTTTTACTTTTAGGGCAGCAAAGTAAAACACAGCAGATGCGAACGAAATGAAGACGGGTATTTAAACTAATGGTTTAAAAGAAAAATAAAATTCTTTTTATTTTTCTTAAGATTTAAACGAGAAGAAAAGTTTGTTTTAAAAAATAGAGAGAATATTTTTAGAAGATATAACTAACTAACCAATTGGAACACCGCTTCAATTTCAACAGGAATATTTCCGGGCAAAGAACCCATGCCTACTGCACTGCGTACACCAACGCCATTATCATCACCCCAAACTTTTGCAAACAATTCGCTGCAGCCATTAATAACATAAGGATGTTTTTCAAAACCTGGTGTTGATGCAACCATGCCGAAAACTTTTATTACACGTTTTATCTTATTGAATGAACCTAAATTTTGTTTCAATGTAGCAAGAATAGCAAGTCCAACTTGTTGTGCAGCATGTTTGCCTTCGTCTTCATTCATCGTATCGCCAACACGACCATGAATCAAAGTTTTATCAGGCAATAACGGTCCGTGCCCTGAAACATAAACGAAATCGTCAACAATTAAACAAGGTTTATACACGCCCATTGGTGTTGGTGCAGATGGAAGTTCTAAATTTAGTTGCGTAAAATTTTCATCCGGTGTCATAAGATTGTATGTTTAAAGTTTAATGTTTATACTATTAACTATCATCTGTTGACTGGACTTCTTACTACTTCACAAAACTATTCAACACAAACACGCCAATCAATCCAATTAACGAAACAATTGTTTCCATTACACTCCATGTTTTAAAAGTATCTTTTAAACTTAAATTAAAATATTCTTTAAACAACCAAAAGCCGCCATCATTAACATGCCCAAAAATTAAACTGCCGGCGCCTGTTGCAAGCACCATCAAACAGGGGTTAACACTGCTTGCTGCAATCATTGGTGCAATAATACTTGCTGTGGTTAAACCTGCAACTGTTGCCGAGCCGAGTGCAATGCGAATAACGGCACTTATCGTCCATGCGGCAAGCAACGGATGCACATGAAAATTATTTAACATGCCTGCTATTTGCGTGTTAATGCCGGTTTCTGTAAGTATTTCTTTCATGGCGCCGGCGCCGGCAAGTATTAATAAAATGGGTGAAATATCTTTTATTGAATCAAGCAAATCATTCATTACAACAGACATTGATTTTTTTCTTTTCAAGCCCAAACTATACAATGCAAACAGCACTGCAATAATCATTGCAATTGGCGGATTTCCGATACTGATAAAAAAGTTAGTAACAGCATTTTGATGTGTGATAAGTTGCCTGCAAATGGTTGCAACGGCAATTAACAGCACAGGCAAAAATGTTGAAAATAAGCTGTTGAAAAATGATGGCAATTGTTCTGCAGGAAGATCTTTAGCAGCAAATGTATCTGGCGGCTTGTTGTTGTATTTTTTTAATCGCGTTGCAAATAATGGTCCTGCAATAATTACCGCAGGTATGGCAATGCATAAACCGTACAATAAAGTTAATCCAAGGTCTGCATGATATTGTGCAACCAAAGCCGTTGGCGCAGGATGAGGCGGCAAATATCCATGCGTAACAGAAACCGCCGCAACAACGGGCAAACCAATATAAACAACCGGAATATTATAGCGTTTTGAAACAGTAATAATTAAAGGAACCATCAACACAAAACTTACATCAAAAAACAACGGAATGCCTACAATAAATGCGGTTAAAACCATTGCCCACATTATATATTTTTTACCAAATGCATCAACCAAACTTGTTGTTATTTTTTGTGCGGCGCCGCTTTCTGCAATTAATTTTCCAAGCATTGCGCCCATACAAAGAATAATGCTTAAAGAGCCAAGAATATCGCCAATTCCTTTTTGCATCGCCGTTGAAATTGTTGCAACAGGCATCGCATTGCATAAACCCATCAAAATTGAAACAATAAGAAATGCAAGAAATGTATTGAGCTTTGCCCACGCAATTAATAATATCAATAAAATAATTCCGGCGATGAGAATGATGAAAGACATGCGTAATTAATAATGGTTTAAAGATAGTTATCAGTTAGCAGTTAACGGCTAATTGTAAACGCTAACATTTATCTTTTATCATCAAAGCTTGCAACTTTGAACAGAAGAAAATTTATTCAAAACACACACGAGTGCGTTGAACAATTTCATAATTTTAGTTATAAAAAAGTATATGTCAGATGAACTGAAATTCAAAATATATAAATTGATTAATTAAAAAAGGGTTTTTATGGAAACTATTGTTGTGCAACCTTCGTCAGACGCAGAAGTGAAAATGCTAAAAGAATTTTTAAAACAAAAAAATATAAAAAATCATGTTTTGAATAAAGATGATAAAGAAGATTTTGTGTTGGGTTTATTAATGCAGGCAACAGATTACAACGATGTAATTGATACAAATGAATTCATTAAACAGTTACAGGGCAAATGAATATTGTTATTACAAAAAAATTTGCAAAGGATGTAGATAGAGAACTAAGCACACAACAGAAAAAACAACTTGCTCAAATACTTATTTCAATCACGGAAGTTAAAGCGCTAATAGAAATTTCCGATTGCAAAAAATTAAAAGGATTTAAAAACGCTTATCGAATAAAGTTTGGAGATTTCCGTATTGGATTTTTATGGGAAGATGAAACTGTTAAACTCAGCAGGGTTTTAAACAGAAAAGATGTTTATAAGTTTTTCCCTAATTTATTTATTCCTGATACAGTCTCTACTTCTATCTTTATAACAAAGCTTGCACTCATGAACAGAAGAAAATTTATTCAAAACACATCAGCCGCAACAGCAGGAATTACTATTTTAAACTTTCCTGTGTTTGGTAAAAATGCACCAAGCAATAAAGTTGTTCTTGCGGTGATGGGTGTAAACAGCCGCGGCTCTTATCTTGCAAAATCGTATGCATCATTGCAAAATGTTGAAGTGGCGTATATATGCGATGTGGAAGATCATGCCATTCAAAATGGATTGGATGCTTTAAAAGATGCGCCGCGAAAACCAACTGTTGTAAAAGATATTCGTGAACTATTAAAACAAAAAGATTTTGATGCATTGGTTGTTGCAACGCCCGATCACTGGCATACGCCCGCTGCAATTTTAGGCGTTCAGCATGGCAAGCATGTGTATGTTGAAAAACCTTGCGGGCAAAATCCGCATGAAGGCGAATTGGTTTCGCAGGCTTACTTAAAATATGGCAAGCATATTCAAATGGGTAATCAAAGAAGATCAATGCCCACATTAATAGAAGCTGCTAATCTTATTAAACAAGGCGCCATTGGCAAAGCTTATTTTGCAAAAGCGTGGTACACAAATAATCGCGGTTCAATTGGTGTTGGAAAAGTTGTTCCTGTTCCTTCAACACTTGATTGGAATTTATGGCAAGGCCCTGCGCCGCGAAAAGATTATAAAGATAATATTGTGCCTTATAACTGGCATTGGTTTTGGCATTGGGGCACCGGCGAAAGCTGTAACAATGGCACGCATGAAATAGATTGCTGCCGCTGGTTTTTAGGTGCTGAATATCCAACAAAAGTTACATCTGCCGGCGGCCGTTATGCGTTTAAAGATGATTGGCAAACAACCGATACACAAGTTGCATGTTTTGAATTTGATGGCGATAAATCTATTACATGGGAAGGGAGAAGCTGCAATAATTATCCTGTTGAAGGTGAGAGCCGCGGTTTTATAATTTATGGTGATGGCGGAACATTGGTGAATGATGGCGGCGGTGGTTATAAAATTTTCGATACAAAAAATAAATTGGTAAAAGAAGGTAAAACTGATGTTGCCGCAGAAGCAAACAATCTCGTTAGTTCAACAGGAAATTTGGATTTATATCATTTTCAAAATTTTGTTGATGCAGTTCGGGGCAATGCAAAATTAAATTCACCGGTGAATGAAGGCAGTAAATCTGTTTTACTTTGTCATTTGGCAAACATTGCGCAACGCACGGGAAGCGTTTTGCATTGTGATGCATCAAACGGTCATATTTTAAATGATGAAGATGCAATGAAGTTGTGGCAAAGAGAATACGAAAAAGGCTGGGAGCCGAAAGTGTAAGATTGATGGCAACCTTAGATCATCCTTATTAATTTTTTCACTTAGTTTCATGTCGAAGGTTTTTCTTTCTGCAGGTTGGCGCAATCTTATAATGGCAAATTATATTGTTGATCCTGCTTTATTACAAAGCTATCTTCCGTGCAAAACAGAATTAGAAACATTCAACGGCAATCATTATGTAAGTCTTGTTGCTTTTCTGTTTGAAAATGTAAAAGTTCATGGCATTGCATTTCCGTTTCATACAAATTTTGAAGAAGTGAACCTGCGTTTTTATGTTCGTTATAAAGAAAATAATAGATGGAAACGCGGTGTTGTTTTTATGAAAGAAATTGTTCCGCGGCGCATGATAAGTTTTGTTGCAAATACCTTGTACGGCGAAAATTATGCAACACATACAATGAAACATTTTTATACTAAAACGCAAAGTGAACTGCATGTAAATTATGAATGGAAAATTGGAAACAAGTGGGATTATATGCATTGTGTTGCGGAAAAAAATGCGGAGATAATTACTGAAGGTTCAGCAGAAGAATTTATAACCGAACATTATTGGGGCTATACTTTTATTAATAAACAATGCACAGGCGTGTATGAAGTAGTTCATCCAAAATGGCGCATTCATAAAGTAAAAAGCTACAATATTGTTTGCAGCGCAAAACAATTGTACGGCAAAGCTTTTGAGGCAACACTTAATCAAAAACCACAAACCGTTTTTCTTGCAGAAGGTTCTGAAATTAAAGTGATGAAAGGAGCAACAATTAAACAAACCTAAAATCATCATTCAAGAATAAATTCTTGTGATGAAGCAGTTTGAAATTGAAGCTTCACTTAGCATTTACTTCTTTAATCTTTATATAATAATTCTTTTCAATCCAGGCTGTATCAAAAAAAGAAACATCATTCAAACTCTTCCATTGTTGTGTTGGATAAATGCGCAAACTTTTATTATTATGAATTAATGTTAGCGGCATATTAAAACCTGCAATACAACTATCCCAGCGATAAAAAACTTTCTTTTTATCATCAGAAAAATAATAACTCAGTTGCGGAATTTGTGTGGTGCGTAAATACTGATCAAACATTTTACTTAAATCAATGCCAGCGTTTTTGCTGATGTAATTTTCTATTTGTTTTGATGTAACCGTTTGATGATAAAATGTTTTATTTAATCCGCGTAAAATGCTTCGCCATTTTTCATCATTATTAATTATGTGGCGAATTGCCTGCAGCATGTTGCCGCCTTTATAATACATGTCGCCGCTGCCTTCTGCATTTACACCATAAGGCGCAATAACCGGTTCATCATTTTCAATGCGTTTGCGCGTGCCAACGTTGTATGCATTGCCTGAATCTTTACCAAATAAATATTCAGTATAAAGCGTTTCGCTGTAATTGGCAAAGCTTTCATGAATCCACATATCCGCTAAATCTTTTGAAGTAATATTATTTCCAAACCATTCATGACTGCTTTCATGTTCAATAATAAAATCCCATTTTAAACCAAGACCTGTGCCCGATAAATCGATCCACTTTTTTCCATAACGGTAACCATTTTGAAAACCGTTTCCATAAGCAACCGCACTCTGATGTTCCATGCCTAAATGCGGCGCTTCAACCAGTTTATATCCATCTTCATAAAAAGGATATGGGCCAAACCAGTGTTCAAGATTATGCAGCATTGGTTTTACCTGTTCAAATTGTTTTTTTGCTGCATTAAGATCATAATCAAGCACCCAAAAATTCAGATCAAGTTTGCCTTTTTCGCCATGCAAAGTATCACTCCAGTTTACATATTTGCCGATGTATGGAATGATATCATAATTATTGATTGGATTTTTTACCTGCCATTTATAGGTTGTTGTTCCATCATTATTTTTTTGTGTTGATGTTAATCTTCCGTTGCCCACAGCAATTAAAGTGTCTGGAACAATGATGGAAAGTGAAGCGCCGTTATCAGGTTCATCACTCTGAATATCTTTACAAGGATACCAAACGCTGGCGCCCAAACCCTGGCAGGCAACGCTCATCCATGGGCGGCCAAGAGAATCTTTTTTCCAGATCCATCCGCCATCCCAGGGCGGACGAATTGCTTCACGTGGCTTTCCGTGATAATAAATTTTTATCTTGTTAATAACAAATCCTTTCTTTCCTTCTTTAGTTGCATAATAAGCTTTTTCATTAACATCTTTCAACTGAAAATAATAAACATTCGAATCAATTTTATTGAAATTAATTTTTGCATCTTTAAATATTGCGCTATCTATTATTAATGGTTTTTGCAGATCAATTTGCATTGTTTGATTTCCCGATTTTTGAGAACTGAAATCGATTGTTACGCTGCCTTCTATCGTTTTATTTTCATAATCAGGCTTTACGGTTATATCATATCTCAACACATCCCACCATGCACGTTCGGGCGTAATGCTGCCGCGTAATGTATCTGCGTGTGTAAAAGTTGTTTTTCTTTGAGCGTAAAGAGAAATAAGAAGTAAGAAGTACGAAGTAAGAAGTAAAAAAATTTTTTTCATTGTATTGCGGTTTAAAATTTTTCACGGCAAAGCCGCCAAGATTGCAAAGTAAATTACCTCTTTGCGTTTCTTTTTTGCTTTGCATGCTACAAATTTATAGTTCAATTAAATTATAATCTTTACCAATTTTTATAAAAGCCTGTTGCAATCTTTCTTTATGCGTGTCTGTTATAAAAACCTGTGCGCCGCTTTGCACACAAACGTAGTTCAGCAAATTCTGCATGCGTTTTTCATCCAGTTTTTCAAAAACATCGTCTAATAAAAGAATAGGAGCGAAGCCTTTATTTTTTTTTAATGTTTCAAATGCTGCGAGTTTAAAAGCAAACAATAAACTTTTACGCTGGCCTTGAGAAGCTATATTTTTAAAATTTGATTGCTGCAGCTGAATGGTAATGTCATCTTTATGAATACCGCAACCTGTGCGCTGCAAATACAGATCCCGCTGAAGATTTTGGTTCAGTAATTCTTCAAAACTTTGATTGTTTAATTGGCTGTCATATTCAAGCATAAGTTTATCATCATTATCTGCAATTGAAATGTATTGTTGCAAAACCTGCGGCAAAAATTCATTCAAAAAATTCAATCTTCTTTCATAAATAAAATTTCCTTTTTCAAGTAACTGGTTATTTAAAATTTCAAGCAACGATTCATCATAACTGTTTCTTTCTGATGCAAATTTTAAGAAGCTGTTGCGTTGCTGCAGAATTTTATTGTATGATATTAACTGTTCAAGATAATCGTGCTGCAGTTGAGAAAGCAACATGTCAATAAATCTCCGGCGTTCTTCGCTGCCTTCAGTTATCAGTTCAACATCATCAGGCGCTATCATAACGCAGGGAAATTTTCCGATGTGTTCTGAAAATCGCTGGTACATTTCATTGTTCAACAAAAATTCTTTGCGGTTATTTTCCCGCAGCACACAAACCAGCTTTTTTTCTTCATCATTTTTAATAAAATTTCCTTCAATTCTAAAACCTGGGTAACCATCTTTTACACTCGCATTGTCTGCACGGTTAAAACTGCTTTTGGTAAAACATAAATAATAAATGGCATCAAGCAAATTTGTTTTGCCGCTTCCATTTTTGCCGTAAATGCCAATAATGTTTTGTTTAAAGTGAAATGAATTAAAACTGTAATTGCGAAATTGTGTAAGCGAAATTTGTCTGCATGCAAACATGAGCCGGAATTAAAATCAGCGGTTTACTTTATCAATGCCATCATAAATATCAGCAACGTTTGCAATAAAATTAATTGAAGGCAAATGAATAGTATCAGTTAAATTTTTTGTTTCAGATAACGTCCATGTAGTATCATTATTTCTTGCATACACCACTACATGAATTGATTTTGAATCAACAAGTACATATTCCTGCAAAGTTGTAATATCTCTGTATAAATCAAACTTTGCACCGCGATCATAATTTGCGGTTGAAGGCGAAAGAATTTCAATAACAATGGAAGGATTGGTTATTGTATCAAACTCTTCATCAACAAAATCAGGTTCATTGCATAATACAAGAATATCAGGATAAGTGTAAAGCGTGTTTTTAGGAATATGAACGCGAAGATTGCTTCCAAATTCTCTGCATTTTTTACCTTTTAAAAAATTGTGTAACAAGCCAGGCGAAAATTGCTTTCAATTAAATTGTGTTTAAAAGAAGCGCCGCTCATTAAAAATATTTCGCCTTTATAATATTCATGCTTATCTAAAGCATTTCTTTCAAATGCGAGATATTCTTTTTCACTGATAAATTTTGTTGCAGGCTGCGCCATATTTCAAAGATACAATGTTCTTATTTTAATGCAGTTTCAAGATTACAAGTGTGCGGATGGTGCTGCAAAATCTTTCTTAAAATAACATTATAATGTAATTTATCAACACGCCGCCCGTTGTTTTGCTGTTCAAAGTAATTTGCATCAATCAAAAAAAAATAAATAATGGCATTTTTATTACAGGTTGATACTACAAAGCTTGTAAACACCATTGCGCAGCAGCCACAAACCATGAACTTATGGAGCCTGCTAAACAAAGGAGGCTGGATCATGTATCCTTTGTATGTTTTACTGGCTGCGGCAATTTTTGTTTTTTTTGAAAGATTGATCGCCATAAAAAAAGCTTCGCGCATTGATAATAATTTTATGCACATTATTCGCGATAATATTATTACAGGCAATATAACTGCTGCAAGAAATCTTGCACGCAATACAGATAATCCTGTGGCACGCATAATTGATAAAGGCATTCAACGTATTGGCAAGCCCATTGATTCGATTGAAAAAAGTATGGAAAATGTTGGCCGCCTCGAAATGTATAAAATGGAACGTAACCTGAATGTGCTTTCTTTAATTGCAGGCATTGCACCGATGTTTGGTTTTTTAGGAACGATCGTGGGCATGCTGCAATTGTTTTCTGCCATTGCAGCAAAGGGTGAATTGGAACTGGGTGAAATTGCCGGCGGTATTTATACAAAGATGATTACTTCAGCAACGGGTTTAATTATTGGTTTGCTGGCTTATGTTGCGTATAATTTTTTAAATACACAGGTTGATAAAACGGCGAATAAAATGGAAATGGCCAGCGCAGAATTTATTGATGTGTTGCAGGAACCAACAAGATAATTAGCTAATTGGATAATGTGTAATGTGCTAATTTGAAAATAAAATGCAATTACTTATCAAGATTTTTCATTGAATTTATGATATGATAAACATGACTGAATTTGTGCATTTTCAAATTTCCAAATTTTCAAATTTTCAAATTCAAAAATGGATATAAGAAGACGATATAAATCTCATGGTGAAGTGCACGCAGGCACATTGAATGATATTTTATTCATTCTGCTTTTTTTCTTTTTAATTATTTCAACGCTGGCAAACCCGAATGTAATTAAAGTAAATAATCCTAAAGGTTCAAGAGATACAAAAGCCAAACAGCATATTGTTGTTTCAATTGATAAAGACCAGAATGTTTATATTGGCCAACATAAAATTGATCCGAATAATCTTGACAGCTTAATAAAATTTGAAGTTAATAAAAACCGCAGCACTGTTGATACGCCTTCTGTTGTTATTAACGCCGATACCGCTTCATTTTATGGCGAGGTTTTTCACGTAATGCAATCTGCAAAACGTGCCGGCGCTAAAGTTGTGGCAAACGTGAAGTAAAATCTCAGTTATTTTTATCCTTCTTCACCTTCGCGTGTAACCAATGGTTCGTTGCTTGGTAAAATATCAAAGCCATTTTCATATACATCATCTGCATTTACTTTTCCTGAACTTATAAAAGAAATCAGGTCTCTGTTAAGCATATCTTTATTTGTATAAAATAAACCATGCGGTGCACCAGGGTAAACTTTATACACTGAGCCGCTAATTAATGCAGCTGCCTGCTCGCTGGTTGCTTTAACAGGCACTGTTTTATCACTATCGCCATGAATAATTAAAGCAGGAACTTTTATAGAAGATAATTCGCTTCTGAAATCTGTTTGAGCAAAAGATTCCATGCAACTGAGCATTGCTTTTTGTGAAGCTGTAAATGCAAGAGAATTTGTCCATTCTAAAATGGCTGAACTAACAGGATGTGATAAAAATCCTACTCCATAAAACGTTTTGCCAAAAGTTGCAAGAAATGCGGGGCGGTCATCTCTTATCTGTTCATCAAATTTTTGTATTTCTTCAATGGGCACACCTTCAGCATTATCATCTGTTTTTAACATGTAAGGCACAACAGAACTTATTAAAACAATTCTGCTGATCTTTTCACAATTATATTTGCTGCAATATCTAACCACTTCTCCGCCGCCCATTGAAAAACCAACAAGCGTAATATTATCTGCATCAATTTCATCAATTAAATTTTTCAGATCTTCAGCCAGATCATCATAACTATAATTTTTTAAAGATTGATCTGATTTTCCAAAACCGCGGCGATCGTATGCAATGCAGCGAAATCCTAATTCACGCAAAGGTGTTAATTGATATTCCCACATTTGATGCGTAAGCGGCCAGCCGCTTATAAATATGATTGGATTATTGTTACCTAAATCTTCGTAAAATATTTCAAGTTCTTCGTTTGAGGTTTTGCTTTTAAAGTATGGCATAATTAAATTTTGTAAAAAAGGCGCAAATTAAATGCCATGCGGTTTTTTATCATTTTATAAAACAATTAAATTAACTGTTTAAATTTTTTTTTCTTGTAAACCACCAGTACATGGGAACGCCCGTTAGCATAAGTGCAACGCCAATTGCAGCTTCCCGCGGGCGGTTGAAAATGGTGTTTATAACTAAGATGATGCAAAAGATAACCACAATTGCGGGAACGATTGGATAACCCCAAACTTTATACGGTCTTGGTGCATCAGGCATTTTTTTGCGCAAGATAAAAACGCCTAATGTTGTGGCGCCGTAATAAATAAATACAGCAAAAATTATCATATCTGTAAGCTGGTCGAATGTGCCCGAAAGCACAAGTATGCAAGCCCATACACATTGATATAATAATGAGTTTGAAGGCGCCTGTTTATTGTTTAGTTTGGCAACTTTTTTAAAAAATAATCCTTCAGTTGCCATTGCAAAATAAGGGCGGCAACTTGCCAGTATGGTTGCATTGCAGCAACCTAATGTTGTAACAAGAATTAAAACTGAAATGAATAATGCACCATTGTTTCCCCAAAAACTTTTTACAGCTTCAATGGCAGCAATTTTATTTCCTGCAGTATAAATTTCTTCTAATTGCGCAGCGGGCAATAAAGAAAGATAAGTTGTGTTTACTAAAAGATACAAAGCAATAATGGTGAATATTCCAATAGCAATGCCTTTTGGAAGATTTTGTTTTGCATTTTTAATTTCGCCACCAACATAGCCCACTGCTGCCCAGCCCTGGTAACCCCAAAATGCGGCAAGCATCGCCGTAAAAATTGCGCTTATTGTAACCGGAGAATTGTTGGTTGTTTGCATTTGTATGCGGCTTACATCTGCAACTTTACTCGTTAATCCAAATGCTATAATTATAAATATGCTTGCAAATACAAGTATTAAAATTGCCATGCTTACACCGGCGCCGGTTTTAATTCCATTTGTATTTAT
Organism: uncultured Bacteroidota bacterium; assembly: GCA_963731245.1. Taxonomy (GTDB): domain Bacteria; phylum Bacteroidota; class Bacteroidia; order Chitinophagales; family Chitinophagaceae; genus Parafilimonas. Next base: position 268,342 of record CAVSVA010000003.1, read on the forward strand.
CCATGTTAGAATGATGATAAGAATGATTGCAATAAGTTTTACGCTTAAATCAGCAAACGGAAAAAATACGCCGCCTATGCTTGCATTTGCCAGTGATGGTAATAATTGCGGAAAATGAACAACGCTGTTTAATGATTCGGCAAACACATAAGCCAGCGCAGAAATTGCTGCTGTTTGAATAACAGTAAACAGCGACCATCCAAATAAAAAGGCAAAAAATTTATTATATATTTTTTGATAGTAAACGTATTCGCCACCGGTATCAGCCAATAATCCGGCAACTTCTGCATTGCACAATGCACCAAACAAACTTATAATGCCTGCAAGTGCCCAGCAAATTAATACCCAGCCGGATGAATGCAGTTCCGCCGTCATAGGTGCAACTTTTTTGTAAACACCAGAGCCAATAATATTTCCTATCACAATAACAATTACGAGTCGTAAACCAAGTGAACGGTTAAGTTTTGATGTACTCATTTAATAATTTTTGGATAATGATGATGATATTATAAACTGCTTATAAAAATTGTGGCTATGCGTTTGCAATTACTTCATTAAGATAAGATCCAGCATTTCATTAAAACTTATTTTAGCTGGTATAACTTTACAAAATAATAATGGCTTCAATTTAATATTAAAATTTATGACAGAACATCAGATCATTAATAATAAAAATATTTGGATAAAAGTTGATCAATTTCATGTTGACAGATCAAACCCTAACATTATCCCTACAGAATATTTTACCGCTTCGTATTTTTTTAATGAACCTGTAGAAAATGCTGATGAAGGCAAAATAATTAAAGATGAAGATGAGAAGCCAAAATTGTTTGAATCGCCGGTGGCTGCATTAAATTATACCAGTAAAAAGCTTGAAAAAATTTTATAACAATGCGCCTAAGTTTTTTCACCAATAAACTGGTCTGACTGGTGTTTGAACAACACATTAAATGTTGTAAGACTGCCGTAGATACGTGTTATGTATTGCTGCAGATCAATTTTGTCTTCGTCAGAAAGTAATTTATGTGCATTAATGCGTTGTTCCATTACCCGCAGCCTGTCGCGCAGCATAACTATTTTATGAAAAAAAACTTCAACAGGCACTTCTTTTTCTTTCAGTGCTACATCACCAGGTTTTAATATCATCAAGCCATTTTTCCATTTATCGCCAAGCGAAACAATCTCCGTTACATCGCTCCATGTTCTTAATATTTTTATAAGTGCATCTTCAGCTTCGCTGAAACTTACATTATATTCAGGTTCAATTTTTTCAATTATTTCTACCTGAAAATCTTTTGAAACAGGTTTTATTCCTGACTCAATAAAGCACACATCATAAATTTTTTTATGCAGTCTTATAATTACTCCATTACCATAAGTTGGGTGTTTAATACGGGATCCAATGCCTAAAATTTCCATCTTAAAATTTTGTATAAAATAATGGCGAAACAAAATAATAAGCAAGTTTGATTTTGTTTCAATAAAGCATATTCAGGGAAAGCCCGGGCATTGAAAAAAATATTTCAAAAAAAATTTGCTTAAACGATTAAACGTTTATATTTGAGCCAGAATTCAGCCGAATTCTTTTTTTGGAACTGCTTGCTTAAACGATTAAATCAAACCTCAAATGAATTATTCGTTTGGCGCATATAAACAAAATGCTGGATATTAAAAATTTTGCAATCGGTGGTTTTTGTCTCAAGTTTATGGTGTTGATGTCTGCGCAAGCAGGCATCAGCCCATAACAAAAAATATTATTACAATTACAGGTTCAAAAATAGGTTTGCTGTATAACTGCGATAGATTTTTAAGCTTATAATAAACAACAACCTGCTTTTAATTTGCAATTAATCAACTTCATAAAATAAAAAATATGCACATAAAAAAAACATTATTGATTGCTTTCATAAGTTTTATATCTGTTGGCACATTTGCACAATCGTTCAACGGCATTAATACAGACATCAGTAATATTTATTTGCTGTCTGATGCTAAATCAAGATCTATTAGTCCCGAAAATTTTACCGGCGAAAAAAGTAAAGGCGGCATGGCTACAACAGGCACCGGCCAAAACGCTGCAAGAGATTTAGGTAAAGGCTGGAAGATTAGCCCAAGCGTAGTTATAAAAGCGCATACAACTTTTAACGTTGCAGAAATTAATGGTGCCGGTGCCATTCAACATATTTGGATGACGCCAACGGGTAACTGGCGTTTTTCAATAATCCGGTTTTATTGGGATGATGAAAACACACCTTCTGTTGAAGTGCCTGTGGGTGATTTTTTTGGGCAGGGATGGGGAAAATTTGCGCAAATAAATTCGTTAGCTATATGTGCAAACCCCGGCAGCGGTTTTAATTGTTACTGGCCTATGCCTTTTAGAAAAAAATGCAGAATTACCATGGAAAATATAAGCGATGAAGACATGGTTTTATATTACCAGGTTGATTATACATTAACCGATGTTCCAAAAGACGCGGCTTATTTTCATGCACAATTCAGGCGCACCAATCCATTGCCTTACAAACAAAATTATGTGCTGGTTGATAGTATAATTGGCAAAGGCCAGTACGTTGGCACATACATGGCTTATGGTGCACATAACAATGGCTGGTGGGGCGAAGGAGAAATTAAATTTTATATTGATGATGATAAAGATTATCCAACCATTAATGGCACAGGCACTGAAGATTATTTCTGCGGCGCTTATGATTTTGATACCCGTAAAAAAAATGATGCCGGTATTGAAGAATCAAATTATACAGAATTTTCAAACCCATACACAGGTTTGCCGCAGGTTATCAGGGGCGATGGTCATTATCAAATTGCTCAGCGTTTCGGATTATATCGCTGGCACATAAAAGACCCTATAAGATTTGATAAAAATTTAAAAGTAACCATACAGGCATTGGGTTGGAGAGATGGCGGCCGTTATCTTCCTTTGCAGGATGACATTGCAACAACTGTTTTCTGGTATCAAACAGAGCCGCATAATCCGTTTCCGCCATTGCCTGATAAAGACCATTTAGAAGTAAATTAAATTATGATCAGCATCAAAATGATAACGCTTAAAACCAATTTAAAAATTTCTTATGCTTAAAATAATGGCGCAGGTTTTTAGAATATGCAGATCATTAAAAATATCTTAATAATAAATTCTCTTTAATCATTTTTAATAACTTGTAAGTTTACAAATAAATTTTTTTAAATATTGATTGTGATTAAAAACTTTGTAATTCTATCTGCTGTTTGTTTTTTATGTATCAATGCTGCTGCTCAAAACAATATCAATACCGGTATTGCGCCATTTAAAATAAGATTAGTAAACGGAGAAGGGTTTACCTATCAGCAACTAAAAAAAGATAAGCCTGTTATATTAATTTATTTTTCGCCAACATGCGATCATTGTAAACACTTTACAGAAGCTTTTTTAAAGCGTGCAAATAAATTACAAAACTACCAGGTTGTTATGATTTCTTATGTAGATATAAAAGATGTAAAAGCCTTTGATGATGAATATAAATTATCTCAGCATCATAATATAAAAATTGGTTCAGAAGGTTACACGTTTATCGTTCAAAAATATTATAACATTCAGCGTTTTCCATTTGTTGCAGAGTATGATAAAAACAACAAGCTGAAAAAAATAATATCATGGAATTTAAAACCGGAAGAAATAGCGAATCAATTATAAATTGTTTCCGTATTAAATGTAGAAGATTAATTAAACATGCTGTGTGTTATTAAGTTGTATTGATATAGTAATTCGCTTCAAACGTTATTTCGACGATAGGAGAAATCTTTGCTGAATTTTAAAGTATGAAATTATAGAGATGTCTCGTTTCTCAACATAACGAGCAAAAACTAATAAGTAACAATAGCACTCATCATTAGAAAAAGATAATCAAATTAGTGGAAAAAAAAATTGCGCTTAAAGATGTTGCACAACAGGTTGGCGTATCGGCAGCACTTGTTTCTTATGTTTTAAACGGTAAAGAAAAAGAAGCAAGAGTTGGCGCAGATATGGCAAAAAAAATAAAAAAGGCCGCGGCTGAGTTAAACTATCAGCCAAACCTTATTGCCAAAAGCCTTAAAATGGGCATAACAAAAACAATTGGTTTAATAGTAGCTGATATTTCTAACCCTTTTTTTTCAAGCATAGCAAGAATAATAGAAGATGAAGCAAAAAAGTATGGCTATGTAGTAATCTTTGGCAGCAGCGATGAAAATGCTGATAAGCAACTCGATCTTATTGATGTATTTTCTACAAGGTTGGTAGATGCTTTTATTATTGCGGCTGCGGCAGATACAGAAAACCAGATAAAAAATATTATTAAAAGAGTGCCGGTTGTTTTAATTGACCGGTTTTTTCCCGGGATAAAAGTTGATTGCGTGCACATCAATAATTTTAATGCAGCAAATAAAGCTGTAAAGCAATTATTAAAAAATAAACGTAAGAAAATTGCGATGCTTGCGTATGATACTTCTCAATCGCACATGCAGGATAGAATCCAGGGTTATAAAGCGGCTTTAAAAGAAAAAAATATACGTTTTAAAAAAGACTGGCTGGTTGAAGCAAGTTATCAAAATATTGAAAAAAATGTTGCTGATAAATTAAAAACTTTGTTGCAGCCGCTGCAAATTGATGCATTGTTTTTTGCAACCAATTCATTGGCCGTTGCAGGTTTAAAAGAAATAAATAAACTTGGCATTAAAGTACCTGACGAACTGGCCATTATTTCTTTTGATGAAAGTGATGCATTCGATTTTTTTTATTCACCTGTTGCGTATGTAAGCCAGTCATTAACAGATATTGGTAAAGAAGCGGTAAAACTTGTTATTAACAGGCTGCATCATAAACCCAAACAATTTGCAAACATAACTGTAGAAGCAAAACTTATTATACGCGAAAGCTGCGGAAACAATCATTCATAAAATTTTTTTTTGATCAATGCTTAAACGATTAAAACTATGTGTATGAGCCAAAAACATTCTTCATTTATTTTTTCAAAAAACATATTTTCTTCAATGAAAAATTATTCAGGGTGTATAACTAAAACCATAACGATTACTTCAACTTTTATATTTATTATAATGATATCTTCCTGTAAAAATTCAACCGAAACAAAACAAAGCTCAGAAAAAACAGATACAACAAGTTATCAAAAAGGAACTTTTGGTTATGATTTGAATTTTTTAAAGCAGCACGACAGCGTGATTGTTTTAAAAACAAATAATAACGATGCGCAAATAATAGTATCACCAAAATATCAGGCAAAAGTTTTTACTTCAACTGCCAATGGTGATGACGGTTTTAGTTTTGGTTGGGTAAATTATAAAGCATTCAGCGGCGCTGTTGATGCACACATGAATGCGTATGGCGGTGAAAACCGTTTGTGGCTTGGCCCGGAAGGCGGCCGCTTTTCTTTGTTTTTTAAACCCGGCGATTCAATGGTATTTAATCACTGGAAAACCCCTGCACCTTTTGATACAGAAGCATGGAAAGTAACTGCACAAACAAATAATTCCGTAACCATGCAAAAAGATATGCAGTTAACCAATTATCATAACACACAACTGCAATTATCTGTAACAAGAACCATTGATATTTTAAATAACAACGACATAAGTAAAAACACAGGTTTAAGTTTAGACTCAAGTGTAAAAGTTGTAGGTTATCAAACAATAAATACGTTAACCAACACAGGAAAAGATGCGTGGACAGAAGCAACCGGCATGCCTTGTATCTGGATTTTAGACATGATGAAAAATACGCCTGCAACCGTAATTGTTGTGCCTTATAAAAATGCTGCAGGTGTAGATTTTAAAAATGTTGCCACCACAGATTATTTTGGTCAAATTCCGCCAGACAGGTTAAAGCATGATGATAATAAATTATTGTTTAAAGCTGATGGTAAAAGCCGCGGCAAATTGGGCATAAATCCAAAGTTTGCAAAGCCTGTTATTGGCAGTTATGATCCGCAAAATAAAGTGCTAACTATTGCAATGTTTGAACCAGATGCATCGGCAAAATATTTAAATCAGGAATGGAATACAACAAAACCAACTTTCTCCGGTGATGCAGTAAATGCATATAACGATGGGCCTTTGGCTGATGGTTCGCAAATGGGTCCTTTCTACGAAATTGAAAGTGTATCGCCGGCTGCTTTTTTAAAACCAAATCAATCAATTGCACATAAACAATCTGTATATCATTTTACAGGTAATGAAAAATCACTTGACGCAATCAGCCAAAAATTATTAGGCGTTTCTTTAAATGAAGTACAAACAGCATTTTTAAATAGCAAAAGGTGAGCAGTGAAATGTGAAATGTATTATCATCTAACATCTTACTTCTTACATCTAACATCCTACAATTATGAATAAAACAGATTATCCAAAGATTGGCATTCGTCCGATTATTGATGGGCGATTAGGTGGCATTCGTGAATCGTTAGAAGAAACTACAATGAAGATGGCGCAAAACGTTGCTGCTTTATATGAAAAAGAATTGCGTTATCCTGATGGTTCGCCGGTTGAGTGTGTGATTGCGGATACATGTATTGGCGGCGTTTATGAAGCAGCGCAATGCGCAAAAAAATTCGAGAATAATAATGTTGGTGTTTCATTGTCTGTTACGCCTTGCTGGTGTTATGGAAGTGAAACAATGGATATGAATGCTTTGTTGCCAAAAGCAATTTGGGGTTTTAATGGAACAGAAAGACCGGGTGCTGTTTATCTCGCAGCAACACTTGCAGCGCATAATCAGTTTGGTTTGCCGGCATTTGGAATTTATGGAAGAGATGTGCAGGATTTAGGTGATGAAACAATTCCGGAAGATGTAAAAGAACGCTTATTAAATTTTGCGCAGGCTGGTTTGGCGGTTGCCATTATGCGTGGTAAATCTTATCTCGCAATTGGTTCAGTTTCGATGGGCATTGCAGGCTCAATGGTTAATCCTGATTTTTTCAGAGAATACCTCGGTATGCGCAATGAGTATGTTGATTCATCTGAAGTATTGCGTCGCATTGAAAAGAAAATTTATGATGAAGATGAATTTAAAAAAGCATTAGAATGGGTAAAGAAAAATTGTAAAGAAGGCGATGATCTTGCGAATGATTCAAACAAAAAATCATCAAGAGAACAAAAAGATAAAGACTGGGAATTTGTGGTAAAGATGACGTTGATTATGCGTGATTTGATGGTTGGCAATTCACATCTTAAAGATAAAGGTTTTGGTGAAGAAGCATTTGGTCATAATGCTATTGTTGCCGGCTTTCAGGGGCAGCGTCAATGGACAGATTTTTTACCGAACGGTGATTTTTCTGAAGCGATTTTAAATTCATCTTTCGACTGGAATGGCATTCGTGCGCCATACATGATTGCCACAGAAAATGATTGCTTTAATGGCGTTAGCATGTTGTTTGGATATCTTCTTACAAACACAGCACAAATCTTTGCTGATGTAAGAACTTACTGGAGCCCCGATGCTGTTGAACGTGTTACCGGATGGAAGCCGGAAGCCGCAGCGGCAAAGGGTTTCATCCATCTTATCAATTCCGGCTCTGCAACTTTAGATGGAACCGGCCAGCAACAAAAAGATGGAAAACCTGTAATGAAACCTTTCTGGGAAATTGAAGAAAGTGAAGTAGATGAATGCTTAAAAGCAACAACATGGTATCCTGGCAATAAAGGTTATTTCAGAGGCGGCGGTTATTCATCAAAATTTGTAACAAAAGGTGGAATGCCTGTTACCATGTGCCGCATTAATTTGGTAAGAGGTCTTGGCCCTGTATTGCAAATTGCCGAAGGCGAAACAATCGATCTTCCGCAAAATGTTCACGACACTTTAGATAAACGCACCGATATTACCTGGCCAACAACATGGTTTGTGCCACGCATAACAGGCAAAGGTGCTTTTACAGATGTGTATAATGTGATGCTGCATTGGGGTTCTAATCATGGTGCAATAAGTTACGGTCATATCGGTGATAAATTAATAACATTGGCTTCAATGTTACGCATTCCTGTTAACATGCATAATGTTGAAGAAGAAAGAATATTCAGGCCTTCTGCATGGAATGCATTTGGTTCTGAATTAGAAGGCGCAGATTATCGTGCCTGCAATAATTATGGTGCATTGTATAAATAAAATTTATTGCCAAATGAAAAATAAAAGACCATCACTCTTTGTAAAAGACGGTATTAATTATCTTGGCCCGTTTGCCGCAATCAGCGCATTATTTTTTTTATGGGGAATTGCGCATGGCATGCTTGATACGCTGGATAAAAATTTTCAGATGATGCTGCATTTGCAAAAATGGCAATCAAGCTTTATTCAGTTCTCTTTGTATGGCGCTTATTTCGGAATGGCAATCCCTGCAGGTATGTTCATGAAAAAATATGGATATAAAAAAGGAATCATTTTCGGACTTTCTTTATTTGCTGCCGGTGCTTTGATTGCTGCAGGAACTGCCTCGCTTCAATCATTTATTTTATTCCTGGTTTGCCTGCTGATTGTTGGTGCAGGATTAGCAACACTGGAAACAGCCGCCAATCCATATACAACAAAGTTGGGTCCTCCTGAAACAGCAGAACGACGAATAAATTTTTCCCAGTCTTTTAATGGACTGGCATGGATGCTCGGTCCATTAATCGCCTTATATATTTATGGCAACCAAAGCCATGTTGAAGGCCAAAAAATGGTTTCAATTATTTTGCCTTTTGCTATAATCGGGCTTGTTGTTTTAACGATTGCATTTATTTTTATGCGTATCAAACTGCCTGAGATAACTGAGGCAGATGAAATTGCAGCGCACGGCGTAACACAAATTTCAGAATCCGGTATGGTAGCCAGTGTTGATGATCCGGGATATATATCGCCAAAACCATTGTGGAAGAACAAGCATTTCAAACTTGGTTTTGTGGCACAGGCATGTTACGTGGCTGCACAAACCGGTGTATTTAGTTACCTGATAAATTTTGTTACCGACCGCGACATGCATCCGCGTTTTGATGTACAATACGCACCCTATTTTTTATCGCTTGGATTTTTATTATTTATGCTGGGACGTTTTTCGGGCAGCGCTTTGATGCGGTATTTCAAACCCACAAAAATGCTCGCTCTTTATTCACTTATAATTTGCATTCTATTGCCCATAGTGTCGCTTGAATTTGGTTGGGTTTCGCTGATTGCCCTTTACGGCGTTTTCTTTTTTATGTCGATTATGTTTCCTACCATTTTTGCGCTGGCTATTAAATCACTCGGAAAGAATACCAAAGAAGCCTCCTCTTTTCTGGTGATGGCGGTTGCCGGAGGTGCAGTGTTTCCGCCTTTAATGGGAGCAGTAGCTGATAAATATGGTATGTCAACAGGCTTTCTTGTACCGATACCGTTATTTCTATTCATATTATATTATGGATTTAAAGGATACAGAATAACGGCATGAAAGGATTAAAATAATTATCATATTGAAAAACACAGTTGAACAATGCTGCTACCATACAATTTAAAATAACAGCAAGCGCAAATAAATTTTTATGGCTAAGATGATGCTTGTAAAAGCGGTTAATAAATGGATTTTTAATTTTTGTTGAAAAATTGTTTTTCGTTTGATAAAATTTTTATTTGTTATTAAAGTGATATAAATGAATGAAGCTTATGTAATCGGTGTTGATTATGGAACTGATTCTGTAAGAGCAATCATTGTTAATGCAGGCAATGGACATGAAGTTGCTTCATCAACATTCGAATACCCAAGATGGAAGCAACAATTGTTTTGCAATGCAGAAACAAATCAATTTCGCCAGCATCCGTTAGATTATATTGAAGGTTTACAACACACAATAAAAGCTTGTTTGCAAAAAGTTGGTGATGATGTACGCAACAATATCAAAGCAATTTCTATTGATACAACGGGTTCTTCGCCGGTTGCAGTTGATGAAACAGGAATGCCGTTAGCATTGCATGAAAATTTTGCTGATGATCCTGATGCTATGTTTATTTTATGGAAAGACCATTCATCGGCACAGGAAGCTGCAGAAATAAATAATCACGCAAGAAAATTTCAGGTAAATTATTTAAAATATGTTGGCGGTGTTTATTCATCTGAATGGTATTGGAGCAAATTGTTGCATGTGCTTCGTGTAAATAAAAAAGTAAAAGAAGCTTGTTACAGTTGGGTTGAACATGCAGACTGGATGCCATTTTTATTAACTGGTGGCAAACATATTAATGAAATGAAACGCGGTGTTTGCACTGCTGGCCATAAAGGTTTGTGGGCAGAAGAATGGAATGGTTTTCCGCCTGAAATTTTTTTTACATCATTAGATACTTTGTTAGCAGGTTATGTTTCAAAGTTGCCATCAACAACTTATACTGCAGATAAAGCTGCTGGAAATTTATCGAAAGAATGGGCTTCTACATTGGGTTTATCAACCAATGTTATTGTTGGCATTGGTGCGATGGATGCGCACATGGGCGCTGTTGGCGGACAAATTGAACCATACTATTTAAGCAAAGTGATGGGTACATCAACATGTGATATGTTAGTTGCGCCTGTTGAAGATATGCAGGGTAAATATGTGGAGGGCATTTGCGGAATGGTGAATGGTTCTGTTATTCCAAATATGATTGGTATGGAAGCAGGTCAATCTGCATTTGGTGATGTGTATGCATGGTTTAAAAATTTATTGGCGTGGCCATTAGAAAACATTGCTCGTGGTTTTGTTGATAAAGAAATTATTAAATTAATCGCAGATAAAATTATTCCTGAATTAAACAAGCAAGCCGCTGCAACGCCTTTGCACGAACAAGATGAACTAAGTATGGATTGGTTCAATGGTCGACGCACACCGAATGCAAATGCTTATTTAAAAAGTGCCATTACAGGTTTAGATTTAGGAAGTGATGCTGTAAAAATATTTCGCTCATTGGCTGAAGCAACATGCTTTGGTGCAAAAGCAATTGTTGAATGTTTCACTAATCAAAATATTCCGGTTAAAGGTTTGATTGGTATTGGCGGCGTTGCAAAAAAATCTCCGTTCATTATGCAGATGATGGCTGATGTAATGAACATGCCCATCAAAATAAATAAATCAGAACAAACATGTGCATTAGGTGCTGCAATGTTTGCTGCAACTGCTGCGGGTATTTATAATAAAGTTGAAGATGCTATGCGAGCAATGGGGCAGGGTTTTGATGTTGAATATTATCCTGATAAAAGTAAAGTTGAATTGTATAAACATCGGTATAAAAAATATCTTGAGTTGGGAGATTATATTGAAAGCAATGTTGCTGCGCATAATAAGAAAGAAGTAGTAAATGTTTAGTTGTTTTGTATAATTAATTGGAATGATTTTTGTTGAATTTTCATGTTCAGATGCCCAATCAAGTTGGGCATGACGACGACGTGGTTGTGTTTTACTTTAATCTTGTATAATGTTAGAATGGAACCAGGTTCTTGCACGTCTTTCCCGCGAATGCGGGAATCTGCTGACTTGATTTGAGTCATATAAATTATAGCTCACGTTAAATAATTTAATATGGATAAACTTCAAAAACGACGTTCGTTTTTAAAATCGGTTGCACTTGGTGGCGCAGGTATAGCAGTAAGTCCAAACATATTAAAAGCAGGAAACGCTGCAGATAATAGCGATGCAAAAAATAATACGCAACAAAACATTCATTCAACAGGAAGAAAATATAATGCACCTTACACGGTGAATATCTTAATCGTGTTGCATTTCCGATTGGTGGTTTAGGTGCAGGCATGTTTTGCCTCGAAGGCACAGGCGCTATTTCGCACATGAGCATTCGCAATAAACCTGAAATTTTTAATGAGCCGTCTCTGTTTTCTGCAATTGCAATTAAAGGATTAAAGAATGGCGTAAAAGTGTTGGAAGGTCCGGTGCCCGATTGGAAAATGTTTGGTCAGCGTGGTACTGGCAATGGTGCTGCAGGCACTACGTATGGTTTGCCGCGTTTTCAGAATGCAGAATTTAAAACACATTTTCCTTTCGCAACCGTTCAGTTACAGGATAATGATATTCCGTTGGAAATTTCGATCAAAGGCTGGAGTTCTTTTATTCCAACAGATGAAGATAACAGCAGCCTTCCTGCCGGTGCAATTGAATATACGTTTACAAATAAAACAACAAAAACAATTGAAGCTATTTTTTCTTTCAACACAAAAAATTTTTTAGCTGAATACTGATGGCGCGGTTAATAAAATAACAGCAACAAAAAATGGTTTTGTATTGATGCAGCAGCCATTAAAAGATAAGCCGGAAACGGAAGCCAGCTTTGCTGTTTTTACAAATGATGATAATACAATTGTTGATCATTGCTGGTTTCGCGGAGGATGGTGGGATCCAATTACGATGGCATGGAATACGGTGCACGATGTAAAAACAAGAGCCACCGCGCCTGTTGAAAAAGATGCGCCCGGTGCTTCGCTTTTTGTTCCTTTTACTTTAGCTGCAGGTGCTTCAAAAACAATCAGGTTAATGATGGCATGGTATGTTCCTGAAAGCAATTTGCATATTGGTGAAGTAGTTGAAAAAAATGATTGCAAACCTGAAGATGGTTGTTGCACAGCACCCGAAGATTTAGGCGTTACAAATGGCAAAGAAAAATCCTTCGGCAAATTATAAACCGTGGTACAGCAGCCGCTTTGCAAACGTGGAAGAAGTTGCTGATTACTGGAGAAATAATTATGATGATCTACATGCAAAAACAAAATTATTTTCAGATGCTTTTTATGCAAGCACATTGCCGCCGGAAGTGATTGAAGCTGTTGCGGCAAATCTTACCATACTTAAATCTCCAACTGTTTTGCGGCAATATGATGGCAGGCTTTGGAGCTGGGAAGGCTGCGGTGATGACGGCGGCTGTTGTCATGGTTCGTGTACGCATGTATGGAATTATGCACAAGCGATGCCACATCTTTTTCCATCGTTAGAAAAAACATTACGCAATACAGAGTTTTGCGAGAATCAAAATAAAGCAGGTCACCAGGGTTTCAGAGCAAACATGCCTATCAGCCCATTAAAACATGATTTTTATGCAGCATCTGATGGTCAGCTTGGTGGTATTATGAAGGTGTACAGGGAATGGCGCATCAGCGGCGATAATGATTGGTTGAAAAAAATTTATCCTGTTGTTGTAACCAGTATGAATTATTGTATTGATACATGGGATCCGCGTGGCAAAGGCGTGGTGGAAGAACCGCATCATAATACGTATGATATTGAATTTTGGGGTCCGGATGGTATGATCACATCTTTTTATTTAGGTGCATTAACGGCAACAATTTTAATGGGAAAATATTTAAATAAAGATGTAAGTAAATACCAGGATTTATATAACAAAGGCAAAGCTTATCTTGAAACAAATCTTTTTGATGGTGAATATTTCTTCCAGGATATTGAATATAAAGATCTGAAAGCGCAGAATCCTGCAACAGCAAAATCTTTTGGCGGTGATTATTCACCCGAAGCCATTGAAATATTAAAAGAAGAAGGTCCAAAATATCAATATGGAAAAGGTTGTTTAAGCGATGGAATTTTAGGCGCATGGATCGGCAGCATGTGTGCACTTCCATCTTTTGTTGATGATAAAAAAGTAAGCAGTCATTTGCTTGCCGTTCATAAATATAATCTTAAAAAATCGCTGAAAGAACATGCTAATCCGCAACGCCCGGCTTATGCTTTAGATAATGAAGGCGGATTATTATTGTGCACATGGCCAAAAGGCGGCAAGCTATCATTACCATTTGTTTATAGCGATGAAGTATGGACGGGCATTGAATACCAGGTTGCATCGCATCTTATGGAAATGGGTCATGTGCAACAAGGTTTGGATATTGTAAGGCTTTGCCGCAATCGTTATGATGGTCGCATACGAAATCCTTTCAACGAATATGAATGCGGTCATTGGTATGCACGTGCAATGAGCAGTTATGGAATGTTGCAGGCCTTACCGGCTTGCGTTATGATGCCGTAGATAAAACTTTATATATTAATTCGCAGGTAGGAGATTTTACATCTTTTCTTTCAACAGCAACGGGCTTTGGAACTGTAAGTTTTAAAGCAGGCAAACCTTCAGTAAAAGTGGTGTATGGAAAGATGGATATTGAAAAAATTGTTGTTGGAAATAAAGAAGTGTAAATGGATAAATTATGTGTAGATAAAGATATAGTGGTTGCTTTGCGATACATTATGCGTAATGGCAAAGGTGATGTACTGGAAGATACCATGCAATCAACACCTGTAAATTATTTGCATGGTTCATCAGGTATTTTACCAATGCTTCAACAACAGTTAGAAGGATTAACAGCGGGCAATAAAAAGAAGGTTTATTTATTTAAAGACGACAGTGAAGCGGATGATGATTTCGAGTTTGATGTTATTATTGATGATGTGAGAGCAGCGCTTCCTGAAGAAATTATTTTAGGTTATCCTGTACAAATAACAACAGTCATTTGTAAAGATGATTGTTGTTGTTATGATGAAAGTCAAAAGTAAAAATTCAAAATTCAAAAACGCATCAAACCATAGTTGCAATGTTTTTACTTTTTACTTTTAAATTTTGACTTAACATGCAAATAAACTTAGTGAGCGGGTTTTTAGGAAGCGGAAAAACAACAGCTATTCAAACTGCATGTAAAATATTGTTGGCTGATAATTTTAAAGTTAGTGTTATAACCAACGACCAGGGAATTAAATTGGTTGATACAGGTTATTTTAAAAGCAATTCAATTCCCAACCGGCAGGTTATTAATGGTTGCTTTTGCTGCAACTATCATTCGCTGGATGAAAATATTCAATCACTCATTCAAACAAATGATCCTGATATAATTTTTGCAGAATCGGTTGGTTCCTGCACCGATATTGTTGCAACTGTAATGAAGCCATTATTACAATTCAGAAAAAATATTTCGGTAACAGTTTCAACATTTGCAGATGTGCGTTTATTGCAGATGCTTTATATTGAAAATAAGCAGTTGTTTAATGATGAAGTAAAATACATCTACACAAAACAATTAGAAGAAGCGGAAATAATTGTTGTTTCGAAAATTGATTTGATAACAAAAGAAATGCACGAGGCTGTTCAGCAATTTTTGCGAGAAAATTATTTAAACAAACAAATCATGTTTATTAACGGAACTGATGGTGACAGTACCGAACAATGGTTAAACATCATACAAAAAATACATCAGCAAAGCAATCCATCTTCATTAAATATTGACTATGATATTTATGGTACAGGAGAAGCCATGCTTGCATGGCTGGATGCTGAAATGAAAATATATAGCAACAGCCAACAATGCTAAACAAGAAGCAATAAATTTTGCAGAAGCAATTTATAATAGCATACAAAATGCAGGTTTAATAATTGGGCATTTAAAATTTTTAATTGATGATAATGTTAAAATAAGTTACACGGCAGTTGTAGAAAAATCAAAAACAATTAAACCAGAAAAAACAGCAACCGCATTAATTTTAATAAATGCAAGAATACAAACCACACCTGAATTTTTAAGTGATCTTGTACATAATGCCAAACATCAAATAGAAAATAATAATAACTGCATGATAACAGAAGAAAACATTTCATCTTTTAAACCAGGATTTCCAAAACCTACTTTTAGAATTGCAGGTTAAGTTTACAGCTTATGGATTTAAATTTAAAAGATAAAGTAATTATAGTTACCGGCGGAGCAAGTGGCATTGGTGAAAGTATTGTAAGAAAACTTGCTGATGAAGACGCCATTCCATGTATTATTGATCGCAATGAAGAAGCGGTTTTAAAGCTTTCTAACGAGCTTAAAAGAGAGAATAAAAAATTTCTTGCAGTCGTTGTTGATCTTACAAAATTTAATGCTTGCGAAGATGCAGTTAATAAAGTGCTGAACGAATTTAAACACATAAACGGGTTGGTAAATAACGCGGGTTTAAACGACGGAGTTAGTCTTGAAAATGGAAGCATTGAAGCTTTTACAGATTCGTTGCACAAAAATGTTGTTCATTATTTTTCGATGATGCGCTTATCATTAAATGCATTAAAACAAACAAAAGGCAGCATTGTAAATATATGCTCAAAAGTTGCTGAAACCGGGCAGGGCGGCACATCAGGATATGCAGCGGCAAACGGCATTCGGTTTGAATTAACAACTGAGTGGGCAAATGAATTTTTTTCTTTCGGCATTCGTGTAAATGCCATCGTTGTGGCTGAATGTTTTACGCCGCAATATGAATGGTGGATCAACAAACAGCCCAATCCGCAGGAAGCACTGAATAATATTAATGCTAAAATTCCTTTAGAAAAAAGAATGACAACTCCTGATGAAATTGCAAACACTGCGCTCTTTTTATTATCTTCAAAGTCCGGCTCAATTACCGGCGAATTTTTTCATGTGGATGGAGGATATGTTCATTTAGATAGAAAAATATAAACTTCACGTTACATGTGATTGAACTCTGAAAAATTCAAAAGGCCGCAACAGCGACCTTTTTTTGAAGATGATACTCAAAGTGCCCACGAAAGGAATCGAACCTTCACTTTCTTGCGAAAACCAGATTTTGAGTCTGGCGCGTCTACCAATTCCGCCACATGGGCTTAAAAGTTGCAATGTTACATGCTCAAATCAATTCAGCCAACTATTGGCAACATTTCTTTTTTGGGAAGAAAAAATTTTTAATTATCCTGAATATTTTTTTCAATGTTTTCATGCACAAACAAAATTACACCATAGAAATTTTATACAGCTTCGGCTGAAATTTTTCAATCGTTAAAAATATTTCTTCAGGAAAAAATAGTAATGTAATTTTTACACATATTTGTTACTTAAACAATTGATATGTCTGTAACTGCTTCCGCTTCAAATTCAACCGGCATAAAACCAAAGCTTAATTTTTTCCAGATATTTAATATGAGCTTTGGCTTTTTTGGAATTCAGTTTGGCTGGGATTTGCAGCGGGCTAACATGGGCCCGATCTATGAATATTTAAAAGCATCACCAGACCAAATTCCGCTTTTATTTTTAGCAGCGCCTTTAACCGGGTTAATTGTTCAGCCGATCATTGGTTATATGAGTGATCGTACCTGGCATCCGTGGTGGGGCAGAAGAAGACCTTATTTTTTTGTTGGCGCATTGTTGAGTACAATTTGTTTATTTCTTATGCCTAACAGCGGTTCACTTTGGATGGCTGCCGGTTTACTTTGGATACTCGATACTTCAGGCAATATTGCGATGGAACCTTTCAGAGCTTTTGTTGCGGATAAACTTCCGGAAAGTCAGCGTACAAAGGGCTTTGCAATGCAAAGTTTTTTAATTGGAGTTGGTGGCACGGTGGCGAATACGTTGCCCTGGATTATGGATCACGTATTTAATATTTCAACGCGATCGGTAAACGGCAGCATTCCTTCATCAGTAAAATTTTCTTTTTATACCGGCGCAGCCATTTTTTTTACAGCAGTGATGTACACCATTCTAACTTCAAAAGAATACCCGCCTGCCGATTTAAACTTTAAACAAAAAGTAAAAGAAAGCAATAAAGGTTTTGGCGGCGGCATAAAAGAAATAAATCAATCTATAATGCACATGCCTAAAAAAATGAAGCAGCTTGCATTGGTGCAATTTTTTACGTGGCCTGGTTTATTTTTAATGTGGTTTTATTATAATACGGCAGTTGCACGAAATATTTTTCATGCAACAAGTACATCTGATCCAAATTATATTAAAGGCACAAATTTCGGTAGCCTTACACTTGCCTTTTACAGCATCATTTCTTTTTTGTTTGCGCTCATCATTCCATCCATTGCAAAAAAATTAGGAAGAAAACTTACACATACTATTTGTTTGTTATGCGGCGCTGCCGGATTGATTGGTGTTGGGTTTGTAAAAAGCCCTTACGAATTATATATCTGCATGGCGGGCGTTGGCATTGCATGGAGCAGTATTCTTTCAATGCCGTATGCCATGCTTGCCGGTGCTTTGCCGGAAGATAAGATTGGCGTTTACATGGGCATATTTAATTTTTTTATTGTGTTGCCCGAAATTATTGCGTCTTTATTTTTTGGATGGATCATGCAGCACTGGTTAAATAATGATCGCATGTTTGCGGTGCAGATCGGTGGTGTGATGATGATTCTTGCAGGCATTATTTGTTATGCCATTGTAAGCGAAAGAAAAAATGAAACGGTTAACGACGCTGAAGCTGCGTTGTTAGAAATAAGAGAAGAAAGAAGTGTATAAACTTTAATTTCAAATCATCCTAAAAAATAAATCGTGATTAAAAAACTTTTTTACTTTTTACTTTTTACTTTTTGCTTGCTAAGATTATCTGCCCAGCAACCTGAAATTTATCCAACGCATTGGTGGGTTGGAATGAAAGATCCAAACCTGCAGTTGATGATTCATTCAAAAAACATTGCAGATAAAATTCCGATGATAAAAATGCCTGCGTCAGGAATAAAAGTCGCTGATGGAATTACACTAAAAAAAATTGAACGCGTTGAAAACCCTAACTATATTTTTTTGGATTTGATAATTGATAAAACCGCAAAACCGGGCATGCGTAAAATAAAGTTTGTTCAGCCCGGATGGAACACTGAAATAAATTATGAATTAAAAGCACGAAGACAAGGCAATGGCAGTTTATATGCGCAAGGTGTTACATCGGCAGATTTAATTTATCTTATCATGCCCGATCGTTTTAGCAACGGCGATCCATCTAACGATAAGTTCAGCGATATGCATGATACCTTATCGGATCGCAACAGTCCATTTCTTCGTCATGGCGGAGATTTGCAGGGTATCACCAATCATCTTGATTATTTTAATGATCTTGGCGTAACCGCATTATGGCTTACGCCTGTTGTTGAAAATGATATGAGCTTAACCAATGAAGGAGGCGCCTTGCGCAGCACATATCATGGCTATGCATTCACCAATCAATATAAAATTGATAAACGTTTTGGCGGCGATACAGCTTATAAAAGAATGATTGATGCTGCACATGCACATCATTTAAAAATTATTCAGGATGCTGTGTATAATCATGTTGGTTCGCAACATTTTTTATTTACAGATCCGCCTTCAAAAGATTGTTTTAATCAATGGCCTGCATACACCAATACAACGTATAAAGATCAGCCGCTGGTGGATGAATATGCATCAAAAAAAGATTATGAAATATCTGAACGCGGATGGTTTACGCGGTTTATGCCCGACCTCAATCAGCGCAATCCTTTCATCGCAAATTATTTAATTCAGTATGCAATTTGGGCGGTTGAAGAATATGGAATTGATGGCTGGCGCGTTGACACTTATTTTTACAGCGACCGTAATTTTTTAAATAACATCAATACATGCTTTATTAAAAGAATATCCGCACATAACGGTGTTTGGGGAAACCACAATGCAATCCGTAACAGAACAGGCTTATTACACGCAAAATAATATTGATGCAAAATGGAAAAGCAATTTGCAGGGTTGTATAGATTTTGAATGGGAAGGCGGCGCACATGAAGCGCTTACACAAGATTTTGGATGGGCAAGCGGCATCATGCGTTTATACAATGTTTTGGTGCAGGATATTTTATATAAAGATCCGATGCGCAACGAAATTTTATTAGACAATCATGACCAGGACAGATTTTATTCTGTTATTGGTGAAGATTATAACAAGTATAAACAAGGCATAACATTGTTGCTTACACAGCGTGGCATTCCGCAATTATATTATGGCACTGAAATTTTAATGAAGAATTTTAAAAACCCTACTGATGCTGAAGTAAGAAAAGATTTTCCCGGCGGATGGGCAGCAGACTCAATAAATAAATTTACTGCAGGCGGAAGAACGCAGCAGGAAAATGATGCGTATAATTTTGTAAAAACGCTGGCACATTTCAGAATAAATTCATCTGCATTAAAAACAGGAAAATTTATGCATTATGTTCCTGAAAATGGATTGTATGTTTATTTCAGGTATGATGATAAGCAAACGGTAATGTGCATTATTAACACAGCTAAAACAGAACAATCAATAAATTTTTCTGATTATGCAGAACGCACTGCAGGTTTTACAAACGCAATTGATGTTATAAATAATACTTCATACAAAACATCGTCTGCAATAAAAATTGATGCACATCAAAGCATGGTGCTTGAATTAAAGAAATAAAAAAGCTGTTGTTAAAACAGCTTTTATTTCAGCTAAAAATATTATCTCCAGTGGCCTCTTCTCCAATAATAACCTTTGTTTGTACGTTGCCAGTTACCTGAAACCCAAACGTGGTTTGGTCTTGGTTTTACCCAATAACCGTTTGTATAAACATATCTGCCACCCTGCCAGCGCCAATCTCCATCAACCCAAACATACTCCGGCCCGGGAGCAACCGGCCTTGCATAAACAGGAACTGCCGGTTGATCTACAACCGTATATCTTGAAGGTCCGCAACTGTTAAAAACAATTGCACTTGCAGCGAGCATTACAGCAAATAAGATTTTTTTCATAATAAAAATTTTTCATTTAATAAATTTCAACAAACATGCCGCACATAAACTATCCTGATTATTTAGAGTAGTTAGTAAATAAAAAAGTTTGTTATAGAAATTAAAATTCTTGAAAAATAATTGCAGTTAATAATTAACAGGCTTAACCGTAAACCCTTTTTTTCTTAACAGGTTTATTACGCCGTTTGCATTGCCAAGATGTGCTGCACCTACCGCAAAAAAAGTTGGTTTTAATGTAGCCTGTTCAATAATTTCAGGAATCCATTTTGTGTTGCGGTTTGTTAAAAGCAGGTTGCTGTAATCAGCAAGTTCATCTTCATTATTCATCATATTATTTAAAGCATTTAAATCTTTTTGCTTATACAAATTCTGCATATCAATAAAACTTTTTTTAACGCTGTCAATATGTAAAACGGTTTGTGCAAATTCATCAGCCTGCGTTTTGTATGGTATCTCATCAAATATTTTTAGTTGATCTTCTACTTGTTCCAAACCTTTAATTTCCATATTATTTGCTTTTGCCATCTGCATAAATTTTTGTTCCCACGCTTCGGCGCCATTGCATCCAAGCAGCGAAGGATAAATAAGCGTTTCAAGTAATTCAGGTTTCATTGCCTGCATCATTTCAATTGAAAAGCCTGTTATTTTTTTAAAATCAATAGCCACAGAATCGTATTGATTTTTTGATAAAAGCTGGCTGAGCGTTGTATCATTTTTCATGTTCATCTGCGTCATTGTTTTTACCATTACAGATGGATCATCCATATCAATTTCAAGAAACAATTGTTTGGTTGAATAAAATTTTGAACGCAGCTCAGTGCTTACAATAATATCCTGCGGGCACATTAAATGAATAGTGCCATACAAATAAGATGGAGTAGTAATTCCCGGGCCGGTAATTTGCCACAACAATGTTTTTGCTAAAGATGTTTGCGCATTTGTAACTAAACCTATACATGTTATTAGAATGGATATAATATATTTTTTCATTGCGCTTAATTAAATTTTTCTGTTGACAATGGACTGTTGACTATTGACTTTTTATTCTAATTGATTTTGCATTTTACGTATTCTGTCTTCAAATTTTTCTGATGATAAATTATAACGGCTTAATCCATCTACAATAATAGGAAAGGAGAGTGGTGTTAAACGTTGCGGAAATTTTAAAATAATATCGTTGTTCTGAATTCTTTCAAGTGCTGTACGCAAACGCACTTCTTCCATTTGCTGTTCAAATACTTCATTATAAGCCTGCCGCAACAAAATATTGTTTGGATCGTACTCACTAAAAACTTTAAAAAGCAAAGATGCTGATGCCTGCAAGTGTTTTGCTTTTTTTGGTTCGCCGGGATAACCTGTAAAAATCAATCCGCCGATAACAGCAATATCACGAAATTTTCTGGATGCCATTTCAACGGAGTTTACGCTGCGCTGAATATCGGTTATTAAATTATCAGTTGTAAACAATTCACGCACGTTGGTATCATCAACAGGAACCGGTTGATCGCTTAATAATTCAAAGCCATAATCGTTCATTGCAATTGAAAAAGTAATGGGTGTTATCTGGCTGATGCGATATGCAAGAATAGAACTCATTGCTTCATGAATTTGTCTTCCTTCAAACGGATAAACGAGCAAATGAAAACCATCTTTGCCTTCAATTTGTTCAATCAATAATTCATCGCTTTGCGGAATATGTGATAATTGTTGCTGCAGCTTAAACAATGGCAGCAATGCTTTTAATTCAGGTGAATCCGGCTTTAATGATTTATTAAAAGTGCGGCGTAAGATCATTCCGAGGTTTGCTGTTAAGCTCATTCTTCCGCCCATCCAGCTTGGTATGATTGATTTTTTTTTGGATGAATTTTTTACATAAGCCGTCATCTCTTTTATCATTACCAATTCTAAATTTTTGCCTGCAAAAGTGAATGCATCACCAGGTTCAAGCCTGCTTAAAAACCATTCTTCTATCATGCCGATATAACCGCCGCTCATCATTTTTACTTTCATCATGGCATCGCTAACAATCGTTCCAATCTGCATGCGATGCCGCATGGCAATACGACGATTTTTTATGCGATATAAACCTTGTTCATCAATCTCAACTTTTTTGTATTCATCATAATTTTCCAAAGCTCTTCCGCCGCCGGTTATTTGTTGCAACAGTTCTTTCCATTCATCAATTGTAATGTCACGAAAACAAAACGTGCTTTTTATTTCTTCAAAAATTTCTTCCTGTTTAAAGCCTTCACCAATTGCAAGCGTGCAGAGATATTGCATCAGCACATCAAAACATAAAAGCATGGGTTGCTTGCTTTCAATTATCTGTTCATCAATTGCAGTTTTTAATGCCGCCGCTTCAACTAATTCTAATGAATGTGTGGGCAGAAAATAAACTTTACTAATATCGCCCGGTGCATGACCGCTTCTTCCGGCACGCTGTAAAAAACGGGCAACACCTTTTGGCGAACCAACCTGTATAACCGTATCAACAGGGCGAAAATCAACACCAAGATCTAAACTTGCTGTGCACACAACCGCTTTTAATTTTTGTGCATGAAGCGCTTCTTCAACCCACATTCTTAATTCGTGCTCAATGCTGCCATGATGCAATGCAATAGCGCCCGCAAATTGCGGCGCAATGTTTAATAAAGTTTGATACCACAATTCGCTCATGCTTCTGGTATTGATGAAGATGAGCGTTGTGTTGCTTTGCTCAACAATAGGAACAACTTTTTCTGCAAGCTTAATTCCGAGATGGCCAGCCCATGGATATTTTTCAATTTCATCAGGCAGCACAGATAAAACTTCAATGCGTTTATCCATTTTGGCTTTTACAATCACTCCCTCATCCCCAAACTTTCTCCACGAGTGGAGAAGGGAGCTGAGCAAAACTTCTTTTGCTTCTTCTAAATTTCCAATGGTTGCGCTGATGCCCCACAGAGAAGTTGACAGTTGATGGTTGACAGTTGACAGTTGTTTTGTTGCAGATTTATTATTGGTGATTGATTGTTGATTATTTTTTTCTATTGGTGATTGAGGATTAACTATTGACTTCTTTAAATTCAAAATTCTGCTTATCGCTAACTCAACCTGAACGCCGCGTTTGCTGCCAAGTAATTCATGCCATTCATCAACGGCAATAATTTTTAGTGATTTAAAAAAGTCAGGATAATTTTTTTGAGCAAGCAATAACATTAAACTTTCCGGTGTAATAATCAACACTTCGGGCATGTTGCGTGTTTGTTTTTGCCTTTCGTTTATATCTGTATCACCATTACGAATACCAATTTGCCATTGCATGTTTAGTTGAGTAATTACATCTTCCATTGCCCTGCCAATATCTTTTGCAAGTGCACGCAAAGGCGTTATCCATAAAAGCTGCAAGCCATTATTTTTTTTGGTTTGATAAGCATCTGGATTATTATTAATGAATTGAATAATGCTTGCTAAAAAAACAGAAAAAGTTTTTCCGCAACCGGTTGGCGCATTTACCAAACCGCTTTTATTATTGAGGATGTGCTGCCAGGTTTCCTGCTGAAAACGAAAGGCCTGCATGTTGTTTGATGCAAGCCATTGATGAATGACTGAATATCCTTTTGTGGTTTTGAGTTTCACGGTAAAAACCCTGAAGGTTTTTAAAACCTTCAGGGTTTAATTATTCTTCAACTAATTCTTCTATTGCAATATTTAAAAAGTTTGGAAGGATGTGGCTGTACGTCCATAAAATTTTATCAGGATCATTTAGTTGTTCAATCATGCTTCTCCATTTGCGTTCCCCATAATTTTCAATTACAGTTTTCTTTTTCTCTTCACTTTTAAAATGAACACTCATTCCAACGGGATCTGCTTCAGGATGAAATTGTGTGCCGATAAAATAATCGTTGAAACGAATTGCCATAATTGCTCTTTCAAGATGCGCAACATGAGGGCGTTCTTTTTCAAGAGCCAATACTTTTACGCCAAGCTGGTTTATCAGGTCGCTATTAAGTTCTATCACCTGGTAATCGCGGCTGTCAACAGCGTAAAAGGGATCTTTCATTCCTTTAAAAATAATTTCATCATGCCCTTCATCGCTCATGTGAACGGGAAATATTCCAAATGATGTAGAGTTGCGTTTGCAAACTTTACCAAGCTGAAAATGCCTGCAAGCCAACTGGAAACTATGGCAGATAAAAAAAACGTGTTTTTTAGGATAATTTGAAAATTCTGTATTAAAATCTTCAACGGTTGAAATCCATTGCATATATTTTTTATCCCATTCGAGATCTTGCGTATCGATGGGTGAGCCGGGGCCGCCGCTTGAAATAAAAACATCGTAAGAAAGATCAGGAATTTCGAGCTTACGGCGAACGTCAAAAACATCTAACTGAACAAGCCTGTTGTTTTTTACGCTCCATTCATTAATTATTTGTTGAAGGCAGCGCATTCCCTGGTTGGGTACGCCTTCATATAAATCGAGAATTGCTATTTTAATTTTGCTTTGATAATCCATATTCATGGCTGCAAAATTATAAATTTTTCCGGCGATGAAAACAGCAGAAGTTTTCAACAAAAGTTAATAGTGAATAAGCGAGGTTGTACTTTATTTTAATTGATGATGTGATGCAAACTATTTTTTAGCAAAGCCCTGTATCAATTGATCTTTACTCACAATTTTTACCTTGTCGCCGTTTTTCATGCTTTTACTTACAATATCGTAAGGGCCGGTTACAACCTGTTCATTAGGTTTTAAACCGCTGGTAATTTCAATATTATTCATATCCTGGATAGAAGTTTTTACAGGCACCATTTTTACTTTTCCATCTGGCTGAACGGTAAATACAACTTCAGCAAGATCACTATCGCCGCCATTATTGTTTGCAAGATTTTTATTTTTTGAGCTATCCGCTTTTTCAACATCTGCAGCGCTTCTTGTTGTAACCGCATTTAAAGGAACACATAAAACATTGTTATGTGTTTGTGTTTGAATATCGGCACTTGCGGTCATGTTCGGGCGAAACGGAAAAGGCTGGCCTTTTACAATTAAATCCTGGTAGGTTGAAGGCAATAAGCGTATATGAACCTGGTAGTTTGTAACCGATGTTGAAGACGCAGATGTTGATGCAGTAAGCGATGTTTCAGGGTTGGCTATTTTATATACCACGCCTCTGAACTTGCGGTTATTAAATGCATCAATTTCAATATTTGCAGAATCGCCCAGCTTAACTTTTGGAATATCGTTTTCACCAACATCAACCTGCACTTCCATACTGCTTAAATCTGCAATGCGCATAATTTCTGTTCCAATATTAAACTGGTTACCTGCAACACGTTCACCTTTTTTCACACTCAGTAAACTCACTACGCCATCCATTGGTGCTGTAAGCGTTGCTTTTTGCAAATCTTTATTGGCACTTGTTAAACCTGCCATTGCGTTTTTTACGCTTGCTTCATTTGCTTTAATGCCGCTTTGTGCTGCTATATAATTTGCTTTTGCAGATTCATAAGCCTGCTGCGCCGTTTCAAATTCTGATTGAGAAATTACTTTTTGATCGAGCAAAGTTTTTTGACGGTTGTAAGCAGCCTGCGTTTGATCTAACGTTGCTTTTAAAGCGCCCATTTGCGCCTGCGAATTTGAAACCTGCGCCTGCGATTGTGCAACCACAGCGGCAGCCTGGTCTCTTTGTGAAGAATAAATATCAGCATAAATTTTTGCAAGCACTTCTCCGCGATGAACGGTATCTCCTTCCTGCACATTCAGCTCAACTATCTGCCCCGAAATATCTGGCGTAATTTTTACTTCCACTTCAGGAAAAACTTTTCCGGTTGCCGTTACAATTTCTGTAATATTACGCATCACTGCTTTTTCAGCAGTAACTTTTGTGCCTTCATCTTTACCCAAAACACCCGCTTTGGCTAAAACAACAAGCAGCACAATTAGTATTATTAATATGCCAATTATCCATTTTAATTTTTTGCTCATAATGTACAAGTTTAATTATTCATCTTTAAAATTGAACGCCCTGGCCTTTATAAAATTCCAGCACTTTTATTTTAAAAATGTAATCGTATTTGGCTGATACCTGGTTAATTTTTGCGGTATATAAATTTGTTTGAATGGTAATATAATCTATTGTTGAAAGAATGCCGATCTGGTATCTTTTTGTGGCAAGATCATAAGCGTATTGCTGCGTTTCTGCGGCTTTGGTTGATGAATTATATTTTGCCAGTGCTGAAACGGAATTGCTGTAAGCCGTATAAATGTTTTGCTGTAAAGTAAGATTATCAGCCCGCAACTGCAGTTTTGAAGTTTCAAGATTTATTTGCGCTCTTTCATAATTTGTTCTCAGTTGCCTGCCGTTTAAAATTGGTATATTTAACTGCAAGCCAATTGCCTGGCTAAAATTATCATTGCCGATCTGCCGCAAATAACCCGGTTTTTTTGAAATTGAATTGGCGCCTTGCGCTACAAAATAATCACCTCCATTTGTATAAATGGTATCGGCTCTCGGGCTTGAAATAAATTCACGGTACGTGCTTCCATAATTGGTTGCAAGCTGCCCAAATGCGCTGATGGTTGGATACATGGCGCCCCTTGCACTTTTAACTGCATATTCATCGGCAACAATATGCATACTGTCTGACTGTTGCAGCGGTTGCGTGGCTATGGCAAGCTGGTAAACAACAGCAGGATCAAGTTCAGACAATGGCGGAATTGGAATTTTATCAACGTCTGGTGTTGCCACTTTAAAAGGCGTGGCTTCATCTAAATTCAGCAAAGCAATTAATGAAATTTTGTTTTGATCTGCTGCGCCCAACGCTGAAATATAAGTGCTGCTGTCTGTAGCCAGTTGCGCTTCTAATTGCGCTGCATTTAGTTCGGGCATGCTGCCGGCATTAACCAGTTTTCTTGTATTCTCCAACTGCGCTACTGTTTGGTCAATCTGCACTTTTGCAATATTAGCCTGTTCAATAGAAAGCAGAGTTTGCAAATAAGCAGCCGCTACATTCAGCGCAATATCATTTCTTGCTTTGCCAACGCCCAACCTGTACGCTTCCTCATTTTTAGCAGAAGAAATAATATTGTTTTTTATACTGAAAAAATTAAACAATGTAATATTTGCCTGCAAACTGTAACTCTGAAAAAAAACCTGCTGGTTGGTAAACAAGTTGGTTGTAGGATCGATATTGCGGCCAAACTGGTAACCGGCCTGCGTATTAAAATTAATTGTTGGTATAGTGCCTGCTCTTGAAAGCCTGGTTTGTATGGCCGCCTGCCTTGCCTGCACATCTGCCTGCAGCACCGATATATTGTTTGCCATGGCATAATCTACGCACCGGCGCAAGTCCCAGGTATCCTGTGCCTGCATCTTTTCAAAAGAAAAGCAAAGAAGCAAAAGCAAAAATTTGGTAATAGTTTTTTTTCTCATGTTGATGAACAGTATTCAAATAAGTGCCGCAAAAATAATAGAAACCGTTTTTGTGATAACTTAAATTTTATATAAGCGGAAACTTTATTTTTTTAAATTCAATATTAATGCGCAATTTATAAAGTATTAAATAATGAAGTTTGGCTAAACAACCTTCATTTTATTATTTTCGTTCAAAATAAATGTAATGCGTATTTTAATTGATATGGATGATGTGATGGCCGATGCAGTTGAACGTTTTTTTGAATGGTATGAACGTGATTTTGGTGTACGGTTTACAAAAGCTGATATTCATGGAAAAAAGCTGTACGAAATTGTTCCGCCCGAAAACAGGCAAACTGTTTTAATGTACCCGCATCAAAAAGGATTTTTTAAAGATTTGCCGGTAATTGAAAACGCTAAAGAAATAATTGAAAATTTAAATAACCTGCACGAAGTTTATGTGGTTTCTGCAGCCATGGAATTTAAATATTCTTTTTTAGATAAGTACGAATGGCTTGATGAACATTTTCCTTTTATCCCCTGGAAGCGCAGAATTTTTTGCGGCAATAAACATTTAATTAAAGGAGATGTTTTAATTGATGATCACGATTTTAATTTGTCTGTTTTTACAGGCAAACCCATTGTATTTACAGCGCCGCATAATGTGCATTATACAAATTACGACAGGATGGAAAACTGGCTCGATGCAAAAAAGTTTTTTGACGGGTTAACGTAACCTTGAAACATTTACCTCATCCCAACCCTTCTCCAAAGGAGAAGGGCAGAAACCTTGCCGATTTATATAATCCTTAAATTATTTAAGACTCGAAAGTCCTCTCCTTTGGAGAGGATTTAGGTGAGG
Organism: uncultured Bacteroidota bacterium; assembly: GCA_963731245.1. GTDB lineage: Bacteria > Bacteroidota > Bacteroidia > Chitinophagales > Chitinophagaceae > Parafilimonas. Next base: position 297,117 of record CAVSVA010000003.1, read on the forward strand.
TTTTTCAATGCATTCTATCGCCTCTTGGCGGTAGATTTTTAATTACTTCTGCTTCATAATCCAGCCATTCATTCCATCGTTTGCGCACTTTTTCTTTATCAATATATGTTTCTGCAAGCTCTATAAAAGTTACATAATGGCCGGCTTCGCTTTCCATAAAACGGCGATAAAATTTTTTAAGATAATCATCATTCAAGCCTTCACTTAAACGCTTAAAACGTTCGCAGCTCCGGGCTTCAATTAAAGCGCACAATAAAAGTTTATCCAGCAAGCGGTCTTCTTCTTTTCCGCCTTTTACTTCAAAACCCAACAATTTGTTTACATATTCATCTTTGCGTTGCTTACCCAGTTTTAAATTTCTTTTTTGCAGTTCCTGCAGCACCAAACGAAAATGCCCCCATTCTTCTGTAACAATTGGTGAAAGCTCGTTTACCAATTCATTTTTATCAGGGTAACGTTGAATTAATGAAATGCAACTGGTTGCTGCTTTCTGTTCGCAATAAGCATGATCGGTTAATATATCTTCAAGACTTATTTCTGCTAAATTTACCCAGCGCGGATCGGTGGGCAACTGTAATCCTAAAATATTTTTTTCGGCTGCATTCATCAAAGCAAAATAATGTGTTATCGGTTTAAAAGCGCATATATTTTGCAGCATTCATGTATACGCTTAACTTATGTCGCAACAAATTCAGCGTTGGTCTAATTATTTATATAAAATAAATGCAGCGGTTAATTTCGCCGCTTTTAAGCTCCTTTTTTAAATTCTAAATATTGCACATGAAAAAGTTTACCAGCATTTTTTTTGTTTTAATGATCTGTTTTTTTAGCGTTACTGTAATGGCTCAAAAAGCACCGCAATTGGGCAAAAGTTCAATTAAAGAAGTTATTGCCGCAATGACGCTTGAAGAAAAAGCAAAGTTTGTTGTAGGCAATGGTTTTAGTATGCCCGGCGCAAAAAAAGATACCACTTTTATAGGCACAACAAAAGACAAAGTGCCTGGTGCTGCCGGCACTACATTTTCTATTGAACGATTGGGCATTCCGTCAATGGTTGTTTCAGACGGGCCTGCCGGTTTAAGAATTGATTCTGTTCGCAATAACGATCATTCTAAAACTTATTATGCAACAGCATGGCCTGTGGCTACGCTGCTGGCATCATCGTGGGATACAAATCTTGTAAAAAAAGTGGGTGCTGCTTTTGGCAGCGAAGTGCATGATTATGGTGTTGATGTTTTGCTTGGCCCCGGCATGAATATTCAGCGTAATCCTTTGGGTGGAAGAAATTTTGAATATTATTCTGAAGATCCGGTTGTATCAGGCAATATTGCTGCAGCTTTGGTAAAAGGTATTCAAAGCAACGGCGTTGGCACTTCAATTAAACATTATGCCGCCAACAACCAGGAAACAGACCGCAATTCAGTTAATGAGATCATCAGCGAAAGAGCTTTGCGTGAAATTTATCTGAAGAACTTTGAAATTGCTGTAAAGAAAGGAAATCCATGGACGGTGATGAGTTCTTATAATCTCATTAACGGAACGTATGCATCAGAAAGTTATGATCTTTTAACTACAGTGCTTAGAAAAGATTGGGGTTATAAAGGTTTTGTAATGACGGATTGGTTTGGCGGAAAAGATGCTGTTGCACAAATGAAAGCTGGCAATAATTTGTTAATGCCAGGCACTTCAAAACAAACGCAGGCAATAATGGATGCAGTAAAAAATGGATCGCTTGATGAAAAAATTTTAGATGAAAACGTTGCAGGCATTTTAAACATCATGCTGCAATCGCCTGCATTTAAAAAATATAAATTTTCAGATAAACCCGATTTAAAAAAAGATGCCCAAATAGCCCGTGAAGCCGCAACGGAAGGAATGGTTTTATTAAAGAATAATAATAATGCGCTTCCATTAACATCAGCAAAAAATATTGCATTGTTTGGAGTGAATGGTTACGAATTAATTGCAGGCGGCACCGGCAGCGGCGATGTAAATAAAGCATATACAATTTCTTTGGCAGAAGGATTAACAAATGCAGGTTATGTTTTAAATGATGAAACAAAAAGTGCGTACACTGAATATCTTGCCGATTACAAATCAAAAAATCCGAAGCAAAGTATTATTGAACAATTTATGCATCCAAGACCTCCGATGCCCGAATATGTTATCGGCCAATGATGTTATCAGCAAACAAGCTGCATCAACAGATATTGCCATAATTTCTATTGGCAGAAATTCAGGTGAAGGAAAAGACAGAAAAGTGGATGACGATTTTAATTTATCAGACACAGAAAAAACATTAATAAAAAATGTGGCCGATGCTTTTCATGCGCAAAACAAAAAAGTAATTGTTGTATTAAATATCGGCGGCGTAATTGAAACTGCAAGCTGGAGCAATGAACCCGATGCCATTTTATTAGCATGGCAACCCGGTTTGGAAGGCGGCAATGCTATGGCAGATGTTTTAAGCGGTAAAGTAAATCCATCAGGTAAATTAGCTGTAACATTTCCGGTTAGTTATAATGATGTGCCTTCGGCAAAAAGCTTTCCCGGCAAAGAATTTCCAGACCAGGCAACAAAAGGAAATTTCGGAATGAAATTAATACCCGCAGAAGCAACCTACGATGATGGCATTTATGTTGGTTACCGTTATTACAATACGTTTAATGTTAAGCCTGCGTATGAATTTGGTTATGGGTTATCTTATACAAATTTTACTTTCAGTGATCTTAAATTAAGCGCAAAAAATTTCAATAATAAAATCTCCGCAACAGTTACAGTTACAAATACCGGTAAAGTTGCAGGCAAAGAAATTGTTCAATTATATATCACTGCACCTGGCGGCAATATTGATAAACCCGCAGAAGAATTAAAAGCTTTTGCAAAAACAAAATTGCTGAAGCCAAACGAAAATCAAACCGTAACATTTACAATTACTGCAACTGATCTTGCTTCGTTTTATACAGATAAAGAATCATGGATTGCCGATGCAGGAACATACACGGTTAAGGCAGGTGCATCTTCAACCGATATAAAATCAACGGCAACTTTTAATGTATCAAAAGAAATTATGGTTGAAAAAGTAAATAAAGCTTTATCTCCAACAATTCAAATCAATGAATTAAAACCTCAGGCAACGCAAACCGGTTTTATAAATGAACTGAACAATTTTTTACCGGTGGGTCAATAAATATCTTTTATATTCATTCTAAAAATTGAATGATGAAATGAAGCATAAAAATTTTTGAGCAGTTTATACCAGCATGCGATAAAAAATTTTTATGCTTAATTCCATGTGACCAATAAAAAAAGATGACACATGAAAAAAATATTTTTATTGTTGATGCTTACATGCGCAACAGTATGCATTTATGCGCAGCAAAAAGTAATTCAGTTATATAATGGCGCAGCGCCCGGTTCTGAAAACTGGACGTGGAATGAAGCGCAAAAAGACAGCAATGCATGGCATACGCCCGTTGTATATAATGTATCGCATCCTACATTAACAGTGTTTATGCCCGATACTTCTGTTGCAGCCACAAACACCGCAATTATAATTGCGCCCGGCGGCGGTTTTCATGCTTTGTCAATAAACAGTGAAGGCAATGATGTTGCCAAATGGCTGGTAAAAAAAGGTTTTACCTGTTTTGTATTGCGATACAGGTTATCACATACTGTAAGCGATGATCCTGTGCAGGAATGGACGGCAGGCCTTGGCAAAAAAGAAGCACATGAAAAAGATAGTTTAGTTATTCCGCTTGCAATTGCCGATGGTAAAAAAGCTATTGAATATGTAAGGCAACATGCAACTGAATATAGTATTTCACCTGATAAAATCGGCATCATCGGTTTTTCTGCCGGAGGCACTGTTGCTGCATCTGCCGCATTTAATTATACGGCTGATAATAAACCAGATTTTGTTGCACCCATCTATGCATACATGCCCGCTTATTTGCGTGGCACAGTTGCTGCTGATGCGCCGCCTATGTTTTTAGTTGCTGCATCTGACGATCAGCTTGGGCTTGCCGAACACAGTGTGAGTTTGTACAATAAATGGCTCGCATCAAAACATCCGGTTGAACTGCATTTGTATGCAAAAGGCGGTCATGGTTTTGGAATGCGCACACAAAACATTCCAACCGATAATTGGATTGACAGGTTTGGCGATTGGCTTCAATTGATGGGCTTTTCAAAAAACAGCGCATCATTACCATCACAGCAGGTTGATAACATGCAAAGAACAATGAGAGATTGGCCAAACATTCATCGTTATGCAAATGATAATGAAAAAATAAAATCAGTTGCTGATGAAAAACGTGTGGTGTTTATGGGCAATTCAATTACAGAAGGATGGAAAAATACTGACTCTTCTTTTTTTATTGCAAACGATTATGTTGACAGAGGCATAAGCGGCCAAACAACACCGCAAATGCTGGTGCGTTTTCGCGAAGATGTAATTGATTTAAAACCTTCGGTTGTAACCATTCTTGCCGGCATAAACGATATTGCTCAAAACACCGGCCCCATAAAACTTGAAGATACTTACGGCAATATTATTTCAATGGCCGAACTGGCAAAAGCAAATAATATTCGTGTTGTAATTTGTTCTGTGTTGCCTGCTTTTGATTTTCCATGGCGGCCAGGTATGCAACCGGCAGAAAAAGTTATACAACTGAATGAAATGCTGAAAGCTTATGCGCAAAAAAATAATATTGTTTATGCTGATTATTTTTCTGCAATGAAAGATGAAAGAAACGGTTTGCCATCAACGCTTTCTTCAGATGGCGTGCATCCAAATCTTGCAGGATATAAAATTATGGAACCCATCATACAAAAAGCAATTGCTGATGCATTAAAACAAAAATAATTCTCTTTAGATCACATAATCATTTGATGACTTACATAACACGATTATTTACAGTTTCATTTTTGTTATTTGTTTCAATTGAATCATTTACACAAACCAAAAATCCTGTTGTAAAAACAAATGCGGGGTTAATATCAGGAACTATAAATAATGATATAATTATTTTCAAAGGAATTCCTTTTGCTGCACCGCCTGTTGGTGAATTAAGATGGAAGGCACCGCAACCGGTTATACCATGGAATGATGTAAGAAAATGCGACAGTTTTAGTGCAAGCCCAATGCAAGCTTCACCAGTTCCTTTCAGTATGTGGAGTGAAGAATTTTTAATTAGAAAAGAACCGATAAGTGAAGATTGTTTGTACTTGAATGTTTGGACGAGTTCAACTGCATCAACAAAAAAATTACCTGTGCTTGTTTGGATATATGGCGGCGGTTTTGTTAGCGGCGGAACAAACGTTCCTATTTATGATGGTGAAGCGATGGCAAAGAAGGGAATTGTGTTTGTAAGCATTAATTATCGTGTGGGCATTTTTGGTTTTTTTGCGCATCCGGATCTTACAAAAGAATCGCCTAATAATGCATCGGGTAATTATGGTTTGCTCGATCAAATTGCTGCATTAAATTGGGTGCAAAAAAATATTGCAGCTTTTGGCGGCGATGCAGATAATGTAACTATTGCCGGCCAATCTGCAGGTTCTATGAGCATAAACTGTTTGGTGGCTTCACCAATTGCAAAAGGATTATTTAATAAAGCAATTGCAGAAAGTGGTGCAAGTGTTGCAGGCAAATCCAATCAACTTAATTTAAAGCAAGCTGAAGAAGAAGATGTAAAAGCGATAGCATCATTAAAAGCAAATTCAATTGAAGATTTAAGAAAATTATCTGCATCAGCTTTAATGAAAATTCAGATAATGAGCAGGCCAATTATCGATGGTTATGTATTACCTGAATCAGTTGCAAGCATCTTCGCATCAAACAAAGAAAATAAAGTTGCTTTATTAACCGGCTGGAATGAAAATGAAGGTTTGGTTTTTGGACAAATAAAAAATGCTGCAGAATTTAAAAAACAAATGAATCAGGAATATGGCAATGATGCTGTTACTGCCTTACAATATTATCCTGCAACAAACGATTCAATAGCAAGTGCATCGCAATACAATCTTTCACGTGATATAATTTTTGGTGTTCAAAATTATACATGGGCAAATATTGAAAGTGAACATGGAAATAAAGTGTATGTATATCATTTTACAAGAAAAGTACCTGCCACAGGCGAGTACGTAAAATATGGTGCGTTTCATACCGGTGAAGTGCCGTATGCTTATGATAATTTAAAATTTGTAAACCGTCCATGGCAAGATGCCGATTATACACTTGCTGAAGTGATGTCAACATATTGGGCAAATTTTGTAAAGAGAGGAGATCCAAACGGCAATAATCTTCCTGAATGGAAATCATACAATATAAAAGAAAAGCAAGTAATGATGTTAGATACAACACAACATTCACAACCATTAGAAAACTATAAGCAACTTGATTTTTTGTATTTAGAAATGAATAAATAACTTAACCACTTAAACGATTGTTATGCAAAGAAGAAAATTTATCAGTCAATCTGCTGCAGCAGCCGCAGCCGGTTTGTTATTATCAAAAAAAACAAATGCTTTTTTTAATAAAGAAATGCCGCCGGTTGGTTTGCAATTGTTTACTTTTTTTGGAATTATTGATAACGACGTTCAGGGTACATTAAAAAAAATTGCTGACATAGGTTATAAAGAAATTGAATCTGCTTTCAGTAAAAAAGGCGGTTATTATGGAATGAAAGCAAAAGAATTTAAAACGCTTGTAGAAAGTTTGGGAATGAGTTGGAGATCACATCATGTTTTGGGTGCACCGTTTAAATTACCGCCGGGTGCAAAAATGCCAACAGATGCAAACGGCAAACCAATTACAATTCCGCCTATGAAAAATTTAAAAGAAAATATGCAGGAGTTGATTGATGAAGTGGCTGCAGTAAATCTTCCTTATTTGGTTTGTGCCAATACGCCAATAAATACGATGGATGATATTAAAACTTCAATAGATGTTTTAAATAAAACCGGCGAAGCATGTAAGAAAGCAAATATTCAGTTTTGCTATCATAATCACGATGCAGAATTCAGGCCTGTTGATGGAAAAGTACCTTATGATTTAATGCTTGCAGAATTAGATAAAAATAATGTGCAGTTTGAGCTTGATATTGCATGGGCAACAAAAGGCGGCGCAGATCCAGTTGCTTTGTTCAATCAAAATCCCGGCAGGTTTCCATTGTGGCATGTTAAAGATATTGATGCTGCACATGAAAATGTTTTACCTGTTGGAACAGGCACCATCAATTTTAAAAGAATATTTGAAGCCGCCTCAATTGCAGGCATGAAACACTTTTTTGTTGAACATGATATGCCAAAAGATGCGTATGCAAGTATTACAACAAGCATCGCTAATCTTAAAAAAATATTAAGTTGAAGTAAGTTGTAAATTATAAGTGGTTAGCGTAAAACAATCATCAATTTCCATCATCAATCATCGTTATTTATCATTCACTATATTCGTTCGCTAAAAAATTCTGATGCTGTTGCTTGGCATTGATATAGGAACTTCTTCAGTAAAAATATCTGTGGTTGATGCGGCCACACAACAATGCATTACCTCTGCGCAATATCCGGATATTGAAGCAGAAATTATAAGCCTTAAAAGCGGTTGGGCAGAACAAAATCCTGATACCTGGTGGGAATATTTGCAGCACGCTTTAATGAAAGCAAATGTTTCAGGAAAGTATGATCCAAAACAAATTGCTGCCATTGGCATTGCTTATCAAATGCACGGATTGGTTGTTGTAAATAAACAACAATTGCCATTGCGCAACAGCATTATCTGGTGCGATAGCCGTGCTGTAACCTACGGCCAGAAAGCGTTTGAGGCCATCGGTGAAGAAAAATGTTTAAGTTGTTTATTAAATTCTCCCGGCAATTTTACTGCTTCAAAATTAGCATGGTTAAAAGAAAATGAACCCGCAACATTTAAACAGGTGTATAAAATAATGTTGCCCGGAGATTTTATTGCCATGCGTTTAACAGGTGATATTACAACAACACCATCTGCTTTATCTGAAGGTATTTTTTGGGATTTTGAAAAAGATGAAATTTCAAAAGATGTAATGCGCTATTTTAATTTTAAATCTCCTGTTATTCCGGTTGTAAAAGATGTGTTTAGCACGCACGGTTTTTTAAAAGAAGATGTTGCCAATAAACTTGGATTAAAACAGGGAATTCCGGTAAGCTACAAAGCCGGTGATCAATTAAATAATGCGCTTTCATTAAATGTGATGGAGCCCGGCGAAGTTGCTGCAACTGCAGGCACATCAGGTGTTATTTATGCTGTTGCCAATGATCTTATTTATGATAAGCAAAGCCGTGTAAACAGTTTTGCACACATCAATCATACAAAAAATAAAAAAAGAATCGGCGTATTGCTTTGCATTAACGGCACAGGAATTATGAATAGCTGGACGAAGAAATTAATTGCTGCTAATAAAACTTATAAACAATTAAATGATGAAGCTGCAACAATTGCGGCAGGCAGCGAAGGCTTACTGGTTTTTCCTTTTGGTAATGGTGCTGAACGTATGCTGAATAATAAATTAATTGGTTCATCAATAAACAATATTGATCTGAATAAACATACGGCTGCACACGTATATCGAGCTGCACAGGAAGGCATTGCTTATGCATTTCGTTATGGGCTGGATATTATGCGTGAAAATAATATTCAGCCAAAAATTATTCGCGCAGGCAAAGCCAATATGTTTTTGAGTGATGTTTTTATTGATGCGTTTGTAAATGTTTGTAATGTGCCGGTTGAGTTGTATGAAAATGATGGAAGTGTTGGCGCTGCTTTGGGCGCAGGCATTGGCGCAAAGATTTTTGATGATGAAAAAGCTGCGTTTAAAAATATGAAACGGTTAAAAGTGATTGAGCCAAACGGTAAGCTTGAGTATGATGAAGTTTATGAGAGATGGAAAGATGAGTTACTAATGAAATTGAATTAAACCGCAGAGTAACGCAGAGGATTGAACAAAGTTACTCAGCGTTCTCTGTGAAATAACTCATTTAACTCTGTGGTGAAAGCAAAGCCATGATTGAAAATGAAATAACTGAAAGAATTTTAAAATGCGCTTTTAAAGTTCATTCATAATTAGAGCCGGGTTTATTGGAGTCATCATATAAACTTCAATTAAATTTATATTTTAAACGCGATGCTGTACTAAGCCAATGCATTTTCATTCATGTAACATAAAACGCATTATATTTTTTTGCGTGGCCATATATTTTGTTCAAATCAAATCAACGGCACAAACTGTTTATCAATTGCCGCCAAACCAGCCGGAACAAGATGCCTGCAATGCTTTGCAATTGTGCGGCAACAGTTTTTCTACACCTTACAGTTATACAGGTACCGGCAAAAATTTAGATTTAGATAAAACACCTTGTTTTAACCAATCCGGAGGTGGCGAAAAAAATTCTGTTTGGTTGCAAGTACATACGGCCAGCGCCGGTAATATTGTATTTACAATTAAACCTGTAAGTGCTGCAGATGATTATGATTTTGCAGTATTAAACATAACCGGTAAAAGCTGCAGTGCGTTAACACCCGATGAAGTGGTACGATGTAATTACAACAGCAATATTGCGGGCAGCAATGTTAATGGAGTGATAGGGCTCAGCGATACTTCAAGAACACCATACATACAAGAGGGCGCCGTTGGCGGATCTTTTGCCCAGGCTGTTTTTGCAAAAAGTGATGAAGTATATCTCATCATGATTAATAATTATGGAAACTATGTAAGCGGTGGCCCGAGCAAGGGATTTACCATTGATTTTACCGGTTCAACTGCTGTATTTTATAATACCGACAGGCCGCAATTGAGCAATGCAGATGTGCCGTGTAATAATGCTAACAGTATAGTTTTAAAAACAAGCACCCATGTTTTATGCAATTCTATAGCGGCGGATGGCAGCGATTTTACAATAAATGCACCTGTAAAAATCATCAGCGCTTCAGGAGTAAATTGTACCGACAGAGGTGGTTACACAAATTCAATTGTTATTAATTTTTCATCAGCCTTGCCTCCTGGAAATTATACAATCAGCGCCAAAAGAGGCAGCGACAATAATACGCTGATGGGGTTTTGCAATGATGAAATTTCGTTGCCTTCTTCTGTTCAATTCATAGTAAAACAAAACGGTAAAGAAGCAATAGATGATAAATTTATCTGTTATCAGCAACTGCCTTATTTATGGAATGGTATGCAGGTAAAAAATGGTGGTAACAATGTAGCAACGTATACAATCAAATCAGCGTATGGATGCGATTCAACAACAATATTAAATTTGCATGTTGCACAGGCACCGCAACAAATGAGTGCGTCTGCAACAATTTGCGATGGTGATTCTTATACCTTGCCATGGGATTCTGTTGTAAATGCTGCGGGCACCTATGTGCATCATTTCATAAACAGTAACGGCTGCGACAGCATTGTAGAAAGTATTACTGTTAAAGTAATAATACCACTTGGCGGTAATGTTGAAGCGAGAGACAGCACTATTCAAACCGGGTTTTGCCAAAACGGATCGGTGTTATTACGTCCGCAGCATGATTTTACAAATTATTTATGGAATAACGGTGAAACAAGCAGTTCCATAATTGTAACGGTGGCTGGTTCATACAGCTTAATAGCAAAAGATCAGCAAGGATGTATTACAATTGATACGTTTGTGGTTGCCCGTTACCAGTATCCAAATGCTGCTTTTAAAAGTGTTGAAAAATTATGCGAAGGCAGTTCAATAATATTAGACGGAGACACAAGTTCTACTTATTATTTATGGAACAACGGAGATACCTCACGAAAAATAACCACCAGCAAACCTGGTAAATATTGGGTGATGTTAACAACGGCACATAACTGCACTGCTATAGATACAGTTAATGTAGTTACAGTGCAAAAGCCTTCGCATTTTTTAGGGCCAGATGTAACAAAGTGCGGCTATAAAACCATAACCTTATCACCATTAAATAATTTTGCTGCTTATGCCTGGAATGATGGAAGCAGCACAAAAAGCATTGATGTTTCAACAGGCGGATTATATTGGCTTGAGGCAACAGATGATAACGGATGCATTGGAAGAGATTCCATTACAGTGATAGATTCTACATGCTACCAATATTTTTTTATGCCTTCTGCTTTTACGCCAAACAATGATTTTCGAAATGACATATTCAAGCCGGCATTTGCAGGCCCGCTGTCGGGTTATCATTTATCAATTTATAACCGTTGGGGAAAATTAATTTTTTCAAGCAGCAATCCATCTTACGGCTGGGATGGTACTGTAGATGCATACCCGCAACCTATGGGTGTTTATATATGGATTTGCAATTACGATTTAAATGGAAAACCTTATACCGAAAAGGGCACGGTTACATTAATAAGATAGGTTTAATGCGCTGATTATATTATTAAAAGCAAGGATAAAACAAACTAAAACTTCATTGCAGCAATACCCAGCAATCTTCTGTATAAACCTAACTGTCCAAAAAAATATGATTCGTGATCAATGGTGAAAGCTATCGAATCAAAAAGCGTATAACTGGCTCCCGGCATATTGAATGGATCGGGGCCATTCAGTTGGTCTTCGGTTAATTGCTGCAGCCCTTCTTTTAAAGCTTCCGAAACAGTATTCCAGTCTTTTTTATAATCTTCCAGCGATGGATAAATAACATCATCCTGTATGCCTTTAAAATCCTGGAATTCTTTGGTTGCATCAAGATCAATATTTAAATGTATGCCTTTGGCCAATGCCTGTCTTTCAAAAATCATTCTTCCGGCTATGTAGGCAATATGATTTGCTTTTGAATTAAGGCGGTTATGTGTTGCTTCATCCGGTATATTTTCAAGTGCATTTTTATATTGTGCCGTATGAAAATCGAATAAGGTAACAAAATATTGCAAAGCGTTTTTCTTTGTAGTTGTTTCCATATAAACTTTATTGATGATTAATAAATTTAAAATTGCGGTTACAAACATAGCGTTATAATAACAGCTTAACTTGTTTTAATGCGTCAATTTAAGGGTTGATTGCGACACAACATGCATTGGTTTTAGAACATTTAAGTTATGCTTTATACATGATAGTCTATTCTTGCATTACTTTTGTTGAAATATTATACATGAAATTATTTATTGCAGGATTTCCGAATGATTTTGATGATACAGATCTTAAAGATATGTTTGAATTATATGGTGCCGTTACCTCTGCAGGATTTGTAACAGACAGAGCAACCGGAAAAAGTAAAGGATTTGGCTTTATTGAAATGCCCGACAATACAGAAGCTATGGAAACAATTGGAATTTTAAACGGTACAAAAATTAAAGGCAAACAAATATCTGTGCAAAAGGCTGAAGAAAGACAGGGAAGTAATAAACCGAGAAATAATTTTAATAGAAGATATTAGGTTTAAGATTATCGCAAAAGTTACCTGAAGTAAGCGCAAAATAAAAAGAGACCATCTTTATTTGATGATCTCTTTTTAACGTAATAGCACAAGTAATAATCGTTACATTATTTACCTATTTTTTTGCTGTTTTGATTTAATTGCTGGTTTAAAGCTTTTTTATCTGCTTTACTTATATGTCCGTTGTCTGTTTTGCGCATGTCCCTTTTTTCCTGGTTAACATCTTTCAAATCTGTACGGTCTGTTTTAGCCTGCGTTTTTGTAAGATCACCTTCTTTTCTTTCATCTGTAATGCGTTTTTCCTGATGATCAATGCGTTTGTTTACTTCATTAACACGCGGATGATGTTTTAAGTGCGTCGGCTGATGTCCAGGACCGGTTTGTGCAAATACTCCAATACTTAACAGGGCTGCAAATGCTGATAGAACAATGGTTTTCATTTTCTTAATTTTTATCTTTTTAAATAATATGTATCATAGAACCAGATAAGCCTTAAGAGTTTAAAGTGCAATTGTTATGGTATTGTTAAGGCGAAATATTATCCATCGTTTTTTTACGATGCACGATATCAATAAACTGATAAGTTATAAATCCTGAATTACTCCGGTATAAATTGCGTTGTCTCTGTTTATACAGTTCGCAACAAGCATAGCAACTCCATTTTTGTTTACCTGCAAAGAAAAAGATCTTGTAACCCTATCATTCTTAAGTGTAATATCAATAACATATTTGCCTTTTTTTGAAATAGTTGGCTTGTAAGTAAAATTTTTTGTGTGTATATTAATACCATTATCATCTGTAGTGTAAGCAGCACTGTTTGATTGCCCTGAAAAAGGCAGCACTGCACTTAAAGAATCATTTACAACATGCAGGTAATAATTTCCAATAGCAAAATTACCGCCTGACTCATGGGTAACTATAAATGAAAAATTCTTTGCGTCAATTGCATTTTTAAGTTCGTCTCCTTCTAATTGTGCTGTTGCACATTTTACTGAAAATAAACTAACGATGGTAAATAGTGCAGCTATAAAAGTTTTTGGTAAGGTATAAATGTTCATGATTGAAATTTTAATAAAATTAAGATATGCTTTTTAAATATTGCACAGCTAAGTAAAGTTTCAACTTCGCCTGGTAATATCTAAAATTTTTACATTCTTTTTTACATCGATAAAAGCAGCAATAAATTTTTAAGTTTTAGATTAAATAAGAACGAAGCTGCAAACTTCGACAGGAGAGAAGCGCATAATGGTTATATAATGTTTATCTTTTAACAGCATCATTCTATGCCTGCTTTATTAATAAGAAAAGCAGAAATTAAAATTATAAACATACCTGCTAACTGGTTAATATAAATTTTTTCATGCGCTAATAAGCTGCCGGCCAATACAGCAATTACCGGATTGATATAAGCATAAGTGCCCACAACCGCAGCAGGCTTTTGAGTGAGCAGCCAGATGTAACATGAAAACGCAATTATTGAACCTGCAAACGCTAAATAAAAAATGGCAAGCCATGACTGAACAGAAATATCATTGAAAGCAAAATGAAACCATTCATGTGTAAACCAGCTAACGAGCATACAGGAAAATACGCCGCCAATTAATTGCCATCCAAGATTAAGATACAATGAACCTTCAGTACGATGATATTTAAAATACAGCGAACCGCCTGTCCATAACACAGCACTTAATAATGTTACAAGTGTAGCAACAACCTGCAACGATTGTTGTGCAGGTACAGTATTTCCAAACAAATTTTCAAACAGCACCACTATACCAATAAAGCCAGCTATGATGCCGGTTATAATAAGTTTGTTGTTGAAACAATTCTTCCATTGCGGTTTGTCTAATAATATAAACCATATCGGCTCAGTGCCTACAAGTACCGCTGTAAAACCAGACGAAATATGTTTTTCAGACCAAAATAAAATGGCTTGTCCGCCGGTTTGCATAACTGCACCAATCATTATATTTTTTAAAACGCTGTTGTTAAAAATCTTTTCTTTAAAACCTGCATATAAAAGAAACGCGGTGCCTGCAATTAAATAACGTATCGCCCCCATAATAAAAGGCGGAATTGTTTTGATGCCGATAAGTACAGCAAAATAAGTTGTGCCCCATATAATATAAATAGCTGCAAAAGCAAGTATAATGCGGATGTTAATTGCTTTGTTGTAAGGCATAGCTGTAAAGATGCAGTGATGCTTTGATTGATGGTAATTTTTTGTTTGAAGTTTTTCCGTTAAAGCATTTGTGCAAAGCCATTGAACCCTGCATTTATTACACGCTTCTGCTAATGAAAGAATTTATTTATAAAAGTTTTTACATAACTTTCATCTTCGGTGAAAAAAATTATTTTATTTATAATTGCTGCTGTAATTGTTGCTGCGTCATGCAAGCCTAAGCTAATAGTATATCCACGCAGTTATCCTGTTACTGACAGCAGCTTAAACAAATTGTCTGGTAATTTTGTTTTAACAAAATTTACAAATTTAAATTCTAATAAAGACAGCACTGCCGCATTTATTGGGTACGTTTTTTCATTTGGTTCTGACGGAAAAATTACGGCTATAAAAAATAATCAACCTACAACCGGCAGTTACACAGAAACCCATACTTTGGACGATAACCTCGAGCTTGCATTTTTCTTTACAAGTAACCCTTTAAATTATCTTAATGGCAACTGGTGGGTAAAATCTATTTCTAATACTTCCATTGAGTTAGGTGATGCCTCAACAGGTGATGTGCTTGAATTTGATCGTTAATAAAAGCTGGTGAGAAACTTTAGGAACTAAGCGAAGTGCAGCTTCGTTTATTACATTGCTTTCCTTCCTTGCATGTCTCTTTGCGTGCGGAAAGTACATTGCTGTTTTATGTACGCGATTTCGTTAAATCAATATCTCTTAACTCCATAAAATTGATAACTGCATAAATACCTTGTGTACCTGTGAAATAATATTTCGCTGAACTATGTTCATACTGTTCACGCAATAAACTAACTTATTTTCTTTGAATGGATTTTTGTTGAATGAATTTTCCTGATTTATTTTTTGTGTACTGGTACGCCCACCATATTAATACAAATTGCAGCGGCAGTCGCAGGATAGCAAGCCATAGATAAGGGTTATGTGTGTTGTAATAATTAATGGTCATCTGAATGTTTGCAGGAAATACGGCTATAAGCAATAGTATAATTCCCCATGCCGCTATTTTTGTTGCCGGCTTCAATAATAGTAAGCTACCGCACATTAATTCGAACACGCCGCTTATATAAACAAGTAATAATGGCTGCGATAACCAATGCGGTATGATAGCTACATATATAAAAGGGCTGATAAAATGGTTAACGCCTGCCACTATATATAGCCCTGCCATTATATATAAACCGGTTTTCTTTTTCATTATCCTGTTATGTATAAACAATACATCGACTATTGGTTAATTGTGAAATGCAAATATGAGATTTGCTACGCTTTCTTCCTGAACTAAGCGAGGTATGCAACTTCGCTTGTTTTTGCAAGAAGTTTATAACTTCATTACATGGCTGATGCATACAGAATAAAAGACCAGCATGTTGCTTACTTTATAACATTAACTGTTATTGATTGGGTTGATGTATTTACAAGAAAAGAATATAAAGACATTTTAATTAACAGCTTGAAATACTGCATCGCAAACAAAGGATTGCATGTGTATGAATTTGTAATAATGAGTAATCATTTGCATGCAATCGTTTCAAGTGATAAGTTCCTTTAAGTGATATTATTCGTGATTTTAAAAAATTTACTGCTAAGCAAATTATAGAACAAATAATGAATTCAAATGAAAGCAGAAAAGAATGGCTGATTAAAAAGTTTGCTTTTGCCGGTGCAAAAAATAGTAATAACAAAACTTACCAGTTTTGGCAGCAAGATTATCATGCTATTGAGTTAAGTAATGAAAAGATGTGGCGGCAACGAGCAGAATACATACATAATAATCCGGTTCGTGCAGGTGTGGTTGAACATGCAGAAGATTATTTGTATGGCAGTGCAAGATTTTATTACAATAGGAAATGTCTGATTGAATTAACTGATAAGTAACATGCATGTTGCTTAAACAGGAACGGCGCTAAGCGAAGTTGAAATAATCTGCATGTTGACTGAATAGGAACTAAGCGAAGTTTGAATAATATATGCATGTTGACTGAATAGAAACTAAGCGAAGTTTGCAACTTCGCTTGTTGTATTTTGAAGTTTTAAACTTCATTTGCTGTTATTGATGATGGCTAATAAAAGTTACAAACTTTAAGATAGATGCGGCGAAGTTGCAAACTTCGCCGAGACACCCGAACACTTCGCCGAGACACCAAAACACTTCCCCGAACTTAGTTATAACCTTACCGTGCTTTTTTCTTTGGATCCGCTTTCTTCTGTGCTGAGCTTTTCTTTTTAGTAGGCTTATTCTTCCTGGGTTCAGCTGTCTTTTTTGACATACAATTAAATTTAATGTTAGTGAATTATTTACTCATGGCTGCAGAGTATTTCTTCCCGTTCTTCTATATTGTCCTTTACGAACGGGCAACTGTACAGTCAGAATATAAGTAAACAAAGATATGCTTATATTAGACAAACGCATCTGGACAGAAGCCGGCTTTGATAATATGCATGTTGACTGAACAGGAACTAAGCGAAGTTTGCAACTTCGCTTGCTTTATTCTGAAGTTTTAAACTTCATTTATTGTATTGATGAACGTTGAATAAAAGTTACAAACTTTAAGATAGATGCGGCGAAGTTGCAAACTTCGCCGAGACACCCGAACACTTCGCCGAGCTGGAAATTGATTAAGATATTTTCCATTAATCGCGTTGATCTTCAGTCAGTGTTTTCTTTCCTCTTTCGGTACTCGTTATCACACCACGTTTAGGCGCATTTAATAAACCTGCCTTTTTTGTAAGTAAATTCTTGCCCATCCCACTCTGTTTGAAAAATACGTGTTCCACTTGGTAAAAGTTCTTTTCTTTCATCATCGGTTAAATTGAACTCATCAGCAAGTCTATTGGTAACATCATTCACTTTATATTCTTTTCCATCACTTACTTTTTTAAGTAAGGGTAACATTAATGTTTCGTAATCTGGTATCATTGGCAATACTTATAATAAATGCTATTAATGCTTAAAAATAATAAGTTATTTAATAAACTCAGAAATGTCTGTTTCTATTCTCTTGTTTTAAAGTTTTAAACTTCATTGCGAAAGACTAATAATTTCAAACTTTAATATTACAGCGCGATGTTGAGGGCTAAGCCGAGACACCTGAACACTTCGACGAGCATATACCTATTGGCAAATTAAATGAACCATTCCTGATGAGCAAAGAATCATTAACAGAAGAATTCTGGAATAAAACATACCGCTAAACGTGCCCAAAACCTGGACCAGAAAGATACGATATTTTATTCCTCCAAGGTACGCTTTTTTTGCTTATATGCAGCAAGGACATTGCGGCTTCTCATGTATGTTATTTCGTTAAATCAATATCTTTAATTCCATAAAAATTGTAGAATATAAATGCCCAGAACACCTTCAATATAATATTTAGCAGAAACATGATGTAATGTACAGGTAACTCAACTAACTTATTTCCTTTGCACGGATTAAAATGTATATAATTAATTTTTTTGAATGAATTTTTCTGTTGGCATTCCTCCCAATCAAAGAATTTTCAAAATCAATATGCAGTTTACCTTCTTTTATTTCTGTATTGTTTAGCCTTGATGAGAGTTCACTTAATATTAAAATGCGGTTTTCTTCACTTAGATATTTTATTAAATCTTAGGCAATAATTTGCCGTTTTACAATGCTGTTATGTTTTTCCTTAATTGCCTGAAAGCAATGATTGCGTGCACATGACTTGGCATTATAACATAACCGATAATATAATGCTATTTTCCGTAAGTTAAACCAATTATAATCAGATCAAAGCATTACATTATAAATAGCGGAAGCCATTTTGAACAGGTAAATGTGACGAAAGACACTCCATATTTTTCTCCGATGGCTTTGCGAACGGGCACTGGACTGAAGTTAAGGAATTAGATGGGCTTTTGTGCTCCGATTGCCGCAATGTCCTTGCCTCCGCTCATGGCTTTGAGAAAGAGACATTGCGAAGAAGGAAAAGTTAAGGAATTAGATGGGCTTTTGTGCTCCGATTGCCGCAATGTCCTTGCCTCCGCTCATGGCTTTGATAATTAGACAGTTGACGAAGAGGGAAATAACGGAAGCCATTTTGCAACAGGTAAATGTGATGAAATACACTCCATCTTTTTCTGCTATGGCTTTGCGAACGGGCATGACTGAAGTTAAGGAATTAGATGGGCTTTTGTCTCCGATTGCCGCAATGTTCTTGCCTCCGCTCATGGCTTTGAAAAAGAGAATTGCAAAGAAGGGAAAGTTAAGGAATTAGATGGGCTTTTGTGCTCCGATTGCCGCAATGTCCTTGCCTCCGCTCATGGCTTTGAGAAAGAGACATTGCGTCGAAGGAATCTGGCTATTTCATTTAACTGTAGTCGAAGACATACAGAGAGCGAAGAACATTCTACGCCGAGCTGGAGATTGAATGAAAATCTAAAAACAGTCATAACTTCTGGATCGTAATATTCAAAAAGACCTCTGCATAAAAAGTCATTATTAAACTCGTATACCAATAAAACTGCCTTACGACATCATTCACGTTCACAAACTATGTCTCCTTCAAAAATATTTTTGTTAGTTGATTTTAAACGAACCGAATAACCGTATCCATCATCATTGTATGTTAGTATAACGTTTAATTTTTTGAAGTGAGCAAAAATTGATTTATTTATTTAATTGAAACATCATTGGTAAGTCATATATTGTATTCACTTTATTAGCCTTAAGCCAAGTATAATTATTCCTTCATGTGTCATAAGTCTTAAAAGTAAATTTTTTCCAATTAAACATTTTACATTTGACCCATACCTAGGCGAGTATTTGCCATCGGGCTATTTCATTTGCCTCCGTAGTCGAAGACGTACAGAGAGCAAAGAATATTCTACGGAAAGCTGGGGGTGATTAAATTTCCCTTATATAATTGTCAACCCTCAAAAACAAAAGATGTAATAATTTAGAAAACGCAACTACAAAATATGTTATGATGGTAAATAAATTAATATAAAACACGTAATAACATGTATGTCCAATAGATTCTTGAAAATAATTTTTTCTTTTTAATAGCTGAATTTATACATACTTAGGGCAGTCGCAACAATTAAAAAAATGGCTGTTAACAGAAAACTTTCTCAAAATTTTAATTTCTTTTATAACTTCACATCTTTTTCATCAATGTTTAGACACATGAAAAGCAAACTGAAGATAATGCGATTAGCATACCAAAACTTACACTTAAAAAGCTGGTTAAATCTTTTTTTGGGTCAGCAATAACTATGGCAAGAAATCCAAATATAAAAAGCCCAAAACAAATTATAGGTAACCATACAACAAGAAATAACTTTAATAAACCACCAAGTGCTTTCAACATTTTATTAAGGTTTAATATTATTTTATTTGAAGATTGTTGATTTAATACAAAATAAAAATAAAATTTGAATGAACTTTTATATTTGGTAAAAAGCTACTTTGATAATATAAACTGTTTATAGTATGACTTTTTTTGAACACTTCATAAACTAAAATAAGGTGTTATTAAAATCATCATCAAAAAACCCAACGCTATAAGTGGAAAAAAACAATAGAATACCAAAGATTTTTAAAATAATCTTTTTACTTGAAACCCATTTATTTATTGGCGTAAAATACCGCATCGACTTTATTTAGTAAAGTCATCAATCTTTTGTACAATTGATAGATTTTTCGAGTCTATAATTGTTCCAATAATTATTGGTCTTTTATTGGATTGACCATTGTGATAAATATTCCTAACTGCTCCATGATGTAATCTAAAATATCAAACTCTACTTAACTTTATTTGGAGCGATTTGAGTTGCTCTAAAATTGTTTTCATAAAATCGATATACATAATATCAATATTAAAGATTACAATTTTTTCATCGAACAGTATTACAACTGGGTTTCTTTCTGTTAAATCGATTTTCCTAATTGTGTCTTTTCCGCCATTCCAAAACGATATTCTAGTGAGTTGTAATTTTTCTATTTTTTGTCCTTTATACTTTATTTTAATATCATTTAAAGATGAATTTGAATACAACACATAACTTGTATTGAAATCATATAATGGTCTTTTTTCCTTTTTTGCTTTGGAATAATAATAAATTGATAATGTAATCCCGATTACTCCAATAAAGGACTTATAAATTGAAAAAGGGCTGCCATCAAAAAAATTTAAAATTCCTTTCATATTTTCTTATTATAAAAATACAAAATGTTAGTACAATTGAAATTCAATAGTTCAATGGCTGCCGGATTAGAAGTGAAAAGCCCGGTGAAGTTTCTGTGCGTTGGCTTGTGCCGGACTTGTAACGGAATAGCCGGTACTGCAGCTTAATTGAAATACAGCAGGCGAGAGCCCCAAATAACAATTAGTCATTTGGTAATTCGGCAATTCGGCAATGTTTTCGTTTTAATGACTTGCAATTCGGTTTGAGTTTATTAATCAGATTGCTTCGTTCCTCACAATAAAGTTCATTCTTCATCATTCACTATTTCATCGTTTATCATTAGGTAAAATATTATTGCGTTTCTTCAGTCACTTAACACCTCTACATCTTTTAATTTTTTTTGTATCGCTCTTGTGCTTACGCCTACAACATCTTCTAATTGGTCTAGACCGGTTTGTATGTTTTTTGCGCCTTATCAAGCAGCCCGCTAAAGTTGCCGAACTCTGTTTTTACGGCGCTGAGCAACTGCCATACTTCGCCGCTGCGCTTTTCTATGGCGAGTGTGCGGAAACCCATTTGTAAACTGTTGAGCAGCGCACTGAGCGTGGTGGGACCGGTGATGATGATCCTGCATTCGCGTTGTATGCTTTCGAAGAGACCGGGTGTGCGCAGCACTTCGGCATACAGGCTTTCGAAGGGCAAAAAGAGTATGGCGAAATCGGTGGTGTTGGGTGCATCAATGTATTTGCCGCAAATGTCTTGCGCGCAGTTGCGTATGCCTTTGGCAAAGCTGCGGCGGTGCTCTTCTATCAGTTCGGGGCTGCCATGGTCGTAGGCATCGCTTAACAGTTCAAATGCTTCTTTGGGAAACTTGCTGTCAATAGGCAGCCATACCACGCTGTTTTCGTTGCCGGTTCTGCCGGGCAGTTTTACGGCAAACTCCACGAGTGCATTGCTGCCTTGTTTGGTCTTTACATTTTTTGCATATTGCTCGGGTGTGAGTATTTGTTCCAGCAGGCTTTCCAGCTGGTACTCGCCGAGTACGCCGCGTGTTTTTACATTGCTGAGTACGCGTTTTAAATCGCCAACGCCGGTGGCTAATGTTTGCATGTCGCCAAGACCTTTGTGCACGGCTTCGAGCCTTTCGCTAACGAGTTTGAAACTTTCGCCGAGTCGTGCTTCGAGTGTTTGCTGCAGTTTTTCATCAACGGTAATGCGCATCTGCTCGAGCTTTTGCTCATTGCTTTGCTGCATTTCTTTTATTTTATTTTCGAGCGTTTGGCGCATGTCGCCAGCAGCGTGGAAGTGTTGGTGTTTTGTTCGCTTTGTTTATTGAGCAGCGCAAAGAAATTGTCTTTTTGTATGCTGTTGAATTCGGCAATGCTTTGCGCAAGGTCTTTTTTGAAAGTGTTGAGTGCTTCTTTTATTTCTGTGCGGTTGCGGTTGCATTGTTGTTATTGCTTTCGCTGAAAGCGGTTAGTTTTTTATCTATGGTTTCTGTAAGATGATTGAGTTTTTCTTCGAAGGATTGGAGCGATGCTGCGAGTTCTTGTCTTGCTCTTAATGATTGATTGTTTGTTTCTATCCTGTTTAAAGAGATTTCTTTTTTTACGGATTCTTCGATGCGTTTGGTTTCGGCGGCGATTGCATTTTGTTTTACGTTGTTGGTTGCGATGAGCATCAAGTTTTGCATCATTTGCTTTGATACTGAATGATTTTATCACCAATATCAATACAAGTAGTGTTATTAAACCAAGTAATATGTATTCAATCGTCATGACTGTTATAATCTCTTTTGTTGTAAGAAATTTTTTACTCCCCTTCAGGGGATGGGGGCTTGCAAGCAGTATGTAAAGGGTAGTCATATGTCTTCGAACTAAAGTACAATTTTTCTTTATGTACTTTTTGCCTTGATGCAAAAAGTACCAAAAAAATCAAGACAAACCCGAAGGCTCCGCCCGTTTTGTCTTGCCTCGCTCCCTCTGTGTAGCATGCTTATTATTGTTTGCTTATTGCATTTCTAATGCTGCCACAATTCTGCCAACCAGCGACATCATTCCCGCGGAGGCGGGAATCTGCTGTTTATATTTTCTTGCTTTACTTTCTTATCGTAAACAATCACTTCATCTGTTCTTTTGCCTTGATGCAAATGCAAAGCATTCATCGAGACAATTAAAAATAATAATGAATGAAAGAACCAAAAGATCAAGGACGACATGAACGCTCCGCGCATTCTGTCCGTGCCAGCGCCTCCCTCTGTGTGGTTTTCTCTTAAGATTTAGGCTGTTGTAGTTTTTATGTGGAATAAATTCTGTAATCATTAAATCCTATAAATCCTGGTTCAGACAATATTAAGGCAAGGAACTGAATGTGCTGCATATCATCCATCAATCAACTTTTATATTCTTTTGTAATAAAACAAAAAGAATATAAAACCTTTTATTGAAGTATATACAAAACACCGTTTACTAACTGGCGCAAAGCGCCGGATTTTAAACCACTAGAATCTATCAAACGATGAATACCAGATATAATTAAAAGAACCGATGCTTTTAACCTTGCCTTTTATGGCAACATTATCAAAAGAAGAATAATATGTGATTGATGTGTTGCCTGCCATTTTCAATTTGCCTTTATAAGCTTCATTGTCAAATGAAGTAAAATAAGCAATGCTGCTTGTGCCGATAGCTTTAATTTTTCCTGCAATTAAAGCATCTTCAAAACTTCTGTAATAATCAAATAATAAATTGCCTGCAGACCTTATTTTGCCAACTTTTTCCGGGTAATCATTTGAAGGATAATAGGTGAAATAACAAGAGCCGAGTAGTTTTTATTTTGCCCCTGAAAGCTGAATCTGATTCTTTACTGAAATAATCTATTCTTCCAAGATAAGGCTGCAATTTTTGGGCGTAATAATTTGAATTGTATAAAGACTGCACTTCTATACCTGATTCCAATATCTTACCATCATCAGAAATTCTTACCAAAACATTTTCATTGGTTGTTATTGAAAACCATAAAAACGCAGCACCCTGCGAAAAACTTACCTGGCTTAGTTGCTGCGAATAACCTTTAAAAAATAAAAGTGTCAGTAATACAATAAAAAATTGTTTTTTCATATTCAAGATGCAAATTCAATTTAAATTATAGTAATTATAGTTTTGCAATGTTTCATTTTTTCATTCAAATTAAATACAATTATCATTGCCTTTAAACTGCAATGTCTTCTGCAAACTTTATCGCCTGCAGAAGACATTGAAAATGTTTTATATGAAGTGAAACATCAACCCAACTAAATAAAGTTGCGTTTAAAGTGTTTGCCAGTAAACATTGCCTGTGGGCACAATTTTACTGCTCTGGAAAACAGAATATGGCAAATACCAATAACCTGCATTGCCCCAATTTGTACCCCATGAATTTTCCATTAAGAAAGCTTTACGGTTGTTATCATATCCAATAATAACATTTGCATGACCACCTAATAAAGAAAGACCGCTTTTAAGTTTACCGGTTGATGTTAACGGGCTGTAAGTATAATTGGTTGTATTTAAGCCTTCGAAAATAGTGTAACCGGAATTATCGTACACATTAAAGCCCATCATTACCGGAATATTATTTCTTAACAGCGCAATAACCGAAGCTGTATCTCCCTGTGCTATCATTGCATAATTAGAACCACTTGGCCCTATTTCATAATTCAATGCATTGCTTACAGCGGTGGCATTAGGTGCTGTTTTGTATGCTCTTGAGCTTGGGCCTGCTGTTTGATTTTTGTTAGTAGGATATGCATAATCGGTTTCAATGCACTGTCCATAATTTTGTAAAGCTTCAGGTATATCTATCATTTGAGCGCCCGGATCTGAAGTAATTGAATACCCTTCGATTTTTACACGTTCAACATAATACAGATAAAGCGGGCTTAAAACGCTTGGCCAGCTTCCTGTTTGGTAATACCGTAATATTTCATTATCTGCAGAGCCTGTAAATGCAGTGCATGAACCAATTTGCTCCTGGTTTCTTACTGCCGGAGATTGAAGCGTGAATACTGCAGGTTCAGGAGCTAAAGCTTGCGCTTTTAAATTTCCTTTTAGCAAGCTGTTTATCTGGCTGGCATTATACACTGCCACTCTTGAGTAACGTGCAGGATCTGGCGGCAAAACACCATACACATGATGGCTTGCAGCTTTTGCACCATCAACAGATTCTGCCTGAAGGGAAGGACTATTAACTTCAGATTTGGTACAGCCTGAAATAATAAGTGCAGATGCAGAAATAAAAGTAAGAGACTGAAATAGTGAGGCGAGATTTTTTCTCATTTGATTTGTTTTAGTGAAAAAAGATTGATTAAGCAAAATATGACTTTATTTAACAAATAAATAATTATAATGAATTTTTATGTTGAATAATTTTTTGCAATGCCTTGTAAAATATTTTTTATCAAATCCTTAAAAATTTTTCATACTAATAAAGCTTGTTTAGCAGTTATTAAATTAAAAATCGGCTTTATGAAAACGAATGATATTAACCAGGCTATTGAACAACTGGAAAAACAAATTCAATACCTGCAAAGCGATTATGAAGTAATGCTGAAAGCGCATGATACGCTTATTAATTTAAGCGATATACGGATGCAGATAAAGCAGGCGCAGGAATCGTTAAGGCTTAAAAAAAAGATTCGGTATACCTTTTTCAGCTGATTATAATATTACTGCCGTTTCAACTTTTATAAAACCCGTTTTAGCTCCAAGCGATCATTTATTGTAGGCAACTTTAAAACCACACTAACATCAAGAACGTTTTAATTTAAATTTTTATCCGTTAATGCTTGCAGCCCTAATTCTCCACTCCTTATTTTGAAACTAACTTTTTTAACCGCATTTAGGAAAAGTGAATTCATCTTCTTCCAGCGGTGATACATATTTCATTGAACTTAAATAATCATTTACGCAATTCCTTCATGGTCAAAAATTGCAGATTAAGTACCTCACAAGCTGCCTGTAAAAAATCTTCCTTTTAAAGCATTATATATTTCAAGTTAGGCATTAAAGCGAGGTCAGTCTTTTTTTTTAAATTTTATTGCGATAAAATTTTTAAAGCAATTTTTATCAAAAAATTTAATGCTATTTTATTTAGTTATTGTTACTTCTAATCAAAAATAGTTAGGCCATTATCTTTAGTCAATTATTATATTAATTTAAATAACTGATTATTAAAATATTATTTCCATCTATCAATTATTAATTTATAAGATTAGAAGATAAAAGTAATTTGTATAATTTGCTTATAATATAATTAATTTTCTTTTAAGCGTGGTTAACAAATTATTTATTTTATCTATTTAATTATCAGTACTTTAGGAATAAAAATTTACATAAAAAGAAATAAAAATAAAATATTAGCAATAATGAATAGTTTAATTGCTTAAATCTTCTCTTTAAAATTTCATCTGATGCTTAATTTTGCGGATACATATTTATTTTATTAAAAGCTTTGATTCTTTAGCTTATCATAAAAATTGAAAATGGAATTTTTACAACAACTCAACATACAATCTCAAAATGCCGGCACTTCAACCGGTTTAAATAATTATCATACAACAGCAGAAAAAATAGATTCCTGTTCACCGGTTCATGGTAAATTAATTGGCAGCGTTTGGTCAACTTCAATAGACGATTATGAGAAAACGCTGCAAACGGCACAGGAAGCTTTTTTGGAATGGCGGAAATTTCCTGCACCCAAACGCGGAGAAATTGTGCACCAGGTTGGTGATGCTTTGCGCAAATACAAAGAACCGCTGGGAAAATTAGTAAGTTATGAAATGGGTAAAAGTTTACAGGAAGGCTGGGGCGAAGTGCAGGAAATGATTGATATCTGCGATTTTGCTGTTGGCTTAAGCCGCCAGTTGTACGGTTTAACCATGCACAGCGAAAGGCCGGGCCATCGTATGTACGAGCAATGGCACCCGCTGGGAATTGTGGGAATAATTTCTGCTTTTAATTTTCCTGTTGCCGTTTGGAGCTGGAATGCAGCAATTGCATGGGTTTGTGGTAACGTTTGTGTTTGGAAACCTTCGCCAAAAACGCCTTTGTGCGCTGTGGCTTGTCAGCAAATAGCGGCAGAAGTTTTTGCAAAAAATAATGTGCCTGAAGGTGTAAGCTGTTTAATAAATGGAGATGCAGTTAGTGAAACGCTGTGCAAAGATGAACGTGTTGCCTTAATTTCTTTTACAGGTTCAACACGTGTGGGAAAAATAGTAGGTGCAACCGTTGCGCAACGTTTGGGTAAATCAATTTTGGAACTGGGTAGCAACAATGCAATAATTGTTACCGAAAATGCAGACATGCAAATGGTTTTAACCGGCGCAGTGTTTGGTGCAGTGGGAACGGCCGGCCAGCGTTGCACTTCAACGCGGCGATTAATAATTCACGAAAGCATTTACGATAAAACAATTCAAACTTTAAAATCAGCTTACAGTCAATTAAAGATCGGCGATCCGCTGGATGTGGCCAATCATGTTGATCCTTTGATTGACACAAAGGCGGTTGAAGATTATTTAAATGCCATTGAAGCTGCAAAGGCGCAAGGCGCAAAAATAATTGTGGAAGGAGGCAAGCTTGAAGGAAAAAATTATGAAAGCGGTTGTTATGTAAAGCCTTGTATTATTGAGGCTGATAATAATTTGGAGATAGTGCAAACAGAAACTTTCGCACCTATTTTATATGTAATGAAATATAAAACCATCGAGGAGGCTATAGCAAAACAAAACGGCGTTCCGCAAGGTTTGTCTTCATCCATCTTTACCAATAATGTGCATGAAATGGAATTATTTTTATCGGCCGAAGGAAGTGATTGCGGCATTGCCAACGTAAATATTGGTACCAGCGGCGCAGAAATTGGCGGCGCTTTTGGCGGAGAAAAAGAAACCGGCGGCGGCAGAGAAAGCGGCAGCGATGCATGGAAAGCATACATGCGCCGGCAAACCAATACCATTAAATTACAGCAGCAATTTGCCCTTAGCGCAGGGAATAAAATTTACGGTTTAAAGCCTCATCAACCTTTCTCTAAAAGAAGAAGCGCAAACGTCTCGTGATTAGCTCCTTAATATAAATTCACAGCTTCCGCACATTCATTCACTATTCACTATTCACCATTTACTAAGTAATTATCTTGCACACATGCAGCAATACCAGGAGTTATTACAATTTATTTTAGATAAGGGTGTGCAAAAAACTGATCGCACCGGAACGGGCACCATCAGTTATTTTGGTTACCAGATGCGGTTTAATTTAAGCGAAGGGTTTCCTTTAGTTACAACAAAAAAAATTCATATAAAAAGTATAATTTATGAACTGCTGTGGTTTTTACGCGGCGAAACAAATATTCAATATCTAAAAGAAAATGGCGTAAGCATTTGGAATGAATGGGCTGATGAAAATGGAGAGCTTGGTCCTGTTTATGGAAAGCAATGGCGCAGTTGGGAGGGGCCGGATGGAGCAGTGGTTGATCAGATAACCGATGCCATCAATCAAATAAAAAATAATCCCGACAGCAGAAGAATTATTGTTAGCGCATGGAATGTTGCCGATCTGTCAAAGATGGCTTTAATGCCTTGTCATACTTTATTTCAATTTTATACCTCACCTCCAACCGCTTTCCAAAAGGAGAGAGGAGTTAAAGGCTCACTTTCGTGTCAATTGTATCAACGCAGTGCAGATGTTTTTTTAGGCGTGCCTTTTAATATTGCATCGTATGCATTGTTAACGATGATGTTGGCGCAGGTTTGCGATTTGGAACCGGGAGATTTTATTCACACGTTTGGTGATGTGCATATTTACAATAATCATTTGGAGCAGGTAAAATTGCAGCTTTCAAGAAAGCCATATCCATTACCAATCATGAAACTTAATCCTTTAGTAAAGAATATTTTTGATTTTAAGTTTGAAGATTTTACGCTGCAAAATTATCAGTTTCATCCGGCGATAAAAGGAAAAGTCTCTGTTTGAAAATAAGAAATTACAAATGAAAAATGAGGAATAAGAAAGTTGATTAATTTTAGTTTCTAAAATTCTTTAT
>CAVSVA010000004.1:0-102957 GCA_963731245.1 uncultured Bacteroidota bacterium
TTAAATATTCTTTATGTTGAAACGAAAGCATGATAAGTTGCTGCAAGCTACAAGCATTGCGCCAATTGAAACAGGGAATAAAAAATTTTATGGTTTGATTAAATTAAGCTGTGCAAAGCGTTTCAATTATTTATTTCCTTTAAAAAATCCATATTGCGTAAGAATATTTTGCAGGATAGACATGCGGATGTTTTGCACATCCATATTATGCGGGCCTTCAATTTGCAGCACAAAAAAATAAGGATGTACGTTTTCTTCTTCCCAGCCAACAATCCATCCAATTGAATTGCCGTTTTCATTAAACCCCCAGCCTGTTTTATAACTTAGATTATAGTTGGCATTATTTTGCTGCAGCATTACGCTTTTTACAATATCCTGTGCACGTTTTTGAAACGGCAACTGATCAAAATATAATTTTTTTACAAGGCCTAATTGTTCATCAGCAGTAATTTTAATACTGTTATCAAGCCAGAAAGAATCAATATCGTTATGAATAACTGCACGGCCATATTTTGATGCATAACCCTAAACTATCAAGCCAATGCTGCATTGTATCTTTTCCAATTCTTCTTGCCACTTCCTGGTAATACGGAACGGCAGATAATTTAAATGCCTGTTCCATGGTTAAATCTGCATTCCAGGCTGCATTTGAACGCACCACATGATCCCATGGAATAACCATCTTTTCATTTGTAATAACGCCGGTTTGCAAACCAATAAGCGAGTTTAAAATTTTAAAGGTTGATGCCGGCAGGTAAGCGCTATCTGCAAATCTTTTTAAATTATAAATATTGAATTGTGCATGACCGTTATCATACAAACCAAACGTTCCGTTAACATGATATTCATCAAAGTATTTTTTTAAGCTGTTATCGTTGATAACATTGTTTGGTGTGCACGAAAACAAGTAAAAAGTAAAAAGCAAAAAATAACAAATAACAAATTTAAACTTGAACATTTTTTTTGTATTTTGATTACGCTTTCAATACACCTAACTCTTTTCCAATCTTGCTAAACGCTGCAACCGCTTTATCAATATGCTCTGTTTCATGGGCTGCACTTAACTGCACCCGAATGCGTGCCTGCCCTTTTGGAACAACCGGATAAAAAAATCCAATTACATAAATGCCTTCATCCAACAACCTGGCAGCAAAATTTTGCGCAACAACGGCATCATACAACATAATGGGAACAATAGGATGTTCGCCGGGTTTTACATCAAAACCAGCTTCTGTAATTTTTGTTCTGAAATATTTTGTGTTGCGTTCAAGCTTATCACGCAGCGCTGTTGTTTCTGTAAGCATATCAAACACAGCAATTGAAGCACCAACAATAGCAGGCGCCAAAGTATTTGAAAAAAGATACGGGCGGGAACGCTGCCGCAGCATTTCAATGATTTCTTTTCTGCCGCTGGTAAACCCGCCATTGGCGCCGCCAAGTGCTTTGCCCAATGTGCTGGTTATAATATCAACCTTACCCATCACATTTCTATACTCATGCGTACCCCTTCCTGTTTTGCCAAGAAAGCCTGTTGCATGGCTGTCATCAATCATAACAATAGCATCGTATTTATCGGCCAAATCGCAAATAATATCAAGCTGCGCTATTGTTCCATCCATGCTAAAAGCGCCATCTGTAACAATAATTCGGCTGCGCAAATGAGCAGCATCCAACAATTTCGCTTCAAAGATCTTCCATATTATTGTGCTCATAACGGTAACGCTGCGCTTTGCACAAACGCACACCATCAATTACAGAAGCATGGTTTAAAGCATCACTTATTATGGCATCCTGTTCATTAAACAACGGTTCAAATACGCCGCCGTTAGCATCAAAACAGGCGCAGTATAAAATGGTATCTTCTGTTCCTAAAAAATTCGAAATCTTTTCTTCAAGTTCTTTATGAATGTCCTGCGTTCCGCAGATGAAACGCACGCTGCTCATGCCGTATCCGCGTGTTTCAATGGTTGTATGCGCCGCTTCAATAACTTTAGGATGCGAGGATAACCCCAGATAATTATTAGCGCAAAAATTTAAAACGGTTTTATCGTTCACTAAAATTTCTGCGCCTTGCCGGCTTGAAATAATGCGCTCTTTTTTTAATAAACCAGATGTTTCTATTTGCTCTAATTCTGTATAAATACGCTTTACAAAATTTTCGTTCATGGCAACTGTATTAATGCGCAAACCTAACACAATTCAAATATTTTATATGCAGCACAAAAAAAATGAACTTCTATTGTTTGGAATTATTTAACAGCAAAAACTATCCAACCAAACCATTTACGATTAAATTCGTATTCTAAAGCCACCTTTTATTCGCTACGTGAAAAATATACCATTGCTGTTGGCATCGGCCTGCATAATAATTTGTACAATTATTATGTTTAAACCAAAAGAAAAAATCCCTGTAAAAAAAACTCCGGCTGCAGGTTCTTCTTACGATAAAAAAATGCAGATGAATGATGAGAAGAAAAATACTATTCTTCGCAGGTTTATTGCATAAAATAAAAAAGCATTTTGGTTACGGTTTGGCAATTCAGTATTGAATGATTTTTATTTATTGAATTGCTTTGTTTTATTTTGATGATGATGCCGGCATTTAATAATAGCGTTACCCAACTTTTTAATATTGATTATCCTATCGTACAGGCCGGCATGGTTTGGACGAGCGGATGGAAGCTTGCCAGCGCAGTTAGCAATGCAGGTGCATTAGGTTTAATTGGCAGCGGCAGTATGTACCCGGATGTTTTAAAACTGCATATTCAAAAATGTAAAGCTGCAACATCAAAACCTTTTGGCGTAAACATTCCTTTAATTTATCCTGATATTGAAAAGCATGTTCAAACAGTTATTGATGAAAAAATTAAAATTGTTTTTACAAGTGCAGGCAATCCCAAAACATGGACATCAATTTTAAAGCAACATAAAATTATCGTGGTGCATGTTGTAAGCAGCAGTGTGTTTGCAAAAAAAGCCGAAGATGCAGGCTGCGATGCAGTGGTTGCAGAGGGCTTTGAAGCCGGCGGCCATAACGGGCGTGAAGAAACAACAACGATGGTTTTAATTGCTGCGGTAAAAGAAGCGGTAAAAATTCCGGTACTGGCTGCGGGCGGCATTGCAACCGGAAAACAAATGCTGGCGGCAATGGTTTTAGGCGCTGACGGTGTGCAAATAGGCAGCCGTTTTGTTTGCAGCAACGAAGCATCGAATCATATATCTTTTAAACAAAAAATTACAGAAAGCAAAGAAGGTGATACCATGTTAAGCATGAAAAAAATTGTGCCGGTGCGCCTGCTAAAAAATAATTTTTTTAAGATGATTAGTGAAGCAGAGTTGAAAGGTGCAACAAAAGAAGAACTGTCAAAAATTTTAGGCCATGGCCGTGCAAAAAAAGGGATGCTTGAAGGCGATTTGGATGAAGGTGAATTAGAAATTGGCGAAGTAGCTGCTTTAATAAAAGATATAAAACCGGCATCAGAAATTGTAAAAGAAATATGGAATGATTTTAATGATGCATTAAAAAATCCTTTGCACACATAATCACTCATCTTGTTGTATATTTTCATCATCTGCAAATAACACCTGCTTAAATTTTTGATAGAAAAAAGAAAGTATTAATAACAATGTGCCTATAGTAACATAAGCAATAATTTTTTGAACGGCTGTGAACGACATGCTATCCAGCGCAATTAACTTTAAAAGTGTAAAACCTAAAAGCATTATTGCCGCCAGCCTGGGCCATGTAGTTTTTGTTATAATGCCAAGTATAAACACAATTACTGCAACCAATGTCCACAACATTGTAATGGTTAATCCGCTCCATTGTATGCTTATAAATAAAACAACAAGAATAAGCGTTGCTGCATAATGCATACGGTTTAGTAATTTTTCTTCATGAAAAAAATTATTACCCGCAACAGCCAGTGCAAAAAATAATAAGGCACAAAAAGCTGAAACACTTGCTGCATTTGCGTTTGAAGAACCGGCATTAAAAATTGAAAGCAAAGCAATAAACAGCGCAACATTATTTATTAAAATATGCAAAAGCTGGCGGTTACTTAACCGGATTCTTTTTGTTATGATAAATGCAAAAGCGCTCAGCAAAAACAAAACAAAGTATATGCTCATAAACACGAGTGCATAAAATTTATCTGCATTTTTATATTTAAAGAAAAGCCACCCGTTAAAAAAACTCCATGTAATTATAAGTGCAAGCAGGTTCAGCACATTCCATGAACGTTTAAATGATATAAATAAAATGCCTGCATTCATTACCAAAATATAACTAAAGAACAGCACATAATTTTCATTATTCGAGCTAATGAGCAGCGGAATTGCATAAGCGCCAACCATACCAATCACTGCAATTTCCTGGCGGTTATAGTGAAGTGATCTTATTGCGGTGAAAACTGCAATACATCCCATTAAAATAAAGCACAACGTTTGCGAAAAAAAATTATAGTATGTAAACGCGCCATAAGTTGTAAAATAAGTTGATGCCATTGCTCCGCTGAATAATATTGCACTGAAACCTTCATAATTTTTTTTAAGCAGGAGTGATAAAATTAGCAAGGCCGCACTTGCACTGTAAGCAAGAGCAATTCTTGTAAGCGCAGTGATCAGGTTTTTATCAATCGCATATTTTACACCAATCGAAATGCCGATGAGTAAAACAATAATGCCAACAAGATTAATTATTCTTAAACCAATAAAATTTTCAAGTGCGCTATGTTGTGAAAGCAAATTTTTTTTCGTGCGCTGCGCTGATGAAATTGTTGGTTTTAATGTTTTGCCTGAAGCAGCTTCCGGATAATTATTGTTTAAGTTTAATTGATCCTGAATTTGAGCTAACTTTTCCTGTGCGTGTTGTAACTGTTGGGATAATTTATTTACCTGTTGCTGCAAATTATTCAACTCACTTACATCCATATCTGGTTTTAGAATTGAAATTAAAACAAAACCGCTATTCATTATAACATGCGCTTTCTAAACGCAATACACTGCTTTAATTTTATTACAGTAATTTTTCGGGCATAACAGTTATTATTGCCCTGTGAAAAAAGTTTTTTCAAATCTTACTTTATGGGTTTTAATTGCAATAACAGCAGGCGCATTGCTTGGCAATTTTTATCCGGAAACGGCGGTAAAAATGCAATTCTTAGGCAACGATTTTATTGCAGTTATAAAGGTCTTCATCTATCCTATTATTTTTCTTACCATTTCGCTTGGCATAAGTAATATGGGCAATTTAAAAAAAGCAGGCCGCGTTGGCGGCAAGGCCATTTTATATTTTGAAATTCTTACAACCTTTGCCTTGCTTATCGGAATTATTGTTGCACATATAATTAAACCTGGCAACGGTGTAAACATTTCTGAGATAAAAGGCGGCGATATTTCGGGTTTCATAAAACAGGCAAAAACATTTACATGGCTTGGATTTTTAAAAGAAAATCCTACACTGCAAATACTAATTGTTTCAATTGTTTTTGGTATTTGGCTAAATAAATACAAACAAAAACAGCGCATCATTAAACCATTAACGGTTGCATCAAAATATGTTTTTAAAGGCTTGCGCATTGTGATGATTTTTTCGCCGCTTGGTGCATTTGGCGGCATGGCGTATACTATTGGCAAATTTGGTTTGCATACTTTATTGCCGCTTGGCAAACTCATGATCTGCGTGTACATTACCTGTATTTGTTTCATTTTTATTATACTCGGCTTACTGCTGCGTTATTATAAATTAAGCATTTTTAAATTTCTGAAATACATCCGTGAAGAGTTACTGATTGTTTTAGGCACTTCTTCATCAGAAGCTGCATTGCCTTCTTTAATTGAAAAATTAGAACGCATGGGTTGCTCACAATCTGTAACCGGTTTGGTGGTGCCTGCAGGATATTCTTTTAACCTTGATGGAACAACCATTTATCTTTCTATGTCAATAATTTTTTTAGCGCAGGTATATAACATTCAATTATCCATACACCAGATTTTAATTATAATTGGCGTGTTGCTGATAACATCGAAAGGTGCAGCCGGTGTTACAGGAAGTGGTTTTATTGTGCTTGCGTCAACATTAACCGCAGTGAAAGTTATTCCGGTTGAAGGGCTTGCTTTTTTATTGGGTGTTGACAGGTTTATGAGCGAAGCCAGGGCGCTTACAAATTTTATTGGCAATGGTGTTGCCACAATTTTTTTATCGAATAATGAAAAAGAATTTGAGCGTGAGAAAATGTTTGTTGCTTTTAATAAACCTGAAGCATTTGAAAATGTTATTTAAATGATTAGTGCATCCTTCTGTGAAATTTTCAAGCATAATTGCACAAATAACAGGAGCTATGTTTAAAACTGGTATTATGATTGAAGCTGTTCAATAAAAATTATGGCAAAAAAAGCTTCACCCAAGAAAAAAACAGCAAAGAAAACAACAGCAAAAAAATCAAGTACAAAAAAAACTTCACCCAAAAAAGCATCGCCGAAAAAATGGTCTAAAAAAGTTACAGAAACAAGCAATGCAATGGATCTTGAAAAAGATATTTTCAAATCAAAAGATCCAAAAAAAATTGCAGCATCCGTAAAACATTCGGCAGAAAAAAGCAAGCGAAAAAAAGCCGGACCATTTCAGTCTGCCATGAGCATGATAAATTTTTATGAAAACCGTGCCGGTGATAATTTAAGTGCTGCGCAAAAAAAAGTGCTTGATAAATCAAAAAACGAATTACGCAAATTATTTGGTCGCGAAGAAGAATAACCTCATTCCGACCTTCTTGAAAGAGAGGGCAATAATTATTTATTTTGATTATTTAATCCTCTGCCGGTTTTTTGTTGCAATTCTTCAATGCGTTTTGATGCAGCAGCTTTTGATAAGGTTTCATCGAAATCTTCTCCGGCTTCATCAGATAAAGTTTTTAAATAAGATTTTTGTGCACCTGTCATGGGTTCAGAACCTGTTACCCATTCATCCGGATCTTTTTCTGCATTTGAGCCTTATTTGTAAGAATATTGATCTTGTTGCGGTGTATGTTGCTTTACCTTTTTATTTTTTGTTCGTTTGTTTCATTGACTCATAAAATAGTTTTATTAAATGATGCAAAAAGCAAACCAAAAGCAGCATTATTTTTTAAACATTATAAGTAAAAACTGCAGCCGCCATGAAAATATACAGCAGAAGTGTGCGACGCAAGGAACGATGCCATTATTACTGCTGCCGGAAACATAAAAAAATCGCAAAAGAATTTGTTCCTGATTTACAATTTTGAACCATTAAAACGATTAAATACCCAAACTCCAACCCTGGCGATAAGTACGTTTTACAAACTGGTTGGCATCATCAAAATTGGTGATCTTCATATTATCCCCATCCCAAACCAATTGAATATGCCTGCCCGGATAATCAAAACCGTTATCTTTATTTGGCTTGCGAATGTCGTAACTTCTAATGGCAAGATTACCCATCAGTACACTTTCGGTAAGCGGACCAGCCACATCAAATCTTGAACTTAAATTTTCTGCTTCTTTACTTCCATAACCTGCAATGGCGGCCTCAACCCAGGCTGCATAATGGCCGTCATCACCATTTGGCACCCGTGCAACGGTTTGCGGAACTACCGTTGTTGCAGTTTTTGAAGTGGGCAGCAATTGCGGGTTAATGCCGTAAGTGCCTGCCATCATACTGCCTTTAGTGCCAATAAAAATTATTCCGTTTCCGCCATCGCCCATTTGCTCGTTGGGCAATAACTCTGCCGGGCGTTGCGGTTGAATGCCGCCATCCATCCAATGCAGTTTTAATTCCGGTTTATTATTTTTTTGTTTGAATGTAAGAATGATATGAGAAGATACCGGCCCGCTGTCAGGATAATAAGCCTGTTGCCAGTTAGCAATATATCTTGTAGAAACGCTGCATTCTGCGCCAACCGGATAGCCTAAACCCAACACTGCAAAAGCAGGCTGCATAATATGGCAGGCCATATCGCCTAAAGCGCCGGTTCCATAATCCCACCACCCACGCCAGTTAAACGGAACCAGGTTATCCATGTAATCTTTATACTGTGCAGTGCCCAGCCATAAATCCCAATCCAGTTCTTTTGGCACAGGCGGTTTGTCTGCAGGCCTTGCAATGCCCTGCGGCCACACAGGCCTGTCCGTGTAACAATAAATTTCTTTTACATCGCCAATAATACCGGCATTATACCAATCAATTAATTGCCTTACGCCATCACCGCTTGCACCCTGGTTGCCCATTTGTGTAACCACTTTATACCGGTGTGCTGCCTGTGTTAACATGCGTGCTTCATAAATATCATGCGTTAAAGGTTTTTGCACGTACACATGTTTTCCTAATTGCATGGCAGCCATAGCCGCCACAGCATGATTGTGATCCGGAATAGAAACATTGCAAGCGTCAATATTTTTATGCTCTTTATCGAGCATTTCCCTGAAATCTTTATAATATTTTGCGTTAGGAAATTTTTGCCTGCTGCCTGCAGATTGCCTGTCATCCACATCGCATAGCACCGCAATATTTGCTTTGCCGCTTGCAAAAAAATGGTTGATATCATCGGCTCCTTTGCCGCCGGCGCCTATGGCGGCTACCGTTAATTTATCGCTTGGCGCAATATATCCTTTACCTAAAACATGACGGGGTACAATATAAAAACCTGCCGCAGCCATTGATGCGTTTTTAATAAAGCTTCTGCGGGATGAGCTTTGTTTTTCAATGTTATCATTTTCCATATAGCTATATTTTTTGTGATGAGAACTGATAAGTTATTTTTTATCGGTATTAAGCGGATGCTGCAAAATAAACGTTTGACCCGGGAAAGCAAAATCAATTCCTTTTTTTATAAAGGCATCCATTATTTCAAGATAAATATTTTGCTGTATGTTAAGATACAATTTATAATCAGATGAATCAATAAAATACAATATTTCATATGTTACACTAAAATCACCCAGGGCAATAAGATGGCATCTGTCAAGCGTTGCATGCGGTTGTTTATTTATTATTTCTTTTATAATACCGGGAAGCGCTCTCAATTTTTCTTCAGACGTATCATATCTAACATTTAATTTAAATGTAACGCCCCGCCGTTCGAGGCGTTTAATATTTTTTATGGTTGATTTTACAAGTTCGGTATTGGGCATAATCAACTGCTCGCCCGATACACTTCTTATATGCGATGTTTTTATGCCGATGTGTTCAACCGTTCCGGTAATATTATTTACAGAAATAGTGTCGCCAATTTCAAAAGGCTTATCAAAAAATATCACAAAATAACTAAAGAGATCGGTAAGAATATTTTGTGCAGCCAGTGCAATGGCAATGCCGCCAATGCCCAACCCGGTTATTATTGTGGTAATGTTATAACCAAGATTTTCAATAAGCATTAAAATGCCGCCGATCCAAACAAGCGCTTTAACAACAATTAAAATACCGCTTAAATGCGATATGCGTTCGGTTGATTCTTGCTTGCGCTGCATGTACAGCACAACCGATAACTGAACAGCATGGTTAACAAAACGTATAAAATAATAAGCGGTAATTACTGCAATAACTACTTTTAAAATATGTTCTGCATGAGGCGAAAAATTCAGTTGCTCAATAATGGCATAATTAACCGTTAGGTATAAAAAAGGAATAATAAATTTATCTGCAGCAACAATAACAGCATTATCAACTTCGGAAGAGGTGCGGCTTGTAAATTTTTTCAGCAGCAAAAAAATAAATCTTCTTAAAAGCCTGAACATGATCCATGCAATAATTATTTCTGCCAAAACAATGGCATACATCTGCAAAGAATTGTTCCACCAAATCTGCTGTAAAAAATTTTTCATAAACGCAGTTGCAAAAATATCTGCATTACATCATAATAAAAATAAACATCGTTAATTGCATAGAATGATTGTTTGAGAGATTCTTTAAACATCATCATTCAAACATTTAATTTTACACAACAATAATTGTATGATAACATTAACTGCCGGCATGAAAGCGCCTGCTTTTAAAGGCAAAGATCAAAATGGTAATACAGTTTCGCTTGCAGATTATAAAGGCAAAAAACTGGTTTTATTTTTTTATCCTGAAGATGATACGCCAACCTGCACCATCGAAGCTTGTAATTTAAGAGACAATTATGCGTTGCTTAAAAAAGAAGGTTTTGAAGTTGCCGGTGTTAGCCCTGATGAAACTGCAAGCCATAAAAAATTTGAAACAAAATTTAATTTGCCATTTACATTAATTGCAGATCCGCAACATAAAATAATAGATGCTTACGGCGTTTGGGGCGAAAAACAATTATACGGAAGAAAATTTATGGGCTTGCACCGCACTACATTTTTAATTGATGAAAAAGGCATCATTCAAAAAGTTTATTTAAAACCACGCAACAAGCAACATGCAGAAGATATAATAAAGTTTTGGAAAGATCATACATCCAACAAATAATTACAACAGCGTGTTTTCTTTGTAAGACAATTTACAATCAATAATTTTTGCAGGCTTTGTATAAGTATGTTCAGTGGCTTTTGCTGTTTCCATAATGTGATAAACCGTCCAGCCATTTAATTTTAAATAATCAGAAACCAATGAGCGGTGGCAGCGCCACCAAACGGCTTCTGAACACATATATGCTGTGCGCTGTTGTATTGCAAGCGCTTCTAATTCTTCAATACCTTTTTTAAAATCATCTGTTTCCATATAATCTGCATAACCACGAAATGCAGGATGCCGCCAGGCTGTATTTTTAGAATCTTTTTTTACAGCTCTTCTTCCGCCTAAAATTTTTAAATGCACATATTGAATATTGTTGTGAGGTATTGATACTTCAAGATTTTCTTTATTGAATTGCGGATATTTTCTTGAACCAGGAAAGCTTCTTATATCAACCAGCAATTTTATTTTAAACGATTGAAGCATTTCAATAAAATGTTCAAGCGTTCTTGTGGAGTGCCCGATCGTCCAAACCGTTTTATCAATGTTTTCATTCATGCTTTTTTGAAGGGCATTTCCATCAATAAAATTATCTGCTTGAAAATTCTTGTTTTTATTTCAACACTTCAGCCAACTTATTATTCAAATCATCACCACGCAAATCTTTGCCAATGATAATGCCATTAGGATCTAATAAAAAGTTTGCAGGAATGCTTTCAATAGCATACTCTCTTGCAACTGCATTGCTCCAAAATTTTAAATCAGAAACATGCGTCCATGTTAGCCCATCTTTATGAATGGCATTCATCCATTTTTCTTTGCCTGTTGGCTGGTCGAGCGAAACACTGAGCACCGTAAAATTTTTGTCTTTATACTTATTAAAAGCAGCAACCACATTCGGGTTTTCTGCACGGCAGGGCCCGCACCAGCTTGCCCAAAAATCAAGCAACACATATTTGCCTCTGAAATCTTTTAATGATACCGGTTTATTTGCGGTATCTGCCTCAGTAAAATCTAATGCAGGTTTGCCAATGCCTGTAAGTTTATTAACATCAATGCCATGTTTAATATTTTTTGCAATTAAATTATTAGTGGCTGTTGCCTTTAAAATGCCGTATGTTTTTTCAAGATCACTATCACTTAAAGAATATTTCAGGCGGCCAAGTACATAAGCACTAACAGGTGAAGCCGGATGCTTTTTTATCCATTGTTTTTGCATTAATGTTTTAACCGAGTCAATTTGGTTTAACTGCTTTTCTATTTCTTTTAAGGCAGTTGTATCGCCTTGTTTATACAACGCATTTCCTTTGTCGTACAAAGCCGGTTCTTGCTGAATGTATTGATTGGATTGCATGAATGTATTATATGCCTGCAAATCTGCGGCAGATGTACTTCCTGAAATTTTTGCATCTTTAAAGTCTGATCCTTCATCGGTGATATTCACAGTTCCTTTATCAAGAAACAGGTTGATATAACTGTTTCTGTCATCGTAATTTCTCTCAATAGAAAAAAGATAGCTGTTGCCTTCGCCTTCTTTAATATTTATCTGGCACTTGAAACCGCCTTTAAAGCTTTTCACAGAATCTCTTTTATCATCGCCGCCTTGTTCACGGTAATAAATCCATTTGCCTGCGGGCAGTTTTTTTATGTTAGCATTTACTGTAACAGTGTTTGCTTTTGCAATAACTAACACTAAAAAAAATAAAACAGTGGTTAAAATTTTCGGCATATATAACGTTTTTGGGAATGACTATTTTCTTTTGAATATGGGCACGGTGCTGCAAGGTTCGCCGTACATAATGCTTTTTACATGCGGCAATAAAAGCGCAGTTATGGCAACATAAGCGCTGTCAGAAATTTTTACATCGCCGCAACCTTTTACAACAACACGTTTATCTTTATATTCATCAATTTTAATTGTGCTGATGTTTTTAAGCAAAATTGTTTCAATTAATTTTTCTTCATCACCCAACACAATATTTTTAGCAACAGGTTGCAAATAGGTTGCAACAAGCATGTAAGCCCACACAGGAATTATAGCGTCTGCAGAACAGGTTATTGCAACGTTTGCATTTTCATATTCATTCCAGTTTATGCTTTTAAGCGCTTCGCGAAAATCTTTTTCTTTTATGATCAATCCGCGAAACAAATACTCTTTTATATCAAAAATTTTTATGGCTTCTTTTGGATAAAAATCTTCGAGGTTTAATGAAATCAGTCCGCTGGCTTCTACCCTGTTTATAATTAATTCACCCGTTTCCATCACGTTCAATTTTAAACAAATTTACGAAACATACGTGCTTATAAAAAGTAAAGGCTAACTGTATGTTAGCCTTCTTCCATCTCAAAAAAAATTATTAATAAAATTTAGAACGATAATCTTTTATATTGGCCGCCTTACGCAATGCTGCTATAGCCTGGCTTGCCTGCTGTTTTAAAGATTGTTCAATTTGTTGCTTTTGCAATTCAGGGGTTTGACCGATGCTTGAAGTGCCCGAAACACCTTGCGACTGCACAACATACACACCGGAATTGCCGGCAATTGGTGTGCTTATTTTATTTATAAGTTGCTTATTAAATGCAGCGCCAATAAACTGCGGCTCGTTACCAAGTGAGGGCACCACAAAAGCAGAAAAATTAAGGCTGTCAACTTTTTGCACTTGTTCATGTGCGTTTTGTGCAACCTGTTCAAGCGTTGAGCCTTTCATTTTTTCGCCAATAATAATTTTTGCTTTCTTTTCATTACGCACCAGCACTTCTACGGTTTGGCGCACAGCACCTGGGGAAGCAAGACCTTTTTGGCTTATGCTTGTAATCATTGCAACAATATAATTATCGTTTATATTTTGCGGGTCAGAAACTGCACCAACTTTATTATCGTACGCCCATCGTACAAGCTCACGGCTTTCGCCTACACCAGGTATAGAAAAATCGTTTTGCCTGAATTCCTGCGATGATAAAACGTTGAGATGTTGCTTTTTTGCATTTGCTTCAAAATCTTTTTCATTCTGACTTGCTGCTGCAAACTGAGAAGCCGCATTGCTGGCTGCATTATCTGTTTCCGGGCTTGCAACTATTGGCTTTGCCAGGTAAGCAATTTTATAACCGGTTTCATTGCCGCGCTGGCCAAGAATTTCAACGTAATGATACCCATAAACCGTATGCACTGTTTTGGTTTCACCCGTTTTGCCGGTAAAAGCAAAATCATTAAAAGATGCATCCATTTGGCCAGATGGAAAATAATCGTACACACCGCCTTTGTCTTTACTTCCGGGATCATCAGAATACACCGCAGCAACAGAATCGAACGATGCACCTTTTTTAATTAAGGCAATGGCACTATCCAATCTTTTCATCGCTGCGCTATCATCTCTTACACGAGTAAGCGCACCTGTACTTTGATCTTGCTGATGTGTTGCTACCAAAATGTGCCGCACTTTTGCGGAGTCGGGTATGGTTTGTTTGGCCACCATTTTTGCAAGCACATAATTGTTACCATTTATATAAGGACCAAAAACCTGGCCCGGAGAAAGTTTAAACAAACTGTCTTTTACAGCTTCGGTTATTTTACTTCCTGCAACAAAGCTGTTATAAAAAGCTTTTTCGCTGCCTTTTGTACTTAAAAAAGCTGTTTCGTTTGTTGAAGATGCAAACTCATTTTTTAACTGGTTTAAATCATTTCGCACCACAGCAGAATCGCTTGCCGTTGGTGCGCCGCTGAAAGTAACATACGAAATGGTGCGGGTTTCTTCATCTCTGGCAAAAATTTTTGAATGCTTCTTTATATATGTTTCCATTTCATCATCAGAAACTTTAATGCTGCTGTCTGAAATGCTGGTGTAAGGTACATACACATACGATGCTTTGGCAATTGAATTAGCATCGGCATTCATTTTTTCACCCATCCATTTGGGCACATATACGGCGCCGCTTATTAATGACTGGTATTTTTGTTCTTCTGTTTGAATTAATGTGGGTTCAATATATGCTTCCTGAAAATTTTGAACCTGCGGATCGTTAGAACGGCTTTTTATGGCTGCAAATTGTTTTCTTGCAGTGTTGGCATCAAACTTACCGGTTTTAGGATCTGTAAATAATTGTTGCATAAACTGCGGCGGATTACTGCCAAATAAAATATCAGACAATTCGTTTGCGGAAACATTTATGCCCAGCTTATCAGCCTGCTGCTGAATAAGATCCTGGTTTACCATATAATCCCATATCTGGCCAATTAACTGGCTGCGCTGGCTTTGGCCATTATTCATCTGCTCATAAAAACTAACCTTATGCTCAAATTCATCATGACTAATTGTTTCTCCGTTTATTTTGCCAACGGTGGTTCCGTTTCCAAAAAAACTTCCTTTGCGGTAAAACGCATCCTGCACAATAAAAGCAAGCAACGACAAAGCAATGGCTCCAAAAACTATCCAGGCCGCTCTTTCCCGGATTTGTTGAATAAGTGACATATTTATTTTTAAAGGATGGCAAAAATAGGGGAAATGAACATGTGAACAAATTGTGGAATGCCACAGCAATAAAAGCGTTGCGGTTTTAATTGCTGCCATCCGTGAAACACAAATAAACATACCGATGTTAGAAAGCCCGTTTTTATGTTATTAACCGCAACTTTTAGCGTTGTTCATCTTAACAAACAAAGAATAAAAATCAGTGTTTTAGCAAAATATGCGTTTTTCATTTTCTTAAACACAATTTTTAAGATTGCTTCTAACATGCATAACATGTTAGTTTGGGTTTGTGCATTATTCTTAATTGCTTTACCAACATCTGTTAAAATCTATTCAAAATTTAACCTCTGCCTGCATAAGCATTGTGAATTTACTGTGCGTTTCGGCTGAATAAAGCAGCATAAATTAACTTTGCAGTTTGTGAATAATTAAGTTGTAACCATATTCACACTTGTAGTAGTAATAGTCTTTTTATAAAAATAGTATTTCTTAATACATATATTATGGTTGATATGAACATTGCAGAGGCAGCATCAAAAGTGGAGTTGAAAGGTTTTTTAGATATTGATATAAATCCTTCTCTTGATTTATTTCGTGAAATTGAGTTGCTGAAA
This sequence comes from uncultured Bacteroidota bacterium, assembly GCA_963731245.1. Lineage (GTDB taxonomy): Bacteria > Bacteroidota > Bacteroidia > Chitinophagales > Chitinophagaceae > Parafilimonas. The sequence continues at coordinate 15,513 of CAVSVA010000004.1, forward strand.
AAAGAAAAAAATGCTATTGTGCTGGCGCATTATTACCAGGAGCCGGATATACAGGATGTTGCAGATTTTATTGGTGACAGCTTAGGGCTGGCGCAACAGGCCGCTAAAACAAATGCAGATATGATTGTTTTTGCCGGCGTGCATTTTATGGCAGAAACGGCAAAAATTTTAAACCCGACAAAAAAAGTTGTATTGCCCGATTTGAAAGCCGGTTGCTCGCTGGCAGATAGTGCGCCTGCAGCAGCATTTAAACAGTTTAAAGAGCAACATCCGGATCACATTGTTATATCTTACATTAATTGCACGGCAGATATAAAAGCGATGAGCGATATAATTTGCACCAGCAGCAATGCCGAAAAAATTATTGAAAGCGTTCCAAAACATCAGCCCATAATTTTTGCACCAGATAAAAATCTTGGCGGATATCTTAATAAAAAAACAGGAAGAAACATGTTGTTATGGAATGGTGCCTGCATGGTGCACGAAATTTTCAGCCAGCAAAAAATATTAAAGCTTAAAGCGCTTCATCCTGATGCAAAAATTATTGCACATCCTGAATGTGAAGAAGCTGTTTTACAATATGCTGATTTTATTGGCAGCACCACGCAATTATTAAAATTTGCCGTAAATGATGCTGCGCAAAAATTTATTGTGGCAACAGAAACCGGTATTTTGCATCAAATGCAAAAAGATGCGCCTTTAAAAACACTTATTCCTGCGCCGCCGGATAATTTATGTGCCTGTAACGATTGCCCGCACATGAAATTAAACACGCTTGAAAAATTGTATTTGTGCATGCAATATGAACAACCGGAAATTTTAATGGAAGAATCAATAAGGGTTGCAGCTTTAAAACCTATAAAAAAAATGCTGGAAATAAGTAAAGCTGCGGGTTTGGGCGGATAACTATAAATATTTATCGCCTTTTTTCTTTTTTACTTCAGATAAAAATTCTTTTACCTGTTGTTCTTTATCTTTTTTGCAGATAAGCAAAACATCATTGGTATCTACAACAATAAAATCTTCAAGCCCCTGCAATACCAACAATTTGTGCTCTGATGCTGATACCATCGAATTCATTGAATTAAAGGTGATGATATTTTCGCTCGTCATTGCATTTCCATTTTCATCTTTATACAAATTGGCGTAAGCGCTGTTCCAGGTTCCAAGATCACTCCAACCAAAATCTGCCGGAATAACAAAAACATTTTCAGCTTTTTCCATAATGGCATAATCAATAGAAATGCTAACGCATAAAGGATAGATGCGTTCCAATGCCTGCTTTTCTTCAGCCGTATTAAAATTGCTTTTTTCTGCTGCAAACAATTCAAAAGTTTCTGGCTCAAATTGTTCAAATGCCTGCATAACATTTTTTGAAGACCACATAAAAATGCCGGCATTCCATAAAAAATCTCCGCTGGCTAAAAAAGTTTTTGCTAATTCAAGATCAGGTTTTTCAGTAAAAGTTTTTACTTTAAAAACGTTTTCATCTCTTGTTACATCTGTATCATACTGAATATAACCATAACCCGTGTTTGGGTAAGTTGGTTTAATACCAAGCGTTACAAATGCGTTATTATCTTTTGCAAAATACAGCCCTTTAATGCTAAGTTTTTCAAACGTTTCTGTATCGTTTATTATATGATCGCTCGGTGCAACAATAAACGCTGCTTCAGGGTCTTTCTGAAAAAGTTTAAACGCCATATAAGCAACGCAGGGCGCTGTGTTTTTTCTGCTTGGTTCTGCAAGAATATTTTCAGCATTTATTTCAGGCAGTTGCTTTTTAATGATATCAACATACTCTTCAGAAGTAATAATAAAAATATTTTCAGGCAAAATAAATGAAGCATATCTTTTATAAGCAGACTGAATGAGGGTTTCGCCCGTGCCAAGAATATCTAAAAATTGTTTTGGAAATGATGCACGGCTTTTAGGCCAAAATCTTGTTCCTAAACCGCCGGCAAGAATGGCAGCGTAAAAATGTTTATTCATAAATCGCGGCTAAGATATTTAAATTATTCCTTCACGTATAAGATCATGCAAATGTATAAAACCAAGATAGCTGTTGCTTTCATCTGTTACAATTAACTGGCTTATGTTGTGCGTATTCATAACTTCAAGTGCTTCAACGGCAAGCGCAGTACAAACAATTGTTTTTGGATGCGTTGTTAAAACATCAGAAGCTTTTAAGGTTTTTATGTCATCCGTTTTTTCAAGCAATCTGCGTATATCACCATCAGTAATAATGCCTTCAATTTTATTTTCATCATTCAACACAACAGTTGCACCTATTCTTCCTTTTGATATTTCTGTAATTACATCTTTAAAACCGGTATGCACTTTAACCAAAGGTTTTTGATTGAATTTAGATATATCATCAACCCTTAAATATAACCGCTTACCTAAATTACCGCCCGGATGAAATTTTGCAAAATCATTACTGTCAAAGCCATTTAACTGCATTAAACAAACGGCAAGCGCATCGCCCATAACCAACTGCGCTGTGGTGCTGGTTGTTGGCGCTAAATTATTGGGGCAGGCTTCCTGGCTTACGGTTGTGTTTAAAAATATGTCTGCATTTTTTGCAAGAAAAGACAAATCACTGCCCGCAAAAGCTATTATTTTATTTCCTGAATTTTTAATAAGCGGCACCAAAACTTTTATTTCATCGCTTTCTCCGCTTCTGCTTAAAATAATAACAATATCATTTTTTTGAATCATTCCCAAATCGCCATGAATGGCATCTGCAGCATGCATAAATAAAGATGCTGTACCCGTAGAATTTAATGTGGCAACAATTTTTTGCGCAATGATGGCACTTTTGCCAATGCCTGTTATAACAACTCTTGCCGTTGAAGTATGAATTAAATTAACTGCCTGCACAAAAGCATCATTAATAAAATTTTTTAAATTGGCAATGGCATTTGCTTCCAACGCAATGGTGTTAATGGCAGATTGTTGAATATCTGTTTTCATTTTTGCAAATGTAGCATGTTGTTTTAATGAGGTTTAATGATTAACTTTAACGAAATAAGAAACCTGCAAAAATATTTATAACTTATTTTTGTTTTGAACCATCAGAAATAACTCAACATACTGCACATTGATAAGTAAAGCAGATTTTGAAAAATTAAAGTGGATCTTATTATCTTAAGAGATTTTATTTACGGCTCCTTTTTAAGAGCGGCGGAAATTTGTGAACAATGGCAAAGACAATTGCAAAAAATTCTAAAGAGAATTTAACCAACAAAAAGATTGCGGCAAAAAAACCAGCAACAAAATCAGTAAAAGAAAAAGCAAATATCGATCATGATATTTATGCATCGTTGCATGAGCATTTTGGATTTGAACAATTTAAAGAGCGGCAGGAAGAAGCCATTTACAGCCTCCTCAGCGGCAGAGATACGTTTGTAATTATGCCAACAGGCGGCGGCAAAAGTTTATGCTATCAATTGCCCGCTTTAATGCTTGAAGGTTGCGCTATAATTGTTAGCCCGCTGATTGCTTTAATGAAAAACCAGGTTGATCTTGTTCGCGGATATAATGAAAACGATACTGTTGCACATTTTTTAAATTCATCTTTAAATAAAGGGCAGATAAAAGAAGTAAAAGATGATCTTACAACCGGCAAAACAAAATTATTATACGTTGCTCCTGAAACTTTAACCAAGCAGGAGAATCTTGATTTTTTCCGCGATTTAAAGATTTCATTTTTTGCGGTGGATGAAGCGCATTGTATTTCAGAATGGGGCCACGATTTTCGCCCTGAATACCGCAGGCTTCGCGAAATGATGGATATTATTGATCGAACATATTCCGGTGGTTGCATTAACCGCAACGGCAACGCCAAAAGTGCAAAGCGATATTGTAAAAAATTTGGGTTTGCGCAATCCGAATATTTTTATTTCATCATTCAACCGCCCAAATCTGTATTATGAAATTCAGCCAAAGATCAAAAAAGATCAAACCGTAAAAGCATTGGTTCGTTTCATTCACAAACATGTCTGGCAAAAGCGGAATCATTTATACACTCAACAGAAAAACAACAGAAGAACTTGCAGAAATTTTAGTTGCAAATAATATAAAAGCCGTTGCGTATCATGCCGGGCTCGATTCTAAATTAAGAGCAGAACGCCAGGATCTTTTTTTAAATGAAGATGTGCAGGTAATTGTTGCCACCATTGCATTTGGAATGGGTATTGATAAGCCTGACATTCGGTTTGTAATTCATTTCAACATACCAAAATCAATTGAAAATTATTACCAGGAAACCGGCCGTGCAGGCCGCGATGGACTTGAAGGAAAATGTATTTTATATTATTCGCACAAAGATGTTAGCAAGCTTGAACATTTAATGCGTGATAAGCCTTTAAGCGAAAGAGAAGTGGGTGCGCAGTTAATAAACGAATCGGTTGCTTATGCCGAAAGTTCTGTATGCAGAAGAAAAATTTTGCTGCATTATTTTGGTGAAGAAAGAAATGAAGAAAATTGCGGCAGTTGCGATAATTGTTTGCATCCAAAAGAAAAAATAGAAACAAAAGATGAAGTGGTAAAAGCGCTGAAAGTAATTAAAGCGCTTGATGAAAAATTTCCTGCAGAATATGTTATCACCATTTTAATTGGAAAATTAACGCCGCAGGTAATGATGTTTCGTCATGAAGGTTTTCCTGAATTTGGAATTGGTAAAGATAAAGATGAACATTTCTGGAATAGTTTAATACGCCAGATGCTGTTAAACAATATTATAAGAAAAGATATTGAAGAATATGGCTTGCTGAAATTTACTGAAGCAGGAATTAAGTTTATGAAGAAGCCGGCTTCATTCAAAATTGTATTAAACAATTTGTTTGAAGAAGCCAATGAAGATGATGAAGAAGGCGAAAGCGGCGGCACCGGCGCAGCGGCAGATGAAAAATTATTTGAAATGCTGAAAGAGCTGCGGCAGCAGGAAGGCAAGAAGAAAAAACTTCCACCGTTTGTTTTATTTCTTGAACGCTCGTTGCAGGATATGGCAACCATGTATCCAACAACATTGGCAGAACTTGAAAAATGCCAGGGCGTAAGCAAAGGCAAAGCGTTAAAATTCGGCAGGCCATTTGTTGATTTGATTGCAAAATATGTTGAGGAAAATGATATTGAAAAGCCCGATGATTTTGTAATGAGATCTGTGGCCAATAAAGGCAGCAATAAAATTTACATCATTCAAAATATTGATAAAAAGATTCCGCTTGCAACTATTGCCACGCAACAAAGATTTACGGCTTGATGGCTTGCTCGAAGAAATGGAAACCATTGTTGCCAGCGGCACTACGACTAAATCTTGATTATGCCATTGATGATATGAATTTAGACGATGATGATAAAGATGAGATAATAGATTATTTTAAAAACTGCGAAGATTCTTCTTTGCAGGTTGCGCAGGAAGAACTTTCTGATAGCGGCTACAATTGGGAACAGCTTAAAATTATGCGCATAAAATTTTTAAGTGAATACGGAAATTAACCCGCATCAATATTTTTTTAGCTGCTTCGCATAAAAATTATTGTAAGCCATCGCTTATTATCTTTACCGCATTTAAATTATGCTCAGCCGCGATTTTATTAAACAGGAGCTTGGAAAATATGCTGCAGATCTTGTTAAGCAGGATATGGTTATTGGTTTGGGAACCGGCACCACTGTTTACTGGCTTTTAAAAGAATTAGGCAAACGCAAAAAAGAAGGGTTGCAATTTACAGCCGTTTGCACTTCGCTTCAAACACAACATATTTTAGCAGAAGAAGAAATACAAACTGTTTCTCTTGATGAAGTTGATCAGTTGCAGTTAACAATTGATGGCGCCGATGAAGTTGATGTTTCAGGTAATTTAATTAAAGGCGGCGGCGGCGCATTGCTGCAGGAAAAAATTGTAGCATCTGCATCAAACGAATTAATTATAATTATTGATGAAAAAAAAGATGTGCAAACACTTGGCGCATTTCCTTTGCCTGTTGAAGTAATAAATTTTGGATGGAAACAGGTGCAGCAAAAAATTGAAAACACATACAACATCACCGCAACATTAAGAGAAAAAGAAAACAAGATTTTTATTACAGATCATGGTCACTATATTCTTGATTGTTATTTTAACAGCATTAAAAACCCGCTTCAGTTAAACACAGCACTGCATTTAATTCCTGGCGTGGTTGAAACAGGATTGTTTGTTAATATGGCAACAAAAATTATTATTGGTTATGAAGATGGCAGTATTAAAACCCGCGACATATAATACATTTGCGCATGATTTTTATCGGGCAAAATCAACTTTCACTCAAAAATTTTTCTGCTGTATTATTTCAAAAAAAAGAAATTGCTTTTGATGAAGCTGCTTTAAAAAGCGTTGATGATAATTTTCATTTCCTCAAAAGTTTTTCTGCCAACAAACTCATTTATGGCATCAACACCGGTTTTGGCCCGATGGCGCAATATAAAGTGAATGATGAAAATTTATTAGCGCTTCAATACAATCTTATTCGCAGCCATAGTTCAGGCGAAGGCAACCTCTTACCTGCACAATTTGCCCGCGCTTTAATGATTGCCCGTTTAAGCAGTTTAATGAAAGCGTATTCAGGCGTTCATACAAATCTTGTTGAACTTTTAAAGCAACTCATCAACCAAAATATCAATCCATGTATTTATGAACATGGCGGCGTTGGCGCCAGCGGCGATTTAGTGCAGCTTGCACATTTGGGTTTGTTTTTAATTGGCGAAGGCGAGGCTTTGTTTGAAGATAAAATTCATCCTGCAAAAGAAATTTTTGAACGCTTTAATATTGAACCGCTAAAAATTTATGGGCGTGAAGGGCTTGCAATTTTAAACGGAACGTCTGCCATGACGGGCATCGGCATGATCAACATTATTCATGCGCAAAAATTATTCAGATGGTCTGTTTTGTTGTCTTCAATGATGAATGAAATTGTTGAAGCTTACGGCGATCATTATTCGTATGAACTGAATGTTGTAAAGCTTCATCACGGTCAAAATAAAGTGGCTGAAATGATGCGGGATATTTTAAAAGACAGTAAAATGATCCGCGATCGCAGCGAACATTTATATCATCCCGAAACTTTGCAAAAAGAAATTTTTGAAGATAAAGTGCAGGAATATTATTCGCTGCGTTGCGTTACGCAAGTGCTCGGCCCGGTGTACGATACCATTAAAACACGCAGAAAAAATTGTTGTGGATGAACTGAATTCGGTGAATGATAATCCGGTTGTTGATCACATCAATCAAAATATTTTTCATGGCGGAAATTTTCATGGCGATTATGTTTCGCTTGAAATGGATAAATTAAAAATTGCCATCACTAAATTATCAATGCTTGCAGAACGGCAGTTGAATTATTTATTAAATGATAAGCTCAATCAAAAATTTCCGCCGTTTGTAAATCTTGGCGTGCTCGGTTTAAATTTCGGAATGCAGGGCATGCAGTTTACAGCAACATCAACGGTTGCAGAAAATCAAACATTATCATTTCCAATGTATGTGCACAGCATTTCAAACAATAACGATAACCAGGATATTGTAAGCATGGGCAGCAACGCAGCATTGCTTACAAAAAAAGTGATCGATAATTCTTTTGCTGTTTTAAGCATCCAGGTTATGAGCATTTTGCAGGCAGTTGATTATTTAAATTGCGTGAATAAATTATCATCGGTAACAAAATCTGTTTATCAATCATTAAGAAAAATATTTCCAAAATTTATAGAGGATAAAGCGAAGTATAAAGATTTGAAACAGGTTAAAGAATTTTTAGAAACATCTGATGTTGTTTTATTTGATTGAATATTGCAAACATGAAATGCGCATTAATAACCGGCGGATCAAGAGGAATTGGAAGAGCAATTTGCCAGCGGCTTTCAAAAGAAGGTTATTATGTTTTGATAAATTTTAAAAGCAATAAAACGGAAGCTGAAAAAACTTTATCATTAATAAAAGATCAAAACGGCGACGGAGAATTATTGCAGTTTGATGTTGCTGATAAAGAAGATATAAAAAAAAATTTGGGCAAATGGATTGAAAGTAATGCAAACAATTTTATTGAAGTACTTGTAAATAATGCGGGCATAAAAGATGATGCATTAATGAGCTGGATGAGCGATGAACAATGGGATAATGTTATTAAAACAAACCTGGATAGTTTTTTTTATACAACGCGCTTAATTTTAAACGGCATGCTCGCAAAAAAGTATGGAAGAATTGTAAATGTTGTTTCGCTTTCTGGCTTAAAAGGCATGGCCGGACAAACAAATTATGCGGCTGCAAAAGCAGGTGTTGTTGGCGCTACAAAATCTTTAGCGCTTGAAGTCGCACGCTATGGAATTACGGTAAATGCGGTTGCGCCCGGCTTTATAAAAACAGATATGATCGAAGGCTTGGATGAAAAAGAATTGAGCAAAATTATTCCAGCAAAAAGATTTGGTTTGGCAGAAGAAGTTGCTCATGCAGTAAGTTTTTTTGCATCAAAAGAAGCTGCGTATGTTACGGCGCAGGTGCTTTCAATTAATGGCGGTTTATATTCTTAGTATCAATTTTTATTTGGTTGCCGCCAATGGCATTTCATGGCATCTTCATTTCAAAATCCGTAACATAATTATGATTGATGCAGATATTTTGCAGCTTATCCCGCAACGTCATCCTTTTGTAATGATTGATGCATTATTGTTTGCTGACGATAATACAACGCAAACAAGTTTTACAATCAGTGACGAAAATATTTTTTGTGATGACAATACATTTTCTGAAGCAGGTTTGCTGGAGAATATTGCGCAAACCGCTGCAGCCGGCGCAGGCTTTAACGCAAAACAAAAAAACAATAAAGCAGAGGCTGGATATATTGCTTCTGTAAAAAATTTTGAAGTGTTGTTTTTGCCCAAACTGAAAGATGAATTAATAACAGAAGTTGTTATCACCAATCATTTAATGAACGTAACTTTTATAACCGGCAAAATTTTATGCAACAACCAGTTAATTGCCCGGTGTGAAATGAAAATTTTTATCGATTCTAACCATTAACATCATCTTATCTTGCAAATAATTTTTATTGTTAATGAAGGAAGTGTTCATTATTGCTGATAATATTTTTTCTCCGCTTGCAACAACAACCGCAGAAAATTTTATACAGCTTAAAAATAATATTTCATCGGTAAAAGAACATAATGATGTTCGTATTGCTGATGAACCATTTTATGCTTCTTTATTTAATGCTGATGAAAATTTTATAGAGGATGCAAATCAATTTACAAAGTTTGAGCAAATGCTCATTGCTTCAATTCAACAAGCTTTGCAAAACAGCGATGTTGATTCTTTAGATGAAAAAACATTGCTGATAATTTCAACAACAAAAGGAAATATAAGTTTGCTTGAAACTAATAAGTTGACTGAAAATTTACAAGAAAGAATTGCATTAACCACTTCTGCAAAACTGGTTGCAGATCATTTTAAATGTGTTAACCAGCCATTGGTTATTTCAAATGCCTGTATTTCGGGTTTGTTGGCAATTATAACAGCAATGCGGTTGATACGATTCGGAAAATATGAAAATGTAATTGTTGCAGGTGCAGATGTAATTTCTAAATTTATTTTTTCAGGCTTTCAATCTTTCCAGGCTTTAAGCAGCACAATGTGTAAACCGTTTGATAAAAATCGCGACGGAATAAATTTGGGTGAAGGCGCCGCAACAGTTAATTCTTTCTTCAAACAAACAAAGTAAAGATCATATAAAAGTTGTAAGCGGTTCAGTAAGTAATGATGCTAATCATATTTCCGGTCCTTCCAGAACTGGCGAGGAATTATATTACTGCATAAAAAAATCAATGAAGGATGCCGGCTTATCTGGCGCAGATATTGATTTTATTTCTGCACATGGCACTGCAACAATGTATAACGACGAAATGGAAGCGAAAGCTATTGCATCTGCAACGCTGCAAGCCGCGCCGGTAAACAGTTTGAAGGCATTTTATGGCCATACTTTGGGTGCTGCCGGTTTAATTGAATCTATCATTTCAATTCAATCATTAAAAGAAAATATTATTATACCAACAAAAGGATTTAAAGAAAGCGGAGTTTCAAAGCCAATAAATATTTGCAATAAAATTTTGTATAAGCACTTATATAATTGTTTAAAAACAGCTTCCGGTTTTGGCGGTTGCAACGCTGCAGTTGTTTTCAGCAAGCAATAAAGCAAAGATTTTGAGTGAAGAAAAATATATTATTTCAAGTTGTGTTATCAGCAATAACTGTATTGTAAAAACGAATCGCAATCTGTTTTCTTCAACCGAAAAAAATGTGCAATCTTTTTTTGCAGCAGCTTATCAGTATTTAAAACTTGATTATCCTAAATTTTATAAAATGGATAATTTTTGCAAGCTTGGATTGCTTGCTTCAGAAGTTTTATTAAAAGATGAACTTATTGTTCAGCAATTTCAGCCGCATGAAATTGGAATTGTTTTAATGAATGCGCATTCGAGTTTGGATACTGATATAAAATATTTTCAATCAACGAAAGATATTGCCAGTCCTGCCTTATTTGTTTATACTTTGCCAAATATTGTAATGGGTGAAATGTGCATCCGGAATAATTTTAAAGGCGAAAACGCATTTTTTGTTTCTGAAGGTTTTAACGCAGATTTTCTTAAACAATATGTTGAGGATTTGTTCAATACTGCATCTTTACAGCTTTGCATTTGCGGTTGGATTGATGTGATGAATGAAGATTATAAAACTGTTTTGTTTTTGGTTTCAAACATTCAGCATGAACAGTTGTTATTTACAACAGAGAATTTGAACAAAATATTTGAAAGCGCTTAAACAATGAGTTCACGAGTATATGTAGCGGGCCTTGGAATTATTTCAGCAATTGGCAATAATGTTGCCGAATGTTTGCATGCGTTAACAAATGAACAGGCAGGAATGAGCGATGCGAAGTATCTGAAAACAATTCATGCAAATGAAATTCCTGTTGCAGAAGTTAAGCTCAGTAACGATGAACTTGCACAGCTTGCAGATATGCCAAGCAAAATAAGCAGAACCGCATTAATGAGTATGATTGCAGCAAGCGATGCTTTAAACGATGCGGCCATTAAAAATATCAGCGAATTAAGAACAGGATTTATTTCTGCAAACACGGTTGGCGGAATTGATAAAACCGAGCATTTTTTTCAATCTTATTTTAAAGAAAATACAATTGGCGATTTGCATGATGTGGTGAACCATGAATGCGGACGCATCACCGAATTGGTTGCAGATAAGCTCAACATTAATTCTTATACAACAACAATAAGTACTGCTTGTTCATCATCTGCCAACTCAATAATTTTTGCAGCACGACTTATTAAAAACGATATGCTGGATGTTGCTGTTGCCGGCGGCACTGATGCGCTTACAAAATTTACATTAAATGGGTTTAATACTTTGCTGATTTTAGATAAAGATTATTGCAAGCCATTTGATGAGAACCGTAATGGATTGAATTTGGGTGAAGGCGCAGGTTATATTGTTTTGGTTTCAGAAAAAATTGCGAACAATTTAAAACAAGAAATGTATTGCGAATTGAAAGGTTATGCAAATGCAAATGATGCATATCATCAAACCGCTTCATCGCCTGATGGTAAAGGTTCTTATCTCGCAATGCAGCAGGCATTGCAGCTTGCGCAATTAAATGCTAATGAAATTGATTACATTAATTTGCATGGAACAGGAACACAGAACAATGATCTTGCAGAAGGCACAGCAATTGAAAGATTGTTTCATCCGCATTATCCTAAAATGAGTTCTACAAAATCTTTTACCGGTCATACATTAGGCGCAAGCGGCGGCATTGAAGCGGTGTTTTCTTCGTTATCAGTTAAGCACAATATTGTTTATCCAAATCTTCGTTTACAAACGCCGATGCATAATTTTCCTTTTGCTGCTGAAAAAAATTTTTTAAAAAATCAGCATATAAAAAATGTGCTTTCTAATTCGTTTGGTTTTGGCGGTAATTGTTCTTCATTAATTTTTTCAAAGATGTAAGGAAAAAATACACATGAAAATATTTATCCGAACAACATCTTGCATCTCTCCTCAAGAAACATTCAATCACCAATTATTTTTTTCTACACCGAAAGAATACAACAATAATATTTTAAATGTAATTGAACCCGATTATAAAGAAATTTTTGATGCAAAATTGCTGCGAAGAATGAGTAAGATTATAAGAATTGGTGCGGCTGCAGCAATTGCTTGCTTAAAACAAGCGGGCAAAGAAAATGTTGATGCAATTGTTACCGGTACTGCTTATGGCTGCATGGAAGATTCTGAAAATTTTTTAAAAAAAATAGTTGAACAAAATGAAGAAATGCTTTCACCAACAGCGTTTATTCAATCAACGCACAACACCGTTGCCGCACAAATTGCTTTGTTATTGAAATGCCACGAGTATAATAATACTTTTGTGCACCGCGGTTTTTCTTTTGAATATGCTTTGCTTGATGCGATGCTGTTGCTTGCTGAAAGTAAAGCCAGGCATGTATTAGCGGGCAGCGCAGATGAAATTACCGATTTTACTTTTGCTGTGCTTAAGCGTTTTGGTTTATACAAACAAGCTCCTGTTTCTAATTTTAATTTATACAATTCAAATTCTAAAGGAAGTATTGCAGGGCAAGGCGCGGCGTTTTTTCTGCTGTCAAATCAGCATGATGAAAACGATTATGCAGTGCTTGATGCCGTTGATATTTTTTATAAATCTGCTACTGAAATTGAAATCGAAAATAAGATCAATCAATTTTTGATTGCAAAAGAAATTGGGTTGAATGATGTTGATTTAATTATTACAGGGGAAAATGGTGATGTAAAAAATGATGCGGTTTATATTAATTTGCAAAAAGATTTTTTTAAAAATATCCCCTCCATAAATTATAAACATTTGTGCGGCGAATATCCAACTTCATCTTCATTTGCATTGTGGCTTGCAGCAAATATTATTCAGCAACAAAAGTTGCCCGAATGTTTTGAAGACAAAAAAATTTATACTGAAAAATTGCAACGCATTTTAATTTATAATAATTACCAGGGTAAATATCATTCATTGATGCTGGTATCTTCTGTAAAAAATTAATGCTGAAAAATTCGGCTTTATATCATTAAAAAAATTGCTGCTGAAAAAAATAGTTTTGATGCATTAATTGAGTTGAATGCAGCGCATGAAATTTTTAAAGCACATTTTCCCGGGCAACCTGTTTTGCCTGGTGCGTGCATGTTGCAGATGATTAAAGAAATCTACAGAAATGGTATTAAATAAAAAGCTGCAGTTAATAAAGGCTGACGAAATAAAGTTTTTGCAGATGATTGAACCTTTAAACAGTGATTTAAAATTTTCTGTTCACTATAATTTTTTAGAAAATGCAACATTAAAACTTTCGGGAAATATTTTTGTAAATGAAACTGCGAGTTGTAAAATGAAAGGATCGTTTGAAATTAAAAATTTAAATGAGTAAGGCGTTTAAATTACCTGAGGAAGCAATGAATTTGAAACCAAAGATGCCATGAAAGTATACAGCAGAAGTGTTGCGACGCAACCGTGATCAATGGGAGTTAATTAGCCGGTAACCAAAAAAAATCTGCATTATTTTGTTCGATGCTTTTCGATGTAATCAACCATTGTATTTATATCAACCAAAATTCTGCGTCCTTCTTTTGGATCTTTAATGGTAATGCCGTATTCACGATTTAATAAAACAATTAATTCAAGCGAATCGATCGAATCTAATCCAAGGCCGCCGCCAAATAATTCTTCATCATCTTTTATATTTTCAGGTTTAAGATCTGTGAGATTTAAATGCTCGATGATCTGCGTTTTTAATTTTTCTTTCAGTGCTGAAGTTTCCATTATTAAATAAGTTTTTTTCTTTTTAGTTGAAGCAAAACTATTGATTGCAGCAAAATTGTTATAGCGATTAAAGATAAAATATTTATGTAAACATTTTTTAAACTGCCGCCTTGCAAAAACAATGCATAATACGCCTGCAGGCACCAGTGTAACGGCGAAATTAACATGAGTGTTTTAAATGAACCGGGCATTATAAAATCGGGCACCATTAAGCCGCCAATGATGGCAAGTATTACAATTGATACGGCGCCAAATGCGTTTGATTGCTCCTGCGTACGTGCAAATACGCCAACGCACATTGCATAACTTACCGCACACCAGCCGCAAATTAATGTTACGAATATTAAACCTAAAATATCTGCGGGCAAGTGCAATGCGGGTAAGCCAATGAATGGAAAAATAAAAATGCCTGTTGCAAAAATGATGGCTGCCTGCAAAAAAGTAACAATTAAATAAGTGATTTGTTTTGACAGTAATGCAAGAAAATAATTTGCAGGCAATGTTTTTAATCTGATAAAACTGCCGCTTAATTTTTCGCGAACAATGCTGCTGCCAAGCGACATAACGACGAAGAACATGGCGAAGATCGTCCATGCAGGAACATTATGCTGCGACGCATTTAAAATAATTTTTTCATTGTTTGATGAAAGCGGAATTTCTTTAATGTTTGCGTTGTTGTTAAGCATTTGATTTTGCAAAGAATCAGGTAAAGGTTTTTCGTTGATTGAAAGATATAAATCTTTTAATGTTTCTTTTGTTTGAATAATTTGAAGGGCGCTGTTTAAAGCGCCTTCAATTGAAAGTTTTAATGATGGCGCAATAACAGGATTATAATATAAACTGAGCGTATTTGTTTGTTGAACAGTTGATGTAATTGAATCTGCTTCCAGGCCAAAAGAATTTAGAGCTTTATCCGCAGTGTTTTTTGCTTTTGCTGAAAGTTGTTTTGAAAACAAAGTATCGATGACAACGCCGATAACAATATCTTCTTCATGCATTTTTTGTGCAAGCTGTTTATTGTTTTTGTTGTTGTTGATGAATGAAAGATTAAACATGCCGGTTGTATCTAAAGCATGAATAAATTGTTTGCTTAAGTTGCCCGAATCTTTATTGCAGATCAACAAGCCGATCTTATTTTTTCCAACAACATCAAATGCACTGTTTTGAATGCTTGTAACAATAATCACCAGCAAAACCGGCATCGCAAACATGAGCAATAAACCTGGTTTATCGCGAAGCAAAATGCGCATATCTTTTTTTATGGTTGCAAAAAGCTTCATGAATTGGTGTATGCGCTTCCGGTTAAAAAAATAAATAAATCTTCAAGGTTATTTTGTTTGTGTTCGGCTAATAAATTGTTTAGCGTGTTAAATGCAATAATTTTTCCATCATTAATTAAAGCAATTTTATTACACAATTCTTCGGCTTCGTTTAATTGATGTGAAGTATAAATAAGCGTTGTTCCGTTTGCGTTGAGTTGTTTCAGGTAATTAATTATTTCATGGCGTGTCTGCACATCAACGCCAACAGTAGGCTCATCGAGAAATAATAATTTTGGCTGATGAATGATGCCAATGGCAAGGTTTACTTTTCGTTTCATGCCACCGGAAAATTTTTTTACCTGTTTATTTTTTACCGGTGTAAGTTTTAAAATTTCAAAAAGTTCTGTTGCTCTTTTTTTTATTTCGTTTTTATGCAGGCCGCACCATGCGCCAAAAAATTCGAGGTTTTCTGCGGGCGTTAATTCTTCATAAAAAGAAAAATCCTGCGGCACAAAACCAAAGAGTTTATTTATACTTTTCTTTTTTATTTTAATTGAATTTCCAAGCAGTTCAATGTTACCATCTTTAAAAGAAAATAAGCCCGTCATCAAGCTCATCAGTGTTGTTTTGCCTGCACCATTGGGGCCAAACAAACCAAAACGTTCACCTTCTTCAACAACTAAATTAAGATCGGCAAAAAGCTGTGTTTGATCTTTATAATGAAAATTAAGATGTTGAATTTTTATGGCAGGTTCATTCATTAATGCCAGTTTATTTTTGAAAGACCTGTGAACGCATTTTTTTCAATTGCAGCGATTTGCAATAAATAATCACCCATCAAATTAAAATCCCGTTGCGAGCCAATTCTTCCTTTATAAATTCCTGAAGCCTGCACCGCTGCAGTGCGCCAAAGGTCTCCGGCTTTTGTAAATTCATCAGATAATTTCATTAATTCATCAACAGGTAAATATTCATAAGCTTCCTGCAAAAATGCGGCATAGATATAACGAAAACCGCCGCCGCCGGTTCCAATTTCTTCCTGCATGCGCACCAGTTGAGCGAGGTATAAACCGGCGGTGTGCAAGCCAAATTTGTTGCGCCAGTTTTTTATTTTTTTTCCTAAAAATGCAATGCCTTTCACGCCGGCAATGGGCCCGGGAATGCGCAGCATATCAAACACATTTTTTTTAATGCCTTTAATAATTGCCTGCTTTATAGTTTCGTTTGAAATGATGCTTTTTTTTTCTGCAAAATATAATTGCCCCTTCGGCGCTAAAGCGCCTTTTGCAAAACGAACGCGTTCCAACTCATAATCTGTCATTGTTGTTTCGTGTTCCATTATCGGATCGCTGATCAAATATTTTCCATCTTCTTTTCCATACACAATTAAATTATGTGCATTAAAATGAAAGCGATATTCTTTTGGGAAATACGGCAAATAATAAACACCCACCTGGCACCCGACAGCGTAGCCTTCTTTCAATTTTTCATCTAACAATTGCTGCGCTTCTTTTTTTGATGAAAATTTTTTTCTTGTGATTTTTATGCCTAATGAATGGCAGGTTCTTTTAAATATTATGCCGGGCATTGAGCGGAAAGCGATTGCAGGGCCGTTATTAATTTTTATGAAGGGAACGTACACAAAAAATAAACCGGCGCCCATGCCAAATGCCAGCGGCTCTGTTAACTGGTGTACGCCAATATGCTGTAATAAATTTCTGGTTACGCCACTTTCGCAATGTGCAGCCTGTGCGTGATGAAAATTATTCTTCATGCACGTTCATTGTTTTTAATTCATCAACCGATACGTTAAAAACTTCGGCGTATTTGCTGAGTTTTTTGGTTGATAATTTTTTAAACACCGCAGGCTTTAAATGACGTTTTATTTGCCATTTAAAAAAACCGGTATAACTTGATAAGATGGCAGCGTTCATTATATTTTTTTCCATAAAAAACAAAATGGGGCTTGCTTCATTGCGCAACACGCTTTCTTTGGCTGCATTTATTTTTTCTTCAATATCATTCCATGTTACATCAAGCGCATTAATTTTTACATCCCAGCCTTTACTTAGTTCAGTTGTATATTTTCCCGCATCATCAGTTGCATAACACACTTCTTTGGTTATTTTTCCAAGTGAACCCAAGTCTTGAGGAACTTCTTCTTTTTTCATGCGATAAGTTTGATGTTATTTGTAAGATGCGACACGCATTTTTAAATGTTCTGCTTCTCACATTTCACTTTTAACACACCGTAAGCATGGCATACATGTATGAAAATCTTGAGCTTTCAGGAACAAGTATTAACAGCCGTTCGCCTTTTTTTAATTTGCCGCTTTTAAATAATTCATGCACCATAAAATAAGCAGATGCCGCACCAACATTGCCCATGCTGCTTAAATTTACAAACCATTTTTCGTAAGGCACATTGCTGCCCAAAACAGCCATCACATCAAAAATTTTAGGGCGAAAAAATTCGCTCGACATGTGCGGTAAAAAATAATCTACATCTTCTGCCGTTAAACCTTCACGATCAAAAATTTCTTTTATTTTTCTTCCGCCAAGCGGAACAATATTATCGCTTAACAAACCAATATCCTGTTTTATACTTAATATGGATCTATTCATAATTTCTTCCGGCGTAAATTCAAGATAACTTTTTATTGTTCCATCCGGTTGTTTTTCGCAAGCCATGTACATGCAGGTTTCCATTTCGTTGGCGTAAGAAACACCTTCAATCCAGTCAACACGCAGGCTTAAACCATCTGCATTTGGTTTATCACTTAATAAAAATGCAGCCGCACCATCGCTTAGCATCCAACGCAAAAATTCTTTATCAAAACTTATAAACGGGTTTTTATTCAGTTCTTCCAACTTATGCGCTTCTTCATCAAAAACATTGGCAACAAGCGAAGCAGAAAACCGCTCTGAACCTGCTGCAACAGCTAAATTTTTATCTCCTGTTTTTACAGCCATGTACGCATATTTAAACGCATGCATGCCGGCGCAGCAAACACCAGATGGCGAAACTACTTCAATGGCTTTTGCTTCTGGCAGCCAGCCATGCACCATTACACCATGAGATGGCATCATTTGATCGGGTGAAGAAGTGCCGCAGGATAAAAGTTCAATATCTTTTAATTTTGCAGCATCATCTGCAAATAAATTTCGTACCGCTTCGGCAGTCATCTGCGCATTGGTGTGCGTAATTTTTCCGCCTTTTTCCAGCGCATAATATCTTGTATGAATTCCGTTGTTTCTTAAAACAATTTTTTTTGATTTTGATGGCTTGCCGTTGATGTAGCCAAGATATTCTTCCATCTCATCGTTATTCACCGGTTTATTTGGCAGAAATAAAGAAGTATTTGTTATATAAACTTCGTTCAAAGGCATGTTTAATTCAGTTTTAGTAAAGCAGCTTTTTTATTTTTTATATGCTTTGATAAAAAAGGCTTAAAAATAAGCGTGTTAATTATCCACACCAGCGGTGCTGCAATAAACAGCGCAATTAAAAGATAATATTTGAATGCAGCAAGCCAGAAACTTTTATTGCTTTTGTTGCTGATGAATTTTGCCCAAAGCTTAAACATTATTCCTGCCTTGCCTTCAATAAACATGAGATGATATTTTGGATCAACTGCTTTTACTTTTATAAACTCATCCTGCAAACCATTCCACTCATTTTTTTCAAGATACGGCAAAGCGATTTTCCCGAAATTTTTTGTGTTTTCAATATCTTTTTCTGCAACGCCGGGCAATGGAAAAAACCCGAGGTACCGATCTTTTTTTCCTTTCAGCATCCAGTGAAAAATAGTAAAGATGCTTACAAGATTTAAATTTCTGTCGTACAATGCAACAGTGCCAACGTGGTTAGCCTGCGCATCTTTCAGCATCAGTTTAATTTTTTCAAACGCATTTACCCACATATTTCTTACGCCTGTAATTGTTATAACCGGAGTATTTTTTAAAACTTTTTTAAAGGTTGAATTATGTAATAAAGAATTAAAAGGAATGCTTGGCGATAAAAACCATGGCTGATAACCAAGAATAATTAAATCGTATGAAGATTGTTGCAGTTGAAAAGATTCAAGTTGATGCTGAACGCCTAACACACAATCGGGCATTACGCTGAAAAATCTTTTTGTTGTCCACGGAAAAGCGAAATCATTTTTTAAATTGATGCGTACTTTTTCAACATTGCAGCCTGCATTAATTAAAGGCTCGCAAAAATTATCGATGATCTGTGCTAATTGTCCTGATTGAGAATAATAAACAGCTAATACTTTTTTCATTAAGTAAAATCTTTTGGTTTCAGCACTTTTGAAGTTTGGCTGTAATCAATTACTATTTTTTGAACGTCTGGCGAAAGCTCTTTATAATTTTTTTTAATGAAGGCCGCATCTTCCTCAATATTTTTATTGTACTTCACAATTTTTGGCGCATGTTCCTGAATCATCAACCGTAAAAAATGATACTCAACATTTAAACTGTCGTGCTTAATTTCTGTTTCCAGTTTTATGCGGCCGCTTTTAAAAAAATCAAGTTTTTGTTTGGGCACATTAACCAGCCCGGCCTTCTTCATCAGCAAAGCGCCTTTAAAAGCATCTTTATTTTTTAACGATGAAGCATCAATCAGCAACAACTGATCGTTTATTTCTTTCACCGTTCCTTTTTTTAAAACCTGATAATACGATGTTTTATCAAATTGCTGAGCAGCATCTGAAAATTTAAATGCCGGCAATAAAATAAAAAGCAACAGAAGGGCTTTCATCAACTCAATAATTTACGTGTGCAAATTTACAAGGTAAATGATGATGTATTGCTGCATGTGTTTAACGAATGATTGTTAAACCTTATCTTCAAATAAAATTCAATCTGTACGCACATGAATGTTTTTTTTATAAAATACAGGTTAGTTTTGCGGCTAAGCTGCAACACATATTTAATTGAAAAATAGTACACAACCATTTAAAGATTTTTGGGCGATAATTCTTGGCGGTTCAAGCGGTTTTGGTTTTGCATCGGTTGAAAAACTCGCGGCGCATGGAATGAACATTGCCTTGCTGTATCGCGAAACGGCGCAAGTTGAAAAAGCATTGCTGGAAAGGTTTGAACAATTATCCAAAGAAAATAATGTTCAGATTCTTCCGTATAATTTTAATGCACTTGATGAAGAAGGCAGAACAAAATTTAAGGAGCAATTTTCAACATCAGTCAATAAAAAAAAATGCGTTCGTTTGCTGCTGCATTCAATTGCACGCGGAAATTTAAAGCCGCTGATCGAAGAAAATAAGCAAACAGACCAGGTGCTTTCTGCTGATGATATTCAGCTTACAACTTATGCCATGAGCAACAGTTTAATTGATTGGGCAAGGTTGCTTTTAAAAGAAGATTTTTTTTGCAGCGATGCACGCATTATTGGTTTAACCAGCGAAGGCGCCAATAAATATTGGGAAGGTTATGCGGCAGTTTCAATGGCCAAAGCATCTCTCAAAAGCCTTGCAACATACATGGCCGTTGAGTTTGCGGAGTATGGTTTAAAAACAAATCTTATACAGGCCGGCATAACAGAAACGCCATCATTAAAAAAAATTCCAGACAGCGAAACGTTATTGAAATTTGCAGGTTCAATGAATCCTTTGGGAAGAATTACAACGCCTGCAGATGTTGCCAACGTTATTTATCTTTTATGTACCGATGAAGCGGCCTGGATAAACGGCGCATTAATACATGTTGATGGCGGCGAGCATTGCCGTTAAAATTAATCCAATTCATGTACAGTTACATTTTAGATCTTCTTCCTTACAAATCATCTTTTCGTTTTGTTGATGAAATTATTGCGCTTGATGAAAATGGCGTTACCGGCAATTACACCTTAAAAAAAAATGCTTTTTTTTATGAAGATCATTTTCCCGGCAATCCGGTTACGCCGGGCGTAATCATCACAGAAATTATGGCGCAGATCGGGCTGGTTGTTTTAGGAATTTATCTGCTATTAAACTCTGGCGAAAAAATCCATCTAAATAACCAGGAAAATATTTTTCCATTATTTACTTCAATCGAAATCGAATTTTTCAAAATGGTATTACCAGGCGAGAAAGTAACGGTAATTTCTAAAAAGCAATATTTTCGTTTTTCTAAGCTTAAATGTTTTATAGAAATGATGAATGAACAAGATGAGTTGATTGCAAGAGGAACATTTGCAGGTATCATAAAAAAATTAAGTTTAAACGCATCACCACTATGAGCAGGCGCGTTGTGGTTACAGGCTTAGGGGTAGTGGCGCCAAACGGCGTGGGTATTCCGGCTTTTTTGCATGCCATTCAAAATGGAATATCGGGGTTAAAATTTATACCGGCTTATGAAGAACTGCATTTTAATTGCCAGGTTTGCGGCGTTCCTGATTTTGATTTCAGTCATTTAAAAGATTATCTTTCTGAAGTTACTTTTTATGGGTTGAAAGGCAGCACAATTGGTTATGCCATTAAAGCGGCGGCTGATGCGTGGATTGATGCCGGTAATACTTTATACGATGGAAAAATTCATTGGGAAACCGGTTGCGTTTTCGGCAACAGCATTGCCGATACCGAAGCAATGAAAAGAATTATTGCATTGGTTGATAGCAAACAATCACGCAAGCTTGGCTCCCGCATGATAGAGCAGTTAATGAACAGCGGCTCAACGGCATACATAACAGGATTGCTTGGTTTAGGCAACCGCATTATTACCAATTCATCGGCTTGCGCCACTGGTTCGCAGGCCGTTTTAATGGGGTATGAATACATAAAACATGGCATGGCAAAACGTATGCTTGTAGGCAGCAACGAAAACATAGATAATTATATATTTGGGGCTTTTGATGCTATGCGTATTTTGGCAAGAAAGTTTAATCAAACACCGGAAAAGTCTTCACGGCCGATGAGTGCAACAGCTTGCGGTTTTGTTCCGGGTTCAGGTGCCGGCGCATTGGTTTTAGAAGATTTAGAGTTTGCGCTTGCCCGCAATGCAACCATTTATGCTGAAGTGCTTGGCGGTGATACCAATTCAGGCGCACAGCAGGGAACCGGCTCTATGACATCGCCAAATGCAGAAGGAGTTGTACATTGCATTACCGGTGCTTTAAAAAACGCTAACATTGAACCAAAAGATATTGATTTAATAAGCGGTCATTTAACTGCAACCATGGCTGACAAAATGGAGATAGAAAACTGGTCTGTGGCATTGGATAGAAATGGCAATAATTTTCCACTAACAAATTCTTTAAAATCAATGATAGGCCATTGTTTAAGTGCTGCGGGTTCAATTGAAATTGTGGGCGTTGTACTGCAACTTTTGCATCAGTTTGTGCATCCGAATATTAACCTGGAAGATCCAAATCCTGAAATTATTGAAATGGCAGGCGTGGATTGTTTTCCAACAAAAAGAATAAATAAAAATTTAAATATTGCAGCCAAAGCTAATTTTGGGTTTGGTGACGTAAATGCCTGTGTAATTCTTTCAAAATATAAAAAATAATGAGCAGACAAGAAATTTTAGATGGATTAAAATCAGTTTTGGCGCCTTATACAATGGATAAAGAAGCCCTTAATTCAATGAACGATGAAACAGAATTTATTAAAGACCTGAAAATAAATTCTGCCAATCTTGTAGATATTATTATTGATGCTGAAGAAAAATATAATATTGAAATTGATCCTGATTCTGCTGAAAAAATTCATAATGCCGGAAGCTGTATTGATGTGATTATGGAAAAAATGAAAGAAAAAAATTGATCAGCATTGGCAATGATATTATAGCATTACAACTCATTAATGTTGAACGCACAAAGCAGGAAAATTTTTATTCAAAAATTATTTGCCTGCAAGAACTGGAACTTTTTAAAAGCTTAAAAACAGGTTATTTATCGTTTGACAATTTCGTGTGGCTTGCATGGAGCATAAAAGAATCTGTTTATAAATTTTATAAAAGAAATAATTACAAAGTTGCTTTCTCTCCAACTAAAATAGTCATTCAGAAAATTGAATTGCCGACAAAGCAAACATTTTTATGCTTTGATAATTTAACGCATGAAAACATTTCTTTTAAAGATGAAAATTGTTTTTGTTGCGCAATAAATTTTGCTTCTGAGGTTTTTTATACAAGATCAATTTTAAATGAAGATTTTATTTTTTCTATGGCCAATAATGTAAACTGCTTTAAAAATATTTATTGGGGAATTAAAGAGATCGATGATGCATCTTACGATCATCAATCAAAAAAAGTAAGAGAATTTGTATTGAATAAACTCAAGGAGCTTTTTCAGTATAAAAATTTCAATATTGAAAAAAATGAAAGCGGTTATCCTATCCTGAAAGAAAAAAAACATTTGCCTTTATCTTTCACGCATCATGGAAAGTTTGTTGGATATACTTTTGCAGATTTGAACATTTCTAACCTTCTAAAAGTAGCATTAATAAGAGTTAAAGCGTCTGATTCAATACTATCATTTGAATTGCAGTAATAGCATTTCTCCTACTTATGAAGGGAAAGCGATGTATTATTTACTAATCAGCTCTGCAAAATATTTTACGGTTCTTACCAACTGGCTTACATAACTCATTTCATTATCATACCAGCTAACCGTTTTCACCAATTGCTGGTCGCCAACGGTAAGCACTTTTGTTTGTGTGGAATCGAACAAAGAACCATAATGCATCCCAACAATATCACTGCTTACAATTTCATCTTCAGTATAACCAAAGCTTTCGTTGCTTGCATCTTTCATTGCTTTATTCACTTCTTCAACAGAAACTTTTTTGCCCAAAACCGTTGTTAACTCGGTTAACGAACCGGTTAAAACAGGCACACGTTGGGCAGTGCCATCTAATTTGCCTTTTATACTGGGGATAACGAGCCCGATTGCTTTTGCAGCGCCGGTGCTGTTGGGAACAATGTTGGCAGCAGCGGCTCTTGCTCTTCTTAAATCACCTTTTGGATGCGGCGCATCCTGTGTATTTTGATCGTTGGTGTAGGCATGAACGGTTGTCATTAAACCTAATACAATTCCGTAAGTATCTTCCAGCACTTTTGCCATTGGCGCCAAACAATTTGTGGTGCACGATGCGCAACTGATTATTTTTTCAGAGCCATCAAGCGTATCATGGTTTACATTAAAAACAATTGTTTTAAGATCGCCGGTTGCCGGTGCGGAAATTACCACACGTTTTGCGCCGGCTTTCAGGTGCGCTTCTGCTTTAGTTTTATCTGTAAAAAAACCGGTGCACTCCAATACAACATCCACATCATGATCGCCCCATGGAATTTGTGCAGGATCTTTTTGCGCATAAATTTTTACTTCATGCCCGTTAACAATAATTGAATTTTCGGTTGATTTTACTTCTTTGCCAAATCCGCCCTGGGCGCTATCATATTTTAAAAGATGCGCCAATACTTTTGGGCTGGTAAGATCGTTTATTGCAACAACATCAATACCTTCCATTTCAAATATTTGGCGGTAAACAAGCCGGCCAATTCTTCCAAAACCATTTATAGCAACTTTAACTGTGCTCATAACTATTATTTTTTGAGACCGCAAATTTACGACGTTTACGTTAACAGTTAAAGAAGTGTTTTGCTTATATAATTAATTGCCTGTAAACGAATAAAATGCAATCTGTTCAAAAACTTTGTTCATTAACAAACGAAAACTATCTTTGCGCTCCTTATAAGCATGGCCGGTTCGTCTATCGGCTAGGACATCTCCCTTTCACGGAGGAAAGACGGGTTCGATTCCCGTACCGGCTACAAAGGAAAGGTTAAGTTGAAGCCCCATATTCAATATTGAGTGTGGGGTTTTTTATTATTTCATTAATCACATACTTTATATATTCATACTACATTGGCACAATTTTTTAACATCTATAAAAAAACATTTATATGAACAAAAAATTTTTTTACGGCTTGCTTGCGTTCATTGTAATTGCATCAACGTCATGCGTTGCAAAACGAAAGCTGGTTGATGCGCAGATGCAATACCGCACTTTGCAGAATGACAGTGCACTGATGGCTTCAAAAATGGCTGATCAACAGGCTTCCATTAATAAGTTACAGTCTGATATTAATGCATTAAATCAACAAAATACGCAAATGAGCAATGAGGCTTCTAATAAAGTAAGTTCATTGCAGCAAAATTTACAGGCTCAACAAAAAAGATTGCAGGATTTGCAAAACCTGCTGGATCAGCAACGTAAAGCAACAGATGAATTAAAAAATAAAATGATAAATGCGCTGGTTGGCTTTAATAATAATGATCTTACAATTACACAAAAAAATGGTAAGGTATATGTAAGCCTAAGCGAAAAATTTTTATTTCCATCGGGAAGTGCGGTTGTAAACGATTCTGGTAAAATTGCTTTAGGCAAGCTGGCTGAAGTGTTAACGGCAAATCCTGATATTGCAGTAGATATTGAAGGCCATACAGATTCAATTCCTATTCGCGGTAAATTTGAAGATAACTGGGCTTTAAGCACAGCGCGTGCAACAAGTGTTGTTAGAATTTTAGTGAATGATTATAAGGTTGATCCCACACGTGTAATTGCCTCTGGCCATTCATGGTTTGATCCGGTTGATACCAATGCAACGCCTGAAGGCCGTGCACATAATCGCCGTACAGAAATTATTCTTTCTCCAAAACTTGATGAAATTTATAAGTTGCTTGAACAAAATCAGCAACAATAATTAACAAGATTTGTTACAGGTTAAAGGTTAATGGCAATTGCTGTTAACCTTTGTTTTTTGAATGAACAATGTTTAACCATAAATTTTTTCAATTACATCTTTAAATTTATCCAACACTACTTTTCTTTTTAAACTCATTTTTGGAGTCATCTCGCCGGTTTCAAGGCTCCATTCAGCGGGCAATAATTCAAACTTTTTTATTTGTTCTACATGGTTAAACTGCTGGTTTATTTCATTTACAACGGTTTCATATTTTTTTACAACTTCCGCATTTTTAATGGCATCTTCATTTGTTGTAAAAGTTATATCGTGCAATTGCATCCATGTTTTTAAGTAATTAAAAGAAGGCACAATTAATGCGCTTACAAATTTTCTGCTTTCGCCAACTACCATTATCTGTTCAATAAAAGGGCTGCCTTTAAAAATATTTTCTAATGCCTGCGGCGCCACATATTTTCCGCCGCTTGTTTTAAAAATTTCTTTTTTCCGGTCGGTTATTTTTAAAAATTCATTATCAACCAACACACCTATATCGCCGGTAT
Source organism: uncultured Bacteroidota bacterium (assembly GCA_963731245.1). Taxonomy (GTDB): domain Bacteria; phylum Bacteroidota; class Bacteroidia; order Chitinophagales; family Chitinophagaceae; genus Parafilimonas. Next base: position 41,934 of record CAVSVA010000004.1, read on the forward strand.
GCAGCCATCCATCAATAACGGTTTCTGCTGTAAGATCGGGCCGTTTATAATAACCCTTCATAACCGAAGTGCCTTTTACGCAAATTTCTCCATCACCGGCCAGTTTTAATTCAACGCCATCCAAAACCGGCCCCACAGTTCCCAGCATATTTTTATAACCGGCGCCTCTGCGGTTTACAGAAATAACCGGGCTGTTTTCGGTTGGGCCATATCCTTCATACACCGGAATTTTTGCTGCATTAAATATGCGCAGCAATTTTACCTGGCAGGCAGCACCGCCTGTAACAATAAATTTAATATTTCCGCCAAGTGCTTGCCGCCATTTTTTAAAAACAAGTTTATTGGCAATGGCTAATTTCATTTTGTAAAATGATGAATTTGCTTCAGGTGTATTATATTGATCCCCCAGTTTTACACTCCAGAAAAAAAGTTTTCGTTTAATGCCGGTTAGCTGGCTGCCGGTTGTCATAATTCGTTCAAAAACTTTTTCCAGCAACCGCGGAACCGTTGTAAAACAATCAGGTTTAACTTCTTTTAAATTGGCGCCGATTGTATCTAAACTTTCTGCGTAATAAATTCCATTACCGCTATATAAATAGATGTAGGTTAAATTTTTTTCGAAAATGTGATTTAGCGGAAGAAAGCTCAGCGCTTTATAACCTGGTTCATTTAAAAAAGGAAAACTTTGTTTTCCATACATCGCATTTGTATAAATATTTTTATGTGTTAGCATTACACCTTTTGGCGTGCCTGTTGTGCCCGATGTATAAATTATTGTTGCAAGATGATCGGGCGATATTGATTTTTTTATTTCTGCAAGTTTTGTTGTTGATGCGTCTGTTGCCAGTGCAGAAATAATTTTCCAGTGGTCAGCGCCTTCAAATTCATCAAAAGAAAATATTTTTTTTAAAGATGGAACTGCAGCTTTAATGCTGTTTATTTTTTCAAACAATTCTTTGCTGCTTACAAAAATGTATTTAATTAAAGCATCGTTTAATATAAACTGAATTTCATTTATGCCTGTGGTTGGATATAACGGAACTAATACCGCACCGGTTTGCTGCACAGCCAAATCAGTAAAAATCCATTCAGGCCTGTTATTGCTTATAATGCCAATTTTATCTGTTCCTTCATCACTCAAATCATTACCGCTTACACCAAGCTCAATAAGCCCTGCACTAAATTCATCAACAATCTGTTTTACTTCTTCTGTGCTGTAGCTCTTCCATGCTCCGTTTACTTTTGCGTTAAGCATATCTGCCTTGGGAAAATGCTGACGCTGATATTCTACACAATCAAAAAGCCTTTTTATTTCCATTATACAATCGTTAAAAAATAAAAATACAAACATTAAAAACGCTGCGGTTAACTAAACTTATAATTCATTTAATATTTTTACGCAATCTGCCAATTAAAAAATTAAACAAGTGTTTAATTTCATTTAGTATTTTTGGCGCTTATTTATTTATTTGAAGAAGAATGTTGAATGAAAGTTAGGAGTTGGTTATGAGCAAATACCTGGTTACTGTTGTATTATTTATTGGTTTAATTCTATCGGCAAAGGCACAGCAACTGCAGGATTCAATTCTTGCAAATGCAAACCTGCAGCAGTGCGTTGCTTATGCGCTTACACATCAGCCAACATATAAACAGGCGCAGATAGACGAGCAAATTATTAACGCAGAAATTAAAACGCAGTTAGCAAACTGGTACCCGCAAATAGCCCTTAATTATTCGGTACAGCATTATTTTCAGGGTTCTCAGGTTATTACATCAAATGGTGGCATTGTAAACGCAAAAAACGTTTCGGGTGCTTATTTTTCTCTTGACCAGAATATTTTTGACCGTGATGTTTTACTGGCAAGCAGAACAGCAGGTAACGTGCGCCAGCAGGCAAAGCAGATTACGCAAAACGATAGAATTTATGTTACCCTTAATGTAAGTAAGGCTTTTTATAATGTGTTGCTTTCAGAACAACAAATTAATTTGGTTAATGAAGATATTGCACGTTTAGACAGAAGTGTAAAAGATGCATTTAACCAGTATAAAGCCGGCATTGTTGATAAAACAGATTATAAGCGTGCACAGATTTCGCTTAACAATGCTTATGCTGAAAAAAAGCAATACCAGGAAGCATTAACCGCAAGGTTTTCTGTGCTGAAATTATTAATGGGTTATCCGCAGCAATCTTCTTTTGATCTTGTTTACGACAGTCTTCAACTGCAAAGTGAAATTTATATTGATACCCTGCAGCAAATAAATTACACCAATCGCATTGAATATAAGATTTTACAAACGCAGCAAAGTCTTTTGCAATCGAATTTGCAGTATTATAAATGGAGTTTTATACCATCCATATCTGCTTTTGCAGATTATAATATGGCTTATGCAAACAATAACCTTTCAAAATTATACAACCATACCTACCCTTCTTCTTATATTGGATTGAATTTAAGTTTTCCAATTTTTCAGGGCGGCAAACGGGTGTGGCAAATTCGCAGCGCCAATCTTGAATTAGACAGGCTGCAGTATAATTTTATTTCGCTCCGCGATTCCATTCAATCTGAATACACGCAGGCACTTGCAGATTATAAAACCTCACTTAATAATTATTATGTGCAGCACGATAACTTGGATTTGGCAACTGATGTGTACAACACCATTAATTTGCAATACAAGGCCGGCGTTAAAACTTATTTGGAAGTAATTATTGCTGAAAGTGATTTGCGCACAACGCAGGTAAATTATTTAAATGCTTTGTACGAAGTTTTAAGCAGTAAGCTTGATGTAGAAAAAGCCCTTGGCACTTTAACTTATTAATGTATGAAACAGCTTATAAAAATTTTTTTATTTTTTCTTATCTTAAATGCCGCCGCTTCATGCGGTAAAAAAAGCAGCCAGCAGGCCGGCCCGCCACCTGCGGTTAATGTAAACACCGATACGGTAAAAGAAGGCAGCCCCGTTTATTACGATAATTATCCTGCTACAATAACGGCATTAATTCAGGTTGATATAAAGCCGCAGGTATCAGGAAATATTACCGGAGTTTTTTTTAAAGATGGTGATCATGTACGCAAAGGCGAGAAATTATACAGTATTGATCCGCAGCAATATGCCGGCGCTTATGACCAGTCAATTGCAAACGTAAATGTGGCAAAGGCCAATCTTATAAAAGCACAAAAAAATGCGGATCGTTATGTTGAACTTGAAAAGAATGATGCCATTGCTACACAAACGGTTGATAACGCATTGGCCGATCTTGATGCTGCAAAAATGCAGGTTGCTGCCGCACAGGCAAATGTGCAGGCTGTGCAAACCAATTTAAAATATACTACCATTTATTCGCCTATTGATGGCACCATAGGTATTTCATCTGTAAAAATCGGAACGTCGGTTTATGCGCAAACATTATTAAACACAGTATCAACTGATGATCCTATTGCTGCTGATATTGCGATCGATCAATCATTAATTCCAAAATTTTCCAGTCTTCTTAATAAACCCACTTCAAAAACAGATTCAACATTTACCATTGCATTTTCAGATGGAACGGTTTATCCGCATCCCGGGCGTATTAGTTTAATAGATCGTGCAGTTGATCCTACCACCGGAACAATCCGGGCAAGAATAGTTTTTCCTAATCCTGAAAAAATGCTGAAAGTTGGCGCCACTGCAAATGTGCGGGTTGAAAACAGAACGCCGGCAAATACCATTGTGATACCATATAAATGTATTGTTGAGCAATTGGGAGAATACTTTGTTTACCAGGTTCAGGATACCATTGCCTTGCAAAAAAAGGTTACGTTAGGCAACAGGATAAATGGAATGGTTGTAGTGCAAAACGGTTTAAAGGCCGGAGATGTAATTGTTTCAGACGGTGTTCAAAAATTAAAAGACAGCAGTGCTGTAAATACCGGAAATTCAAGGCCAATGCCGCAATCTTCAAAAACAGGTAAATAAAAATGTCAATATGCATTTAAAGCAAAGCAGATGAAAGCTTAAATCTTAAATGAGTTAAGCCAAATAAAAATTTATGAGCGCAATTTCATCAAACGTATTTCTTAGAAGACCGGTAACAGCTATTGTAATTTCAATTGTAGTTGTAATGGTGGGAACGCTGGCAATTTTAAACATGCCCATCAGCCAATACCCTAACATTACGCCGCCAACCGTTCAGGTAAGCAGTAATTTTACTGGTGCCGATGCGCAAACCGTTGAGCAAACTACTACAACACCCATAGAAACGCAAATTAATGGCGTTCCGGGTATGGCTTACATGCAAAGCAACAGCGCAAACAATGGCCAGTCGAGCATTACGGTAACGCTAAACATTGGTGCAGACCCTAATATAGTTGCGCTTGATATTCAAAACCGCGTAGGCATTGCCACGCCAACTTTGCCAAGCCAGGTTCAGCGCCTGGGTATAACAACGCTTAAACGCAATCCAAGCATATTAATGCTGGTTGCCATTTATTCTCCCAAAGGCACACACAGCATTCCCTTCATGGATAATTATACCGGCATTTATGTTCGGGATCAGTTGCTGCGTGTTCAGGGTGTTGGCGATGTGCTTAGCCGTGCTGATAATTTTAGCATGCGCATTTGGCTTCAGCCCGATAAGCTTGCGCAGCTTGGGTTAACTTATGCTGATGTTCAAAATGCAATCAACGAACAAAATCTGCAGGTTGCTGCCGGGTCTGTTGCGTCACCTCCGCAAAATTCAAGCACACCATTTGAATTTACAGTTTTTACAAATAGCCGTCTTACAACAGAAAAAGATTTTGGAAATATTGTGGTGCGTTCCAATCCGCAGGATAATTCAATTGTTTATTTAAAAGATGTTGCCCGCATACAATTAGGTAAGGTAAGTTATACCTCTAATTCTTTTGTTGATGGAAGAAGAGCTTCTTATTTGCTGGTTTACCAGGCACCGGGAAGCAATGCGCTTGAAACGGCAGATGGCGTGTATAAGGCCATGGAAAGTATGAAAAAATATTTTCCGGCAGATATAACTTATGTGGTTCCATTTGAATCTGTAACTGTTGTAAAAGTTTCTATTAACGATGTGGTGCATACCTTGTTAATTGCATTGCTTCTTGTAACAATTGTTGTATTTCTATTTCTTCAAAACTGGCGTTCTACTTTAATTCCTGTTTTGGCTATTCCCGTGGCAATTGTAGGCACATTTATATTTTTTATACCACTTGGGTTTACAATCAACACACTTACCATGTTTGGTTTTGTGCTGGCAATTGGTATTGTGGTTGATGATGCTATTGTTGTGGTGGAAGCAGTGCAGCATTATATTGATACGGAAGGCATTTCAGCTAAAGAAGCCACTGCAAAAGCGCTGAAAGATATTACCAGCCCCGTTATTGCAATAGCATTAATATTGGCAGCGGTATTTGTGCCGGTTGGCTTTGTGCCGGGTATTGTAGGCAGGTTATACCAGCAATTTGCCATTACAATTGCTATCTCAGTTTTGCTGTCGGCATTTATTGCGCTGTCACTTACGCCTGCATTATGCTCATTATTATTAAAACCGCATCATATTGATGAAAAATCAAGAGGTATAAATAAGCTCTTTTATAAATTTAATGTTGCGTTTGAAAAGTTTACGAGGGGATATACCTCAGGCGTAAAAGCATGGATTAAAAGAGCGCCACTCGTTATAATTTTATTGCTGTGTATTTTTATTGCTGATGGATTGCTGTTTTCACACAAGCCAACAGGCTTTATTCCCACAGAAGATGAAGGCCGGTTAATTATGACGTTCGAAATTCCTGAATCCGGTTCTACAACAAGAAGTTTAGCGGTAGTGGATAGCATGATGAAAAAAGCACAGAGCGTGCCCGGTGTTTTACATGTTGCGGCATTAAGCGGCATAAATTTTTTATCTGGCGGATCAAAGTCAAACAGCGGAAGCATGTTTATGCAGCTAAAGCCCTGGGATGAGCGAACCAAGCCCTCTGAAAGAATTGATGGCGTTGTAGCTGAATTAAACAAGCGGTTTGCTTCTATTAAACAGGCAAGAATTGTGGTTGTAAAACCGCCGGCCATTCCAGGTTTAGGCAACGCAGGTGGCTTCAGTATTCAAATTGAACAAAGACAATCTAACGATAGCATTAAAGATTTTTCAAGAGTGGTAAACAATTTTGTGGCAGAATTAAAAAAGCAGCCTGAAATTGATAACAGCCCGCAAGGTGCATTTACATTTTTTACTGCAAATACACCGGCATACCAGGTAATTGTTGACAGAGATAAGGCAAAAAAGCTTGGCCTCAATTTATCTGATATTTACAGTACCATGCAAATGTTTATGGGCAGCACTTACATTAACCAGTTAACAATTTATGGAAGAAATTTTTACGTTGTGGCCCAGGCAGATACTAACTTTAGAAACGATATTTCTCAAATTGGAAATTATTACGTAAAAAACATTTCAGGCAATATGGTGCCTTTAAGTACAGTAGTTAGTTATAAGGTTACTGAAACGGCGCCGCTTATTTCTCACTTTAATATTTATAGAAGCGCAGAGGTTGATGGCAATGCAAAGCAAGGTTACAGCAGCGGCCAGGCATTGGATGCATTAAAACGTGTGGCAGATAAATTGCCCGAAGGATATGGCTACGAGTTTTCAGGATTGAGTTTGCAGGAAATTAAATCGGGTTCAAGTGCGGTTTACATATTTGCATTATCCATTGTATTTGTGTTTTTATTTCTGGCGGCGTTGTACGAAAGCTGGGCCGTTCCGTTTTCTGTATTGCTCGCTGTTCCTATCGGCGTATTTGGTGCGATACTTACGCTTACATTAATACCCCGCTTAACAAATAATGTGTATGCTCAAATTGGTTTAATCACATTAATTGGATTATCTGCAAAAAATGCAATTCTTATTGTTGAATATGCAAAAGAAAGAGTTGACAGAGGCATGCCTTTACTTGACGCTACCTTGCAGGCAGTAAGCCTTCGCCTGCGGCCTATTTTAATGACGTCTATTGCATTTTTATTAGGCGTATTGCCTTTGGCACTTGCAAGCGGCGCCAGCTCAGTTGCACGAAATACTATTGGCTGGACGGTTTTAGGCGGCATGTTTGCAGCAACATCGCTGGCAATTTTTATAGTGCCTGTTTTGTTTGTTATTATAACACGTGTTTCTTATGGTAAGAATAAGCTTGCAGAACTTAAAGCTGAGGCAGATAAGCGCAATACGCCTATTATGCCGGACAGTGAATAAATATTAATTATTTGTTGCGGCTTTGTGTTCCTTTAAAAAGGCATAATTTTTATAACACTGTTCAATGTAATAACCTAATTCTAAATCATTCATTGCCTCAACTTCTTCATAAGAAGGCCTGTAGATCGACATAAAATCATCTAATTCTTTACCATCAAGCTGGGTTAATTTCTTTACAAGATATTTTGAATAGCGATGATCAATGTATTTGTCCTGCTCATCTTGTAAAAGCCGCTGCTGAAGCGAAAGCATTTGCCTGTTTCTTTTAAACCGGAAAGAATTTATTATTTCATCTAAATCAAGGCCTGCGGTTACACTTCCGGGAACATAATTAGATTCCGTTGGTTGCTGGCTAAAACGGAGACCTGGCTTTTTAAAATTAAACGCTTTCGAATAAATTTGGCGATTTTCCAAAGAATCTAATTTGTAATCCTTTGTTCTAACTTTTACTTCGGGCAGCCAGCGTACATCAACATATAAAGCAACATCAAAGTTTTGAGGATGAGAAATTGTATCAACAGGATATTTCATGGTTTGCTTGTTTAAATAGCTAAACCACACAGAATCATTTTTTTTTACATCAATTAAATATCTTCCTGATGAATCGCTGATGGCATACCGGCCTGAACTTGTTTGCACCGTTACAGCGTCTAAAGGTTTCTTGCTGAAATAATCTGAAACAGTGCCGCTGATGGTTTGGCTTTTTGCTGCAGTAAATGCCAGGCAAACCAGGAACAAAATAAATATCAGCCTTTTCAAATGCTTACATTAAGATGTAATATTACAAACGGAAAAAAAATTATCACGCAACCAAAAGTTAAAGATGCAGTTATCTGCCCATATACACCATTAATATTTGCACATCGCTCGGGTTTACGCCCGATATTCTGCCAGCCTGCCCCAAGGTTCTTGGTTTAATTTTTTTAAATTTTTGAAGTGCTTCGGCACTCAAAGCCGTTATGCGGTCATAATTAAACGTTTCAGGAATTATAGTGTTTTCCAGTGCAGACATGCGGGTTGCCAGTTCCTTTTCCTTTTCAATATAACGTTCATATTTTATTTGGATTTCAGCCTGTTCAATAGCATCTTTTGAAAAAACCTGAAGATGATTTTGTACCGTAGAAACTTGCTGCATCATCTCATACAACTGTACATCGGGCCGCAGAATTATTTTTAATGCTTTTTGCTTTTCGGTGATGGGCGAAGAATTTTTTTGCGCTAAAAAGTTATTAATTTCTTCTGGTTCAACTGAAATATTTTCGAGTATTGATCTGATTTTTTTAACCGAATTATATTTATCTAAAACGTTATCCATTCTTTCCTGGCTTGCCAAACCTATTTTATAACTTTTTTCGGTTAAGCGTAAATCTGCATTATCCTGCCTTAGTAATGTTCTGAATTCAGCACGGCTTGTAAACATCCGGTACGGTTCATCAGTGCCTTTGCTGATCAAATCATCAATCAATACACCAATATACGCTTCATCGCGGTTTAAAATAAAAGCTTCTTTTTTATGTATTTTTTGATGCGCATTAATGCCTGCAATTAAACCCTGGCAAGCCGCTTCTTCATAACCTGTTGTTCCATTTATTTGGCCGGCAAAAAAAAGATTTTCAACAAGTTTGGTTTCTAAAGTATGATGCAATTGAGTTGGTGGAAAATAATCGTATTCTATGGCATAACCTGGCCTGAACATTTTGGCATCTTCAAAACCTTCCATTTTACGAAGTGCTTCGTATTGAATTTGTTCTGGTAAGGATGTTGAAAAACCATTTACATATATTTCAACAGTATTAAAGCCTTCTGGCTCAACAAATATTTGATGGCGGTCGCGATCAGCAAAACGATTGATTTTATCTTCAATACTCGGGCAATATCTTGGTCCTCTTCCACCAATGCGGCCGGCAAACATGGGGCTTTTATCAAACCCTTTTTTTAAAGCATCATGAACATTTGCGTTTGTATAAGTTATGTAGCAAGGCAATTGTTTTGAAGGCTCAATTTTTTTTACCGGCAAGTAAGAAAAACCAACAATATCGTTATCTCCGTTTTGAACTTCCAGCTTATTATAATTCAAACTTCTGCCATCAATACGCGGAGGCGTACCTGTTTTCAGTCGGTTGCTTTCAAATCCATGCGCTACCAATTGTTCTGTAATACCTACAGCATTTTTTTCCGAAATTCTGCCGCCGCCAAAATTTTTTTCACCAATATGAATGGTTCCGTTTAAAAACGTTCCACTTGTAATTACTACTGCTTTTGAATTAATTTCATGTCCTAATCCTGTAATAACGCCCGTTGCCTTATTATTTTTTATAATGATATTTTTAACCGTGTCCTGGTAAAAATCTATATTTAAGGTTTGTTCCAATTTATTTCTCCAGGATGCAGGCAAATAACATTCTGTCGTTCTGTGCACGAGGACTCCACATTGCCGGGCCTTTGCTCTTATTCAGCATTCTAAATTGAAGCAAACTTTTATCAGTTACAATTCCACTGTATCCGCCCAAAGCATCAATTTCACGGATAATTTGCCCTTTTGCAATTCCACCCATTGCAGGGTTGCAACTCATTTGGGCAATGGTTTGCATATTCATAGTAATCAACAAAACCTTACTACCTAAGTTTGCTGCTGCTGCGGCTGCTTCACAGCCGGCATGGCCCGCACCAACAACAATCAAATCATAATCTGGAAACATTCTGCAAAGATAAACTGGCAATATTTCACGTGGAACTAATTTTGCGGACAGGCGAAATCTTCTACTAAAAAGATATTTCCGTTCTTATAAAGCGCTGCAGATACGCCTGTAGCAATAAAGTTTGGATTTAAAAGCGCTTTTCTATGCCCAAGATCAGGCACATTAATATCAAGATATAACAGTGCAAGCATAAAAACCGGGTCAGTGCCGGCTGCACCATAACTGATATTTTCACCACCACATTTTCGCAAGCCAGTTTTTTTAAATCTGTCTGCAAAAGTTTCGCCGCTTGTCGAATTATGAGAAGGGCTTGCATTATGGCTTACAATATCTCTGGCGTGAGATTGCGCCATTTTTTGCAGCGTATCATTTAAAGTAAATAATGGAAGAGAAGAAGTTTGTTTTAAATCTCTTTTTAAGCTTTCTAAATTTGCACCTTTTAGTTGCGGGTACACTTTAACGAGCGGTTCAATTACACTGTCATAAAACTGCGAAGGGTTTTCGCGGCTGTAATTAACCCAATAATAAAATTCCTTTTCTAAAGCAGAGTAACGATTTATAGAAAATTGGCTTTGATCCCAATTATAAACAATTGAATTTACCGTTTTGGGTTTTGGAATAGCAGCTTCCTTAAACAGCATCATTGTTTGGGCAAAGGTTCTTTGAAAAGAAAAAATCAATAAAAAATTAAAAATTAGCTTCACGTGAAACATCATACATTTTTAAATAAAAGTCTTCTTTAAAACGCATCTTTTTCTTTAAGGGCTCAGTTTCATCTTTATAACCGCATAAATGCAATGCGCCATGAATTATAACTCGCAAAAGTTCGGTTTGGTATGGAACCTTATATGTTTTTGCATTTTCTTTAATTCGATCTATACTTAAATAAATTTCACCAACTATTGGTTCATTCTTTTTAGAAAAGCAAAAACTAATAATATCAGTAAAGTAATTGTGTTTAAGATAATTTAAGTTGATTTTAAGTAAGTATTCATCAGAACAAAAAATATAATCAACCTTGCTTAAAATAACTTTTTCTTTATCAAATAGATCTTCAATCAGTTGCTTTACAACCGGTTTAAAATTTACTGTTATTGATTTATCAGCTTTATGAAAAAAAACTTTGCTCATTAACTTACAAAAATCGAAAATAATTTCTTTTATAACCTATAGTTTTGTGTTGAAGTATGAAACTCTCTCAATTGCAAATAGGGCAGTTAGCCACCATTCTTGATTTTTCTAACAGCGAAATTTCTTTAAAACTTATGGAAATGGGTTTTGTGCCAGGAGAAATAATATATATAGAAAAGCTGGCACCACTTGGCGATCCAATATCTGTAGCTGTTGCGGGTTATAGCTTAAGCCTTAGATTAGACGAAGCAGAAAATGTAAATGTTGAAATTTTAATGAATTGATAATCAACGTATAATGAAGATTGGATTGTTTTTCGGCTCTTTTAATCCTATTCATACAGGCCACTTAATTATAGCCAATCATCTTACTAATTTTTATGTTGACAGCGTTTGGTTTGTTGTTTCTCCTCAAAATCCTTTTAAAGAAAGTAATAATTTATTAAAGGCTGAACATCGGTTGCAGCTTGTACAACTTGCTGTTAAAAACAATAAATTGTTTGAAGCTTCTTCGGTTGAATTTAATTTGCCAGTGCCTTCTTATACCATTAATACTTTAAAACATCTTTCTGAAAAATTTGCCGGGCATGAATTTTTTTTAATTATGGGTTCCGATAATTTTCTTGAAGTTTCAAGTTGGAAAGATTCAGCAGACATAGTAAAAAGCTATAAGCTGTTTGTTTATGAAAGACCAGGTTTTTTTATGGATAACGATTTAGCTGGTGTTACAATAATCCGTGAGCCTTTATTGAATATTTCAGCTACGCAAATACGCAAGTTGATAAAGGAAAATAAAAGTGTACAGTATTTGGTACCGGAAAACGTTCGGGAAGTTATTGAAATAAATGGCTATTTTAAATGATAATAATTTACTACCACGCCAATTATAAAGCAAAATAAAGGCACAAACTGTGGTTTTAATTTTGTGAATGATAATAATAAAAAAGTGCCAACAATAACCGCAATATTTGCAAAAGGTACAAGAGCACCGGAGGTAACATCAACCGAAACATCTTTTAAAAGAAATATTGTTGACCCTATCATTATACCTACAACCGATGCATTTATGCCTTCGAGCGAACGATAAATGGCCGCATATCTTTTTAAATTATGCCACACAGGGAAAAAGAATAAAACCAGCAGAAGGCTTGGCAAAAAAATAGCAATTGCGCCAATGGCACAACCTAAAACCTGCTTTTTATACCCGCTTTCAGTAAATGCGGCGCCGCCTACAAAAGCCGCAATTGAAAAAACCGGGCCTGGGATGGCTCTAACCAAACCAGCCCCGGTTAAAAAATCTTCTTTATCTACCTTTAATGCATGTGGATTTTTCTTTTCAACTTTTACAGTTGCAGGCCTGGTAACATATTGTTGGTACATCATGGGAATAAGTACATCACCTCCGCCAAACACAAAACTGCCAAACCTGTAAAAATTTTCAAACAGGTTGTACGGGCCGCGATCTTTCCAGTTTTCTTTTCTTGCCGTTTCACTTATTGAAGCTGCAACAATAAAAACGGCTAAAAATATTAGTATGTTGGCCCAGTTTATTTTTTTTGGCGGAATGCCTTTTTGCGGAATACGTTTACTGCTGAAGTTGGTACTTATGCCTGCGGCAATTATTATACTTGGAAAAGCCCAAGGCGTTTTAAATAAAAAGAAAGATAATACCGCAGCCAGAAGCATAATTATCACAGTAATTGTATTGGTGATAGCAATTTTTGACATTCTGAATGCAGAAAATGCAATAAACCCAACCGACATTGGTTGAATGAAATTAAAAATGCCTGCAACAGCCTGCCTGTCGTTAATATAAGTAAGCAGAAACGAAAGTCCTCCCATTAAAATACTTGCAGGTGTTATCCAAATTAATAATGTTATTATGGCAAGAGATATTCCGCCGCGTTTATATCCAATAAGAGTAAGCGTTTGTGTGGAAGAAGCGCCAGGCAACATCTGGCAAAAAGCATTGTATTCCAGTAATTCCTGCTCTGTAATATCATGCCGGTCATTCACAAAATTTTTCACCATCATACCAAAATGCCCTTGCGGGCCGCCAAATGCTGTTAAGCTATGTATTACAACCGTTTTAAGAAATGGAATATGACGTTGAAAAATCAATCTGTAATATTTATCTTGTTATTTCTTTAAACCAATTTTAAAGGCTTCTCAAGGTATTACTATAATAGTATAATGTATTGCAAAGCAAAATAACTTACTTATGCATTCAATCAATAAAAAAAATTATGCGTTTTAAGCATATAATTTGGGATGAAGGTGTTGATTTTCTTTAAATTATATGAACGTGCTAAAAATACGGCATTAAAGTAAGATTTTTATGCGCTGATCTAAAAAAAGAACCCCCGCTGAAAGCCAGCAAGGGTTCATGTTTAGTCCCAACCTTAACCAAGTTTATAAAGAAAATCTTTGTAATAAAGAAGAAGAAATGTCTTTAATTTTTACAGTTTTAAAAGTTTTGATGGTTTGCATGCTTACTTCAATTTTTTTTGAAGTATTTGTTGAAGAATCAACCAAGGGTTTATAATGATATTTTGATGAATCGGCATTATTTTGTTTTTCAGGTGCAGCCGGTTGCGCCTGGTTGTTTTGATCTTCATTATTATCTTCATCATCGCTTATATCGGGATGTGTTAATTTTAAACCATCCAGCGTCATTATATATTCTTTGTTATTGCTCCAGTCGTATCCTTCATTATTGCCTCTCCAATACCAGTCATCAACATCAACTCCAAGATCAAAATGAATATCATTACCCCAGCCAATGCCATCATCTACAAATATTTTTTTACCAACAGGCACATAAATGGTTACGTACACAGATTGATTGCGGAATTTTTGATCTTTAGTAATAGGAATGCCTCTGTCGAACAATAAATCAGAATCTTTTTGACCAATATTAAAGTTGATTTTATCTGCCCTGTTTTCTGCAATCTGCTTATCAGCGCCATAAGCAAGCTTAAGCATTTTAACCTGGAAACTATCGTTATCAGACTTTAAAATGCGCAGGTGAATGTTTTTTACAAAAGCGGTGTCTTCATCCAAAGAAGCAAAAGGCTGAAAGTTTAAAAAACTGCTGTTGAAATAATACCTGTCGTTATTTATATATTTTATCTGCAGTTTATTTACGGCAGGATTTGTTAGCGGAACAATATTTTCCTGCGGTGTATTATGATAAGAAAAATCGCTTCTTAAAGATGCCAGCAAACCAATAAAGCAAATCCAGCCTAATAGCCACATTGCGGCAAAGCTGAAACGCATTACATGGCTGTTTGATTTAATTTTAGCTAATTTTCTTACAATCCATGTTATAATACCAATAACCGGAACCCAGATAAAAAATATGTACGTTCCCCACATAAGAATATTTTGCCAGCCTTCATTAATAAAATAAGGTTTATAAGGCAATAAGCCGGTAACAAAAATTCCAATGCCGAATAAAGAACCCACAACTGCTATTAATATAACTGCCAGAATAAAATAAGCAAAGATTTTAAAAATTAAGGTGATGAGATTGCCTAAGCCGCTGCCGGATTTGCGCACAACATGTGTTGCTTCGCTGCCAATTTTTTTACTGCGTTCGCCAATTTCGGCGCCCATTTTCGTAGCTCTTTCTCCCACTTCCTTTCCAAAATCTTTTGCCCTTTCGCCAAAGCCTTCCATATCTTTTTGAATGGTATTTTTTATGCTGTTTAAATCAACCTTTTCGCCTTTCATTTCAAGCTTGTCAGAAGTGGTAACAGCTTCAGGAATTATCAGCCATAGAACAATATAAAGTAGTGTGGCGCCGGGGCTGAACGAAAGATTTAAAAAATTAGGAAAGTTGAATAAACCCCAATGGTTCCAGCTTGTTACAAACGATAAAAAAGGAATGAGAAATAATAATCTTGGTATCCAAACATTTACACCGAAATATGAAGAAAGACCGCCGCAAACGCCTCCTATCAATTTATTTTCAGGATCACGAAACAGGCGTTTGCGTAAGGAGCCGATGGTTGCAGAAGCGCTGCTTGGAATGGCTACCCATAATATGAGGTAAACAATAATTCCAAAACCAAAACCAAAAGTAAAAATCAAGAATAAAATTCTAACAACCAGAATGTCAATTCCAAAATAATTGGCAAGGCCTGCACAAACACCGCCTAATAATTTATTATTTTCATCTCTGAAAAATCTTTCAGGGCGTATGTTGCTGTAAGTTTGATTGTTTGTGTTTGATGAAGCAGAAGACTGTTCAGCAGTAGTTTTTTTACTGTTTTGATTTTGATAGTCTGCTTCTTCGGCCGCAAAATCTTCTGGTTTGCCCATGCTGCTGATAATTGTATGCACATCATCTTCTGTAATGCACGACTGGCCCTTTTTTAAAACTTCACTAAAAAGTTCGCTGATGCGGCTTTCGATATCATTTATAATTTCGTCTTTACCTTCTTCGTTTATAAAAAACTGTCTCAGGCTTTCAATATATTGTTTTAAAATTTCGTAAGCCGATTCTTCAATAGGAATTACCCGGCTTTGAAAGTTTATATTAATTACCTTTTTCATTTTAATATTGTTTATTGGTTATTGTTGGGAATTTGTATGGATAAATCTTCGTTGGTTTTTGTGGAAGTGAGCTTTTGCACTGCATCGGCAAGTTCTTTCCAGGTGCGCTCCAACTCGCTGTAAAACTGAAGTCCCTGCTCTGTCATTAAAAAATATTTTCTTGGTGGCCCTGAATTACTTTCCACCCATCTGTATGTTAAGTAGCCGGCATTTTTTAACCTGGTAAGTAAGGGATAAAGCGTTCCTTCCAAAATAATTAAATTGGCTCCTTTCATTTTATCAACAATATCACTCGGGTAAACTTCACCCTGGCGGATAATTGACAAAATGCAAAATTCCAATACGCCTTTACGCATTTGGCTTTGTGTGTTTTGTATATCCATACAAGAAAATTTCTTAATTGAAGATCAAAGATAAACATTAATTCAATACTATGCAATACATAATACTAAGTTTTTTAAAGTATTTTATAAATTATTTTAAGTATTCAATTAAAGCCTTGATTATCAATTGTGAAATAAATGTTGAAGAAATAAAAGAATTATGAGCGGTAATTAAAAAGGATGATTTTACTAAAATGCCTGCGCGGAGTTTAGCAGGTTGTCAATAATTTTAAAAGTATTTTGGTTTTCTATATTATTAAGCGAGTTAGCAATTCCTTTTTTTTCTGCATTTGTAAGATGAAAACTTAAAGAAGCAGGCACGGAGTTTTGCGGCGCCTCATAACTGAAAGTGGTTTTATAAAAATCAGCGCCATAATCATCAAACATATAATTTACCTGGTCTTTTTCGTAATAATCCTGCAGGTTAAACCAGTTATTTTGAAGCAAAAAAACAGGTTTTGTAATAAGACCTAATATGGAATTTACTTCATAAGAGCGTGACCAATCGAGCGTTGGCCGGTCACGAATTTCAACAAGCACCACTTTTGATGTATTTTTTTGCAGCCACGTTTTAAATTTATCTATAACGCGTAAACTTGTTTCCATGCCAAAATTATCGCGGAAGCCGGCATCCATCACATCAATTTCAGGATTGCTTGGCATTTCTACATTTGGCAACACAAACGGAAAAGTTGCATTCATGCGCAATAACGTAAGATACTGAAGATTTTCAGCGTTTTGTTTTGCAAAAAATGATTGAAAATCTAAACCATCAACATCATACGCAGTTAAATTATTATTCTTTTGCTGCGCCTGCATCATAAATCGTATTGGCTGCGTTGCAATAAACATTTTTCTTCCATCTCTTGTAATGGCGGTATTAAAAATCATAAAAGGAATGGTTGCATTTTCTTCCGGCTTTTTATAATCGCTTAATTTTTTATTTAAAATTCCTTTTGTGTTTGAGTTTAGTTTTTGTTCAAACGAATAACCACGATCGAGTATATATGAATTTCCATTGAGTTGAAATTTTCTTAAAGGCCCGATCATATCACGTGCAACCAACGAAGTAAAAACAGGGTTTAAAAGATCTTTCGAAATATTATTGAGGTATTGTTTTTTTTGCAGTGAATTTATTTTTCCCTGTTGTTTTTCTAAATATAATTCTCTGTAATAGCCAGCGCCAATCATGCCGCCCGATGCGCCGGTTATTAAAAAGCATTGTTTAAAAAATTTTCCCTGGGTTAAAGTGTCAAGTTTCATTAATACATTCATGGTAAATGCGGCGCTTCGGCTTCCGCCGCCGCTTACACCAACAATAAACAATACCGGTTTTTCAGTGTTCTGTTTTGCCTTCCAGTTATTTAATATAGAAATAAACTGAAGGCTGTCTTTTGTAACATCAGTTTTATTAATTAATTGCAAAAGACTGTTTTTATTATATGCAGGACGTTCTTTAAAATTATTATAATTTAAACCATAAGCTTTATTTCGGGGATCGATTATATGCTGTTGAAACATCCAGTTTGCAAACAAATAAATAATAAGCACAACGGGAATACTCCAGCTTTTTAGAAAAAGCGATAATGCGCCTGCCACTGCAATTAAGATTGTAAAAAATAAGGTGATGCTTACTGCTGCAGGAATTTGAAAATATTTGTTTTCAGCAAACAAGCCAATTAAAATAAGAAATGCAAAAGCCATAAAAACCGCTTTTATTGCTGCAATGTGATGCCGCTTAAAAACGGAGTTTAAAAAATCCTGGCTGTAATGTTTTATGTTTCTTGGTTTACGCAAACCAAAAGTTGCGCTTAAAAACCAGTCAATGCGCATTTCACCTTTTTCTGTTTTTGAATTTTTTATTATTCTTGATGCACGCTCATATTTTTGATTTGCAGTTATAAAATCTGTAGCCATTTTGCGATAGATTTTTTTATCGGTTCCAAAAAAATATCCAAAAGCAATGGCCAGCGATAAAATAAATCCGCCAAAAAATCCGCCCGCAAGTGCAAGAATTTCTAAAGGCGCAGATAACTCTTCATGCTGTTGATATTGTATTGCAAAAATCAAATAACAAATCAAAAAAATTACTGGTATTACAGCATTATTAATACAGTATTTTAAAAAAGGCTGCGCAGTTGTTGCCAAAAATTTTATATGGCGGCTATGTAAAATAAATGTAGTGATGTTCCAGCTCATAATATAAGCAGCAACAGCAAAACCGGCAAATGCAGTGCTTAAGGCATTTACGCGGCCTAAATATTCTGGCGCTAACATTAAAGAATCTGCGCCATAAGGTTTTAAAAAATGCCCGCTTATTGTTGCAAATAAAATACACCAAAACAGCAGCAAAACCTGGTATCGCCTGAAATGCAAAAACACAAGCTGAATGGGTAAAGAATAGAAAAAGCCTGTAAAGAATTTCTTCATGAAACTACATTGCACTTTACTTAGCAAGACAATATTAATTGCAAGCTGTTTAAAAATTTTATTAAATATCACATAAAGTTTATTCTCATTTATATTTGAATGAATAAAAGTTTTGCATAAAAAATAAAATGCCTGATGAAAAAAATTGCATTCATTCTCTTTTTTAAGCTGATTATAATTGCCGCGTTTGCAGATGTAAGATTGCCATCGCTGATAAATAATAATATGGTGCTGGAGCAAAATGCAACGGTTACTTTGTGGGGCTGGGCAGATGCGGCTGAAAAAATTTTTATCACCACATCATGGAACAACAAAACCGATTCAACCATTGCTACCCGCGATGCAAAATGGAGATTACAAGTTCAAACACCTGCAGCCGGCGGCCCGTACACCATAATTATAAAAGGCAACAACACCATTACTTTAAACAATGTTATGATTGGTGAAGTGTGGGTTTGTTCGGGCCAGTCGAACATGGAGTTTCATCATTTTTATCAGGGCTCAAAAGATATTGAACCTGAGTTTAAAAATCCATCAAACAATAACATTCATTTCTTTTTAATTTCAAGAACAACCGCACAATATCCTCAGGAAAATTGCAATGCTCAATGGACGGTTTGCGATTCAAACACCATGAAAAATTTTAGCGAGGTTGCTTATTTCTTCGCAAAAAAATTAAATAAAAACTTAAATGTGCCCATAGGTTTAATTGAAGCAAGCTGGGGCGGCACACCTGCCGAAGTTTGGACGCCTGAAGATGCAATAGATAATGATATTATTTTAAAAGAAGCCGCACATACATTGCAACCTTTTAACTGGTGGCCTTACTGGCCGGGTTATACATATAATGCAATGATTTATCCGTTAACAAACTACAATATTGCCGGCGCAATCTGGTACCAGGGCGAAGGCAATACAAATGCGCCATCAACGTATGCACGATTGCTTACAACAATGATAAAAAGCTGGCGCAATGCATGGCAAAAAAATTTTTCGTTTTATTATGTGCAGATTGCACCGTTTACTTATGGCGATAAATATGTGGGCGCTGTTTTAAGAGAACAACAGGAAAAAGTGCTGGCATTAAATAACACGGGAATGGTTGTTACAACAGACATAACTGCAGATACAACCAACATTCATCCGCCCGATAAACATGATGTGGGTTACAGGCTTGCTGATTTAGCACTGGCAGAAACGTATCATCAAAATATAAGCGGTTATAAAAGTCCGTTGTATAAAAGCATGGTTATTGAAAACAATAAAGCCATCATTGACTTTTATAATGCCGATAAAGGTTTAATGATAAAAGGTGATGC
This sequence comes from uncultured Bacteroidota bacterium, assembly GCA_963731245.1. GTDB lineage: Bacteria > Bacteroidota > Bacteroidia > Chitinophagales > Chitinophagaceae > Parafilimonas. The sequence continues at coordinate 61,692 of CAVSVA010000004.1, forward strand.
AATTCATGAATTATTTATTGCCGGTAAAGACAGTATATTTTATGCTGCTGACGCAAAAATTCAAAACAATAAATTAATTGTAAGCAGTAAAAAAGTTGATGCACCTGTTGCAGTTAGATATGAATTCAGTAATGCGGCCATCGGAAATTTATTTAATACAGAAGGCTTGCCGGTTGCACCTTTTAGAACTGATGATTGGAATGTACTGGATAAATAAATGATTCGAAATGTTTTTTCATCTTAAACCCATTATATGCAAAAACAAATTTTTAAGTTGCTGTTATTAATGATAGCAACCTCATTTTCTCATAAAACATTTTCTCAACCAACAAAAGGAAATTTTTATGTATTTAAAGCAGATTGGACGCCTGCAAAATCTATTGATGATTGTACATATTTTATGCATGAAATTAAAAAAAGTGATACTGAATTTATATGCAGGTATTATAACAAATTTGGGCCGATGGTAAAACAGGAAACTTATAAAGATGAAGCACTTTCAATACCCAACGGTCGTTTTTGCTGGTATAATGAAAAAGGTGATATTGATAGCTGCGGCCTGGTAAAAAATTTAAAAAAAGATGGACGATGGGATTATTTTTCCGGCGATAGTACAGCCCCAACTTTTTATGAGGAGTATGATAACGGAAAGTTTATAAAGCAAAGCAGCCGGAATTTAGACGATAAAATACAAAACAAGAAAGATTCAATTCAAAAAGCAGCTTTTCCAGACGGTAATAAAGGCTGGATAAGATTTCTAACCAATAACTTAATAATACCAGACCGGCTTAAAAATACATTGGGCAGAGGAAACTATGTTGAAACAGTTTGTTTTTTAATTGACATGCAGGGAAAGGTTCATGACGTATATTTAAGAAAATCTGTTGAATGGTCTGCCGATACTGAAATATTTTCAATCATACAAAAATCTCCAACATGGTTTCCGGCCACCGAAAACGGCAAGCCTGTTTATTACAGGCAAATTGAAAACATAACTTTGGCAATAAATTAAAATGCAGATAGATGCCGGGTTTTTAAAACTCGCAATTCTTTGGCGTTCGTGCAAAAGGAATTACATCACGAATGTTCGTCATTCCGGTAACAAATTGAACCATTCGCTCAAAGCCTAAACCAAATCCTGCATGTGGCACAGAACCAAAGCGCCGTGTATCCAAATACCATTGCATTTCATCAACAGGAATATTCATGGCTTTCATGCGCTCAATTAATTTATCATAACGTTCTTCACGTTGTGAGCCGCCAACAATTTCACCAATACCCGGTGCTAAGAATATCCATGGCTGCAACGGTTTTTCCATCATCATTCATGCGCATATAAAATGCTTTTATTGCTGCGGGATAACCTGTAACAATTACCGGTTTTTTAAAATGCTTTTCAACTAAATAACGTTCATGCTCACTTTGCAAATCAATTCCCCATTTTACTTCATACTGAAATTTTTTCTTTTTATAATGATTGCTTTCAAGCAAAATATTTATTGCTTCAGTGTAAGTAATTCTTTCAAATGCATTGTTTAAAACAAACTCTAATTTTTCAATCAAACCAAGATCACTGCGCTTATCCTGCGGCAATTGTTTTTCTTCATCAGCCAAACGTTGCGCAAGAAATTCCAGGTCATCGCGGTTATTATCTATCGCATATTGAATAATGTATTTAATGAATTCTTCTGCAAGATTCATGTTGTCTTCAATATCATAAAAAGCCATTTCAGGTTCAACCATCCAAAACTCTGCAAGATGCCTTGTAGTGTTAGAATTTTCTGCACGAAATGTTGGCCCGAATGTATAAATATCACTAAAAGCCATTGCTGCCAATTCACCTTCTAATTGGCCGCTTACTGTAAGATTAGTGCTCTTGCCAAAAAAGTCTTCTTTAAAATTAATGGTACCATTTTCATTATGCGGTGCATTATCAAACGGTAATGTTGTAACGCGAAACGTTTCACCTGCACCTTCTGCATCGCTGGCTGTAATAATTGGTGTGTGCAGATAAATAAATCCTTTATCATTAAAAAATTTATGAATAGCAAAAGCAAGTGAATGCCGCACACGAAAAACAGCGCCAAAAGTGCTGGTGCGAAAACGCAAATGTGCAATCTCTCTTAAAAATTCAAGGCTGTGTTTTTTAGGTTGAAGCGGATATTTTTCTGCATCACTATCACCTAAAATTTCTATTGAATTTGCTTTTAATTCTACTTTTTGACCTTTGCCCAAACTTGGCACTAATTGGCCGGTTACTTTTAAAGATGCGCCGGTTGTAATGCGTTTTAATGTTTCATCATTTAATAAACCCAACGCCACAACAACCTGTAAATTTTGATTAGTGCTGCCATCATTTAAAGCAATGAATTGATTGTTGCGAAACGTACGCACCCAACCCATAACTGTAACTTTCTGTTCTGTGGCTTGTGATGATAACAGCTCTTTTATTTTTATTCTTTTATTAAACATAGTTATAAAAAGTGGCAAAGATAAGTGAGTAATGATGAGTTGTGAATGATGATTGCAGCATTCATATCAAACAGAAAAAAGTAAGATTGGTTAGGATATTTGCTGCGCAGGATTTAACACAGCCTGGCGCTTATCAATTTCTTTACAAAGCAATTCAAAAATTTCATTCACACTGCCTTCGCCTTTTATGTGCACTACTTTTTTAAATTGTTTGTAATAAGCGGCAACCGGTTTGGTTTTATTTTCATATTCCTGAATGCGGCTGCGGATAACGGTTTCATCAATATCATCTGATCGGCCGCTGCTTTGCCCCCGATATAATAAACGCTTTATTAATTCATCTTCAGAAACATCCAGCGCAAGCATAACCGCAATAGAAGTTTTTTTAAGCTGCAATAATTTATCAAGCGCTTCTGCCTGTGCATCTGTACGCGGAAAACCGTCAAATAAAAAACCTTTTGCTTCAGGGTTTGTTTCAAGGGCAGTGCTTATCATTCCAATCACTACTTCGTCGGGCACAAGCTGGCCTTTATCCATAAAGTTTTTTGCTTCAATGCCCAGCGGTGTTTGATTGGCAATTTCGCTGCGCAGCAAATCGCCGGTTGAAAGATGTTTCAACCCATACTTTGTTATTAATTTTTCGCTTTGAGTGCCCTTACCGCTGCCGGGAGGTCCGAATAAAATAATATTAAACATTACCTGCTGCGTTAACGGCAAATATAAAGGCTGAAGTTTAAAATTAACAATCTGAATATAATTGAAACAAATCAATGGTTGTGCTGCTTACGTAATTTAGATATTATGCGTAAATTTAGATGGTTGCAGATGGGTGTGTTGTGGCTGTTGTTATTTTCATCGTGTAATAAAAACAAAAAAATATTTATGAGCAAAGATTCAACGGTTAATAAAGATGAGGTGTATTCAAAAACCGATTCAAATAAAATTGCATTGAGTAATGATGAATGGAAAAAAAGGCTTTCGCCAGAAGTGTACCACATAGCAAGAGAAAAAGGAACAGAACGACCATGGACAAGCAAGTACGAACATTCAAAAGAAGTGGGAACATATTATTGTGCTGTTTGCGGCAATGCTTTGTTTAGAAGCGATACAAAATTTGAAAGTGGCTGCGGATGGCCAAGTTTTTATGAGCCGGTTTCAAAAGCATCGGTTATTTATGCGCATGATAAAGCTTACGGCATGAACAGAACTGAAGTTATGTGCGGCAGATGCGGATCTCATTTAGGCCATGTTTTTGAAGACGGGCCTCCGCCAACAGGTTTGCGTTATTGCATTAACGGCGTGGTACTTGATTTTGAAAAAGCAAAAGAAGCCGAAGAAAATTATAATAAGGGAAAATAGACCTCATCCCAACCCTTCTCCAAAGGAGAAGGGCAAGAACCAACCGTTTTTACACATCATCATAAACATATATTTTGTTCATTGGTGAACCTGGCGGCATATCAAACAAACTTTTTATAATTCCATCTTTTAAACCGTAAACCCATCCATGTAAAACAGGCCGGTTTTCATTTTTCCATGCACGTTGAATAATGGATGTTTTTGCAAGCTTCATCACCTGTTCTTTTACATTTAATTCAACAAGGCGGTTGGTTCTTTCTTCTTCATCAGCTATATTTTCTAATTCTTTTTCATACAAATAATACACATCTTTAATATTGCGCAGCCACATGTTTAAAACGTATTTGTAATCATGATTTGTCATGGCCGCTTTTACGCCGCCGCAACCATAATGGCCGCAAACAATTACGTGATTTATTTTTAAATGATTTACCGCATAATCAAGCACGCTTAATAAATTAACATCTGTATGAATTACAAGATTGGCAATGTTGCGGTGAACAAAAATTTCGCCGGGTTGTGTGCCGGTTATTTTATCGGCAGGCACACGGCTGTCGCTGCAACCGATCCATAAAAATTCAGGTGTTTGTGTAAGTGCAAGCCGGTTAAAATATTCCGGATCAACATCCACCATTTCTTTTGCCCAGCCTTTGTTTTGATGCAATAATTCTTCGTATGGTTTCATAATTTAAATACTTAAACCGCCGCAAATACTTATTACCTGGCCGGTTATATAAGCACTCATATCACTGGCGAGAAATAAAGTTAAACCGGCAACTTCATCTGCTTTGCCAAATCTGCCGAGCGGAATATCTTTTAAAAATGTTTCGGCAGCGGCGCCTTCTTTTAAATAATGCGTCATATCTGTTTCAATAAAACCCGGTGCAATGGCATTGCAGCGAATATTACGGCTGCCCAGTTCAAGCGCAATAGATTTTGTAAATCCAATTATTCCTGCCTTTGAAGCTGCATAACTTGATTGGCCTGCATTGCCGCGAATGCCAATAATTGAACTCATGTTGATGATGCTGCCTGCTTTTGCTTTCATCATCGGGCGAATAACCTGTTTGGTCATGTTATAAACGCTTTTTAAATTTACGTTCATCACTTCATCCCATTGTTCTGGCGATAAGCGCAACAGCAAGTTATCTTTCGAAATACCTGCATTGTTAACGCATACATCAATCTTTCCAAATTCTTTTAAAACATCATTCACCAGGTTTTCGCATTGCGAAAAATCTGCGGCATTGCTTTTATATGCTTTTGCTTTTACATTAAGCGCTTTTATTTCTTGTTCTAAAGCAGCAGCTTTATCTGCACTTGAATCGCTTACATAAGTAAACGCAACATGAGCGCCATGTTCGGCAAGTTTTTTTACGATGGCTGCTCCAATTCCGCGTGCTGCACCGGTAACTATACAAACTTTATCTTTTACCATATTCTATTGTTGCAGAATTAAATCAATTAAATATCGGGCCTAAAATTATTGCAAATAAAGGCAATACATTTAATTGATGGCATGCATCAGGCTGTATAATTCATCAATTAATTTTCTGTCGTTACTTAATCTTGGCACTTTATGCTGGCCGCCCAATTTACCTTTTTGTTTAAGCCAGTTGCTGAAAATTCCTTTTTTTAATACATGCACAACAGGCATGCGCAATGCAATATTTTTATGCCGCTTTGCTTCATAATCGCTGTTTACATTTTTTAATGATGAATCAAGCTCATACACAAACTGCTCCATGTTTTGCGGTTCTTTTTCAAACTCAATCAGCCATTCATGCGCACCATTATTTTCTTTGCTGAAATAAATGGGCGCCGCAGTATAATCGTTTACAACAGCTCCCGTTTTTTCGCTTGCTGCTGCAATGGCTGCATCTGTATTTTCAACAATTACTTCTTCGCCAAAAGCATTAATAAAATGTTTTAACCTGCCTGAAACTTTTATGCGAAATGGTTGTAAAGATGTAAACTGAATGGTATCGCCAACCAAATATCTCCATAAGCCGCTGTTGGTTGAAATTACAAGCGCATATTGCTTTCCGGTTTCCACTTTATTTAAGCCAATTGTTTTTGGATTTGATTTGCCATATTCTTCAACCGGCATAAACTCATAAAAAATTCCATGATTTAAAAACAGCAGCATTCCATCCTGCGATAAATTATCCTGCGCAGCAAAAAAACCTTCGCTGGCATTATACATTTCCATATAATGAATATCATCACCCAGCAGCTTTTTAAAATTTTCTTTATATGGTATGAAGGAAACGCCGCCATGCATGTATAATTCAAGATTTGGCCAAACTTCTTTTATGTTTTGTTTGCCGGTTATTTCAAGTATGCGTTTTACTAAAACCTGCGTCCACGTTGGAACGCCCGATATAGATGTTACATTTTCGCTGATGGTTGATTGCGCTAATGTTTCAATTTTTTTTTCCCATTCATCCAGCAATGCAATTGAAAGTTCGGGCGTGCGTATCCAGTGGCCCCATGCCGGCATGTTTTGCATAAGCACTGCGCTTAAATCACCAAAAAAAATTTCTTCATTTAACTGGTTTACCTGGTGGCTGCCGCCAATAACCAAACCTTTGCCGGTAAGCAAATTACTTTCAGGGTTAAACTGGTAATACAATGTTATTACATCTTTGCCGGCCTGGTAATGGCAATCTTCTAAACTTTCTTCTGTTACCGGAATAAATTTGCTTTTATCGCTTGTGGTGCCGCTGCTTTTTGCAAACCAGTTTACCGGCGAATCCCACAATTGATTTTGTTCGCCGTTCATTAATTTTTGTATCCATGGCTTTAAATCTTCATACTCATGAATGGGTACATTTTCTTTAAAAGATTTAATGGTAAAAAGATGTCTGAAATTGTAACGCCTGCCAAAAGCAGTATGTTGCCCGTGCGTTATAAGGTCTTGCAAAATTTCACGCTGTGCAGTTAAAGGGTTGTTCATCCATTCTTCAATACTATTATACCGCAACCGTACAAGTTTAGATATGGTAGGAGAAAACAATTTCATATAAGCAAAGCAATATAACAAATTGCAATTAAATACAAGCCTTACAATACGTACAGTTCGTTTTATTATTAACTTATCTTCATTCAAACTTGTTTTATGCAGAAAATAGTTTTATTGCTTGCCATTTTTTTTAGTTGTTATGCTTCATCTCAAAACATTACCAATACTATTCTTACAAAAACATGGAATGCAAGCTGGATAGATGTTCCAAATTCAAAACCGCATGCTTATGGCATTTATCATTTCAGAAAAAGTTTTTTGCTTGATGAACAGCCACAGCAATTTATTATTCATGTGTCTGCAGATAACCGCTATAAATTATTTGTAAATGATTCGCTGGTTTGTTTCGGGCCGGCAAAAGGAGATTTATATCACTGGAATTTTGAAACCATTGATATTGCATCTCATCTTAAAAAAGGAAAAAATATTGTTGCTGCTGTTGTGTGGAATTTTGGTGATGAAAAGCCTGTGTGGCAAATTTCTTATCAAACTGCATTTATTGTGCAGGGCAACACAAAAGCTGAAGAAATTTTAAATACCGGTACAAGCTGGAAATGCATACAGGATACGGCTTACAGCCCATTGCAACCTAATTTAATTTATGCCTATTATGCAGCAGGTGCAGCAGAAAAAATTGATATGAATGTTTATCCTGCAAGCTGGACTGCAATAAATTTTGACGACAGCAAATGGTTAAATGCACATGAATTATTTAATGGCGTTCCAAAAAATGTGAATCACTGGAGCACCGGCTGGATGTTGATTCCGCGTTCAATTCCGATGATGGAATTAACGCAGCAGCGCTTGCAAACAAATAAGAGAACAAAAAAATATTGCTGTTGATGAAAATTTTTTGCAGGGCAATCATGCAATAAAAATTCCGGCACATACTACTGCGCATATTTTGTTGGATCAATCTTTTGAAACAACTGCTTTTCCTGTTTTAAATTTTAGCAATGGAAAAAATGCAGACATCAGTTTAACGTATGCAGAAGCTTTGTATAAAAATGAGCCAGACAGTATTGACTGGCGCAATCAAAATCAAAAAGGCAATCGCAATGAAATTGAAGACAAACATATTGTTGGCGTAAGAGATGAAATTATTTCTAACGGAGAAATCGCATCAAAATTTTACTGCGCTTTCATTTCGAACGTATCGTTATGTTGCTTTAGATGTTACAACGCAAAATGAAGATCTATCGCTTGATGATTTTTATGGAATGTACACAGGCTATCCATTTAAAATGAATGCAAATTTTTCAAGCAGCGATACATCACTCAATAAAATTTTAGAAGTTGGCTGGCGCACCGCAAGATTGGATGCGCAGGAAACTTATACCGATTGCCCGTACTACGAGCAACTGCAATATGTTGGCGATACACGCATCCAGGCAATGGTAAGTTTATATAATTCTGGTGATGACAGGTTAATGCGCAATGCAATTGAAGATATTGCAAATTCAATGTTGGCAGAAGGCATAACTGAAAGCCGTTATCCGCATAATATTCACCAGGAAATTCCAACTTTTTCGCTGATATGGATAAGCATGTTGCACGATTATTACATGTATAGAAGCGATACAAATTTTATAAAAGATAATTTAAGAATATCAAGACAGGTGCTTTCTTTCTTTCATAAATTTCAGCAAGCTGATGGAAGTGTAAAGAATGCGCCGTACTGGAATTTTACTGATTGGGCTGATGCGCCGGGCTGGGATGGCGGCGTTGCGCCAATTGACAGTAACGGTAATTCTGCATTGATGGATCTGCAATTATTGATGGCTTATGAATCAGCTTATGATCTTGAAAAAAATGTTGGCATGAATGCGTATGCAACAATGTATGAACAGCAAATCAGTCAGCTTAAAAAAATTATCAAACAAAAATATTGGGATGATAATAAAAAAATTTTCAGCGATACAAAAGATAAAAAATATTATTCCCAACATGCAAATGCATTGGCAATTTTAACCGGTGTTGTTGATGATAATACTGCGCATGAACTTGCAAAAAAATTATTAAATAATGATTCGCTTGCAAAGGCTTCTGTTTATTTCAGGTATTATTTATTTCAGGCGTTAACAAAGGCTGGTTTTGGAAATGATTATTTAAACTGGCTGGGCATTTGGAAACAAAATCTTGCAATGGGTTTAACCACATGGGCAGAAATTGATGATATAAATCGTGCACGTTCTGATTGCCATGCATGGGGAAGCAGCCCAAACATTGAGTTGTATAGAATTGTTTTAGGGATTGATACAGATGCGCCCGGATTTTCTGCAGTAAAAATTGAACCGCATTTGGGTGCGCTTACCAACGCATCAGGCACAATTCCGCATCCAAATGGAAACATTGAAGCATCTTACATTTTACAAAATGGTAAATGGAATATTGACATAATTCTTCCAAAAAAAATCACCGGCAGGTTTGTTTGGAAAGGAAAAGAATATGCCTTAAAAGACGGTAGAAAATAAATTTGAGTTTTAAATTAAAATACACGTAAAACATTTTTATTTTATACGTATAGATATTATTTTTGTAATGATTTTGATAATATGGACGCAAAAATTACATTGAGCTTTAACGAGTCAATTGCAAATAAAGCAAAACGATACGCAGAAAAAAACAACGTGAGCTTAAGCAGGCTTGTTGAGTTTTTATTAGATAAAGTAACCTCTTCATCTTACACTTCATTTGAAGAATTTCCTGTTGCAGATTGGGTAAGCCAGGTTGCAGAAGGTGCAGCTACTTATCAAACAAAAGCACGTTCAAGAAAATCATTAAAAAAAGAATATTACACTGCAAAAAAATGAAAGTTTTTGTTGATGCAAATATTCTTGTTTCAGTATTAAATAAAGAATATCCGCTGTTTACGCACAGTGCAAGAATATTAAGCCTTTCGCAAAATAAAAACTTTAAAATATATACTTCACCTATTTGTCTTGCTATTGCATTTTATTTTGCTGAGAAAAAGCATAAAACAAAACTGGCAAATGAAAAGATTGCTTTATTATGTAAACATATTTTTATAGCTGATGCAACACACGATGCTGTTAAAAAAACAATAGCAAATAAAAAAATTATTGATTTTGAAGACGGCCTTGAATATTATTCAGCCATTGAAAGCCATTGCGATCTTATTGTTACAGAAGATACAAAGGATTTTTATTTTTCTGAAATACCGGTTTTAACGGCAAGAAATTTTTTTGAGAAATATCTTGTAAAATAATTACCAGTTTCCCATTTGTTCTTTCACAATTCTTTCCGGATCTTCTGGTTTATTCGTTTTCCAGTCAGGATCATATTTTACAAACCAGCTAAGCCAAAGTGTTCTCGAAAACCGCATTAATACAGGTTGTAAAATAAGCAGCAACACCGTATTACAACCAAGCCACCAGAAAATGCGGTTATCATCAGCAGATATTCCAATTAAAATCCACCATAAAACAAAAGTTATTGCAGTTAGTAAAATGGTAATGCCATAACTAACATACCCGGTGCCATAATAAAACCCAACTTCAATATCTGTTGGCTGGCCGCACATCGGGCAATGCTCGTTCATTTTCATAAAGCGGCCTCCTTTAAGTGCATAAGCATTTTTAAATTGAAAAATATCACCACGCCTGCAACGCGGGCAACGATTGGTTAAAACACTTAAAAAATAAGAAGGGTTTTCGGAACTCATATCAATATTTCAATGCACAAATTTACTAAATTGTAAATGCATTTAAAACCTTTTCCATTTGCATGCTGCGGCTTCCTTTTATAAGAAAATATGAGTGATGGAAATTTTGTTTTTTAATATAAGTTGCGGCTTCACCAGCCGTATTAAAATAAATATATGGATGATGCATTTTTTTAAAATCTCCGCCAACAATAATTACTTCTTTAAATTTTTTTTGATGAATAAGTTTAATAAGATTTTCATGCTCTGCAATACTTTCATCACCCAATTCCATCATGCCACCAATAATTAAAATTTTATTGCTTGCATTAAGATTTGCAAAATTTTCTATTGCCGCTTTCATGCTGCTTGGATTGGCATTATAAGCATCAAGAATAATTTTATTTGAATCAATTTCTAAAAGTTGTGAGCGACTGTTTGAAGGAATATAATTTTCAATAGAAGATTTTATTTTTTCATCAGGCACATTAAAATATTTGCCAACAGCAACAGCGCACAAAATATTGGGCAAATTATAATCGCCAACAAGATTTGTTTTTATTGTATTGAATGATGCATCGCTTGTTATGTTTACTTCTAAAAAAGGTTCTGATTTTTTTACATTGCCAATAACTTCACCGTTCCTTGTTCCATACCAAATTATTTGTATGATGCCTTTACTCATGTGATGCAAATAATCATAATCATCAAAGGCAAAAGCAACGCCGTTATTGTTTCGCAGAAAATCATACAATTCGCCTTTGCCTTTTTTTACGCCTTCAATGCCACCAAAGCCTTCCAAATGTGCTTTGCCGCAATTTGTAATTATGCCATGTGTTGGTTGAGCAATTTTGCAATAGCCTTCAATTTCTTTTTGATGATTGGCGCCCATTTCAATCACCGCTATTTGCGCATCAGTTTTAATTTTTAAAATGGTAAGCGGAATACCGATGTGATTGTTCAAATTACCTGCTGTTGTGTATGTTTTATAAGTTGAAGAAAGCACTGCATGAATCAATTCTTTTGTTGTGGTTTTTCCGTTGCTTCCGGTAATTGCGATGAAAGGGTTATTAAATTGTTCGCGATGATATTTTGCAAGTTGCTGCAATGTTTCAAGCACATCATCAACCTTAATTAATTTATTGTTTGATGCGTCAATTTCTTCATCAACAACAGCGTAAGCAGCACCCAAATTAAGTGCCTGCAATGCAAACATGTTACCGTTAAAATTGCCGCCTTTTAAGGCAAAGAAAATATCGCCCTGCTTTAATTTTCTTGTATCCGTTTCAACAAAAGGATGCTGCAAATAAATTTTATATAATTCAGGAATTGCCAACGTAAAATCGTTTGCTGCAATTTATAGCGTGAATTGTAAATCGGCAAATGGTAGTTGCAATTAACAATTCAATTGATGGAAAACATTTTTGTAATTTAGTTTTATGAAAGTATTTAATTATACAGTTGTTATAGAAAAAGACGAAGAAGGCAATTACCTTGCTATTTGCCCGGCGCTTCAAGGTTGTTATACCGAAGGTTCTACAAAAGAGGAAGCGTTGGAAATGATTAAAGATGCTATTAAACTTCATCTTGAAGATAAAATAGAAGCCGGTGAAGCCTTGTATGAAGAAGTTTTTTCTGATAAAGTAGAAGTTACTTTATGAGTTCAAAGCAACCGGTAATTAATTCGAAAGATTTAGTCAAAAAATTAGAAGAGAAAGGATTTACTTTTGTAAGGCAAAGCGGCAGCCATGCTATTTATAAAAATATTGAAGGTGTTAAAATTACAGTTCCAATTCATGGAAAGAAAGATATAGGCAAAGGCTTACTTAAACAGATAATGAAAGACGCTGGATTAACAAACAAAGATTTACTGTAATACAGTCACTCAGCTAAAATCTTCAACCTTCAACTAAAAACTCCGCTGCCTTACCTTCGCCACATGCTTTTTACAAATGTCATCGGTCAGCAAAATACAAAACGGCATTTGCTTGAAATGGTTGAGCAAAACCGTTTAAGTCATGCATTGCTTTTTTTAGGTAAAGAAGGCTGCGGCGCTTTACCATTGGCTTTGGCATTTGCTGAATATATCAGCTTGCTACCCAATTCTTCCTTTAGAGAACGTGGGCAGGAGGCTGCATCTTTATTTGGAGAATCAACCGAAGAAGCAAAACCAGTGTTTCCAAAAACGGCTGACGAAGCAGATACCTTCATGCAAAAGCAGGCTGCCTTTTCAAAAGCAAATAATTATGTACATCCTGATATTCACTTTTCCTATCCTGTCATCCCAAAAAAATCCGGCGATAAACCCATCAGCACAGATTATATAATTGAATGGCGTGAATTTATTCAGCAATATGCTTATGGCAATGTGTACGATTGGCTGCAGTTCATCGGCGCAGAAAACCGGCAGGGAAATATTACCGCTGAAGAATGCAACGATATTATCCGCAAGCTAAGCCTGAAAAGCTTTGAAAGCCCGTATAAAATTTTGGTGTTATGGATGCCCGAATATCTTGGCAAAGAAGGCAACAAACTTTTAAAGCTGATTGAAGAACCACCTGCTGATACGCTATTTATTTTGGTTGCCGAAAACGAAGATTTGATTTTGCCCACCATTTTAAGCCGTTGCCAGTTGGTTAAGCTAAATGCGCTTGAAACCAACGATATTACGCAAGCTTTAATTAAGCGCGGAAATATTGAACCTGCAGCCGCACAGCAAACCGCCGCAATTGCACAGGGCAATTACCACGAAGCATTGCAGTTGTTGCAAAATGCATCAGAAGACTGGCAAAGTTTGTTGCGGGAATGGCTGAACACTATTTTAAAGAACGGCCCGGCCGCCCAGGTAAAATGGATTGAAGAAATAAATAAACTTGGCCGCGAAAAACAAAAACAATTCCTGCTGTATTTTATTCATTTGCTGCAGCAAAGCATTCGCATACGGTTTGCCGGTAATATTTTTATTGCCGAAAATGAGAAAGATTTTGCAGGCCGCCTCAACAAAATTGCATCGGTAAATCACCAGCAGGCAATTATTCACGAACTTAACAAAGCGGTGTATTTTATAGAGCGCAACGCCAACGCCAAAATGCTGTTTCATGCCCTCACCATCAAATTATATCACATCATTAAGAACAATGCCTTAATTTTGACTGATTAACGCTGTACATATTTTTAATATTTGCAGTAAGTGAAGAGAGATTTTTTTTTGAGGTCAGCTATAGAACAAAGGGCATCGTCCCTTGCGTCGCACACTGCGGCTGAACGAATATTATTCAGCTTCGGTTTCAAAGGCAAAGAGCTTTTAAACATATAAACGTTATACATTTTTTTGAAACGTTATTTGAATATAAACACTCAGGCTCAGCAGCATTCATATCGCTGAAGTGTTGCGACGCAACGGCAGTTTAATACCTGCACAAAGCTGGTTACCCAAAAAAATCTCCTTTAAATTTTTATTGATTTTTTAATTGATAGCAATGGGCTGTGGCAATTGTGGAACCGGCAAACCTAACGGATGTAAAAGCAATGGCGGATGCAACACCGGCAGTTGTAACCGCATGAATGTGCACGACTGGCTTTGGAACCTGCCAATTAGCGATGCAGACAGTGCCTGCAAAGTTGTGGAAGTAAGTTTTAACCAGGGAAGCCGGAAAGATTATTATCGCAATGCATCACTGCAATATTTTGAAAAAGGCGATATGGTAACTGTGGAAGGCGCCAATGGTTTTGATGTGGGCGAAGTAAGTTTAACAGGAGAATTGGTGCGGCTTCAACTGAAGAAAAAAAACATCAGCGAGTTTGCTATTGATATGAAAAAGATCCTGCGTTTAAGCAATGAAAAGGATCTTGAACTGTTTGAAAAAAATAAAGCCCGGGAAAAAGAGGCGTTGATGAAAAGCCGCATTATTGCCAGAAATTTAAATCTGGATATGAAACTGATTGAAGTGGAAATTCAGGCAGACGGCAAAAAAGGAACATTTTTTTATACCGCAGATGACCGCGTAGATTTTCGCGAACTGATTAAACAATATGCCGGCGAATTCAGGTTAAAAATTGAAATGCGGCAGGTGGGCATTCGGCAGGGTGCGGCAAAAGTGGGCGGCATTGGCAGTTGCGGCAGAGAATTGTGTTGTGCAACCTGGTTAACAGATTTTAAAAGTGTTACCACAACAGCGGCGCGTTACCAGAATCTTTCCATCAATCAAACCAAATTAAGCGGGCAGTGCGGCAGATTAAAGTGTTGCTTAAATTATGAGCTGGATACTTATTTAGATGCCTTGCAATATTTTCCTGAAAATGCTGATACTTTAGAAACCTCCAAAGGTTTGGCTGTTTTAATAAAGAAAGATATTTTTAAAAATTTGATGTGGTATATTTTACAGGGCGGCTCAATGCATTACCCTTTAACCATTCGCCGCGTAAAAGAAATTAAACAGTTAAATGCAAAAGGCGTGAAACCTGATGACCTGCAGCCGGTAGAACTTGCTGCTTCAAAAGAAACGGAACATAGTTTTGTTGATGTGGTTGGGCATTTAACTATTGGCAATCTTGAAAAAACATCGCAGCGCAACCGCGAAAAACAAAAGCAGCATAAAAGGCCTGAACAATTAAGCCAGCAGCAAAAAAACAGGCCGCATCCGCCTATTCAAAAAACGCAGCAAAAACCGCCGCAGGTTCAGCCCGAAAAAAACAAGCCACCTCAAAATAATAGCAGGAATAAGCCGCCGCAGAAAGAAAAGTGATTATTCTTTTTTCGCTCTTAATAAACTATCTTTTATTAAATCGTTTTTTTTATACGCTTTAAGTTCTGCTGAAAGTTTTTCTTTATCTTCTTTATTAAAATAATATAAGGTTTTAAGGTTTGGCCTGCCTGCATCAACCCAGGCGCTGTACCAAAAATCTGCAACCATATTTGCAGAATTATTTAATTGGTTATTAATTGTTTTACCCAGTGCTGTTGCATACTGCCTTGCAAATTCATTAGAATACACTTTTGTTTTTTTTCTATGTTTTATTACTTCAATGTATTTAGAATTATCCGGAAAATTTTTGGCCACTTCTTTTTCTTTTGCAAACATTACCGGCAACAAGGAATGTGCTTTTCTGATTGCGTTCCAAACGGCGGCCGGTTTATTTTTTATATACGTTGCAACGTGTGCTGCATTCAGGTTGTAATAGCTCAACTCAAGTTCAGGTATGGTTGATTCCCACAAAACATGCATGCCTTTTTGATTGGTTAATTGCCCGTCATAATTATTGGTTGTATGCAAAGGCACGTTTGCATCTTCAATATAATGCGCTAAATCATCAGCATAAAATAAAATACTGTCTGCATTTTTATGTTTGAAAGCATTTTTTAAAGAATCGTATTCAATTAAAATTTGATAAGGCACATAGCCATATTTTTTTAAAGTATTCCATGAATATTTTTTAACCGCTGCCTGCAAATTAGAAGGCATTTTATACAGCGCACTATCGCCATAATTTTCAATATTTATAAAATGTTTTGGCGCTTCGTTTTTATCGGTGTAACGGCGCTTGTCTGGCCGCACTGAATTCGCTGTTAACGAATCAATATGCATAAAAAAGAAATTGCGCAACGCTGCCGGTAATTTGTAAACAGCCAATTGCGTTGCGGTTTGATGTACATACAATCCCCAACCGCAAAATGAAATAATAATGGCCATGCAACAAGCAAATATTGCAACACGCCTTACTTTGTTTTTCATGAATGTGCTTAAAATAACAAATGTAAATTTCAATACAACATTGATGTATAAATAATATTGAAGCGGTTTTATAAACATAACGCTTATCCATAAAACGCAACGTATTTTTGCAGTTTATGAATGTTGAATCAGCATACAACAAATACGAAGCTGTAATTGGTTTGGAAGTGCATGCACGCCTTTTAACCAGCAGTAAATTATTCAGCGGTGATGCAAATAATTATGGCGCATCACCAAATGAAAATGTTGGTGTAATTACATTGGCGCATCCGGGCACTTTGCCAAAAACAAATAAAAAAGCAATTGAGTATGCAGTAAAAATGGGCATTGCCTGCAACTGTGCCATCAATCAAAAAAATTATTTTGCACGCAAGCATTATTTTTATCCTGACCTGCCAAAAGGTTTTCAAACGTCGCAACATACTGTTCCCATTTGCAGCGGCGGATTTGTTACTGTTAAATCTTCATCCGGCGATAGAAACATAAAATTGCATCACATACATTTAGAAGAAGATGCCGGCAAAAGTATTCATGATGTTGATGAAAATTATAGTTTGATTGATTATAACCGTGCCGGAACGCCGCTTATTGAAATTGTTACAGAACCTGATATGCATTCTGCTGAAGAAGCCGGTTTGTTTGTAACAGAATTAAGAAAGTTAGTGCGCTGGATAAATATTTGTGATGGTAACATGGAAGAAGGAAGCATTCGTTGCGATGCAAATGTTTCTGTGCGGTTAAAAGGTGAAACGAAACTTGGAACAAAAGCAGAAGTGAAAAATTTAAATTCCATTCGCAATGTTAGAAAAGCAATAGAATTTGAAATTGAACGCATGATTAGCTTGCTTGAAAAAGGGGAAAAAATTTTTCAGCAAACAAGAAGCTTTGATGCATCAAACGATACAACATTTTCTATCCGAGAAAAGGAAGAAGCAAATGATTACCGGTATTTTCCAGAACCTGATTTGCCGCCATTAAATTTAAGCAACGATTATCTCATCAACATAAAAAATAATTTGCCTGCGTTGCCGCAACGGTTGTATAAAAAATATCAATCAGAATTTGGATTAACAGAATATGACGCTGCGCAGTTAACAAGCGAAAAAGAAATTGCTGATTATTTCGAAGCCATCATTCAGCATACAAAAAATTATAAAGCTGTTGCTAACTGGATAAACGGGCCGGTGAAACAACTGATAAATGAAACCAACATTTTGCTTGAAAACATACCTGCTAAAAACCATTGCAGATATTATTGATATTGTTGAAAAAGATGAAGTGAATTTTTCAAATGCATCTTCAAAATTATTACCTGCGGCGATAAAAAATAATTCTAAAACTATTGCTGAGCTTGCTTTTCAGCTCAACATCATTCAAACAAAAAATAAAGATGAATTAAAAGAATGGATAAACTTGGTTTTAAATAAAATGCCTGACAAAGTGATTGAATATAAAAAAGGAAAAAAAGGATTAATGGGTTTATTTGTTGGCGAAGTAAAAAAATTAAGCAAGGGAAAAGCAGACCCAAAATCAGCTGCGCAAATGCTGGAAGAAGAATTGGCGCAGTAAGAAAAATGACAAATAATTCTGTGGCTTTTAATTTTATTTTAATTTAAAAAACATGAAAAATATAATTTTTATAGCGCTTGCAATTGCAATTTTTGCTGGTTGTAAGAACAATGAAAATGGAAGTTTTACGGTTAGCGGTAACATAAAAAAACCGCCTTCAGACAGTATTTATCTTCAACAACTTTCTTATACAACGCCCGATATAAAAACAGTTGATTCAGCTAAAATTAATTCAGACGGAAGTTATACGCTGAAAGGTGTTTCGCCACAACAGAATTTATTTGTTATCAGCTTTAAAAATAATCCTGTAATTATTTTGGTAAACGATGCGCCGCATATAAAAGTTAATTTTGATGCAGCAGGTTTTAACTATCCTGAAATAACCGGCTCTGATGCAACGAATGAGTTGTATTCATTTATAAGAAATTTCTGCCAAAAAGATTCTATTCTTGCGTTTACTTATTACCAGCTTGATTCTTTATCAAAAAATCATTCAGGTGATAGTAATACTTTAAAAAATTTGCAACTGCAATACACCAAACAATTAAATGATCTGGATGATGCGATCACCCGTTTTGTTAGCAGCTCAAAAAATCCTGCGGCAATATGTTTTGTTATTGATAAGGCAAAAGGTGCAGTTACGCCCGAAGAATTAAATGCGCTGGTTGAATCTGCATCAAAACGTTTTCCGCAGCATACAGG
This sequence comes from uncultured Bacteroidota bacterium, assembly GCA_963731245.1. Lineage (GTDB taxonomy): Bacteria > Bacteroidota > Bacteroidia > Chitinophagales > Chitinophagaceae > Parafilimonas. Next base: position 80,215 of record CAVSVA010000004.1, read on the forward strand.
TCTTGCTGCTTTTAAGGTCAGCGTTGGCACAGCAAGCGCAGTCAAATCCTAATGCATGCTTATGCTTTGCTTAATCAACAGGCGCCTGATTTAACAATGAATGGTGTTGATGGAAAAAAGATCAGCATCAGCAATTTCAAAGGAAAATATTTATTGGTTGATTTTTGGGCAAGCTGGTGCAACCCGTGCAGAGAAGAGAACCCAAATGTTGTTGCAGCATATAATAAATTTAAAAATAAAAATTTTGCCATTCTTGGTGTGTCACTTGATGAAGATAAATCTGCGTGGCTGAAGGCTATAAAGGATGATCATTTAGCGTGGACACACATGAGCGATCTTCAATCTCCAAGCGCTGCTGCCACCACTTACCAGTTTGATGGTATTCCTTTTAATGTGCTTATTGATCCTTCCGGAAAAATAGTTGCTTCAGGTTTACGCGGCAATGCATTGGAACAAAAATTAAGCGAAGTACTTCAGTAACAATTCTGACATTTTTTTGTAAAAAACATTTTGGATAAATAAAATCATTCATTTACTTTGCATTTCAAAGTACTTTTAAATGAATGAAACGCAACGGCTTTCGCATAAGTTATCTGATATAAAACAGATAATGGAACGCAGCAGCCGTTTTATCAGCTTAAGCGGGTTAAGTGGTGTTTCTGCGGGTATATGTGCGCTTGCAGGTGCCTGTGTTTTTGCCGGGGAAGATTGAAAGCAACAAAGCTGCTGCTCATTATAATTTTCAAGCTTTAAATGCAAAGCAAGATTTAATTACGATGCAGCCTTTATAAACAACCGGTTGTTGCTGATAGCTACTGCAACTTTTTTTAGTGCATTGATATTGGCATTTGTTTTTACATACCAACGCAGCAAAAAAACAAATACACCAATTTGGGGAACGACGGCAAAAAGATTACTGATTAATGTTACCGTGCCTATGATTGCAGGCGGCATTTTTTTGCTATTTCTTATTAAAAATGAAGTATACAATTTTGTTGCTCCCGGCTGTTTAATATTTTACGGTTTAAGCGTTTTAAATGCAAGCAAATACACACTATCCGAGACAAGATATTTGGCTTATTGCGAAATTTTGGTTGGCGTTGTAAATCTTTTTTTTATGAACGATGGACTGTATTTCTGGGCCTTCGGTTTTGGAATATTGCACATTTTGTATGGAATTTTTATGTGGCAGAAATATGAAATAAATGAAAGAACATGATAATGAAAAATCCGATAGAAAATTTAAATAAAACATTCGATAGCCGCATACGCCTCGGAATAATGAGTGCGCTTATTGTAAATGCATCTATAAATTTTAATGATTTAAAGCAATTAATAAATGTAACGGATGGAAACTTGGCAAGCCATATAAAAGCGCTTGAGGAAAGCGGTTACGTTAAGGTAAAAAAAGGGTTTATCGGTAAAAAAACAAATACGCTTTATGCAGCAACAAAAACTGGAGAAAAGGCTTTTCGCACTCATTTAAATGCTTTGGAAAAAATGATAAAGAACATGGAGTAAATTTTTTTAATTATTTACTTTGAATTTCAAAGTACTTTTAATAATTGCAATATGAAAAATAGAATTAAGATTTTAAAGCTTTTAACTGTGTCAGGTAATATTCTTTTTATTTTATGGATCTGGTATAATGCTTTTGATGAAAACTTTAAAGGCACTTTGCCCGAAAAAGCTTCTGCATTTGGCCTAACGATTCTTTTAATGATAAATATTTTATTAATTAACGGAAACAAACTAATAAAAGCCTGGTATCAATAATGTTTAAATTTTTTTGTCATGATTTATATGAAATCAATTGCTGCACATTTAACAGCCATAATAATTATCACGATAATTTTATTAACGGTTTATGCATCCGTTCAACAATGTTACCGCACATCTGCCAATGATCCGCAAATACAAATTGCAAGGGATATCAGCAATTCGTTGAGCAAAGCGAAACTCAACCGGTCATATAATGCCTGCCGATACAATTGATTTATCGCAAAGCTTATCAATATTTACAGAAGTTTTTGATAGAAACGGCAATGCACTTCAATCAACCGGATTGATAAATAATAATCTTCCTCAGCCGCCAAAAGGTGTATTTGATATGGCAGAAAAAAATAACGAAAACATGGTTACATGGCAACCTCAAAATAATATCCGGCTTGCAATGGTATTTGAAAAAATTAATTCGCCTGCCGGAGGATTTATCGCCGCAGGCAGATCATTAAAAGAAACAGAAATCAGGGAAAGCAATCTTTTAAAAATGATCGGCATTGCGTGGCTAATTTGTATTGCGGTTGTATTAATTCATCTTTCAACACAAACTATTATTTATAATAAAACAGTTACGAAACGTTTATAAATAATTGGATGATTATAATTTTAAGCAACATTAAAAATCAAAGCCAAGAGAAAAATAAAATATCGCCGGTCCTCTGAAAATTCCTCTCATTTGCCAGGCTATATCTCCGCGTAAAAAATAACCTAATAAAGTGCTTCTTGCACCAAAACCATAACCGCCGGCAAATGGCACCTAAACCGCCTGCACGTAGTCTAACTGTTAAAGGGCTTGGCCCTGTGTTGGGATCGTTTGCTCCCTGGTAAACAATAGTAGGTCTTTGTATATTACTTAAAGGGCCGCTCCATGCAGTTCCCAAATCAAAAAATTGTATTAGCTGAAAATTGCGCAAAAATGCATTATTAATGGGGCTGTTAAAAAACGTTGAAAAAACAGGTAATCTAAGTTCACTGTTTAAAACAAGGTTGTTACTTCCGTTGGCTGCGTTTTGATCGAAACCTCTTAAGTTTAAAGCAAGCGTTTGAAAAGCATACCTGATTTTAGTATCAGCAGTATTTACCTGATTGAATTTAGGACTAACCCATCCATCTTCGCCGCCTAAATAATAGATCAATCTTGCATCACCAAACGAAAAATCGCCTGCACCTCTTAAAGCCCAAATAAAATTGCGGTAAATTTTTACATAATTGCGTGCATCAAACCCAACATTAAAAATATCTGCTGAATGCAATGCGGAAGCCTGGTTGGTGGGCACAAAGAGTTCTGAATATATTTTCCATCTCAAGCCATTCCAAATATTATCGGCAGGGTTTATTGAATTGTCATACACAAATTCAAGTCTTGCCTGCAAGGTATTTTCTACCGAATCTTTTACTTTTAAAGCTTCAGGATAACCATACGAGCCCTGGTACAAAGGCCGCAATACACCGATATCTTTTCTTAAGCCAACCGTTAACCGCAGGCTTTTAACTTCATCGAAAGGATAAGAAATATTTGCCTGGTAAATATTAGTGATCACTTCATTATCAACATTATTCAAATCAACAGAACCGGAGGAATCAGTTCCTGTAAAAAAGCCCTGGTAATTGGTAACGTTGCTTCTGTAATAAGTAAGGCCCCAATCTATCCGCTTGCGATAATTTTGATAGGAAACAAATACATCTTTATCTGTTAATGAAGTGCCGAGGCGAAAGCCGCCGATAAGTTTTACATCTTCCATAATATCACTTACGCCAACCCTGAAAGTAAAACTTACTGCGTCGCTGTTGTTGAGGCGAATTGGGCCTTGCTGCGCATAGCCGCCAAAAGGCTGATAGCGGTTTACAAGAATGTTATTGGTAACACCGGCAAGCACATAATCGGCTTCAAATTTTAACTTGTAATCAAACAGCTTTGATTTATCTAAATAATTAATACGCGGCACAGATGATGATTGTTCAGGTGCAGCATTTTGTGTTGTATCATTTTTAGATGAATCTTCAAATTCGTTTTGAAACTGAGTTTTATTTTGCGGCTGTTGTTCCTGCTGCTGCACCTGGATGTTTTTTGCGCTTTGCATTTTTTCAGCCGTTATCATTCTGCGCACAAAATCCGTTGGCCTTGCGTTTACATTTCTTTTGCGCAATGCAACAGAATCAACACGCAGTTTATATAAAAATTTATAATCACCTTCCCGCCTAACTTCACTCACCTGGCTGTTGTTACCGGCAACTCTTGTTTCCAGCAAACTGCTTTGATAATTTGTTATGGGAAAAGTGTACGTGCTATCCTGATAAACTTTAAAATAACTGATGCTGTCAGGCTGCGATTTTTGCCATGCACGCAATGTTGAATCCATTTCTTTTGGGTCAGGATTGCGCAGTACATCTTCACCAATATAATATAAGGTATCAAGGCCGCCGGTTTGTGTTGTAAAAAATCCTGCCCAGCGGTTGTTGATGCCGTTTTCATCGCTTATAAAAGTGAAATGATTTTGATTATACTGCATGGGATAACGTGCATCGCCATACTTCATATTGGTGAGCTGGGTAATTTGCCTGAACTCGCTGTTGTTATTTATATCTGCAAGAAAAATATTAAAATGATTGCGGCTTGGAAGAGTGGTATCAGAATTTGGTGCATTTATGCCAGGCCGGTTTGATGCGAAAATAATTCCAAGCCTGCCGGGAAAAGAAACAAACGTAGGATCAAGATCATCATAAACATCATTTGTTATTTGTTTTGTTTTTCCGTTATCTATTCTGTAAGTATAAATATCGCTGTGGCCGTTTTTAACAGCGCTTAATAAAAGTGTGTTGGCATCAAAAATAAATCCGGCGTCGAGTATCTGGTCAAACCCTTCTATCTCTTGTTTAAAGCGTTTTATGTTTGCAATAACATCATACACAAACATATTTGTTTTGCCTTCTTTTGTATAAATGCATAACAATCGGGAGCCTTTTCCATCCCAGGCAAGAATGGGCATATTTGGGTTCATATCACCAACAATTGTTCGCACGCCATAATCCACCAATGTTTTTTCATCATACAGATTATCAAAATATTTTACTTTATACACACCTTTAGTAAACTGCACAACGGCGTAAGAATTATTTTTTGGATTTGGATTGGCAGCAAAATGATAATAATCGCTTTTACTAACATCTTCAACCACCGATAATTTTCCACGTGGTGCATTGCGGCGCTGTTTTATATCTGTTACATAAAGCTCTTGCTCATCATTCATAAAATCTGCAAGCACTTCTTTAAATTTCTTTTTGCAAATTCTTTCAGATGCGGTGTTTAAACTTTTATACAACCTTGCGAGGTATAAAAAATAAGTAACGTTTTGAGGCTTGTATTTTCTGGCTATGTAATACCAAAACGCATTGCCGGCAAGTATAGGTTTATCAAAAGCAAACTGGTAAAAATTATTGTAATCGCCGCTTAAAATTACGTTTTTTAAAGCATCATCTTTTTCAATGCTCCAGGGTTGTGCAATGTACTCAACATAACCATCGGTAAGCCATTTGGGAAGATCGAGCAGTGCCTGGTTGCTGGCAAACTCGCCAATATTATCTCCAAACAAAATATTATTTGTAAGAATTTGCGAAATACCTTCTCTTACTTTTAATCGGAAGGTATTGTGATTGCCATCAAAATAAAGCGGTATTTTATTATTAACCAATCGTGTTAAACCGCCGGCATTTTGCCAATCGATGCCAAGGCCAATATTGCTTGATTTGTAATCATCATAATTATTATAAATAATAAGCGTGGCACGGCGTTGCAGTGAATAATCTATATCTGTTTCTATAGAATCCAGCTCTTCTTCTGCAAGCTGCACAACAAATTTTGCCAGCTCCAAACCGCCCTGGTTATAATACACATTAAAGTTGGGGCTTTGATAAAATTTCCAGTTGAATTTTTTGTATTGAATACGGTTCTTTCCAAAATCAACTGTGTTAACCTGTGCAGAAATACAAAAGGGCAGAAACAGCAGCAATAATCCAAAAACGAATTCCCATCTTAAGCGTTTACTTTGCATAACTATCATTAAAATCTTAAAATTAGCATAATTACTTGTAAAGGACTTGCAAAAACTACCATGATAAAAATAGAGTATTTTACATTCAATCCTCTTGCCGAAAATACTTATGTGTTGAGCAACGAAAAAGGTAATGCAGTTATTATTGATGCGGGTTGTTATTTTACGCAGGAAGAAGAAACGCTTAAAAATTATATAGCAGAAAATAACTTAAAACCCGTGCAATTGTTAAACACGCACTGCCATTTAGATCATGTTTTTGGAAACAACTGGGTGCACAAAAATTATGGACTGGAATTATATCTGCATAAAGATGAACAAACTGTTTTAGAATTTGCACCGGCTGTGGCAAATATGTATGGATTAAGTTTTATAAATTACAAAGGCCCTTTGCATTTTTTAAATGAAAACGATGAAATTTTTTTGGATGATGATAAGCTGAAAGTGCTGCTTGCGCCCGGGCATTCACCAGCAAGCATTTGCTTTTATTGCAGCGCACAAAATTTTGTAATTGGTGGCGATGTTTTGTTTTATGAAAGCATTGGCCGGTTTGATTTGCCGGGCGGAAATGAACAGCAATTATATACAAGCATCAAACAAAAATTGTACACTTTGCCTGACGAAACAATTGTATATCCCGGGCATGGTGAGCCAACAACAATTGGTCATGAAAAAAAACATAATTCTTTTGTGCGTTTATAAAACTGCGTTTTCGTAATGTGCATTTGCGCTTCGCTTGCTTTTTAAATATTTTTCATGCACAATTTCCTGCATCGGCTTTTGATATACTTTACTTTCAACCCACGATATAACATCAAGATAAGTAAAGGCTCTTGTTTCAAACCGATTTTTTTCAAGATGTTTAATTCTTTCTAAAAATTCTTCAAACGCTGGTTGTAATTTTTTTGGTGATAAGTTGAATGAGTTTCTTATAAACCTGAAAATTTCTTCTTCAACCACACTCAGGTTTTTCATTTTAGCCATAAAGCGATAAACAGATCTTGTTAACGACTCAATAATAGCATCGTTGCCCAACTCATAATGTGCCATTAAATGCAATAACCGGGCATAACATTGAAGATCGATGCGCAGGTTTCCATGTTCATTAATAATGCGCTGCAAATAATCAATGCAGGTGGCATAATCGCCGCTTCCAAAATACAGTTCAGCAATTTTATAATTAAAAACAAGAATGCGGTGCAGATCTATATAAGAAGCATATTGCTGCAAACCTTCTTCAATGCCAGGTATTAATGCAAGGCCTTCGGTAAAAGTGCCCGTCATTAAATGCCAGTTAATTTTGGCAGCACTGATGTAAATAAAAGTATGCACGCGAAAATTATCATGCGTGTTTGATGACGGCGTTGCGGCAAATTTTTCAAACCGCTTTAATATTACCTGGAATAATTTATAACTGCGCAGGTTAAACAAGGCATTTAATAAAGTATGCAAGCCTTTAATGTAGTGTCCTGTTTCAACCGTAACCATTGCGGGTTCTTCATCAAACAGATCAATCCATTTTTTGCTGTAACGATAATACATTAAAAAATCCTGGCGAATAAAAGCATACCAGCAATAACTTTGATAGAGGTACAATCGTTCATAAAAATCTGTGATGTTTTCAAGGTTTGGCGGCAGCATATTTTTAAAAAATGCACGCACACCTTTTTCATCATCTTTATTTCTTGCATGACCGTTTTGCACATACCACCGATACAAAAGCAAGGCAAGGTTTGAAAGCTTAACCACGTTATCAATATGAATACTTATATCGGTGGCTTCCTGCGCCAGCTGTTCTGTTTTTTGAAGCGTACTTCTTGTTATGTGCAGTGTTTCTATTTTCTTTTCTAAAGAAATAACCTGTGCTAAGTAATTATATTTATGATTTGTTTTTGCAAGTTCTTTTGCCCGTTCAAGCATTTTAAAACTCTGCATTTTTAAACCTTTATAATATAAAACACGGGCATTATCCAGCAGTTCGCTGAGCTGCAAATCAATATTCACCGAAGTTTTTAAAAGCCTGAGGCTTGCAAGCAGTTGTTTATATAAATGCGCTTTTAAATTAGCCAGTTGCGGCTTTGTAACCGGGCTAAGTTTTTTCATCAACACCTTTTCATCATATTCACTCATTTTGTCGAGCGCATCAAACAGTTGTATTATTTTAAGATTTTCGTTAGAAGAGCTGCGTTTTATGTAAAGCTTAAAATGCCTTTTTTCCGACTTTTCAAGTGATTTAATAAGTTGAAATAAAGCATCTGTAAAGCGGTTGGACGTCATAAAAAAAATTCCTTTAAATTCCTTTGCCAGCAAGGGTTTCAGCGTATTGCAATGCCCTTTGCCGTAATCAAACTTAGTGTAATTTGTTTTTATCGGGAATAAATGCCAGATTAAATTTACATCAGATTATTACTTCATACAGTAAGCAATCGTTAGAGAAGCAACCGGTAAGAGGCCGGGCAAACAACCAAAACTTAGAACTTTTTCATATGGCAAGCAATCGTTAGAGGCCGTTCCGTTTCCACGGAAGGGCCATTTTTTTTGGCGCAGCTAAATTAATGTTTCTCTTCATCCATGCCAATTATTTTTTTAATAAGTTTTTTGTTTCGCTATTAAAGTATTTTTCCCGTTGGCTGCCGCATAATTAATTTCTGCTATCTTTCGCCCTTAACTTATATAAATGCCATCTTTTGAAGTAATTGGAGGAAAAAAGTTAAAGGGAGAAATTACGCCGCAGGGTGCAAAAAATGAAGCATTGCAAATAATTTCTGCCGTATTGCTCACCGCTGAAAAAGTAACTGTAAAAAATATTCCTGATATACTTGATGTAAACCTGCTGATTGAATTGCTTTCGTTGCTGAATGTGAAAGTTGAACGCGTTTCAAAACATGTTTGCATGTTTAAGGCCGATGATGTAAACGTTGATTATTTTGCCACGCACGATTTCAGGCAAAAAAGCAGCCGCATGCGTGGTGCAGTGATGATTGCCGGCCCCATGCTTGCCCGTTTTAAAAAAGCATATATACCAAAACCCGGCGGCGATAAAATTGGCCGCAGAAGATTGGATACGCACATTATAGGTTTTGAAAAGCTTGGGGCAAAGTTTGAGTACGATGATAAGTATGATGAATTTATTTTGAAAGCACATGAGCTTAAAGGAGCAAGCATGTTGCTTGATGAACCATCTGTTACAGGCACTGCAAATATTTTGATGGCGGCTGTAATGGCAAAGGGAAGAACCATAATTTATAACGCTGCCTGCGAACCATACCTGCAGCAACTTTGCCACATGCTCAACAACATGGGCGCAAAAATTAATGGTGTTGGAAGTAATTTATTAATAATTGATGGTGTTAATGAACTGCATGGCACTGAGCATACCATGTTGCCCGATATGATTGAAGTGGGCAGTTTTATTGGCCTTGCCGCGATGACGCAAAGTGAAATAACCATTAAAAATGCAGGCATAAAACATCTTGGAATAATTCCCGAAAAATTTAAACTGCTTGGCATACAAATGCAATTTAATGATGATGATATTCATATTCCCGAACAGGAAATTTATCAGGTGCAGCGCTATCTCGATGGCAGCACTGTAACCATTTCAGATCATCCATGGCCGGGCTTTACGCCCGATCTTTTAAGTATAATTCTTGTTACGGCCATTCATGCAAAAGGCAGCGTTCTTATTCATCAGAAAATGTTTGAGAGCCGGTTATTTTTTGTTGATAAATTAATTGATATGGGTGCACAAATTATTTTGTGTGATCCGCACCGTGCTGTTGTTGTTGGTCTTGAAAGAAAGCAAAAATTGCGTGGTATTGTAATGGCAAGTCCTGACATTCGTGCCGGTGTTTCTCTTTTATTTACCGCATTAAGCGCAGAAGGAAAAAGCGTTATTCAAAACATCGAACAAATTTATCGCGGCTACCAGCATATTGATGAACGCCTGCAAAACCTTGGTGCATCAATAAAAAAAATTGATTAACAATATTTGCTGATTAACACTTCAAAAACTTTTTTTCATTTTAAATATTCGACGCTATTATATTTGCCGCTCAAAGCAAGCAATGTATAATCCTTCTTCAATGTGTTGTTGTATGTGTAACATATCTCTTCGGGGAAGGAAACACTATTGTAATTAACTAAACAAATAATAAATTAATACAAGCCTTCTCCGCAAGAGAAGGCTTTTTTGTTTTCATTACCATCAACACAAATAAAAATGAGCAACCACCACACAACAGAAAAACAAAATGTTCATCCCGGCAAAATTTATTTTGTTGGCTCAGGGCCGGGAAATCCTGATTTGATCACCGTAAAAGGAGCAACCCTTTTATCGCAGGCCGAAGTAATTATTACAGACCGGCTTGCAGGCGATGACATCATTAAATTATATGCAAACCCGCAAGCTATAATTATTGATGTTGCCAAAGAAGGCGGGAATAAAAAATCATACAAACAAAAAGATATAAATCAACTGTTGGTTCAGTTTGCTTATTTGTATGAAAAAATAGTACGTTTAAAAGGCGGCGATGTTGCTTTTTTTTCAAACGTGTATGATGAACTGAAAACGCTTTCTGAAAACAATATTGCGTACGAAATAATTCCCGGAATAACAGCGGCATCGGGTGCTTCGGCTTATACGGGCGTTCCGCTTACCGCAAGAGATCACGCCAGCGGCGTGCAGTTGCTAACCTATTATAAAAACACCATCATCAGCAACGAAGAATGGAAAAATCTTGCTGCTTTTAAAGAAACACTTGTTTTGTATATGAGCAGCAATAACCTGCTTTCGATAGTGCAAAAATTATTAACCGCAGGTGCTGATGAAAACATTCCTTTTATTGTAGTTGAACAAGCAACAACAGTTCAACAAACAACACATTCGTTTACGTTAAAATCATTTTTGAATGATCCTAAAAATTTTATAAGTCCTTCCATTGTAATTATGGGCAAAGTTGCAGCACTGCATAAAAAATTTGCATGGTTTAATGCAGAAGATGCTTCGCAAAAAAATTATTTCCGTGCTGTTGAAGACCAAACAAACTATTTAAAAATCCAATCATTAATCCAACAAAAAAATATTCAGCATGCTTACTGAACAAAAGCTTCAATCATTTAAACATTTAATAAAAGAATCGTCGAGAGATGAGATAATCTGGATGAGCGGTTTTCTTGCAGGCTTATCAGAAAAAAATACAGGCAATAATGTTTCTTCAGAAAATGAATTAGCATCATCAACAGAAAAACTTGTTGTTTCTGTTTTATATGGAACCGAAACAGGCAATTCAAAAAAAATATCTTCAAAACTCGCAGCGGCTTTAAAAGGCAAACAGCATAAAGTAACCATTGCATCACTTGATCAATACAAACCTGCAAATCTTGAAAAAGAAAATATTGTATTTATTATTTTAAGCACGCATGGGGATGGCGAACCGCCCATTGCCGCAAAAAAGTTTTATGATTTTCTGCATGAAAAACAACATACATTAAGCAACGTAAAATATGCTGTGCTTGCTTTAGGTGATAGTTCATATCCGTTGTTTTGCAAGGCAGGCGAAGATGTTGATTTGCGTTTGCGGCAATTGGGTGCAAAACAAATTTTACCTGCAGAAAAATTAGATACAGATTTTTATGCGCCATCAGAAACATGGATAAATAATGTGCTGAATAATTTGCCCGCTTTATCAAAAGGATTATTGCCGGCCACGCAATTGCAACAGCAAGTTAAATACGTAAAAACTTTTTATACCGGAAAAATTAAAACGCACCTTAATTTAAATGATAAGGGTTCTTTAAAAGAAACGTTTCATGTAGAAATTGAGGGCAATGAAGCCATTTATTATTTGCCCGGCGATTCGTTGGGCATTGTTCCGGTTAATACAGATGATGATGTGCAAGAAATTTTAAATTTATTATCTGTACATAAAAATCAAACAATACAATATAAAAATGAAACATACACGTTGTTTGATTTATTTAAACGCAAATTGAATATTCTGTATTTGCCTTTGCGAATTGTTGAAAAGTATGCATTGCTTGCACAAACAGAATTGCCCTTGGTTCGGCTTGATCTGAAAAATATTTTATCAATATATCCTTTGCAGCAAAATATTTCTGTTGAGCAACTGATAAATATTCTTGAACCGCTTACGCCAAGGCTGTATTCTATTTCATCTTCACCATCAGCGCATGGCAATAATGAAATTCATATCACCGTAAGTCGTAATAAATTTTCTGTAAACGAAAAAACAAAATATGGTTTTTGCAGCAGTTATTTTGCCGCATTAAATGAAGGCGCTGAAATAAATTTTTATATTAATCCGAATGATAATTTTCGCTTGCCGCAACATGATAAAGATATTATTATGATTGGGCCGGGAACAGGCATTGCGCCTTTTCGTTCTTTTATCTTTCACAGGGATAATGAAGGCGCTTCCGGCCGCAACTGGCTCTTTTTTGGTGATCAGCATTTTGCAACAGATTTTTTATATCAGAATGAATTGCTTTCTTTTTTTGATACCGGATCATTAACAAAAATTAATACTGCTTTTTCAAGAGATCAGAAAGAAAAAATTTATGTGCAGCATCGTATGCTGCAACAATCAAAAGAATTGTTTGCATGGCTTGAAAACGGTGCACATATTTATGTGTGCGGATGTAAACACCCGATGGCAAAAGATGTTGAACAAACATTAATTGAAATCATTAGTAAAGAAGCAAATATTAATACATCAGCGGCAACAGAATATTTAAATAATTTGGAAGAACAAGGAAGGTTTGCAAAAGATGTTTATTAAAAGCCTCACCTAAATCTTCGCCAAAGGAGAGGACTTTAAACACCAAAGTTTTATGGCCAATATTAACTCACGCTCTTGCCTTCTGCCCCCTCGTTTGGAGAGGGGTTGGGGTGAGGTCTAAATTCAAATATGGAATCAATCATAGAAAAAATTAAAAAACAAAGCAATGGTTTGCGCGGCACTTTAAAAGAAAGCTTGCTGGATGAACATACCGGCCAGATAAGAGAAGATGATCGTGCATTGATAAAATTTCACGGCATGTATATGCAGGATGATCGCGATAGAAGAGAAGAACGTGCTGCAAAAAAATTAGAAAATTTATATTCTTACATGATCCGTTTGCGTTTGCCGGGTGGTTTTTTACGTGCAGCGCAATGGCTGGCTTTGCATGAAGTAAGCGAGCAATATTCAAGTCCGGTAATAAAAATTACAACACGCCAAACCATACAACTGCATGGCGTTTTAAAGCATAATATAAAACCAACCATCAAATATTTTAATACGGTAAAGCTTGATAGCATTGCTGCCTGCGGCGATGTTAACCGCAACGTTATTACAAGTGCTCATCCGCGTTTTAGTGCGTTGCATGAAAAAATTTTTTCTTATGCTGAAAAATTAAGCAAGCTGCTGCTGCCCAAAACAAATGCTTATTACGAGATATGGTTGGATAAAGAAAAAATTTCGGCAGATGAAGAAAAAGATGAATTGTACCAGGATAGGTATTTTTCGAGAAAATTTAAAATAGCCATTGCCATTCCGCCTTATAATGATGTGGATGTTTTTACAAACGATGTTGGCATAATTGCTATCATCAAAAAAAATAAATTAATTGGCTTTAATGTTAGTGCCGGCGGCGGAATGGGAATGACGTATGGCAATGCTGCAACATATCCGCGGCTTGCAACTATGCTGGGTTTTGTTGCAAAAGATGATTTGCTTAAAACCGTGTATGCCATTGCAACAACGCAAAGAGATTTTGGCGACCGCAATGATAGAAAATTGGCCCGGCTTAAATATACAATTGACAGGCTGGGTGTTGATGCTTTTAAAAAAGAAGTGGAAACAAGAAGCGGTATAAATTTTAAAAATGAAGAAGCTTATGCATTAACCATTCGCCATGATGAATATGGCTGGCATAAAAACCACGAAGGTTTATATTATTATACTGCTTTTGTTGAAACCGGAAGAGTGTACGATGGTGAAAAAGTTCAATTTAAAAAGGCCTTTTATGAAATTGCAAAAACAGGCAACGCTCAATTTAGATTTACATGCAATCAAAACATAATTATCGGCGATATTAAACCTGAACATAAATCTGAAATTGAAAATATTTTGCGGCAATATGGCGTAATTGAAATTACAGAAACGGCTTCACCTGTTCGCCGTAATGCAGTGGCTTGCGTTGCTTTAAATACTTGTCCGCTGGCTTTGGCAGAAGCGCAACGTTACCTTCCATCGCTGATAGATAAAATTGAAATTGTTTTAGAAAAATACAATTTAAAGAATGAAGAATTAAGCGTTCGAATGACGGGCTGCCCCAACGGATGCGGAAGACCTTATGCAGCAGAAATTGGTTTTTCAGGAACGGCTTATGGAAAATATAATATGTATCTCGGCGCTGACGCAAATGGAAAAAGATTGAATAAAATTTATAAAGAAAATATTGAAGAAGCTGAAATACTCAGCAACCTTGATGTGTTGTTAAAAGATTTTTCATCAAATAAAAATCCGGATGAACCTTTTGGTGATTATGTGCTGAGAAAAGAAATTGTATAAAAAAAATCAGTTTAATAAAGAAATTATGAGCGATAGCAAAAACAATCTTTTTCCTGTTTTTTTTAAACTGCAGGAATTGAAATTACTGATTATTGGCGCCGGCGAAATTGGTTATGAAAAATTAAATACTGTGTTGTTAAATACGCCTGAAGCAAACGTTACTGTTGTTGCCAATTTTATAAAAAAAGAAGTGCGGCAACTTGCGTTTGCGCATCAGCATGTGCAATTAATTCAGGCAGCTTATAATGCAGAATTTTTAAATGATTGTGATCTTGTAATTGCTGCGGTTAATGATTTGGATTTGGCCGAACAAATAAAAAAAGATGCAAAGCAAAAAGGTAAATTGCTGAACGCTGCTGATAAACCTTCTTTGTGCGATTTTTATCTTGGATCGGTTGTTACAAAAGGTGATATTAAAATTGCAATTTCTACCAACGGAAAATCGCCAACGCTTGCAAGAAGATTAAAAGAATTTTTTAATGAAGTTTTGCCAGATGAAATTGAAACAACCTTATCCAATCTTCACATCATAAGAAATAATATAAAAACAGGGTTTAAAGAACGCATAAAAAAATTAAATGAAATAACTGCTGCGCTTGTTGATTCGTAAAATCATTTTTAAGCAATTATATCAGATCAATAAATTTACTTGAATTTATAACCGCGTAAAAAATCTTCAACCAGCATTCTTTTTTTGCCCTGCAATTGTATATCTGTGCAATAAATAAATCCATCGGCGCAGGCAAATTTTAAAAATGTTTTGCCATCCGTTTCTATTTCTCCGTTTGTATAATGATGTGTTGTGATTTCTTTTTTTGCGAAAAAAACTTTTAATATTTTATCATGCAAAAAAGTAAATGCAGTTGGATATGGCGATAACCCACGGATTAAATTAAAAATATTTTCGGCTGATTGATTCCAATCAATTTTGCAGGTTTCGCTATTTATTTTAGGCGCATGTTTTATTTCGGATTTTAAATTTTGAATTTGGGATTGCGGTGTTTCTTTCAATGTTTGATTTGCAATACCAGTAATTGTTTTTACCAGCACATTTGCGCCAAGTGTTTTTAATGCATCGTGTAATTCGCCGGCAGTTTCATTATCGCCAATTAAAATTTTTTCCTGCAATAAAATATTACCCGTATCAATTTCCTGTTGCAATTTAAATGTGGTGATGCCGGTTTCTTTTTCGCCATTTATAATTGCCCAATTTATGGGCGCAGCACCACGATATTGCGGCAATAAAGATGCATGAACATTTATCGTTCCCATCGGCGGCATGTTCCAAACTATTTCGGGCAACATGCGAAACGCAACTACAATTTGCACGTCTGCCTTTAATAATTTTAATTCATTAATAAATTGCTCGTTCTTTAATTTTTCGGGTTGAAGAATATGTAAATTTTTTTCAAGCGCATATTTTTTTACAGCACTTTGCTGCAGTTGCATGCCACGCCCTGCAGGTTTATCGGGTGCTGTTACAACGCCAACAATGTTACAACCAGCATGCATCAAAGCATCAAGCGAGGCAACGGCAAATTCAGGGCGTGCCCATAAAAATAATTCGTAAATCTTTTAAATCTTGTTTTAAAGCCATATTGCAAAACTGCATATAAAAAAATCCGCAATAAAATTTACTGCGGATGATTTTTTTATAGATCGCTTTAAAATATTATATAAGTGCTTATATAATTATTTAGCTCCCGGCGGGCAATATTGCCGCAAAAATGTTGTGTACAAATGTTTCAGATGAATGAATGTGCCTGCGCCTTCGCTTAAACTGTGTGTTCTGTTTGGATAAGGCATGAACTGGAAGATTTTATTATATTTTATCAGTTCATTTATCATCATTTCTGCATTGGCGTAATGTACGTTATCATCACCCGTACCATGAATGATCAATAAATGCCCCTGCAAATTTTTTGCATAAGTTATAGGCGAACCAGCAATAAAATCTTCTTTATTTTCCTGCGGTAAACCCATATATCTTTCCTGGTAAATATCATCATACGTTAACTCATTATCAACCGCAGCAATTGAAATTCCTGTTTTATAAATTTCAGGAAACTGAAACATGCAATTTAATGTTGCAGAGCCACCGCCGCTCCAGCCCCAAACGGCTACGCGACTTGTATCAATAAACGGCCATTGCAGAATTTTCTTTGCAGCCATTCCCTGGTCGTGAATATTTATACGGCCAATATTTCTGTAAATTGCTTTGCGCCATGCTGCACCTTTTGGCGCTGGTGTTCCGCGCCCATCAACACTTATATAAATGTATCCATCGCCTGCAAAATCGCCATTATATAAAAAGTTATAACCGGTGCCATACTCGTCGGTAACCGTTTGTTCAGCAGGTTCTGTATAAACATAAAATACAACCGGGTATTTTTTTGTTGAATCAAAATTGGTTGGCTTTACCATCCATCCATCCATTGTTATGCCATCATCGGTTGTAATTTTAAACATATCTGCATGAGGCAACGTAAAACCATTATTATCTTTTTCACCCTGCTTAATTACCGTATGTTTTGGAAGGCTTACCCAATCTTCAACAGGCGGTGTATTTATATTTGAAAATTCATGAGAAGCATACATGCCATTTGGTGAAAGATCATAATTATGTGTGCCGCTTTCATCTGCCGGTGATAACCGCTCAGCTTTATTTTTATCATTCATATTTATGCGGTATAAATATTTCTGCGTGGCATTATCCGGCGACGCAATAAAATATACATAACCGCTTTTATCATCATAACCTTTCAGCGTAATAATATCATAATCGCCATTTGTAAGCAAGGTTTGTTTTTTGCCATCGCGGCTTATTAAATAAATATGACGCCATCCGTCTTTTTCGCTCACCCACAAAAAATCATTTCCATTTTTCACCCATTCCCAGCCCATTGCAAAAGGGTTTTCATCCCATGCATTTTTATTATCTACCCAAGCTTTATCATTTTCTGTATAAATTTCATTGGTTGATCCTGTTGCAGCATCGCAATACATAATTTTTATTTCATTTTGTTTGCGATTGAACTGTTCTATGATGAGTTGCGAAGAATTTGCTGCCCATTCCATACGCGGAATATAATGCTGCTGCGGATCTCCGGGCACATTCATTTTGGTTGAATTGCCTGTTGCAAGATTTACAACATACACATAACACGGCGAAGGATCAACGCCCACAACAGGATATTCAACCGGCTTTACAAATGAATAAATAGAATCTGTATTATCAATCATTAAAAAGTTGGGGATTTTTGTTGCATCCACCTTCCAGTAAGCAATGCTTTTGCCATCAGGGCTCCATCTAAATCCATCCCGACAATCAAATTCTTCTTCATAAACCCAGTCAAAAGTTCCGTTTATCATGCGGTCTGTGCCATCGGTTGTTAATTGTTTAATGTGGTTTGAATTTAAATCTTCAACATATAAATTATGCTTGCTTACATACGCAACGCTGTTACCATCAGGCGAAAATTTTGCATACATTAATGATGAAGCAGGCAAGGTTTTTCCTATTTGTTTTAAGCTGTTATCTGTTGTGTTCAACACCCAATAATCGCCGCGGGTATCATAGCGCCAAACTTTTTTGCTGTTGGTATACATCAAAATCTTTTTTCCATCATCACTAAAAAAAAAGTTGCGCACCCTTAATGCCTGCGCAGAATCTTTTGGCGTTAACTGCTGCGCAGTTGCAACAACGGTTTTTGTAAAAGACGGCATTTGAAATTTTGCAATTCCGTCAGCAGTATTTTCATAATAACTGTTTCCATCTGCAGACCAATGAATGCCATGCGGAGGTTGTGCATTTGAACAAATGCTGAATAATGAACAATGAATAATGAGTAAAGCAGTGAAATATTTACAAGCTGATTTCATGAAAAAAATTTTAAAGCGGTGAAAATAATTCAAAGAATGTTTACGATGCAACCATTTCTGCGTTTAATAATAAAACTGCATAAACTTTTATAAAACGCTTTAGATTTAAGTTGAAGGTTTATATTTACGTAACCAAAAAATAACTGTTTTATGATTAGCATATTTGGAATACTCATTTGGATTGCCTTTCTTATTGTTGTTATTGCCGGCCAATGGAAGGCGTTTGAAAAAGCAGGCCAGCCAGGCTGGGCATGTATTATACCTTTTTACAATTTTTATATTATGCTTAAAATTGGCGGCAAACCTGGCTGGTGGCTGCTGTTGCTTTTTATTCCTTTTGTAAATATTGTTTTTGCCGTATGGACGTTGAATATGATATCAAAAAGTTTTGGAAAAGATGAAGGCTTTACTATCGGCCTCATTTTTCTTGGGTTTATATTTTGGCCGATACTTGGTTTTGGCGATGCTAAATACCAGGGCCCTTTTGGTGATGCAGCCGCATATCAAACTTACCAGGAAAATATAAGAGAAAAAGACAGCAGTTCGCTGCTATAATTTTTGTTTGAAGATTTTTGTTTGCTTTAATGAAAATGATAATTATTTTCATACTTAAATAAAAAGTTTCAATGAAATATTTTTTGCTGCTGCTGCTTTCTGTTTTGTTTATTAACGAAAGTTTTTCGCAGCCTTTTTATGATGAAATTCAAAACTTTAAAAAACAAGACAGTATAAAACCGCCGCCGCAACATGCCATACTTTTTGTTGGCAGTTCCTCTTTCAGAAAATGGACGGATGTGCAGTCTTACTTTCCGGGTTATACAATTATTAACCGGGGTTTTGGCGGTTCAACTTTACCTGATGTAATTCGGTATGCCAACAACATTATCTTTCCATATCATCCCAAAGAAATTGTTATTTATTGCGGCGAAAATGATTTTGCTGCAAGCGATACCGTTAGCGCACAAACCGTTGTTAACCGCTTTAAAACTTTATACTGGATGATTCGTGTAAAAAGCAAAACGGTTCCTGTTGTTTTTGTTTCAATTAAACCAAGCCCAAGCCGCAGAAAATACTGGACGAAAATGATTGAAGCCAATAAAAAAATTAAAGCGTACCTGGCAACGCAACAACATGCAAGTTTTGTTGATGTTTTTGATTTAATGTTGAATGAAGACAATGAGCCAAAGCCGGAAATATTTGAAAGCGACAGCTTGCACATGAATGCGAAAGGTTACGCCATTTGGCAAAAAGCAATTACAACCGCATTTGATAAAGTGAACAGTGAATACATTGCCACGGTGAATACATTGCCACGACTTTTAAGTCGTGGCAATTTTATAAATGTCAGCGGTTAACAGTTTTCACTTCATTCGCCTTTAAAACCCGTATAAAATTGCCGCCTAAAATTTTTTGAATGTCTGTTTTGCTGTATCCTTTTTCAAGCAACGCTTTTGTAATTAAAGGAAATGAAGTTACATCGTCCATTTGCTGCGGCGGAAAGCTGATGCCGTCAAAATCACTTCCCAAACCAACATAATCAACACCAACTAATTTTACAATATAATTTAAATGATCCATCAGTAAATGAAAAGGTGCACGCATATTTTTTACTTCATCCGCATATTTTAAAAACAAAAAATTATCTGCAAAAAATTCCTGCTTGCCTGCATTCATCAATGAATCTTTTTCGGCTTTATGTTCTTTTTCAAAAGCTTCTTCTTTCGGGTTAAAAGTGCTGTCTAAAAACCCTGAATAAAAATTCAACTGAATAACACCGCCATTTTTTGCAACCGCTTTTATCTGGTCATCTTTTAAATTTCTGTACACCGGGCAAAGGTTATATACATCACTGTGGGAAATTAAAACAGGCTTTGTTGAAGTATGAATGGCATCCCAAAAAGTTTGTTCGCCCACATGGCTAAGATCAACCATCATCCCAATTTTATTCATGTGCTGCACCACCTGTTTTCCAAAATCATTCAATCCCAAATGTGCCGGGTGCGATGTGTCTGTTTCATGTTTTGCACTCGTTGCCCAGCTTGTGTTGTTATTCCATGTAAGCGTCATATATCTTGTGCCGCGTGCATACAAACTATCAAGCTTATTCAAATCATCTTCCATCATGTGGCCGCCTTCAACACCAATCATGCTTGCTAATTTATGTTGCTTCACTGCCTGCATTAATTCATTTGAATTTGTAACCAGCATCATGCTATCCGGATGGCGATTGATCCAGGCATATAACGTATCAATTTCGCGGTTGGCAAATGCATAAGGATGCGGTTCTGTTTCATCGCACCAAATACTAAAAACCTGCACATCGATACCGGCTGTAAACATGCGCTTTAAATCGCTGTGCGTTAAGCCTGTAAGATTGCTGTCAAAACGATAACCTTTTTCAATACAAGTGCTGATGATATCATTATGCGTATCGCAAACAATACTTTCAAAGTGCAATTTTTTATAAGCTTGTGTTTGCGCTTCAGCAAAAAAAATAGTACAGGTAATTATTAAAAAAAGTTTTTTCATGTGCATGAAAGTAGTAAGAAAGTTGGAAAGTCAGGAAGTCGGAGAGTCCGGACAGAAGGAAGCAAAATCTGTAGTGAATAAACTAACTTTCTAATTTACGGTCTCTCGGTCTTCCGGACTAAGAAAGTTGGAAAGTCAGGAAGTCGGAGAGTCCGGAAGAAGGAAGCAAAATCTTTAGTGAGTAAACTAACTTTCTGACTTACGGTCTTTCGGTCTTCCGGACTAAGAAGGTTGGAAAGTCAGGAAGTCGGAGAGTCCGGAAAAAGGAAGCAAAATCTGTAATGAATAAACTAACTTTCTGACTTCCGGTCTCTCGGTCTTCCGGACTATCTTTGAACCATGTCTGCCGAAAAAATTATTGCTGATTGGAAACAAAAAAAATTTAAACCCGTTTACTGGCTTGAAGGTGAAGAACCTTTTTTTATTGATGAAGTGATTAATTACGCAGAACATCATTTGCTTTCTGAAGCAGAAGCTTCGTTTAATCTTATTATATTTTATGGCAAAGATGCAGATTGGGCAAACGTGGTAAATGCGTGCATGGGTTACCCGATGTTTGGTGAAAGAAAAGTGGTGTTGTTGAAAGAAGCGCAGCAAATGAAAGATATTGAACGGCTTGAAAATTACATTCAAAAACCTTTGTCTTCAACAATTTTTGTGATTAGTTATAAAGACAAAAAATTAGATGCACGCACAAAATTTTCAAAAGCGGTTAAACAACATGGCGAACTTTTATCAACTAAAAAAATTTACGAAAACCAATTGCCCGAATGGGCGCAGCAAATGATTGAAAGCTTTGGTTTAAGCATTAATCATAATGCATTGCTTATTTTGGTTGATCATATTGGCAACGATTTAAGCCGCTTAAAAAACGAAGTGGAAAAAATTTCCATCAATCTTAATAAAAGAAAAACTATTACAGAAGATGATATTGAAAATTATGTGGGCGTAAGCAAAGAGTTTAATGTGTTTGAGCTGCAGGATGCCATCAGTCAAAAAAATTTACCAAAAGCCATTCGCATTATTCAATATTTTCAAGGCAATCCAAAGGCTGCGCCACTGCAATTAATTTTGCCAACTTTATATAATTACTTCAGCAAAATTTATACGGCAGCATCAATGAATGATTATTCTGAAAACACATTAAAGCCTTTATTTTATAACAATGTGTTTGCGGCAAAACAGGCAATTACTGCCATAAAAAATTATGGTTTTTCAGGCGCAGAAAAAATTTTGCTGTTGCTGCATGAATATAATTTAAAAGGCATCGGCATTAACACCGCAACTTCAGGCAGTGCGGCGGATGCAGCTTTTTTAAAAGAACTCTCTGTAAAAATTATTTCCGGTTTATAATTTCAAAAACATAAACCTGCAGAAAGGTTTATTATTAAGCAATTTTTTTTGCAATCATAAACAAATATTTTTGCCGCGTTATGCGCATTGCTGTTATAGAACATTCACACGCCGGAGATTATGCAGAATATATTTTTTCGCTTTTACAACAAAAGGCAAAAGAAAATAATTACCAGGTAAAAACATGGATAAGTTCTGTGCCTGCATTTCAGCAACAAGTGGCTGCCGATGCGCTTATTTATATTTATGTTGAAAGCACATCGCCGATACTTTTAAACTGGTTGTATAAAGTAAAAATTCCATCGATATTAAAAAAATCAAAAGCAGAAATTGTAATTGATCTTAATGGAATTACTTCAGATAAAATAAAAATTCCGCAAATAACAGTTGCTGATCAATTTTTATATCACAGCAATACGCATCACTTAAACAGTGTAGAAAAGTTTGCGTTTAAAGAATTGCATCAATCTGCAAACATTGCTGAAAATATTTTTTCATACTCAAAAAAAAAATTGGATGGCATACAGGAAAATAAACTGCAAACAATTCCTTTTTCTGCGCCTGCCGTTTTC
>CAVSVA010000005.1:0-10958 GCA_963731245.1 uncultured Bacteroidota bacterium
TAAGGCAAGATGCCATCTATTCTTTTGTACAAGTGTTGCGATGCAACCGTGCTTAATTAAATATCTGCTGCTTGTAACCAAATAATTTTTACCGCCTGTTTCTGCTGTTTGAATAAATTAAAATATACTGAAGCAAGGTTGCCACAGATGCCAGCGCTGCAACAACATAAGTAAGTGCAGCCCAATGCAAGGCATCTTTTGCTTTATCATGTTCCTGCGGCAAGGTTACATTACTGCTTTCAAGCCAAATTAACGCACGGTTGCTCGCATCAAATTCAACCGGTAAAGTAATTAAAGAAAATATGGTTGTAAGTGCAAACAATGCAATGCCGGCAAGCAGCAAACCAGGAAAAACGTTAATCATTAAAATGCCGGCAAGCAAAATCCATTGCACAATATTGCTGCTGAATTGCACAAAAGGCACCAGCCTGCTTCTTAACATTAACCAGGTATATGCAGTTGCATGTTGCACAGCGTGGCCACATTCGTGTGCAGCCACTGCGGTTGAAGCAATACTTCTGCCTTCATAAACATCAGGACTTAAATTAACTGTTTTGTTGAATGGGTTATAATGATCTGAAAGATATCCGTTTACTGAAATTACCTGCACATCGAAAATGCCATTTTCTCGAAGCATTTTTTCTGCAACCTCTTTACCGCTCAAACCTTTAGCTAATGGTATTTGAGCATATTTGGAAAATTTATTTTTTAAAGTGGATGAAACCCAAAAGCTTATCGCCAAAAAAACAAGAGAAACTAAAAAGATAGAGTTCATGAAACTTTTTGAGATGAAATAATCAAATTTATAACCAGTTCAAAATCAAATAAAAGTAAGAGCAACGAAAAACGCTTTACGACAGTTTGACTTTAAAATGTAAACGCATTTATTCATTAAGCGACAAAATGGCCGCTTTTAAAACTAATTTTGCTTCAAAAGTTTTCAACAACACAAAAAATTTATTTTGTTATGTAGCCCATTATTGTAATTTAGTGGCTGAATTTAATGGGTTAGTAAGTAAAAAGAGGTCGGTATTCTTACCGGCCTTTTTTATTTCATATCAATCATCTGTTTAATTACAATCATGCAATTATCTTTATAAGATGAGTAAAGTTAAAACAGCATT
The DNA here is from genome assembly GCA_963731245.1 of uncultured Bacteroidota bacterium. Taxonomy (GTDB): domain Bacteria; phylum Bacteroidota; class Bacteroidia; order Chitinophagales; family Chitinophagaceae; genus Parafilimonas. Next base: position 1,125 of record CAVSVA010000005.1, read on the forward strand.
TTTTTGTTCTAACTGCGGATATGAAAGCGCTAAATGGTTAGGTAAATGCCCTTCATGCAATCAATGGAATACTTTTATTGAAGAAGTTGTTGAAAGAAATCAGAAAGAAAAAAATTTTTGGAAAGATGTTTCAACCGAAAGGCAAACATCAAAAGCAAAATTGCTTGATGCAGTTGAAAACATAAAAGAAGAAAGATTAATTACAAACGATACAGAATTAAACCGCACGTTAGGCGGCGGCATTGTTGCAGGAAGCATAATATTATTAGCAGGCGAACCTGGCATTGGCAAAAGCACGTTGTTGTTGCAGGATGCATTGCATCTCAACAATTCAATTACATTATATATTAGTGGCGAAGAAAGCGAGCAGCAAATTAAAATGCGTGCTAACAGGTTAAATATACGCAATGAAAATTTTTACATTTTAACCGAAACATCTTTATCTGTAATTTTTACGGAGATAAAAAAATTACAGCCATCATTGGTTATTGTTGATTCTGTTCAAACCTTACAATCAGATAATATTGATGCAACACCAGGAAGCATTGCGCAGGTAAGAGAATGTGCCGCATCATTACAACGTTTTGCAAAAGAAACTTACACGCCGGTTTTTATAATTGGCCACATTACAAAAGATGGAAGCATTGCCGGCCCAAAAATTTTAGAACACATGGTTGATACGGTGTTGCAGTTTGAAGGAGATCAGCATTATTCCTATCGTATTTTGCGCACATTAAAAAATCGTTTTGGCAGCACATCAGAATTAGGCATTTATGAAATGACGAGTGAAGGCATGCGCATGGTAAATAATCCGTCTGAAATATTTATCAACCAAAAAGAAGAAGTGCTTAGCGGCAGTGCTATTGCTGCCGGCATGGAAGGCTTACGGCCTTTATTAATTGAAACGCAGGCGCTGGTTACGCAAAGTGTTTATGGAACGCCGCAACGAACAACAAGCGGATTGGATTCCAGAAGATTACAACTGTTGCTTGCCGTTTTAGAAAAACGCGGCGGATTTCATTTTGGTGTAAAAGATGTGTTTGTAAATATTGCCGGCGGTTTGCGTATTGAAGATCCTTCAACTGACCTTGCCATTATTTGCGCCTTGCTTTCTTCGTATGATGATGCGCCGCTTTCACCAAACATTTGTTTTGCAGGAGAAGTTGGATTGAATGGCGAAATAAGAGCTGTAAACCGTGTAGAACAAAGAATTGCAGAAGCAGAAAAATTAGGTTTTGAAAAAATTTTCATTGCACCTTTTAATAAAAAAACGCTTAATAAAACTAAATATAATATTGATGTAATTGATGTTGCAAAAGTTGATGAAGTATATCGTCTTTTATTTTAATTGATCTGCATGGCAACCCTTATCAAAAATTATATTGATGATTTTCTTCACTTGTTTTTTCCGCAGGTATGCATTGGTTGCAATAAAGACGTGCATCAACATAAAAATATTTTATGCGCATCCTGTTTAAACAGTTTGCCCGAAACTGGTTTTACTGCTGCACCGGGCAACCCTGTTGAAAAAATTTTTTATGGAAGATTAAATGCAGAACATGCAGCAAGCGCTTTTTATTTCAATAAAAATTCTGTTATTCAAAACGTAATCATTCAGCTTAAATATAAATCAAATCAAAAAGCAGGAATTTTTTTAGGCAAGTTGCTTGGTCAACAGCTTTTTGGCAGTAAAAGATTTGATGATGTTGATGCAATTGTGCCTTTGCCTTTAAACGATAAGAAATTTTTTAAACGCGGTTATAACCAGGCTGCTGTTATTGCGCAGGGCATAACATCAGTTTGGAAAAAACCAATTATAGAAAATGCGGTTGAAAGAATTTTGTTTACAGAAACTCAAACGCAAAAAAACCGTGTTGCACGCTGGCAGGCAATGCAAAATGTATTTACGCTAACGCAGCCATCTTTACTTGAAAGCAAGCATATTTTACTGGTTGATGATGTTGTTACAACCGGCGCAACGCTTGAGGCTTGCGGCGCAGCTATTTTAAAAGCACATAACGCAAAACTTAGTATTGCAACCGTTGCTTATACAATTTAATTTTTTGATCGAAGGCTTCTAAAAACTTTAATGAAGAAATTATTCACTAATGTTTTTTAATTTTAGCAAATAAAAATACATATATGAAAACGATTCTTTCAATATTAACCTTAATAATTATGACCTCATTTCATCCCTCAACAAAATCTATTTACGATTTTAAAATTAAAGCGCTTGATGGCAGCACAATAGATTTTTCAAAATTCAAAGGCAAAAAAATACTTGTGGTTAATACGGCTTCAATGTGCGGCTTTACCCCGCAATATGAAGGACTTGAAAAATTATATAAAGAACACCAGGATAAATTAGTGATCGTGGGTTTTCCTTCCGATAATTTTGGCAACCAGGAATATCATAACAACGATTCAATCAGTACTTTCTGCAAAAAAAATTTCGGCGTTACTTTTCCGCTAACAACAAGAGTTGATGTAAAAGGCACAGATGCAACTCCAATTTTTAAATACCTATGCAATAAAAGCGAGAATGGCGTTTTAGATGCAACCATTTCCTGGAACTTTAATAAATTTATTATTGATGAACAAGGCCATTTGCTGCAACATTTTGATAGTAAAGTAACACCCGATAGCCCTGAACTTTTAAAATACGTCAATCAGTAAGCAGCAGCTTTTATTTGAATTTTTTTATTTCAGTTGATTACAAAAAGATTTCAGAGTTTAACATTTCCGAAATATTTCGTAATTCAGAAATCTCTTTATATTTGATCTACGAAAAATTTAGTAGATCAATAAAAAACTTTGTTATGCTTAAAAATTTAAAATCATTCATCCTGTTGCTTGCATTATCGCTAAACTTTGTTTACCTGTATGCGCAGGATTCTGAAGATGTGCAAAAATCAACCGATGAAAATATTATCATTCATAAAAAAGATTCAACCAAAGAAAAAATTACGGTGGTAATTGATGGTAATAATATAACGGTAAACGGAAAACCGATTGATGACTTTGTAAGCAATGATGTAGATATAATAAAACAAAAACAAGATTTTGATGATCTTGAAGATAGATTGCCTGATCTTAATAAAGTTCTGCCGGTTCCACCTCAGCCTCCGCAAATTGAAGCCTTTAGAAACGATATGATGCGCACCATAAAATCAAACACCGCTTTTTTAGGCGTTATGACAGACGAAACAGAACAGGGCGCAAAAATTACTGAAGTAACAAAAGGCAGCGCTGCAGAAAAAGCCGGGTTAAAAGAAGGTGATATTATTTCTAAAATAAATGAAGATAAAATTGCTGGCCCCGATGATCTGTATAAATCAGTTGGCAAACATAAACCCAATGAAAAAGTAACCATCACCTATTTAAGAAACGGCAAACAATTAACAACAAACGCTGTTTTGGGCAAGTCAGATCAAATGAAAGTGTATTCCTGGAACGCACCAAATGCAGGTGAATTATACAAAGGTTTATCACCTTATAATTTTTCTTTTTCATGGAACAGCAATAAACCGCATCTCGGCATTTCAGCACAGGATACCGAAGATGGCAACGGCGTAAAAATTGTAAATATTGATGATGATGATTCGCCTGCAGCAAAAGCCGGTTTAAAAGCAGATGACATCATTACGCAGGTAAACGGCAAAACCATTAACTCAACAGAAGATTTAAAAGAAAGTGTAAAAGATCTTAAAAAAGGCGACACGGTAAAAATAACTTACAAGCGCAATAATCAAACACAAACGGTTAACGTTAAGTTTCCTAAAGAATTAAAAACAATCGATCTCTAATACCATATTTTTCTCATGTGCAATAAAACCGTTGTTTTCTAACAGCGGTTTTTTTTATTTTATTATTGGAGCTTTCATCTGCATTGCAAATGGCAGCAGTTGTTCCGGCTTTACGTTACAAGTCCGGCACAAGGCAAACGCACAAAATCTTCACCGGGCTTTTCACTGCAATCCGGCAGCCCTTCATCAGTTAAAATTCTGTTCAGCAAAAACTCAAACAGCACACATACATACAACCAGTTAATTAACATTGCACTTAACTTTGTTTACATTAAAGCGCATAAATTTTAAGCGCATTCATCTTATAAAAAAAATAAAAAAAACACCAGTATGAAATATAAATTATTAGGAAGAAGCGGTTTAAAAGTTTCCGAATTATGTTTAGGCACAATGGGTTTTGGCACAGAAGGAAACTGGGGCGCAGATAAAGAAACCAGTTTTAAAATAATAGAAAACTTTGCAAACGCAGGCGGCAATTTTTTAGACACCGCCAACATTTATAAACTTGGAACCAGTGAAAAAATAATCGGCGAATTTATCAGCAATCATAACAGAGATTATTTTGTGCTTGCAACAAAATATACGCTGGTTGATGATAAAACCAATCCAAACGCAAGCGGCAACAACCGTAAAAATATGATGCGCAGCGTTGAACAAAGTTTAAAGCGTTTGCAAACAGATTTTATTGATGTGTTGTATTTGCATATTTGGGATGATCTTACACCAATTGATGAAGTGTTGCGTGGTTTGGATGATCTTATTAAACAAGGCAAAGTAAATTATGCAGCCATCAGCGATACGCCGGCATGGGTTGTTGCAAAAGGAAATACGCTGGCAGCATTAATGGGATGGAGCCAGTTTATTGCGCTTCAAATTGAATACAGTTTATTGCAACGCACACCTGAACGCGAATTAATTCCTATGGCAAAACATTTTGGAATGACGGTAACGCCATGGGCGCCGCTGGCAGGCGGCGCATTAACCGGCAAATATTTGCGTGGCGATAAAGGCCGGATTAAAGAAGACAGCAATCGTTTAAATGAAAACAGTCAGCGCATTACAAAAGAGGTGATGGCTGTTGCAGAAAAGCTTGGTGTTGAAGCAGCACATGTTGCATTGAAATGGACAATGCAGCAACCGCTTTCTGTAATTCCAATTGTTGGCGCAACAAAACCTGAACAGCTTGAACAAAATTTAAAAACGATTGACGTTGAAATTTCTGCAGAAGACATGAAACACCTGAATGAAATAAGTGCAATCGACTTAGGATTTCCTCTTAAATTTTTTAGTGAAGATGCGGTGAAGATGAATACTTATGGCGGCTTTTATGATAAGATTGAAAAACGCTAACATCAAACAAAATAAAATGACTTACGACGAATTTATTTTAACCGGCTGTAGCCTTTTTTGTCAATAATTATAACTAACCAAAATAATATGCCTTACCAATTATTATTTATCGGTTTTTGCATTGCTTGGATAATTGATTTTATATACTCACCTGTTGCATCTTCTAATCGCGAATAAAAACCCTTTTTACTAAGCCACATACTTGGATAATTTTCTGCTGCAAAATTTGCATTGTCATCCATATAATAAAAATTAGTCATTGAATAACGATATTTATTATCCTTTACATCAATTTCAAGAGTATGTCGAATAGATGGCGTTTTGCCGCCAAAATGAATTACAAATGTTCCTGTACAAATAATTTTTCCTTCTTCTTTATCATCTACCTGAATCACATTTTTTGGAGAAACATAATTATGAACAACCCAATTTTTTGCACGCTTATACAAATCGTCTTTGGATGCGCTGTCAATATTTACAACACGAGTATAATTAATCATTCCATCAATAAAAGGAACACTATCACATATATTTAATTTATAATTAGCCGTGCAAAAATTTGATGCTAATAATGCTGCGATAAAAAAGAAAGTTTTCATTATCGTTTTTATTGAGTCTATTTTTTATTTACTTATATCTTAACCTTCAAGATGGTTTGAATAAATTTTTAAAATATAAAGTTATCAAATAAAGTTGCAGCCAGCACATGCATTAATTGATCCGCTTGATGATAAAAATTCTTGTTTGGTTCATGCTTATTTGCACAGAAGGCGATATAAACAATGCGGATTATTGGTACAATCGCTCAAATAAAAAAAGGCCGCAGCGCATTCGTAAAAATCATAATCCTGCTGGTATAGAAGATTCATCTTTAGTATGAAGATCAGGATGTATGCGATTTGCGTGCATCCACTCGCTGGGCAGCATAGCATATTCTTTTTTAAATGCGGCAGCAAAATGCCCCAAATTACTATAGCCCGCCATAATACCCACTTCTTTAATGGCATAATGCCCTTCCTGTATAAGCGAACGTGCATACGCCATGCGATGCTGCTGATAGTATTCATACACAGGCAACCCATACAATGCCTTAAAATCGTTTTTAAATTTTGTAGGGCTCATGGCACACATTTTAGAAAGCTGGTTTATAGTTGGCGGTGTTTTGCTAAAATCTTCAAGTAAAATGGTTTCTGCTTTTACAAGCTGCGCTATTTCTTCTTCTTTAAATTGTAATCGCTTTCCAGAATGTTTATCAAGCACTAAAAAATTATAGAAAAAATTTTCAAGCAATAATAAAATACGGTTTTCTGTAAAAATATTTACTAATGGATGATGGTTTACTTCTTTATGCAACTCCTGTAAAATAACCCGGTAATCAGCATCTAACGGTATTACATAATTTTTTTTGAGGTAGAAGGAAAAATAAGTATTTATAAATTTTTCAACCAGTTCGTAATCAAGAAAATTCAGCAACGCAGTTTTATTAAATACAACAATTACGCTGCGTGTTTTATTAAACGGAATTATATTGGTTTGCATTGAAGTAAGCGATGTGGAAAGCCGCACCATGTTGCGGTTAAAACCTGCAGCATCTGCCAAAGATTTTTGTGTTTCTTTATTCTCTGGTTTCTCAATTTGTTCATGAAATAATAAAATAAAATTTTGAAGGTTTGCCTGCTGGTTTCTTAATATAACCACCTCTTCTTTCATGCGCATTTCAGAAATTAAAACAGAAATGCCTGAATTAAAAGTAAAATTCATAAGCCTTCCTTCGCCAATTTGCGCAGGCACAGTAAAACTGTTTCCTTTAACGCGGGCGCCGCAACTGTTTGCAAAAGCCTGCAAAATATTACGGGCGTTATATGGGTTGTATTCTATGTACAATTTTAATTAATTATTTCTTCAGGTAATTGGTCAAAATGTTTTTGAAATGCTTTGCTAAAATCTTTTATATGCACATAACCCAACTCGGCAGCAACTTGTTTAATTGTATATTTTTTTGTTATAAGCATAGCCTTGCCTTTTTGAAGCCTGTGCTTTTGATAATACCTGTAAACGGGCATTCCGAAAACTTCTTTAAACACCAGCTTAAATTTAGAAGGGCTCATTGCAGCCATGCGGGAAAGCTTTAAAATATTAGGTGGCGTATAAGAAAAATCTTTTAAAATTTCAGACTCTACGTGTTTTAAACGCTGCATTTCATCAGATGAAATTTTAAAATGGCTGTGCGTTTCAGAAATTTTGCGGTAATACCTTGCAAAAAAACGTTCAAGCATAGCCATTGCCCTGTTATACACTTTAAATTTACTGAAAGAAACATCGTCTTTCGATTGTATGATTTCCTGCATCAGCCGCCGATATTCCGAATCAATAATATCATAATAATATAAAGGTTCTTTCATCAAAATATTTGTAAATAAAAATTCGCCCTGCGGCTCATTGGCAAACATCTCAAACAACCATTCTCTGGTAAACGAAAGGTATATATTTCTCGACCGGTTTTTTGCCGGCGTCATATAATACAATTCTTTGCTGATATGCGAAAAAAACAAAGCCGGTTTTCCATTTTCTTTTTGTTCGGGCGTATCATCAAAGCGTATAACATAAATATTACGCGATGATTTTTTGCGATGAAATATTATGTCATCGTTCAGCAAACAATCAAATATCAAAATATCCAAACCATTATGCAGGTTTACCAACTGAACAAATCCCTCGCCAAGCGATGGATGAATAATACCTACATTATTTTTTACTTTTAAATTAAGTTGTTTTGATATTAGTTTGAAAAGTTGCTGATAAGAAGTGTGCGTGTACTCAATTTTTATCAATGGCAGCTATTTTTACAGGTACTTAAATGGGTTACGTCTTGCAGACAGGATATATTTTTTTATGTTTAGCCAAAACGCCATCACCATGTAAATTACCACCGGTGAACCTAAGGTAAGAAAAGAGATATAAATAAACCACATGCGAATTCTGCTGGTAGAAATGCCCAGCCGCTCTCCTAACGGTTCACAAACACCAAACACCCGCCATTCTATAAGCTGTTTTAGTTTGTACATGCCTGCAATTTAAAATATTCTTTCATTACATGCTATCAATTTTGTTTTAAAAAAGCCTTCATTTTCATTTTAAAATAATCGCATGTAAATTTGCGTAAGTTCTTAATATAAATTTAATTTACCGGCTTTTGTACTGCGTGGCATCTTCGTTGTGTCACTCCCTTGTACGTCCGGTTTTTCAATCATCATTTTTAAAACTTACCACACATGGCTTTTGATATTGAAATGATAAAAAAAGTGTACGATGAAATGCCAGCAAAAATTTCAGCTGCACGTAAATTACTCGATAGACCATTAACCTTAGCAGAAAAAATTTTATATGCGCATTTATTTTCAGAGCAAACACTCCAGGTTTTTGAACGTGGTAAAGATTATGTAAACTTTTCGCCAGACCGTGTTGCCATGCAAGATGCCACGGCACAAATGGCTTTGCTTCAATTTATGCAGGCCGGCCGGCCAAAAGTTGCTGTGCCTTCAACCGTGCATTGCGATCATTTAATTCAGGCAAAAGTTGGCGCCAAAGAAGACCTTGCCACAGCACTTACTGTAAACAAAGAAGTGTATGATTTTTTAGCATCGGTTTCAGATAAATATGGCATTGGTTTTTGGAAACCGGGCGCAGGAATAATTCACCAGGTTGTTTTAGAAAACTACGCATTTCCCGGCGGAATGATGATTGGTACCGATAGCCATACACCAAATGCCGGCGGCCTTGGCATGATTGCCATTGGTGTGGGCGGCGCAGATGCCTGTGATGTTATGTCGGGCCTGCCATGGGAATTGAAATGGCCAAAATTTATTGGTATTAAACTCATCGGCAAATTAAACGGCTGGACGAGTGCAAAAGATATTATTCTTTGGGTTGCAGGCCAGCTAACCGTAAAGGGCGGCACCGGCGCTATCGTAGAATATTTTGGTGATGGTGCAGACAACTTAAGCGCAACAGGCAAGGGAACCATTTGTAACATGGGCGCTGAAATTGGTGCAACCTGTTCTTTATTTACGTATGATGATAAAATGGCCGCTTACCTTAAATCAACCGCAAGAGCTGACGTTGCTGAACTTGCTGATAAAATAAAAGAACATCTTAGGCCAGATGCTGAAGTTTATGAAACTCCTGAAAAATTTTACGACCAGGTACTTGAATTAAATTTAAATGAACTGGAACCTTATGTAAACGGGCCTTTTACGCCAGATCTTGCAACACCTATTTCAAAAATGAAAGAAGCCGTTGAAAAAAACGGCTGGCCTGCAAAATTAGAAGTGGCATTAATAGGAAGCTGCACTAATTCTTCTTATGAAGATATCAGTCGTTCGGCTTCTATTGTAAAAGATGCGGTGAATAAAGGTTTAAAAACAAACAGTGAATTTACTATTACGCCCGGTTCTGAGCAAGTTCGTTTTACTATAGAAAGAGATGGTTTTATAAACGATTTTGAAAGCGTTGGCGGCATCGTTTTAGCCAATGCCTGCGGGCCTTGCATCGGGCAATGGGCAAGGCACATCGATGATCCAAACAGAAAAAATACCATCATCACTTCATTCAACAGAAATTTTGCAAAACGCAATGACGGGCTTGCATCAACACATGCATTTGTTGCATCACCTGAAGT
>CAVSVA010000006.1:0-43067 GCA_963731245.1 uncultured Bacteroidota bacterium
GTTGTGTACTTTGTTCAAATCTTACGCCGTTAATTGTAACACGCAGGTAAATCGGAACCAATCCATCTTTATTGGTTCTTGATGTTTTGCTGTAAAAAAGAATACTCAATTTCGTTTCCATCATGTCCTCCTTTTTGAGGGTTTAAAAATAATTTTTAAGAAGATGCAAAACAAGATGTCCATTTCGTGGACTGCTTATCCAGCAAGGATTTCAGCGAAATTCGGTTACCCGGATTTTGATTTTTTTTGGGTAACCGAATTTACCACCTGAGAATTGAGATTATTTGATACTTTTTGATAGGGTAGAGAAACAAAAAAGCCCGCAAACCATTGATTTTGCGAGCTTTTGATATTAATTGACATTAAGATGCGGACCGGACGGGACTCGAACCCGCGACCTCTGCCGTGACAGGGCAGCATTCTAACCAACTGAACTACCGATCCAAAAAATTTCAGGGATGCAAATATAGGTTCATTCCTGTTTTTTCAGCAAATCTTTGAAATAAAAAAATCTCTCTTACTTTTACGCCACTAATTTTTTAGTATGCCGCAGTATCCAAACAGGCAGTTCCTGGATTTTGAACAGCCGATAAAAGAACTCTATGAACAGATCGATCAAACAAAAAAACTTGCAGAAAAAAATTCCAGGATAGATTACTCACAAACCATTCAGCAATTAGAACAATCAGTTCTTGAAAAAAGAAAAAAAATCACCGAGCACCTTACTCCGTGGCAGCGTGTGCAGTTAAGCCGCCATCCAGACCGGCCCTATACATTTAAGTACATTGAAAAAATGGTGAGCAATTTTATTGAAATTCATGGTGATAGGAATGTGCGTGATGATAAAGCTATGGTTGGCGGATTGGGTGAAATTAATGGCCAAACCGTAATGATAATTGGCCAGCAAAAAGGCATCAATACAAAAACACGCCAGCTCCGCAATTTTGGAATGGCAAATCCTGAAGGCTACCGAAAAGCTTTGCGTTTAATGAAGATTGCGGAAAAATTTAATAAGCCTGTTATAACATTAATTGATACGCCCGGCGCCTACCCCGGTATGGAAGCAGAAGAGCGTGGACAGGGCGAAGCCATTGCACGCAATATTTATGAAATGATACGGCTGCGTGTGCCTGTAATTTGTTGTATTATCGGTGAAGGTGCAAGCGGCGGTGCGCTGGGCATTGGCGTTGGCGATAAAATTTTGATGATGGAAAACGCCTGGTATACGGTTATTTCGCCCGAAAACTGCAGCACTATTTTATGGAGAAGCTGGGAGAAAAAAGAAGTGGCTGCCGAACAATTAAAGCTTACCGCAACAGATATGCAGGGCTTTGGTTTGGTTGATGAAATTGTGCCTGAGCCTGATGGCGGCGCACATTGGGATTATAATCTGGCCACTGAAATTTTAAAATCTCACATTACTAAAGCATTGAATGAAGTAAAAGATATAAACCCTGATAAACGCATACAAATGCGTATTGAAAAATTTAGCCGCATGGGCCACTGGCAAGAATAAAATATGAATTAAACTTTTGGTTCCTGCTGGCTTAGGCAATGAAAACTTCCTAACCCCCAAATTATATCAACTGAATTTATACCGATAACTTTTCTTGATGAAAAACATTGTTGAATAATTTCCAACGCTTCATCATCTTTTTTGCAATTAAATATTGGAACAACAACAACATTATTTGCAATATAAAAATTTGCATAAGAAGCAGGCAAACGCTGATCTTCATAAACAACTGCATCAGGCATTGGCAATTCAATTATGTTTAATTGCTTTCCATTTAATAAACGCATTGCTTTCAGTTGTTTTAAATTATGCTGAAGCAATTCATAATTTTCATCCGTTTTATTTTCTTCAACAACAGTTAAAACGGTGTCTTCATTTACAAAGCGAACCGTATCATCAATATGGCCGTCTGTATCATCTCCAACAATTCCTTCATCAACCCAAAGAATTTGTTCAACACCATAATATTCGCACAAATAATTTTCTATTTGCTGTTGATTGAGCTGCGGATTTCTGTTTGTATTTAATAAACATGCCGTTGATGTTATTAAAGTTCCGTTGCCATTAAATTCAACAGAGCCGCCTTCCATAATTATGTTTGGATAAAACACTTTTAAATTAAAATGCTTTGCAATTAATGTTGGAACTACATCATCCAAATTATACGGCGGATATTTATTTCCCCACGCATTATAATTCCAGTCAACAATTGCTTTTTCTTTTTTATTTGGATTGATAATAAAAGCCGGCCCATGATCTCTGCACCATGCATCATTTGTTGGATTGAAAAAAAATTCAACCTGATGCATGTTTACATTTTCCTTTTGCAAATGATGTTCGGCAAAAAATTTCATTGCTTCATCATTTACATTAATACGCACCTTCTCTCCTTCTGCAACAGCTTTTATAAATTGTGTAGTATGGTTTATAAATCGTGTGAATTTTTCCAGGCCAAGATGCTTCTTTATGCGGCCAGCTTAACCATGTTGCTTCATGCGGTGCAAATTCTGCGGGGAAGTGGAAGCCGAGTTTGGAAGGAGTCGGGAAGTCCGAAAGTCCGGAAGACCGCAAGATAGAAGCGTCACGAATAAATGAAAAATTAAGCGACATATTTTGTATTCAATTAATAAACTATAAGCTGAAACTTTCGGCCTTTCCGACTTGCGGACTTCCGGACTTGATTTTATTCAAGTGATTTTTTAAGTGCATTCATCATTACTAATATTTCTTCGCATGCCTTATATATTTTATCAAAATCCTCATCATTAATTATATTTCTTCGCCTTGCTAAAAAAATACAACCAACAACTTCAACATCCGAACGTAAAGCAATACCAAGAAATCTTTTAAATTCAGGGTTAGTTTGACCGGTAGAACCTTCAGCAATATTTAATGAGATTGAATCAACAGCTCTTTTTATTTGAGATGCCAAAACATATAATTCTTCTTTTGGGAATTTAGCCGCAACCTCATTTACAATTGCAGAAAGATCAAGCGCTTTCTGCCAAACAATTAATTTCTCAAACTTGAATGACATACGAGTTTAGGTTTTGCTTTCAGACTTTCCAACTTACTGACTTTCGGACTCACTATCAATAAATCTTTTTGTTATCTGCGATAAGAATCAATTCTTCTGTCACGCATAAACGGCCAATGCGTTCTGTATTTATCTGTTTTTGAAGTATCAATGTCTGCAATAAAAATTTCTTCATCATCATGCGAAGCTTTATAAATTAAATTACCAAACGGGTTTGAAACAAATGAACCGCCCCAAAATTTCATTCTGCCATCCTGCTCAAACCCAACGCGGTTAACGCTTACAACATGCACACCGTTTGCAACAGCATGGCTGCGCTGAATGGTTTGCCATGCATTGTATTGTTCGTTGTTGGTTGCTTCATCCTGGTCTGTTGCCCAGCCAATTGCCGTTGGATAAAATAATATTTCTGCGCCCATTAAAGCTGTTATTCTCGCAGCTTCGGGATACCATTGATCCCAACAAATCAATACGCCGATGGTTGCATATTTTGTTTTGAAAATTTTATAACCCAAATCACCCGGCGTAAAATAAAATTTCTCATAATAACTCGGATCATCAGGAATATGCATTTTACGATACTTGCCCAAATAGGTTCCATCAGCATCAATAACAGCAGTTGTATTATGATAAATGCCCTGCGCTCTTTTTTCAAACAAAGAAGCAATGATCACAACATTCAACTCTTTTGCAACTGCAGATAATTTCTCAGTTGTTTCGCCCGGAATTGATTCTGCTAATTTGAAGTTGTCATAATTTTCTTCATCACAGAAATACAAAGAAGTAAACAATTCCTGCGTGCAAACAATTTGTGCGCCTTTTGCCGCCGCTTCTTTTATGCGTTCAATTGCTTTAGAAAGATTTGCCTCTTTATCTGCAGAACAACTCATTTGTATGCCCGCTGCTTTTACTATGCTCATTCAAAAAATTTAAGCTGCAAAAATAATCAATCGCATAAAGATTATTGTTACAAAACATGTTATAAAGTTTCTTCAGAAAGTGATTTTATTTTTTACAATTTTGCGGATCGAAAAAACTTAAATTACTTGACGTCATTGCTAACTTAATTGGCAATCTGCTTTTACTTTCCAAACATCATTTGTGATAACACAGAAAACTCGCATATCAGATTCCCGCTTTTGCGGAAATGACGTTTGGTTTTTGTGATGTATTTTTTTGAAGCTTAATAAAGTAAAATATATTTACAACATTAAAATTTAATTTAAATGAAACGAAATCTTGTATTCGTAATTTTTTCTTTTTTCTTTTTAATTCCCGCAAAAAATTTTGCAAATGATGTGTATGAAATAACGGTGTATCATTTTAAAGATGCAACGCAGGAAATTATGTTAGATACTTATTTGCAAACAGCTTATTTGCCCGCATTGCACAGGAAAGAAAAAAAAGTTGGCGTGTTTAAACCAATTGCAAACGATTCATCAACTGATAAAACGATTTATGTAATTGTATCTTATAAGTCTTTGGATGAAATACTTTCGTTGCAAAAATCGCTTGATAAAGATGCGATTTATGTAGAAGCAGGAAAAACGTACCTCACCACATCGTATCAAAATCCGCCGTATACAAGAATGGAAAAAATAATTTTAACTGCATTTGAAACATCACCTCAAATGAATTTGCCAAAATTAAACGGCGATAAAAAAGATCATGTTTATGAATTACGGAGTTATGAAAGCCCAACGGAAAATTATCATAAAAACAAAGTGAAGATGTTTAATTCAGGCGAAATAAACATCTTTACAAAATTAAATTTTAATGCAGTTTTTTATGGTGATGTTATTGCCGGAAGCCACATGCCTAATTTAATGTATTTAACCTGCTTTGATAATATGGCCAGCCATGATGAACACTGGAAAAATTTTGGTGATGATGCTGATACAAAAAAAATGTTTGCTATGGATGAGTATAAAAATAATGTTTCAAAAGCAGATATTATTTTAATGCATGCTGCTTCGTATTCTGATTATTAAAATAAAAAACCTGCCGGGCTCAAAACCCGACAGGTTAACTAAATAAACGTATTAATTTATTTCACTGTAAAATCAAAACTTACATCTCCCCAGGCAAGCGTAACCTTACCATCTTTATCAACCCAAAAAGTCATTTTTTCTGCAGGTGAAGTTGGTTTCATGTTAGGTACATCAACACGCAAAACATCGTCTGCAGCTTTGTAATTAAACGCACCCCATTGATTCCATGTTTTATTAAAAATAATCGTCCAGGTATCGCCATGCCAAATGGTAAACAATCCGTATTTACCGGCAGGTAAAGATTTGCCATTAATGGTAACATCTTTATTTACTTCAAAAACAGTAGCCTCGTTTGCACCGGTGCGCCAAACGGTATCTTTATGCGGTTCAACGGTTTTGCCCACTTCTCTGCCTTTTATAGAAGGCTGGCTGTAATCAATTTTAATATCAACACCATTTGTTGTTGTTGCAGAAACAGTTGCCGGCGGGCTCGGGCGTTTAGATTTATCTTCCGGTGGTTTTTTATCATCCATTTGAGCATGTGCCTGCATGCTCATTAACAGAATACCTGAAAACAAGGCAAGCGATAAGATTTTTTTCATGTTTAAATTTTTATGGTGAACTGAAACGAAAAGTTATGCCTTAAATAAAGAACAGATGTGAATGTTTTTAAAAAATTTTTAAATGGCAAAAGCTATTTTAATACTGGCGAAAACTATCGCCAATAAAATGCAAAGCATCTGTAATGCCCGTTCGCCAGTACGTCCAGTTATGTGCACCATCACGCACCCGAAATTCATGCGGCACATGTTTATCTGTTAATGCAATATGCAGCATACAATTTCCTTTTGTAAGAAAATCATCATCGCCGCAATCGATCCAGTAACGAACGCGTTTTAAGCTATCGGCAGGTTCTTTAGCAACCATATCCAGCACAGAATTATTATACCATTGATTTGTTAAACGGGCATCCGCTTTTAAATCTTTTCCAAAAACCCGCGCCAAAACGTTTGCATAGTTTTCATCGGGCATGGTTTTTAATTCATCGCTGGTAAAAATACCTGCGCTTAAAGGTGCTGCTGCTGCAAATAACTGCGGATATTTTAATGCATAAATCAATGTTCCATATCCGCCCATAGAAAGCCCGGCAATGCCGCGATATTTTTTTTCTGCTTTAATGTGATATTTTTTTTCAATGAAAGGCATAAATTCTTTAATAAAAAAATCTTCATAATTTTCTTTGCCGTCATACGAATTGATGTACCAGCTTGAATCGGCGTTGGGCATAATGATGATCATTGGCGGAATGGTGCCATCAGCAATAGCTTTATCAGCATAACGGTTTATTTCGCCAAACTGAAGCCAGCCGGTATTATCGTCAGTAAATCCATGCAATAAATAAACAACCGGATAAGAACGTTGTGAAGTTTCATAATCAGGCGGCAGGTAAACCGTATATTTTACATTGCGGCCAAGTATGTTGCTTTTAATAATTTCCTGTTCAATTACTTTGCCCATTGGTTGCGAAAAAGAAGTGAACGTTATTAAAACCATACTTAAAAGCAATAAAAAAATTTTAGAGTGCTGCTTCATAAATTTTTTTTATAAGAATACAAGTATAAAATTATTCTTTGGGTATTGCCACAAATTTATTGAGTGGAACTTTAAATTTTTATCTCATCATGCTTCTTCATCGCTGTTCTGTATAACAGCACACCAAGCAACGCAAAACATATTACACCAAGCAATGCATACACATTAATACCAAGATTTTTTTCTAATGATGATTCAAGATTTATTGTTTCCAGCTTTGCAGCAATATTTTCGCTGCCTGCAGTTAACAACGCAACAATAACACCAGCCAATGCGCCGCCTGCCACCAAGCCTGTTGCAAACAGGTTGCCTTTTCCTAAATCATCTTCTTCAACAATGTGGCCTTTTTGTTTTTGCCGATAATTGACCAGCACCACGTACAGCACCACCAATAAATATAGGCAAGCGTTGTGCTTAAGGGCAAATAAGCGCCAACAGCAAACGACTAAGGAATTGACGCCGCATAATTCCATGACAACAGCCAATGCAACGCCTACAAAAACAAACTGCCAGTCTAAATTAAAAGATAAAATGCCTTTGATTAATGTTGCCATTAGCGTTGCCTGCGGGCCGGGAAAGGTATCGGTTCCGATGGCATGGGTAAAGCCTTGCTTTACCATTTCTGTAGTTGGATGATCTAAGATTTGTATGGTAAAACCAATCACCACAGAAGAAACAATGGCACCAATAAACAAAGCGATTTGCTGGTTGCGTGGCGTGGCACCTACAATGTAACCCGTTTTTAAATCCTGCGAAGTAGCACCGGCATTTGCAGCGGCAATGCAAATCATTCCGCCAACAACCAACACCATTGGCTCGTAGGTTTTACCGCTCCATCCAATGCCAATAAACACCAAACAGGTTGCCATAATGGTGGCTATCGTCATACCGCTGATAGGATTATTACTTGAACCGATGATGCCCACAATACGCGAAGAAACGGTAACGAAAAAAGCACCAAAAACAACAACCAAAACACCAAAAAATAATTTGTGAAAGAATACTATTTCCCGGTATCATCGGGATAAAAGCCATCAGTAAAATGAGCGCGATGCTTCCAAACAAAACCACTTTTATACTTAAATCTTTATCTGTTCTGGCTACCGTTTGCGCGGTATCTTTTTTACCAAAAGAACAAATGCTTTCTTTAAACGAAGAAATAATGGTAGGAATGGTTTTCAGCAATGTAATAAAGCCGCCTGCTGCCACGGCGCCTGCGCCAACTTGCCGCACATACGCGCGATAAATGGCATCGGAAGTATCAGCAAATAGATGCGTTGATGGGTTCCAGCCTCCAGGTCCGCCACTTGTGTTGAATCTTTGCAAATAACCCAGTTTAACCAATTGCGTTGCGATGATAGTTTGATCGGGAATTACTGTTGCCAGCAAAGGATGAAACACTAACCAGCGAGACACGCCGCCCGCCACCAACGTGCCCGCTAATTTTAGGACCGATGATATAACCTACGCCCAAATATTCCGGCGTGATTTCGCCACTTATTTTTGCAGCAGGAAAGTATTTATTAGTGAGCTTGGTAACATAATCCGGCGTTTCGGCAATCACATGCCAAATATCTTTTGCAAAAAAGCATATACCACGGCAACACTAACGCCCCAGAAAGCAGTTTTGGCAATGTCTCCGCCCTTCTCGCCCGCTTTTAAAACAGAAGCGCAAGCCGTGCCTTCAGGATAAGGCAACGTATCGTGTTCTTTCACAATTAAGGAACGCCGCAGGGGAATCATCATCAATGTTCCCAGTAAACCACCAAAAATGGCAAGAATAAGAATGGTGATATAATTAAAGAAACCTGCGCCAATGCTTTGCCCATTGCCCACCATTGATAAAAACAAAAAACCGGGCAATGTAAATGCTACGCCTGAAGCAATGCTTTCACTTGCCGAGCCTGTTGTTTGAATGATGTTATTTTCAAGAATAGTTGTTTTTAAAAGCTTTCTTCCGATGGTAATTGCAATTACCGAAATGGGTATGGATGCACTTACCGTTAAGCCTGCTTTCAATGCGAGATACACATTGGCTGCGCCAAATAAACAACCCATGATGCAACCCATTATGATAGCTTTGAGCGTAAACTCTTTGATGTTGCGTTTCCGGCGCAACGAATGGCTTGAATGATGTTGGTTCCGGCATTTGTTTGAATTAAAAAGTAAAAATTAAAATTCAAAATAATGGAAATGATTGATATTAAAGTGTTCGCTATTAAATTCGTCAATTTTGTTTTTAAACTTATAACTGATTGAAAAAAATTTAATGCTATGAAGGTTATGTTGAGGAACAAGGCATCTTTTTAAAATAAAGCTGTTAGTAATACAAATGATTTTTTCTTTGTTGAAATGACGGGCGGAAACCAGGATCACATAATTTATGCAGCTTATAGCACAACATTAATATTTGATAAGCGATATTTTTGGTTTCTTTTCAAATGCATTTATTCATCAGGCGCATAAAATTTATTTGTACGTATTTTTGAAAAAAAATTTTAAAATAATGACAACGAAATTAAATCTTACCATAGATGAAAAAACTGCAAAGCGAATTAAATCTTATGCAGCCCGTAAAAAAACTTCTGTTTCAAAAATTGCGCAGGAGCAGTTTGAACAGGTTTTAAAAACAGATAAGCCAGATACTTCTTTTCTTGATTTTATTAATAAATATGCAGGAAGTATTAAAAGTAAAAAGCCTATTGATTATAAAAAAGACAAAGAAGAATATTTAAGAAAAAAGTATGGCGTATAAAATTTTTCTGGATACAAATATTCTTGTTGATTTTTTGCAGCCTGTCCGCTCATTTCACGAAGATGCGCAAGAATTATTTTTAAATCTTTCAAAAGATATTTTTATTGCCTTTATTTCAGAAAGCGTAATAACAACAACTCCCTCTTTAATTCGGAAAGATTATTCTGCAGTTGAGCTGCATACAATATTGCATAATCTTAATCAGAAATTGAAAATACTTTCATGTACCAATCTGCTTATTTCCGCAGCATTACAACAAAACCCACCCGATTTTGAAGATGCCTTATTGTATCAAATTGCATTGCACCATCAAATGGATTATTTTGTTACAAGCAATACAAAAGATTTTAAAAAGATACAGCAAGCAATTTTGCCTGTTATTCGCGCAAAAGAATTGAATAAAATTTTAGCAGAGTAACTCATTAATCATCACTTGCAGCAGCTTCTACCACCACTTTATTTAATTTTTTAGTTAAAGGCAATAATAAAAAGCAGGCAACAATTGCAGCAATTGCGCTGATGGCAAAGAACACAGCTTTGTTATCAAATTTATCCCAGAAGCCGGCAAGTATCCCTGAAATTTTTCCGCCTAAAGATGTTGTAATAAACCATCCGCCCATCATTAATGCGGTTAACCTTCGCGGCGCTACTTTTGATGTAAGCGATAATCCAACAGGGCTTACAAATAATTCACTGATAGTAAAAACGCCATAACTGCTGAATATCCACCAGCTCGAAACTTTGTTTACATAAATGTTGGTTGATAAACATGCGATCACCATTACAACCGAAGATAATCCTGCAATCAATGTTCCCCATGCAAATTTGCTTGGCGTTGAAAGTTCTTTGCCTCTTGCTATCGATCCAACCAAAAAATGCAACAACGATCGGTGTTAAAACAATTATCCAAAATGGATTGATCGATTGATAAATTTCTGTTGATATTAATTTTAAATCTTGTCCCGGCGGCGGATATTTATCTTTTTGTAAATTTTGAAAATACAAATCAGTGCCTGTTTTCGTTAATACTTTTCCATTTGCATCTGCCACTGCACGAAACTGCTGATCTACAACAGGCACTTCAGTTGGTTTGGTGTTTACTGATTCCAAAAATCCAAATGGTTTTAATGCAGGCTGAACTGCTTTTGGTGCTTCTCGGTCTGTATACGTTTGCGCCCAAATAGTTAACGCTGTTGAATTTTGATTGTAGATATTCCAGAAGATAATGGAAACGCCAAATAAAATTAATAAAGTGCTGATGCGTTTTCTTTCAAAACCTTTGCCCGATACCATAAACTGAAATAAAAAATAATGATGGGAATACAGGCGAAAATGAACGCATCATTAGAATCAGAACCTAAAATATTTCCAGGAATAAACCATCCAATAATTCCTGCAATTATGGCCGGCACAAAAACATACATAAGCAATTTTTGAAATAGGCATATCTTCTTTTTGAAGCCGGTTTATTACATCAGCATACCTTACATGTTTTAATCCAGTGGCAAACCAAATCAATCCTAACACCATTCCAAAACCTGCTGCAGAAAAAGCCCAACCCCAGGTATAATGATTTCGTAAATAAGCTGCAACAAAATTGCATATGAATGCACCTATATTGATACCCATATAAAAAATATTATACGCCACATCTTTCTTTGGTTTCAAATCAGGGCGATTATAAATATTCCCAAGCAATGTGCTGATGTTTGGTTTGAAAAAACCATTGCCGATAATTGCAGAAGCTAAGCCCTAAATACATTATTATATCGCTTCCATTCAATGCAATTAAAAAATAGCCAAGTGCCAATAAAGCACCGCCTAAAAAAATTGATTTTGTATAACCTAAATACCTGTCTGCAACTAATCCTCCGATGAAAGGAGTTAAATAAATCAGTGCCACGTAAGTTCCTACAATGCTTACTGCGGCTGACGGTATCTAACCCGCGGCCACCATGACCAACTGTATCGGTTAAATACAAAAGGAAAATTCCAATCATTAAATAATAGCCAAACCGTTCCCACATTTCCGTAAAAAATAAAACATACAAGCCATGGGGATGTTTTGCTGTTGCAGTAATTGGCTGGTTCATGTTGGAAGATTGAACGCTCAAAATAAGCAGATTTTTTAACAAACAAATTTCAAATTAAATAGTTAGTTAATTATAACTGATTGAAGTTGTGTTTTAAACAATCTTTATAATCAATGCCTATTATGCTTTTGAAGTAACATCTAAGAAAAGATGTTTGAGATATATTGCTCTTTGTTCAATTCAATTAATCAAAGAAAAAGTCAACAAATAAGGAACAACATAAATCGTTCATCGTGATATACTGAAAAACTTTTTCTCAATAATTATTTTTCTTGTTCGGGTTACAATGGCTATGCACTTAATAAAAAAAGATTGCCCTACAATTAAAGCAATCTTTTTTGATTTTTGTTGGAATAAGTTAGTGCAAATTTAATATCCGCAAAACATTATCTGTTACTTTTCGCCCCTGAATAACCCCGGTGTCAACACGAAGGCTGATAATGAATGCCTGCCAATACTCTTGAATTAGCGGCATTTAAAGCAATATCATGAAAAGAATTAAAGCTGATGGGCACCAAGCCCAAATAATCATAAGTATGATCAGTAAAGCTGCCGATGTTACCAAAGATAGAAGCTAATGCATCTGCGGTGGCACTTGAAATAACGGCATGTGCAGCAGGGTATTCAGGATGTGCCGGAGTTGTTAGCAGCGAATTCCAGGTGCTGAAACCTATTACATTGCGTATATAAGTTATCGGGCGCAGAAGTGTATATTTATATTTTGCCTGCCAGCAACTGATAGTTGCATCATTTAAGCAAGCGCCTGATACTGCATAAGCAAAAGCCGCCTTATCCAAAGGCGCATTGGTTTGCTTTACAACCTGTTGTAAAATGCTAAGCCAGTGGCCTGCTGTAGTAACACCCGGAATATCTCTCCAAAATAAGCCCTGGTTGGTTTGTTCTGATGTTAAGGTGAGAGAAACATTGTAATCGTTTAACGCCATTTGGTAAAACGCAGACTTTGGATCTTCAGAATACGGTATTGGTGGTCCCGGTTGCGTATTATTAATGCTGCCTTCAATGACTGGCCTGTTATTTCCGAGGTAAGGAGTGCTTGCCGGAGCAAAAGCAGGTGGAGTAGGCACCCATAAACCCGGACCTACAGGTGAGGTATAAGCAAGAGATTGATTTTTATAACCATCTGTTTCTGACCAGTTGAAAACAGCAGTAGCCACTGCCTCGCCAAAACTATCAGCACGGGCAACCATATCCATATTTGTCAAAGAAAGGTAAGAGGCATTTAAAGCATTTTCCAGAGAATCGATAGCGGCCTTATCAACAGTATTTGCATTTATAAAAATACTCCGGTTCATGAATGCCAAGGCAGTGTTTACACTGGCTGGCCAATAGTATAGTTTAAATTGGTCTGCTTGTGGAAGACCGGTTAATCCATTCCACTTGCCATGAGTAAGAAAACTTAAATCTGTGCCGGGAGCAAGTGCTTCCAAGGCCGCAATTCCGGAATAAGCATAATATCTGCAAAAAGAAGCATTGGGTATGCCGGTAGCATCACGTTCAAGCCTTATTTGCATCGTCATCCATTTATCTATTACATCGGCTGTGTAATTGGACGCATCATTTTTTGGCCGCAAAGGAAAGTGCTCACCTTTATTACAGCCAACTAAAATACTGTTTAATACAAGCACGCAAATTACTATACTGAGTATAGGCGTACTGTTCGATGAGATGAATAATCGTTTCATAAATTTTTATTTAATTGTTAATGAAGAAATGATTGAAAACATTAATAAAGCATTATTTAATTACAGCAATTTTTTAGTTTGTACATCACATTTTTTGTTTTGATTGATGAAGCGGGAAATTGAATTACATTAAAGCTATCTTTTTATAAATATGATAAGAAGCATGAATGATTAGTTTACGTAAATGAATGGCAGTTTACAGAAATGAGCTTTTAACTTGTAGCCTGGTTGATTAAAAGGGAACTTGTAGAAACAGCTCCCGTGCTTGTATTGTGTATCAAAGAAATTGTTTAATAAAACTTGTTAGATATAACTGGTTATTCTTTTACAAACTTTAGTGTTGTATTTTTTTCGCCTGATTGTATTCTTACATAATAACTGCCTGCTGCTAAATTTTGTATGTTGAACTGATAACTTGCATCACTTGAAGTTGATTGCTGAATAAGTTTACCTGAAATAGAAAACAATGAAAGCGTTGTTTTTGCTAATGCATTTAAACCATCAATTCTTACTACATCTTTTGCTGGGTTTGGATACAATCTTGCAGTGGTTGAATTGCTTACATCATTCTTTGTAATAGATAAAGAGTTTGAATTATCATCTGCTGCGATAGCATTATTGTCCAACGAGAAATGATATTTCCATTTATACATGCCGCCATTTGGGTCTGGCGAATCAGCTCTTCCACACCAGCCAATGAAAGGATTTAGAAATGAAAGTGCGAAAGGATTAAAATCACTGCTGGTATCAATCAGCTTCCATGTTGCACCACCATCATTGCTGTAAGAAGAGCCTGCAATGGGTACAAAATGTGGTATTGTGCTCACATAAGTATGCGTGAAAGGAATAGCAGTAATAAATAATCCCATAGGATAGCCGGTAAAGCTTTTATTTGCCCATGTTTTGCCGCCATTATGCGTTTCTACTTCAAGCGGTGCACCATTATCGTCAAGAGAAACGCCTAAACCATTTTGTTTATCAGCAAAAGCAAAATCATTAAAAGATACTGTTAATGGAAACTGTTGCCAGTGATTACCAAAATCATCAGAACGGTAAATGTAAGTGTTGCCATAAGTATCACCTGCCGTAAACCAAAGTCTGTTTTGAAAAACTGTAAAAGCATTAAAGTTAGAGCTGAAGGCATAACCTTGGGTGGGTGGTAGATTTTTATCCGGAACGCGCTGCCATGTTTTACCTGCATCACCGGTTGTATAAATCTCCAGTCTTGAAGTATCTGTGAGGTCATCATCGCCAACAGTAACACCATGCTGCGCATCAAAAAAATAAACAAAATCAGGAAATGAAGTTGCACTGTAAACCTTCCCCGGTTGCACCTGTTTCCAGGTATCGCCACCATCTGTAGTTTTAAACATAGCTCCGCCATAGTTAAAGGCATCGAACATTGCAGCATAGCAAGTGTTTGCATCGGTGGCTGCAATGTTGCTTATACCATAACCGTTTGGTGCATCTACTGAATCAAGCCGCCATGTTCTGCCACCATCTACAGTGCGCATAATTGAATTAGCAATATAGGCCGAAGTATCATAGTCCAAATGTGCCCACACAACGTTTGTAGATGGCACTTGCAAATCTGGTATATGGCTGTTGTTTACAATATGCGGTGCATTCACATCCTGCCAGAAAGGATTTATGTTTAATCCAAAACCTTGAGGAGAAGTTTTGAAATTATGGTTTTGCTTTAGATGCAGCAGCAGATCATGTTTGAGTTTATAATCCTTAATTTTTAATTGGGCGTTTCGTTGCTGTGCTTTAATTGATGTAATACAAAATAGAATAGCAGCAAAAGCAATCATAGATTTTTTGAGTAAAGCTTTCATACATTTTTGTTTTGTTTGATGAATGAGAAATAAAGCGCAGAATAAATTTATCCCTGAATCATTTCAATAAAAACACTTATTGATTATCTCACAGTATTGAATGATAGTTTGCAGAAACGAATGATTAACTTACAGCAACAGGTAATAAAATAAGTAAAGGAATTTAAATTTAGTAGAGAGACGGGAATGTTAAATGCTCAATTATTTCAACCAACCATCATTTTAATAAGGCAGCAACTCAATAATAAAAAATTGTTAGATACAAATTATTAGATTTGGAAACCTAACTGTATGGATGTTCTAAGAAATAAATAATTATTCTCCAAAAGATTTAGATGGAAAAAATTTAGTATTTAACAAGTAAAAATGTTGCCGCTAAAAAAAATATTAATCATTGCAATCAACCTGTTGTTGGTTCATGTTGCAATAGCACAACATCCAAACCGGCAAAAAATAGATAGCTTAAAAAAACTTTTGCAAACAACACAAGGCATAAACAGAATAAATTGTTTAAATGCCATAAGTGAAGAATACTGGTGGCCGCCCCGTGTTTATCCTGATTCAATTTCAATGTGGGCAATACAAGCAAATAATGAAGCGACAAAATATAATTACCGTTTTGGTTTAGCAACATCTGAAATGCATTTGGGTGTAGCAGAAATTTATAGAAAAAATTTTTTAACTGCTGAGAAATATTTAAGAGATGCACTGCCTTTTTTTGACAGCATGCATAATGAAAATGAACAAGGCTGGTGCAATTTATGGCTTGGTCAAACACTATATTCTGAAAACAATTTTAATGAATCGCTTGCATTTTTTACAAAGGCCCTTGTTTATCTAACAAAGCTTGATAATCGTGAAGGCGAGGGAAAAGCCTGGGCATGGATGAGTTTTTTATATGCAGCTAAAGGAAACTACGGAGGCAGTTTTGAATATTGTGAAAGAAGTTTATTAATGCGGGAAAAAATGAGCGATCATGTTTGCGTAGCAGCATCGCTTGCTAACATGGGTTATTTATATAAATCAGCAGGCGATTATGATGATGCTTTAAATTATTACCGGCAAGGCATGCAATATGCAAATTTGCATGGCATAAATTATTATGCTACTAACTGGAACTATTTTGATGAGCCGATTGGTGCAATTTATCAGCTTATGAATAATCCCGATTCTGCTCTTTTTTATCTTCAGCGGGCGATTCAAATAGATCCTGCCAACCAAATAACGAAAATAAGTTTCGGAGAAACACTTCTTTTAAAGAAACAATACGATTCTGCGCTAAGTATTTTTTTGAAACCTGTTGATCATTTCAGAAAAGAAAATGACCAGTGGGATTTAATGCGGATATTGTTAGATGCAGCAAAAACATATCATGCAAAACATAATGAAACACAAGCTCTACAGTATACACAGGAAAGTTTTTTGATAGCACAAAAAGCAGATGTAAAGCCATATATTACTCAAGGATATTTTTTGTTATCTAAAATATATAAAGACCTGAAGAAAAATGACAGCGCTTATTTTTTTATGCAGCAATATGTTTTATTAAATGATTCGATAAAAAATCAGCAATTTTTCTGGAGGTTAACCAATTATAAAAAGCAGGCAGATTTTCAGAAACAATTAGCTGCACTAACAACGCTTGATAAAGAAAATAAAATAAATGAAGAGAAGCTGAAACAGGCTGCAGAACTTAAGTGGGCGCTTTTAATCGGATTATTAATTATGGCTTTGTCTGCAATAATAATTTACCGCAACCTTTCTTTAAAAAGAAAAAATGAAAAGCTCGAAAGCGAAAGAGTAAAAGCTGAAATGCAAACTAAAACAACTGAGTTAGAGATGCAGGCTTTGCGTGCACAAATGAACCCGCATTTTATTTTTAACTGCTTAAGTTCCATAAATCGCTTTATTTTAAAAAATAAAACAGAAGAAGCCTCGGATTATCTAACTAAATTTTCACGCTTAATAAGAATGGTTTTAAACAATTCAAAAGAAGTTTTTATTTCGCTTGAAGATGAACTTGAAACACTGCGTTTATATTTAGAGATGGAAAAAATGCGCTTTAAAAATTCCTTTGATTACAAATTCACTTTTACTGATAATGTTTCAACTTCCTCTGTTTTTATACCACCATTATTATTGCAGCCTTTTGCTGAAAACGCTATTTGGCATGGCTTAATGCACTTGCCCGACCGGCAAGGAGGTAAACAGGAAAAAGGATTTTTGAACTTTGACTTTGATGCCGAAAAAAAATTTTTAATCTGTATTATAATTGATAATGGTGTAGGCAGAACACAGGCTAAATTATTAAAAAGTAAGTCTGCAGAAAAACAAAAATCAATGGGTTTAAAAATAACAACCGAGCGTTTGAGCTTATTAAATAATAATTCTAACGAGCAAACATTTTTTACAATAGAAGATTTAATGGATGACAATGGAAATGCATTAGGTACCCGTGTACATTTAAAAGTATTTTATAAAGAGATGAGCGAAGTGTAACTGTGAGGCGAATGTGCGACAAAAGAATTTAAAATAAATTATGGCTTTCATGATTCAACATTAAATAAATTCCCGTGATAACTGCAATAATAGTTGATGATGAGCCTTACAGTTGTGAAAGCCTTGCAACTTTGCTGGAACGTTATTGCCCCGATATAAAACTCGTTGACATTTGTTATTCAGCAACTGATGCTTTAAAAGCAATAAATGAGCAAACACCTACATTGGTTTTTTTAGATATTGAAATGCCCGGCATGAATGGTTTTGAAATGCTGCAACAATTACCTTCAATTAACTTTTCCATCATTTTTACCACGAGTTACGATCAATATGCAATTAAGGCAATACGTTTTAGTGCATTGGATTACTTATTAAAACCCGTTGACCGTGAGGAGTTAATAACAGCAGTAGATAAAGCATTGCGAAGATCGTCGCATGATACATTTCCTCAACAAATGGAATTACTGTTGCATAAATTACAGCATCCCCAATCTGCAATAAACAAAATTGCAATACCAACTATGGAAGGTCTGCAGATGATTGCTGTAAACTCTATTATTAGTTGCGCATCCAGCAGCAATTACACTATATTTTCTTTAAAAAATAAAGAAAAAATAACCGCCTCAAAAACACTAAAAGAAACAGAAGAATTACTGGATGAATTTTCTTTTGTACGGGTGCACCATTCGTTTATTGTAAATATTAATGAAATTGAAAAATATATAAAAGGTGATGGTGGTTATTTAATTATGAGTGATGGTTTAACCATTGATGTATCAAGAAGCCGGAAAGAATTTTTGTTGAAGAAACTGCATCATGAAAGCGAATAAAAATAGATCATGGTTTTATAACTGCCCAACCTTGCGACTGACGCAATATCAATTCTCCAACGCCACTTGGCACAATACCTATAAAATTATAAATGCTATCCCGGCTTATTTTTCTTATAATTAAAGTGTTATTACATTGAGCTACGATAACGCCTTTTTCAATCAAATTTTTTAAATCGTTCTCATACTTGCTGTTTTTAAAATAAGCATTAGTTCCATAAGCAAATGCAATAAGTTCAATGTTTATTTTACCTTTTATTCGTTCATCGTTTAGAGCATTGTTGATATTAATGAAAGTTTTTTTAATGATGTTTGAATCACCGTTATCTAATTGAAAAATTACATTATATTCTTTTTTATCATCAACAGCACCTGTAAAACTTTTGTTTTTAGCAAACGCATCGTTAGTGGTTTGAGCATTTACAGCAGCCGTAAGTAATATGATTGATAGTAATAAAGTGATTGAATGTTTCATACATGTATTTTATGATTTGGAAAGATTTTGATTATTGCCTAATGTTTGTTTATGTGCATCCTGAATCGGTTTAAATGGTCCATACTTGTGCTGCAATTCTAAAAAAGTATCACTATACGGACCAAAAGGAAAATCAACAGGCTTCTTCTTTACATTTTTCCAGTCTGCTGTTTGGTTTCTGTGTGGTCGCGGCTGGCTGTTTACAAATGCTGCAACATTCCATGCATCTTCATCAGATAATTTAGGATTGTGATAGTCAGTTCCAAAAGGCATATTATTTTTCACAAAGCTTGCAAAGCTGCTTAAGCGATACATTCCTGCACCATCGTTATAACTATGCTCACCCCAAAGTGGAGGGTAAACATACGTAGTAGCATCAACGTTTAATTTGCCTTGACCATCATTACCATGGCAACTTTGGCAATTAGCTATATATACTTCTTTACCTTTTGTAGGGTCTGCAGCCACAGTCATATATTTCAGTTTCATAATGGTTGTGCCACCTAAAGTATCACCTTTAGGCACATCATCTCCCAGCCATTTTATGTACGCATAAATTGCTTTCATTTCTTTTGAATTACTGTCTAAAGCTAAGCCATTCATGCTGCGTTCAAAACAATCATTAATGCGATCATAAATACTTTCAATTGAATTACTTCGTGCATAAAACAGCGGGTAAGTTGCGTACACTTTACCAAAATTATTTCCCCACGGAATCGTGCCACCATTTAGATGGCAGTTCTGGCAATTCATTCCATTACTAATATGTGCAACTGTACCTTTTGGTCCTAAATATTCGCTGGTATTTGCTATTAATTCATAGCCATACCAAATCAGTTTGCCGCTATTAGTATAATAAGGAATTTGTGAATGATTGGCACCACGCCAAACAGTATCTATAGTTTCGCTTGCTAAATAATTATTAAGTGCCTGCTTACGTTCAGCATTTTTTTTGGATGCAACAAGCACATGGTGAATAATAATTATCACAACTATTACCAGCAATACTATTATGAACCAGTTTGATTTCAATTAAAAATTTTAAACTGCTTTAAAAATATTTAAATCATGGTGAAAAGTATTCAAAGGAATAGGATCATTCAGAATGCATTCTACGTTTTGGCTTAATTTATTTATGATCCTCTCAAAATTAAATATTTTATTCCGCTAACAGAAATGTATTAAAAAAGCGTATGACTTAGTAAATCATACGCTTAAAATTTAAATTCTATTTCAAATAAAATTTAATTTGTATTTTTTAATCAACGGTATTCAACACATATTTTTACTGCTTTACATCCCCCATAACTGCTTCGCATTTAAAGCCAATCTGCAAAATTTGTCCGTTACCCGGAGGGCCAATACCCCAGTTAGATACATACAGTTTGCCATCAGGGCCAAACGTCATTGCTGTTGGAAAATTTAATCCGCTTGCAATTACCTGCCTGTTACCAAACTGATCCAATCTTACGATATCGCCTGTGCCCGGCGTTAAGCCACCTGCAGCGGTATTTGTTTCTAAAACATATAACCTGTCACGGTTATCAAATGCTAAACCCAACACGTTTGTAAAGCCTGTAGCCCAGGTTTTAATTTGACCGCTTTGTGTAACCTGGTAAACGCTTGAGCTGCCCGGCACAACAGGAAACAGGTCAAGATTACTGATATAAAATATGCCATCATGTGCTACAAGTGCTGTTGGAACAATATGACCTTCAGCAGCAGATATATCAATTACACGGCTTACATTACCACCCGGTGTAATTTTATCCAACTCGCCATGGTTAGGTTCTACTGAATACAAATTACCGCCGTAATTAATCATACTCCACCAGGTTCCATCAGGTTCAAAATCGGCTGGATTAGGATTCTTAACCGGATTGTTCATTAAAAATTCACTCAGGTTAGCAATCATTTTCCATGTTCTGTCTGGGTTTATTTTTATAACACCATTTGGTATGTTCGGCACACCATGTGTACAACCGGCGCCGCCAAAAACTGCATACAGAGTATTTCCAATAAATGCTACATCAGCCACACCAGAAATACCGCTGCCTGTTTCAGGGCTGGTAACGCTTGATGGAAGATAATTAACATAAGTAGTGCGTGTACCTTGCAAGTCTATCCTGGAAATGCGGCTGTTTGAGTCACTGCCCATTTCAGGGGCGGGACCGCCAGGAGCGCCAGGTATCTCCGCACATCCGGTAGCCAAACGCGTTCCGCCTGTACCCGCTTCTGCAACATACAAATTTCCATCAGGGCCAAATTTTAATCCACGCGGATCGTTTAAACCTGTTGAGAAAACTTTCATTGTAGTAACGGTGGTATCACCCGGTGCACCGCAGCTTGGCGGAAATTCCCGTTTTTTACATGATGTAAAAAGTAATGCAGCGCCAGTAATAAATAACAGAGAAAGTGAAATTTTTGTTTTCATAAATGGTTGTTGTTTTAATTTATTAAAATTTACTCTTACAAAAGATGTTTTAAAATGTAATTATTATATGTTGCCTGTAATTTAGGGCAATTAATATATGGCACGATAGAGGTTAGTCAGATCTTTATTAGGTTTAAAATTTCTACTAAAATTACCTTTAGTATTTATCTTAAAAAATACCTATTTATAGGTAATCATATTTGTATTAAATTGCCTAATCTTAAAAATTTAATAAAGCATCCGTATCACTTTATTAAAAAAGTTTTTGTTACAATATTTACACCTGCTTCGCTAAAAAAAGATTTATATAACCTAACCGTTGCTTATGGAAACACACGTTTTTAAGCAGGAATTAGATAAAATTTTTACGCAGTTTAGCAATAAATTAACCTCGCCCGGTATATTACAATTAAAGCTTGACTTATATAAAAAGCTTTGGAATTTTTTTTTAGCCGGAGATTCATATTATTTCATTTTTAATTATCACAGTTTGCAATGTGATGTTGTAAGTAAAGAAGCAGAAGCTATTCATGGTTGTAAACTGTCTGAATTTGATCTGGTTTCTTTAACCAAAGAAATTCATCCTGACGACTTTCCATATTTCCTGGCTATCGGAAGAAACATACAAGAATTTTTATCGCAAATACCTATAGAAAAAATAATGAAATATAAAGCGAGGTTTGATGTACGTTATTGCAAAAAAAATGGAGATTATGTAAGACTTCTTTACCAGGGAATTGTAATTGAACATGATGAAAAAGGAAGGCTGCAAAGATCTCTTGGCATACACACCGATATTACCTATTTAAAAAAAGAAGGAAAACCCACTTTATCTTTTATTGGAATGGATGGGGAACCCTCTTATATTGATATTGATTTGCAAAATAACTTTTATCATAGTAAGGATGATTTTACAACAAGAGAAAAAGAGATTTTAAAACTTTTAATTAATGGTAAATTAAGTAAAGAAATCAGCAGCATTTTAAAAATTACCAAACAAACTGTAGATACCCACCGAAAAAATATGTTGCATAAAAAACAGCTTGGTAACACAAGTGAACTTATTAGTAAAGCCATTATGCACGGATGGATATAAAACTCTAATGTTGATGAAATAATATCGACTAGTAAAACATTTATCATGTTTGTATTATTAAATTCAATTCACTGAATTTTCTTAAAGCCGGTTACTCTTTTACAAATTTTAATGTTGTAAGATTTTCGCCCGATTGCACTTTTATATAATAACTGCCTGCTGCTAAATTTTGTATATTGAATGAATGGTTTGCTTCATTTGCAGTTGCCTGTTGAATAAGCGTTCCTGAAATATTATACAATGAAAGTGTTGTTTTAGCTGATGTATTTAAACCATTAATTGTTATTACATCTTTTGCAGGATTGGGATATACTTTAATAGTTGTATTATCTTTTGTTACAGCAATTGCATCATCTGCTGAATTTGCATGTAAAAATCCTATCCACTTAAACATACCACCGCGATCAGAAGACGATGTTGTAGTTTCTCCACTCCAGCCAATACAGGAATTTAAAAATTTTACATCATCATGCAATGCATTGGCGCCAGAGTCAATAAGCGTCCATGTTTTACCGTTATCGTTGCTGTAAGAAGAGCCAAAAACTGCGGTAGCAAAGCTGCTGGTAGTTACAAAAGTAGCAGTGCCCGGAACAGCAGTTATGTACAGGCCCATTGGTGTGCCTGAATAATTAACCTTTTTCCATGTTTCTCCGCCATTATGTGTAGAATATATTTGCGTAATTCCATTATCATCAAAACCATTAGCCACACCATTTAAGTTATCTGTAAAAGCAAAATCAATAAAGTTAGTACCCGTTATAGAAGCAGTTAAAGGAAAGGAAGCCCAGTGATGCCCATAATCATCAGAACGATAAATAAAATGCCCTCCATTACTGTCAAACCCCTGGAACCATATTCTGTTACCTGCCACTGTATAATCATTATTCTGGCTGAAAGGATAACCGTTAGGGGTGGGTATATTTTGTGCCGGAACACGCTGCCATGTAGCGCCTGCATTGCTGGTTGTATAAATTTCGAAATAGGGCGTTCCCGGCCCGTTTCCGTCACCTACAGCAACGCCATGCCTTTCGTCCCAAAAATGAACAAAGTCAGGATAAGAGGTTGAA
Organism: uncultured Bacteroidota bacterium; assembly: GCA_963731245.1. Taxonomy (GTDB): domain Bacteria; phylum Bacteroidota; class Bacteroidia; order Chitinophagales; family Chitinophagaceae; genus Parafilimonas. The sequence continues at coordinate 23,428 of CAVSVA010000006.1, forward strand.
TCGAAAAGTTTAGCTGGCAAAAGCTGACGCCATGTAGCACCGCCGTTATTCGTTTTATAAATGCCGCCACCACCAATAAAAACATTTGCAACTGCAGCATAGCAAGTGTAAGCGTCAAGGGGCGAAAGGCTATTAATGCCATAATCGGTTGAAAGGGGCAGAGAATCCAATTTCCATGAGTAGCCATCATCTTTAGTTCGCACATAATAAATGGTATTGGGTCTCTCAATATTATAAAAGCCTATCGTTCCCCAAACACTTCTTTCGTTGGGAACTTCAATGTCTTGAATGAAACTGCTGTCTTTATGTGGTGCATTAATTTGTTCCCAATATCTATTATTTCTATTAGATAAGAGATCTTGATCATGGCTTCTGAAGTTTTGATTTTGGGTTGGATGATAGCGTTGCATGAAATTGAACTTCTTTTTCATTTCCATGTTTTTTGTTTGCGCAGTTGCAGCAAATGAGAATACAGATAAAACAAATAAAGTGTAAAGAATCGTTTTCATAAAATAGTTTTTGAATATCTAAAACTATTTTGCATTAATATACAATAGAACTACCGCTGAGTAAACTGCGGGAAGGAATTAGCGAATTGAGATTATAACTCAGGCAGATAAATGTGTGATTAACCTAAGTAGTTCTTCTTTTTTATTTCTTGAAACAGGTACGCTAACATCATTATTCAATATTAAAAATCCGCCTTCACCTTTAATATAGCGGATGGCATATTGCAGGTTAACAAGGTATGAATTATGTATTCTGAAAAAAGGTTCCGTATTAAGCAGTTCTTCAATATCTTTTAATGTTCTTGAAATAAGTATTTGTTGCCCGTTGTTAAGACAAACAGTTGTATAGTTGCTTTTACTTTCGCAATACATGATGTTATTCAGAGAAATCAATTCATAACCATGTAAGGTTGGCAAAGCAATTTTTTGAAAAGAAAGATCATTACTTTTTTTTATGTGTGTAAGAAGCGCACTTAGTTGCTTGAATGAATCTTTTTGTGTGTGTTTTAAAAATGCATCAAAGGCTGTACGCAGTTCATCTTTATCAATTGGTTTTATAAGATAATCGAGTGCGCCGAATTTAATTGCACGAATTGCATACTGATTAAAAGCTGTGGTAAAAACAATATCAAAATTTATTTCAGTTAATTTTTCAAGCATTTCAAAACCACTCATGCCAGGCATCTCTATATCAAGAAAAATAAGTTGTGGTTGAAGCAGGTGTATTTGATAGAGCGCATCTTCTCCATTTAAGCAAACAGCAGCTACTTCAATTTCAGGGCAATACTGTTTAAGCTGCCATTGCAGGTTATCTATACAATGTTTTTCATCATCAATAAGCAATGCCTTTGTCATAAACTTATACAATATTTACCGGAATCTTTATATATACGCAAGTGCCTTTGTTAAGTTGTGAATCAATCTTAATATCCTGGAACTGTATGCCTGCTTCATTTTGTTTTGAAGGATCAATTAACTGTAACCGACGTTGCGTAAGGTTAATTCCTAATGAACTTTTTGTTACATCTTTTTCTTCTTTTATAACAGATGCTAATCTTCCAATGCCGTTATCGCAAACGGCGCATTGTAATATGTTATTCTGAATATGCATGTCTATACTTATTTTACCGTTGCCATCATTTTTACCTTGCAAGCCATGCCAGATTGCATTTTCAATAAAAGGCTGAATAAGTAAAGTAGGTATCATTACAGATGCAATATCAATATCATGATAATCTATAGTATAATAAAATGGTTTTTCAAAACGCAATGCCTCCAAATCCATGTACAATTGCAAACATTTCAATTCATCTTCCAGGGGAATAAACGGTTTGCCCGATTGCTGCAATACAATACGAATAAGCTTTGCAAACTTGGTTAAATAATCAGCTGCCTTTGCAGCATCATTCTTAATAATAAACCTGTTGATTGAATTAAGGCAATTAAAAATAAAATGTGGATTCATTTGTGCACGCAGAGCTTGCATTTCCAGTTGGGATGCCTGGTGTTTTAATTCTGTTTCTTTCTTTTGGCTTTCAAGCTTTTGAATTTGCAATTCGTTTTCAGCTAATTCACGAAGATGTTTTTCATTTTTGTGTTTTAAATTAATAAATCTGTAAATAAAAAATCCAATTAAAATTAATGAAGCAAAACCTGCCAAAAGAATGTTTCTCATTAACAGGTTTTTTTCAATAGCAGCTTCTTTTAATTTATTGTCTTTATCAAGTGCAGTTATTTTCTGCTGCTGAAATCTTTCATTATTAAGTTCATTAATTACTGATAATTGCCTTTGGTATGAACTTGTATTCGTAGAATCTTTTAAGGCTGTATATTTTTGATAATAACGATAAGCATTAACAGCATCTTTCTTTTTATCATAAGTTCTCCATAGTACTTCATATGCACCAAGTATATAATAACTTGCCTGTGTTTTTTTAGCCAATGCAAGCAAAGTTTTTGCATACTGAATAGCGTTGTCATATTTTTCATCATACATGTTCATGCCGGATATATTAAGAAGCACTTCTAACTCTTCAAAAGCAATGTTGTTTTTTTTATCGTACTGTAATGCTTTCATAAACATTGGCAATGCTTCTTTGTGCCGGCCTTCCATTTGATATACTGAAGCAAGGTCAATATCATTTCTCCGCATCTGTCTTTTTTTAATTATTGAGTCAATATTATTATTTGCTTCAATAATTTTATATTCCTTTTTGTCGTAATATTCAGCAGAATCCCACTTGTTTTCAACAAAAAATTTAAACCCTTTTTGGTTTACGCCGCCGGTATCAATTCCCATTTGTTTTTCATAAGCAATAATTTCAGCAGTGCATGCCACAAGGCTGTCAGACCAGCCAGCCATTTGATAAAGACCCTGTTCATTTTTAAGCGTTCTTAACCTGCTTGCTGAATCAGATAAATCTTTTGTTAGCTCATACTCATTTTTAAAACATTCAAATGCTTTATCATTTTTTCCTTGCCAGCTATAACTTGCGCTTAAAGCCTCCCATGCATCCGCCTCACCAATCGTATCTTTTCTTTTTTTATAATAGTCTAACAATTTTTCAGCATAGGTAATGGCCGAAGTATTATCTCGCTCGGAAAGAAACACATCTTCTAATATCGAATAAGCTTGAATCAATTCCGTTTCGTTATTTAAATTTTTAAAACCGGAAATAGCTTTTTCTGTGTACTTCTGCGCACCAAAAAAATCCCAGCGGCGAAGTTTTATTTCTGCAAGGTTTAAATAAGCTTCACCCATTCCTAATTTATAATTTAAATTCTCCGCTTCTGCGTAAGCTTCGTTAACGCACAACTCTGCGCTATCTGTTCTTGCATAATGCGGTATGGCCTGGTTGTAATTACAATAATATTTACTTAAAGTATTTAAACAATTTATTCTCGCAGTATCGTGTAATGATGTCAATACTTTTTTTAAGCTGTCAATTGTTTTAGTTTGTGCAAAAATATTTGTGGTTTGCAGGCACAAGAAAAAAGAAGTTATCAAACATATTCGTTCAATAAGAAAAAGTTTAAACGTTACAGCCGGGTTGGATTTATATAGTTTTGGGCACATAAAAATTTATGCACCTAAAACTACAAATTAACCTTTAAAATAAGAATGAATTTTAGCAACGCTTAAAAAGCAGAGCAGGAAACGAGTTAATCCAAATCGGCAAATAGAAATACCCATCAGCCGAAGTTACCGGCACGAAGTTGAAAAAACATTATTGCAAAAATAATTGGAGAAAAATGACTTTACTTACTCTAATACAACAGCAATTTTATTATAAGTAATGCTTCAAACATTGATATATTACACACACAGAAAAGAAATGCTAATGAAAACTATTTCGCTAATATGAAAAGAATTTCACCCGGGTTATTTTCACTTTTAAATAAAAGAGAGCTGTAGAAACAGCCCTCACCGCTTGTATTACAAAATCTTCTGTGTTTGAGTATAAAGAATTTTAAACCTGCCAGGTGTTTATCTTAGCATTTTGATTATTATCTAAAAACCTGAGAGATTATTTAATTTAAAATTGCAAAGCTTAAAATTCTACCAATGATTATCTGTAAGCCTCACAAGCGCCATTTCTTCACCTATCACGTTTCCATACACATGCCCAATTTCTACCCTAAAGCTTTCATACATTTTGATTTTTGCTGAAAAAATTTCTAAAAAGAGCTGTAGAAACAGCCTCATATCTTATTTAATGGATGATGAGCCATCATTTTTAGATGTGTGTTCAAAAAATATTTTTATTGAAAATAAAGATGAATTCACAAGTAAGGAAAAGCAAATACTTACGCTTTTGATTGAAGGTAAAATGAGTAAGGAGATAAGCGATGTTTTAAACATCAGCAAGCAAACCGTTGATACGCATCGTAAAAATATGCTGCATAAAAAAAATCTCAGCAATACCAGTGAACTTATTATTAAAGCAATCAGGTATGGATGGATATAATCTAATTATTTTTTGTGTTATTACCGATAATGGTGTTGAAAGAGAACAAGCTGAATTGCGGTTATTTAACAATGACTGATATCTCAAACATTGATGTTTCAAGAAGCAGGAAAGAAATGCTTTTAAAAAAGCTGCAGCACTAATTTTTTACTTCTGCTTCCTATCTCTCACTTCTAAAATTTTAATCCAAAACCAATTACATTCGCCGCACAATTAAACTATGAACATTCTTTTATTAGGCAGCGGCGGCCGTGAACATGCACTCGCATGGAAAATTGTACAAAGCAAACATTGCTCACAATTATTTATTGCGCCAGGCAATGCAGGCACATTACAACACGGAAAAAATATAAATATTAGTGTTAATGATTTTGATGCCATCAAAAAATTTTCAATTGAAAATAATATTGAGATGATTGTTGTTGGGCCGGAAGAACCGTTGGTAAAAGGTATTTACGATTTTTTTTCAAATGATGATGAAACAAAAAACATTATAATTATTGCACCATCTGCAAATGGTGCGCAACTTGAAGGCAGTAAAGCCTTTTCAAAAAAGTTTATGCAGCGCAATAATATTCCAACGGCTGCGTATGCTGAGTTTACAAAAGAAAATTTTGAAGAAGGGAAAAAATATATTCAGCAACATACTTTGCCTGTTGTTTTAAAAGCGGATGGCTTGGCTGCAGGCAAAGGCGTTGTTATTGCGCAAACAACTGAAGATGCATTGAATGCTTTTGAAGAAATGATCATCAATCAACAGTTTGGCGAAGCATCAAGCAAGGTTGTAATTGAAGAATTTTTAGATGGCATTGAACTAAGCGTTTTTGTTTTAACTGATGGAAAAAATTATAAAATCATCGGCCATGCAAAAGATTATAAACGTATTGGTATTGGCGACACTGGTTTAAATACAGGCGGCATGGGTTGCGTTAGTCCGTTGCCATTTTTAACGGATGATTTCATGCAAAAAATTGAAACAAAAATTATTGAGCCAACCATACAAGGTTTGCAAAAAGAAAATATTATTTATAATGGCTTTATTTTTTTTGGTTTGATAAAAGTGAATGATGAACCTTTTGTTATTGAATACAATTGCCGCATGGGCGATCCTGAAACTGAAGTGGTAATGCCGCGATTAAAAAATGATATTGTTGAATTATTTTTAGCGATGCATAATAATACATTAAAAGATGTTGTTATTGAGTTTGATGATAGAGCTTGCGCAACTATTGTTGCAGTAAGCAAAGGTTATCCGGGTGATTATGAAAAAGGAAAAATTATTCAGTTTGATAATTCAGCGATTGGGCAATTTGATCATTCAATTATTTTTCATGCAGGAACAAAACTGAATGATAAAAAAGAAGTTATTACAAATGGCGGAAGAGTTTTAGCTGTAACATCGTTTGGCGCAACAATTGCCGATGCAGTGCAACTTTCAAAAAATGTTTTAGAAAATATTCATTTTGATGGAATGTATTTTAGAAATGATATTGGGTATGAATTTGAAGCTTAAAAAGTAAAAAAAATTAAAAGCAAAAACAGAACGTGAATTTAGTTTTAGCTTTTCACTTTGCTCAACAGAATTTATGCAGTTGCAGTGTTGCGACGCAACCGTGTTTAATTGAAATTCTACAGCTGGTTACCAAATTAATTTTTTGAAAAATAAAACAAGTTAATTTGAAGCTGCATTTTTAAATTTTGCTTTTGGCTTTTTACTTATCAACATATTAACAAAACAGTTTAAAACACTTGAATAACCACTTTGTAAATTCAAATTATTTCGTACACCTTTGCGCCATTACAATAACATAAGTAACTAAATATATAATGGGACTTTTTAATTTTTTTACACAGGAAATTGCGATTGATCTTGGCACCGCAAATACCCTGATCATACATAATGAAGAAGTGGTGGTGAATGAACCATCTATAATTGCTTTAAACCGAAACAATCCAAAAGAAGTTTTAGCTGTTGGAAAACGTGCTTTGATGATGCACGAAAAAACACATGAAAGTATTCGTACAGTTCGCCCGTTGAAAGATGGTGTAATTGCTGATTTTAACGCCGCAGAATTGATGATAAAAGAAATGATCAAAATGATCCATCCAAAAAAACCATGGATTGCTCCAAGGTGGAGGATGTTAATTTGTATTCCTTCAAGCATAACAGAAGTTGAAAAACGTGCAGTGCGTGACAGTGCTGAACAAGCAGGTGCAACAGAAGTTTATTTGATTCATGAACCCATGAGCGCTGCGCTTGGTATTGGTATTGATGTGGAAGAACCTGTTGGTAATATGATTATTGATATTGGCGGCGGCACAACAGGCATTACGGTGATTGCACTTGCAGGTATTGTGTGCGATCAAAGCATACGCATTGCCGGTGATGAATTTACGGCTGATATTATGGAAGCACTGCGCCGCTATCACAGTTTATTAATTGGTGAACGTACTGCAGAACAAATTAAAATTACAATTGGCGCTGCCATGAAAGATTTGGAAACGCCGCCTGAAGATATGCCTGTAAATGGCCGTGATTTGGTTACCGGTATTCCAAAACAAATTATGGTAAGTTACCAGGAAGTGGCTGAAGCATTGGATAAATCAATTTTTAAAATTGAAGAAGCTATTTTAAAAGCTTTAGAAACAACACCACCTGAATTGGCTGCGGATATTTATCGCAGAGGTTTGTATTTAACCGGCGGTGGTGCATTGCTTCGTGGTTTAGATAAACGTTTAAGTCAGAAAATAAAACTGCCTGTTCATATTGCAGAAGATCCGCTGATTAGTGTTGTAAGAGGAACAGGATTGGCGTTGAAGAATTATCAGCGTTATCCTTTTGTAATGAAGTAAAATGAAGCCTCCCCAAACCCCTCCTGCAGAGGGGCTTTATGAGAGCATGCTCTTTTTAAAAAACTTTAAATTTTAAGAAGGTTGAAAGAAATGAATGTTCTATGATTTTTTTCTTTCTCCTCCCCTGCAGGGGGAGGCCGGGAGGGGGCTTCTATGCGCAACATCATTGCTTTTATACGCCAGTTTTTCAACTTTTTTTTATTCCTTATTTTAATGGGGGTTTCTCTTGGCATTCTTATTCGTTATAATCAAACTTACCAGGTTATATTCTCCAACATCGCTAATGAAACAACAGGAAAAGTTGGCGCACAATACAACGGCATAGAATATTATTTCAGGCTTAAAAAAACAAATGAAGCGCTTGCTGCTGAAAATGCTGAATTGCGCGGTTTATTAAAATCAAGTTTTGAAAGCCCTGATACATCAACGGTAATAAAAATTGATTCTTTATTAAAAGATACTTTAGGCCGTGTGCGCAAGTTTAAATTTTTGCCGGCCAAAGTGGTGAACAATGATGTATCAGATCAAAATAATTATCTCACATTATATCGGGGCGCAAAACAGGGTGTAACAGCAGATATGGGTGTTATTGGCCCGCAGGGCATTGTTGGCAAAGTAATTTTGGTGAGTGAAAATTACTGCCGTGTGATGAGTTTGCTTAACCGCAATACAAAAGTAAGCGCCATGACGAAAAAAGATTTTTATACCGGTCTTGTTGATTGGGATGGAAAAGATCCGCGCTATGTTACGCTGCATAATATTCCAAAATCTGCGAAAGTAAAAATTGGTGACAGCATACTTACAAGTAATTTATCTGGCAGTTATCCCGCAGGTATTATGATAGGAACAATTGCTGCCATACAGGGTGATCCGGCCAGCGGTTTTTATGAACTTAAAATAAAAACTTCAACTGATTTTTATAGCCTTCAATATGCCTATTTGGTTGATAATATGATTTGGGCCGAGCAAAAAGATCTGGAAGCAAAAACACCAAAAGAGAAATGACGAACCTGCTGAAAAATATAATTCGTTTTATATTATTTATTCTGGTGCAGGTGTATGTATTTAATAAAGTGCCGCCCCTGCATCAGTTTGTAAAACCATATATTTATTTTCTGTTTATTTTATGGTTGCCATTTAATATTAACCGTGCAGGTTTAATGTTGCTGGCATTTGTGTTTGGTTTAACCTTCGATTATTTTAGCGGCACACCCGGTTTGCACACAGCGCCATGCGTGCTTATTGCTTACCTGCGGCCATTTTTATTAAACCTTTTGATACCACAGGAAACAACGCAATTAAGCTTTGCTGAACCTTCTGTAAAAAGCATGGGCTGGGGCTCGTATGCAACCTATGTGCTTATACTTACTTTTTTACACATAGCATTACTTGTATTTATTGAATGGATGGAGTTTGGTGATTTTTTATTTTTTATAGGAAAAGTAACTGCAACCACCGTGCTTAGTTTAATACTTATTTTTATTACTGAAATGCTTTTTCCGCGCAAAGGAAAATACAGAACAAACGCAGCCAGATAACCTGCATAAACAGAATTGAAATTTTTGTTAGCTGCTAAATAGTAAGTTGAATAACGATGGCGATTTTATGCTAATAAATTGCTGGCATGTATAAACGCGCAAAAGTTATTTCAACAATAATTATCGAAATAACTTTAGTTTATAAGCTGATGACGCTTTACTCAGGCAATTGCCAACTTTGTAAATTCTGCGCCATTAAACATGCGGCATAAATTATAATCCTGTGTTTTTTTCCACTGTTCATAATTTGCTTCAGATACGATGCGCCAGAAATTCTTCAATTTCAATTCCTGCATATCTGGCGTTTGAATAAAAATACCCTGTACAGTGTTGCGTGTTTTAAAGCTAATGCGAATAACCGCATTCATCTTTATATCTGATGAAAAAAACTTTTCAATTTGTTCGCTTGTCATATTTAAATAGTAATTAAGTTAACTGATTTTTTTTACGTTTATAGCGGTAAGCCCTTTTGCGCTTTGCTCTGTCATAAAACTTACTTTATTATTTTCCTTTACCGGTTCAGTAAGCTGGCTGGCATGCACAAAAATACTTTCCTGTGTTTTAATATCTTTTATAAATCCATATCCTTTTGCATCGTTAAAAAAGCTAATTATTCCTTCTTTTACTGCATCCGGTTCTTCTTCGGCACGTTTAGGAATGCCGGTTTGCATATCTTCCTGCTTAAACTGTTTTTTCTTTCTCGGGTCTGGCGGTGCAGAAGAAAGATTGCCATTCTCATCAATATATGCCATCATATCTTCCAGCGATCTGCCTTTTTTTGCATTAGCTTTTCGCTCTTCCATTTTCTCCTGTTTATCCTGCCGTTGCTTTAATCTTTTTTTTTCTTTTTCTTTTTTATTAAATGTTTCTTTTGATTTTGCCATATTAAATAAAGTGTGCTTTTTTTATTTATTAATGTATGTTTTTTACTGCCTGAATATAGCTAAAAATCAGTAAATGTAATTTCGCAATTCATGCAGGCAAGGCATTGTGTATAACCTGATTTACCGGCTCTTAAATCCTGCATGTTTATCATGTTTTTTATTTATAACAGGCACGCTTATTAATTTTATAATTGTTAGCCTGTGCATTATTATCATAATAAAATAAGTTAGATCAAACTCAAACCATCTGCGTGCAAAGTTTGCATTATTTTTTGCATGATGATGATTGTTTTGAAATAATTCGCCCATTAATAAAATACCCCAGGGTGAACTGTTTTTTGAGCGATCACCATTATTATAATTGCTATAACCGTATTTATGGCCACACCAGTTTACAACAGCGCCCTGTATCGGGCCCATTAAAAAATGAACAGGCAATAACAAAAACCACCAGGCATTGGGTGCAAATAAAATATATATTGTAACGTAAACGGCACCAAATATTAATCTTGTAATAATGTGGTGGCCTATTTTATCAAGCCTGTTCCACTGCGGCAGGTATTCTTTTGTAAATTCTTTATCAGGAAGTTTTTTACCCTTTACAAATGCCCGAAAAATAAGGGCTGTATGAAACATCATGTGCCATACATCTTTAAAAAAATGCGGTGAATGCGGATCTTTTTCTGTATCGCTGTAAGTGTGATGCATTCTGTGCAATACGCCATAAGCACGTGGCACTAAAAAAGATGAACCCTGCACAAACCAGGTTGAGAGATAAAATATTTTTTCCCATTTTTTAGTTACGGTATACATCTGGTGAGAAGCATAACGGTGAAGAAAAAATGAATGAAAAAATAATGAAAGAAACCAATGCGTTAAAAAAAATGTTATGATAACTGCCATGAATTTTTAAATTGATAGATGCTATTATCGCTGCATAAAAACTTTACCTCTTCTGCCGCTTAATGAGCGATGATGTATAAGAGATTGTGCTGGTAATGATAGCCCTGCATCCTTCATTTGAAACGGATGATTTTGCATTACCGGAATAGATTGCGCAATTAATTTATGAATATCACGCAGCAACGATTTTTCTTCCATACCGCAAAAAGAAATTGCTTTGCCACTGGCGCCTGCACGCCCTGTTCGGCCAATGCGGTGCACATATGTTTCAGGAACATTTGGCAATTCAAAATTAATAACATGCGAGAGGCTTTCAATGTCTATTCCTCTTGATGCAATGTCTGTTGCAATTAATACGCTTATGTTTTTATCCTTGAAATTTTGCAATGCTCTTTGTCTTTCTGACTGCGATTTATTACCATGTATTGCCTGCACTTTTATTTGCTCTCTTTGCAAAGCCTTACATAATTTATCTGCGCCAAATTTTGTTTCGGTAAAAACTAAAGCAGATTCAATCTGGTGATTTTTTAACAGATGAATAAGCAATGATCTTTTATCTTCTTTCTCAACAAAATATACAGCCTGTTCAACTGTTGCTGCTGTTGATGAAACTGGTGTTACTTCTATCTTAACAGGATTATTTAAAATATTCTGTGACAGCCGTACAATTTCTGTTGGCATTGTTGCTGAAAAAAATAATGTTTGCCTTTGAGCAGGCAACTTCGCAACAATTTTGCGCACATCATTTATAAAACCCATGTCAAGCATGCGATCAGCTTCATCCAGCACAAACATTTGTATTTGTTGCAAAGAAATATAACGCTGCATAATAAGATCGAGCAAGCGGCCAGGTGTTGCAATAAGTATATCAATACCCTGCTGTAATTTTTTTACCTGGTGAAACTGGGAAACACCGCCATAAACGGCAAGATGTTTTAAGTTGCAATAGGCACCATAAGCCGTAAAACTTTCTTCAATTTGAATTGCCAGTTCACGGGTTGGTGTAAGTATTAAAGCCCTGATGTTAGAGGTTGCACTTTTTTCTTTTTGCTGAATTAATAATTGAAGAATGGGCAGTGCGAAAGCTGCGGTTTTACCGGTGCCTGTTTGCGCACATGCCAGCAGGTCTTTTTGTTGTAATATTACCGGTATTGCTTTTTGCTGAATGGGTGTGGGCTCAATGTAGTTTTGCGATTGCAGCGCTTTTAATAAAGGCGCAATCAATGTTAAATCTTTAAAATTCAAAATAGATCTTTTTAATAGCTTAATAGCTGTAAGTAACGGCTGTTAATTTGATGAAATTTCTTCCTCCAATGCAGGCAATGCTGCTTGTTCCAACAGTCCGTTGTTTTTTATTTGTAATTGATATTTGCTTGTAAATACGAAAGAATAATTATTGCTGGAAAGAAGCTCCCGTATTGTTCCATCGCTTTGTAAAACAGATATAAATGACTGCACAAAATTATTGCCGCTGAATAAGGCATCTGGCTTGTTGTTTACAAAATTTATTGTAAACCTGTAACCTGATTTTCTTAAGCCGGCAGCCCTGTCAAAATCACTTTGGTTCATGCCAAGCACCTGTTCACCTGCCGCAGATTTCTTAAGTAAGATTCTTATAGCAGATAAATATTTAGTCCAAACAGGTATGTATGATGTAAGTTTTTCAGCCATTAATATTTATTTAAAATAAGCGTTTGTTGTTTGAGCGTGAAAAAGAATTTCTTCCGCCAGAGCGATCTTCTTTTTCTTTTGCAAGAGAAACAGAAAGTGCACGGCCTTCAATTTCTTTATTGTTCAAACCAGTCATTGCTTTATTACCTTCTTCTTCTGATGGCATTTCTATAAAAGCAAATCCACGCGACCTGTTGGTTTCCCTGTCCATAATAATTTTGGCTGAAGTAACTGTACCAAATTTTGAAAATAAATCTTTTAAATCTGCCTCACTTGTGTGAAAACTTAGATTAGATACATAAATGTTCATAAAAAACAAATTTTTTGTTTAGTTAATTAATGTTGAGTGAAGTAGAAACAGAAGTAGAGAAGACTAAATTTTACTTTTTAAGTAAAGAGAAGATTTATCTTAAATATGCTTGTACAGCTCAATTGAAAAACAAAGATAAGTAATTAACATGAACAATGTTGTACGCAAACATAATATTAACCATATTAATTAAAGCGCTTGCATTATTCAACAAAAAAAATCAATTCATTAATTTTTTCTTATCAATAAAGCAGAATAATCACGGCCTTAGAGTAGAATTATATTTTTACCAGATTAAAATAGAGTGTTTAACATCTTGAAACCTGCGGCTTTATAAATAAAAAATTGAAAATGATCGATTTGATAAATTTATTTATTTAGCCAATACTTGTATAGTGGTTGCATGCTAATCTTATTTTTCTGAAATCACAATTCTGAATTTGTTGTTATATACTATTTGCCCGTTAGTTTTAATATAATTCTGCGCATCTTCTAAAGCATTTCGATATGCTTTTTCATATCCTGCATTTTCAATGGCTCTTACAGCAGGTCCTGAAGAAAGCAAGCCTTTAATTGCTGTTTCTATATCCGGATAATCCCAAATACAATCAACGTCAGTGCTGTCTAAAATCTTCAAACCAATTTCTTCTAAAATAGTTTCAAGCAAATGATTTTCTGTTAACGCAAAAGGACCGGGAGCGCCGGGTGGCGGCGGCGGTAATAAACTACCAAGTGCTTTTAAATAAGTTACTGCTTCGCAATCTTCTTTATCGCCCCAAATCATTGCAATTAATTTTCCTTTATCTTTTAAAACACGCTTTGCTTCGAGCAATGCATTTTTTACATTAGCTGAATATTGAAAAGAATTAAAGCCGCAAACAACATCAAACATGTTATCATTGAATGGAAGTTCTTCCATATCACCTGTTAAAAACTCTACAGAAGGGTTGCGGGCTTTTGCTTCTTCAATAAGTTGTTCAGTGGCATCAAAGCCGGTTACTTCTGCGCCTGTTTTTGCAGCCATGTTTACAAATAATCCTGAGCCGCATCCAACATCCAAAATTTTATCAGAGGGTTTTGGTTGAAGAAAATCAAGTGCATGTTCATAACATTTAATTGCGGTTGGCTCCTGGATTGTTGACCAGTCTTTAACGCGTTGTCCCCAAAGTTTGCTTTGAATTGCTTGTGAACCCATAGTGTTTGTTTTAATGCGGTAAATTATTTAAAAATTATTGAACTAACCAATCACTGAATTTATCGTTAGCAGAATTTATATCATTTTTCCATTTCCTTACCAAGCTTATCGTTTAGTTTTTTAATTGCTGCTTTTCCTGCAGCAGTGGAACCAGTAGTTGGAAAGTATTTATTTAATACTGCTTGAGTATTAAATAAAAAAATTGCATTCAGGCTGCCGCTATCCTGTTCGCGAAAAGATTTTACCAAGTACACTTTAACAGCTTTAAAATTCATCTCAATACTAATGCTTTTATTGGTTGCAAGATTTACGGTTAAGTATACGAAGAAAAGCGTAACCGAAGTTAAATAAAATTGAGATGTATTATTTTAATATGGTCAGTTTTGCATCGTTTATAAATCTGGTGGTTCTTTCTTATAACTTCTTAATTTAGTTAATAAACTTTTGAAGCCAGCTTCACAACTAAGATATACGTTTAACAAGTGAAAAACTCTCGTTGAACGGGTAAATAAGGTAAAGTGTAAAAATTACAAAGCCCGCAATCTATTAATTGCAGGCTTTAAAGTAAAAGTTAATTTACTGTATTGTCGGGAGGACAGGATTCGAACCTGCGACCCCCTGGTCCCAAACCAGGTATTCTACCGGCCTGAACTACCTCCCGAAAAAATTAAGGCTGCAAAAGTAAGGGTTTGAAGTGTATAAGCCAACATAAATCATCACGCATTTATACAAACCTGCTTTTGCGTGCCAAGCCCTTCAATTGAAAGTTCAACAACATCACCGGCTTTTAAATATTGAGGCGGATTCTGGCCCATACCAACGCCCGGCGGCGTTCCGGTTAATATAACATCACCCGCTTCAAGCGTTATAAATTGAGATACATAATGAATGATATAATTTACATTAAAGATCATTTTATTTGTGTTGCCATTTTGCATTTGTTTGTTATTTACGCTTAAAGTAAGCCGCAACTGCTGCACGTTTTCAATTTCATCAGCGGTAACAAGATACGGTCCTAACGGGCAAAAATTATCGCATGATTTTCCTTTCGTCCATTGGCCACCTCGTTCAATTTGAAATGCCCTTTCCGAAATATCATTGGCAAGCACAAAGCCTGCAATAAAATTTTTTGCATCATTAATATCTTCAAGATAACGAACTTCTTTTTTTATAACAAAACCCAGCTCAGCTTCCCAATCTGTTTTTATACTTTTTTTAGGTATGATGATGTTATCATAAGGGCCAACAACTGTATTGGAGGCCTTCATAAATATTATCGGCTCTTCAGGCAACTTCAATCCGGTTTCTGTTGCATGATCTGAATAATTTAAACCGATGCAAATAACCTTTCCAGGCCTGGCAACCGGCGCCGCCCATCTTTCATTTTCATTTACTGGCGGCAAAGAAGAAACATCAATTTCTTTTAATTTTTGTAACCCATCGCTTTCAAAAAATTCATTGTTCCAATCTTTAAAAAATGCAGACGCATCGCGGCGTTTATTATCATCATCCATAACACCAGGCTTTTCATTTTTCTTGTTTCCAAATCGTATCAGCTTCATATATTAACCTTTAAATTTTTGAGGAGGCATTCCTTTAACGCCACAATTTTTTACAACGAATAATTTTCCTGCATGTGGCTGCTGTTGCAGCAATTCTTCGCTCATATTTTGGCTTGCAGTTGTAATATACAAATCGTTCATATCAGCGCCGCCAAATGTGCAGCAGGTAACATTTTCAACAGGCATTTCAATTGCATGTATAAAATTTCCTGTGTTAGGATCATAACGTGCAACACGCCATCCGCCATACAATGCTATCCATAACATTCCTTCTTCATCAATCGTCATTCCATCGGCATGGCCGCTTTCGTGTGTAAGATCAATCACCACTCTTTGATTATTTATGTCACCGGTTTCAATGTTATAATCAAACGCAAAAATATAATTGGTGGGCGTGTTTATATAATACATAATGGTGTTATCCGCATTCCATGCAATGCCATTTGAAAGCGTTACATTTTCTATTTTCTTTTTTACAGAAAGATCCGTTTCCATTACATACAAATTGCCTTTATTTTCTTCTTGTTTTTTTGACATGGTGCCTACCCAAAATCTTCCGGCTGCATCACATTTGCCATCATTAAACCGATTGTTTAAACCTTCTTCCGGATTAATAATATGCTGCACAATGTTTTTCTCCATATCAATAAAAGCAATTCCATTTTCAAGCCCCGAAACCAGGCCGCCGTTTTCTCTTGGTGCAATGCAGCCAACCATTTCACCTGCATTAAAAATATGGTGTTGATTGGTATGAATTTTATGCTGATGAATTTCGCCCTTTTTTATATCAAGCCAAAGTATGCGTTGATTCGCTTCGTCCCAAACCGGGCCTTCACCCAATTCGCAAACATGATCTAAAACAACCTGAGGTTGAGTATTAAAACTCATTTTTTTATTTTATCGGGCAAATATAATATGATGTAATGCAACTGACGAAAGTGATATAAACGCTAAAAATTATTTTATAAAATAGCCATGAACCAACTGAATGAAATTTGTAATTGGATTAAACCCGGTATGCAATGCAAAACTCATCACAATTAAAAAAGCAATTCCATACAATGCGCCCCATAAATGCGCGGAATGATTAATGCCTCCGCCGCCGCGTTTATTAAGATACGCTGTGATGATGAGATACAATGGCCCGAAAATAAAACCTGGTATTTGCAAAGGCAGAAAAAAGAAGCTAAGCGGCGCCTGCGGAAATAAAAGTATGCCTGCAAAAATAACTGCAGACACTGCGCCCGATGCGCCAAGGCTTCGGTAATAATAATTTTCTTTATTGCTGATATATGTTGGAATGAGGCAAACAGCCAGCGACGAAATATACATAACCAAATACAACAGCGTGCCGCTGCTGCCAAAAATTTGCGAGAAGGCGCCGTTAACCAAATCGCCAAAAAAATACAGCGAAAGCATGTTGAAAGCAAGATGACCAATATCTGCATGAATTAATCCGTTGGTAAAAAAGCGATACCATTGTTTGCGCTGCGCAATATCTGGCGGATAAAAAATTAATTTATCCATTAAAGCATGATCCCGAAAAGCTATAAAAGAAATAACTGCTGTTACAATTATAATTATGATTGTTATGCTAAAGGCCATATTAGTGATTTAGTTTAAGTCGTTTTATCTTACATCGTACATCTAACATCAAGCATCTTATATATGGTGGTATTTTTCGTTGCGCAAAATAGTGCATGCACGGTAAACCTGCTCTGCTAAAATTAAACGCACCATCATGTGCGGAAAAACAAGCTTTGATAAACTCCATGTAAAATTTGCACGTTGTTTAATTTCATCGTTTACGCCAAAAGCGCCGCCAATTAAAAACACCAGCGATTGCACGCCTGCATTTGTTTTTTGAGCAATAAAATCTGCCAGTTCTGTTGATGAAAACTGTTTGCCTGTTTCATCTAATAAAATCAAAAAATCATTTGTATTAATTTTCGTTAGCAAAACCTGCGCTTCATTTTCTTTTAAATTATGTATTGAAAGCGAAGCTGCATTTTTTAATGGTGGTATAATAATCCATTCGGTTTTATAATAATTATTGATGCGTTTTGTAAAATCTTCAATCGCTTTTTTTAAATCATCGTTATGCGTTTTGCCAATGCTGATAAATTTAAATTTCATATAACAATATAAATATCTTTTTACAGGCTGCATTCATCATCAACAAATACATTTGTATTGCTCATGCAATTTCAACGCTTATATTATTTGTTTTTGGCAGTTCTGTTTTTTTCCTGCGAACGCACCATCGTTCTTAAAGTTAACAACCAGCCTGCAAAACTTGTTGTAGATGGAAGCATAGAAAATTATCAGCCGCCATTGGTTGTGCTTTCTAATTCGCTCAATTATTTCAGCACCATAACACCGCAGCAATTAGCCGCATCGTTTGTGCACAATGCTATTGTTACAATTAGCACGGCAAACAAAACGGTGCAATTATCAGAATATAATTATACTGATTCCACAGGCTTAAAATTTTATTATTACACGGTTAATTTAAGTGATCCTTCGCAGGTTTTATTAGGCAGTTTTAATACAGCATATAATTTAAAAATTCAACTGCCAGATAGCTCGGTTTATACTGCAACCACCACTATTCCATTGCTGCGCAAAACCTGCGATTCGCTCTGGTGGAAAACGGCGCCAGATAACCCAGATACATCGCGTTGCGTATTGTATGGTTTATTTCACGATCCGCCCGGGCTTGGCGATTATGTGCGTTATTTTACCAGCGTAAACGGCCAGCCTTTTTATCCCGGTTATACTTCTGCTTTTGATGACCAGGTTACCGATGGCACCGATTATACTTTTCAAATTCCGCAGGGTTACAATAAAAATGATTCGCTTAAAATAAACAGCGATGATTTTGGTTTCTTTCATCGCGGAGACAGCATCGTTTTTAAATTCTGCGATATAGATAAAGCCACGTGGATTTCTGGCGCACCTGGGAGTATGCTTATCAATCCAACGGCAATCCCTTTTCATCGCCCATAAAAGTTGCAGGCAACATCAGCAACAATGCACTTGGCGTATTTTGCGGTTATGCAGCGCAGTACAAAAGCATCAACATCCCAAAGTAAAAGCTGTTTATTATTTTTGCTTTAACCATAAACATTACACGTTAATTTTCCGGTGTAATTTTTATGTAACCAGCAGATGAATTGCTATGATGCTTCGTTGCGTCGCACACTTCAACTGCAGAATTTTGTGGCAGCATAATGCAGGTTTTCAAAATAAAGCTTAAGGCTTTAAATTTTATAGTTTCAAAGGCAAGTATTAAACCAGAGGATAATCATTTAAATCAGCAAAAAAATTATGGTCGAAAAAGTTCATTGCTTAATCATAGGTTCAGGGCCGGCAGGTTATACGGCAGCCATTTATGCAGCCCGGGCAAATATGAAACCTGTTTTATACCAGGGCATACAACCCGGCGGACAGTTAACCATAACCACAGAAGTAGAAAATTATCCGGGTTATGCAGATGGCTTTTAGGGTCCTGAAATGATGATTGATTTTGAAAAACAGGCAAAGCGTATGGGCGCAGATATTCGGTACGGCCTTGCAACAAAGGTTGATTTTTCAGGAGATGTTCATAAAGTTTGGATTGATGAAGAAAAACTAATTGAAGCGGATGCAGTAATTATTGCAACAGGCGCATCTGCAAAATGGCTGAACCTTGAAAGCGAGCAGCGCTTAAATGGTTATGGCGTTAGCGCCTGCGCCGTTTGCGATGGATTTTTCTTTCGCAATAAAGAAGTGGCTATTGTAGGTGCCGGAGATACAGCGTGTGAAGAAGCTTTATATCTTTCTAAACTATGCTCAACCGTGCACATGCTGGTGCGCAAAGATGAAGCTGGAATGCGTGCAAGTAAAGTGATGCAGGATAGAGTGAAGCATACATCAAACATAAAAATTTATGGAACACCGAAACAGTTGAAGTGCTTGGCGAGCATAAAGTGGAAGGCGTTAAAATAAAAAATATTAAAACCGGCGAAAGAGGAAACCATTGCTGTGAACGCATTTTTTGTTGCTATTGGCCATGAACCAAACAGCAGCATATTTAAAGATTGGATTAATATGGATGAAGCAGGTTATATTAAAACCATTGCAGGATCAGGTAAAACAAATATTGCCGGTGTTTTTGCAGCCGGCGATGTGCAGGATAAAATTTACAGGCAGGCAATTACTGCTGCCGGCAGCGGCTGCATGGCAGCGCTTGATGCGGAAAGATA